>CAWAPZ010000001.1:0-105901 GCA_963784045.1 Vicinamibacterales bacterium
GTCCACGAATAGCCGCCTCGAACAGCAGCCGGTTGGTCATGGGGACGTCTACTGGATGTTGCCCACGGTGTGGTGCGCTTTGCTCGGATCGCGGAACTGGACGGTTCGCGGGTCCTGCCCGGCGCCGAAGTCCTTCCCTTCCGCTTCCACCACCGCTGAACGAAGCCGCGAGCTTGTGCTTCGCCGCCGCCTGCCACGTCATACGCAGGGAGGGGCCGCGCACGTACGTGTCGAGATACGAGTTGATGACTTCACCCTGGGGCGTCGTGATCTGCACAGGCACGTCGGTGACCGTTTCGTCCGACGACTGATGCCGTGTCGTAACGAAGAACCACAACTTGTCGCGCTTGATCGGGCCGCCCAGCGATCCGGTAAACATGTGGATGTGCTTGATGCCGTTCGCGGTACTGATGCTGCGCGGCGACGCGCGCAGCTCATCGTCGACGTTGTCGCTCTGCCACTCGCCACTGCTGAAGCCGAGGAACGCCGACGCCGCTGAAAATGTTGCCGCCGTCCTTCAGCACGGTGTTCATGCGGATGCCGCCGCCCGACGTGTCGGCCGGAATCGCGCTCGTCATGATCGTGATTTCCGACTGCAGCATGTCGTCGAAGTAGCTCTGCGACGCGCCTTCGAGGCTCTGAATGGACATGCCCTCGACGAGCTGCTCGGCGTCTTCCCCGCGAGCCCATGGGCGCGCAGCCCGACCTGCTCAGTCATGCGCGAGCCGCCGACATCTGGCGTGGCCGGCCGGACTCCGGCCGACAGGACGCCGATCGACATGACATTGCGCGACACCGGCAGCGTGTCGATGATGTCGCGGGTGATGACCTGCGTTCTCGACGCCGACTGCACGTCGATTTGGGGCGTCTCACCCGAAACGGTGATCGTCTCTTCGAGCGCGCCCGACTTTCATATCGGCGTTAATGGTGACGACGACCTCTGACGGCACCTCGATGGACTCGCGCGCGACCGTGCTGAAGCCGGCGAGCGCAAACGTCAGCTTGTAGATGCCGGGGCGCAGCGCTTCGATGCGATAGCGTCCCTGGTCGTCGGTCACCGCCGATCGCACCTTTTCGATGATCGCGGGGCTGGCGGCTTCGACCGTGACGCCGGGAAGTACTCCGCCCGATTCGTCGCGCACCTGACCTACGATCTGTGCCTGGGCGTATGCGAGCGTCGGCAGCAGTACCGTCGCGCACGCGACCAACGCACCGAGAAATGACGTACTTATGAAGTGTGGCCTTCATCAGGCTCCTCCTGGGCAACCGTAATTGTTGTGACGCCTTTAAGGATATGCAAAGGCCATGCGGCGAACAAGAACCGAATTGTCGGCGGAATTTTTCAAGTCCGGTGTGAAGTCACGTCGAAACCGCGGGATTTCCGCACGAGGGATCCAAACTATTGAAGGGGAATCCGCGAGATCCGCATGTTAAGCTGTCCGCCAACAGCAGGAGTTTCACGATGACTGTCATGAAGATTTTGGGCGTGATTGCGCTGCTCGTCCTGTGCGGAGCGGCGCTGCCGGCGGCTCAGGGCGGCAACGCCATCGTGTGGACGTTCGATCGGCTGGAGAACATCGGCGGCATCAAGACAACGGTGGAAGGCAACCCGAAGGTCGTTGACACGCCGCTGGGCAAAGCGATCGAGTTCGACGGCGTGGACGATGCGATTTGGATTGAGAAACATCCTCTCGCGGGCGCGGCGACATTCACGTTCGAAGCGATTTTCCGTCCCGACGGCGGCGCGTTCGAACAGCGGTGGTTCCACCTGGCCCAGCGCGATCCGAATACCGGCCTGCTTGCGAGCGCGGAGCACGTGAAGACCGGGCAGGACGCGAATGCGCGCTTCCTGTTCGAGCTGCGGGTCGTCGACAAGAGCTGGTATCTCGATGCTTTCGTCAACGGTCCCGGCTACAACCGCGCGCTGATGTTCAAGGATAAGTTGCACCCGATTGGCGAGTGGTATCACGTCGCACAGACATATGACGGCAAGATGTTCCGCAGCTACGTGAACGGCGTGCTGCAAGGCGAGGCGGAGGTGGCCTTCACGCCCCAGGGCGAAGGCGCGGCCTCCCTCGGCACACGCATCAACCGGCGCAACTATTTCAAAGGGGCGATCCGCGAGGCGCGTTTCACCCCGAGGGCGTTGACGCCGGAGCAGTTTGTAAAGATCAAGTAAGCGAAAAGCGAAAAGGAATAGAGCTATGCGACGACTGCTTGTTTTCTGCTCACTGCTGTTTTCGCTGGCGATGACTGCGTACGCGCAATCGGGGCCCTCGACTGCGTCCGGGACAGGCGACTACTTCGTCTATGCCGGCAGTTACACGAACCCGACGCCGACCACGACATCGGCCTCGAAGGGCATCTATGCGTGGCGCTTCGACTCGAAGACCGGCGCGCTGACGCCGATCGGACTTGTCGCTGAAACCGTCAATCCCGCGCATGTGTGGGGTCATCCTAACGGCGCTTTTCTGTATGCCGCGAATTGGGAAGACGGCACGCCGGGGGATCACGTAAGCGCGTTTGCGATCGACCAGCGTACGGGCAAGCTGACACTCGTCAACAAAGTGAGCGCCAAAGGGGACCGGGCGAACCAGGTCGTGCTCGATCCGGGAGGCAAGCTCGCCGCGACTGTCACCTACAACAGCGGCACCTTCTCGGTGTTTGGCGTAGAGCCGGACGGCAAGCTGACCGAGGCGTTTTACACCAATCAGCACACCGGCAAGCCGCTCAGCGAGAAGCAGCCCGGACCGAAGGCGCACGGGATCGTCTTTTCGAAGGATAGCCGCCTCGTGTATGTCGCCGAGCTTGGGCTCGACCGCGTGTACGTCTACCGCGTCGATCCGGTGAAACGCACTGCGATGCCCGCCGATCCTCCGTACGTCGCCATGAACGCGGGCGGATCGGGGCCGCGGCGCTTGCAGCTGCATCCGAACGGCAAGTTCCTCTACGTGAACCACGAGACCGACTCGAAGGTCAGCGTGTTCGAGGTCGACGGCGCCAGCCTGAAGCAGATCCAGACGCTGTCGACGCTTCCGGCGGATCACAAAGGGAACAACACGACGGCCGAGATCCAGATCGATCAGACGGGGAAATGGCTCTACGTCACCAACCGCGGCCACGACAGCATTGCGCACTACGCGGTAGATTCCGCGAAGGGTACGCTGACGCTCGTCGGCCATACGCCCTCAGGCGGTCGCACGCCGCGCAACATCACGATCGATCCGACCAATCAGTACCTGATCGCCGCCAATCAGAACGGCGACAACATCGTCGTGTTCAAGATCGACCCGAAAAGCGGCGGCCTGACGCCGACCGGGGCGACCGGCCAGGTTTCGCAGCCGGGCGGCCTGTACTTCGTGAAAGCGCAGTAACAAGTACGAAATACAAACAGGAGATTAGAAGATTAGGAGGATTTCTTTTTCATGAAGAATGTTCCTCCTATTCTCCTGGTCTCCTGTCCCTGAAAGCCTTTTGAACTCCTGATTTCCTGTAGAATTTCCTCAATTCCCGAGGAGGCCTGAAATGTCCGTTCTCAAGAAAACCGTCCTGTTGTGTGTTCTGGCGGCGGCCGTTGTCGCGGCGCAGGGGCAGGGCGTGAAAGTGTTTCCGCCGACCGCGGATCAGAAAGCCGAGATCCACAAGAAGCTTGCCGAGCTGAGCGCGCGCATCGCGGCCCTCGGCTCGAACAAAGCGGATCCGCAGCTGCTCGCCGACGTGCAGATCTACAAGAAGGCTGTCGAGTACATCCTGCGCTTCCCGGACGAGTTCTTCGGCCCGAACTACGCAGCCGAGACGATTACCGCGCTCGATACGGGCATCGGGCGAGCCATCGAGCTCGAGAACGGCACGTCCTCATGGACCAGGAAGACCGGTAACGTCGTGCGCGGATTCGTCTCGCGCATAGACGGCGGCGTGCAACCGTACGGGCTGACTATTCCCGCGTCTTATGACGGGAAGCGCCCGATGCGCCTCGACATCTGGCTGCACGGCACGCAGCAGCAGCTAAACGAAGTCCATTTCCTTCAGCAGCAGGCCGGGCCGCATGAGACCTCGCAGATCCTCGCGGACGACTACATCATGGTCGAGCCGTTTGCGCGGATGAATCATTCCTACAAGTTCTACGCCGAAACGGACGTCTTCGAGGTGGTTGCCGCGGTGCGCAAGCACTACAACATCGACGCCGAGCGGATCGTGATCCGCGGGCATTCGATGGGCGGGCACCAGGGCTCGGGACGCCTGGCGCTTCAGAATCCCACCTTCTTTGGCGCCTACGAAGCAAGCGCGGGCTACTCGGAGACGAAGGAGTACGCCGGCAACCGCCTGCCCAAAGAGGGCCTGACGCCGTACCAGGAGGCGGCGCTGCATTACGTCGATGCCGAAGACTACGCGCTGAACGCGTTCAACGTGCCCGGCGTGAGCTACGGCGGTGAGAAAGACGCGCAACTGAGAGCGTCGACGCGTTTTCGCGAGGCTATCGTCAGGGAAGGCTTCCAGCTGACGAAGGAATCGCCCTACAAATGGACGACGAAGGATTTGCGCCTGCTGTTTCTCGTCGGCCCGGACACCGGGCATGCGTGGCACAAAGAGAGCAAAGCTGAATCAGAGGCGTTCCTTCGCAAGGCACTGGACGAGACGGCGGGCAAGGCGCCGAATCACGTGCGGTTCGTCACCTACACCACGAAATACAACAACGCCCACTGGACGACGATTGAGCTGCTCGAAGAGAGTTACAAGCGTGCCGATGTGGACGCCAGACGATCCGATGACATGAAGCAGTACACCGTGACGACGAAGAACGTCGCGCGAGTGCGCTTCGATGTGCCGGCGGCGGCGTTCACGATCGACGGTCAGTCGTTGAAGGCCGGTGCGAACCCGGTGTTCGTGAAAACCGGCGGGAAGTGGGCCGTGGCGACCGGACCGCCGGCGGGCTTGCAAAAGATCCACGGGCTGCAGGGCCCGATCGAGGACGCATTCACCGAAGGGTTTCTTGCGGTGCGCGGCACGGGGCAGCCGTGGAACGAAGGCGTTCAGAACTACGCGACCCAGCGCTTCGACAGCTTCAGGTCCGAGTTCGCGAAATGGATGCGCGGCGACATACGGATGAAGGATGACAAGTCCGTATCGGCTGCCGATATCGCCAATTACAACCTGGTGCTGTTCGGAGATCCGGGCAGCAACGTTTTGATCGCTAAAGTGCTTGGCGGATTGCCAATCCAATGGACGAAGAGCGACATCACAGTCGGCACGCAGAAGTTCCCATCTGCCGACCACGCGCTGGTCCTGATTTACCCGAATCCGCTGAATCCGCAGAAGTACGTCGTAATCAACACCGGCCAGACGTTTTCGGCGAACCGGACCACGTCGGGAACGGAGTCGGTCTTCTTTCCACGACTCGGCGACTACGCGGTGCTCTCAACCGGCGGCGCGACGAAGACAGCCGGCTTCTTCGATGAAGGCTGGAAGCTAAAGTAACGAAAAACGAAAAACGACGGCAACCCGTAACGAGAAGGCACACCAAATGAAGCGAGTGATCGCGGCGCTGCTGCTGTGCACATCTGTCGTCGGCGCGCAGGATGGGAGCTCGCAGGGCGATGCCCTCTACGCCGCCATTCGAGCGAACGATCTCACCAAGCTTGAGGCTTTGCTCAAGGCGGGCGCCGATCCGAATGCCGGTGCGCCTCGCGGCGGCATGACGCCGCTGATGCACACCGCGGTCAGCGGATCGCTCGACGCGATGCGCATGCTGCTCGACAAGGGCGCGTCCGTCAACGCGGCGAACGGCGCGGGCGTCTACCGCTTTGATGATGTCGGTGACCGATACCGACAAGGTCCGCCTGCTGCTCGACCGTGGAGCCGACGTCAACGCCGTCACCAAGCGCGGCCGGTCCGCGTTGCTCCTGGCGGCGATGAGCGACAACTCGGCGGGCATCGTCCGCCTGCTGATGGCAAAGGGCGCGGATCCGAAGGTCGTCGACGTGCTGAAGGTGAACGCCTTGAACGCGGCCGTCAGAGGCAACGATTTCGAGACGATCAAGATCATCGCCGACGCGGGCATTGCGATTGACGTCCCGGACTTCACGGGCTCGACACCGTTAATCGGGGCGGCCTCCAACGGAAACCTGCCCGCGGTCAAGCTGCTATTGGCAAAAGGGGCGAACGTCAACGCGGTGTCGGGCGACGGATCGTTTCAGAAAGTGAAAGCCGGCACGATCGCCCTTGGCAACTGGACCGCGCTTCTGGCGTCCGCGTCGCTCGGATCGCCGGAGATGATCGCCGTGCTGCTCGACGCCGGCGCCGACGTCAATGCCAGGGACGTGCGCGGCATGACGTCGCTCATGCTCGCCGTCGCGACAGATCGTCCGAACGCCGGCGGCGTGCGCACGCTCATCGAGCGCAAGGCCGACGTCAACATTCGCAGTCTCGCAGGGGAAACGGCGCTGGAGTGGGCGCGCAAGATCGGCAACCCGTCCGTCGTCCGTATGCTCGAGCGCGCAGGCGGTGCCGCCAGCAAATCGCCGACGGCAGTGCCCGCCACCTTCGCCCCGGCGGATACGCTTACCGCAGTGCAGAGAAGCCTTGCCTTGCTCGAGAAGAGCTCAACCGAAGCAGCGTCGAAGGGCGGATGCGCGTCGTGCCATCACCACAACATCGCCGACATCGCGAGCATGACTGCACGCGACAAGGGGATTCCGCTCGACGAGAAGGCCGCAGCCAATCGACGTCAGCTGACGCGGGCGAGGTTTTTTGACCCTGCTAATTTCTTCGAGCGGCTCGAGGGGGGCGGGTTTCCCGACGTAGAGTTGTACGCGCTCTCGGCGCTTGCCAGCAGCGGCGAGGAACCTGACCGTAATTCAGATGCCGTCATCGCCAGCATTCTTGCGCAGCAGAGCGGAAACGGATCGTGGGGCCTGGGCGGCGGCGGCGTTGCCAGGCCGCCGATTGAAGACGGCAATATCTTCCGCACCGCGCTCGCCATGACGGTGATCAAATCGTTTGGGCCTCCAGGCCGCGCGGCGGACATCTCGCGTCGCATGGCGCTGGCCGCACGCTGGCTCGAACAGGCGACGCCAGTAACGACCGAAGATCGCAATATGCAGCTGGTGGGCTTGCACTGCATGGGCGGCGCTAATGAGCGAACACTGCGTCGCCTGGCCAAGACGATCTTGTCAGCACAGCGGCCCGACGGCGGTTGGTCGCAGACGGAGTTCCTCTCGAGCGACGCGTATGCGACGGGACAGACGCTTGTCTCGCTCGTCAAAACCGGACTGCTTCAGCCGGGCGATGCGGCGTACAAGCGGGCCTCGAAATATCTGCTCTCGACGCAACACCCCGACGGCTCCTGGCACGTGCGAAGCCGATCGCCGAAGTTCCAGCCGTTTTTCGAGAGCGGGTTCCCATACGGCCACGATCAGTGGATTTCGGCCATGGCAACCGGCTGGGCGGCCACCGCCGTGGCGATGGGGTTGCCATAGGCAGAACAAATAATAACGGGCGTCGGCTGAGCGCGAAATCCAGCAGGAGACCAGAAGACCAGAAGAATTCTCTTTTAAGAAGAATTCTCCTGACCCTCTGATCTTCTGTTGATCATTCCGCCTAGAACAAGAACTTCAAACCGAATTGCATGATGCGCGGATCCTGCGCCTCGGTGATCCGGCCGAATGTTGCTGCCGTGTTCACCGTGGTGTTCGGGTTGTTGAAGTTGACTGTATTGAACAGATTGAAGAACTCCGCCCGGAATTGCAGATTGACAGTGTTCGAGAACGAGAACCGCTTGAACAGTCCCATGTCGACCGTCTGGCGGGTCGGACCAAAGAACTCGCCCCTGAGCGTCTCACCAAAGCTTCCGTTCGGGTTGACGGCGAACGCTCCCGGGTTGAACCACACGGTCTCGTCGGATCCTGACGGCGGATCCAGCGGCTGGCCGGTACGAATTGCGCGATTGCTTCCTAACCCCCAACCTGCGTTGTCGACACCGCTCGTGATGGTGTACGGCTGGCCGCTCTGCCACTGGTAAATACCGGTCACCTGCCAGCCGCCGATTGCGTGACTCCATCCGCCAGACGTCGGCCCCGGGATGTCGTACACCCACGACGTCACGAAGCGGTGCCGGCGCATGTCGTCGAGCCGCCCGTGCCGCAGGGTGTCGACGATGGTGTCGAAGTCGGGATGGAAGTACGGCACCAGCTCGGGCCCGCCGATCGTGCCCTGCAGGTCCGCCAGGGTGTAATTCGTGTTGACCGTGAGGCCATTTGCGTAGCGCCGATTGAGCGTGAGCTGCATCGAGTGATACTGGCTGTCCCTGTCCTGCACGAAGCGGTTGATGCCGCTGTATTCCGGAAGCTTCCTGCGTGCCTGCGGATTGTTCACTGGTCCGCCGGGCGTATAGATCGCGGGGTTCAGCGAGAGGCTCGAGCGCCCTTGCGTAGCCGTCGATCCGACGTAGGCCGCGCGCGCCATCCACCCGGTTCTGATTTCGCGCTCGAACGCGAGGTTGTAGTTGTAGGTCAGCGGGGTGTTGAATACCTCGTCGAACGACTCCACGAGAACGGGACGCGGGAACGGCGCGTTCGCGGCGCCAATGATCGTGTCCTTGTCCTCGTAGTCGTGTACGAGGGAATCGAAGTCGGTGCGCGGACGGTACGGGTCAGACAACGGCCCGACCAGCGTCGTCGAGTTTTCAACGTTGACGCGAATGCTCCATGGCGGTGCGTTCACGCCGCCGTTGTTGTAGTCACCCTGCAGGTGGGTGTCGTAGAACATGCCGCCGCCGCCGCGGATACTGGTCTTGCCGTCACCCGTCACGTCCCATGCGAAACCGAAGCGTCCTGAGACGTTGTTCCGATCGGGCAACGTGCCGTCCTCGGGTATGCCCGGATCGCCGCGGAAGAACAGTCCGGGAGGTGCCTCCGCGAACTGAGTCGTCCTGATGCCCTTTTCATAGGCATCCATGTCGAAGACCTGGAAGCGCCCTACGAGGTCATGCCAGGGACCGATTGGCTCGTAACGCGCGCCAAAATTCAGCGTGACGCGATCGCTGATCTTGAAATCGTCCTGGAAGAAGTACGACTGATAGAGATTTCGATAGTTCTTGTACTCACCGGTTCCATGATCGAACGTGCTGAGCCGGCCGAGCAGGAAGTCGGCGAGCGCATGGCCGCCGCTTGCCGCACCCGGCGCACGCGTGAATATGCCGTTCGAGATGAAGTGTCCGGCCCGGCGGAAATCGTTGTAGATCTCCGACCGCTGGTACTCGAGCTCGAAGCCGAACTGAATTCCGTGACGTCCTTTGATCCAGTTCGTCTTGTTGTTGAACTGGAAGCCGTCTCGTGGGAACGACGCTTCGAGGTTGTCGCCGAAGTTGAAGTAGCCCTGCGCCCTGATCTCGGAAACCGACGGGATGTTCGGGTAGTAGGGAAGCCGGATACCGAAATCCTGCGTCGACGGGACCTCCGGATGTGGCCGCCGCGCCGTGTGGAGGCGGTTGTATCCGAACGTACTCTCGTTGAGCAGCGTTGAGCTCATCGTTCGCTTCCAGCCCGTGACGATGCTCTGATTGCGAGGATCGGACTCCAGGCTCGGTCCGAAGTAGCTGAGGATATTGCCTGGAATGAATTGCGAGGCGTTGTTGAAGTCGTCCAGAAAGTAACGGACGCTGAACTGGTTGTTGGCACCGAGCTGCTGGTCCACCTTCGCGATGAACTGGTTGGAATCCTGGCCGGTGCTTCGCGGTACCAGGACCTGGCCGTTTGGGGCGGTGGACGTCGGCAGCGCGGCAAACACCTTCACCGCTGCCGGATCCCAAAGCGCCTGTGGAATCTGGTTGTTGGGAAACGGCAGCCCGGTGGCCGGGTTGTAGAGCTGTGGACACGCCGGCGTGCAGTTGGAAAAGTCGCCCTGCCGCTGGGCCGCAGTGGGGACGTTTCGAATCACCTCGGCGGCGCGGTTCGTGATGCGCGTGCGCTGCCAGCCGCCGAAGAAGAATGTGCTGTTCTTTCTGATCGGACCGCCGCCAAATCCGCCGTACTGGTTGCGCTTGAGGAAGTCCTTCTCTGCCGCGAAGAAGCCCTTCGAATTGAACGTCCGATCGCGGAGGTACTCGAACGCCCCGCCATGGAAGCTGTTCGTCCCTGAGCGCGTCACAACGTTTACGACGGCGCCCGCGTTGTTGCCATGCGATGCGCTGTAGTTCGACGTCTGAATCGAGAATTCCTGGAGTGCGTCGGGAAACGGGAAGCTCTGGTTTTCCTGGAAGTACGGATCGGTGTTGTTGGCGCCATCCAGCCGGTACGAGTTCTGGCGCTCGCCGGCGCCATTGGCCGAGATGCGGACCGCGCCCGGGATCGACTTTCCGGTCTCCTCGCTGACCGACGCCAGCACAGTGCCCGCGACGAGCGTCTGCAATCGCGCGACTTCGCGGCCGGCGATCGGCAGCTCGACGATGCGCGCGTGGTCGACGACTTCGCTGATGGTTGCCGACGAAATGTCGACCGTTGCCGCTTGGCCCGCGACCGTGATCGTTTCCGCCAGATCGCCGAGCTCGAGCGTGATGTTCACCGTGAGATTCTGGTTGGCCTGCAGCGTGATATCCGTGCGGCGCACCGTCTTGAAGCCGGCCAGCTCCGCGCGAATCTCATAGGTGGTGGGTCGCATCGATGGGAACGAGTAGCGCCCATTGGCCCCGGTGACCGTGTCGGTCTTGATGCCCGTGGCGCTCTCGATAGCCGACACCGTGGCGCCAGGAATCACGCCTCCGCTGGTGTCGGTAAGAGCCCCGTTGATCTGTCCCGTGCCTTGAGCAAACGCGAGTGTGCCGAGGAATCCAAGGGAGAGCAAGACAAGCAGTACCTCGTCGCATCTGAACACCCCTTCATCAAAAGGCGAATCCGGACGACGCAAAACGGTTGGATGAGGGAAATGTAGGACTACGCCGTGTTCGTGTCCAGCAAAATCTGCCAGGCGCTCGGCGGCTCCGCGCCTCTCCGCCGAGACCGCGCCTATTGCGACATCAGCTTGATCATCGCCGCACGATAGTCGACGTAACTCATCGCCGCGCGGCATGTTCGACTTCAAATATCGCTCGATGTACCGCGGGTGCTTGACGTCCGCGGGGCCGCCTTCGAGCATGTTCTCGAGGAAGACGCCGCTGACACGGCCGAGATTGGCGGGCACCTTCGGGTCGAGATGTCCTTTGAGCGGAGGCTGACCGAGAAAGTAATTTGTCATCACCGCCACATCGGGCCCTTCCGCGTACGGAATAGTCGCACCGCGCTTCACGCCGGGTCCGTAGAACGCCATGAACGTCGTCCACGACGACAGCACCGACTGGGGATGACCGCTCTGGCTCGTCTGTCCCATGCCGTGATCAGAGCCGAAGATGATGTAGGTACGATCCCAGACGCCGGCACTTTTGAGCCCTGCGATCAGCCGCGCCAACTGCGGGTCGACCGTCTTTACGAAGTACTGAATGTACTCGGACTTCGGGTTGGTCGTGTCGCTCGGACCGCGCCACGCGTTGCGGATGTGCTGCAGGTGCAGGCGGAGCAGCCGCGCGTTGTCCTTGGTCAGGTGCTGCAGACCCTTGTCGACCACGATCTCATCGGTCAGCTCGTTGCCGCCGTAGTAAAGGTAGTCGGCGTTCTTGAAGATCGCGTAGTTGTTCGATCCGCCGGCGAAGACCGATTTGGTGCCGGCGCGCTTCGCGCTCAGGAAAATGTCGTCGATGTTATACGACTCGAACAGGTGCGTGCCAGTGTGCATCGCGACGTTTGAGCTCGTGCTGCCTCCCCACGGGCGCGAGCCGTCAGGCAGATCGAGCCGCGGCGCCGGGCTCGTGCAGTAATAGGTTTCTACCGTGACACCCTGCTTCAGCAGCGATCCGAGCGTCGTCGCGCCGGCGGCGATCGCGGTGCGCACGCTGTTGTGATCGATGCCGTCGACCATGAACTGGATGACGACGGGATTGGCGACCTTCGGCGCGGGCTGCTGCGCAACGAGCGCAGAAGCTGCGAGCAGACACACCGATGTAACAATGGCTGGGATTTTCATACGGCGTATTCTAACTCTGCTGCCTGAAATCAAACACGCGGCGCAGAGCCGCAGAGCCGCAGAGAGGCATTCATTTTCTATAACGACCTCTGAGAGAGCGTGTTACGTTACCGAAAACCATTGCCGAACCGCGTTTCTTCGCGTCTCTGCGCCTCGGCGTCACGTGATGGCAGCAACAAGAAGAATGGGGCACGAACTGCAGTCCGAAAATCCAGCTGTCGACGCAGAGGTGCAGAGAACGGAATCTCTTAAGAACCCGAGTTGCGCAGAATCTGCCCTGCGCCAACGTTTACTTCGTTTTTGCTAACAAGTTCGACAGTTCGGCAGGCCTCAATATTGCGATATGACGTCGCATGGATAGTACCGAGTTAGACCGGACCTCCTATCTGATCATCCAGGCGGGTATCGAAATTCATAGGGCCCTGGGCCCTGGCCTGTTGGAAAGCGTGTATCGCCCGTGCATGATCTACGAGCTGCAAGCGCGCAAGCTTGAAGTGACCTCGGAGGTGAGGGTTCCGGTTCGGTACAAGGACCTAGTACTGGACGGGTTCTACAGACTCGACCTGCTCATCAATGATGCTGTGATCGTCGAATTGAAAGCCGTCGAAACGGTGCATCCTGTGCACCGCGCACAGGTCCTCTCGTATCTGCGCTTGATGGACAAGAAGCTGGGTCTGCTAATCAATTTCCATGTCGAGCGGCTGGTTGTCGGCGTCGATCGCATCGTGAACAAGTTCGGATGGCCTGACTCGCAGGCGTGCAAATCGTTCGAGCTGCCGACCAACAAGCAGTAAATCGAGAGTATATTCTCTGCGCCTCTGCGGCTCTGCGTCACGTGGACACAGGCCTCATGGACACAAGAAAAGGGTGAGGAACGTTAGCCCTCACCCCTCCTGTCTTCTGATCCTCGTTCGGCCTCTAGAACACAAACTTCAACCCGAACTGCATGATGCGCGGATCGCCCTGGTTCGCGTGCGTGCTCGTGATCCGTCCAAACGACGCGGCGTTGTTCAAGGCAGTGTTCGGGTTGGCGAAATTCACCTGGTTGAAGATGTTGAAGAACTCCGCCCGGAACTGCATGCTCATGCCGTCGTTGAACAACATGTTCTTGCTCAAGCCCATATCAAACCAGTAGGTGCGCGGCCCGAAGTAAGCGCCTCTGCCCACAGTGCCGAACGTCCCGACATCGCCCGCCGCGAAGGCCGCCGGATTGAACCACACTGTCTGATCGGAACCGTCCGGCGGGTCCATACTGACGCCCGTCGTTTTCCCGCGATCGCCGCCGATGCCATCGCGCGAGATGTCATTCCCTGTCGTGATCGTATATGGCTGACCGCTCTGGTACTGGAGAATGCCGGTCACCTGCCAGCCGTTCAGTGCCGCCCGAGTCGCCGCATTGCCCGCGACGTCGGGAATGTCAAGCACCCATGATGTGACGAACCGATGCCTGCGCATCTCATCGAGCGGTCCCACGACAAGCGCGGGATCCTGAGGCATGAAGTACGGAATCAGCTCGCCCCCGAAGTTGCCGACCGAATCGGAGAGCGTGTAGTTGGAGTTGATCGTAAAGCCGCGTGCAAAGCGCCGATTGAGGGTCAGCTGCATCGCGTGGTACTGGGACCACCCATTCTGCACGTAGGTCTGGATGGCGCCGTACGGTTGGAGCGCACGACGCGCATCGGTCGTGGCGGTCGTCGCATTTGAGCCCGGCACATAGATGGCGGGGTTCAGGCTGATGGTGTACTGGCCACCCGTCGTTTTCGAACCGACATATGCGGCGCGCGCCATCCATCCCGACAGGATTTCCCGCTCCAGCGTGAGGTTGTAGTTGTACGTCAACGGCGTATTGAACACTGGGTCGTAGCTGTTAGCGCTGACCGGGGTTGGGAACGGAGCGTCCCGTCGGCCGACCCCCTCCAGGGAGATGCTATCGAAGTCCGAGCGGCCCCGGTACGGATCTGAGAAGGGGCCCTCTGGTTCCGTGACACTGATTCTGATGCTCCATGGCGGATTGTTCACGGCGCCGTTGTTGAACCGGCCGATGATGTGCTGGTCGTAGAACATGCCCCAGCCGCCGCGAAGACTGGTCTTGCCGTCGCCGGTCAGGTCCCAGGCCGCCCCGAAGCGGAAGCTCACGTTGTCATAGTCAGGCAGCGTCCCGTCTTCGGGCACACCGGGGTCTCCACGGTAGAACAGTCCAGGGGGCGCATTGTCGTACAGCGTCGAGCGCCTGCCCGCGTGGTACGCGTCGAGGTCGAAAATCTGAATGCGTCCGACAATCTCGTGCCATGGTTTGGTCGGCTCGTAACGCAGGCCGAGATTCAATGACAGCCGTGGATGAATCTTGTAGTCGTCCTGGAAGAACGCCGACGAGTAGAAGTTCTGGTTATCCTTATACTCGCCGGTGCCTTGATCGAAGGTCCGCATGTCGCCCAGCATGAAATCGGCCATGGCGTTGCCTGTGGCGCTGCCGCTGAAGGTGAAGGTGCCTGGCACGCGGTACTCGCTGTCGATCGTCGCCTTGTACCACTGGCCTTCTGCGCCAAACTGGATGTTGTGCTTGCCCTTCGCCCAGTTCGTCCGATTGTTGAACTCGACGCCGTTTCTGACGAAGTCTGATGGCGCATCGGCACCAACGGCGAAATATCCCTCCACGTTGATCGACTGAAGATTCGGCGTCGTGGGATACAGGGGGAGCCGAATGCCGAGCTCCTGAAGGCTCGGTGTGTCGGGCGTCACCCGGCCGGCGTGCATGCGCTGGAAGCCGACATGTGATTCGGTCAGCAGCGTGGCCGACAGCGTTTTCTTCCAGGCAAACACCCCGCTCTGGGTGCGCACCCGTGATTTCGGACTGCCAATGCGATAGCTGAGCAGATCGCCGGGCGTCATAATCGCAGCGTTATCGAAATGGTCGATGAAGTACCGGCCGCTCAGTTGGTCGTCGTTGGTCACCTGGTGGTCGACCTTCACCACGACCTGATTGAAATCCATCGCGCTCGCGCGCGAGACCTGATGCTGGCCGGTGCCGTCGACTCGAGCAAAGTAACTCATCAGTTTCACGGTCGCCGGATCGAAACGCGAGACGGGAATCTGATTCCCCGGGAACGGCGTTCCGTTCGGGTTCGCAGCGGTCTTCGTCAGCGGGTCGATGATCGGCGTGTTGCACGGCGCACCGCAGGTGGCAAAGTTGCCGTTGCGCTGATCGTTCGTCGGCGCGAATACAGTCGTTGTGGCGGTAGTGTTCTTGAGGAGCGTACCTTGCCAGCCGACAAAGAAGAACGTGCGGTTTGTGCCGTCGTAGCCCGGCAGCTTCGCCGGCCCGCCAAGATAGCCGCCGTACTGGCGGCGATCGAGGGCGTCAGGCTCGGCCGCGAAGTAGTTGCGCGCGTTGAACGCCTTGTTCCGCACGTAGCCGAACGCGCCGCCGTGGAAGGTGTTGGTGCCCGAGCGCGTGACGGCATTGATCACGGCACCCGAGCTGTTGCCCTGAGCCGCGCTGTAGTTGCTGGTCTGAATACTGAATTCCTGCAGCGCTTCTGGAAATGGAAAGGACAGGTTTTCGTGCTCGTAGAGGTCGGTATTGCTCGTGCCGTCCAGTCGGAACGAAACCGACAGCGCCTGCGACCCGTTTGAGCTCAGCCGCAAGGCGCCCGGGGCGTTCTTCCCGGTTTCCGTGCTGACCGACGAGATCACGGTGCCCGCGACCAGCGTCGTCAGCTTCGTGGCATCGCGGCCGTTGAGCGGCAGCTCAACGATCCGGGTCTGGTCGACCACCTCGCTGATAGTCGCGCTCGTGACGTCCACCGCTGCCGCGTTGCCGGCGACGCTGATGGTCTCGCTCAATTCCCCGAGCTCGAGCGCGACGTTGACGGTGAGGTTCTGGTAGGCCGACAGCTCGAGGCCGGTGCGCCTGATCGTCCGGAAACCAGTAAGCGCCGCCCGGATTTCATAGACCGCGGGACGCAATGACGGAAACGTGTAGCGCCCGTTCGCTCCGCTGACGGTGTCCGTCGAGAGGCCTGTCTGTTGCTCGGTTGCCGTGACCGTGACCCCCGGCACGACTGCGCCGCTGCTGTCGGTGATGACGCCGTTGATTTGTCCTTCTTGAGCAAACGCCGGAGTGATGAGCACGGCGAGGATCGCCGCGGTAAGCATGAACAGTCGCATTTCTTTGACCCTCCTTGTTCCAAAGAGCCAACTGCACGGACCTGCGCCAATGCTGAGGATCTGAAATGTAGGACTTACGACGTTTTGGTGTCCAGTGAAATCATGTTGGGGTACGCAGAAATCACGAGGGGTGAGCTACTCTTGTGTCCGCTTTTCATTCACCGCTATGACGCACCGGCTCGCGATGGCACGATCGGCAATCGAGAATATCGAGACCGTCCGATGAAGCGCGCCCGCAGGCGGTCTGGCGCGTCCGCGGTTCGAACACCCTCACGCACCGAACCTCCACCACGCCGGCTTTTCTGGCAACTCGTCGCGATTGCGGCGATCGGACTCGTCGTCCGCCTCGTTTACATCTGGCAAATCCGCGATTCGCCGTTCTTTGATGTGCTGATGGGCGACGCGCGTCGATATGACGCGTGGGCCATGCAGATCGCTTCCGGCGACTGGATTGGCCAGGACGTGTTTTACCAGGCGCCGCTCTATCCGTATTTTCTGGGGTCCCTCTACGCGATTGCGGGTCACAACCTCCTGATGGTGCGTGTGTGTCAAGCCGTGATTGGCACGGCAGCGTGCGTGTTGCTGGCACTCGCGGCTCGTCGTCTCTATTCGGAGCGCGCTGGGTTGATCGCAGGGTTCGGCCTGGCACTCTACGCGCCTGCCATCTTCTCCGACGGCCTCCTCCAGAAAACTGTGCTGGACCTGTTTTTTGTTTGCCTGGTGTTGTGGATTATCAGCGGTCTTGTTGACGAGCCCGCCAAGACGTTCCCGATGGTTCTGGTTGGGAATGTCACTTGGAGGCCTCGCGCTCACTCGCGAGAACGCGTTGGCCATCGTCGGCGCGATTCTCCTTGTACCGCCCGGGCGATCTCAGAGTGCACACACGCATCGTCTACTGCACGCCGGTGTGCTCGTGCTCGGCCTGGCCGTCGTGCTTCTTCCGGTTGCGGCCCGGAACCGAATCGTCGGTGGCGAATGGCATCTGACCACGTCGCAATTCGGCCCGAACTTATATATCGGCAACAACCCGCATGCCGATGGGACGTATGGCGCGCTGCGCGAGGGCAGGGGAGCACCTGAGTACGAGCGGCAGGACGCGACCGAGATTGCCGAAGCGAAGGCTGGTCGCCGCCTGACGCCTCGAGAGGTCTCCAGCTTTTGGGTGCGACAGACACTGGAGTTCGTACGATCGCAGCCTGGGGCGTGGCTGACGCTGATGGGCAGGAAAGCCGTGCTTCTTTGGAATCGCACCGAGGTCGTGGACACGGAGAGTCAGGCCAGCTACGAAGACTCGTCGTCGGTGCTCTATGCCCTGGCCCTTGTGGGCCATTTCGGCATACTCGTGCCGTTTGCGGTTCTGGGGATCATCGCCGCATGGCCCGACCGATCGCGGACCGGCGTGTATTACGCCATCGCCGCAGCCTACGCGGCCAGCGTGGTGCTCTTCTATGTGTCTGCTCGATACCGGATGCCGCTGGTGCCGCTGCTCATCCTCTTCGCCGTTGCAGGGTTATCGTCGTTGACGACGTTCCTGCGTACCGCGGGCTCTCTCAAGATTGCTGCTGCTTCCGCCACAATCGGGGCAGTGTTGGTTGTTGCCAACCTGCCGCTGCTGTCGGCCAACCTCATGCGAGCGACGACCGAGACAAACCTCGGCGTTGCGCTTCAGACCGATGGCCGGCTGCACGAAGCAGAGACGCATTACCGGCGCGCGCTTGCTATTCAGCCAGACCATGCGCCGGCCTACGTGAACCTCGGGATGGTTCTTGTTGCCCTGAGTCGCCCAGGCGAGGCAATTGACTCGTACAAGCGTGCGATCGAGCTGGGATCAGAAGACGTCAATCTCGACGTGAAGTTAGGGAATGCGTTGTTACAAGCGGGCAGGGCGCCGGAAGCAGTAGAGAGCTTCCGGCGCGCGATCGCAGCGGGAAGAGCGGCGGCAGAGACTTATACCAATTTGGGTGTCGCATTGCTCCGCTCGGGCCGGCAAGAGGAAGCGATCTCTGCCTACAAGGAGTCTCTGAAAGTCGATCCGAAGAATGGTGTGCTCTATCTCCGCCTGGGCTCTCTCCTGGCCGAACGTGAACAGTTTCGCGAAGCGATCGACGTGTTCCGCGCAGGCCTGGCGCTCGTTCCCGATTCGCCACAAGGGCACAACAACCTTGGCGGCGCGCTTGCGGCCTCTGGAAGAACCGCCGAAGCGATTGCGGAATTCGAGCAGGCATTACGTCTCGATCCCAATCTGGTAAGCGCCCGGCGCAACCTCGAGTTGCTGCGAGCGCAAAAATAAAAAAGGGGGGTGAGAGGCTTTCGCCCCTCACCCCCTTCTTCCGTTCTCTATTCGTTTTTGTTCTTCGTTCTTCGTTTTTCGTTACACGTGTCTAGGCTAGAAGGTGAACTTCAAGCCGAACTGAATGATCCGAGGATCGCCGAAGCTCGGATCCGTACGTGTAATTCGGCCGAAGTTCGCGCCCGCTACGCTGGCATTGTCGCCGGAATTCCGTGGATAATCGAAATTCACCTGGTTGAAGACGTTGAAGAACTCGGCGCGGAACTGGACGTTTCTGTCCGAGCCCAGGCGGAAGTTCTTGAACATCCCCATGTCCCAGCTGTGCAGCGACGGTCCGTATAAGGCGCCGCGGCCGGTTGTGCCGAACGTGCCGACGTCGTTCGCAGCGAACGCCGCTGAGTTGAACCAGACGGTCTCGAGCGAACCGTCGGGCGGTGCGACACTGACGCCAGTTGTCTTCGCGCGGTCGTTGCCGATGCCGTCGAGCGAGTTGTCCGTGCCACTGATGACGTTAAACGGGCGGCCGGTCTGATACTGCATGACGCCCGTCCACTGCCAGCCGCCGAGCACCCACTGCATCGCTCCTTCGTTGAAACCCGGGATATCCCAGACCCACGACGTCGTGAAGCGATGACGGTGATCCTGGGCGAGCGGGCCCCACAACAGCGCCTGATCCTGCGGCATGTTGTACGGAATCAGTTCGTCACCGAAGTCCCCTACGACCTTCGACAGCGTGTAGTTGGTTGAAACCGTGAAGCCCCTCGAGTACCGCTTGATCAACGCGAGCTGCATCGAGTTGTAGTTCGACCTGCGATCCTGCACTTGGGAATTGATCTGGCCGAGATTGGCTGCGGCGTACAGGCGGCGCGCGTCGGTGTTGCCGGTGGTTGCGCCGGGGATGTTCTTGTCGGCGTAATTCAGCGAGATCGTCTGTCGTCCATTGCGGTTGCGCGACCCGACGTAGCCCGCCCGTGCCATGAAGCCGCTGAACAGCTCACGTTCGAACGTGAAGTTGAAGTTGTAGGTCAGCGGAACTTTATATTCGTCGCCGAAGGTCGAGATCAACACGGGCGTCGGGAACGGCGCCTGCGCCGTGCCGACGACGTCGTCGTTGATAAGGCCGAAGTCGCTGCGGCCGAGGTAGGGATTCGCAAACGGGCCGCCCGGCCGGGTGAGGGCCAGACGCAGGCTGAACGGCGCCGCGTTGACCGCATCGTTGCCCGATTCGCCGTCACGGCGTTGATCGTAGAACGTGCCGCCGCCACCGCGGAGACTCGTTTTGCCATCGCCGGTGATGTCCCATGCAAAGCCGAATCGCGCACTGAGCGTATCGGGAGACGGCTCGACGCCTTCTTCACCGACGAACCCAGCGTCGCCTCGGAACGTCTCGCCGCGCGGCGCGGCAGGAAACATCGTCGAGCGCACGTTTGCGTTGTAGTCCGCCACGCTCCAGTGCATGATGCGGCCCTCGACCTCGTGCCATGGTGGGGAATGCTCGAACCGCACGCCCAGGTTCAGGGTCAGGGTGTCGGACACTTTCAAGTCGTCCTGGAAGAACGACGACGCGTAGAAGACCTTGTAGTCCTTGTATTCGCCGGTGCCCTGATCGAACGTGTTCAGGATTCCGAGTGCGAAATCCGCAAGAGCGTGCCCGGTGCCGGCGCTCGTGCTGCTCGCGAACGTGTTATGTCCCGCCCGCCGGAACTCGTTGCGGATCTTGACGTCCTGGAAGGCCATTTCGCCGCCGAACTGGATCTGATGACGTCCCTTTGCCCAGTTGACGCGGTCGTTGATCTCAACGCCGTGTCGTGGGAACGTCGCGAACAGGTTGTCGCCGATGCCGAAGAACCCGGTTGCCTCGATCTGGGATATCGACGGGTCGGTCGGATAAATCGGCAGACGCACGCCGAGGTCCTGCATGCTGGGGACGCCCGCCGGCGGATAACGGCTCGAGGCGAACTTGTTGTAGCCGACGCGGAACTCGTTGAGCAGCGTCGATGTCATCGTCCGCTGCCACGTGCCGACGAGGTTCTGGATGCGCTGCCGCGAGCCGAGTGTCGGACCGCGATAGCTCAGCAGGTTCACGGCCTGACCATCGGGCCCGCCGCCTTTCATCGACAGTGTCGGATCGTTCGTGAAGTGGTCGAAGAAGTACCGCGCGCTCACCTGGTTGTTCGCGTTGATCTGCGTGTCGACCTTCGCGATCACCTGATTGTCGTCCTGACCGATGCGGCGCGGCACCTGCACGAGCCCGCCGACGCCGTTGCCGGGACCGACCGGCAGGTACTTCATCACATTCACCGAGGCCGAATCGAACCGGCCGACTGGGATCTGGTTGTTCGGAAAGAAGCCGCCGTTCACCGGGTCGCGCAGTGGTGTCGTGATCGCGCTGAAATCACCGGCGCGCATCGCGGCGGTCGGCACCGTGTTGTTCAGCGTGCCGCCGACGTTCTGAATCGTCGTGCCCTGCCAGCCGCCGAAGAAGAATACCTTGTTGCGCATGATCGGGCCGCCCGCGTAGCCGCCGTACTGTTTGCGCTTCAGGAAGTCCCGCTCGGGCAGGAAGAAGTTCTTGGAGTTGAACGTGCGATCGCGCGCGTAGACGAACGCGCCGCCGTTGAAGTTGTTCGTTCCAGAGCGCGTCACGGCGTTGACGACCGCGCCGGCGCTGGCGCCCTGCGCGGCGCTGTAGTTGCTGCTCTGAATCGAGAACTCCTGCAGGGCGTCCGGGAACGGGAACGGCTGATTCTGCTGGAAGTACGAGTCGGTGTGGTTCGTGCCGTCGAGACGGAACGACGCCTGCCGCGACTCGGTGCCATTGGTCGACAGGCGCAGCGCGCCTGGAATGGTCTTGCCGGATTCCTGGTTGACCTCGGTAACGACCATGCCCGACACGAGCATGCTCAAGCGCGCGGCGTCGCGGCCGTTGAGCGGCAGCTCGACGATGCGCTTGGAGTCGACGACCTCGGACAGCGTGGACTGCGTGATGTCGACGGTCGACGTTTCGCCGGCGACCGTGACTGTTTCAGACAACTCGCCGAGCTCGAGCGTGATGTTGAGCGTCAGGTTCTGGTTCGCCTGCAGCACGACCTCGGTCTGGCGCACCGTCCGGAATCCCGCGAGCTCCGCGCGAATCTCGTAGGTCGTGGGCCGCAATGACACGAACGAGTAGCGCCCGTTGGCGGCCGTCACCGTATCGCGCGAAATGCCCGTGCCACTTTCTACAGCGAACACCGTGACGCCCGGCACGACGCCACCGCTGTTGTCCGACACGACGCCGTTGATCTGTCCCGTCGCCTGTGCGAACGCACTGCTAACACTAAGTCCCAAAACTAAAAAAATAAAAAGTACTCGTCGCATTCTGACCCACCCCTTCGTATTGACGAACTACTGACCTGACCCCTTTGGCACACGACGCGTTATTGTTGTGGAGAGGGCTGAATTTTGAGGGATATGACCGACGAGTGTCCAGCGAAATCAGCCAGAAAACCCAGTAGATCCGGCGTGTAAAGTGACTCCAGAAATTTGGAAAAAAATGCAGAAATTTGGAGTCGAATGCGAGCCGTGACTCGCGACATCCCCTTACATTTTGAGCACTGCCGCGAAGGAGATCACGGCGTCCCACAGGTTCTGTAACCGCAGATTTTCGTTGTCGCTGTGCTGGTTGTTGTCGAAGTTCACGACCGGCACGCCGATCGCCGGCATGCCGAGCGCTTGAATGAAGAAATCGATCGGGACCGTCCCGCCCATCGTCCGGTTGCGGACCGGCGGTTCTCCCCACGCGCGCTCGAACGTGCTGACCAGCGCCGCCGATTCGGGAAGCGTCATCTCCGTCCGGTACGCGTTGGTCCAGCTGACCCGGCTGACACGGACGATGCGTGGATAGCGGGCGCGCGTCTCGTCATCGGGCTCCGCGTCGATAAGAACGTGGATGCCCTGCGCGCGGATATGCGCGAGCACCCGCTGCAGCATGCGCTCGGCGTCGGTTTCCTTGACCAGCCGGACATCGATTTCCGCGACCGCGCGATCCGGGATGATGGTCCGCGCCTGGTCGCCGACGTCGCCGCTTTGCAGCCCACGAATATTCAGCGACGGGAATTGCAGCGCTTCCTGAAGATTGTCGCCAACCTGCTCGGTCCGCTGGATGCCGAAGAAGCGCTTGAGATCCTCGGTGCGATCGGGCACGGCCGCGAGAATCTCGCGCTCGCGTGCCGTCAGCGGCGGCACGTCGTCGTAAAAGCCGCCAACCAGCACGCGGCCGTTCGCGTCTTTCATCGACGCGAGCAACTGGACGAGATCCATTGCCGGGTTGGGAGCCCAGTTGCCGTAATGGCCGCTGTGCAGCGCGAACCGGGGACCGAACGCCGTCAGCTGCAACACGAGGTTGCCGCGAGCGCCGAAGCTCAACGTCGGTTTGCCGCTCTGGTGCAAGGGACCATCGAGAATCAGCATCAGGTCGGCGCGATACCGGTCGCGATACCGGCCCATCGTCGCCGCGAGGCTTGGCGAGCGCGCTTCCTCTTCGCCGTCGAGAATGACTTTTACGTTCGACGTCGGCTGCTGGTTGAGCGCGGTCAACGCGTCGACGGCGGAAAGCAGCGCCATGATGGGCGCCTTGTCGTCCGAGGCGGAACGCGCATAGAGACGTGCTTCGGGCGGGAACGACGTCAGCGACAGGAAATTCGCGACTTCCTGTCCGCCGTCCTCCATGCGCCGATCGCGCATGATCGGAGTGAACGGCGCGCCCTGTTTCCAGCCTTTGGCATCGACCGGCTGTCCGTCATAGTGCGCGTAGAAGAGGAGCGTGCGGATGGCCCCCGGCACGCGAAGCTCCGCAAAAACAAGCGGATTGCCGCTGGTTTCGAGGATCTCCGCCGTGAAACCGCGCCTGGCGAACATGGTCCGCAGAAGGTCGGCGTTGCGCTTGATGTTCTCGCGGTCGGCGGCGACGTTGGGAATCGACAGCAGCTCGACGAACTCGCGTACGATCGGCTGCTGGTGCGCCGCGACGTACGCGTCAATCGGCTTCCTTGACTGCGCGGATATGTAAACGCTCGACCACAATACAAGCGCAGCGCAGATGATTCGCATCATGTAGCGATTATCACTCGACCTTTGGCGCCGAAGGAGCTACATTTTTAGCGTAACCACCAACCGAAACCTATGAGATCGAAGTATTTAGCCACCTTCGCATGTCTCGCCCTGGTCGCGGGTGTTCACGCGCAGTCGTTCACACCCGATCGCCTCGTGGCCGAACGGGTGCTGCGGCTCGGCGGCGCAGTCATTCTCGAAGGACAACGACAGCCGATCTTCGATCTCGACCAACTGCCCGATTCCGGTTATCAGATCCACACGCTCGACCTGGTCGGGGTGTCGATGGGCGCCTGGGGTCTGCGCGACGAAATCCTCCATTGGCCGTCCCTGCCGAACCTGAAAGCGCTGTATCTGAACGGGCGGCTCTGGTACGGCCAGCCCAACACGCTGGTGGCCGACACGATCGCGCTCTTCAACGGATCGCCGAATCTCGAGAAGTTCGTGCTCAGCAAGCCGGTGCAGACCTACATCCCGATGGAAGACACCGTCGTCAAGCGGATGGTCATGCCCGGGCTCGAGGAAATGCGGCTGCACCAGACGCGTCTGCCGGGTGATTCGCTTGCGCCTTTCACGAAGCTGAAGCACCTCGATCTGAGCCACAACATTTTCTTCGACGATCGCGGGTTGCGGCACACCGCGAAGATGACCGGGTTGACCAAGCTGTATCTCGAAGACACGTCGGTGACCGATCAAGGCCTGAAAAACCTGTCCGGACTGGTTCAGCTGACCGAGCTCGATCTCGATGGAACCAAGACGACCGATTCGGGCCTTGCGGCGCTTTCAGGGCTGACGAATCTGCGGCGGCTCGAGCTGGTGGGGACCGAGATTACCGACGGCGGCGTCGAGTCTCTGATGCGATTGACGCAGCTGCAGACGCTGACGCTCTATCGAACGCGGATCTCGAATGCCGGCCTTGCGCAGCTCGCGGCGCTGAAGAGCCTGCGCGAGCTCGACGTGCGATACACGCGTGTGACCGCGTCGGGCGTCAAGGAACTCCAGGCGAAGCTCCCGGGATTGGCGGTGCTGTTCCAGGACTCATCGGTCCGCACCGCGAAGCGCGCAGTCGAAATTGGGGCGGTCGCAGGCAAGGGAGAGACGGCGATCAGCAAGTGGCTCTCGTCGATTGGGGCATCTGTCCGCATGCGTGAGGGCCACGCAGTTACCGTCGGTCTCGCCTCGACGTCTGTGAACGATCGAGAGTTGGCGCTTTTGAAGGAACTGCCGCAGCTCGAGGAGCTGAGCCTGCGCGATACCGAGGTGAGCGATCTCGGCATGGCGCATCTCGCGGGACTTCGCGCTCTGAAGAAGCTCGATCTCAGCTCGACAACTCTTGCCGATTCCGCGCTTACGCACCTGAAGGCGCTAACCGGCCTGCAGAGTCTCGATCTCAGCCACACGCTGGTGGAGGGCAGCGGACTTGCCGCGCTCTCGGGTATGGCCCAGCTGCGCGAGCTCAACCTGAACAGTTCACGCGTCGGCGACGCTGGGATGACCCATGTGGGCAATCTGACGACGCTCGAGACGCTGTCGCTGAGCTACACGGACGTCACCGATGCGGGACTGGAAGCCGTTGCAAACCTGACCAGGCTGACCAACCTGAACCTTGGTGGCGCGGACGTCCGTGATGCGGGTCTCGCGCGCATCGCCAGACTCGCGGACCTTCAGAAGTTGAACCTGAGCTTCACGCGGTTTACCGACGCTGGGCTGGTGCACCTTCCCGCGCTGAAGCAGCTGCGCGAGCTGAACCTGCAGAACACGATCGCAACCGACAAAGGCATGGCCGAAATTGGCAAGCTCGGGAACCTGGAAACGCTCAACCTTGGCTATACGACCGTCGGCGACATCGGGCTGACACACCTGTCGGGGCTGCCGAAATTGACGACGCTGCTGCTCGACACGGTAGATTTGACCGACGCCGGTGTCACGCACCTGGCGGGGTTGAAGGCATTGCGGCAGCTCGATCTGTACCATACGCTCGTCACCGACAAGGGATTTCAGCAACTGAAACAGGCGCTTCCCGACTGCGTCATCCTTTACTCGCGCGATTCCGCGCGCCGACGCGGGTGATTTATGAAGCAGATCACGACGCTCGTCACGATGATCCTGATCGCCGGCGTAACCGACCTGAAGGTGATGGCCGATCTGAAGGTGGCCGACCTAAAGGTCGGCACTACGGGGTGGGTTCTTTACGCGGCGCAACTGACCGACACTTCGCTCGCCGCCGACATTGAAAAACTCGGCGGGCACGTCGTCCGCGACGCGAAAGGCAACATCGTCGAGGTGTCGCTCGCGCGCACGTGGGCGACCGACGCCGATGTCGAACGCGTGGCGGCTGTCAAGACGCTGAAGAAACTCGACCTGTCGCTCACGTATGTATCCGATGCGGGCGCCGAAGCGATCGGCAAGGCCGCCCAGCTCGAAGAGCTGAATCTCTTCACCGCCGAATTCATCACCGATGCAGCCGTCGCGTTTCTTCGCGGCAATACGAATCTCCGGGTGCTGAATCTGCGCGGAACCGACGTGACCGACACGAGTCTCGAGTACGTGAGCAAGCTCGCCAACCTCCGCTCGCTCGACATCAGCTTTACGCAGATCGGCGACGTCGGCATGGAGCACCTCGCGCCGTTGTCGCAGCTCGAGGATCTGAATGTCGGGGGCATGAAAATCAGTGGATCTGCGCTTCACGTCCTGAAGTACCTGCCCAACCTGAAGCGCCTGAGCTTCTACGGCACGCAGCGACGCAACGCGGGCATGTGCTGGGCGCCGGTGATGACCGATCTCGAGCTCGACACCATCGCGCTGTTGACGGGCCTCGAAGACCTGAACATCGGCGACGGTGTCGCGCTCGGCACACCGCGTCCCGAAGAGCTCGGTCCGCGCGCGGGTGAAGCGGAATGCCGCATCACCGGAGGAACGCGGATCACCGATTTCGGGGTCGCCAAGCTCGTCAACCTCAAGAAGCTGCGGTACCTGAATCTGAGCGGCTCGGTCGTGACAGGAGCTGCGCTGAAGACGCTGGCCGGATTTCCGAATCTTCAGCGGTTGAGCCTGTGGAACGTGGAAGGCATCAACGATTCGGCCGCGACCGGCTTCGCATTGCTGCAGAACATCACGAGCCTCGACTTGTCCAACACGGGAATCGGCGATCGCACGCTGTTGGCGCTCACGAAGCTGCCGAAGCTGCAGCGGCTCTACGTGAGTGACACGGCGGTCACGCAAGAGGGGGTTGCCGCTTTCAAGCAGCGACACGCGTCAGCCGTGCTTTCCTGGGGAACACGTCCCGCACCAAGGGAGCCGCTGGTCGGATCAACAAAAGCGCGCGGGGCGTACACAGAATGACCACGAAGGGTTCCGGATTCCGGGTTCCGGGTCTAAAAAACAAGACCCGGCCTACGTACCGCACCCCAACGCGGGTGCCGCGTTGGGGGCCCCGCGTAGGGCGGGTCCTGTCCTTTGGACCCGCCGTTGCTGCTCTGGCCGCCATCCTCGTAGGGCGGGTCCTGTTCTTGGGACCCGCCTTCCCGGTCGTCGAGGCGCAGGTGCCGGTTCCGTCGTTTGCTACGACGGTGTATCCGGTGCTCGAGAAGGCCGGTTGCCGTGCGTGCCATACCGACGACGGAGTCGCGTCGGGCACGAGGCTGCACCTTCCGCCGGAGGCGGCGAGCGCAGAAGAGATTGACGCGTTCGGCCTCACGCTGGCCGCGCTCGTGAATCGCGGCGATCCGTCGAGCTCGCTGCTGCTGAACAAGCCGACCAACCGCACGCGCCACGTCGGCGGCGTGAAGATCGAGCCCGACTCGGCCGACGAGCGGGTTCTCCGCGCCTGGATCCAGCATCTTGTCGGCGTTCCAGACGCCGACATCAGCGCGGCTCGGGCGCGGCTGGCGGTGGTGAAGCCGGCCGCCGTGCAGCAGGTCGGCCTGCGCCGGCTGACGCACAGCCAGTACAACAACACGGTGCGCGATCTGGTCGGCGACTACAGCCGGCCGGCCGATCGCTTCCCGCCGGAAGACTTCGTCGGCGGCTTCAAGAATCAGACGCGAACGCAAAGCATCCCGCCGGTGCTGGAAAACGCATACAGCACCGCTGCCGAGCGCATTGCGCTGAACGCGTTCCGTGCGGGAGATGTCAACAACCTGATCCCGTGCAAGCCGGCATCCGCGCGCGACCTGAAATGCCGCGATCAGTTCGTGCGCGTGTTTGGCGAGAAGGCGTTCCGGCGTCCCTTGAACGAGGTCGAAATACGGCGGTACAACGATCTGTTCGCCGAGCAGGCCGGCCGTACCGGCAAGTTCCTCGAGGGCGCGCGAGTCGTCGTCGAGGCGATGCTGCAGTCGCCGAAGTTTCTGTTTCACGTCACCGCAGGCGAGTCGGGAAGTCAGCGCGACTTCGCCATCGCGAGTCGTCTGTCATACCTCTTGTGGGACACGATGCCCGATCGCGCGCTCCTTGACGCGGCCGCGAAAGGCGAGCTTCGGACGCCCGAAGGTCTCGAGCGCGTGGCGCGCACGATGCTGCAGGACGCGCGTGCGCGGCAGGCGACCGATGAGTTCTTCAGCCAGTGGCTGCGCTTCGATCGGATGTTGACCGCTGCGAAAGACGACGGACGGTACCCGTCGTTTACACCAGAGCTCGCGGTGATGATGGTGCAGGAGACGAGGATGCTTCTGGGGCATCTCGTGTGGAACGATCGCAATTTCATGGAAGCGCTGACCGCCGACTTCAGCTTCCTGAATGCCGATCTCGCGCGGCTGTACGGTCTGCCCGAGCCCGCGGGAGAGTTCGAGATCGTCAAGTTCCCCGAGACGCTCCCACGCGCCGGCATTCTCGGCCAGGCCACGTTCCTCGCTTCGACAACCGGACCGGTCGAGACGTCTCCCACCGCTCGCGGTCTGTTCGTGCGCGAGCATCTGCTGTGTCAGATCGTGCCGAACCCGCCACCCGGCGTGAATACGAACCTGCCCGAGCCGGCAACCGCCGATGCGGCGCGCGCGAAGCGCGAGCGCATGCTCGAGCACGCGACGAATCCCTCGTGCTCGGGCTGTCATCGCCTGATGGATCCCATCGGGTTCGGGCTGGAAAAGTACGACGCCGTCGGCGGTTGGCGCGAGCAGGAAATCGTCGATATCTATGCCGGCGCGGGCGAATCGCGGCGGAGCAAGCCAGTGCCGGTCGTCATCACTGCGACCGGCGAAATCGCCGGAGCTGGCGAACTCGACGTTCGGCGATGCGCGCGCGCTTGGCCGCGTGCTGGCGGCGAGCCCCGTCTGTCAGGATTGCGTGGTCAAACAGGTGTTTCGCTATGCCTTCGGCCGGGCCGAGATGCCATCGGACCGGGCGACGGTGACGGGCACGGCGACCGTGTTCCGGAGCTCGGGGTTCAAATTCAAAGAGTTGTTGATTTCGCTCGTCCGATCGCCACAATTCTTAGAGGGGTTATAGCGATGAACGTCACAAGACGACGGTTCCTGCAGGGTGTGAGCATGGCCGGCGCCGCTATCCGCGTCGGGCTTCCGCCGCTGGCGGCGTGGTTCACGACCAACGGCACGGCATACGCCGCGACGTCCAAGCCAGTCGCGTCGCGCTTTGTGTTCTGGTTCAACGGCAACGGCATCCCCGAGCGCTACTGGATTCCGTCGGAGGTCGGCTCAAATTACGAGTTGACGCCCTGTCTTGCGCCGCTCAAGTCGCTGCGCGACGACATCCACATCATCAGCAGCATCGACAACGCCGGCGCCAGATCGTTGGGGCCCGGCAACGGCCACCACAAGTCGATCAGCGGCGTGCTGAGCGGTGCGGCCTACACGGGCCGAGGCGCGGGTGGTGCCTCGATCGACCAGGTCATTGCGGCGGGAATGGTCGGCAAGACGCGTTTCAACTCGCTTCAGGTCGGCGTCTGCCAGGAGTCGCATGGCGAGAATATCCATCGCAACATGAGCTGGGCGGGACCGGATCGCGCGCTGCCGCCGGAGATGATTCCGCAGAATCTCTTCGATCGCATGTTCGGAGTGCGCGACGAAAGCTGGGTGAGCCGCAAGAAGAGCGTGCTCGACGCGGTTCGCAGCGATTTGAGCGATCTGCAGCCCACGCTCGGGCGGAGCGACCGCGTGCGGCTCGAAGAGCATCTGACGTCGGTGCGCGAGCTCGAACGCGCCATCGCCAGTCTGCCGGCTGACTACGGGAAGAACGTGAGAGAACCGGAAGACGTGGCCGATCTGGCCGACTACCCGCGCATCGCGAAGATTCAGAGCGATCTCGCCGTGCACGCGCTCGCGTCGGGTCAGACCAATGTCGTCTCTTACATGCTCTCGAAGGGCCAGAGCCTCACGCGGTTCCCGTGGCTGGGGCTCACGCGCCTGCGGCATCACGATTACACGCACAGCAATGCGGCATCGCCCGAATCCCAGCGGATCTTGCGCGACATCTGCCGGTGGCACGTCGAGGAGTTCGCCTACTTCCTCGGCAAGCTGAAGTCGGTGCCTGAGGGCGACGGCAACCTGCTCGACAACACGTGCGTGTTGTTCGCGCACGAGCACGCCGAGGCGAACCCGCACAAGAACAGCGGGCTGGCGATGATTCTCGCGGGACATGCCGGCGGGATGAAGACCGGCATGCACTCGAGGATGCGCAACACCAACGGCGATGTGTACATGACGATTGCCGAGGAGATCTTCAAGCAGAAGCTCGACCGCGGCTTTCCGAGCGCGGAGGACAAGGTGCCGGGGATCGTGTAAGGACGTCGCAAGTAGAAAGGAGAAAGTAAAGAGTAAAAAGTCGAAGATGGAGCAGGCAGGGCAGGGGGCGGACGACGCCGGCCTGCCCTTTTTACTTTCCCCTGGCCTTTTTACTTTCCACTTTTTACTTTCCCCTTTCTTTACTAGGATCACGTTTTCCATTCCCATAGCGAGGACGTGTAAAGATGAGCGTACAAACGGCACCATCGCGCGCAAGCTTGTTGGACCCCAAAGATAAACAGCGGCTCGAGGACGTCGGGTTCATGACCTGCATGACCCTGACCCTGCTCGGGAATTACGCGCAGACCGGCCACTTTGGCGGTCCGCTCGCTTACACGCCCTACAACGTCGCCGTGCATTTGGCCGGGCCTAAGCTCGGCGGCCTGCGGCACGATTACCGCCGTCCGAAGCATCCCTATGGCGATAAATTCATGCTGGCAGCCGGCCATTGCGCGCCGACCTGCTACGCGCTGTGGATCATCATGGGCGAGGCGCTGTACCGGAAGTTCAAGGCGACCGGCGACAAGAAGTACTACGTGGCGCCGAAGGACGGCTTCCTCGCGATTGACGCGCTCGGTTTCCGCCGCGGCGCGGGCGCGTTGAAGACGCTGCTTCAGGACCAGGGGCTCGCCAACGACCCTCTCTTCGCCGAGGCCAGGGAAGGCGGGCGCGGCATCCACGCGCTCTCGGGCCACATCGAATCGATCGATCAGAGCAACGACGTCAACGGCGGCCCGTCGGGCGTTGGCCTCGCGACCGCGGCGGGCAAGGCGGCGTTCTGGGACATGGTCGGCGCGCCGATTAACCAGCCGAAGGTGATTGCGTTCGAAGGGGAGTTCGCCCTCTGCGCCGGCCACGCACAAGAGCTCAAGACGCAGGCGCTCGCACTCAAGGTGGGCAAGCGGCTGCGCGTCATGTTCTCCGAGAACAACGCGGGTATAGACGACTCGCTGATGGGCGGCGTCATCGACAGCAAGTACACGGGCTACGACTTCGTCCAGCAATGGGCGTCCTACGGCTGGAACGTGATGACGATGGCCAACGGCCACGATTACGATCAGATCGTGGGCGCGCTGAAGGCGATGGACGACGTCGATCCGAACGACCGCCGACCGATCATGGTCATCGGCAAGACGATCAAGGGATATTGGCCGACCGCGTCGAACGGCAAGATCGCCGCCTCGACCGATCAGGTCGTCGGCTATCCGAGCCACCCCTACGCGATGAAGATGAACTCGGACTATTTCGTGGCGCTGGCAAAGACGTTCGAGGACAAGTACGGCGTCGAGTTCCAGGGCATCCGTGACGGCGCGGTGACCAACACGAAGGATCGCCTCGTCCAGTTCAAGACGAACATGGACGTCGCGATGTCGGTGCTCGAGAAAAACGGCCTCGGAGACTGGCTCGCCGAGCGCATCGTCGAAAACGGCGATCAGGTGAAAGACGACCTGAAGCTCAGCATCGACGTCAAATCGGACCCGTTCCTCGACGAGCGCCTTCGCGTCGCGAACCTCCCTGGCGACGCGCAGACGGTCAAGGTGAAGAACCCGGCGTCGGACGCTGAAAAGGAAATCAAGATCGCGCTCTTCAAGAAAGCCGGAGAAGTGGCCGGGGCCCGACGCGGGATTTCCGAAGTGATCAAGTGGTGCAACTACGTGACCGGCGGACGCGTCGCGACGATCGCGGCGGACCTGTCAGAGTCGGTGAACCTGGAGCACGGGAGCCTGTTCGGCCACTACGATCCCGAGAAGAACCCCGCGGGCACGCGGTTGAAGGCGGCCATTCAGGAAGCCGGGAACGCTTCGACAGCCATCGGCATCGTCGGGCAGAGCGCGTCGCTCGATCCGGAGAAATTCGCCGGCATGTGGGCGTGGAGCGGCACGTACGGCGCGTTTACGCCGTTGATGTACCTGCCGGCGCGGGTCTGGAGCCAGCAGAACCAGGACAGCAAGTTCCGCACCGGAGTGCTGCACATTCTGGCGGGGCACTCGGGGCCCGAAACCGCGGCCGACGCGCGCACGCACTTCGGCATTTTCGCGCCCCAGGTCTGGAAGCTCTTCCCGCGCGGCCTGGTCATCAACGTCAGCTTCTGGGACTATAACGACGTGGCGGCGGGCTATTTCGCGGCGGCCGAGATCGCCGCACGCGAAAAGAAGGTTGGCATCATCGCGATTGAAGTCGCTCGGCCGGACTTTCCCGTTGCGGATCGCAGCAAGTTCGCCGACACCGACGTCCGGGCCGCGGCGAAGGGGCTGTACGTGATCCGCGACTTCGCGCCCGGCAAACCGAAGCACGGCTATGTGGTCGCCCAGGGATCGAGCGCGACGTTCAACCTCGTGCAGATGCTGCCGAAGCTCGAAGAGGCAGGGATCAACGTCAAGGTCATCTCGGCGATCAGCGAGGAGCTGTTCGACCATCAGCCCGAGTCGTATCGCAATTCGGTATTGCCGCCCGAGGCCGTCTACGACTTGATGTTCATCAGCAGCGGCACGCGGCGCATGTGGCCGCTTCGCAACGTCGGCCCGCTCACCGACGAGTACTCGATGACATCGGACTTCCACAACGCGTGGCTCACCGGCGGCCTCGAGCCGGACGTCATCGCGGAAGCACACCTCGACCAGCAGTCGATTCTCGACGGGGTCACCCGGTTTGCACAGGAGCGGTCGAAGAGGTTGGACGCAACGAAGACGCTGCTGGGAAGGCTGTAACGAAAAACGAAAAACGAAAACGAATAGAGCAATGTAGGGCGGGTCTGGAACACCGGACCCGCCCTTTGTCTAGCGGGTCACCGTGTAGCAGGCAGAAAGTTTTCGAGCACCATCAGTTCGTTGGAAAGGCTCCCTGATAGAAACGCGATACGGCGCCCGTCAGGGTGGACGCTGAACTGTCCGACAAGCCCGAAAGACCAATCACGCACGTCCAGGTCAAACTTGCGAGCGGGTTCTCCTGTGGTCGGAACGAGCCATAGCTCGTTGGGGGTTCGCATGTGCACGAGCACGGCTCGACCGTCTGGGGTCCATTGTGGAGCCACATACGGTGCTAACCGCTCGGCCCCACTCGTTCGCAGCAGGTCTTGCCTCTCGCCGGTGTCTACGCGTACCTGCACAATTGCGCCTGGTCCTTGGTTCGCCCCAAGCGGGACTGCAATCGATCGACCGTCGGGGGACACGCTGAAAACTGCGAATCCGCCGCTCACGATCGTCCGCTCGGCGCCGGACGCTAAGTCGCGCTCAACGAGATTAGAGTCAGTGGATGGGGTGGATGGAGTCTGTGCCAGGCTTCGGTAGAACACACGCTTCCCATCTGGTGACCACTGCGGGTATGCGCCGACAGTTCCCGCGACCAGCAGGGATACGTCGCCGGTTCGTGCGTCGACTGAGAAAACGCCTGAACGGCCCTTGACGTCCGTGCCAGCGGTGAGCAGCGTTGCGCCATCTGGAGACCAGGCGAGCGGCCCGAGATAGAGGAGCCTCGGACGAAGCTCACGCTCTTCACCTGTAGTGATGTCGTGAATGCCGATGATCCGCCCGTTGTTGATTGTCGGGTCGAATCCGCGCTGCGAAACGTAGGCGAGATGCCTTCCGTCGCTCGACCACTCAGGCATGAGATTGGTGCGGACGAAGCGCCGAATGGGACGCGCAGGTGATGTGGGCTGCTTGCCGGTTTCTAGGTCGAGTGTCGTCACTGAGATGTCGCGCCCGTTCTTGCGGACCCCGAAGTAGAGTGAGCCATCCCGAGTTACGCCCATTGACCAAATCCCGCCGAAGTCGCCGCGGATCAAGGAGGCCATTCCTTTCGGCCGACGCTCGGCGAACGGCTGTGTCCAGAGACCCATCGTGCCGCCGCGATCGCTGGCGAACAGGAGCTGCGAGCCGTCGGCCGTCCAACCCATCACGATATTCTGACTGGGATGTTCGATGGCGTTCAGTCCGCTGCTTCCGTCTACAGCGCGTATGGCGATGTGGCGATCGTCGCTGCTGTCGCTTACGGGCAGATCGAACGCGAGATCCTTCCCGTCAGGAGAGAAGACGATGCGTGTGGGACCGCGCCATTCCAAACTCTGCAACACGCGCAACGACCCGTCGATGATACTCACAAGGCCTACCTGCGCCGTGCGATCCGCGCGACGCAGGGTGACGGCGATGGAACGGCCGTCCGGAGACCAATTCATGGGCGCAATCTCGATGACGTCTTCGCTCTCGAAGACAAGCTTCGGCGTCTGCACGCCGTGTTCGGACGTCGACACGAGGCACAGCGCAGGACGCCCGCCTTCTTGTCCATTGCAACCGCGGCCGTAGGTCTGGTAGGCGACGAGTGTGGCATCGTGCGAAATCGAAGAGAGCCCGATGTTAAAGTCCTTCCTCTGCGTGAGCGGGCGCTCCGCTCCGGTCCTGAGATCGCGAACGTACAGGTGTCCGTCGTTGTTCCAGTTTGTGAAGCTCAGGAACCGGCCATCCTGTGAGATCGTGCCGGGCAAGACATCACTGCGAGGAAGCGCTCTCAGCGTCACGCCGGCAGCCACCGAATCGGGTTTGAAGCGTGCACGAGCGACGGAGGCCGATTCAGTCTGGTCGCTATAGTCACGCACCACCCGTTCGTAGATCTTCTGCGCCTCGGCGTCACCGAGCTTGTCATAACACTGGGCCATCCGGACCAGAGCCTGCGCCGCCAGCGCCCGGTTGGCGCTCGCCGCTACTTTCTTGTACTGTTCGATTGCGCGCGTAAGGTCGCCATCCACTATCTCGGCGTTCATTGCGGCCTTGAACAACCGCTCGGGCTCCTGCGCCCCGGAGCCGCAGAACCCAGCACAAGTACCGCCAGCACGCCGGGAATCAGTCGTTTCATGAAATCACCTCCAGCGGCGAGCCTACGTGACGGTGTTCGTGATCGCTCCACGGCGTCGTCATGATCCGGTCACGTCTTCAAAGTCGAATCGATATCCGATGCCCCGTACGCTCTTCAGAAATCGCGGCGCGGCCGGCGACGGCTCGATCTTCTTGCGCAGATTCGCAATTTGGTTGTCCACGACTCGTTCGGTGATGGCCGTGTCTCGGCCCCAGACGTCATCGATGAGCACGCGTCGCGTCAGCACGCGACCAGCACGCCTGGTGAAGATGTTCAGCAGCTTCAGTTCGAGCGGCGTCGTCGAAACGGGCTTTCCGGCGCGCCGGAGTTCTCCGCGCCCAAGGTCGAGCTCGCAGTCGCCGAACCGTGTAATCGTCGTCGTCCCGGCGTCGGTGCGACGAAGCAGTGCGCGTACCCTGGCGCGCAACTCCTTCGGGCTGTAAGGTTTTGTCAGGTAGTCGTCGGCTCCGAGATCGAGACCGAGCACCTTGTCGGTCTCACCGGTGCGCGCCGTCAGCATCAGGATGCGCGACTCGACCTTGGATAGTCGAAGCTCTCGACACACGTCGAAGCCGTCCTTTCTGGGAAGCATCACATCGAGCAGCACGAGATCGAACTGGGTTTCGCGAGCTTTCCTGAGCGCCGTCTCGCCGTCTCTGACCAATTCGACGGTGTAACCTTCGAGGCGCAGGTCATCCTCGAGGGCGACGCCTATCGCCGCGTCGTCCTCCACGATCAGGATTCGAGACATGGAAGCACCAGCGTGAACGTGCTGCCGCGGCCTGGCTCGCTCTCAAGGCGCACGGACCCACCATGCGCCTCGACGATGTGCGTGACCAGCGCAAGACCAAGCTCAACACCGCCTACCCCTGACAGTTTCGCTTTCGAACCGCGAACGAACTTCTGGAAGATCTGCCCCTGCTCGGCGCGCGGTATTCCGGCGCGCTCGTCGCGGACGCCGAGCAATACTGATTCGCTCTGGCGGGTCGCGAAGATGTGAATAGGCGTGCCGGCCTCCGAGTATTTCACTGCGTTCTCGAGGAGGTTCCACAGCGCGCGCGACAGAGCCTCATGGTCGGCGCGTATCGCCGGCAACCCCTCCTCGATATCGCAATGAACCTGCCGCCCGGCTGCGATAGATACACCTCGAAATTCGTCGACGATGCCTCTACACGATCTGCTCGACTTCGGCCGGTTCCAGCTGCCAGGCATACGCGTCGACGTCCATGCGACCAACGTGAGCAGGCTTTCAACCATCCTGTGAAGGCGCTGGGTCTCGCGCGAGAGCAGCTCGTAATAATGCGTTTTTCGCTCCTCGCTCGTGACGGCTCCGAGACTCGAGCAACTCGGTCAAGTGGCGCATCGATGTCAAGGGTGTCCTGAATTCGTGTGACACCGCGGCAACAAAGTCCGCCTGCTGGCTTGCGAGCGCGAGCTCGCGCGCAGTAGTGCGATACAGTGCATAGGCTGCCGCGATGGTCACCAAGAGCGCCAGCGCAAGGCCTATCGCGAGCACGCGGAGACGCGCTCGGTCCCTTCCGTCGTCTCTCGCGGGCGAGGCGCTGAGAATGAAGGGAAGGCGCGTGTCGCGAGGACTGAGAGACACAGTGAGATTTCCAGGCACTCCCATGAGCGGTCCGCCTTCGACGTCAGACAATGCGATGCTCAGATTTTGTGCCTCCCATAGAGGGCGCCACTCGGTTTCCATGTCGGATGTCGTCGCCAGCCATACTTGAAGGTTATGAGCATCGCCAGTCCAGACCACCAGCACGGACACTAGGATCGCGTCGCAAGACGCGACGACCTCGCGATCCGAGATCGCCACGCCGCCAGAGATGCCACAACTCGATAAGGGACTCAGTTCGAGCAATCGCGGTAGAGGACGGCGGAGTGCCTTTCCACTGCACGAGCATCTCGCGATACAGCTCGAACGTCGCTTGATCAATCGGCCAGTCGCCGGACTCGAGGGCGCGAGCCAGCTCTCGAACTTCAGCACGGAACCGTTCATCCTCACCGGCTTCTTCCAGAGTCTTGCAACGGCCCTGGCGCGCAACTAATCCGGCCGGCTGCCCTGCTACAAGGGTGGTTCCCAGTCGCTCGAGTTCGGCGTACGCCTCGAGCGCACCCTCGTATTCTTTCTGCAATCGTTGCACGCGCGCCAAACCTGCCAGAGCGATGGCTCGAATCGCAGGGGGAGATGTTGAGGCGACGAGCCGATACTCGGTTTCTGCGGCTGGCAGGTCTCGCCGCTGAAATTCCTGAACCTCTGCTGCAGTAAGGGAAGCCAACGAGATGACTCGACGACGGCGTCTGGACGGGCTGGAACAGAACCTGGAAGTTGGCGCCGGATACGATGCCGGTGGGAAGAAACTGAACCCCTGCGCCATGTGTTAACTGCTCTTCAGTATCTTGGAGACGGCGCTCGATATCCAGCGCACAGGCGCCCGGCAGCCACCTCTAAACGCTCGCGCTGCCGTTGACTTTCGAGCTCGCGCTCCTGCTGCAGCGTTCTCATGCCGAGCCAACCCAGGGCGACGATGGGTATCAAAGTGGCGGCAGAGAGGAATACGGGCACGCGACGTGCGCCAACGTGCATGACGCTTATTCTACGGACGGTCTGCGAGCTACGCATCATCCTTCCGTCACGAAGGCGTCACGACGGTGCCTGTTGCCCATTGCTGCCGTCCTCCGTGTGACAACCTGCCATAACGCATCTATGACCACATCCTGACACGCACCGTATATGGCGCTGACAGGTGCAAGTCATAGTTATGGCGCTTGCCAACAATTCTGGTGTTTGCGTTTGTCCTGTCGATTCCTTTGGGGCTGGATCTCTATCTCCCCGTCCCCGAAGACAACCCAATGACCAATCGCAAACTCGAGCTCGGTCAAAAGCTATTTCACGATCGCCGCCTTTCGCGAACGCGGACGGTGGCCTGCGCAAGCTGTCACGACCCCGCTCGGGCATTTTCTGACAATAGACGGCTTTCGATCGGTGTGTTCGGCCGGGTTGGCAATCGGCACGCGCCAGCACTCATCAATCGAGGGTACGGGCGCTCCTTTTTGGGACGGCCGCGCCGCTACGCTCGAAGAGCAGGTGCTGAAGCCCATCCAGGACCCGAACGAAATGGACTTGACGCTCGACGAGGCATCGTCTCGCGTAGGATTGACTCCTCGAGCCATTGCGCATGCGCTCGCAAGCTATGTTCGCAGCATTCTGTCTGGAGACTCGCCGTACGATCGGTACATCGCCAGCGACCGTCGTGCATTGACGGCGGACCAACAGCGTGGGTTGCAGATTTTCCGCCGCGAGGGGAACTGCAGTGCGTGTCACACGGGCCCAACCTTGGGGGAAGCTGTAGGGACAGTAGAAAGTACAAAGTAGGGCGGGTCTGACACCTTCAGACCCGCCCTTTCTCCTCCAATCCCGAATCCCTAGTCCCTAGTCTTATCGCTTCGTGCCGGCGTGTGATGTCGGGCCAGACGCACGGAGACAATGATCGAGGTGTCGTGTCTTTCGATTGACGCGCTGCCGCCGTGCGCGCGCGCAATCTGATCGACGATAAAGAGCCCGAGTCCGGCGCCGCTCGAGCTCGTTCCGGATCGCGCGAATGGCGCGAAGGGCTCCCCGCGAATGGCGTCGGGCATCGAGCCGCCGTTCTGAATCTCTATTCGCACTTCCTCCGCGCTGCGGCCGTCGATGCGCAGGATGACGGGCACGGAGAGATCGCCGTGCTGGACGGCGTTGCCCAGAAGGTTCGACAGAATCTGCGCAATGCGATCCGGATCCCACGTGCCGTGAAGGTCGCCGCGGAAGTCGCATTCGAACGTGGCCGGGGCGTACACGAATTCCGCAAGCGCACTTTTTGCCAGCGGCCGGAGGTCTGCCGATCGCGGGTGGATCGGCAGCGTGCCAAGCCGGGCCGACGCGAAGTCGAGAAGCTGAGTGATGAGCCGCGTCATTCGCATCGACGACGTGCGGATGCGGTCGGCGATCTGCAGCGTCTTCTGATCGTCCGGGTGTGCGAGGCGCAGCGTTTCGCCAGCCGTGAGAATAACGTTCAGCGGGTTGCGGAGGTCGTGTCCCAGCACGCCGAGGAGCAGCTCAGCCGTCTTGACCAGCGCGCGATGTTCCTCCACCTGGGCGGCCAGCTGCTGCCGCTGCCGGAACAGCTCGATGAACACGTCGACCTTACTCTGCAGCAGATATGGATCGATAGGCTTGAACAGGAAGTCGACGGCGCCTGCTTCGTAACCGCGGAATATCCGCCCGTATTCCGGTGAGCCGGCGGTGACGAAGATGATCGGCACCCGGCGCGTCCGCTCGGCGCCGCGCATCAGCTCTGCCAGCTCGAAGCCGCTCATTTCCGGCATCTGCACGTCAATGAGCGCGAGCGCCACGTCGTGCGCGAGTAGCAGCTCGAGCGCCTGCATGCCATTCGTGGCCCGCAGCATGCGCATGCTGGGATTGTCGAGCAGCGCCTCGAGCACGTCGAGGTTATCCGTCACGTCATCGACGGCAAGGACGAGAACCGGCGCGTGCTGCCGGACCTGCGCGGCGGTCATGGAGCCTGATGTCATAGGGTTTGCCATTGTGCCAGCGTTCGAGCCATGTCCCTGGGAACCAAGGTCGGATGCGGCGCCATCGCCAGCGCCGAGTCGGGCATCGCCCGCACCCGCGCGGATTCGGGACTCTGCACCCACGTCAGGCCGCCCCGCAAGCGAATGCAGGCCAGACCAGCCGCTCCATCAACATTGCCGCCAGTCAGCAGGATGCCGAGCGCCTTCGAGCCGTATGCGTGCGCGACCGATTCGAACAGCACGTCGATCGACGGCCGCGAGAAATTCACCGGCTCGTCGGTGGACAGCGACAGAACTCCACCCGGATCGACCAGCAGATGATAGCCGGGGGGCGCGAGATAGACGGTTGCCGGCGACAGCGGCTGCTTGTCCTCGGCTTCCTGCACGGTCAGCGGACAGGTTCGAGCGAACAACGCCGGCAGCGCGCTATCGCGGTCGGGGGGAATATGCACCACCATGACAATGGATGCCGGGCAATCGACCCGCAGGGATGGCAGCACCTCCAGGAGCGTTTCGACTGCGCCCGCAGACGCGCCGATGGTAATCACGACGGGTGCGTGGCGCTTCAGCTCATCGAGCCGCTCAGCAATCACGCGGTCCTCCTGTAGATGCGCTCCTCGCGCGCGAACTCTTCGAACGCCGCCGAGTGGCGCGACAGCCGCAGCGTTTCCCGCGATCCCAGGCCGAGGAAGCCCCGCGGAACGAGGGCATCCCTGAAGAGCCCGATAGCCCGGTCCTGCAGCGTCCGATCGAAGTAGATCAGCACGTTCCGGCAGCTCACGAGCTGCACCTCGGCAAACACCTGATCGGTCGCGAGGCAGTGATCCGAAAACGTGGTGCGCCCGCGGAGACGGCGATCGAACACGGCCCCGCCGTATGCGGCGGTATAGTAATCGGCCAGCGTCCGCGTGCCTGCCGCGCGTTGGTAATTGCGCGTGAATCCGGCTATTCGGTCGAGGGAGTACACGCCCGCCTCCGCTGCACGCAACGATTCCGGATTGATGTCGGTGGCGTAGATGAGCGAGCGATCCAGCAGCGCTGCCTCATCGAGCATGATGGCGAGCGAGTAGACTTCCTCTCCCGTACTGCATCCGGCCACCCAGATCTTCAACGACGCGTACGTTGCGAGCAGCGGGAATACTCGCTCACGCAGCGCCACGCAGTATGCGGGATCGCGGAACATCTCGCTCACCGGCACGGTCAGCTGCCGCAGCAGCGCTGTGAACGCCGCCGGGTCGCGCAGGATGCGGTGCTGCAGCACTGAGACGCTCTCGGCGCCGAGCGCGATCAGCGCGCCGAGCACGCGCCTGCGCATCGATGCGCGGGCGTAGTGGCGGAACTCGTAGGAGTACTTGCGGTAGATCGCCTCGAGCAGGAGATCGATTTCGAGGTCGACATCCGGCGAATCGGCTGCCTCGGTGTGAATCCTGTCGATCATCGCGCGATCCAGACTCGACATAGTGACGTCAGTTTGTCGATGTCGATCGGCTTTGCCATGTAGTCGTTCGCGCCCGCGGCGATCGCCTGATCGTAGTCGTTGGGCCTTGCTTTCGCCGTCAGCGCGATGATCGGGAGGTGGGCGTAGGCCGGGTCCTTGCGGATTTCCCGTGTCGCGGTGAGACCGTCCATCTCCGGCATCATGATGTCCATCAGCACCAGGTGCGGCTTCACCGCTCGGATTTGTTCGAGTCCTTCGCGTCCGTTGCGCCCGACCGCGATCGAAGCCCCGAGCGGCTCGAACACACTCGTGAGCGCGAAGATGTTGCGCACGTCGTCTTCGACGATCAGAATCGTCTTGCCTTCGAAGGCTTGATCGCGCTGCCTCGCCGTGCGCAGGAGACGCTGAGCTTCGGGGGGCAGACGCGATTCGATCTGGTGGAGAAAAAGCGTCACCTCGTCGAGCAACCGCTCCGGCGAGCGTGCGCCTTTGACGATGACCGATCGCGAGAAACGGCGGAGCCGCTGCTCGTCTTCGCTCGAGATGTCCCGTCCGGTGTAAATGATCACGGGCGGAAACGAGTACTGCTCGCTGCCCGCCATCGTTTCGAGGATCTCATAACCGCTGGCGTCGGGCAGATTCAGGTCGAGCACGACACAGTCATAGCTTTGCGTGGCCAGATTGCGCAGTGCGTCGGCGGCGGTGCCCACAGCCTCGATCACCACGCCATCGAGCGCCAGGAGCTTCATGGTGCTTTCGCGAAGCTGCTCGTCATCTTCGACGACCAGCACGCGCCGGACGCGCTGCTCGAGGGTTCGCTCCAGCTTGCGAACGGCTTTGACGAGCTCGTCGTGCGCGACTGGCTTCAGCGCGAACCCTACGGCGCCCAGCTCCAGCACGGCTTGCGTGGCATCGTCGGCCGACACCACATGCACGGGAATATGACGCGTGTCGGGATTGTGCTTCAGACGATCGAGCAGCGTGAGACCGGAGCCGTCGGGAAGCGACAGGTCCAGGAGGATCCCGCTCGGCGCGGTGTCACGAGCGAACGCCATGCCCTCTTCCGTGGTGTTCGCGACGATGCAGTCGAAATCGAGCTCGTGGGCGAGGTCGTAGAGAATTCTGGCGAATGCGAGGTCGTCTTCGACGACAAGAATCAGCCTCCCAGGCCTGCGGCGGGCATTCCGGTCATCTGCAACGGCCCCCGCTCTGACGGTTGCTGGCCCGACAGGCAGCTGCCTATCGGGACCGGCCGGGGCGGGCGGCTGAGTCTTCCTGGCCCCGGCCATGGCGAGTGCGGGCGTCCCCTTGCGCGCCGGCTGTGCGGCGAAACGCGATGGCAAGGTCAGCGTAAACGTACTGCCCGCGCCGATTCGGCTGTCAACGCGGATGTCTCCACCCAGAGCACGTGCGAGCTCGAGCGAGATCGAGAGACCCAATCCCGTGCCGCCGTACTTGCGGTGCGTGGTGCCGTCCACCTGCTGAAATGCCTGGAAGATGACGTCGAGCTTGTCTTTCGGGATCCCGACGCCCGTGTCGCGCACCTCGAATTCCACGTCGCCGCCGCTGCCGGGCCGCACTCGCAGGCTGACCGATCCCGATTCGGTGAATTTGAACGCGTTCGACAGCAGGTTGGTGAGAATCTGCTGTAATCGCTGGCTGTCCGTATTGACGGTGCCGGGCGTGCCGTTCGCGATGTCTATGGAAAACTGCAGCCGGCGCTCGTCGGCCATCGGCTGGAACGTACGGTGAAGGGCATCGACGACGGTCACAGGTGCGACGTCTTCGGGTCGCAACTCGACGGCGCCCGCCTCGATCTTCGCCAGATCAAGGATGTCGTTGATGAGCGTCAAGAGATTGTTGCCCGCGGAGTAAATGGTTTCCGCGTAGCGCACCTCACCATCCGACAGATGGCCGTCTTTGTTCTGCGCCAGCAACTTCGCGAGAATGAGTGCGCTGTTCAGCGGCGTGCGCAGCTCGTGCGACATGTTCGCGAGAAACTGCGATTTGTACTGGCTTGCGCGCTCGGCTTCGTCCCGTGACACCGACAGCGCATGTTTCTGCAGCTCGAGCTCCTGCGTCTGCGCCTCGAGCTGCGCGTTGTTGGCTTCGAGCTCGGCTTGCTGCTGCTCGAGCCGCCCCTGAGACATCTTCAGGGCGCGGCTCTGCTCTTCGAGCTCCTCGTTCGACACCCGCAGCTCCTCCTGCTGCGTCTGCAGCTCTTCAGACTGCCGCTGGGTTTCTTCGAGAAGGGCCTGCAGTCGCTCGCGGTACACCGCCGAGCGTAACGCCGCCGCGACCCCGTCGCGGCTACGCTCGAGAAGGTCGAGAGCGCGCGCCTCGGGCGGATGGACGAACGCGAACTCGAGGACGCCGTGAGTGACGTTGTCGATGACGGCTGGACAGATGACCACGTGTCGCGGCGAGCCGGTGGCGAATGCGGATTTCAAGGCAAAATAGCCTTCCGGAAGGTTCTTCAGCACCGTAACCTGTTTTTCGCGCGCCGCCAATCCGACGAGGCCGTCGCTCCGGCGAAAGGTTGCAGGTAGCGCGTTGCCGTGCTCGACGCCCTGTGACGCCACTAGCCGGAAATCGGCACCCGCCGCCGAATACATCGCGGCGGCAGGTGCGTTGACCGCGGCGCGCAGGATGTTCAGCGCGCGCTCCCCAAGCTCGCTGACGTTGTGCTCTCCCTGCAGGCGCTCGAGCAGCGACGCCTGTGCGCGCCGCACCCATTCCTCCGTTGCCAGGCCGATACGGGTCAATATCAGTCCACGGGCGAGCACGGCCACAGTCCAGACCACAGCGACGCCAAAACCTCGATTGGCATATGCCACCCAGGGCGTAATCCCCGGCTGGTCGGTGAAGATCGTGATCAGCATGAGCACGGTAATCACGAGCGCCACGCTGATCGGCTGCATCGGGTTGCGGTCGAAGAGCGTCATCCCCAGTGGCACGACGTAGAGAATCCAGATCGCAACGCCAAGCGGCGTGAGCAGGTCGCCTATGAAGACGGCAGCGGTGATTCCGGCGATTGAAATGTAGAGAGGGACGAGACTTCTCATGCGCTGCGCATCGAGGTCGACCTGTTCGGGCATATGTTTCGATCATATATTCACCTCAGCAGCATTTCTGGACGATAGCCGCGCACATGAGATAGCATCCCGCGAGACCTGCATCCGACCGTTCTTCGGGCCGTTCGCACACGCAGAGGGGGCCACCTATGGGGATTCGTGCCATTCGTGTCGCTTCGCTGTTGGTCGCATTGTTGCTGCCCGCTTTCGTGCACGCTCAGAGCCAATTCACGGGACAAGTGCGCGTCGACAACTTCCGTTCGATGTACGAGGAATCAGCCAACCCACCAGGCCGTTTCGTACCGGGTCGATTCTTCCCGGAGCGGCGGAACATCCCGAACTGGAACAACGATTTCGCCCCGAGGCTCAGCGGCGCGTACGACGTGTTCGGCAACGGCCGAACGGCGTTGAAAGCGAGCTGGAGCAAGTACTACGAGCGGCTCACGGGCGGGTTCGCCAACACGTACGCGCCAGGCGTGCAGACCGAGACCCGGAACTGGTTCGACTGCGACCTGAATGCCGCAAGGACCGCGTGTTCGGCCCTCGCGCCGCCTACCAACGGCGACGACATCGCGCAAGACAACGAGATCGGTCTCAGCGGCACGTCGAACTTCGGGACGACGGTGAGCGATCGCGACATGGATCCGGACATCCAACGCCAAGGAGACACCGAGATCACCGCCACGATCTCGCATCAGCTTCTGCCGCGGCTGTCGGTGACGGCAGGCTGGTATCACCGCACGTATCAGGATCTCCGGCAGATGGATCGGACGCTGATTGCGACCTCCGACTACTCGTCTTTCCCGACACCGATGCCGGATATTTCCCGCGATGCGACGCTCGTCGGCGTGATCGACCCGAATGAGGTGCTGACGGTCTACAACCTGAATGCGGCGAAGCGGTCGGTGTTCAATACCGCCGGGGTCGATAAGAACGTCAACGATCAGTCCGTTTACGATGGCCTCGACGTCACCTTCAACGCACGGCTGGCCGGTGGCACCACGTTGTTCGGAAGCTGGACGACCGAGCGCAACGTGTCGGCGTTCTGCTCGAGCGACGACAACCCGAACGGTCCGCCTGTCGCCGATCTCTACACAGGCGCGTCCGTCTCCAATGGCGGACGGTTCTGCGACCAGGGTGCGTTCGACGTTCCGTTCACGCATCAGTTCAAGCTCGCAGGCGCGTACACGATTCAGTGGGTCGGCGTCGATGTCGGCGCGATAGTACAGAGCTATGCGGGGCTGGCGCGGACAATCACGTATCAGCCGCAGGCCAACCTCTTCCCCGGCGGACGGACGAACGCCGAGACGATCATCCTCAACGAGCCAGGCTCGCTGTTCTACCCGCGCTACAACCAGGTCGACCTGAACCTGAAGAAGAACTTCCGTTACGGATCGAAGACCTTCAGCGGGCAGATCGATTTCTTCAATCTTCTGAACGGGAACGCCATCTTCGCGCGCCAGGACGCTGTGGGCAACTCGCTCGGAGATGTGACGACGATCCTGCAGGGCCGGCTGATCAGGCTGGCGTTTCAGATGAAGTTCTGAGCGTTCCGGAACAATGTCCACCGAATATCACCGAGCTCGATGATCAGACCGAGGCCGTCAGCGCCGATCTGTGGGCTGATGCCAATGAGCATTCCATCCAGCACCGGTGCGCATGCCGCGTTCGTTCTGGCGGAGATTGATTGCAGGAGTGACGTTCCCACCTTCGTGCAGTACACCTGTTCTCGGGCACCAGGCGTCGTCGGTTGAGCGTTCAACGCCTGAGTTTAGGTCAGGCTGAGTATTCGGATTGGCCGATGGGGGCAGGGGCGATCGGCCGGTGATCCGTTTCCACCAGTCGAATCGCATCGACGCCGGCTGATGGACTGAGATGCATGTAGCGCTGAATAAGAGGGGCGGGCAACCTGGGGTGAACAGTTTCGAGGCTCCTCGCGCCACCATATGACGCATTCCATCCAGGCGAGCGATGCGACCGGGGTTTTAGCGCGGACCGTTACCGAACACCTATCGGCGCGACTGCCAGGCGTCGACGACCTGACCGTCTGGCACTCGACTGGTTCTGCGCCGCCATCCAGCGACGGCCAGGCCAGTTGCGAGGAGCACAAGCGTCGCGGGCTCTGGAACAGTCGCGGGCGCTGGAACAACGGTGACGTCAATAGTAAAGGCCGCTTGGCCGCCGAGAACCTCGCGCGAGGCGAAATACTCCAGGTTGTTGTTGATTACAGGAGGAACGCCCAAGGCTTCGTTGTCCGCCCGGAATAACAAACTGAACAGCGAGTTTTGTGCGAGATAGGCGGCATTCAGCGCAAACGTCACGTCCCACGAAACGAGCGTGCCTGGGGTCGCCGCCGCGGCGTTGAAGCTGCCCAGCGAACCGCCCAGCGGGCCAGGCTGGTTGTTCCAGGTGATCGTCGACTCGCTCCAGGCAGCCGGCGCCTGATAGAACGAGTGCGTGCGATCGTCAAACGTGTCCCAGTCGTCGCTATAGAAGCCCCCCAGCGTGGCGGTCGAGATGAAGGTGTTTGGCACGAAGGCGGGCAGCGCGAACAACAGATAAAACCGATACGGACCGAACAGGTCACTCCCGTCGCTGCCCGTGAGCAGTCCGCCCCCGGTGTTCTCGGCGCCGAAGTTCAGGTCGGCAAAAAGGCCGCCGGCGACGGTGGCGTCCCCAGAGACAAGCAGTGGAACCGCCTCCACTCTCTTACTGAACGTCAGGAGAAGGGCGAACAACGCTAACAAAATGACCAGCCTACGCATGACGCCTCCTGTGAGTTGAGCGACCTTCGTCCAGTGTCGAGTCGCGCCGAGAGGACCGATGCACGGTGATCACCCTACGTCCCTCCTGGTCTGGCGATCGTGATGACTGGCGAGGTCCACGTCTCGTAGTGAGCTGGATTCAGATTGTCGCCGAGCGGTTTCAACACCGACAGGGTGACGCGGTATTGGCCGTTGGGGAGCGTGAGAAAACCGAACCCGGTTTCGATGCTGCCATCCCAAATGAAGACGCTTGCCCCATTTGGAGTGCTGTTGCGCGGCATGTACTCGATGTAGTCAGGCGCACGGCCGATGATCAGCCCGGTGCCGGCCTGCGCAATCGCCAACCGCACCTGGAATGACTGGTGATCGAAGTGGGCGATGATGAACGGGACATCGTTGCCAACCATGGAATACGTGGCACCATTGGGTTGATTGGTCAGCGTGGACCCGTTCGCCGCGACCTTCGCAAGCCATGGGAACCCCGCGGCGGTTGGCGTGAGAATCTGAATCGATTGATAGTCGCCTTTGAACCCGAGATACGGCACGCGGGAGATCTCGCCATCTCGGTCTGAAGTGGCGATCAGATATCCGTTGAATACGGTCTGCGCGAGCGCCGCCGAAGCCGGCGTGATCGTGACATTCACGGTTGACGTGGCCCCGGCCGCGACCGTCACCGGATTGCTGCTGAACGACACACTTGACGGGGCATTGAAAAACTGCAACGGATTGGGTGGCGGCGGAGTGCCCGGGTGCGTGCCTCGCGTCGCAACCGCGGCGACGTGCGACAGCGTGTAGGTCGCCTCACCCGAACCGTGGTTCGCGATCGTGAGCGTGCGAGTGACCGAACCGCTCTCCACTTCTCCGAGCGACAACTTGCCGGGGCGGATCAACGTCGTGGAGGCGATCGCCCCTGGAATATCCACTATGCCCGCGCCTTGGCGATGAACGTGATCCAGCAAACCTGTCTCAGGACTAAGCGACCACGGACGCGGATCGGCGCTGTTCTGCAGGAGGTCCCGCACCTCGAGCGGCGGCGTGAACGGCTTGGCTTGGCGCAGTAACGCCACCGTGCCGGCGATATGCGGCGAAGCCATCGATGTTCCGCTCAACGTGGCATACCCGCCGGCACCCTGTGGATGATCGAGCGGATACGTCGAGCGAATCGCGCCTCCAGGCGCCCCAATATCCGGCTTGATCACGAGATCTGGCGATGGCCCATAGGAACTGAACGACGAAACCAAGCCGCCGTTAGGCAGGTTGGGAAAGCTGGACATCTCGCTGGTCCACTCGAGCGTGATCGAGTCGGGACCGCCGGTTGCCAGTCGCCCGTCGATCAGCGCACCGTCGCTGTCGGAGATGCCGACGACGGGGATCGTCACAGCCGGAAGACCTGGCGGTGTCGTGGGTGGTGTGACTGACGGATTGAGAACGCCCGGAACGTTGTTGTACAGGACGACGGCGACGGCCCCAGCCGCCTGTGCGTTGATCACTTTTTCATAGAAGCTACACGTGCCACGCCGGATCAGCGCGGCCGCCCCGGCCAGACTATCCGGCAGCGGTGCGGTCGGCGGCGTCACGCTGCTGCACGCGTCGGCTGTGCTCGTCTGTGAGCCCGTGCGTCTCATCGGCAGCGTTCCTGCATTCGGCGGGAGCGGAGCGCCGCTGGCCGGCGAGTAACCCACGGGACGTGCGTCGGGAGAGACTCTGAGGAAATTCAAGCGAATGTGCGTGTTGTCGAAAGAGGCGGAACCGATCACGTCCGCACCTATTCCCGGGGCACCGGCTGCGTATCCACCGGCGCCGCCCGCGTTGCCGATGGCCGCCACCACCGAGACGCCCATTCGAGTCAGGCGATCTGACGCCTGACCGGTCGGGTACTGCGGCCACTGGAAGTCCGCTCCAAGGCTCATGTTGAGAACGTGCGGGCTGCCGCGACCCGCCTCTTCCATGGCGGCGAGAAGGACGTCGGTAGCGGTCGAGACGTTTGAACCGACGGGAACACCACACCCGAAAACGCGATACACGTGGAAGGCCACGTCAGGGGCGACGCCGGTGATACCGGCGGGGCCTGCCGCCCGCGCGCCCACGATGCCGGCGACGTGTGTCCCGTGCCCGTTGCAATCATCGGGATCCGGATCGGGTACGGGAATCGGGCTGTAGCCCGCGGCCGATGGATTCGGCTGATACGCATTGCCGACGAAGTCGAACCCGCGTTCAACGCGGCACCCGGGGCCGAAACAGCCGCCCAAATCTGGATGTTCGTAGTCCACACCGCTGTCGATGACGGCGACCGTGATCCCATCGCCCGTGTACCCGGCAGCGTGGGCAATGTCCGCACCAGTCTGTGCAAGCGCCGTATACAGTTCGGCACCATTCGGGGGTCGGTCCGGATCGACATGCGCCAGCCGCACCGGATAAAGCGCGCTGACGCCGCGAATTCTCGACAGCCTGGCGAGATTTCTCGCATCGATGCGGATCGACAAGCCGTTCCACAGCGACCCGAACGCCCGTCGTTCCTCGAATGCCAACCCCGCCTGTGCCGCTGCGGCGCGGAACGCGTTCTTCTCCTGTTCCAGCACTTGCCGGCTCGTGCCGTCGGCCTCCGGCGGGCTCGCCAACTGCACAAACCAGAGGTCGGTGGATCCCGCTACCTCAACAGAGGGAATCGGCGGCGTCTGCTGCGCCCTACCCGGTAGCGACGAAAGCGTCGCGACAGTCGCCCAAAAGCTGATGGCCACAAGTCGTCGCGCCTTCATGGCACTCCTTTGTATGAAATGGCGTGCCGGATGGAGCGAGACCCTGGTGGCCGACGGCTCCGCGAAGTCCGACACCGCACACCCGAGACGCCGCACCTTATCAGCAGAAGAGAGCGCATGCAACAACCCTCGCTCGCGAACGGATCAGTTTCAGCGGGGCGTCGACGCATCTTTCTCTCGCGGGTTCGGAGGGTGGGTGCCGACCTTCTACTCCAGTGAATCGGCGCAAAATCGAGCAGCCCGCGTTGCCTGGCGCGCTCACGCTGCGCGGCCACGTCGGTTCTGGCGCGATCGACCAGCGCACGAAACCGCGGATCGTCGCGCACAGCGGCGAGCATGTCCTGCTGATCGTCGCGTGCGGGAACGAGCCAGGCCATTAGTGTTCTGGCTGACGGACCCGACCGAGACTATGGATGCCGTGAAGTCAATCGACTCAGCGAATAGCGACTGCGTTGCACTTCGTCTCGGAGTCGATGATCAGAATCCAGCGGCGATTTGCTCGAGAGTGACAATCCGACGATCCGGACGGCGGAGACGATCCAGAACGGACCGTGCCGTGGTCAAAGAGGATAAGCACCGGGCGGACGGGGTCAGCGCGGAGGCTTTGGGCTACGAAGTCTTGAACGGCCGTCACCTGCTCGCGCGTGACGTCGAACTGCTCGATGACCTCGTCAACGCTCAGATCGTCGAGGTTCTCCATTATCGTCGCCACAGGCAGACGCGTACCGCGGAACACGCGCCGCCAACCCTGTCAGGGACGCTCTCGACTGCTGGACACTGGGACCAGTCAAGCGCTGCCATGAACCGACCTCCTAGACCTCAAGCTTACGGGATTCCCGTTCCGCTTTCAGGGTTCACGCTGCGTTTCGGAGCCCTTCAAACCTCCTGAGCGAATTTCTTCGCGTCCCTGCGTCTTCGCGTTGAAACATGTCGTGATCAGGCCACGTCGAACCGATCCAGGTTCATCACCTTGTTCCACGCCGCCACGAAGTCCGTCACGAATTTCTCCCGAGAGTCCTCGCACGCGTAAACCTCGGCGAACGCGCGAAGCTCGGAGTGCGAGCCAAACACCAGATCCACGCGACTGGCGGTCCATCGTGTGTCGCCCTTGGTACGGCAGCGGCCCTCGAACACATCCGCAGCGTCCGACGTCGGCTTCCACTCCGTGCCCATGTCGAGCAGATTCACAAAGAAGTCATTGGTCAGCGTGCCTGGCCGCTTGGTGAAGACGCCGTAGTCGGACTGTCCGGCGTTTGCCTTGAGCACGCGCAGGCCGCCCACGAGGACGGTCATCTCCGGCGCGCTCAGCGTGAGCCGGAAGGCACGCTCGATCAGCAGGTGTTCGGCCGGCACCTCGTGTCCCGGGCCAATGTAGTTCCGGAATCCATCCGCGTCCGGCTCGAGGATAGCGAATGACTCTACGTCGGTCTGCTCCTGCGACGCGTCGGTGCGTCCGGGCGTGAAGGGCACCTGCACCTCGTAGCCGCCATCCTTTGCCGCTTTCTCGACAGCCGCGCACCCACCGAGCACGATCAGATCGGCAAGCGAGACCTTCTTCTTGCTGCCGTTCTGAGCCTCGTTGAACTCTTTCTGGATTCTCTCCAGTGTCTTCAGCACCTTGGCGAGCTCGGGCGGATTGTTGACCTCCCACTCCTTCTGCGGCGCGAGGCGAATGCGGGCCCCGTTGGCGCCGCCGCGCTTGTCGGTCCCGCGGAACGAGGATGCCGCTGCCCATGCGGTGGAGACCAGCTGAGGAACCGACAAGCCCGACGCCAGGATTTTGCCCTTGAGTGCGGCGATGTCGCTCGCGCCAATCAGTTCGTGATCGACCGGAGGAACAGGGTCCTGCCACAACTGCGGTTCCTTGGGCACGAGCGGGCCGAGGTAGCGCGAGATGGGACCCATGTCACGGTGCGTCAGCTTGAACCACGCCTTGGCGAACGCCTCGGCGAACTCCTGCGGGTTCTCGTGGAAACGCCGCGATATCTTCTCGTAGGCCGGATCGAACCGCAGCGCGAGGTCGGTTGTCAGCATTCCTGGCGCAATCTTCTTCGACGGGTCGTGAGCGGCCGGGACCGTGCCTTCACCTGCGCCGTTCTTCGGCTTCCACTGCTTCGCGCCAGCCGGGCTCGTGGTGAGCTCCCACTCGTATTCGAAGAGATGTTTGAAGAAGTCGTTGCTCCATCTGGTCGGCGTCGTCGTCCAGGTGACCTCGAGGCCGCTGGTGATGGCATGGGCTCCCTTGCCGCTCTCGTAACTGCCCTTCCAGCCGAATCCCTGCTCCTCCAGATTGCCTCCCTCCGGTTCGGGTCCGACATGGGTGGCCGGGCCCGCGCCGTGCGTCTTGCCGAACGTGTGGCCACCGGCGATGAGCGCCACGGTTTCCTCGTCGTTCATCGCCATGCGCTTGAACGTCTCGCGAATGTCGCGCGCGGCGGCCTTGGGATCGGGAGTGCCGTTGGGGCCTTCCGGATTGACGTAAATCAAGCCCATCTGCACGGCGCCGAAGGGATTCGCCAGCTGCCGATCGCCGCTATAGCGCTCGTCGCCCAGCCAGGTAGTTTCGGATCCCCAGTTCACGTGCTCCGGCTCCCAAACGTCCTCGCGTCCGCCGGCGAAGCCAAACGTCGTGAACCCCATCGACTCCAGCGCGACGTTGCCGGTCAGGACGATCAGATCGGCCCACGACAGCTTTCGGCCGTACTTCTGCTTGATCGGCCACAGCAGCCGGCGCGCCTTGTCGATGTTCGCGTTGTCCGGCCAGCTGCCGAGAGGCGCAAACCGTATCTGGCCGGAGCCTGCACCGCCGCGGCCGTCGTGGATGCGGTAGGTGCCGGCGCTGTGCCAGGCCATGCGGATGAAGAGGCCGCCGTAGTGGCCGAAGTCCGCCGGCCACCAATCCTGCGACTTCGTCATCACTGCCTCGATGTCCTTCTTCACCGCATCGAGGTCAAGGGTGTTGAATTCTTCGGCGTAGTTGTACTTTGCACCCATGGGATCGCCCGCCGGGTGGTGCGTGTGGAGCGCGTTCAAATTCAACTGATGCGGCCACCAGTCGCGATTCGCTCGACCGCTGATGGTGTTGGCCGAAAAAGGGCACTTCTTTTCGTTTTCCATTGACGTTGACCTCTAATGTGATCGGGATGCAGCCTGCCGTCAGCGTAGATCAATTTTCCGGCTGATTCAAAGCGGCGGCGCTCATGCTAGCATCACCCTCATCGCAGCCCAGTGGAGCGAATCATGATTAGGAACCAGCGTCTGACCTTCGGCGCGCTCGTGATTTCCATCGGCGTCGCCTCGTTCCTGCTTTTCGGACCCTCGTACGCACAGCAAGCTGCGAATGATGTCGCTATTGACAACGACGACATCGGCGGCATCGTCATGGGTCCGAAGGGGCCGGAAGCGGGTGTCTGGGTTATTGCAGAAACGCGCGACCTGCCCGTCCGTTACATCAAAAGCGTCGTGACAGACGACCGTGGCCGGTTCGTCGTTCCCGATCTCCCGCCTGCGAACTATCAGGTCTGGGCGCGTGGATACGGCCTCGTCGACAGCGCCAAGATGACCTCAAAGCCCGGACAGCGGCTTGCCATCACGGCGGTCGTCGCGCCGAGCGAAGCCGCCGCCGCACACTACTATCCGGCGATCTACTGGTACTCGATGCTGAACATTCCCGCCGCCGATCAATTCGGCGGCAAGAGCAACATCCCTGCGCGGCTGACCCAGATGAACTGGATCAGCTCGATGAAGAACAACGGATGCATCGGCTGCCATCAGCTGGGCCAGGAGTCGACACGCACAATTCCTGAAGTATTCGGCAAGTTTTCTTCGTCGGCCGAGGCATGGCGCCGACGGGTCCAGGCAGGCCAGGCGGGCCAGCAGATGCTGAACCAGATGAGCAATCTGGGTGAGATGGCGTTCGCCAACTACGGCGATTGGACCGATCGGATCGCCAAGGGCGAGCTGCCGTTTGCCAAGCCGTCACGACCCCAAGGTGTGGAACGCAACATCGTCGTCACGCTGCGCGACTGGATGAACGAAAAACAATACCTGCACGACCTCATCGCGAGCGATCGGCGCAATCCCACGGTCAACGCTTACGGGCTTGTCGTCGGCTCGCCCGAGTACAGCTCGGACACATTGCCGATTCTCGATCCCGTGAAGAACGTCGCGACCACATTCGTCGCGCCGGTTCGCGATGCGAGCATGCCGCTCAACCTTGGTCCGGGGCATGCCGCAGGGCTCGATCCCCTACAGACGTCAGCCTACTGGAGCGGCGAGCGAATCTGGGAGACCCGGGTCAACAACCACAATTCGATGTTCGGGCGCGACGGGCGGCTGTGGCTGGCCGCGTCGGTGCGCGGCGCCGACAACCCGGCGTTCTGCAAGGCGGGATCCGATCACCCCTCGGCGAAAGCCTTCCCGATGGACCGCGCCATTCGCCACATAGCCGTGCTCGATCTGAAGACGAAGAAATACTCATTCGTTGAAACCTGCTTCTCGACGCACCACCCGCAGTTCGGTTACGACGCGAACGACACGCTGTGGACCAGCGGAGGCGGTCCGGTGGTGGGGTGGGTCAATACGAAGATGTTCGACCAGACCGGCGATGCCGCGAAGTCGCAAGGGTGGACGGCGCTGGTGCTCGACACCAACGGCAACGGAAAGCGCGATCCGTATGTCGAACCCGATCAACCGGCAGATCCAACGAAGGACGCCCGAATCAACTCGCCGTTCTATGCCGTGATGCCGAATCCGGCTGACGGATCGATCTGGGGAGCGACACAGGGTGTTCCTGGGGCGATTGTCAGACTTGCGCCTGGTTCGAATCCTCCAGAAACCGCCCTGGCCGAGATCTACCGTGTGCCGCTACCCGGTTTCGGATCGCGAGGCGCCGACATCGACAGTAAGGGCGTGGTCTGGGTGTCGCTCGGAAGCGGGCACATGGGCAGCTTCGATCGACGCAAGTGCAAAGGGCCGCTCAACGGGCCGAAGGCCACCGGCGACCATTGTCCCGAAGGATGGTCGTTCCATCAGTATCCAGGGCCGGGTTTCAGAGGCATCGGCGAAAACAGCGCCGAGTCGAGCTACTACTCGTGGGTCGATCAGCACAACACCTTCGGGCTGGGCAACGATGTGCCGATGTCGACCGGCAATTTGAATGACGGCCTCATCGCATACGCCAACGAACGCATGGTAGTCCTTCGCGTGCCGTATCCCATTGGCTTCTACGCGAAGGGATTTGACGGGCGGATTGACGATCCGAAAGCAGGCTGGAAAGGACGCGGACTTTGGGCAGCGAACGGCGATCGCACGCCCTGGTTGATCGAAGGCGGCAAGGGTACGAAACCGCTGGCCGCGCATTTCCAGTTGCGTCCCGATCCGCTGGCGAAATAGTCGGCAGGTGGCGTGGACGCCTCCGCGGCGTCCACGTCATTCGCAAACGTCAGGCGCGAAAGGGCTACGTGAGGTCAGGCACAACGAAACATGCTCTCGCAATAATCTTTGCTGCTGGCCTCAGCCAGACAGTCGCTCTGTCCCAATCACCGCTGTTCCAAACGGAGTCGAGTCTTTCCACTAACCCCGCCCTGGTCGGTGACTGGACAAATCGCCTTCTGGCCAACGACCCGAAGGTCCGCGCAACCGCCGAAGCAGCCCTGGTCCAAGCGGGGCGGGGTTCGTTCCCCTTGCTGAGACGATTCCTCGGCCCTGAGCATGAAGACCTCCATGTTGTGACGTTTCAAGTCATCCAGCGAATCGGTCCTCCTGCCATTCCGCTATTGGTGGAGCTGCTGCAGCATGAATGGGTCTCCATCCGGCGAGGCGCCGTCGGTGAACTGATTGACTTGGTACCGCATACAGAAACGATTCAGCCGGCGTTGAGGCGGGCGCTGAGAGACGAGGATTCGCTGGTCGCGGGCGATGCCGCACGCGCCCTGGGCGCGTTGGGCAAGCGTGCCAGCGCTTCGGTCGGCGCGCTCGTCAACACGCTTTCGCACGAGTATCCATACGTCCGCGTCTACGCGGCGGAGGCCCTGGCGTCCATCGGCCCTAGCGCGGCCAGTGCGACAAACGTCCTGGCAGGAGCCCTGGGCGATCCCATTCCCGGCGTTCGATGGGCGGCGTGTGAGGCCCTCGCAGCCATTGGGCCGGCTGCGCAGTCTGCGGTGCCGCAGCTCATCGAAGCTCTGGAGGATGAATTCCTCTATGTGCGAATCTTCGCGGCCGGAGCCTTGGGAAGCATCGGACCGATGGCGCAGTCGGCTCGAGAGGCGTTGAGGGCGGCAGCAGACGATCCCGCATTGCGTGACGAAGCGGAGTGGGCGTTGAGTCGAATCGCTGGAATCAAATCGGGGGCGCCTGTCGCGTCGCACGTTGTGCCCGCGACTTCCGGCGGGGCCCCGCTCCAGCCGACCGTCGTCCAGACGGGCAATCCTCCGGTTGACTGGGATACAACCACCGGTCGGAACATCGTCTGGAGTGTCGCGTTGGGAGACGAGACGTACGGTCGTCCCGTTGTTGTTGGCGATGCGGTCTACGTGGGCACCGACAACGCGAGGCAGATGAACCCCGCCTTCCAGAAAGACGCCGGCGTGCTCATGGCATTTCAAGCGAAGGACGGCCAGTTCCTCTGGCAGGACGTGGCTCCGCGGGTCGAGCGAGGTCTGCGAGAGTTTCTGTTGCCTTCGACGACAAGTACGCCGTATGTGGAAGGGAACCGGTTGTACTACGTCACCGCCGAGTGCCAACTCCGAAGTCTCGACACGCAAGGTTTCCGTGATGGGGCGAACGACGGTGCGTATCAGGATGAAATCTTCCAGGACGACGCTGCGGCCGACATTGTCTGGGAGTTGGACATGTGTGGCCGCTTGGGTGTCTTCCCGCATGAAGCCACTCGTAGCGACGTGTTGCCCGCGGGTGATCTGCTGATCGTCTCTACGTCCAACGGGCTGAATGAAGGTCACACGCGCGTCCCATCGCCGCGTGCCCCAAGTCTGATCGCGGTGGACAAGCACTCGGGCGACGTGGTGTGGCGCGCCATCGGTGCTGGCGCGCAGGTGCTGCACGGTCAGTGGTCCAGTCCAGTGGCCGCCAACGTCAACGGGCGGATGCAGGTGCTCTTCGGCGGAGGAGATGGCTGGCTGCGCGCCTACGACGCGGCTTCGGGTCACGAAATCTGGCGATTTGACGGCAACCCGAGAGATGCCCGCTGGCTTCCGCGCCCCGGCGTGTTTTCGCGCAGTTTTATCATTGCTTCACCGGTGTTTGCCGGTGGCCGGGTCTTCGTTGCGATGGGACAGAGTCCCGAGCACGGCAACGCACCGTCACTTATCCACGCGATCAGTCCCAGCGGCCAGGGAGATGTCACCGCGAGCAGGCTCCTCTGGACTTCTCGCGCCGTCGGTCGTGTGGTGGCAACGCCGATCGAGAAGGACGGTCTGCTGTACGTCGGGGACGTTGGTGGAATGGTCTTTTGTCTGGACGCGGCAACCGGTACTCTCGTCTGGGAACACGACACGTACGCGGCCATTTGGGGAAGTTTCCTGTTGGCGGGCGACCGGCTCTACGTTGGGAACGAAGACGGCACCATGACCATCCTTCGTACGGGACGGCGAAAGGAATTGCTGGGCGAGATCGAGATGGATGGCGCGCTCTATTCGCTGCCGGCGCTGATCGGCGATGCGCTTTGGCTGACCACTTCGAAGCGGTTGTACCTGATCGCGACGAAGCCTTGAGCCCAAGCGCGTTTAGACGGTGCTCTCTTCACTGCGCTACCGGCGCGTGCGTGTAGTGGTGAACGCACGGTCTATCGTCCGGCCGATGACGAGTTGCGTCCCGTGAGCTCGTCACCGACCGGTTTAGACTGTTTGCAACCGAGAACTATGCCTAAGCAACTTCTTCGCATTGCCGCATTCGTGTGTGTCGTGTTGGGCGGAGCGTCGCGCCTGGCGCAGACCCAAAGCACAATCGTTGCCGATGGCCCCGATCCGCGCGAGATTCCCGTGCCGCGTATTGCGGCGCCGCTTGGGACTCTGCCCGGTGTGGGCGAGCTGCCGACGCGCGAGACCATGCCCGATGTCATGGTGATGACCGACGGGACGCGCGTCACGACACGAGGACAGTGGGAAGCACGACGCCAGGAAATGCGGCGTATTCTTTCATACTACGCCGTTGGCCAGATGCCGCCCGCGCCGGGGAACGTAACGGGCCGCGAGATTCACTCCGAGGTCGTGCTCGACGGAAGAGTGAAATATCGGCTCGTCCATTTGACGTTCGGCCCCAAATCTCAACTCGGTCTGGACATTGGCGTGTTTACGCTCGTTGCGGGGGGACCTTTTCCCGCCGTGATTCTGCAGGGAGGAACGCCTCCTGGGGGAACGGTCACTGCCGCGGCTGCCGCAAGGCCCGAATCAGGGGCGCGGTGAAAACGTTCTGTTGCTCGTGGGACCGGTACCGACGGCGGCGAGCGATCCTGGAGCGTCTGCGGCGCCGCCGCGTGAGGGCCGCGGTGCGGTCGCGCCGCCAACGGCTGCTTCAATCGCCGTTCAGCGCGAGGATGTCCTGAAGCGCGGCTACGCGCTCGTGCTGTTCAATCCCAACGACTGCGCCGAGGATACGACGCTGCGAAACATGGACGGCAGCTGGGCGTTCCGCAACACGCGTTTCTTTCCTGCCTATCCGGGCTACGACTGGGGCATTCTGGCGGGCTGGGCGTGGGGCGCCTCGCGCGTCGCCGACTATCTCGAACAGGACGCGTCCATCGATGCGAGAAAGCTCATCATCACCGGAGCCTCGCGAAACGGAAAGTCTTCGATGATCGCGGCGGCATTCGACGATCGCCTGATGGGGGCGCCGGTCGTGACGGGCGGCGGTGGCGTCGGCGCGTACCGATTTGCGGGACCGCGAGGCAGCGAGACGCTCGACATCATGCAGAAGAAATACCCGAACTGGTTTTCTCCGAACCTGCATCAGTTCTGGGGTCACCGGGAAAAGCTGCCGTTCGATCAGCACTGGTTCCTGGCGCTCGCGGCTCCGCGGCCGTTCATCGCTCTCGAAGGTGATACGGATCGGATTTCACTGCCTGAGGCCGTGCGGCAATCGATGCTCGGCGCGCGTCCTGCGTATGCGCTCCTTGGCGCGCCCGATCGCCTGGGCGTGAACTTCGCCCGCCACGGTCATGCGTTCACGCCTGACGATTGGACGGCGATGCTGGATTTCTTCGACACACATCTGCGTGGAAAGCCTACCGATCGCACGTTCGATCGGTTCCCCACGGAGCAGGAGCTCGATGCTGCTCTCGCGGCAGCGAAGGCGTCGCAATAAATTCGTGTCGCGCCGTGGTTTCGTCGTCAGACTCGTAGTGGTGGGCGTCGTGTTCCTGCTGTCGCCGTCGCTTGACGCCCAATCGGATTCCGGCGGCGTGCTCGCGCCAGCGGTCGACGCCGCCAGGCAGCTGCCGCGGCTCTACAGCCTTCTCGTATCGCAGCGGGGGGTCGTCATTCTCGAGCGCTACTTCAATGGCCGGCGCGAAACCACACCAGCCAACGTGAAGTCGGTGTCGAAGAGCGTCATCTCTGCGCTGGTCGGGATCGCCGCCGACCGCAAACTGCTCGCGCTCGACCAGCCGATTTCGAAGTATTTTCCCGATTTGCCGGAAGCCAAACGCAACATCACGATTGAGCACCTCCTCACGATGCAGTCGGGTCTCGAATCCACGAGCAACCGCAATTACGGATCGTGGGTGCAGAGCTCCAACTGGGTCCGGTACACGCTTGCCAGGCCGCTGCTGGCGGCGCCGGGGACCCAGATGATCTACAGCACGGGAAATACCCATGTGCTCTCGGCGATCCTGACGAAAGCCACCGGCAAGAGCACATGGCAATTTGCGCAGGAGGCGTTGGCGACGCCGCTGGGATTTTCGCTGCCTCAATGGGCGCGCGATCCGCAAGGCATCTACTTCGGCGGCAACGAGATGACGATGACGCCGAGGCAAATGCTTGCCTTTGGCGAACTGTACCGCGACGGTGGGCAACTGAACGGCCATCAGATTCTGTCCAAACAGTTCATCGAGCGTTCGTTCGAGCCGCGTGGCCGCTCGGCCATCAGCGGGCGAGAGTACGGATACAGCTGGTGGATCCGTGAGATGGCGGGCCGTCGGGCTTTCTATGCCTGGGGTTTTGGCGGGCAGTACATCGTCCTGGTGCCGAGCCTCGATCTCACGGTCGTTTCCACTTCGGCCGCCACTGTCAGCGAAGATCGCCGCGACCATCGGCGCACGGTCGAAGAGATCATCGAACAACTCATCGTCGGCGCCCTCGGTTCTTGATCGGCGCTAACCGTAAAGTTACCGCTAAAGTTATAGGAAATTTTGCTTCCTCCGGTTTGTGTCCTAGAATCCGCTCCATCCAATAACTGAAGAGTCTCCGTGGGGAGCCTTAGCGCCTATCTTTCTATCAGGAGGGTGGACATGCGTGGATACCAGATCGTAAGAGTCCTCGCGATTCTCTTTGTCATCGCCGGTCATGCGGCGCATTCCGCGGCGCAAGGCGTCGGCGCGATCGCCGGCAACGTGACCGACGCGTCAGGCGCAGTGCTGCCAGGTGCGACCATTACGCTAACCAGCCCGCAGGGCACGGTCGGTTCCAACCAGCAGACCCTCAGCGACGAACGCGGAGCCTATCAATTCCTCCGCCTTCAGGCCGGCACCTATATCGTCAAGGGAGAGCTTCAGGGGTTTCGCCCGTTCGAGCTGCGGGACATCCTCGTGAACGCGAACGCCACAGCGCGCGCCGACGTGCGGCTGGAAATCGGGACGATGGCCGAAGGGGTGACAGTGACGGGCGACGCGCCGCTCCTCGACACGACGAGCGCGCTCAAACAGACGGTCATCACCCGCGAGGAACTCGAGGCGCTGCCGAACCGCGTCGACATCTGGTCTGTGACGCGTGTCATGCCCAGCGTCATCATGAACAAGGTCGACGTCGGCGGGTCGCAGATGTTTCTGCAGTCGCAGGCAACTACACGCGGCACGACGACTGAGAGCGGGTACTTCATCGACGGGCTCGACGTATCCGGCCAGGATGGCAACGGCGGAAACGCGGTTCTCTACATCGATCCGTACGCGTTTCAGGAAAGCACCTTTCAGTTCGGAGGGGCAGGGCAGGCGAACACGAACAAAGGCGGCCTGCTCTACAACGTGATCAGCCGCAGCGGCACGAACCAGCTGCACGGCGGTGCCACGTTCAACGGCACGAACAGCAGCATGAATTCGGCGAACATCAGCGAGTCGCAGAAGACCGAGCTGCTGGCGGGGCTGAATCCGGCCGCGCGCGCGCTCGCGGAGGAACGCTTCGTCGGCAACGAAATTCTCAAGCTGTACGACTACGGCGCCTGGGTCGGCGGGCCGATTGTCAGGGATCGCCTGTGGTTCTCGGGGTCCACACACATTCAGGGGATGGACCAGTATCCCCTCGGCAGTTTCGACGCCCAGGGGAATCCCGTCATCGACGACTACCTCATGTCGACGACGACGGTGAAGATCTCATGGCAGATGACGAAGAGCGCGCAGCTCTCGTACTTCGACAACCTGCATTACAAGGGTGTGTACCACCGCAACGGCGTAGGCAACAACAACACGAATTTCTCCGACAACCTCGCGCGGACGTTGAACACGAAGTGGCCGAACGTGCAGCAGGTGAAGTTCACGACACCGTGGCGCTCCAGTTTTGTCTTCGACGTCGCGTACGCCAGGCTTCGGGACGACGACCGCTTCGATCCGCGGCCTGAAGTGAGCGACGGCGCCATCTCGCGCTTCGACTCGGCCACGAACACGTACACCGAGGCGTGGCCGACCTATAACTTCAATCTCCACAAGCGCGATCAAGCGCATGCGAGCGTCAGCATTTTCGCCGGAACGCACGACATCCGTGCCGGCTATTCCATTTTCGTGAACGGCAAGCCGTCTGCCATCTGGTCGACCTCGGCGATGCGTGCCGATTACGTGAACGGCTTGCCGAACGTGGTTCGCACGTATAACGTCGCGACCTACGACGTGTCGCAGGCCTACGACGTTGAGCCACTGTTCACCCAGGGCAACCGAGAGCAGGGCTATTACATCCAGGACAAGTGGACGCCGACGCGCAAACTCGTCATCAACTACGGCCTGCGCTACGAGGCCAACTACGGATGGCAGGACGCGACATGCCAGCCGGTCACGGTGTTCTTCACGACCGGGCGATGCTTCGATGCGATCAAGGGCGCGCCCGATATGAAAAACGTGCTGCCGCGCTTCGCGGTCGTCTATGACGTAACCGGCGACGGCCGGACCGCCGTGAAGTTCGCCGCGAACCGGTACGACCAGCCGATTCAGATGGAATTCGTCGGCCGGCTCAATCCTGTCGGAGCCGTGAGCGACCAGCGGCAGTGGCTCCCGCAATTCCGCTGCAGCGATCCCACCGTGCGTGGATGCGATCGGAACGGCGACCTCGTGCCGCAGATCGGACGAGCTCGGTCCTTCGAGCGGGTTCGCGCTTGGATCGACGGCGCGGTATGCCGACGACCTGCAATATCCCGTGTCGAACGAATACAACTGGGAGGTTCAGCGTCAGCTGCCGGGAAACATGGTGCTGTCGCTGGGGTACACCTACCGTCAGACTCGGAGGAACCTCGGCCAGCGGAACATTGCGGTTCCGGAAAATACATACATCCCGATCAACGTGTTCGACCCCGTCAGCGCCCAGACGCTGGTTGTCTATAACCAGTCGCCTGCGCTCGCGGGACGCAACGAATCGGTGTGGGACAACGAGGAAATCCTCGACAGCAACTACACCGGCGGCGACATCACCATCAACAAGCGTATGAACAACGGCTGGTCGATGATGGCGGGGGCCAGCTTCGGCAAAAGCATTGGCGAGGTTGTCGGCGGCGATTTGAACAATCCGAATTCGAAAGAATTCCGTCGAGGGCTTCTCGGCAACGATGTGCCGTGGTCCTATCGTCTGTCCGGCGTCTACGATCTGCCGCACAACATCGCGTCGCTGAGCGGGACGATGCAGTACTACAGAGGTGTGCCCGAGTTGACGACGGTGCTGATCGGCGCCGGCACCGTTCCCGGCGGTCTCACCCAGGTGACGCAGTCCGTGGTCGTGCAGCCCCGGGGTGAGGAGCGCCTCCCGAACGTGTTCTCGCTCGATATCAGCTTGAGGAAAACCATCCGCGTGGGCAATCAGTCGCTTGAGCCGCGGCTCGATTTCTATAACTTGACGAACGAAGCGACGGTCACCAATTGGTTGACGCAGTTGGGCTCGACCTATCACCGCGCGAGCACGATTCAGGCGGGGCGGATGATTAAGATCGGGTTTAATTTCGAATTCTGATCCCTTCACCAGATTAGGAGACCAGGAGTTTCTTCTTTTGAAAAGAATTCTCCTGATCTCCTAGACTCCTGTTTATGAGAGCCATTCACCAATGCGTCGTCGTGGTCCTGCTGGTGTTGGCCGGCGCAATCCCCGGTGCGGCGCGGCGGCAGGGTGCTGCGGCGTCCGACGTGGCCATCTCTGGCGAGCTGAAGCAGTGGCATAAAGTCACGCTGACGCTGACCGGTCCGCAGGCTGACGAATCGTCCACCGCGCCGAACCCCTTTACGGACTATCGCATGACGGTGACGTTCGCCCACGAATCGGGCACGCCGACCTATCGCGTTCCCGGATATTTTGCCGGCGACGGCGATGCGGCCAATTCGTCGGCCACGTCAGGCAACAAATGGCGCGCGCACGTGTCGCCCGACAAGGCGGGCAGATGGACGTATCGGGTCTCGTTCGTGTCCGGTAAAGCCGTCGCACTGGCCGCGGCGTCGGAAGGGCAGAGATTGGCGCCGCTTGACGGCAGGTCTGGCACGTTCCAGGTGACCGCGAGCGACAAGACGTCTCCTGACCTTCGAGCGCGCGGCCGACTCCAGTACATAGGCAAGCACTATCTGCAGTTCGCCGGCAGCGGTGAATACTTCCTCAAGCTCGGGTCCGATTCACCAGAGACGCTGCTGGCATATGCAGACTTCGACGGCACCGTTGCCCTCAAACCGCAGGTCCCTTTGCACGCGTTCACGCCCCACGTCCAGGACTGGCGCGCCGGAGATCCCACATGGAAGGGCGATAAGGGGAAGGGGCTTATCGGCGCCGTCAACTACCTCGCGTCCAAGGGCGTCAACTCGATTTCCTTTTTGCCCTACAACGCCGGCGGCGACGGCGACAACGTGTGGCCGTTTGCCGCGCGCGACGACAAATTCCACTACGACGTCTCGAAGCTCGACCAGTGGCAGATCGTCTTCGATCACGCCCAGCAGAAGGGCGTCTTCCTCCACTTCAAGCTGCAGGAGAACGAGATCGACGACAACTTCCGGAGCGGCAAGACGGTGCCGATTCGAGAGTCGCTCGACGGCGGGGACACGGGTCCCGAACGCAAGCTCTACATTCGCGAGCTGACGGCGCGATTCGGGTACGCGCTCGGACTGAATTGGAACATCGGAGAGGAGAACACCCAGTCGAGCGAACAGCAGCTCGCGATGGCAATGAATCTCAGGGACGCGGATGCCCACGGCCATCACATCGTCGTGCACACGTTTCCGAACGAGCAGGAAAAGGTGTATCCCGCACTCCTGGGCAGCCGATCGCCGTTTACCGGAGCATCGCTACAGATGATGTGGAACGCGGTGCACGAACGGACCTTGCGGTGGGTACTTGCGTCTTCGGAGGCGAAGAAGGCGTGGGTCGTGACCAACGACGAGCAAGGCCCGGCCGGCCTGGGCGTGCCTCCCGATCCCGGGTATTCGGGCTTTGCCGGAAAAGATGCCAAAGGCATCGACGTCGGCTACACGATGCACGACATTCGAACGCACACGTTGTGGGGCAATCTGATGGCCGGAGGGGCGGGCGTCGAGTATTACTTCGGCTACGGGCTTCCGGACAACGATCTCGTAGCCGAGAATTTCCGCAGCCGAGACAAGAGCTGGGAGTACGGGCGCATTGCGGTCGATTTCTTCCATTCTTACAGGATTCCGTTCTGGGAGATGACGAATGCTGACGCCCTTGTCGGGAACGAAAAGCACGATAACAGCCGATACTGCTTTGCGAAGGCGAACGAGCTGTACCTTGTGTACCTGCCCTCAGGAAATACGACGACGCTCGACTTGTCGAACGTGGCCGGTCAGTTCACCCTGGAGTGGTTCGATCCGCGCAATGGTGGCGCCATGAAAAAAGGCAGCGTGACCACCGTCAAGGGCGGTGCGCCTGCGCCGCTGGGAATGCCTCCCGACAGTCCGAACGAAGACTGGCTGGTGATCGTGCGCCGATCTGCGGGGTGAGATCTTTAAACAGGGTAGGAGACCAGGAGTCTTCTTTGAATTGTTCGGGAACGGTGTCCGCCTTCGTGAACCCGAGCCATCGCAGATGAACGCGAGGCTCCGCTCGACTTTGGAGACAACGAGATTCGGCGTCAGTTTCTTGATTTCGTAGGGAATCGCATGTGGTCCGTGGTCAAAAGGGGTCGCACTTATTGGACCGGCGCGCCATCGATATCGAGGTGAACGATCGTTGCGATCTTGGTTGCGCCAAGCGGCGCTTCGATCGCCTTGCGATCTCCCACTACCACGATGGCCAGATGATCCAGATCGATGTACTTCTTCGCGACGCGTACAACGTCCTCGGCCGTGATTGCCGCGATCGATTTCGTGTACTGCTGATAATAGCTGTCAGGCAGCGATTGCACCCACAGACTCGTAAGCGCGCCGTTGATGGCCCCGACCGACGCAAAGGTCCCCGGCAGCCGCTGGACCAGGGAGTCCTTGGCGATCTTCAGCTCTTCCTCGGTCACCGGCCTTTCGCCAAGGATGCCGCGCAGCTCTTTCATGAATTCCACGAGGGCCGCGTCGGTCTTGTCGCCGACGATGTCTCCGCCAGTGCGGAAGGGGTTGGGCCCTTTGCCGAAGCCGAAGAATGAGCTGACGCCGTAGCTGTATCCCTTTTCCTCGCGGATGTTGGCGTTGAGGCGCGCCTGGAACATGCCGCCCAGAATCGTGTTCATCACCTGCAGCGCGAAGTAGTCGGGGGTTGAGCGAGGTGGGCCAGGCAGGCCGATGGCAAACGTCGACTGCGCGGCGCCGGGTTTGTCGACTAGATAGATCGTCGTCGCCTTTGCCGCTTGAAGAGCCGGAAACGAGAATGCCGGCTTGTCGCCGCCAGGCGACCACCCGGCGAGACCCTTCTCGATTACCGGGCGAATCGCCGCCGGCGCGATATCGCCGACGACCGTGACGAGCGCGCGGCCCGGTTTGAAGTAGCGCTGGTGGAAGTCCACCACGTCCGCGCGCGTGATCGCCTTGATCGTCTGTTCGGTCGGATTCTGCCCGAGCGGGTGTGCGTCGCCGTAGAGCACGCGTGGGAATACGCGGCTGGCAATCGCGCCCGGCTGTGCCTTCGCCTGATTGAGCGCGACGAGGCGCTGCCCGCGGAGCCGTTCGAGCGCCTCGGGCGGAAACGTCGAGTTCACCAGCATGTCGGCGAGGATATCGAGCGTCGCCGCGAATTTCGCCGTGGTGCTGACGAAGCTGACCGATCCGCTTTCGGCGCCGACGCCGACCGACACGTTCGTGCCGAGCAGCTGCAGCGCGTTCGAAAGGTCGTCTCCGTTCCGCGTCTTCGTGCCTTCACTCATCATCGAGGCAGTGAGGCTTCCGACGCCGCGCCGCTCGGCGGTTTCAAACTGATCGGACCCGCCGAGGAAGGTGATCGAGAACGACACGAGAGGAAGATCGTGTTTTTCCGAGACGATCAACTCGGTCCCGTTCGACAGCTTCGCTTTCGTCCAGGCCGGCACTCGAAGCTCCGGCACCTTGCCGATTGGGGGCTGCTTGGAACGGTCGAGAGTTTGGGCGTACACCGCGAAGGTCCCGGTGATGGCCCGGCTAAAGCCGGGCACTACGTACGTCATCGTGCCGACGGTACACAGCAGCAACGTAATGAAGATACGGCGCGTCATTGGACTTTTGCGCCTTCTGCCGGTTTGGACGCCTGGTCTGTCTGGCCCATCGGCACGACGCTCAGCACGATACGGCCGTTGGTCAGGTACTTGTTCGCGACGCGTTGCACATCGGCCGCCGTTACCGCCAACGTCTTCTGATACTCCGTGCGGAAGTACCCGGGATCGCCGTGGATCGCGGCTCCATTCGCGAGTTGGAATGCCTTCCCCAGATTGGACTCGAGCCCGCGAACGAACGACAGCTCTTCGCCGGCGGTCGCCTTCTGTACTTCCTCCGTTGTGGGTCCTTCGCGCTTGAGCCGTTCGATGACGGCATCGGCGGCGATCTCGAGGTCCGACAGGGAATGTCCCGGGCGTGGCGTGACGGACACCATGAACTCGCCGACATTCTCAGACGTGTTCTGCCCGGCATTCACGGACGCGGCCGCCTGTTCGTCGAAGACGAGCGCCTTAGTCAAGCGGGCAGTACGAGGTCCGGACAGGATCGCGCCGAGCACGGACAAGGCGAACCGGTCATCGTGTTTTTCGCCGACCGTCGGCCACTGCAGGTAGAGGCGCGGCACCTGAACGCGATCTTCGAACACGAGGCGTTGCGGAGCGGACAGCGTGACCGGTCCGGCCGTGGGCCGCGCGATCGGTTTTCCCCGCGGGACGTCGCCGAAGTATTTCGCGACGAGGGCTTTGGTCTGCGCGGGATCGATGTCGCCGACGATCGTCAGGTACGCGTTGTTCGGGGCGTAATAGAGCCGGAAGAAGTTCTTGACGTCTTCTTCCGATGCCGCCGACAGATCTTCCATGCTGCCAATCACCGGCCAGGAATAGGGGTGCGACGGCGGGTACATGGCCTTTGAGAAGATTTCGAACACGCGGCCGTAGGGCTGGTTATCCACGCGCTGCCGGCGCTCGTTTTTGACGATGTCGCGCTGCGCGTTCAATTTGGCGAGATCGAGCGAGTCGAGGAGAAAGCCCATCCTGTCGGCCTCGATCCACAACATGGCTTCGAGGTAATTCGACGGGACGGTCTCGTAGTAATTGGTGATGTCGTTCGACGTCGAGCCGTTGTTCATGCCGCCCGCGCCCTCGGTGAGCTTGTCGTGCAGGCCGTACGCGACATTCCCGGACCCGGTGAACATCACGTGCTCGAACAAGTGCGCGAACCCGGTACGTCCCGGTACTTCGTTCTTCGATCCGACGTGGTACCAGATGTTCACCGCGACGGTTGGCGTCGTGCGATCGATCGAGAGCACCACGTTCAAACCGTTCGGCAGCGTGTAGGCCTCGAATGGAATGTTGATCGCGCTTTGTGCCGCGGCCGCGACGCAAAACGCGACGATCAGGGCGCCTGCGGCAAGTGACTTCATGCCCGAATTATGGACTAGAATCATGGGCCAACCAAGCGCACAGGAGCGTGGATGTCTGTATCCGCCGAGCCGGTTTCCGCAGTGTCGCGACGACCGGCGTCGCTGAGTTTTCTCAAGCTCGCAGGCCCGGGCCTCGTCGTCGCTGCGACCGGCATCGGATCAGGCGATGTCGTAGCCGCGACCGTCGGCGGCGCGCGTTACGGCGTCATCCTGCTTTGGGCGATTGCCGTCGGCGCGTTTTTCAAGTACGTCCTGAACGAAGGCATCGCGCGCTGGCAGCTCGCGACGGGAAAAACCGCGCTGGAGGGGTGGGCGGAGTACCTGCCCGCCTGGGTCAAGTGGTACTTCGGAGTCTATCTCGTGCTCTGGACCGTATTCGTCAGCGCCGCGCTGACCAACGCGACGGGGCTCGGGATCAGCAACCTTACCGGCGGCCGTATCGCGCAGTCCTGGGGGGGCGTGCTCCACAGCCTGTTCGGATTCGTCTTCGTCATCCTCGGCGGGTACGGCGGGTTCGAGAAGATGATGAAGACGCTCGTGGGCGTCATGGGCTTCAGCATTCTCGTGTGCGCGGCGTTGACGTTTCACGATCCTGCCGGCGTCGTGCACGGCACGTTCGTGCCGACCATTCCGTCAGGCGCCGGGTTGTACGTCCTCTCGATTATCGGGGGGATTGGCGGCTCGGTGACGATGCTGTCGTACAACTACTGGATGCGCGAAGAAAAACTCGCCGGTCCCGAGCAGTTGGGTTACGTGCGCGGCGACATCACGATCGCGTACCTGTTCACGGCGCTCTTCGGCATGGCGATCATGATGACCGCGAACCAGGCGTTTTACGTGCCGGGCCTGGCCATTACGAATGCGCAGGCCGTGACGAAGATGGCGGAGATGCTCGGCAGCATTCTCGGCGCGTTCGGACGCTACGCGTATTCGATCGGGTTCTGGGCGGCCGTCTTCGCGTCGCTGCTGGGCGTCTGGCAGAGCGTGCCGTATCTCTATGCGGACTTCTACAGCATCCTCAAGAAGCTGCCGGCGGATGAGCGCGCCCGTGTCACGAAAGTCACAAGCACGCCGTACCGGCTGGCTCTGGTGTTCGTCACGCTGGCGCCGATTCCATTTGCGTTTACCGGCCAGCCGCTGCAGGTGATCGTCGCGTACACGATTGTGGGCAGCCTCTTCGTGCCGTTCCTCGCCGCCACGCTGCTGTATCTCAACAACCGCGTGCGGTGGATGAACGGCGTGCCGCGCAACAATCTCGCCACCAACGCGCTGCTCGTCGTGATTCTCTTGTTGTTTGCGATCGTGGGGGGAGACGAGGCGATACGCGCGGTCAGGCCATTGCTTAGATGACCGGCTTCCGGCTCCGGGCTTCCGGCTCCGGAGTTCCGAAGCCTGAAGCCTGGAGCCCGACGCCTACGTCCGTGTCAGCGCGAACCTGAAGATCGTCTGCGGCTTGGTGCCGGCGCTGGGTTTGCGGCCGCCACCGAGACCTGCGTCGGTGAAGTAGACGTGGTTGTTGTAGACGCACATGCCGTGCGGATCCGGATCGTTCGGTCCGAACGGCCAGACCTCCTGGACTCGACCGTTCTCGGGGTCGATGCGCTGAACCAACCGATCCGCGCCGTCGATCACCCAGAAGGATCCGTCATAGAAATCGAGCCCATGGGGTACGCTCTGATGAATCTGCAGCATGCGCTACGATGCGCAGGTCGTCTTTCGGATCCATCTCCGCCAGAAATCCGAGACCCGGCGCGACCGCCCACAGCTTATCGGTCTGCTGGTTGTAGTAGGTGCCGTGGACGCCGCCCCACGGCGTGCGGTAGCCCTTTACCTGCTTCCCCTTCATGTCGAGCTTGACGATCTCGCCGTAGCTCTTGTCGAACGGCCGCTTGAACTCCCGCAGATTCGACGCAGTGCCGGCGCCGTTGCACCCTATCCAGATGAACCCGCCGCCCACTGCGAGACCGCTGGTGTTGTGTGCTTCGCCGATGAAGTCCTGGAGAACTTTTCCGGTTTCCCAGTCGAGCAGGTTGATGCGCTCGGAAACCTGGTCGCCGACCCAAAGCCCTTCCTTCGAGGCTTCGAGGGCGTTGGGATAACGATCCGGACTCTTGTAAAGCAGCTCGATCTTCGGCGTGTAGGTCGTCGGTTTCGGAGCACCGCTGCCCGCCGGGGCATCCTGCGCCGACGCGCGCGTACCTGTCGCAAGTCCCACTCCCGCGATCGCCGCCGTATTGAGGAATTCTCGCCTTCGCATCTTCATATGATCTCCATCGGCTCTCAGCTGTCAGCTCTCAGTCTATTACTTGAACGGTGCGAACACGTCGAAAGGCTTCATCCGCGTGTACGTGGCGCTGAATTTCTGACCGGCCGCGTCGGTGCCCGTCCATGTGAACGTGTCCCCGCTCAGCGCGAAGGTGCCGCTGCTCAACTTGTCTTCCAGGTTCGGGTCGGTGTCGGCGATATGCCGGCGCACGAACGTGGTGCCTTGCACATTGTACGTGCCTCTCGACGCGCTCATTCCGGCGTAAGCGCCGGCGTACTGTTGCGGTGTCCACTGCTCGGCGGGCACTTTCGGCACGCCCTTCCGCCCTGCAGGCAGCGTCGTCGCGTGGTACCAGCCGTCCTCACCGAGCAGGAGATGCTCGGGAGTCGTCGTGCCTGGCGCGCCGTTCGCGGTGTACGCCGTGCGTTGCCACGAGCCGACGAGCGCGGTCGAGCCGAGCTTCTGATTGGGCAGCTTGCGCGCGTGAATCTGCGGCGACTTCGTCGGCCCAGAGCCCTCGAGCACGAGCACGTTGCCCTCGAACCGCCACGCGCGCTCCTGCGTGTTCTCGCCGTCGCCCGGACCGAGACCGGCTTTGTGGTGGCGGAAGTTCACCTGCCCGCTGTTGCTGTAGTTGCCCCAGCCGCCGCCCATCTTGTCGAAGCGCGAGAACAACTCCTTGGTCGTCTGTTGATCGAGCGGCTTGTCGATCTTTGGCCGGTTCGCGGGGAACTCCATCATCGACCAGTAGCCGTCTTTCATGAACTTCACATACAGCGGCGCGTCCGGCGGCTGCACGCTGAATCCGTTGCGCAGCAGCGAATACCTGACCCAGGTGCCGACGAGCGGGATGTAGTCGGGTGGCGGCGCGGGCGCTGAGTCACAGGCGTTCTCGTCCTTGTGGGTGCAGCCGTAGTCGCTCATGTCGTGCGGAAAGCTGGCCGGTTCCTGGGCCTGCACGCCAATGGCGGCAAGTGCCAAGGTTGCGCAGATGCCGGCGCACAACAGGGCAGATCTGAAGCGCATTCGAAGCCTCCTGAAAGCTGTAAAGTGCGGGAAAGCTTAACATACGGGTCGCTGCTTCAGGCTCCGGCCTCCGGCTTCAGGCTCCTGCCGGAAGTCCAGGAGCCGGAAGGCCGAAGCCCGTTAGAATCCGCCCATGCCAACAACCGTCCGTCTCAAGCTGTCGGTGATGATGTTTCTCGAGTACTTCATCTGGGGCGCTTGGTACGTGACGATGGGGACGTGGTTGGGGGCGTTGGGGTTTTCCGGCGAGCAGATCGGGCTGACGTATGGGACGACGGCACTCGCGGCGATGATTTCGCCGTTTTTCGTCGGGATGATCGCCGATCGATTTTTTGCAACGCAGCAGCTGCTCGCGGTTCTGCATCTCGCCGGCGGCGCTGCGTTGTTCTATGCGTCGGCGCAGACGGTGTTCTGGCCTCTCTACATAGCGGTGTTGATCCACACGCTGCTCTATATGCCGACGCTTGCGCTGACCAACTCGTTGTCGTTCCGCCAGATGCGCGATCCGGGTCGGGAATTTCCGCCGGTCCGCGTGCTGGGCACGATTGGCTGGATCGTCGCTGGCCTTGTCGTCGGCACGCTCGGCGTGGAAGCGACCGGACGGCCGATGCTGCTGGCGGCGGCCGGCTCGGTCCTGATGGCCGTCTTCTGCCTGCTCCTTCCCCATACACCTCCGCAGAGCACGGGCAGCGTGCGCGTTCGAGATGTCCTGGGACTCGACGCACTCGAGTTGATGAAAGATCGATCGTTCGCGGTGTTCGTCATCGGATCGTTTCTGGTCTGCATCCCGCTGCAGTTCTATTACGCGTTCGCAAACCCGTTCTTCAACGCTATTGGGGTGACGAACGCCGCCGGCAAGATGACGATGGGCCAGATGTCCGAGCTGGTATTCATGCTTCTGATGCCGTGGTTCTTCCGGCGCCTCGGCGTGAAACAGATGCTGCTCGTCGGCATGGCGGCCTGGGTGGCGCGCTACATCCTGTTTGCGTATGGTGACAACGGCCCACTGGTCTGGATGCTGTATCTCGGCATCCTTCTTCATGGCATCTGTTACGACTTCTTCTTCGTCACGGGACAGATCTACGTCGATCAGAAAGCGCCGCCGAGCGTGCGCGCCGCGGCGCAGGGATTCATCACGTTTGTCACGTACGGTGTCGGGATGCTGATCGGTTCGTGGCTGTCGGGACGCGTCGTCGACGGTTACGCCACATCGGTCGGATCCGGCCACGACTGGCAGCACATCTGGCTGGTGCCGGCTGCGATGGCCGGCGTGGTGCTCGTCCTCTTTGCGCTGTTCTTCAGAGCAAGCGATAGAGCGGAGACCAACGCGTGATGATGCGTCGTGTGCTCGCTGTCGCCCTGAGTCTCGGCGTTCTTCCCTACGCGACCCACGAACCCGACGCGGCCCACGCGGCACAGGTTCAGGCTGCGCCCGCATCCGGTTCGTTCAGCTTCCGCGATGGCCGCAGCCGCGCGTTGGCTCTGACGATCGGCGAAGTGGATGGCATCCCGGGGATCGTCTGGCCCGAGCTCGTCGATGCACGGTGGGACACCGTGCTTCTTGGTGTGCAAATCCGCACCGACGGCGGCGCGTCCGAGCCCTATGTGGAGATTGCCGCGGGAAGCGCGTCCGAACGGCAATACTTCCCTCCAGGCGACGAGGGCGAGCGCTGGCTGAATGTCACCTTTCTGCGTGGCGCGATGGTCGGCACCCGTATCGCACTGCGCGGCGACGGTGTGATGTTCACCGCTCCCGCGGCGAGCCTTCGTCTGTTCGACGGCGGCTTCGATCTCTCCAGATCGCTTCTGGTGTTCGCACCCCATCCGGACGATGCGGAAATAGCCGCATTCGGGCTGTACGCGAACCGCAATGCGAGTGTCGTGACCGTCACCGCGGGCAACGCGGGCGCGCCGACCTACGAGGCTGTGTTCGACGATCCCGCCGACCACTACCTTTTCAAGGGACGTATCCGCGTCATCGACAGCATTACCGTTCCGTGGCAGGGAAGGATTCCGCCGGAACGCGCGTTCAACATGGGGTATTTCGACGCGCGGCTCGCGGAGATGCACGACAAGCGCGATGCGGTGGTGCCCGAGATGTACCGTGCGAACGCAGACATCAACGTTTATCGCAGGGAGAACATCGGCTCGCTCCTGCCGCTGCGGTCCCGTGAATCGAAGTGGGGAAATCTGGTCGACGACATGCTGGCAGTCTTGAAAAAGGTGAAGCCCGTCGTCATCGCGGCGCCGCATCCGCAGCTCGACACGCACAGAGATCATCAATTCACCGCGGTCGCGCTGTCCGAGGCGCTCGCGCGTTGGAACAGGCCGGTGACGCTTCTCCTCTACACGAACCACGCCGATCGCAGCCGCTATCCGTACGGCCCGGCGGGTACGCTGATGTCGCTGCCTCCGCCGCCCGGCGGCGACGTCGCGCTCGATCGCGTGTATTCGCATCCTGTCCCGCCGGCCCTGCAGCGGCTCAAGCTGTTCGCGCTCGAGTCGATGCACGACCTTCGGTACTCGCCGACGCGACAGTATCAGCTGGCAAGAGAGGAAGCGCGGGCCACCGCACCTGAGAAACCCGGCCCCGAGCCGGACATCACCTACCTCCGCCGGGGACCGCGTTCGAATGAGCTGTTTTTTGTCTACGACAGAGACAGTTTCACGCAGGTAATACAGAGCTTCCTGAAAAGCCGCAGACCTCCAGGCACTGACTGACGACTCCCGACTGAGACCTGCCGACTGCCGACGGCTTTGTGATACAAGAGCACCTAAGACAGGGGGATTTCACATGTTGACTCGACGCGAGTTCACGACGCTGGCGTTGTCCAGCCTGGCATGGCCGAAAGTGCTGGCGCAGACAACCGCGGCCGGCGTCACGCTTGGGGCGCAGACCTACAGTTTTCGGCAGCTCCCCAGGCCCGCGGGTGGCGACATGGTCGACGTGATTATCCAGGCGTTCACCGAATGCGGTCTCCACGATTGCGAGCTGTGGTCGCCGATGCTCGAGCCGGCCGCCACACCGCCCGCCAAGGTGGCGCGTGAGGAGTTGCGGAAGTGGCGCCTCGAGACGCCGCTCGAACACTTCACCGCCATTCGCAAGAAGTTCGACAGCGCCAAGATCGCCATTCGCGCCTACAACTACAGCTTCAACGACAGCTTCACGGAGCCCGAAATCGATCGCGGCTTCGACATCGCGCGGGCGCTCGGAGCCGGATTCATCACGGCGTCGAGCACGCTGACGGCGGCGAAGCGGGTCGCGCCCTTCGCCGACAAGCACAAGATGGTCGTCGCAATGCACAATCATTCGGACGTCAAGAACCCCAACGAGTTCGCGACGCCCGAAAGCTTCGCGGCGGCGCTGAAGCTCTCGAAGTATTTCAGGATCAACCTCGACATCGGCCACTTCACCGCGGCGAACTACGATGCGGTCGCATATCTTCGCGAGAACCACGCGAACATCACCAACTTGCACGTCAAGGACCGCAAGCGCGATCAGGGTGCGAACGTGGAGTGGGGCACGGGCGACACGCCGATGAAGGAAGTGCTGCAGCTGCTGAAGCAGAACAAGTGGCCAATCGTCGCCTATCTCGAGTACCAGTACAAGGGCGCCGGAACGCCGGTCGAGGAAGTGAAGAAAGGCCTCGCGTACATGCGGGCCGCGCTTGGTTAAGCGGTGGAGCGAGCCGGGCGATGGGGCCCCGCGAAGCGAGGCCCGCTTCCAGGGGACAGTGGCCCCCGGATCAAAAATGCGTCGCATCGGGATGGGCCTCGTAGGTCCCGGGTTCGTCGGAGCGCACCACATCGACGCGGTGAGACGGCTCGGGTTCGTCGATGTCGTGGCCGTTGCATCGAGCTCGGATCGCTCAGCACGCGCGAAGGCCGACGCGCTCGGAGTGCCCAGGGCATACTCCAGCTACGAAGCCCTCGCCGCAGATCCTGACGTGCACGTCGTCCACAATACGACGCCGAACCACCTGCACGTGCCGGTGATCATGGCGGCGCTGAGCCATGGAAAGCACGTCGTCTCTGACAAGCCGCTTGCGCTGAACGCAGAAGATGCGCGGTCGCTGGCCAACGCGGCGCGCGACGCCGGCGTCGTGCACGCCGTGACCTTCAATTACCGCGGCAACCCGCTCGTTCAGCAGGCGCGCGAGATGGTTCATAACGGCGAAATTGGCGAGCCCCACTTCGTCCATGGCGCGTATTTGCAGGACTGGCTGCTGCAGCCCACGGATTTCTCCTGGCGCCTCGAGCCCGAGAAGGGCGGCAAGAGCTCGGCGATTGGCGATATCGGATCTCACTGGTGCGATCTTGTACAGCATGTCGTCGGGCGCACCATCGAAGCGGTGCTCGCGGATCTCAACACCGTAGTGACCACGCGCTTCAAACCGCCGGAGAACAGGGAAGCGTTTGCCCAGCTTCGCCAAGGGTCCGGGGGGCAGGCTCGACCCGACGACCACGGCGAGGAATTCCGCGTTCAGAGTGAGGACCTCGCGACCGTGCTCGTGCGCTTCGAGGGTGGCATACGAGGGTCGGTTTCCGTCGGCCAGGTGTGCGCGGGTCACAAGAACGATCTCTGGTTCGAGATAAACGGCCGCACCGCGTCCGTGCGGTGGCAGCAGGAACGGCAGAACGAGCTGTGGATCGGCCGGCGCGATGCGCCAAACTGCACGCTGCCGAAGGATCCGGCATTGCTTCACGAGGAGGCACGACGGTACGCGCACCTGCCGGGCGGGCATCAGGAAGCCTGGGCGGATGCGTTTTGCAACGTCATGAGAGACATCTACGGCTTCATCGCCAGCGGTCGAAACGCCGACGAAGCGAAGCCACCTGCGTTTGCCACGTTCGAGGACGGCTATCGCGCCGCATGCGTGGTGGACGCGATTCTGAAGAGCCACGCCGACGGCGGCGTCTGGACTCGCGTTCGCTACTGAGAGGCGACATGAAGCTGGGGTTGTTTACGCCGGTGTTTGCGGGACTCGGTCTCGAGGACATGCTCGCGAAAGTGCGGTCGCTCGAAAAAGTGACGGCGATCGAATTGGGCACCGGCGCCTGGCCGGGCAGCGATCACGTCGACGTTGATGCATACTTGAACGACAAGAACCGCGCCGCTGATTTTCTCAAGATGATTGGCGATGCAGGGCTGACCATCAGCGCGCTGTCGTGCCACGGCAACCCGCTCCATCCGAATCCGGCGAAATCGAAGGCCGACGACGAGCTGTTCCGCAAGACCGTACAGCTTGCCGAACGTCTCGAGGTTCCGGTTGTGGTCACGTTCTCCGGTTGCCCGGGAGATTCAGAGGCCGCCACGCATCCGAATTGGGTGATCACGCCCTGGCCGCCCGAGTTTCTCGAAGTGCTCGAATGGCAGTGGGACAAGAAAGCGATTCCGTACTGGACGAAAACGGCCGCATTCGCGCGCGAGCATGGGGTGAAGGTGGCGCTGGAGGCGCATCCGGGCTTCATCGTCTACAACGTGGAGAGCGCGCTCAAATTACGGCGCGCGTGCGGCGAGAATCTCGGCGTCAACTTCGATCCAAGCCATTTCTTCTGGCAGGGCGTAGATGTCCCCACGGCGATCCGCGCGCTGGGTCCCGCCATCTTTCACGTCCACGCCAAGGATGTATACCTCGATCGGCAGAACGTCGCGGTGAACGGCGTGCTCGACACCAAAACCTACCGGCTCATGGCTGAGCGATCGTGGCTCTTCAGGAGCGTGGGCTTCGGGCACGACGAGTTCGAGTGGAAGCGCATCGTCAGCGCGCTGCGTCTCGCGGGATACGACTACGTCATGAGCATCGAGCACGAGGACGCATTGGCGTCGATCGACGAAGGGTTGAAAGCGGCCATCGACGTGCTGTCGCGCGCCATCATGACCGAGCCTCCTGTGGAAGCGTGGTGGACATAGGACTGGGTGCAACGGGTGCGACGGGCGATGGTGCGATGGGTGCAACGGGTGCAAGGAGGTGCGAGTAGGCGCGGGAGGGGCAATGGGTGCGAGAGTTGCGATAGCGGTGAGCGTTGTCGCGTTCGGGCTGTTGTGCTCGACGTTGTGGGCGCAGGGACGCGGCGGCATCGCCAGTTTCCCCGCGCAGCAGCGCGACCCGGCTGACCCGGCCCTCGTCGCGCGCGGGCGCTCGACGTACGACACCGAGTGCCGGTTCTGTCACGGCCCCGACCTGCGCGGCGGCGAGCGCGGCGGATCGAACCTGCTGCGATCGCCGCTGGTGCTGAACGATCGCGAAGGCGAGTCGATTCAGACGGCCTTACAAGGGTCGCACAAGGATCGACTGTCGGCCGCAGCGAGTCAGCGCCGACGACATGAAGGCACTGGCTGCGTTCATTCACAGCGTGCTCGCGCTGGCGCCCGGGCAGGGCGCTCCTCCTCCCGGACCGGCTGTCGAGCTCAAGGTGCTCGTCGGCGATGCCGCGGCAGGCGAGCGGTATTTCGCCACGAAGTGCGCGAGCTGTCACTCGGTGACGGGCGATCTGAAGGGCATTGGCGCGCAGGATCTCGGACCTGCTCAGCTTCAGAATCTCTGGATTGCCGGAGGACGAGGCGCGGGAGGAGGCCGCGGTGGACGAGGTGCGGGCGCTGCTGCTCAGGCTCCGCCGATGACCACGCGGCGTGAAACGAGGGTTGTGGTCACGATGCCGACCGGGCAGAAATACGAGGGCCGTCTGGAACGCATCGATGACTTCATCGTAACGCTCACGCAGGCCGATGGAACGCCGCGCTCGTTCCGCCGGAACGGCGACGTGCCGAAAGTTGACGTTCGCGATCCGCTCGAGGCACATCGAAACCTGCTGCCGGTATACACCGACAAAGACATTCACGACGTGACTGCTTACCTGGCGGGTGTGAAATGACGTTCAAAACATGTGTCGTGGTGACGTCGCTTCTTGCGGCTCCGGTCATGCTGACCGCACAGAACCCACAGCCTGGAACCGGAACTGGAACCGGAACCGGCAACCCGCGTCATCGTCGATCCGGCGGCCTTGAAGAAGCCGCTCGCCGATGACTGGCCAACCTTTGCCGGCGACTACACGAGCCGCCGGTACAGCACGCTCAAGCACATCAACACGACGAACGTGAAGAATCTCACGCTCGCGTGGATGACGACGGTGGCGACCGGCCCGCGCGGTGGTCTGCCCCCCACGATCATCGGCGGTGTGGGCACGCGCGAGTTCACCGGCGGCACGATTAAGGGCGCCGTGCTGCAAGTCGGCGGGATCTTGTACGTCACCGCGCCGGACAACGTGTGGGCGCTCGACGCGCTCGACGGCCGCGAGATCTGGCACTACTTCTGGAGGACGCGCGGCGCGACGCACATCGGGAATCGCGGTGCGGCGATCTGGTACGACTCCCTTCTTTTTGAGACACCAGACAATTATCTGGTCTCGCTCGATGCGAAAACCGGCAAAGAACGCTGGTTCGTCGAAATCGCCGATTTCGACGCGCAGTATTTCTCGACGCCGGCGCCGATCATCGTCGACAACCACGTGATCGTCGGCACAGGCAACGACCTCGACGGTCCCGGATTCCTTCAAGCCATCGATCCCGAAACCGGAAAGCTTCAGTGGAAGTTCTACACAGTGCCAATGAAGGAGGGAGACCCAGGGCTGGAGACATGGCCCAGCCTCGAGGCGGCGAAGTATGGCGGCGGACATACGTGGATGCCGGGCTCGTACGATCCTGAAACGCGGCTGTACATCTTCGGCACCGGGAACCCGACGCCAGCCTACACGGGTGTGGGGCGGCCGGGGGACAACCTCTACACGTGCGCTCTCGTTGCGCTCAATGTCGACACGGGGAAGATGGCGTGGTACTACCAGATGTCCCCGCACGACACGCACGACTGGGACACGGTTCAGAACCCGATGCTCATCGACGCGACGATCAACGGGAAGCCGCGCAAGCTCGTGTCGGTCGCCGCACGTAACGGGTATTTCTTCACCGTCGATCGCGTCACCGGCGAGCACATCGTGACGACGAAATACGGCACGCACACGAACTGGGCGGGCGGACTCAACAGCAAGAACGCTCCGTGGCCGGCGCCGGAGAAGGACGCGACCATCCCGGGCGCTCTGGTCTCTCCCGTCGAGGGCGGGACGACGAACTGGCAGCCTTCTGCCTACTCGCCCGATACCGGACTGGTCTACGTTCAGGAAGCCAATTCGTTCAATATGCTGTACCTGACGGATCCCGATCCGCGCGGATCGATGGGGCTTGGGGGCAAGCTGCGGGTAGAGGTCGGATCAGCGGGCAAGTTCCTCACGGCCATCGAACCAGCGACAGGCAAAGTTGCCTGGCGGCGACCCTACGCGAATAGCGGCGGCGGCGGCATCGGGTTCCTGACAACCGCAGGAGGTTTGCTCTTTGGTGGCGACGGCAGCGGAAACCTGATCGCCCACGACGCCAAGGACGGGAAGCCGCTCTGGCACACGCGGGTCGGCAATATCAGCAACGCGCCCCAGACATACGCCATCGACGGGAAGCAATACCTTCTCGTCGCCACCGGCGACATGCTCTGGGCTTTTACGTTGTACTGACGCGCCAGGGGCGAACGAAAAAACGAAAAGCGAAGCACGAAAGACGAAAAAGCGAAGAGGAGCCTGCGTCGGGGTGCTACCTACTCCAGAGCGCGCCGTGTCGAAGTTCTTGCCCGGTCAGCTTCGCCGGATCGGCGCCCTTGCGCGGGCGGAACTTCTGCGCGCGGCCGTTGAAAACTTCGGCGACGTAGAGGTTGTTCTCCTGGTCCACTGAGAACTGGTGCACGCCGTTGAGCCGGCCAGGCAGAGGTCCGAACGTTCCCCACCCGTACAGGAACTTCCCGCTGAGGTCGTACTTCAGCATCTTGTGGGTCTCGCCGTCCGAGATCCAGAGGAACTGGTCGCGGCTCATCAACACGTGGTACGGACGCCGGATATTCGTCCACATGTCGAGAAATTTGCCGTTCTCGTCGAAGATCTGGATGCGGCTGTTGGTCCGGTCCGAGACATACACTTTGCGATCGCGGCCGACGGCGACGCTGTGCACTGTGTGCATTTCGTTCGGGCCGGGGTTCGTCTTCCCGGCGCTCGACGTGCCCCACGACGTCAGGTACTTGCCTTCGGGCGAGAACTTCACGACGCGCGTGTTCACGTAGCCGTCGCTGACGAAGAACGTGCCGTCGGGCAGCCAGTCGATGTCGGTGGGCCGGCCGAAGTGCTTGTCGTCAGAGCCCTGCACGCCCGCCTCTCCCCACGTCTGCACGAGCTTGCCGTCGTAGCTGAACTTAAACAGCTGATGGAGATCGTCGTCGAACACCCATACGTGCTTCTGCGGATCGTACGGGCTCATCTTGATCTTGTGGGGACCGCGCGCTCCCTTCTGTTCGAAAATCTTGTCGTGCTGCGTCCACGACTGCACGTGCCGGCCGTTGCGATCGACGACGAAGATGCTGTGCATCCATTTCCGGTCCTTCGCGGCCGTAGCCTGGCCCGGACGCGGCACACCGAACTCCGCGCCGGCGGGCAGCGCAAGCATCCCGCGCTGGCCAATCCACACGCGGTCAGGTGTCTCTGCAAAGACGCCGCCCGTGGAGCCCCACGTGTAGCCTTCGGTGCCGGGGATCGGCTGCGGCCAGTTCTCCACGACTTCGTACGGCCCGAATTCGTCCTCGCCGCCTTTTTCCTGCATCAGGGCCGACGAGGGAACGAGCAACGCCACGGCGAGAAGCAGGATCCAGCTTCGCATCGCGAATTCCTCCGTGAGTCAGGCACCGGCAGTGTCGCCGGTGTGGATTTACGGCACGACCGTGATCAGCGTTTCCCTCGCGAACGGTTTTGCGTCGCCGACGTTGCCGCGCACTTGTGCTTCCACCCGGAGCGCGTAACGGCCCGGCGGGATGTCCTTCAGCGCGAATTCGGTCTTGTATGCGTAGAGGTTCCACGGCTTCTGCGCGGCGCCGCCGTTGGTCAGATCGTCGCGGACCGCGAACACTTCGGTGCCGTTCTCCGAGATCAGGCGCGCGGCGATGTCGATGTGGCGAGCCTGCGTCGATTCGATGTTGTCGTAGACCTCGGTGTAGACCGCCAGCAGATCGCGCCGTGGGAACTCGCGCCGGCTGGTAGCCGGGGCAGGCATCACCTTCGCGACGACGGGATCGGGTTGAATGCTTGGAGTGTCCTGGCCGGATGCCGACGCCAGGAGGATGCCGCCCAGCATCAATTTCTCTTTGCGGAAGTCGGGAACCTCCACGTCGTAGAACACCGAGCCGGTCAGTCCGCCGACGGCCTCGCGCGCGCCAATCCGCAGGTGATAGCGTCCGGGCGGAAGGCTGACACGCGGATTCACGCGCACGCCGAACGTCTTCACCTTCTCTCGTGTCTCGGGCCGGAGAGTCAGGTCGAGCACCATGTGAGTGCCCGCCATCGCCTTACCGTGCTCGTTCAGGCCGTAGAAAGACAATTCAACCTTGTTTGCGACGTAGCCCTTGGCGTCTGGGGCCGAGTACGTCAGCTTATCGCCGTCGAGCTCGATCGCGAGCGCGACGGATGCCTCCTTCTGGGTGTTCTTGAACGCCGCCGCCTGAACCGTGAAATTCAGACCGCTCTGCTGAAGGGGGCTCGTGAGAATCTCGCGCAACGCGGCCGTCGTCTTGTCTGCATTCGGCCGCCGCGCTTCCTTCAGGCGCCGCGCCTCGTCATCCCGTTTCTTTTCTTCCGCAGTGCGGCCGCGCGGCGATCCATAGCCTCTCCGTGCTGCGACGCGCAGCCCCGGCCGCTTTGTCTTGACCTCGATCTTGTGGAACCGTCCGTCGCGCGGATGGGTCGGCGGGTAATAGCCGAGCACGTAATATCGGCTGTTGGTCTCCATGATGCGAGTGTAGGCATCGGTCAGCGAGTTCATGTTCACCGCCGCAATGCCGCCGGTCTGTTCGGCGAGCTCGCGCAGGCTGCCCTGCGACAACATCAGCTCGGTCATGAGGTCGGACTGTGCGTTGAACGTCCCGCCGGTCAGGCCGGTGATCGGCTCGCCCGTCGCCGTGCGCATCGGGGCACCGCCGGCCAGTTCGGGCGCGCCGTTGCCCGCCATCTCCATGAACTCATTGGTCATGCCGACCAGGCCCGCGCGGGTCGATCGTGTGGAAGTTCACGTTGGCGCGCGCCGCCATCGTGATCGCATCCTGGGTCGCCCGGATGACGTCGGTGGCGCTCTGCCCGCCGAACGAGTTCTGGATCGGGTAGTCGATGCCTTCGCTGAAGAACAGGACAGCCTTGCGGCGGCCCCGCACGGACGTCAGGAACTCCGCGGTGAGCCTGAGCGTGTCGAGCACGCCGACGGCGCGGAATCCGCGCTCGAACTCGCTCGGCTCGAGCCGGCCGTGCCCGCCGGGATCGGTCGTCGGCGCCTGGCTCGGTGCCCTGATTCTCCTCGCTCGACGATCATGGTCTGGTAGTAGGCGTCGAGGCGCTCGATCGTGAGCGACCGCATGCGGCGCCCCATGAACTTGTCGATGGCGGCGTTGAGCAGCGTCTTGTTGCTCGTGAATTCCTGCGAGGCGTCGGTCCGGCCGCTGGTATGGACTACCGCGGCGACGTCGTTGGCGCCCATGTACTTGTCGACGAACTCTTTGGCCGACTTCTTCACCTGCATCGTTCGCATCGAACTGACGTCCTGGTCGTCGAGCACGATCACGAAGAGGCGTCCGGAGAACGGCACGCGGTTCGTCTTCGAATCGGTCGAGACCTGTCGATCGCCGAGGACGAATGCGTTGTCCGGCTCGACAGGGATCTCGACGTACGCGAAGGTGTCTACCTTCTGCGGCTTGCCGTCTTCGAACACCTCGAAATCCTCTCGCGCGAGGCCCGAGACGAACTTGCCGTTTTCGTCGGTGACGACCACGTCGACGTCGACGTAGTTGACTTCGACCTGGAAGGTGACTTCCGGCGGGGCAGGCTTGTCCTGAGCGCGGAGAGCGGGAGTCTGAAGCGCCGCAGCGCAAAGCACGAGCGCAATGAGTATTCGATTCATCATGCTGGTCCTACCGTACCGTAATCAATGTTTCTCGAACGACCGGAGTTGAGCTGCCGCGCGCGCCGGCTTCGACCTTCAGCAGATATCTGCCGGGCGGGACGTCCTTGAGCGGAATGTCCCGGGTCATCCCATGCGTCGACCAGCGTCCGTCGTCGCCGGCTCCGGCCGGCGTCGAGGGATTGCCAAGGCTGTCGCGGGCACGGAAGACTTCCTGTCCGCTCTCGGCAACCAGGGTCACCGCCGTCTCAATCTGGCGCGGCTGTCTGCTCGAACTATTGTCGTAGATCTCGGCAAAAACTGTCACTGTATCGTTGCGGGCGAACGTTCGGCGGCTGACCGCGGGCCCCGGCAGCACTTTTGGGGCCGCGGCATCGGGCATGGCTGTCATGGCCGACTGGGCCGATCCGGCCGTAATCAGCACGCCGCTCAGCATCAGCGGCGCTTTCCGAAAGTCCGGGACAAGCAGGTCGTAAAACACCGTGCCGACGCGGCTGCCGACGCTTTCCCTGACGCGCCACGCGAATCTGATACCGTCCGGGCTCGAGGGTCAATCGTGGATTCAGGCGCAGACCGCCCGCCTTGACGCGCGCGAACGACTCAGGTCGCAGCGTCAGGTTGAATTGTGACCGGGTCGACCGCTGCGCTTTGCCATCCTGGTTGATGCCGAAAAATGTACAGCTCGATCGTGTTTGTCACCACGCCGCTGCTGTCGGGCGCCGTAAAGGGCAGCGACCCGCCGTCGAATTCGATGGCCAGCGCAACCGACGCTTCCTTCTGCGACAGTTTGAAGGGCGCTGCCTGTACCGTGAAGGTGAGGCCGCTCTGCTGCAATGGGGCATTGAGCGCATCGCGCAGCTCGGGCGACGTGTTGTTGACGCCGCCGCGTCTGGCCTCGCGTGCCCGGCGTGTCTCTTCGTCGCGCTTCCGCTCGGCTGGGCGTGCGGCCGCGCGGCGAGGCATAACCGCGGCGCGCCGACACGCGCAGCCCTGGCCGTTTCGTGCGCACCTCGATCTGATGGAATCGGCCGTCGCGCGCCGGACGTCGGCGGGTAATAGCCGAGCACGTAATACCGGCTGTTCGCGTCGACGATGCGCTCGAAGGCCGATCCGAGCGTGTTCTGGTTCACCGCGGCGAATCCGCCTGTTTCCTCGGCGAGCGTGCGCAGGCTGCTTTGCGACAGCCTGATGTCGTTCAGAAGACCCTGCTGCGCGTTCTGCGATCCGAACACGCCCGTCGCCACGTTGGGCGCACCCGATCCCGCGAGCTCGATGAACTCGGTCGTCAGGCCGATGAGGCCCCTTGGATCGAGGGCGAAGAAGTTGACGTTCGAGCGCGCAGCCGCGGTGATTGCGTCGCGAATGGCTCCGCCGACGTCGGTCGGCGTGTGCATGCTGTAGAGCTCGCTCATCGGCAATTCCAGGCCCTCGCTGAACAGCAGCACGGCCTTTCGCCGGCCCCGGACGCCGGCGAGGAACTCGCCGAGGTTGCGGAGCGTGTCGAGCACCGCCAGCGCACGCTGCTCGCGCTCGAGATCCAGCACGCTGATGGGCGATCGCTGTGTCTTTGATGTCGGTCCCGGTTTCGACTTCGTTGTCCTGCCGATCGAGCCGCGTGAACTCCCGGTAGTAGTGCTGCTCGAGCGCTTCGATCGCCGCCGACTGCAGCCGGCGGCCGACGAACTTGTCAACTGACGGCAATCAGCAGATCGCGGTCGTTCGTGAAGTCCTGCGTGGCATCGGTGCGGCCGCTGGTATACACGACCGCCGCGAGATCGTTGGCGCCAAAATGCCGCTCGATGAACTCGCGCGCCGACTTCTTGACGATGGAGGTGCGGAGCGGACTGATGTCGACATCGTCCAGCACCAGCACGTACACGCGGCCGTCGAACGGCCTCGCATTCGAGCGCACGTCTGTGGTGACGGGACGACCGAGCACGGCGAATCGATCCGGGCGCTCGACCGGCAGCTCGACGTACGAAAACATTTCGACCTTCTGAGGCTTTCCGTCCTCGAAGACCTCGAAGTCCTCACGCGTCAGGCCGGTGACGAAGTTGCCGTTCTCATCGGTGACGATCGCGTCGACGTCGACGTAGTTCACCTCGACCTGAAACGTCACCGACGGGGGCGCCTGCGTCTGTGCGACGGCCGAGCTCAAGCTCGGCACTACGGCCATCAGTAGTGCCGGCCTTCAGGCCGGCCTGCGCGGCGAGCAATGCGGACTGCCGCCACGAGCGGCAGACTTCGCGTGAAATGCATGGAAGTTCGCCATCGTAGTGCGAGCTCCAGACAACAATTGGCAGACTGCCGATTGAATCCGTCAATCATCAATCAGCAATCTGCCAACAATCGATCAATCTGCCAATCTACCAATCTGCCAATGGTGCGTCAGAACCCAAGCGCAGTCCGATCTGCGACTGGCGCGGGAAGCCGGTGCCGCCCTGAAGACCGGTCAATCGCAGGAAGTCGCTGCGATGGCTCGGCGGTTGCCGCTCGGGTTCGTGAAGTTCGCGCGATCGGTCACGTTGAACGTCTCGTAGAAGATGTCCAGCGTGCGGCGTCCGCCCAGGCGCGCCCGGTAGCCAACGCGCATGTCGAACTGCATGAATCCGGGCCCACCGCGCCGTTCCGGCCGCCTGTCGTTCTCGACGTCGCGCATGACGTACTCGCCGGCCGCGGGGGTCGGGTTGTACGTGCCTGCCGGCAGCGGCTGCGAAGTTGATGCGGTTCATTCGAGATCCAGCGTGTCGTCCTGGATCGTGAAACGCTTGCCGGTCATCATGCGGAGCGTCCCGCTCAAGCGTCACGCCCGCGTGTTTTGGGAATCTCCAGGCGGCCGCTGATGGTGAAGTTGTGCGCGCGGTCGGTGCCCGCCGGCGCCTCGTACTCGTCGAGGTGAGGTCGGCCGAGCGCTGCAGTTGCGGCGTGTCGCCCTGGCCGGCCGTGATGCCGCGCGAATAGGCCGTAGGAATATGCGCCGCGCAGCTGAAGTTATTGCGAGTACCGCTTTTCGACCGACACGTTCAGCGCGTCGTAAGTCGTTGTAGCCGTATTCCGTCGTGATGCAGCGCGACCGTCGTGTTGCGTTGTACATCGGCTCTCCCGGCGCCAGGCTGGGTCGCAGCACGCCGAACGGATCGAGGAGGACGCTGTTCGGACCGCTCGCGCGGTCGTCGAGTCCCGAGCGGGATATTCAGGTTCGGGATTGAAGAACATGTCACGGCCGGACATGCGGACGTAGTCGACCGATGCCGAGACGCCGGTGAAGACCTCGCGCTCGTAGCCCGCGCTGAACTGATGGAAGTACGGTTGCTGCCGGTTCGGGATCGTCCCACTGACCGTGCCGGTGTTGCGCACGGTCGATCCCGGCGGATACACCGAGTTCAGGATGTAGGCCGCTGTGCCTGGCGTGAGCCGGCTGACGTCTGCGTGACCTGCAGCATCGGATCGGTCGGGAACCGTCCCGTTGCGCGGGCCGAGGTCGGCGCCCGACTGCCGGGAAGTTCGCCGTGAACGACTGGCGGTACTTGTAGTCGGTGAGGAAGTTATCGACCGTGCCGAGCAGCGTCCGGTCGTAGAACATCCCGTAGCCGGCCCGCACGACCGACTTGCTCTCGCCGTCGGGATTCCAGACGAGACCGAGACGCGGCGCGATGTTGCTTTGTCGATCGGGTATTCCGTGAGCTGCCGGAATAGCCGATCGGCCCGGGGTCTGGTACGGGAAGACTTCGATGTCGTAGCGCACGCCCGCGCTCAGCGTGAGGCCGGGCTTCATCTGCCATTTGTCCTGCGCGAAGAACTCGCCGATGTGCATGTTCATGTTGTAGTCGAGGGCGCCGGGCACGCGGATGGTGAGCCGCTCCGGGTACGACCGCGGGATTGGCGGGATCGAACTTGATGTCGCCCGTGCCCCGGAACTGGTAGGTGCCCTGCAGGTTGCCCCAGGTCGGGTTGCTCAGCCAGATGTGCGAATAGCGCGCGCCGAACTTCAGGTCGTGGCGTCCCTTCGCTTCCGGGATGAACCACGAGAACGTGTTGTCGATCGAATGGCCGCGCTGAATCGGAGTAGTCCATGGTGCCGGCCGACTGGATGTCGAACGTGTCGTAGTCGAGGATCGGGCGCGGCCTCACGATGATCGGCGCCCGCGCCCTCCGGGCACGGCACGCAGCGCTCGTACTCGGGATTGAGGGCGCGCCATGCCGGATTCGCGTGCACGGTGTCTTCGAGCACGAGACCATCGCGCACGGTGTTGACCTTGGTGTCGGACACGACCGAGGTCAGCGTGCCCACCATCGTCTGGTCGAGGTCGGTCTCGTCGTCGTAGCTCTTCGATCGTTTCCTGCTCGGCCTCGAGCCGGTTGAACTGGGGCGCGCTTTCCTGCAGCCAGCGGAACGCCCAGGAGTGCTTCGAGTTGAGCTGATGGTCGATGCGCCACATGGTGTTCCACGCCGACTCTTCGCTGCCGACGTGGCGAAGTTGCAGCGAGGGACGCGCCGTGAAGGTGTTGGTGAAGTTCCGGTTGATGTACGAGTCCGCTCGAGGCTGAAGAAGAAGTGCAGCTTGTTCCGGACGATCGGTCCGCCGATCGTGCCGCCCCATTCCTTCTTGCCGACGTCCGGCTTCGGCGCAGTCCCTGCGCCTTCGCGAAGAAGTCCTGGTTGGTCATCGCCTTGCTCGTATAGAAATTGAAGGCGGAGCCCGGCGAAGTGGTTGGTGCCCGATTTCGTCACGGCGTTGATGACCGCGCCGGATGCGCGTCCCCACTCCGCGTCGAACTGGTTCGTCAGAATCTGCACTTCCGCGATCGATTCGTTGGCCGCGCGCGTCTGGCCGCCGACGTTCGATCCGCGCTGCTCGTCGGTGTTGTTCGCGCCGTCGAACACGATGTTGTTGGCCGCGGTCGGCTGGCCGTTGGCCTGGAAGCTGTCGTTCAGGAACTCGGCGCTCGGGATGAACACCGTGCCGGGCACGTTGCCGATAAACGCCATGTAGTTGCGGCTCGCCGACGGCAGATCGTTGAGCTCTTCCGCGTGATGTGGCCGCCGACCGCTGCCGTCGTGACGTCGACGAGCGCCGCTTCACCGGTGACCGTCAGCGTTTCGGCGAGGCCGCCGACTTCCATCGTCAGATCGAGCGTCGTCGTTTGTCCGACCGTGAGCGTAATTCCACGACGGTCGAGCGCCTTGAAGCCCTCGAGCTTCGCGGCGATCCGGTAGCGTCCGGGCACCATCTGCGACGCGAAATAGCTGCCTTCGGCCGTGCTGGTGATTTCGCGCGTCGATGCCCGTATCCTCGTTTGTGATGACGATCGTCACGCCCGGGAGTACGGCGCCTTGCGCGTCGATGATTTTGCCGCCGATTTGTGCCGTGCCTTGTTGCGCGAGTGCTGGCGTGGCCATGGCCAGCAGGAGACAGTCAGGATAACCCAAGTGCCAGTCTTCGCATCTGCCCCTCCTCAGGAAACCGTCGAAGGTTGAACGTCGAGACCCGTGGGTACACTGCCGCGTGGGAAGCCGTCGAACTAAAGATCGATTGTGGAATCGGTCGTAATAATGCGCTCCGAACTTGGAACTTCAAGGGATTTTCGAGAGGGGGAAGTTGCACACGATGAAACCAAGTTCCTGGATCTATATCCAAGAAGATGGAAATCAAACCAAGACGGCAAACTCCAGAGATCCTGGGAAATTTTCGCCCAAGATTGACAGGATGGGTTACGGAAGCGCGAACACGAAAATCGAATTCGTCGCCGCTGGAATGCGTGCCTCGGGAATCGTATCCGTCACGATGCTGCTGGCCCAGGATCCGCCGCCCGTGCCCACAGGTACCGCGATGTACTGCTTGCCGTTGACGGCATACGTGATCGGGAACCCCTGAACGAGCGTCGGCATGCGCGGGCTTGTGTACAGAATCTTCCCTGTCGCCGCGTCGTGGATGCGGAAGTAGCGATCCCAGTAACCCTCCAGCACGAGACCGTCGCCCATCGTCAGGGCCGACGTGTTCGGCGGGGTGCGCGTGCGGTGGCGCCACAGAATTTTCCCGTGGACGTCCATCGCGAGCAGCTCGCCGAGGCCATCGGGACTCTCGGGATGCATCAGGTTGATGCGTCGCACCGGACCGGAGCCGCCGCCACCTTCGACCAGCTTCATCGGTCCGAACGTCCCATCCTCGCACGTCAGATTCAGCGGGATGTAGAACGCACGCGTCGCCGGGTGATACGCCATCGACCGCAGGCTCTTGAATCCGCCGGTGCTCGGGCAGAAGCGGAACTCCACGCCTTCTTTCGGGACCGTGTTCGGGCGGTACGATGCGCGGCCGGTAGCGGGATCGACGTCGATCAACGTCTGGTATCCGGGGTCGTGCGCCGCGACGAACTTGCCGGTTTTGCGATCGATGTGCCAGAGAATCGCCAGCTTGCCCATCGAGAATGAAGAGGCGCGGCCGTCGACGTCCACGAGCACGCGTTCGAACACTTCATCCATGTCGTGCGTTTCGCCGGGAATGTGCTGGAAGTACCAAGCCATCTTTCCCGTCTTGGGATCGAGCGCAAGTGTGCTGTTCGTGTAGAGCGCATCACCAGCGGTCCCGCGTTGAAATTGCGCCCACGGTTTTGCCTGGGCAGTGCCCCAATACACGAGGTTTGTCGCTGGATCGTAGCTGCCGGTCATCCACGCATCGCCGCCGGCTCGAAACATGAGCGGCTGGTTGTCCCAGGTGTCCCCGCCGGGTTCTCCCGGCCTGGCGATAGTGGACGTGCGCCACAGTTCCTTTCCGGTCTGCGCGTCATGGCCGAAGATGTAGCAGGTGTCGTTCTTGAACTTCTGGCAACCGGTCAGCGACGAGATAATGACGCCCTTGACGGCGAGCGCTCCCGCCGTGTAGGTGTAGCCCTCCTTCGGGTCCATCACCTGTGTGTCCCACACCACGTCCCCCGTCCGCGCGTTCAGCGCGATGAGGCGCGCGTCGCCGGTGGTGACAAGAATCCTCTCGCCGTAGATCGCGATGTTGCGCGTCGGCGTCGGCCGAACGGTGCCGTTGCCTTCCTTCGGTGCCGGCGGGCGGAACTCCCACAGAAAATCGCCGTTGGTGGCGTCGACGGCTTGCGCGCCGCCGCCGGGCGTCGGCAGAAACATCACGCCGTCGTGCACGAGCGGGGTCGGCTGATGTTGTCCGGCGGGCATGCCCCACGACCACGCGAGCGTCAACTGGCCGACGTTCTGTCTGTTGATCTGTGTGAGCGGGCTGTAGCCCGTACCGTCGTAGGTGCGCCGCCAGTTAACCCACTCGCCGGCCTCTGGTTTTTCGAGCATCGCGTCGGTGACGGGCCGAAACACGCGGTCGCCGATGCCCAGATTCCGCACCTGTCGCTGCACCTGCGCGCCGAGGCCTCCGCTCGATGCCCGCAAAACATGCAGTTGCGAGCAGGGCAGCCGATACGAGTACTCGCGCACGCTTCATATATAAAGGTCCTTCCGGAATGCCGCTGAGAAGACCAAAAGTTTACATCATCCTCTTGACGGCGATCGCGCTCTGGGCGGAGGGCGCGTCAGGCCAGGGACACCACTCGGGCGAGACGTTCGTGGCCGTGCGGGCGGGGGCAAATCTGGTCGGCAACGCGTACCGCGTACGCGAAACCAAACCAGAACCTGGGGCCGGCGCGTCGATTGGCAGGTTTCTGTCGCAGCGGTGGGCGGTCGAGTTCGAAACCTGGATGCGCGCGTCGAATCCCGGCATGCTGCGCTCCGCGGCGCACTGAGATGCTGTACAGCGTCAGCGTCGTGCGGGTGCTGGCGAGCGAGGGTATTCAGCCGTATATGCTCGGCGGTCTGACACTGCTGCAGGCCGACCATTCCGAGCTGCAGATCCAGATCGGCGTCGGCGCTCAGTTTCCCGTCTACCGGCGTCTTGGGATGGCCATCGATCTGCGAGGCAACGGCGGCGGGTCGACGATGATCGTGCGACCTTCTGCGGCGTTGATCTACAACTTCCACTGAAACGAAATTCTTCGTCCAGCTCGCGCCACGAATCTTAATCAGGAGGCCAGGAGCTTGGGAATCTGGTCAGGGTTCCACGCGGAGCGCGCCGCCAGTCCCTTCGCGCGTCCTCTCCAGGAGCCTCCGTTTTAAGAAAAGAATTCTCCTGATCTCTTCGTCTCGTGTTTTATTCGTTTGTATTTAGAATCCTAAGCATGTCAAGACAGCTCATCTCAACCGGCGGCAAGTGGGAACCGATCATCGGCTACTCGCGCGCCGTGCGCATAGGCTCGAACGTCTGGGTCTCGGGCACGACCGCGACGGGTGCGAACGGCGAAATCGTCGGGGCCGGCGACCCGTACCAGCAAACGGTGCAAACCCTCAAGAACATCGAAACCGCGCTCGCGCGCGCCGGTGCGACGATGAAACACGTGGTACGCACCCGCATGTATGTCGTCGACATCGTTGCGAACTGGGAAAAAGTCGGCCGGGCGCACGGCGAGGTGTTCGGCGAGACGCGCCCTGCGACCGCCATGGTGGAAGTGCCGCGGTTGATCGATCCGCAGATGCTGATCGAAATCGAAGCGGACGCGTACATGGAGTAATGGGTGCGATGGGTGTGTCAGTGGGTCATGTACTTCCGGCGTAGCGATTCCGGAAACTTCTCGACCGCATAGCGCAGCATCGTCCTTGGCATCCGGGGCGCGTGCGCGCGCAGGAAGCGCTCCTCGGCTGCGCGATCGCGGTTGCCGATTTCCCGCAGCATCCAGCCGACAGCCTTGTGGATGAGGTCGTGCTCATCGCGACGAAGCAGGGCCGCGATCGCCAGCGCATCCGTGAAGTCGCGCTGACGGATGTAGTGATAGGTCGCGATCATCGCGATCCGCCGCTGCCACACGGATTTCGATCTGGCGAGCCGGCGCAACACTCGTCGGTCTCGCGTTTCGAGATGCGCCCCGACGATCTGCGGCGCGGAACTATCGACAAGATCCCAGTTGTTGATCGAGCCGGTGTTGCGGAGATAGAGCTGATGGATGGTCCGGCGCGTGCGCTCGTTGCCGCGGACATACTGGCCAACCATGATGAGCAGGGCGAGCAGCCGTTCCTCGTGCCATGGAGATTGAAGCAGTCGGGCGACGTACTTCAGCGGCATGTCGCGGTATTCGCGCGCCAGCACGCGCAATTGAGGAACGGCGACGCCGAGAAATCGATCGCCCGCTCCGTATTCGCCCGGCCCGGTCTTGAAGAACCACTTGTTGATCTCGGCCCGTTCCGGACGCGCAAGCTTTCGGATGTCGCGCCTGACCGAGCTCAGCGCACCTATTTCAGGGCTCATCACCCGCGCAGATCTCGGCCGTTTCACCGCACCGATCGCACCCATCGTTGCACCTATTGCACCTGAAACACCGCCAGCCGTTTCAATGCCTTGACCTTGTCCGAGCGATCGAGCCTTGCGCGATCGACCGCGCGATGAAGTATCTCGATGGTGCGGTCGTAGGTGGGCCGATCGACGGGAAACGGAATGCCGTCCTTGCCCCCGTGCGCGAACGCAAACCGCGCCGGGTCCCGCGTGCTCGCGTGCGCGCCGTAAATCAGCTCGGATGCGAGCGCGAGCGCTCGCAGGGTTTTCGGGCCGACGCCTTCGATGCCGAGCAGCACCTCGAAATTCTCGGGGCCGCGTTCGTAGGTTTTCAGCAGAATCTTCGACAGGTATCGCGTGTCGACGTCGATCTCGGGGAATAACTGATGCCTCGCGGGCAGCCTCAGTTCCGGGACGTGCTCGATCGCGCGCAGCGTCGTCTCCGGCGGAAGGCTTGCGAGCTCGGCGCTGGCGCGACGGACATCGCCGCTTTCGCTTGCCACGAGATTCAGTGTATCAGCGCGGACGTCGCAGCATACCGCTTCGTGCGGCTCTTCGACGAAGCTCGTGACGTGCTCCGAGAGCCAGTGATACCGCCTGGCGGTCGACGTGTGGCCGTTCATCCCCTGCTGCACGACCGACCAATCCCCGGACGCGGTGAAGAGGAAGACGTGATGGTACAGGTGATAGCCGTCTTGCACAGCGGCGTTGTCGACTTTGGCGGCCGTGCGGCTCGCGTGCACCAGGACATCTGGATCGCGGCCAAGCCGGTCGCACACGCCGGCGATTTGCGCAGGGCTTTTCTTCGATGCGGCGCCCTTGCCTCCGGCGGCGAAGAGGCCCCACTCGGGTCCCGTCTCCCGCAGCGACTCTTTGACCGCGCCGCAGACAGTGGTCGTGACGCCGCTCGAATGCCAGTCGAACCCCAGCACACACCCAAATGCCTGAAACCAGAACGGATCGGACATTCGGCGCAGTACCTCACGGGCGCCGTACTCCTGAATGATATGGGAGAGAATCTCCCGCGAGAGCAGCACCATTCGCGAGAAGAGCCAGGCCGGGGCCTTGCCGCCGTGGAGGGGAAGCGACGCATAACCGGTTCTCTTTCCCGGTGACATCGTTCGATTCTATGCGACACTATGGGCCGGCGCGGAGCGGGTCGAAGGACCCCCGCGACAATCTAAAAGGAGATTTGATGGCCAAGACAGTGAAGAAGAAGACAGCACGGAAAGCCAACGCCGCTTTCATGAAGCCCATGACGCCAAGCGCAGAACTCGGCGAGGTGATCGGCGCCAAGCCGATGCCGCGCACTGAAGTCACCAAGAAGCTCTGGGCATACATCAAGAAAAACGGCCTGCAGGATGCCAAGAACAGGCGCAACATCAATGCTGATGACAAGCTGAAGCCGGTGTTCGCCGGCAAGAAGACGGTCAGCATGTTCGAGATGACGAAGCTGGTCAGCAAGCACCTGAAGTAAAGCGAACTACGCAGCGGTCGGTGGTTCGTGGTTGGTAGTTGGCGCGTCCGTCCCTCCACTAACCACCACCACCAACCAGCACCATGTTCATCGGGCATTTCGCGCTGGGCTATGCGGCGAAGCGGTGGGCACCAAGTCTGTCGCTTGCCGCGCTGTTCGCCGCGGCGCTGTTCGCTGATCTGTTGTGGCCGGTGCTCGTCTCACTTGGCATCGAGCAAGTCCGCATCGCGCCGGGCATCACGGCTTCGACGCCGCTCGAATTCATCAGCTATCCGTACTCGCACTCGCTTCTGACATTAGCGCTCTTCGGCGCAGCCTTCGGCTGGGCGGTACGCCGTCGCGGGCCGCGCGACGCCACACGCATCGCGCTCTGGCTGTCCTGGTTTGCCGATCGTCCTCGCAGATCGTAAGGAGAGACATGGCTACGGATGCAGCTCCGGCCGCCGCTCCGCGCGTCGGAATCTGGGAAGACTTCATTGACATCTTTTACGTGCCGAGCGCGGTATTCAGCCGCCGGGAGAATGGCAACGTCTTCATCCCGATCGCGGTCGTTACGATCGCGTGCGGAGTGCTTTTCTATCTGAATAGCGGCGCGCTGCAGCCGATGTTCGATGCCGAGTTCGACCGAGGTATGGCGATCGCGATGCGGCAGAACCCGAAAATTCCGGCTGAGGCGGTCGAGCGTATCAGGACCTTCGCGGTGCGTATGCAGCAGGTGGGGACGTTCATCTTCATTCCTCTCGCGATCGCCGGCATCGCGGTCACAACATGGCTTGCCGGCAAGCTCGTAGACGCCAAGCAGACGTTGCGTGCGGCGATGATCGTCGCCGCCTATGCGTATGCGCCGAGGATACTCGACAGCGTCCTGCTTGGGCTGCAGGCTCTGTTTCTCGATCCGGAGCAGGTCGACGGCCGATTCCGGCTGTCGTTCGGCGTGGGACGATTCCTCGACCCCGATACGGTTTCACCGCTACTCCTCGCCATCGTCGGCCGCGTGGATGTGATTACGATCTGGATTACGGTACTCGTCGCCATCGGATTGAGCGTGACGGGCCGTATTCCCTTGGGGAAGGCGGCGATTGCCGCCGCCATCGTGTGGTTCGTGGGTGGGCTGCCGCTGATTATCGGTGCGCTTCGCGCGATGTAGCTCTCATCGTCTCAGGGCAGAGACGCAAAGGCGCAGAGTTTCAGTTCTTGGATTCCAGATTCCAGATTTTAGATTCCAGATTCCAGATTCCAGACTCCTGCGTCACACCAGCCCGTCAAGATCCGGCAGGCGGCGTTCGTACACTTCCTCCATCAGTGGGCTCGACAGCAGGAAGTCTGCCGTCGCCCGGTTGCAGGCAATCGGCACGTTGTAGACGACCGCGACCCGCAGCAACGCCTTGACGTCGACATCATGTGGATGAGGCGCGAGCGGATCCCAGAAGAAGATGATGAAGTCGATCTTTCCTTCGGCCACGCCGGCGCCGACCTGCTGATCCCCTCCAAGAGGACCGCTGCGGAAGCGGTGAACCGTCAGGCCAAGCTCGGCCGCGATCATCCCGCCGGTGGTGCCGGTGGCGAACAGCTCGTGACGCGCGAGCGTCCCCTGGTTATAGGTGGCCCACTCGAGAATGTCGGGCTTCATATTGTCGTGTGCAATCAGCGCGATGCGCTTGCGGCGCGCGGTCATCAGGGAGCGAAAGGCCATATGGGATGCTCGAATCTGTAAACTAGAATCTGAACTGGAATCTAAAAACAGGAGTCCAAAAACTAAAACCCGAAACGACAACGATAGATTCCAGATCCCAGATTATAGATTTGAGCTTCCCAATTCAGGTATTTCTATGCCGAGAGTCATCGCCGCGCCTTCAGTCATTCAGGCCGCCGGACAGCCACCGAAGCGCATCGAAGAATACGCAGGCCGGGTGAACTCGGGCCACGCGAACGTCAGCGTCGCCCGCATGCAATCGCCATCGGGATGGAAAGAGCCTGGTCAGCGCCCCGATTTCGAGGAGATTACGATCGTGCTGCGCGGCATGGTTCGCGTCGAGCACGAGCAGGGTGTCACCGACGTCCACGCCGGCCAGGCGCTCGTGACGTACCCTGGCGAGTGGGTTCGCTACAGCTCGCCGGAACCCGAGGGCGCCGAGTACATCGCAGTGTGTTTGCCTGCGTTTTCCATGGACACCGTCCACCGCGATCCCGACTAGATTTTAGATTCCAGATTTTAGATTTTAGATTTTAGTTTCCAGTTTCTAGTTTCCCCCGAGTTTCCCATGGCCATTGCCGAGTCGATTCTGCCGGAGTTCGATCATGAGACCGCGACGACCCGCACGCTGCTCGAACGCGTGCCTGCAGACAAGGCCGAGTGGAAGCCGCATGCGAAGTCAATGTCGCTTGGCCAGCTCGCCATGCACATCGCGAACCTCCCGAACTGGGCGTCGATCACGCTCGAGCGGACGCAATTCGACCCCAATCCGCCGGACGGCCCGCGCGTCACGACGCCCGCGTACGAATCAGGGGCGAGGTTGCTGCAGGCCTACGACGCGAACGTAAGCGCCGCGCGTGTGCTGCTCGCGCGGACCACCGATGCCGAGTTCATGGTGCCGTGGGCCTTGAAGAACGGCGGAAAGACTCTGTTCAGCATGCCGCGCATCGCCGTGTTCAGGTCGTTCATCCTGAACCACGCCGTGCATCATCGTGGACAATTGAGCGTGTACCTCCGCCTGCTCGACGTCCCGATCCCCAACATCTACGGACCTACGGCTGATACGGAGAGCTGAGAGCGCGTCTCGCCGCTACGGTGAGGTTCACCCCTCGGCGATCAGGCTCCTGACGACGAACGCGACGTTCGCCGGCCGCTCGCCCAGGCGCCGCATGAAGTACGGAAACCACTCCCGCCCGAACGGCACGTACACGCGCATCCGGTAGCCGGCGGCTCGAAGCGCGTTCTGAAGGTCGCGGCGGATGCCGTAGAGCATCTGAAATTCGTAGGCGTTCTGGGAGATCGCCCGTTCGGCGGCGAATCGCTTCAGGGCGTCGAGGATCTGCTGATCGTGCGTGGCGATCGCGGGATACACGCCTTCGATGAGGAGCCGTTTCGCCAGCCGAAGGTAGGCGTCGTCCACCTCCGTTTTGAGTTGGTACGCGACGCTTTTCGGTTCGCGATACGCGCCTTTGACGAGCCTGATGCGCGCCCCCAGCGCGTTCACACGCCCGAAATCCTTCTCTGTGCGGTAGAGGCACGACTGCAGGACGATGCCGGCGTTGTGGTGGCCGAGCTCCCATACGGTCTCGAAGATGTCGAGCGTCGCGTCCGTGTAGGCCGAGCCTTCCATGTCGATGCGGACGAAGAAATGGCATTGCTCCGCCGCCTCGAGAATCTTTCGCAGGTTGTCGACGCAGCTTGCACGATCGACGTCGAGTCCCAGCTGCGTCAGCTTGAGCGACAGATTGCGCTCGACGCCGGCCCGATCGACCGCTTCAATCAGCTGCAGGTATTCGCGAGTGGCGGCATCGGCATCGGCAAGAGACCTGACGCTCTCGCCGAGATAGTCCAGCGTGCTCAGTAAGCCTTGCGACTGGATCTGGCGTACTGCCTCGATCGCCGCGCCGACGGTCTCGCCGGCGATGAAGCGCCTGGCAAACGCGCGCGGGCCGGACATGCCGTACCGCGAGGCCAGCGTCTTCAGTGTCTGATTGTGCGAAAGCGTCTGGAAGAAGGCTTTGGATGCAACATCGAGCATCAGTGGGTGCGGCCGGACCCCGACGTCAGCAGATGTTCAATCGTGCGGGCGTAATAGCGAAGGACGTTCCGGTCGCGGACGCGGAACCGCGCTCGGTCGCAAACGATGATGCCTCGGGCCTCGAGCGGCTGGGCGGCCTCGTCGACAGCCTGGCGGCCGCTGGACACGCCGAGGTTGGCGCCGACGGCGCGAAGCGTCTCGATAATCGCTTCGGCACGCTCTTCGAGATCGCGCCTCGAGATCGACGGGCGCATCGCGGTCGCAATCACAGCGGTTGGCAGCACTTTCACGAGCTTGCCGATCGACGCGGTCGTCAGCTTGCCAAGCTCCATCACATCGCGACGGGATTCGGGTTCCCACCCGTCGAGAGGAATGGGACGGCCAAACGTCAGGAACGCACGCGATCGATAGCCGACGGCGTAACGGACCATTTCCGCGAGCTCCCGCGCGAACGGCCGCTGCCTGCGTTTGACGCGCTGTCTCGCGAGGATGTGATCCTCGAGCACCAGATCGTAGGAAATGGCGGTCGGCACGATCATCAGTCCGGGCGTTTCAGACGTCAGGGCGGCGTGCAGCAGCCCCGTTTTCGGCGGCTTCAGCTCGCCGCTGTAGCTCCGCCCGCCCTCCGGATAGAACAGAAGATCGTGGCGACGCAGCAACTCGGCGACGTATGCCTTGAGCGTCACGTGATAGGCCGGGTCCTTGGCATTACGGCGGATCGGGATCGCGCCGGTGACGTGCCGGTGGATCAGGCCGAGCGGTCCGCCGAATAGATTGATTCCGGCGGCGATAATCGGAGGACGCACGCCGTTGTCGTCTAAGACGACCGGCTCCACGAGATAGTCGGTGTGGCTCTTGTGATTGGACGCGTAGATCACCCGTCCGGCACGTGTCGCGGCTTCGACGATGTCGAGGTGCTCGACGTGCCGATCGATCTTCCGCAGAATCGGATACAGCGGATGTTTGAGCGCCCGGTAGAACGGGTAGCGCTGCGTGGTCTTCAGTTCCTCGAGGTAGGCGTAAACCCGTTCGCGGCCATCGCTACCGCCGTGCGAGCTCTGCAGATATCGCATGACGTCCTCGCGCGAGAGGACGGCCTGAGCCAGTTCGTCAGAGATCATGAAGTGCCAGCACTATAGCATGCGCGAACTCGGTCGTAGACGCTTTCCCGCCGAGATCGCGCGTTGTCCGCTCTGGTGTCGCGAGCACGCGAAAGAGCGCGGCTTCGATGCGGCGCGCGGCTGCCGACTCGCCGATGTGATCGAGCATCAGCAGCGCGGATCTGAGAAGCGCCGTCGGGTTTGCGATGTCCTTGCCGGCGATGTCCGGGGCGCTGCCGTGTACCGCTTCGAACACCCCAACCGTTTCGCCGAGGTTTGCGGCGCCAACGGTGCCCAGACCTCCTACGAGACCCGCGCACAGATCCGAGATGATGTCGCCGTAAAGATTGGGCAGGAGCAGGACGTCAAATTGTTCCGGCTTCATCACCAGATTCATGCACGCCGCGTCGACAATCTGTTCGTCGTAAGCGATCTCCGGGTGCATGGCGGCGACCTTGCGGGCGCATCGAATGAACAGCCCGTCCCCGAGCTTCATGATGTTCGCCTTGTGGATCGCGGTGACGCGCCTGCGCTGTGTGCGCGCCGCGTGGTCGAACGCGAAATGCGCGATGCGCGTCGACGCCCGCTCGGTGATGATCTTCAGGCTTTCGACCACGCCCGGAACGACCTCGTGCTCGAGGCCCGAGTACAAGTCCTCGGTGTTCTCGCGCACGATGACGAGATCGACGTGCTCGAATCGCGAGCGCACGTGCGGCAGGTTCGAGACGGGCCGAAGGTTGGCGTACAGATCGAGCGCCTTGCGCAGTCCCACGTTGACGCTCGTGAACCCCTCGCCCACGGGAGTGGTAATCGGCCCTTTCAGCGCAACCTTGTTTTTACGGATCGAGGCGATGAGCTCGTCAGGAAGGGGAGAGCCGTGCCGCTCGAGCGCGATCACACCTGCGTCGTGACGCTCCCATGTCACCGCGACTCCGGCAGCTTCGATAATCGACACGACGGCGGCCGTCACTTCGGGCCCTATGCCATCGCCAGGAATCAGCGTAATTGTGTGGCTCATTCAGTTGGTGACCAGGTGGTAGGTGTCACGCCGCTCGGGTGCCGTCGCGCGCTTCCCAGAAGAGCAGCGCCAATCCGCCGGCCGCAATCGGCGCGAGAACATCGATGGAGAGGGTGCGAAGATGGAGGCCGGCGTAGAGGGTCAGTGCGAGCATGGCCACGGCGACCAAGAACCTGGCGAAAAATCCTGACGGCCGCGGCCCGAGCAGCGCCATCCCGAACAACGTCGTCAGCACCAGCCCGCCGGCGACGTAGAGCGAGAGAAAGAACCGGCGTTGCACGGCCGCCGAGACCGGCGACGCGATTGCGCCAATCGTAACAGTGCCGCCGAACCAGATCGAGAGCGCAAGCACGTACACATAGCGCAACGCGAGCACCCGGTCATTATAATTTGAAGCTGTGAGCATAATGTGGCTCGAATGGTCGGCCGACGCATTTGCCCGTGCCGCCACCGCGCGCAAGCCGGTTTTGCTGTCGCTCGTCACGGCATGGTCGGACGAGTGCGTCACGATGGATGTCACGACGTACTCGCATCCCGACGTCGAGTCGCTCGTCGCGGATCGGTTCATCGCGATCCGTGTCGACGCCGATCGACGTCCCGACATCAACGAACGCTATAACCTCGGCGGCTGGCCGACGACGGTGTTCCTCACAGACCGCGGCGATACGCTATCGGGCGGCACGTATCTCGATCCGCCGGAGATGATGGAAATCCTGCAGCAGGTCGCCGACGCATATCGCGAGCGGGCAGATGAGATCTCGGCGCGCAGCGCTCGCGTTCGGGCGGTTCGCGGCGCGCAGCGAGCCGCGCGCCATGGCGATCACGACCCGCGCGCGACCATCGCATATTTCCGATCCCTTTTGGTAGACCGGTTCGACCAGCTCAATGGCGGGTTTGGATCGGTGCCAAAGCTTCCACATCCCTACGCGCTGTCGTTCGCGCTTTCGATGGTTGGGGACGGAGACAGCGAGCTGGGGACGCTGGCAGGTGTGACGCTTCGCAGCCTGCGAGGCCTTTGGGACGCCGGCTCTGGCGGCTTCTTTCGCTATGCGGATGGGAGCGATTGGACCGGGCCCGGAACCGGGAAGACGCTCGAGGACAACGCCGCGCTGTTGCACGTGTACGTCGAAGCGGCGCAGCGGCTTCGGCACGCCGAATGGCACGAGCAGGCGGCAGCGATCGTCCGCTGGGTCAAGGACTCGATGGTTGACGCGGCGCACGGTGGATTCTTCAACGCTGCTTCGTCTGGCAGGATCGATCGGACGATGTACGTCGACAAGAACGCGATGATGGTTGGCGCGTTCATCAGAGCGGCAGCCATGTTCGACGACATCTGGCTGCGCGACTATGCGTTGAAATCGCTCGAGGCGGTCATCGTACCGGCGTACACGCCGGGCCGCGGAGTGGCGCACGTGATCGGCGATGGCGGTCATCACGATGTCCGTAACCTTCTCACCGATCAGATTCACGTCGCCTCGGCGTTGATCTGGGCCCACGCCGCCACAGGGCAGCTCCCGTACTCGATGCTTGCGGCCGAGGTGGTTCAGTTCGCTGTCCGCAGCTATGTGGGATGAGGACGCCGCGAGCTTTCGCGATCGCGTCGAGACAGAGGATCCACTCGTGCCGTTCGAGCTGAATTGTCATGCCGCGTGTGTGCTCGATCGGCTCAGCGTGCTGACGGGGGACCTCGCCTATCAGGACCGCGCCCGCGATATTCTGCAGTCACTCGCGCCGGAATATCGCGGGCAGGACATCTTTGGTGCGCCGTATGCGCTCGCCGTACGCGAGGTCTTCGATCGTCAACCGCCGGCTGGCCTCGAGCTCAGTCCCGTCGACTGGCAACTGGGGCAAGACACTAGGGACTAGGGATTGGGGATTAGGGATTAGGGATTAGCCAGGACGGTGATTGGAGTTTCGCGCGAGACGGGATTGCCGCCGCCAAGGAGGCGCGCTTCGACGCGGAGCACGTAACGTCCCGGACGAATGTCGTTCAGCACAATCTGTTTCGTGACAGGAATACGCGAGCTCTTCACGTCTGCCGACGCGCCGGCGATTGTTTCGCGCGATGAGAACGCCGCATTTCCATCTTCGCCTACCAAGGTGGTCGTGACCTCGAGGCGCCGCGCGTCACGTGACGCTCCGCTGTCGTACACCTCGGCGAAGGCGCTCAGGGTGCTGTTCCGACTGAAGGCCCGGCGGCTCGTGGCGGGCGCCGGCAGCGTTCCTGCCGGAAGCTGGTCGTCGGGCTGCGGTGAGAATTCTCCACGGGCGGCATCGTCTGTGAGAAGCAACCCGCTCATCGCCAGGCCGCGCGCGCTGTAGTCCGGCACCTGCACATCGGCGAAGACCGAGCCCATTTCCCCGGCGCCTGTCTCGCGGACGCCCACCCGCAACTGGTAGCGTCCTGGCGGCAGCGTAATCCGTGGGTTCAGACGCACGATCGAATCCCGCACTCGCTCGTAGGTCTCGGGGCGCAACGACAGATTGAACTGGAAGAACGTGCCGCCCAGCTGGCGGCCTCGCTCGTCGAGGGCGAACAGGGACAGCTCTACGCCGTCAGCAAATGTCTTGTTGGGTTGCTCGGTAAACTGCAGGCGAGACGCGTCTACTTCGATCGCCACTGCCACCGAGGCGTCTCTTGCCGGTCCCTTGAACGGCGCGGTATGCACGGTCAGGGTCAAGCCATTCCGCTGTAGCGGCTGGTTCAGAATTTCGCGCAGTTCATTTGACGTCTGCGTCGAGCCGGCGCGTCCGCGGCCACGGTCGAGCTCGCGCTCCCGTCGCGCCTGTTCCTCGGCGCTGAGCGATCCTCGGCGAGACGTATCCCTTTCGCGCCGATACGCGAAGGCCGGGTCGCTTGATGCGAACTTCGATCTTGTGAAAACGCCCGTCACGCCTGGCGTCCTTCGGGTAATAGCCGAGGACGTAATACGTGCTGTTCAGCCGGACGATGCGGTTGAGGGAGTTGCTGAGGTTGTTGGAGTTCACGGCCGCATAGCCGCCGGTCTCTTCGGCGAGAGTGCGCAGGCTGTCCTGCGATAGATACATGTCGGCGAGGAGCCCTTTGGCGTCGAAGCCGAGACTCGGATCAGTTGCCGCGTTCAGCTCGATTGCCTCGCTCGTCATGCCGACCAGGCCGCGCGGGTCGACGGCAAAGAAGCTGACGTTGCCTCGCGCTGCCGCGGCGATGGCATTCTGCGTCTCCGTCAAGACAAGCGTCGCCGCCTGCGATCCGAAAATGTCGTAGATCGGATAGTCGATGCCTTCGCTGAACATCACGATCGCCTTTGCGGCGTCCGCGGATGCCTCCCATGACGTTGGCAAGCTTCCCCAGGGCGCTCAGCACTTGCCGGGCGCGGTGACCTCGCTCGAAGTCGTCGGGATCGGTCGTGATGTCCGAATAGCCGTTCGGCCCGCGAATGGTCCCCGATTGCGGGGGAGACGTCGAGTCGGGATCGTCGGACTGATTGACCTCCATCTCCTTCAGCGTCTGCTGAAAGTAATAGTCGGCCTTTTCGATGACGGTCGACCGCAGCTTCCGTCCCTGAAACTTGTCGATCGCCGCGAGAAGCGCCGCCCGCTCGGAAGTGAACTCCTGCGCTCCGTCGGTTCGACCGCTGGTATAGGTAATGGCCGCCATGTCGTTCGGGCCGAAATGCCGCTCGATGAGCTCGCGCGCGGCATTGACGACGACCTTCGTTCGCAGCGGAGCGACGTTGAGATCGTCGAGCACGATGACGTACAAACGTCCGCTGATGGGCTGCGCGTTGGATTTGACGTCACTCACGGACCCAGCCGGCAGCGGGCGTTCGCGCGGTCGCCGACGGCATCGGAATATCGACGAGCGAGAACGCGCTGATATCCTGCGGCTTGCCGTCGTCCAGCAGCTCGAAATCGTCCTTCGTGAGATCGCTCACGAAGTTGCCCCGTTCGTCGGTGACGACGGCGTCGATGTCGACGAAGTTGACCTCGACCTGAAACGTCGCGGAGGGAGCGGGCTGTTGCTGCGCCGAACCGAGAAGGGACGCGCTGGCGAAGATGGCGGGCAGCAAAGCGGCCCGAAGAAGGACGCGGACTTGCATCACCCAATGCTACTATAAGCCGCTTCAATGCAGGCTCCGACCAATCCGCAATTGAGCGACCTCGAGCGTGTGGCCGCCCTGCCTGGAGAGCCCCGCAACGTGAGCGCCGCTGGCGTGACGCGAACGGCACAGCGGATCATCACGCTCGAGAACGATTCGCCGTTCGATCCGTCGGCGGGCTCACGCCGCCGCCTCGTCATTGTCGCCGACAACGATCGCGCAGCGCGCGCGACGCTCGCCGCGATTCGCTGGTTCAAGACGGACGCACCCCGCAGCATCCGCGACAGGTGGAACGTCAGCGCAGTCATGCTTTCGTACGCGAGCGACGCGACGCCGGCCCAGCAGCTCGAGTTTCCACCGGCGAAAGGATTTTTCGATCATCCGGAACAGCCGGAAAGCCGTTATCTGTGGCGGTGGGTGGCGTATCAAGCTCCGGACTCTTGCTGCAGATTCGAGGCGGAGACGTGCTCTCTCGCAGCAGTCCGCCCGCCGGTTCACTGGCTGCGGCGATGGCGGGTCGGACGGAGATGGGCACCGTGCAGGCTGTCTTTGGATCGGCGCGCGAAACAGAGGGTCCCGCGCTTCTCGAGCACACGCTGAAGGATTCGGCGGCGGCGCGCCGAATCGGAGATCCATGCCACGCTTCGAGCTCGCGCGTCGCGCCCGCCGCTGGCGATCGCGAGAGTTTTCGCCGCACAGTATCCGCAGAGTCCGATCGTCAGTTACATTCCGTCGGTCGCGTGGGCCAACTACGCTTCGCCTTGCGGACACCACAAAAGACAACGCGCTGCGGCAGAAAGTCGTGAACGAGACGCGGCCGTGGCTCTCGGGGGCGCGGCCGCTGTTTGGAGAGCGCATTGCGTTGACGGCAGTCGCCGGCACTTTTATTTACGCCGATCTCGCGCAGCGCGGCGAACAGGCGGCCCGGCCGCTCGCCATTCAGGGCGCCGACGAAGCGCTGAAGGTCGCCGCGGCGACCGGCTACGCGCAGCATGGCGCGGGTTGGACTGACGACATGTTCATGATGGCGTCGATCTTGTCGCGCTCCGGCAGATTGCCGGGCCGCGAACGCGATTGGATCATCTGGCCAGCATGCTGCTTTCGTACACGCGGCGCCTTCAGCGCGAGGACGGCGTATTCGTGCATTTCACCGATGGGCGGATCGCGTGGGGACGCGGAAACGGATTTGCGGCGCTGGGACTGACCGAAGCGCTGACGTCGCTTCCTCCGAGTCATCAGTCGCGCGCGCAGGTGCTGGAGAGTTATCGCCGACAGATGAACGGCATGAAGGCGATGCAGGCGCCCGACGGGATGTGGCGCCAGGTGGTCGACGAGCCCGGCGCGTACCGCGAAGAATCGGTGACGGCGATGACGCTGACCGCCATGGCGCGCGGCATCCGGCTCGGCTGGCTCGATTCGAAGACGTTCCGGCCGATCGTCGATCGCGCGTGGCGTGCGCTTGCGGCGCACATCACCGGGGACGGCGCCATCGTCGATATCTGCACGGGCACGGGTTCGCAGGCGACGCTGCGCCAGTATCTCGATCGCGCCGCGATCAGCGGGTTCGACGATCGCGGTGGAGCGATGGCGCTACTGGCTGCAATGGAGATGCACGAGCTCCATTGACGTCACGTTGATGCGGACAGCGGACGCCGTTTTCACG
>CAWAPZ010000002.1:0-195023 GCA_963784045.1 Vicinamibacterales bacterium
AACGAGTGGCTCAGCGTTGCTGTCGTCGACGAAACCGACAAGCAGACGTTCGCACGAGAAATCCACGACGCCGATGTTCTCCTTCACGTTCTCGAGCGCGTGACGGCGGCCACGATCGAGCAGGCGCCGCGTCTGCGCTTGATTCAAAAGCTCGGTGTGGGAGTCGACACCATCGACCTCGAGACGGCGCGCGCGCGCGGCGTCGCCGTGTGCAACATGCCGGGAGCCAACACGCGTGCGGTTGCTGAGCTCACGCTGCTGCTGATGCTGGCGACCCTCAGGCGGCTGTTGGATCTCGACAGGCAGACTCGCGCGGGAAAGGGATGGGCGCTCGAGTCCGACATTCTCGACAACCTCGGCGAGCTTGGAGGACGTACAGTCGGGCTGATCGGGTTTGGCGCGGTGGGAAAGTGCCTCACGCCGATGCTGCAAGGCATTGGAGCACGCGTCATCTACACATCGCGAACAGAGACACCCGGCGCCTCCGCGACATTCGTATCTCTTCCCGTGCTCCTTTCCGAGGCCGACGTCGTCTCACTGCATGTTCCGTTGAACGCGGAAACGGCGGCGACGATCAACGAGCCCGCGATCGAGGCGATGAAACGGGGAGCCGTTCTCGTGAACACCGCTCGCGGCGGGCTCGTCGATCATGACGCGCTGTATCGGGCGCTCGCCAGAGGCCGGCTTCGGGGCGCCGGCCTCGACGTATTCGAATCCGAGCCGGTGAACCCGGCGCATCCACTCTTTCAACTGCCCAACGTTTTTGTCACTCCGCACGTTGCGTGGTTCACGTCTGAGACACTGCTGAGGGGCCTCTCCATTTTTTTGGAGAACTGCCGGCGGCTGCGCGGAGGAGAGGAGCTTCTTCATCGAGTCGTGTGAGAAAGCGGAGGCCGATCCGATAGACACGCCCTGCTGTTTGGTGTTACAAGGATCCCCACACGCACTACACGCCGTCGTTGGCACTATCTGAGATCCGTTCAGGAGGCCTCCATGATGACCGTTTCGCGTATTTCCTTCGCCGTTCTGCTCGCCTTCACAACTCTTTTCCTGACATCGAGCAGCGCGCGCGGTCAGGTGCTCGAAGCCACGCTCTACGGCATCGTGCAGGACAGCTCGGGCGGAATTCTTCCCGGCGTCACCGTGACGGTCACGCATCAGGGCACCACGCTGACGCGGGAAACGGTCTCGGACGCACGCGGCGAATTTACGCTGCCCGCGCTCCCGCCTGGTGCGTACACGGTCAAGATCGAGCTTTCGGGTTTCAAGACCTATGAGAACCGGGGACTGACGCTGAGCGCCGGCCAGACGGTGCGCCAGACATTTGCGCTCGAAGTAGGGACGCTGGCAGAGACCGTCACGGTCGCCGAGAACGCGCCTCTCATCGAGACAGCAACGACGGCGCAGGTGCAATCGCTCGGCGAGGAAGTGCGCGAGATTCCGGTCTCGCGGCGGAACCTGCAGAACGTCATCCTCCTGGGCTCGGGTGTCAGTTCGACCGACTCGTCAGTTGCGGGCGGCCGGGCGTTCCGCGTCAACGGCGTCGGCGACGGCGGCAGCGCCATCACGGTGGACGGCAGCAGCGCCCAGACCAACCCCGAAAATCGCGGCTTCGGCAACTACGGCGGCCAGAACCAGATCGAGATCCTGAGTGTCGAAGCGGTCGCCGAGGTGCAGGTGGCCAAGGGCGTCCTGCCGGCGGAGTACGGCGGCTCGATCGGCGGTCAGGTCAACATGATCACGCGTTCCGGGACGAACCAGTTCCACGGGTCGCTGTTCGAAAACTTCCAGAGCGACGCGTTCTCGTCGCGCGATCCATTTCTGCCGCCGACGACGGCCAAGCCCAAGATCAGCTTCAACCAGTTCGGCGGATCGCTCGGCGGGCCCATCCTGCAGAACCGTCTCTTGTTCTTCACCAGCTACGAGGGCTATCGCGAGGAGTCGGGCGTGACGGTGCAAGGGAACGTGGCAACGCCGGCGACGCGCGATCGAATGATGGCCGCGCTGCCATTTCCCGAGACAAAAATGGTGCTCGATAACATGCCGCTGCCGAACGTGCCCATCAACGCCGACATCGGACGGTACACGGATGCCAAGTTGCTCACCCGCCGCGACAACACGTTCCTGGGCAAAGTGGACTTCCAGGCTGGCGCCGGCAGATTGTCGGTGACCGCCTCGCGGATGCGGCCGTTCGCCAACGTTCCACGAATCCAGATCGAGAACGACCAGCAGTACACGAACGGCTCGAAACGCATCTCGACCAACTACGTGATGACGCGCAATGCGTGGGTTTCCGAAAGCCGGTTCGGCTGGAATCGCAATACGCTCGATCGCTTCGACGAGTTCTGGCTCGCGGAATCGCCGACGCGAGGGGCGCAGGAGGACCTCTACAACGTGCGCAAGCGTATCTCGACCTTCAGCGTAACGGGCCTCTTCAGCAGCGGAGATACCGAAGTCCTTGCCTTGACCTACGACGCGTACAACCTGGACCAGAAAATCACGCGGGTTTCGGGTGCCCACACGCTGAAGACCGGGTTCCGCTGGGCGCGCGAGATCGGCTTCAAGTCGAATCCGCAAACGAACCGGTTCACGTACGCCACCCTCGACGGCCTGCTGACAAATAGGGCGACCGACTTCCTGCTCGCTATGGGCAACCCGCCACACAAAGCGTGGGTCGATCAGTTCGGGGGCTTCATCCAGGACGACTGGCGCGTCACAGAGAAGTTCGTGCTCAACCTGGGTCTGCGCTACGACTACTATCCGGGATTCGGCTACAAGTCCACCGATGCGGCCGATCCGGCGGAGGTCAACAACCTGAGCAATCCGACCGACATCCGCAAGATGGATTTCGGCGCGCCGCGCCCTCTGGACAAGCCGATTGACGACGACAAGATGAACTTCGCCCCCCGCGCCGGATTTGCGTGGACGGTCGATGGCTCGGGCGCGACCGTCGTTCGCGGTGGTGTCGGGATGTTCACGACCGGTCACATCATGGCGTTGTTCCAGAACGCCGTCGCGCGTCCCTTCACCCCTATCCGCCAGGGCTGGAATCGCACAGAGCAGGAGGCACGCGGCATCGTCTGGCCCAACACCTATGCGGAAGACGCCGAGAAGATCACGATCGCGGACTCGGGCGGCAAGAAGAACCTCTATTACATGTTTCAGACCGACATGAAGAGTCCCGAGACCGTGCAGGTGACCTTCGATGTGCAGCGGCAAATTGGAAGACGGGCGTCGGTCTCGGCGGGCTACGTCCATACGAGCGGGGAGAACCTGCCGATTCTCCTGAACTTTGCGAACGCCTACGATCGCGTGACCGGCACCCGGCCCAGGGAGGGATTCAACCCCGGCGGGTGGTACGTCACCAGCGGGCAGACGATGGTCTACAACGCGTTCGAGGGGAACTTCAACCTCAGGCGAGCCCGTGGCCTCGATCTGGCGGTGCACTACACGTTGTCGAAAGGCTGGTCGGAGCAGGGCGCCAACCTCATCGGCAATTTCAACAGCTCGATCGGTGACACGACATACAACAACACGCAGGACTTCTTCGATCCCTACCTCGACGCCGACTACTCGCCGTTGATCGGGGAGGTCCGCCATCGCGTCACGAGCACGGTCGTCTACGACCTCCCGTGGCTGGTTGATCGCCGGGACGTGGTGGGCAGCCTATTCGGCGGATGGCAGCTTGCCAGCGTCCTCAATTTCCGAAGCGGCGAACCCCTACGGATTACCCAGGGGTCGGGCATTGCGAACAGCCGGCCCGATTACAACGGTGGCAACCAGATATTCGACGACTGGCGCGATACGCTGCAGTACCTCGATCGCAGCGCGTACACGCTGGTGCCGACCTCAGCGGCCACGGCTGCAACGGTTCGGCCAGGCAACCAGAACTCCTCCGATGTGCGCGGGCCTGGCCGCCGGCGCGTGGACCTGACGTTTGCGAAAACGTTCACCTTGCGCGGCAGTTCGCAGATTCAGTTTCGCTTCGAATCGTTCAACGTGTTCAACTGGCGGCAATTGAACAACCCAGTCACGAACGTCGTGGCGCCGAATTTCGGCCAGATTACGAGCGTGGGTTCGACGAGAACGGGGCAGATCGGGTTGCGGTATATGTTCTGAGAAATGCAGGGATATAACAAAAGACCAGAAGATTAGAAGATACAGGGGTTCTTGTTTGTTCAAAGAGTTCTCCTGATCTTTTGATTCTTCTGTTGAACCATTCAGGGTGCGACAGGCTCCCACTTCCGTGACTGCGCGGAGCGCAGCACCGCGTCGGTTACGAGATCGGTTGCAAGACCGCTGCGGAATGTCGGCTCCGCGGCAGTTCCGTTTCCTAGCGCGTCGAGGAAATCCGCGAATTGATGCGTGAAGGTGTGCTCGTAGCCGATCTGCAATCCCGGCACCCACCACCGCTTCATATACGGATGATCGCCGTCGGTGATGTGCACGTTCTTCCAGCCGCGCAGCTGGCCTTCGTCGCGGTGATCGAACACCTGCAGGCGATGCAAATCGTGAAGATCCCAGAAAGCCGACCCGTGCTCGCCGTTGATCTCGAGGGTGTAGAGCGCTTTGTGGCCGCGCGCGTACCGGGTCGCTTCGAACGTCGCGAGGGATCCGTTCTGGAACCGGCACAGGAACGCGCTCGCGTCGTCGATGCCGACAGGCTCGACGCGTCCGCTGACGTTGTGTTTCCGCTCTTTGATGAACGTTTCCGTCATCGCCGTGACTTCAGCGATCGGTCCGTTCAGCCATATCGCCGTGTCGATGCAGTGCGCGAGCAGGTCGCCCGTCACTCCGCTGCCGGCGACGGAGACATCCAGGCGCCATAACCCTTCTCCGCCCTGCGGCAGCTCAGTCGAGATCGTCCAGTCCTGCAGGAACTTCGCGCGATAGTGAAACACACGGCCGAGCCAGCCTTTGTCTACCAGCGACTTGATCAGCGTGACCGCCGGAACGCGCCGGTAGTTGTACCAGACCATATTGGGCACGCCGGCCGATTCGACCGCCTCGACCATCCGCTTCGCTTCGTCGCCGTTCCGGCCGAGCGGTTTCTCGCACAGCACCATCTTGCCCGCGCGCGCGGCGGCGACCGCGATTTCGGCGTGCGTGTCGTTCGGACTCGCGATGTCGATGAGATCGATGTCGGGACGTTCGATCAGGACGCGCCAGTCGCTTTCGACCGACTGGTATCCCCACGTGGCGGCAAACGTCCTGGCGCGCTCGGCGTTCCGCGCGCACATCGCTTTGAGCACCGGCTGATAGGGCAGGTTGAAAAACCGTGGCGCCTGGAGAAACGCGTTGGAATGCGCGCGCCCCATGAAGCCATAACCCACGAGTCCGATGTTCAGTCGCTTGTTTGCCATACGAGATTCCGCACCCGTTGCACTATTGCACCCGATCAGTTCGTCCCGTGCGCGTTTCTGACGGCGATCATCGCCGCGAGCACCTCGTTCCAGGTGTGCGGATTCATCATGGTGGCGTTCGGAAACATGCACCCGTCCCAGCAGATGTGCTCGAACGCGCGCGTCGGGCGTCCTGACTCGTCCCGCAACCAGGCGCCGGCAACGCGGACGATGTCCATCTTGCCGTTGGGGTCTTCAGGCAGGCAGTGACGGCCGGTCTTGTCGTGCGATCCGGATCCCTTGACGGTCGCATCGTTCTGCGCGACATGGAAATCGATCGTCCACGGCCGGAGGGCGTCAGTCATCGTCTTGATGGCGCGATCGAGCGTGTCACGATCGGACCAGTCGTAGCCTTCCGGCAGAATGCGGTCCTCGGGCGCGTTGCAGCCCATCGTGAACAGCAGCGTGTGCGCCATGTCGGCCTGAAAGCCAACCGTCCCGGGCCGACCCACCATTTCGAGCAGCTCGAGCATGCGCTTCCAGCTGTGCATGCCTCCCCAGCAGATTTCTCCTTCGGCGGCGAGGCGCTCGCCATGGTCGTCGGCGATCGCACCCGCTTCGCGGAACGTCGCCGCGATGCGCTTCGTGTTGCCGGCCGGATCTTTCGCCCAGTCGGCCGGACTGGCGGCCGAGTCAATTCGCACGACGCCGTAGCGGCGGATGCCGAGCTCGCGAAGGGTCTTGGCGATGGCGCATGCCTTTCTCACTTGAGTGAGAAAGCGTTTGCGTTCCTCGTCGCCACCCATCGCCGAGCCTCCGCCGGTCGGCGGCCATACGGGAGCGACGAGCGATCCGACGACGAAGCCACGCGCGCTGATGCGATCGGCAAGCCGTTTCAGCGTCTCACGATCGGAATCGATGTCGACGTGCGGGTCGAACAGGAACAGGTCGACGCCGTCGAAGCGGGCGCCGTCGACGTTGGCGGCCGCCGTCAGGTCGAGCATCGTGTCGAGATCGATCGGCGGCTCCGAGTCGGGCCCCTTGCCGACGAGTCCCGGCCACATCGCGTTGTGCAGTGCGGGTTTCGTGTGTGCGGTCATAAGAAAAATTCTCTGCGTCTCTGCGCCTGCTTCAAGACCGAGGGTTGTCTGGATTGCCAGGGCCGAAGTGCTTTAGGATGACAAGCGGTTCGGCGTCGCTCAGGTTCTCTATGCGTACGCCTTCGCGCGCGACGTCGGCGGTCACGAAGAGCTCGTCTTCTGTCATCTCGCCGAAGCGGATCATGGCCGGTGTCGATACGTGATGCCGCCCGATCGTGCCGTGGCCCTGGGTCAGGATGAGTCCATACGCCGCGGCGTCCTTGATTGTCACCGTGCGCCCCGGCATCACCGTCAGTTCCTTGGCCGAATACCACGGCGTGCCGTAACACACCCACTGCTCGGTGTAGCCAGCCGCGGCGGCTTCCTGTTCTGACTGCAGCAGCCGCGGGAAGACGCGGTTGCTCATCCCGAACTCCGGATTCACGTTCCCTTCCCAGTCGAGCATGCTGACCAGATAGTCGAGGTCGTCGTGATACTCGGGCCTGACGTCCTTCGTGAGCAGGCTGCGATCGACGACGCGTCCATCGACCAGCGACTGGAACATGGCAAACACATCGCTGTTCACCTGAGGCTCGTAGGTGACGAGCGAGCCTGGCGCATGGAGAATACCGGGGTTGATTTGCCAGCCGGTGCCCGGCTGCAGCCGGTACGCGCGCGAGAGGAACAGAATGCCGTTGTCGCCCTTGCTCCAGTCCTCGAGGCAGCGCCGCACCTCGTCTCTTGTCGTGCCCGGCTCGAGCCCCATGAACGTGAACGGAAAGGCGTTCTCGATCTGGTTGTACTGAGGCGGGAAGTAGTACGCCTCCGGCTTGCCCTTCTGATCGACGAGCTTCGCAAACGCATCACTCTGGTGGAGGTGATGGGGAATCGCTCCCATGTTGTCGAAGAACTTGCAGAGCAGGTTCCATCCACCTTCGTGCTGCATGGTCGACGCTCCGAGCAGGAGATCGCCGCCCTCGTCGACGAGCGACTTGAACAGCACACGGGCGCCGTTCTCCGCCCGCACGTAGCTCAGCCCTTCGTCGTCGGGTGTCCCGGGACCGTTCGAGGCGTGCGTTGTCGAGGAGAACCAGCGCTCGTTGATGCCGCCGCGGTGCGCCCCGAGGGCGTACAGATCGTCGGGATGCAGCCGGAGCCGCCTGCCGGGGATCATGAACGTGCGCGGGACCCAGCACGGCTCGAGACGTAGAATGCCGGCGCCGGCGTCAATCGCGTCCTGGGCAGCGCTCCGTGTGGAAGATGTCTTGGTCACCATGATCTGTGTCATGTATCACTCCTGACGACATCTCTGCAAGCGCCGCCTCGTAGCGCCGACCGTCAGGTCGGCCTTGGCTGCGCTGACCTCAAGGTCAGCACTACGACTGAAGCGTCTGTTCGTGTTGTCTAGTGCCGACCTTCAGGTCGGCCAGGGGACTCGTAGTGCCGACCTTATGTCGGCCTCGAAAGGAGGTGGCAATGGAGCGATACCTTGGCCGGCGAGCGGCCCGGATCGAGAACGCGCACGTGAGAGTGACCGTGTTGCAGGAAGGCGGCCACGTCGCAGAAATTCTCGACAAGGCGTCCGGCGTGAATCCGCTGTGGACGCCGCCGTGGCCGACGATCGAGCCGTCGGCGCACGACGCCGGCCACGAACACATGTACGGCGGCGGTTCCGATGCCCGCCTCCTCGCAGGCATCATGGGGCACAACCTGTGCCTCGATATCTTCGGCCCGCCATCAGACGACGAATTCAAGGCGGGTCTCAGCGCCCACGGCGAGGCGCCCGTCGCACTGTACGAGCTGCGCGTCGACGGCGACGCGCTGATCGCGAGCGCGCATTTCCCGATTTCCGGGCTCGTGTTCGAGCGCAGGATCGCGTTGCGCGACTCAGCGGCCGTCATTCGGGAAACGCTGACGAACATCGCCACCACCGATCGCGCGATCGGCTGGACCCAGCACGTGACGCTGGGGCCGCCATTTCTCGAGCCGGGATCGACGCAATTCAGAGCATCGGCCGCACGATCGAAAGTATTCGAGTCCACGTTCGGTGCGCACGATTACTTGTCACCGGCGGCGGAATTCGACTGGCCGATCGCGCCGACGCTCGACGGGCGCAGCGCCGACCTGCAGGTGTTTACCGATGCGGCGCACTCGAGCGCCTACACTGCGCATTTGATGGATGGCAGTCGCAGCCACGCCTACTTTGCCGCGTTTTCTCCCGGGCTGGGCGTGATGTTCGGTTACGTATGGCGACCCTCTGATTTTCCCTGGATGGGCATATGGGAAGAGAACCGCAGCCGTCTGCAGCCTCCGTGGAACGGGCGCACGATCGCGCGTGGAATGGAGTTTGGCGTGTCGCCGATGCCGGAAACGCGGCGGGCGATGATCGAGCGCGGCGTCCTGTTCGGGACGCCCTGTTTTCGATCGATACCCGCCGGCGCTTCCATATCTGTCGAGTACTGTGCGATCGTGCGGCGCGCCGCGCGAATTCCCGAATCCCTGGATTGGCCGGCATGACAGGGCGATATGGCTGAAGCGCTCCGTTATAGACAGAGACGGGCGCTCGCGTGTAGCTTCATGAACCATGAATAAAGCGTTCGCTCTCGCGATCGTCGTGTTGTCCGTTATTGCCCTCTCCGGGCAGCAGCCACCGCAGGGCCGCGGTGGCCGTGGAGGTGGTCGCGGACCCGTGGGCGCTGAGCCCCTGTTGATCGACGACAAGACAGGTTTCCAGCCGATCTTCGACGGCACTTCATTGAAAGGATGGGATGGCGACCCGGCCTTCTGGAAAGCGGTCGATGGCGCCATCGTCGGCGAGAGCTCGCCGGATAACGCGGTTAAGGAGAATACGTTCCTCATCTGGCGTGGCGGCGAACCGAGGGATTTCGAGCTGAAACTGCAGTTCCGCATGAACTCCACGAACAGCGGCATTCAAATTCGCAGTGCCCACCTTCCCGCGGGGACGCCGGCGGGCAACGGAACCGTGCAGGGAAAATGGGTGATGAAAGGCTATCAAGCCGACATCGACTACGCCAATACCTACACCGGGCAGATTTACGAAGAGCGTGGCCGCGGCTTTCTGGCGATGCGGGGGCAAGCCGTGCATATCCCGGACGGCGGCGCAAGGCCGCGCGTGATCGGCAACCTCCAGCAAACGCCTGACGAGCTCAAAGCGATCATCAAGCAGAACGATTGGAACCAGGTGCACTTGATCGCGCGGGGCAACACCATCGTGCAAATCTTCAACGGCTTCGTCACGAGCATCGTGATTGACGACGACACCAAGAATCGATCGCTTGGCGGATTGATCGGCTTCCAGATACATGTCGGCGAGCCGATGAAGATCGAAATCCGCAATATCTGGTTGAAACAGTTATGATCCGCGAATGCGCGAGCTCTTCATCGCCACAGGTGTAATCGTTCTACTCCTCGTCGTCTCCGGACCGTTCGGCTCGATGCTTGCCGCGCAGGATGTGCTTCCAGATGCGCCGGGACGAGACGTAACCGTGAAGCTGTGCGCCACCTGTCATGCCGCGGAGACGGTGGCGTCTGTGCGGCACACGCCCGAAGGCTGGCGCGACGTGATTGCGAAAATGGTGGCGGCAGGTGCAGAGGGCACCGACCAGGAGTTCGAGTCGGTCCTCCAGTACCTGTCGGCACAATTCCCCGTCGAGGCGCAGACGGCGCTCGATCTCAATACCGCCACGGCCATAGAACTGGAAAGCGTGGCCGGTCTTCTGCGTAAGGAAGCGGCGGCTCTCATCGCGCACCGCGAGAAAAGCGGTCCCTGCAAGAAGCTGGAGGACCTCAAGAAAATCGGGGGTCTCGACTACAAGAAGATCGAAGCGCGGAAGGAGCGCCTCGCGTGCATGTAGGAAGATTGTTTTTGTTGATTGCCCTGTTCGCGGGGGCCGCAATCCTCTCAGCCCACGACGTCCTGATGGAAGGCGTCGATACGGAACGGACAGGATGGGTAAAGGACGAGAAGATCTTCACGCCCGCCAACGTCAGCTCAACGAAACTGTTGTGGCGCGTGCAACTCAACAGCACGCCACGCTCGATGCACAACCTGTTTCCGCCGCTCATCGCGGAGAGTGTCACAACGCCGCTGGGGCCGCTCGAGGTAGGACTTGTCGCCGGTGTCACCGACGACCTCTTCGCGATCAACGTCGCCGACGGTGAGGTGCTCTGGCGCCGGCGGTTTGAGAACAGGCTTGCCAATCAGGCGCCGGTCGACAACGTCCTCTGCCCTGGGGGACAGACGGCCGCGCCGGCGATGGTGCAGGTATCGCCCGGCAAGTACACGGTCTATGCATTGTCCTGGGACGGCAAGTTGCACCAGATCAATCTCGGCGACGGGGAGAACGTCGCGCCTCCTGAGAAGTTCATTCCCGGCAACGGCAAACCGTATGCGCTCAACTACAAGGACGGCGTCATCTACACGGCGACGGCGCAGGGCTGCGGCGGCCTGACCAACGCCTTCCACTCGTTCGATCTCGCGTCACGCCGCGCCAGCACGTTCATTCCGGCCGGCGGTGGCTTGTGGGGCCGCCGCGGCGCAGCGATCGATGCCGAAGGCCGCGTCTATCTCGGAACGGGCGACGCCATCTTCGATCCCGGAAACCGGCGCCTCGGCAACGGTCTTGTCGGCGTGAAGATCGACGCAAAGAAGCAGCTCCAGTTGATCGACTATTTCGGCGCGCCGAATGCGAACTGGCTGTGGCGCCGCGACCTCGACATCAACGTGACGCCGGTCGCGATCGACTATCGCGGGCGGAAGTTCCTTATCGCGACGAGCAAGGAGTGCCGGCTGTGGCTGCTGGACCGCGACGGCCTCGGAGGGGAGGACCATCGGACCACACTCCACACTACGCCGTTGATTTGCGCCGACTCCCAGGCGTTCGACAACGTCGGCCCCTGGGGTGCCCTTGGCGCCTGGCAGGATCCGCAGGGTACGCAGTGGGTGCTCGTGCCGTTCTGGGGCCCCGTCAGCACAAAGTTCAAGGCGCCGATCGAACATTCCCGCCCCAAGGGCGGCGGTGTCGCGGCGCTCAAGCTCGAAGAGGTCGCTGGCAAGTGGCAGCTCACTCCTGCCTGGCTGTCGCGCGACATGGATCTTGCGGAGGAAACGGTCATCGCCAACGGGATCGTCTTTGCCTACTCGAGCGGCGTCGACGGCACACAGGTCGTGCAGGACGCCGCCTGGAACGAGCCGGGTGGACCGAGATACGGCGGCGGTCTCTCCAGCGGTGCGGCGCGGCGCATTCCGAACGGGCGCAAGGCAATGCTGTACGCACTGGACGGTCAGACCGGCAAGGAGCTCTGGAACAGTGGCGACACGATTACCTCGTGGAATCACTTCAGCGGCATTACTGTCGCCAACGGCCGCGTGTACATCGGCACGTGGGACGGGATGCTCTACGCCTTTGGCGTCAGATAGATCGAGGTGCAGATGCGCGCTCGCCGAATCGTTTCGCTCTTTGCCGCCTCGCTCATCGCCGGGAGTGTGACGTTCGCCCAGGTCGGACGCGGCTGGTCGGACTGGCCCACACCCTACGCCGATGCTCAGCGTACTTCCTGGCTGCAAACCGATCCGAATATCTCCGTCGAGTCGATGTCGAAGCCCGGGTTCGAGTTGCAGTGGACGTCAAAGCTCGACAACCAGCGCCGCGGATTCTTCGGCCTCACTCAGGGAGTGACCGCCAGCGGCGTTACGCTCTTCATACCGGCGTCACTGGTTGCCGCCAGTTCGAACACGCTGCACATGCTCGACAACGACACGGGCTATGTCATCTGGTCGCGCACGTTTGAGGGTACGCCGCCGGCGCCGACGGCCGCCTGCAGCGGAGGCATCACGGCAGCGCCAACGCGCATTGTGAGTGGAGCGGCACCGTCGGCATCGTCGTCGGACGCGGCCCCGGCGCCCGCCGGCCGAGGGAATCAGCAGGGTTATCGCAGTTCGCTCGGTGAGCCCGGCCAGGGTATTCCGGTCGAACCTCGCGGCGGCGGGCCGGGTCGCGGCGCGCAGGCCGCTCCGGCCCGTGGAGCGCCGGGCCCCGGTGGGCCGGCCCGCGGACAGGGCGCCGGGATTCCCGGTGCACCGAATGTCGGCGGCCGCGGCCTCGGCCAAATCATGGTCGGGTACGCGGTCGCTGCCGATGGCCAATTGCACGTCGTCGGATTGCAATCGGGCAAGGACCTGCAGAAGCCGGCGCCGTTCCTTCCGCCCAATTCGCAGTGGTCGAATCCTGTCGCGGTCGGCACGATGATGTACTCCGCGACCGCCGGGAACTGTGCGGGTGCGCCGAACGGCGTGTATGCGATCGACCTCGACTTGCCAGACAAGCCAGTGGTGTCCTATCGCACCGACGGCGGCAGCGTGATCGGCGCGGTTGCGTTCTCGTCGGACGGCAGTACGCTGCTCGCGGCGATTGGTTCCGGTAGCGTGACAGGAAACGGAAAAGCGAACGCAATCGTCGCCCTCGATCCGAGATCACTGCAGCTGAAGGACTGGTTCACACAGCCCACGGCCGAGTTCGTCACCGGCCCCACGGTCTTCCGCCACGGTACGAAGGATCTCGTGTCTGCCGCGACGAAGGACGGCCGCGTGATTCTGCTCGACGCGGCGTCGCTTGGTGGCGCGGACCACGCCACTCCGCTGGTGGCGTCGCCTCCTCTGTTTGCGAGCGGCGGCGCGATCTCAGCAGAAGCATTGTCGACCTGGATGCGCGCCGCGCCCGCCACTACGCCGCCCGCAGACTCCGCGGCGCGCTGGATTCTGGTTCCGGTCTCGGGCAGGCCGGTGAGCGCTCGCACGACGAACGGCGCAATCCGCAACGGCGCGGTCGTCGCGCTTCGAGTGAGGGACGTCAACGGCGCGTTCTCGCTCGAGCCCGACTGGACGTCCAACGATCTGACATCGCCAGCGACGCCAATCATCGTCAATGGCGTCGTGTTCGCGTTGTCCACCGGCCGGCCGGCTGCGGCCGGACGGGCCGGATCGCCAGCGGTCCTCTTCGCCTACGATGGTCTTTCGGGCAAGGCGATCTGGAACAGCGGAAAGTCGATGACACCATCGGCGTCACCGGGCAGCTTCTGGAGCGCATTGAGCCAGGTGTATGTCGGCGCCGGCGACGGAACGGTATACGCGTTCGGGTTCCTCGACGAACGGCGGTAAGTAGTAGTGAAGCGCTTATGAGACTTCTGATCGCGATGCTTGCATTCGCCACGCTGCTGTCCGCGCAGACTACGCCGTATGCGCCGAAGCAGAGCGATCGTCCCGAGGTGCTCACCGTCGACGAGCCGGGATTCCAGGCGATCTTCGACGGCAAATCACTCGCCGGTTGGGAAGGCAACACAGCCTACTGGCGCGCAGAGAACGGCGTTCTCGTCGGCGAGATCACGCCGGCGAACGTGATCAAGAGCAACACGTTCATCATCTGGCGGGGCGGCACGCCGGCCGACTTTGAACTGAAGCTTGACTATCGCATCACCGAAGCGGGCAACAGCGGCATCAACTATCGCAGCGTCGTTGTCCCTGACATGGTGACCCCCGAAAACAAATTCGCGATGAAGGGTTATCAATTCGATCTGGACGGCCGCAAGCGGTACGACGGCAACAACTACGAAGAGAAGGGGCGTCTGTTTCTCGCCGTGCGCGGTCAGATGTCGCACGTCGTCGGCGGCAGAACGCCGATCGTGATCTCGTCGTTCGGGACGTCAGACGAGCTGGCGAACGTTGCGACATCAGACTGGAATGCGGCGCACATCATCGCCCGCGGCAACACCGCCACGCATATCCTCAACGGCCGTTTGATGAGCATCACCGTCGACGACGACGCGCCGAATCGCAAGCTCGACGGATTGATCGGCATGCAGGTCCATGTCGGCCCACCCATGAAGATCGAGTACCGGAATATCCGACTGAAGCGCTGGTAGATCTAGCCTGTAGTGTTTCGCGACGTTTCGCGACAAGTTCTTTGCGTGCGGCGCGAACCATTTTTTTGGAGAGCGTCTCCCGCAAAATCGTGGACGTCACACGAAACGTCGTGCTATATCAACTTCATCTGAATTTCATCAGCGAACGATTTTTCCTAACGAGGTGCGTCATGCATCGTCAACGGGCTTTCTTTTTGGTCGCGCTTCTCTTCGTAGCAGCCGCCGCACACGCTCAGGTTACGACGGCCACACTGGTCGGACTCGTTCGTGACAACTCCGGCGCCGTCATCCCGGGCGCCAGCGTCATCGCCACGCACGAAGGCACCGGTGTTGCGCGCGAAGGTGTGAGCGACGCGAACGGCGAGTTCGTCCTCGCCGCGCTGCCCAGCGGCCCGTATGCCCTGCGCATCGAGCTCACCGGATTCAAAACCATCAGCCAACGCGGCATAGAGTTGGGAGCGGGACAGACCGTGCGCCAGACCTTCCTCCTCGAGGTGGGTGCGATGTCCGAGACGGTCACGGTCACCGGCGACGCGCCGCTGGTTCAGACCGCGATGTCACTGCAGGCAGACAGCGTCGGGTCGCAGGAGGTGCGAGAGCTGCCGGTCAATCGCCGAAACATTCAAGGCCTGATCGGACTGACCGCCGGCGTCGTCATCACGGGTACCGGGTCAGCGGGCGGCTCGGGCGGCGTGCAGATGAACGGTGTCGCGTCAGGCGGCACGGGCATCACGGTCGATGGCACGGAGGCGAACTCGAACCCGGAGGGCAGGTCGCTGACCCAATATGGCAGCGAGAACCAAATCTCCGTCATGAGTCTCGACTCGATCGCGGAGGTCCAGATCGTCAAAGGCGTGCTGCCGGCGGAGTACGGCGGCGTCGCCGGCGGGCAGATCAACGTGATCAGCCGGTCGGGCACGAACATCTTCCACGGGTCGGCCTTCTATAGCGGTCAGAATGAGGGTTGGAACGCGCGCGACTTTTTCTCCACAGCCCAGCAGCCGGTCGGCAAGTTCAATCAATACGGCGGCACACTCGGCGGCCCGGTACTGAAGAACAAGGTGTTTTTCTTCGGCACCTATGAAGGGTACCGCGAGAAAGTCGAGCTGAACCTGAACACGACGGTGCCGTATCAGGCCGTTCGCGACGAGGTGCTGCGCGCCCTGCCGTACCCGGAGACGACGATCGCGATGAACACGCTGTATCTGCCGACCGAGACGATCGTCAATGCCGCCGGTGTCGTGAACCCGCAAGTCGGCCGATGGCGCGGACTTGGCGTGCGCCGGCGCAGCGAAAATCACATCGTGGCCAAGGCCGACGTGGCCGTGACCAATGGGGCGAATCTCACCTTCACTTACACGCGTCTGCGGCCGTTCACGCTCGAACCTCGACCGAATCCGGACGGCGTGAACGATCGGGAGTTTCCGAACGAGCAGGATCGCATTGCCGCGCAGTATGTGATGACGAAGGGCGCGTGGGTGTCGGAGAGCCGCGTTGGATGGAACAAGGCGTACCTGGCGCGTCTCGACAAGTTCCTATCGGTCATCGGGCCGAACCAGCCACCCGAGATCATGCCGTACGGCAGGCGCGTGGCGTCCTTCAGCATCAGCGGCTTGTTCGGCACGGCGCACTCCGAAATCCTGGAGATGGCGGGTACGGCCTACAGTTTCGAGCAGAAATTCAGCCGTGGCTTTCAGCGGCATCTCGTGAAGGTGGGATTCCGCTTCCTGCGCGAGACCGGCAGCCACATCAATCCGGAAGATCCTGCATTCACGTACAACAACTATGCAGACACTCTCGCGAACGTCGTGAACTCCCATAACACCACGTACGGCGCGCCGCCGCACGGTTCGCACATGGACCAGTACGGTGGGTTCATTCAGGACGATTGGCGTCTGGGCAGCAGGTTCGTCCTGAACCTCGGCCTGCGCTGGGACTATTACGGGGTCGCTAAGGTCTCTGCTACGACGGATGTTCCCGTGGAGCTCGTCAACCTGGAGAATCCGACCGATCTGCGCAAGATGGACTTTGGGCCGAAAAGAGATCCACTGCATCCCTACGAGCCTGACGGCAACAACTTCGGTCCCAGGATGGGATTTGCGTGGACGCTGGGGCCAAATGAGGCGACAGTCGTTCGGGGCGGTTTGGGCTATCTCTACAGTCCCACGCTGCCCATGACGGTTCGTCAGGCCGTGAATCACCCGACGATTCCGTACCGCGTGGTTTACAACCGCACGGAATCGGCGGCACGAAACGTCCGGTGGCCGATGTACACGGACGACGCGCTGCCATTGGCGCAGGCAGACTCGGCTGGGCGGGCTGCGGTGTTCTCGCTGATCGACACCAACATCGGTGCGCCGTATACGATTCAGTCAATGCTCAGCGTGCAGCAGGCCTTCGGCCGCACGATGGCCGCAGAAGTCGGCTACATCCGGACCGACGGCAACGATTTCCCGCTACAGCGCCAGTTTACTCAGGCGTTCGACAGAGAGACCGGTGCGCGGCCCAATCCGGCGATTGGCTCGCCAGGCGGCTACTACGTGGACAGCAGTCAGACGCTGGTCTACAACGGCCTGCAGACATCGCTGCGAAGGCGGTTCTCCAACAGGTACTCATGGGACGTCAACTACACGCTGGGTAAGAGCGACTCCACGCAGGGCGGCGATCTCTCCGTGTACTACATCACCAGCTATAACGCCATTCAGGACTTCTGGGATCCGGACTACGACTATGGTCCATCGACGAACGACGTTCGTCACCGCTTCAATGCCTCGTTCATCTACGAGCTTCCGACGATTGGCGCAGAAGGCAGCATCAAGAACGGGGTGCTGGGAGGCTGGCAGATTTCAGGCATCGTTCAGGCGAGATCGGGTAGTGCGCTGGTTATCACCCAACCATCAGGAATAGGCAACAGCCGGCCCGATGTCGCCTCGGGCGTCGATCTGGTGGTTGCGGACTGGAACGATAGCTGCGGTGCGGGCGGATGTAACTATCTCAACACTGCGGGCTTCGTCAGGGTGCCAACAAGTACGGTCACCACTGCCACGATTCGGCCTGGCACCTTCATGCCCGAGATGGTGCGCGGTCCTGGCGATTTCAATATGCACACAACGTTCGCCAAGAGCTTCGCTCTCGGCCCTGCCACGAGGCTGCAGGTTCGAGCCGAAGCGTTTAACGTGTTGAACTGGAAGAACTACAACAATCCCCAGACAAACATGAACAACGCGGACTTCGGCCGGATCACCGGCGCCGGCCGCGCGCGGGTGTTTCAGTTCGGGGCGCGCTTTACCTTCTGATTGTGATGGGGCTTTCGACGCAGAGGCGCGGAGACACAGAGTTTCTTTCGTACGAAAGATAAATTCTCTGCGGCTTTGCGGCTTTGCGTCGAGGCTGAACTAACGTCCCGCGGCTATTCGCTTCGCTCCGGTTTTGCTGAACTGCTCCGCCTCCATGCCGCGTTCGCTCATGAGCTTGCGAATCAGCGCCGCAGCATCGGGAAACTCCTTGACTGTCGCGCCGAACTGGCCGCCTTCGGCAATCATCAGCGGCGTCCATCCCAGTTTGTTGCGCGCGTCCAGCTTCGCGCCGTTCTCGACGAGATACCGGATGATCGATTGCTGATTTGTGGTCGCGGCGCCGTGAAGAGCCGTGCTGCCGCTCCATCGCATGTCGCCGAGCGCTTCTTTCGGCAGTTTCTCGAGATTCTCCGGATAGCTCGTAAATAGCTTGATCGGATCGCCCACAATCGGGAAGTCGCCAAAGTCGGCAACGGCGTTGATGTCGTTGCCGAGCGCAAGCGCCAGCTTCACGGCCTCGAGCCTTTCCACTTCAGGTGTGCCGTTCAAAGGCCCGGGCGTCTCTCCGGCCCAGGTGCCCAAACCTGCGGCCGCCATCAGCGGCGTGACGTTCTGCGCGGTCGTGAGCCGCGGATCGGCACCGTGCTTCACGAGGAGGCGCATCAAGTCGACGTCGCCATTCTTCGCTGCGAGGTAAAACGGTGTCGCGCCGACGAGGCTGATGTAGTCGCGCCCTACGCGGATGTTCGGCGGGCTCTTCACTTCGCCGTCATCACGATCGAATGGAATCTCCTGCCATCCGATGCGGACGTTCGGGTTCGCGCCGTGTTTCAGCAGCGCATCGGCAAGCTCGAGGCTGGTGAGGCCGCCGCTCGAAGACGGCGGCGCCTGGTCGCCCCCGGCGGCGCCCGGCTTTCGTATCCATGCGAGCGCATGAAGAATCGAGCCGCGCGCGTCAGGCGCATTGGGATCGGCGCCGTTGTCTACCAGCACGCCGGCGACGTCGAAGTGCGCGTTGATGACGGCCATCGCGAGGGCGGATGTCGCATCCGAAACAGGTCTGGCCGTCGAGTTTGATGAGATGGCCGCGGCTTTCGCGATGTCGTTGACGTCCGCCTTCGCCTTCAGGAGGCTGCGCACCGCGGGGACAGAACCCTGGCGCACAGCGAACAACAGCGGTGTGAAGCCGGCTTTGGAGCGGGCGTTCACGTCGGCGCCTGATTCAATCAGGACGTCGACGACCGCTGAATGGCCTTCGGCCGCCGCCCACATGAGGGCTGTCTGTCCTTTCCAGCTTTCGACCGCGTTGACGTTCGCGCCGCGAACCAGGAGCGCCTTGACCGCAGGAAGGCTTCCGCCGCTGGCCGCGCTCATCAGGCACGTTTCGCCTTCCGGAAGCGCGGTGTTGACGTCTGCGCCGGCTTGCAGCAACTGCTCGATGATGTCCGTATTTCCCCGGGCACACGCCAACGAGATAGGGGCGGCGCCGTAGCGGTTGACGGCTTTGACATCTGCGCCGGAGCGAATCACACGCGCAACTTCGCCTGCGTCGTCACGCTCGACTGCACGGTGAAGCGCAGTTGTTCCCGACGCTGTCTGAGGATTGGCGATGTTTTGTGCGACAGACGGCGTCGATATCAATAGCAGCACAGCCGCAGCCCGGTAAATGCTGCCGTGTATACATCTCGGCATTCGCGTACTCCCTGTCGCTGAAGTGACGTGGATCCATGCTACAGGCACTTTCGTGATATTCGCAACGGCGATTCCCTTATACTGAATGAACCGCAACCACGATGTATGCACGACACTACCTGACGGCGGTTTTTTCTGTTGCCCTGGTTTTCGGCGCGTCGAGAGATCTGCATACGCAACGAGCTCCCGATTCGCGTCCTGCAGCTCCGATGGCTGCGACCGCGCCAAGCGCGGCTACGCTCGACAAATATTGCGCGACCTGCCACAACGAAAAAGTTCGCGCAGGTGGATTCGCATTCGAGAAGCTGAATGCAGAAGATCCAGGCGCTGACGCTGCTGCCTGGGAGAAAGTCGTGCGGAAGCTGCGCACGGGTGCGATGCCGCCGGCGGGCCGTCCGCGTCCCGATGCCGCGACGTATGACGCGGTTGCCTCACATTTCGAAGCGAAGCTGGACACGGCTGCCAGGATCAATCCCGATCCCGGCAGGCTGCCGCTCTTTCATCGGCTGACGCGCACCGAGTACAAGAACGCGATCCGCGATCTCATCGGGCTCGAGAATCTCTCGAAAGATGTCGACCTCGATCTTCTGCTGCCGGCAGACAATTCGAGCAGCGGGTTCGACAACATCGCCGATCTTCTGTTCGTGTCGTCGACGCAGCTCGAGCAGTATCTGTCCGCCGCGCAGAAGCTCAGCGCCGTGGCCATCGGAGATCAGTCGCTTCCGCCGCTCGTTGACGTGTATCGAATGTCGGAGCAGTTCAACCAGGAATACCAGGCTGAAGGCGCGCCGTTCGGCACGAGAGGCGGCGCGGTGATTCGAACCTACCTGCCGCTGGACGGCGACTACCGCATCCACATCGAGCTGGCGGATGCGCCGCGCGAGCCGCATCAACTCGAAGTCGTCGTCGACGATGAGCGGGTGGGCGTGATTTCGGCTGAACTGCCGGCTCGGACGGCCGCTCCGGAGACCGAGTCCGCAGCAAAGGAACCGGCGGCCGCTGCGGAGACCGTCGCCGAGAAGTTGGACGAGATCGCGACCGAGATCAAGATCAACTCTGTCGTCAACCGCCGCTTCGAGCTCGATCGGCGGAACGAGGCCCGCAGGAAGGCGCTCGCGAAGGGTTTCGATATCGATGTGCCCATGAAAGCGGGGCCGCGTGCCATAGCCGTGACGTTCCTCAAGCACACGTCCGCGAAAGGTGAAGCGCTCATTCGACCGCGGCTGCGCGGGAGGGGGCAGCTGCCGGCGATTGCGAGCGTCACCATTCGTGGTCCGCAGACGATTTCGGGACCAGGGGAGACGCCGAGCCGCCGCAGAATCTTCATCTGTCCACCCGCGGAAGCGGGCTGTGCAAGGAAGATTCTCTCGTCGCTCGCGCGTCGCGCATACCGCCGGCCGGTCAGCGAGACCGACCTGCAGCCGCTGCTCTCGATATTCGAGGCCGAACGCAGTGAAAGCGGATTCGAAGGCGCAATCAAACAGGGTCTCGAGCGGATCCTGGTGAGTCCGCAGTTTCTGTTCCGCATCGAGCGCCAGCCCGCAAAGGTTGCCGCAGGCAGTGTCTACCGCATCAGCGATCTCGAGCTGGCGTCGCGTCTTTCATTTTTCCTGTGGAGCAGCATTCCGGACGAGGAGCTGATCGAGCTTGCCGCGCGGGGCAAGCTGAGCAATCGAACCGTGTTGGATCAGCAGGTGCGCCGGATGCTTCGCGATTCCCGCTCCGAGGCGCTTGCGACCAATTTTGCCGCGCAGTGGTTGTACTTGCGTGATGTGCACGCGAAGACGCCGAGCCCGCGACTGTTTCCGGACTTCGACCTCAGTTTGCGGGACGCCTTCGAACGCGAAACCACCTTGTTTCTGGAGAGCGTGTTTCGCGAGGACCGCAGCGTCATCGATCTGCTGCGATCCAACGACACATTCATGAACGAACGCCTCGCAAAGCATTACGGCGTTCCGAACGTGCTCGGGAACAACTTCCGCCGCGTGACCTATCCCGCGGACAATCCGCGGCGCGGGTTGGGGCTGCTCGGGCACTCGAGCATTTTGACGCTCACGTCGTACGCGAATCGCACGTCTCCAGTACTTCGGGGCAAATACGTCCTCGGCAATCTGCTCGGCGCGCCCCCCGCGCCGCCACCGCCGAATATTCCTGCGCTCGCGACCGAAAACAACGAATCCGGCAAGGTGCTTCCGATGAGGGAAGCGCTGGCACAGCACCGGGCGAATCCCGCCTGCGCGGGCTGTCATGCCGCGATGGACCCGATCGGGTTTGCCCTGGATAATTTCGACGCGCTGGGTAGATGGCGGACCGTCGACGCTTCCGGCGCCACGATCGATCCATCAGGCGTGCTGCCCGATGGGACCCGGTTCGAAGGCGTAGCGGGGCTGCGGCAGGTGTTGCTGAGTCACCCCGAGCGGTTCGTCAGTACCTTGACGGAGAATCTACTGGCGTATGCTGTGGGACGCAGCCTCGAGTATTACGATCAGCCGGTAGTCCGGACGGTGGTGCGGGATTCCGCGTCCCGGGACTATCGTTTTTCCGAGCTGGTTCTCGGCATCGTAAACAGCCCGGCCTTTCTGAACAGGAAGGCCGAGGGGCAGCAGACAGGGACGGCGGCACGGCACTGAGGAGCGACGACATGATCATCACCAAACGGGCACTGCCACGACGAACTTTTCTGCGGGGGATGGGCGCAACCGTCGCGCTGCCTTTCCTGGACGCGATGGTTCCGGCACTGTCCGCACAAGCCGTAAAGCCGGCCGTCAGGCTCGGATTTGTCTATATTCCTAACGGCACGATTCAGCCGATGTGGGTGCCCGCGACGACGGGCAAAAACTTCGAGCTGTCGCCGATTCTCAGCCCGCTGACGCCAGTGCGCGATCGCATCACGGTGTTGAGCGGACTGGCGCACCGACAGGCGGACAACCTCGGCGATGGCAACGGGGACCATGCGCGCGGCACGGCCGTCTGGCTGACCGGTGTGCATGCATGGGACCGCGGCCGTGGCGGATCGGACGGCGTCCGGCTGGCGACAACCGTGGATCAAATCGCGGCGAGTGCCATCGGCAGGGACACGCGGCTGCCATCGCTCGAGCTGAGCCTGGAGAGTGCGACGCAGATCGGTTGCGATTCGGAGGACTGCTTTTTCTCGAACACGATTTCCTGGAAGTCGCCGACAACGCCGTTGCCGATGGAGCCGCATCCGCGCATGGTCTTCGAGCGGCTCTTCGGCCAGGCGAGCACGCCGGCCCAGCGCCAGGCCAGGATCCGCCGGACGAGCAATATTCTCGACTCCGTGCTGGACGAAGTCGCTGGATTGCAGAAGACCCTCGGCACAGGCGATCAGGCGAAGCTCACTGAGTATCTCGAGGCCGTTCGCGAAATCGAGCAGCGGATCCAGCGCGCCGAGCGGGACAGCGCCGCGGGCGCATTCGCGCTGCCCACGCGTCCTGACGATGTTCCCGAGTCGTTCGAGGACTATGTGACGTTGATGTTCGACTTGCAGGTGCTCGCGTATCAGGCGGACATCACGCGTGTCATCACGATGCTGATGGGCCGCGAAACCAGTCCGCGGACATTCGAGCAGATTGGCGTGCCGGAGCAGCACCATTCGTGTTCGCACCACATTGACAATCCCGAGCTGATGGCGCGGAAGGCGAAGATCGATCAGTACCATGTCGCGCTCTTCGGACAGTTTCTCGAGAGACTGAAGGCCACGCCGGATGGCGACGGCAACCTGCTCGACCACTCGATGATTCTGTACGGCGGCGGCCTCGGAAATGGCAATCTCCACGACCACGTCAACCTCCCCGTCCTCGTGGCGGGCGGCGGCGCCGGCGCGCTCAGCGGCGGGCAGCACATCAACTATCCGGATAACACTCCAATGGCGAACCTGCTGCTGACGATGCTCGACAAGGCCGGCGTGCCGACGCCTGACAAGATCGGCGACAGCACCGAGCATTTGAAGGTCATCTAACACTTCTCGCCTCCAGCGGCGCTTCAGTCGGCGGGCGTCTGACGTCCAGACGTGCGTGTTGACCCTTCTGAGACGATTTGCGACACGATTTGCGCCAAAAACGGTAGCGAGTTGGCCTGGAACCGCATACACTCGGAGAACCACAGGAGGGCTGAATTGCAGGCAAAGAGCGTCATCGGGCTCGGCGGAATTCTGCTTATGGCGTCGGCGGAAATGATGTCCGTGACCCCAAGCCGTCTGCCGCAATTGACGACGCTGGCGCAATCTTCGTCGCCTGTCGCGCTGCCCGTCGACGGTGCGCAACAGGCTGTCCTGAACAAGTACTGCACGGGGTGCCACAACGACAAAGTGAAGACCGGGGGCTTCTCGCTCGCCGGCGCCGATGTGGCGAACGTCGCTACCAATACCGACTTGTGGGAAAAGGTGTTGCAAAAGCTCGAAGGGCGTCAGATGCCGCCGATAGGGCGGCCGCGCCCCGATGAGGCCACGTACGAGTCTTTGGCCTCGCACCTGGAAACCTCGCTCGATCGCATTGCTGCCGCCAATCCCAATCCAGGGCGCACAGAGACGTTCCGGCGACTAACACGAACGGAATACCGCAACGCGGTGCGCGATCTCCTCTCCGTCGACGTCGAAGTGGAGTCGCTGCTTCCTCCAGACGACTCGAGCTTCGGTTTCGACAACGTCACGGTCGGCAATCTCTCTCCGACCTTGATGGAGAAATATCTCGCATCGGCTCAGAAAATCAGCCGGCTCGCGATCGGCACTTCCGTGCGCACGCCGAGTACCTACGTCGTCACGCTGCCGGTGGACAAGACGCAGGAGCAGCATTTCAGCGGCCTTCCGCTGGGCACGCGTGGCGGCACGATCTTCTCGTATACCTTCCCAACTGATGGGACGTATGAGTTTCAGGTGCGCCTCTACCGGGACCGCAACGAGCACGTCGAGGGTCTTGGACGTCAGGGGAGGGGTCAGGATTCGGTCTCTGAGCAGCACGAACTGGAACTGACGGTTGACGGCGAACGGGTCAAGGTGTTCACGATAGAGCCGCTGGCCGAGCGCACGAGCGCCGACGATCCGCGCGAATACGACGATGCGGACGTCGACAAGGAGTTCAACCTCCGCCTGCCGGTCAAGGCCGGCGCGCACGACGTCGCAGCCGCCTTCCTGAACAAGCCGGCCGCAGTGCTCGAGACGGTTCGCCAGCCCTATCCTGTTGCTTTCAACATGGATCGGCACCCGCGGCAGCGGCCTGCTGTCTATTCGGTCACCATTACCGGCCCGTTCGACTCGAGCGGCGCCGGCGATACAACGAGCCGCCGGCGCGTCTTTACATGCCGGCCCTCCTCCGCGGCACAGGAGCTTGGGTGTGCCAAGCGCATCATCTCGACGCTGACGCGGCGCGCATACCGGCGCCCGGTCACCGACGAAGATCTGAAGACACCCCTCGCGTTCTACGAGCAGGGATACGCCGAAGGCGGGTTCGAAACGGGCGTGGAAACCGCGCTGCGAAAAATTCTCATTGCACCCGAGTTCCTCTTTCGGGTGGAGCAGGATCCTCCAGGCGGCGTCGTCTACCGCATCACCGATGTCGAGCTGGCATCGCGGCTTTCGTTCTTCCTCTGGAGCAGCATTCCCGACGACGAACTGCTCGATGTGGCGGCGCGAGGCAAACTGCGCGACTCCAAGGTGCTCGAGCAGCAGGTGCGCCGCATGCTGGCCGACTCGCGATCTGCATCGCTCGTCGACAACTTCGGCGGCCAGTGGCTGTACCTCCGCAATCTCGCCGCGCTCGTGCCCGACGGTCGGATGTTCCCGATGTTCGACGACAATCTGCGGCAGGCATTCAAACGGGAGACAGAGCTGTTCTTCGAGAGCGTCATCAGAGAGAACCGGAGCGTGCTCGATTTGCTGAAGGCCGATTACACGTTCCTCGACGAGCGTCTGGCCAAGCACTACGGCATCGGCGGCGTGTACGGCACGCAGTTCAGGCGCGTGACGCTGCCGGCCGGCAGCGTGCGCGGCGGGTTGCTCGGACAGGGCAGCATTCTGCTCGCGACCTCTTATGCCAACAGGACATCACCGGTCCTTCGCGGCAAATGGGTGCTCGAAAACATCATCGGCACGCCGCCGCCGGCGCCCCCGCCGGGTGTGCCGCCGCTGAAGGAAGCCCGAAGCGAGGATCACGTTCCAACGATGCGGGAGCGGATGGCGGAGCACCGCGCGAATCCAGCCTGCTCGTCGTGCCACATGCTGATGGATCCGATCGGGTTGTCCATGGAGAACTTCGACGCGATCGGACGTTGGCGCGTCAAGGGGGAGGACGGTAGTCCGGTCGACGCGGCAGGCGGCCTGCCGAACGGCGACACGTTCGAAAGCGTCACGGGACTGAAGCAGGCGTTGCTCGCGACACCCGATCGCTTCGTCGCTGCGGTCACCGAAAAGCTGCTGACCTTCGCGCTCGGCCGCGGCGTCGAGTCGTACGACCGGCCCGCCGTTCGCTCGATTGTGCGGAATGCGCGCCCCGATGATTACCGGTTCGAGACGGTCGTGCTCAACATCGTGGCGAGCACGCCCTTTCAGATGAGGCGGAAACAATAAGGAGATCGTGATGATCATCACCAGGATGGCACTGCCGCGCCGGACATTTCTTCGCGGGCTTGGAACGACATTAGCGCTGCCGCTGCTCGATGCCATGTTCCCGGCCATGTCGGCATTCGCGGCTAGCCCTGCAAGCAAGGTCAGGCGCCTCAGCTATGTCTATATCCCGATGGGGATGAACGCGGCGCGCTGGACGCCGCACGGCGAGGGCCGGATTTCCGAGTTGTCGCCGTCCCTGATGCCGCTCGCGCCTCATCTGGATTACGTGACGGTCCTCACCAACACCGAGCTCAAGCGTGCGTATGGACCCGGGAATCACGCCACGGGCAACGCCGCATTTCTCAGCACCGCCCTGGCGAAGAAGACCGAGGGCAGCGACTACGAGCTCGCGACGACATCGGATCAGATCACGGCGCAGATCATCGGCAAGGAGACGGCCATTCCGTCGCTCGAGCTCGGCACGGACCTGATTGCCCAGGTGGGGAACTGCGACAACGGCCTTGCCTGCGCGTACATGAACAGCCTCTCGTGGTCGTCGCCCACGACGCCGCTGCCGACCGAAGCCGACCCGCGTGTGCTGTTCGAGCGTCTTTTCGGCGACGGTGCGAGTCCCGAGCAGCGGCGTGCAGATCTTCGAAAGAGCGGCAGCATGCTCGACGCGGTAGCGATCGAAATGGCTGCCCTTCAGCGGAAGCTCGGAGCCGGCGACCGCACGAGAGTGAATCAGTATCTCGACAGCGTCCGCGAAGTTGAACGGCGCATCCAGAAGGCCGAGCAGAAAGGCGTCGAGGCGATCCCGGACGTGACACGGCCGCTCGCGGCGCCTGCGTCATGGGAGGAGCACGTCAAGCTCATGTACGACCTGCAGGTGCTTGCAATGCAGGCCGACATCACACGCGTCATCACCTTCCAGATGTCGCGCGAAGTCAGCACGCGCACCTATCCGCAGATCGGCGTTCCCGAGGCGCACCACCCGACGTCACATCACGGCGGTGATCCGGAGAAGCTCGAGAAGCTGGCGAAGATCAACGGTTATCACGTGTCGTTGTTCGCCTATTACCTCGAGAGGCTGAAGGCGACCGAGGACGGCGACGGCTCGCTGCTGGATCACTCGATCATCATGCTCGGCAGCGGCCTGGGCAACCCGGACGTGCACGATCACCTGAACCTTCCGATTGTGGTCGCTGGAGGCGCGGGCAGGCTGAAGGGCGGCAGGCACATCAAGTACGCCCAGCCGACGGCGCTGGCGAACGTGCACTTGACGATGATGAATCTCGTTGGCGTCGATCTCGACAAGTTCGGCGACAGCGATGGCATCGTTCCCGAGCTGCTGCAGCCGGCTTCACTGTAGGAGGGCATCGTGCTGAACGTTGCGTCGTCCGGCCGCCGCCTGACCGTACTGATGACTTGTACGGCCGTGTTGCTGTTTCCCGTTGGCTTCAACGCGGCGCCGGCTGTGCCGCCGCTCGTCGAGGCGGTCAAGAACGGCGACGCGGCTGCGGTCCGCAAGTTAGTCAAGGAGCGGGCCAACGTCAACGCCGCGGAGGTCGACGGCACGACGCCTCTTCATTGGGCGGCGCGCGTCAATGATGTCGCGGCTGCCGAGCTTCTGTTGCGCTCAGGCGCGACAGTCTCAGCGTCGAACCGCTATGCGGTGACGCCGTTGTCGCTCGCCTGCATGAACGGGAACGCAGGGATGATCGGCCTGCTGCTCAAGGCGGGCGCCGACGCAAATACAGCACTGCCTGGAGGGGAAACTGCGCTGATGACGACTGCCAGGACCGGCAGTCTCGACAGCGTCAAGCTGCTGCTGGAACATGGCGCGGACGTCAATGCGAAGGAAGGCGGTCGCGAGCAGACGGCACTGATGTGGGCGACCTCTGAAGGGCACACGGAAGTCGTGCGGCTCCTTCTCAGCCGCGGCGCCGACGTCAAGGCGCGTTCGGCCGGCGGCTTTACCCCGTTTTTGTTCGCGGTCAGGGACGGCCGGCTCGATATCACAAAGATGCTGCTGGCTGCCGGCGCAGACATCAACGACGCGGTACCAACCGACAACCGGCCTCGTCCTGCAGGCACTGGATCGGGCCGGCCGACCGGTCTGAATGCCTTCTTGCTGGCCGTCGCCAATGCGCACTACGAGCTCGCGCTCACGCTGGTCGACGGCGGCGCCGACCCGAACATGGCGCCACAGGGGTGGACAGCGCTCCATCAGATCACCGCGGTACGCAAAGTCGGTTTGTATGGAAGCAACGATCCAGCCCCCGAAGGCTCCGGTCGGATCGACAGCCTCGAGTTTGTAAGACAGCTCGTCGCGCGCGGCGCGGACGTCAATGCCAAGGCCACCCGAAGACCGCCCCTCGGAACGACGGGTCTGAATACCGCCGGCGCGACGCCGTTTCTGCTCGCTGCGCGCACTGCAGACGCAGCGCTGATGCGCGAGCTCGCGAAGTTGGGCGCCGATCCGCTGATCCCGAATGCCGACAACACGACCCCGTTGCTGGTTGCCGCAGGTGTCGGTACGAATTCGCCGCCAGAAGACCCAGGGACTGAAGCTGAAGTCGTGGAGGCGATCAAGATCGCGTTGGAGCTCGGCAACGACATCAATGCCGTCGACAAGAACAACGAGTCCGTCATGCACGGCGCCGCTTATAAGCAGGTTCCTGCGGCGGTGAGACTGCTGGCGCAGCGCGGCGCAAAGGTCGAGATCTGGAACCACAAAAACCGCAAGGGCTGGACCCCGCTCAAGATTACGCAGGGCGTTCACCGCGGGATGAATATCCAGAAGTCGCCCGCCACTGAAGCAGCAGTGCGCGAGGTGATGATTGCGGCCGGCGTCGAGCCGGTGGTGCCGGCCGATAGCTCGACGGAGCCAGCAGATGGAAAGCCCTACGGGCCGTGATCAGCTGCGGGCCGCGCTCGCGATGCTTGACTGACACACCGCGCGTTCTCGCCGCTGCATCCCATTACAGTGAGCGGATTTTCCCGCCTTGAGACGTTTTGAGACAACCAACCGCAGGCGAAAAACCAATTTTTTGAAGTAGTTACCGCTAAAAATTCTAGACGTGAAGTGAAACTGCGTGTTATACCGTGGAACACAAATTAATTCGTTCTTCATGTTCTGTTGTCCGGTGAAACCGAGGGCGCTGGCGCCCGACGCTTTTTCCAGCGAGGTGGGTATGCAACAGGTTTTACGCGTCATCTTGTCAGCTGCTTTTGTTCTCGTCTTGGCAGTTCCAGGATTCGCTCAGGTGACGACATCGACGCTCGTCGGGCTCGTCAGGGATGCTCAGAACGCCGTGATCCCCGGCGCCACAGTAGTCGCGACGCATGAAGGTACCGGCGTCTCGCGCGAAGGCGTGAGCGATGCGAATGGCGAGTTCGTGTTCTCCGCACTGCCCTCCGGACCATATACCCTGAAGATCGAGCTGACGGGATTCAAGGCGCTGCAGAACCAGGGCATGCAGCTTGGTGCAGGGCAGACCGTGCGTCAGACATTCACGCTCGAAGTAGGTGCGCTCGCAGAAACGGTCACGGTTTCTGGTGACGCGCCGCTGATCGACACTGCTGCGTCGCTGCAGACCGACAGTCTGGGATCCCAGGAAGTGCGGGAGCTTCCGGTCAACCGCAGGAATCTTACGAACCTGATGAGTCTGACAGCCGGCGTCAACGTCAACGGCGACGGCATGGTGCAGATGAACGGCGTTGCCGCCGGAGGCACGGGCCTCACGGTCGACGGGACGGAAGCGAACTCCAATCCTGAGGCGCGATCACTCGCTCAGTACGGCGGTCAAAATCAGATCTCGGTCATGAGCCTCGACTCGATCTCGGAAGTACAGATCGTCAAGGGCGTTCTGCCCGCGGAATACGGCGGCGTCGCCGGAGGGCAGATCAACGTGATCAGCCGTTCGGGCACCAACAACTTCCATGGCACGGCGTTCTACAGCGGGCAGAACGAGAAATTCAACGCACGAAGCTTCTTCTCGACCACCTCGAAACCTGTCGGCAAATTCAATCAGTACGGCGGCACGCTCGGTGGCCCGGTATTCCGCAACAAGGCATTCTTCTTCGCGACATATGAAGGGTATCAAGAGGAGGTGCAGCGCAACCTCGATTCGGTTGTGCCATATCAGCAGACCAGGGACGAGATCCTCCGAGCGCTGCCGTATCCCGAGACGTCAGTCGTGCTCGACATCCTCAACCTTCCTACCGAACCTGTTGTCTCTGGAGCGGGCGTGGTCAATGCGCAGGTGGGCCGCTGGCGCGGACTTGGCCTCCGCACGCGCTCAGAGAACCATATCGTGGCCAAGGCGGATATATCCGTCATGAACGGCGCCAACCTTGGTGTCACCTATACGCGTCTGCGGCCATTCACGCTGGACCCCAGGCCGGTGAAAAACAACGCCAACGATCGTGAATTTCCCAACGAACAGGATCGCATCGCCGCTCAGTACGTCATGACGAAGGGCGCGTGGGTGTCCGAAAGCCGCGTCGGCTGGAACAAGACCTACCTTGCTCGGCTCGATGGGTTCCTGAGCACGATTGGCCCGAACACGCCACCGGAGATCCTGCCTTACGGCAGGCGCGTGGGACAACTTCGCATCAGCGGTGTGTTCGATACGGCGGACGCCGAAATCTGGGACATGCGCGGCACGACCTATAGTTTCGAACAGAAGTTCAGCCGCGGGTTCCAGCGTCATCTCGTCAAAACCGGGTTCCGCTTCATGCGCGAGACCGGCGGCCGATCGAACCCCGAAATTCCGAAGTTTGTCTATAACACCTATGCCGATGTGCTCGCTAATGCGGCGACGCAGCAATTCACGTCCTACGGCGCTCCGCCGCATGGCTCGCACATGGACAACTACAGCGCGTTCATCCAGGATGACTGGCGCATGGGAAGCCGTTTCGTACTGAACCTCGGCCTCCGGTATGACGGCTACGGGACCATTCATGTGAATCCGACCTCGCCCGTCGAAGTCGAGATCGTCAATTACGAAGACCCGACCGATCTGCGAAAGCTTGATTTTGGCCCGCTCCGCGACCCGGACAAGCCGTACGACCCCGACATCATGAACTTCGGTCCCAGAGTCGGATTTGCGTGGACAGTGGACGACGCGGAAACGACGGTTGTTCGCGGCGGCTTGGGCTATCTGTACAGCCCACATCTGATCGCGACTGTTCGTCAGAGCGCGGCAAACCCGTACATTCCATTCAGAATTACGTACAACCGGACTGAAGTGGCCGCGAGGGATATCAAGTGGCCGATGTACACGGACGACACCGCGGTCATCGCGATCAACGAAGCCGCCGGTAAGAAGACCGTCTTCTCGATATTCGACCCCGACATACAGGTGCCTTACACGATCCAGTCGATGGTGAGCGTCCAGCGCTCGCTGGGGCGCACGATGTCCACGGAGATCAGCTATCTCCGAACGGATGGCAACGATTTCCCGCTGCAAAGGCAGTTTACTCAGGCATTCGACCGCAACACGGGCGTGCGCCCGAATCCAGCGCTGGGTGCGCCTGGCGGCTATTACGTCGACAGTGGTCAGACGATGGTCTACAACGGCCTGCAGACGTCGTTGCGCAAGCGGTTCTCGAATCGCTATTCGTGGGATGTGAACTACACGTTCGGCAAGAGCGAATCGACCCAAGGTGGCGACCTGTCCGCGTATTACATCGCAAGCTTCGAGAACAACCAGGACTTTTGGGATCCCGAATTTGATCGCGGGCCGTCGAGCAACGATCTTCGTCACCGCCTCAACGTGTCGGCAATTTACGAACTGCCGGGATTCGGGGAGGGCACAACTAACGCGATTCTGGGAGGCTGGCAGATTTCTACCATCGTCCAGGTACGATCGGGCGAAGCACTGCGCATCACGCAGCCGTCGGGCATCGATCGAAGCCGGCCCGATGTGGTTTCCGGTGCCGACTTAATTTTCGCCGACTGGAAGGACACCTGCACCGCCACCGGGTGCAACTATCTGGATAGAAACGGCTTCGCGTTGGTGCCGACGAGCTCTGTCACGAGCGCGACACTTCGGCCGGGCACCTACATGATGGACATGGCGCGCGGTCCTGGCCGACTGGACACGAATCTGACCATCGCCAAGTCCTTCGGTATTGGCGGCGGCAACCGGATGCAAGTGCGTATGGATATGTTCAACGCGCTGAACGAGATGAATCTCAGCAATCCGCAGCAGGCGATTAACAACGCAAACTTCGGCCGAATCACCGCTGCCAGCGGGGCGAGGGTGCTGCAATTCGGTGCACGGATGACCTTCTAGGCTGCACTTCAAGTCCGGGCCGCTCGCGCGACGCCGCGGCGGCTCGGATTTCACGTCAGACCGTCCAAAAACCGAGCAGATTCAGAGGGTTGCGACAAATCGCGACGATCCTATATCGCCGAAACTGTGTACACTGGAAGTTCTTTATTCAGTTCGAAGTTGAAAGACGGAGGTCGAATGAATCGGCGTCGGGTCCTTCGCGCTATCGGACTTCCGTTGCTCCTCCTCATTGGGGTCGCCTACCCGCAGGCCCGGCCCGAACAGGCGGCAGCTTCGCCTGCGCAGGCTTCACAGACGTCCGCGTCGGCGGAGCAAGCAACGCTGAATCGCTATTGCGCCAGCTGTCATAACGAGAAAGCCAAGCAGGGAAATTTCGCCCTCAACACGCTCGATGTCGCTAACGTGGGGCCCGATGCCGAGCGGTGGGAGCTCGTGGTGCGCAAGCTGCGCGCGCGGTCGATGCCGCCGGCGGGGCGCCCTCGTCCGACCGAAGCGGCGTACGACGGGCTCGTCTCACACCTGGAAACGTCGCTCGATCGCATGGCGTCCGCAAATCCGGATCCCGGCCGCACCGATACGTTTCGCCGCCTGAATCGCACGGAATATCAGAACGCGATCCGTGATCTGCTGGCGCTCGAGGTCGACGTCGAGACGCTTCTGCCGAGCGATGACTCGAGCCATGGGTTCGACAACATCAGCGTCGGCGGCCTGTCGCCGATGTTGCTCGAACGATATCTGTCGGCGGCGCAGAAAATCAGCCGCCTTGCCGTGGGAACGCCGGTGCGTTCGGCTGGCGCCGAGACCATCGTTCTCCCTCCGGACCTGACGCAGGAAGATCACTTCGACGGGGAGTCGTTCGGCACGCGCGCCGGCACCCTCGTGCGGTACACGTTTCCGGCCGACGGCGAGTATCAGTTCGAGCTGCGCCTGACGCGCGATCGCAACGAGCTCATTGAGGGGTTGACCGAGCCGCATCAGATGGAAGTCAGCGTCGACGGCACGCGGCTGCAGGTGTTCACGTTGAATCCGGCTCCGCGAGCCGGACAGAACGACGACGTCGCGCCGCAGTACGTACCGGAACAGGCGGCGGATGCCCACCTGAACTTCCGAACGCGCATCACGGGCGGACCCCACGTGGTGCAGGTGGCGTTCATCAAGCGGCCGTCCGCGCTCGTGGAGACCGAGCGGCAGCCGTATCTCGCCAGCTACAACAGCGACCGGACGCCGAGAACGCAGCCCGCGCTCTACAGCGTGTCAATTGCGGGGCCGTTCAACCCGAGCGGCATCGGCGATACCCCGAGTCGGAGACGCATCTTCTCGTGCCGCCCGTCGAAGGCGAGCGACGAGGCCGGATGCGCCCGGACGATTATTTCTACGCTGGCGCGCCGGGCGTATCGGCGTCCCGCGACAAATCCCGAGGTGGACACCCTTTTGGGCTTTTATAAGCAGGGGCGCGCGGACGGCAGCTTCGAGCATGGCGTCGAGATGGCGCTGCGCGCGATGCTGACGAGCCCGGAGTTCCTCTTCCGGATCGAGCGGGAGCCCGGCGTGACCGCCGGGTCTATAGAACAAGACCCGGCCTCCGTACGTAGGGCGGGTCCTGCTCAAGGGACCCGCCAGGCGGCCTATCGCATCGACGATCTCGAGCTAGCCTCGCGGCTGTCGTTTTTTATCTGGAGCAGCATTCCCGACGACCTGCTCCTCGATGCGGCCGTGAAGGGCCGCCTCAAGGATGCCGCCGTGCTCGAACAGCAGGTGCGGCGGATGCTGGCCGACAACCGCGCCGAAGCGCTCGTGAACAACTTCGCCGCCCAGTGGCTGTACTTGAGGAATCTCAACAGCACGCAGCCCGACTCGCGGCTGTTTCCGGATTTCGACGACAACCTGCGTCAGGCCTTCCGCCGCGAGACCGAGCTGCTATTCGAAAGTGTGATGAAGGAAAATCGCAGCGTGCTCGACCTGCTGCGCGCCGATTACACCTTTCTGAACGAACGGCTTGCCAAGCACTACGGGATTCCAAACGTGTACGGCAGCCATTTCCGGCGCGTCGAGCTCGGACCGGATCACGTGCGTGGCGGGCTGCTCGGCCAGGGCAGCATCATGACCGTCACCTCGTACGCCAATCGTACGTCGCCGGTCCGTCGCGGGAAATGGATTCTCGAAAACCTGCTCGGCACGCCCGTTCCTCCGCCGCCGCTGAACGTGCCGCCGCTGCCCGAGAACGACCCGGGCGCGAAAGTACTCACGATGCGTGAGCGGATGGTCCAGCATCGGGCCAACGCGGTGTGCGCGAGCTGCCATCAGTTGATGGATCCGGTCGGACTTGCGACCGAGAACTTCGACGCGATCGGACGCTACCGCACGCAGAGCGAGGCGGGCGGGCCCGTCGACGCGTCGGGTGGACTGCCCGACGGCAGCTCCTTCGACGGGGCCATCGGTCTGCGCAAGGCCGTCATGAATCGTCCCGAGTTGTTCGTGAACACACTCACGGAAAAGCTGATGACCTACGCGCTCGGCCGTGGGCTCGAGTATTACGACGCGCCGGCCGTGCGAGACATCACGCGGCACGCTCGCGCAGATGACTATCGTTTTTCGTCGGTCGTACTGGGCATCGTGAACAGCACGCCCTTCAATGATCGAGGAGATCCGGCTCATGATCATCACCAAACTGGCCTTGCCGCGGCGGACGTTTCTCCGTGGGCTGGGCGCAACGCTGGCCCTCCCCGTTCTCGATGCCATGGTGCCGGCGTTCGGCGGCTTGAGCGCGGCGGCCGCGCCAGTCCGGCGGCTCGGCGTGGTCTACATCCCGATGGGATCGAACATCGCCGAGTGGATGCCGAAGCAAGAGGGGACGCTCACGGAGCTGTCGCCGACGCTCTCGCCCCTGATGCCGCACTTGAAGCACGTCAACGTGCTCAGCAACCTCGAGATGAAGAACGCCTACTCCTCGGGGAACCACGCCACCGCGAATTGCACGTTCCTGAGCGGCGTGAAGGCGAAGATGACCGAAGGCTCGGATTACGAGATGGGCGTCACGGTCGATCAAATCATCGCGCAGCAGATCGGCAAGGAAACGGCGCTGCCCTCGCTCGAGCTGGCAACCGACTTCAACTACGTGGTCGGCAATTGCGACAACGGGTTCAATTGCGTCTACATGAACACACTGGCGTGGTCATCGAAGACGACCCCGCTGCCGACCGAAGCGAACCCGCGAGTCGTGTTCGAGCGACTCTTCGGAGACGGCGGGTCAGCCGCAGACCGCAAGGCCGAGCTCCGCAAGAACGGTAGCATTCTCGACTGGGTGACCGAGGACATGGCGCGTCTCGGACGCCGCCTGGGCCCATCGGACCGCACGCGCGTCGACGAGTATCTCGATACGCTGCGCGAGGTCGAGCGGCGCATTCAGCGAGCCGAGCAGCAGGACAACGAGGCGCTGCCCTCGGTGCTGACCCGCCCGGTTGGCGTCCCGTCCGATTGGGAAGAGCACGCGAAGCTCATGTTCGATCTGCAGGTGCTCGCGCTGCAGGCCGACATCACGCGCGTCATCACGTTCCAGCTGGCGCGCGAGGTGAGCACCCGCACCTACCCGCAAATTGGCGTGGCAGAGCCGCACCACGCGACGTCACACCACCAGAATTCGCCCGAGAAGCTCGCGAAGCTGGCCAAGATCAACACGTATCACGTCTCGCTGTTCGCGTATCTCCTCGACAAGCTCCAGGCCACGAAAGATGGCGACGGAACGCTCCTGGATCATTCGATGTACGTGCTTGGCAGCGGCCTCGGCAACCCGGATGTCCACGACCATACGAACCTGCCGATCGTCGTCGCGGGCGGTGCGTCACAGATGAAGGGCGGCCGTCACATCAAGTATGGGGAGCCGACGCCGCTCGCGAATCTCCATGCCACGTTGATGGACAAGGTGGGCGTGCCCACCGAGAGATTCGCCGACAGCAACGGCAAGGTCGACGAGCTGCTCGAGCCGCTGTCGCTGTAGGGGAGTCTGGTATCGCGTGAGAAAGGGTCGATCGATGATGCGTCTGAAATACGCCGGGTCGTTGGCGATTGCGGCGATGGTTTCGGTCTGCGGCGGGAGCATGATGGCCCAGCAGGCGAGCGGTAACGCCGCGGCGAATGCCATTGAAGCAGACGGTACGACGCCGCTCCACCGCGCCGTTCATCGGAACGACGTGAAGGCCGCTGAGACGCTCATTCGAGCCGGGGCCGACGTGAATGCCGTGAACCGGTACGGCGTGCCGCCGCTTTCGCTGGCGGCAGTCAACGGCAAAGCCGCTGTACTCGAGCTGCTGCTGAAAGCGGGCGCCAATCCGAACGCCACGCAGTCTGAGGGAGAGACGGCTCTCATGACGGCCGCGCGGACCGGCGTGCCGGCTGCGGTCAAGACGCTGCTCGCCCATGGCGCCGACGTCAACGCGAAAGAGAGCTGGCGCGGACAGACAGCGCTGATGTGGGCGGCCGCCGAAGGGCACGCCGAAACCATCGAACTGCTGCTCGAAGCGGGCGCCCAGGTCAACGCCCGATCGAGTTCCGGTTGGACGGCGATGTTGTTCGCGGCGCGCGAAGGAAGGATTCCAGCGGTCAAGGCGCTGCTCGCCGGCGGCGCGAGCGCCGATGACGCGCTGCTCGCGCGTGCGGGGCGCGGGCGCGGTGCTGGCCCGGCCGGCGGCGGCGCGGGCGCCGCGGCACGGCCACCGTCAAAAGGCTCCAGCGCGCTCGTGCTGGCGGTCGGCAGCGGCCACTTCGAGCTGGCTGCCGCGCTCCTCGATATGGGCGCCGATCCCAATGCCGCGGCGCAAGGGTGGACGGCACTCCACCATCTGACGTGGATTCGCAAACCTGGAACCGGAAGCAACGATCCGGCGCCTTACGGCTCCGGCAGCATGGACAGCCTCACGCTCGTCCGAAAACTGAAGGAGCATGGCGCGGACGTGAACGCGAGAGTGACTCGGCGCCCGAACGTCGGTGTGACCGCGCTGAACTTCATCGGTGCGACGCCGTTCTTCATGGCTGCACGGGGCGGCGACACCGAGCTCATGCGGCTGCTGGTCGAGCTCGGCGCCGATCCGCTGCTGCCCAACGAAGACGGCACGACGCCGTTGATGGTCGCCGCCGGTGTCGGCACGCATTCGCCTGGCGAAGACGCGGGCACGCCACTCGAGGCCCTCGAGGCCGTGAAGCTGGCGATCGAGCTTGGCGGCGATGTGAACACGGTCGACAAGAACAACAATACAGCGATGCACGGCGCAGCCTTCAAGCAGCTTCCGGACGTCGTCGCGCTGCTGGCGTCGAAGGGCGCCGACGTGAGTATCTGGAACAGAAAGAACGTGTCGGGCTGGACCCCGTTACGCATTGCCGTCGGCGTTCACCGCGGTATGAATTTCCGCTTCCACGTGCCGACCGCCGACGCGCTACGCGCGCTCATGATTGAGGCTCGCGTCTCGACAGAGGTGGAGCCGGAAACTGTCGTCAGCGGAGCGACGCCGACGAAATAATCTGCCAGACGAACTAATCAGCAGGCGTAGTACCCGACCTTCAGGTCGGCGACTCGTCGACCACGTCCGTGTGTGCCGGCCGCCGTTCAGTGATCGTCATGTTTCCGGTGGTACAGATCTCCGCGTCGTTGTGCTCCCGCGTGGTGCGCGCCTGCCGGCGTTTGCCATCTTTCAAGGCGGCACCGCGCGTAGTGTCTGAGTCCACTCCAAAGGACGACACAAGCCGCTCGAGATCGCGTCCCTGGCACGAGGGACATTCAGCGGTTGTTGAATGGATGATCAACTGCTCGAAGCGATGTCTGCAGGCGCGACATTGGTATTCGTAGATGGGCACGTCCAATTATGAAGCGGTTCTGGGTTTCTAAGGTTCTGGAGGTTCTGGGTGCCGGTTCGTGGTTCCTGGTTCTCGTTCCTGATCGCCTGGTTCTGAACCCAAACGTAGAACCCAGAACCGGCACCCAGAACCCAGCACTCAGAACCAAGAACCGTTACATGTCCACAAGCTCGCCGCCGGTGATGCGCACGTTGGCCTGGGCGATGCGGGGTTCCGCGCTGCCCGCGTAGGTTCGCTTCGCCTCGTACATCTTCTGGTCGGCGAGTGCCACCAGCTTCCGGGCCAGATCGTAGGAAGACCCGCGCGGCACGTCGACCGACGCATCGAACCGCTGCTCGATGGGGATGGTGACCGCCTCGTCTTCGCGGATCATCCGGGCGCGCTCTTCGCGTGACGGCCGCTCGCAATAGACCAGACCAATGCTCAACCTGGGCGGCTGTTCGGCAAATCGCGTGTCGAGCGTCTCCCATTGGAACGCGTCGACGAGCTCGGCATCGCGCCCGGCAATCACGCCAAGCTGCGTCTCGGTCACCAGGTTCCGCACGATGCGCAGAAACTCATCCCCGCCCCACCGCACGCCGATGTCGCCCTCGCGATGCATGCGGAACAAACGCCCGGTGGTGCTCAGCACGAGGTCGCCCACCTCGTGGCCGTAGGTGTCGTTGTAGTACTTGAAGCGGTCGTGATCGACCATCTCCACGCCGAAGCCGTTGCCGCGGTGTTCCTCGCGGAGCGTCGTGAGCAGCCGCTCTTCTCCGAGCTCGCGCCGGTAGAGCAGAGTGCGCCCATCGCGCCGCATCCGGCTCAGCAGCGCCTCGCGCTGTTCGAGCTCGACGCCCTTCTGCCGAAGCTCTTCCAGCACGTGGAGAAACATCTGATTCCAATCCTCGATCTTGTCGCCGATGGCGAGATCGAGTGTTTCGAATCCAGGACGGATGAGATCGAGCTGCGGGGGTGTCAGCTTGAGCATGCGGCTGACGTAGTCGAAGAGGTAGCGCACCGAGCCCGTCAATTGGGCTTCGGACGCGACAATTTCGGCCGGTAGCGGCGCTCCATTCCGAAGGAGGGTCAGCTTCTGATCCACAAGGTCTCGGCGGACGCAGTTACAGCAAGTTCAATACCACCGGGCGCGCGAAAAGTGCATGGGATCGGGTCGCGGTAACCACCAATTACGGCCGTTCGCAGATGTACGGCGTGGCCGAGCCGCTGCTGAAATTGTGATGAACCATCAGCGTGTTTACGGGCTGACATGAATGTCAGATGGCATTCTCGACGATTGGCGGTTCAGGACGGGCGATCGGCTCAGCCGCAACATAGCCGGCGTGCGCCAGCCGGCCCTGGAAGAGCGCCGTCTCCGACGCGATGAACACCAGCTTGATCCACAAGCGTCCGAGCAGAAAAAGCTGGCCGGTCGCCAGCCCGAGCCAGACACGCGCGCCCGCGGAGGGAGCGCCGGGCGCGGCCACGGCATAGCCTGCAAGGAGCACTGCGAAGAGTGCGCCGGTCAACGCATACAGCGCCGCGACCGCTCCTGCGTTGCGGCGGGCGAACCGTGCGCCCGCGGCAACGGCGCCGACCATGCTGCGGCGGTCCTCGACCACGGCGCGAACCTTTGCGTAGTCGAAGATGATGCTGACCGGTACGAGCAATGCGCCGAACACCGCATACAGGCCAAGGCGTACCAGAAAGGACGTTCGTTCGACGATGACGTTCTCCGTCAACGCCGCAAACCAATCGTCCAGCAGGATCGGATGTACGACTGCGAAGAGCACGTAATACGCGAGTGCCATCAACGGCGCGAGTCGCAGGAACCGCACGAAGTACACGCCGCATGCGGTGAAGAACTCATACGATCGCGTCGGCCGCGCCCGGGCGTAACGGTCGACGATGCCGCCGGTCAGGAACAGCCACAGGAGAAGATAGGCGGCGCCGAGCCACAGGAGCGGCGAGGGCCGGCTTTCGCCGTCGGCAAACACGGAGAGGTTGTCGAGCACCGCGGCGAAACCGATGATGTTCGGCCGAAACGTGCCGCCGAGCGGTCCCGCCTGAGCGGAGAATTCGCTCCACCACTGCACGTTGACGCCGTGTGCCACCTGGTCGGCCAGCATGCTGTTGCCGAGGTGCGACTGCAATGTCTCCCGCATCAGCATGGAAAAGGGCAGGGCCGTCAGCAGCGTGACAACGAAGACGCACGCGAGAACGACGGGCGTCTGATTGACGCGGCGAATACCGTCCCGTAGCGCGTCCGCCGCCCCCGGATTTGGCCCTCTGCGCTGTGCCCTCTGCTCTGTCATCGTTAGATGAAAAAAGCCCAGGTGAGCAGCTGATCCTGCAGCCACACCAGCCAGATCGCTGCCCATCTCGTCGCGGCGCGCCCGCCGGCAGGTTCTGTCGTGAAGCTGTTGTTCGTGAAATTCGTGTCGAGCACCAGGACCTGATCCGGATCGACCTGCGCGGACAGCACACGGCTGGCGTGTTCGAACGTGACACGGTGCCAGCGGCCGGTGCCGTCCCAGGAGAAGCGGCGCTGCTCGCCGTTGGCGAGCGTCGCAAGGATTGTCATCGGAAAAATTCCGTCGCCGTGGCGCCTGACGACGACGTCGTTGACGTACGTCTCGTCCTCGGTCTCTGAGCTCGTGACGCTATCGACGCCGTAGTCGAACACGGCCGAGCCGCGGTACACCTGATCGAAGAACGGCATCAGATCGCGGCCGCTCACTTCGCTGGCAACCTGGAACAGGTCGCCGGGTTTCGGGTGCTTGAACTTCCAGCGATCGAAGAACGTCGACAGAATCTGCTGCACCACCGGCCACCCGAGCGCCCGCTCGAGCGTGTGAAGCCACAGCGCCGGCTTCGAATAGGTGATCGGGCCGGACGTCAGCGGCCAGTATCGAAAAGACGGCGTCGCCTGTACGTCGACGGTGGGGCTGCTACGGTAATCACTCAGGTACTCGCCCGACGCCAGGCGGTCCCAGGGCACGTCGTCGAGCACCCAGGGCACGAACCCACCGAAGAAGCGCAGCACTTCGCGGCCGTAGGGGTAATTTTCGGCATCGACGCGCGCATTCGCGTACTGGTTGATGCCCTCGTCCATCCACGCATCCTCGAATTCGTTGGTGGCCACCATGCCGTACCACCACTGATGGCCTGCCTCATGGACGACGGTGTCTTCGACGTACGTATCTTCGCGCGGCATCAGCCATCGTGTGCCGGCCGTGAAAATGGTCGGGTACTCCATGCCGTCCGTGGCCGTGCCCCTTGGAGTGTCGACGATCGTGAGGTGGCCGTACGGGTACGCGCCGAACCATTCGCCATAGTATCGGAGCGTTGACCGTGCCGTTTCGAAATGACGCGCCGTTTGAGACGCGTGCTCGGGTTGATAGAGCAGACGCATGTCGACCGGCGGCAGTCCGGGGTGCTCGAAGCGCTCGCGCGCCTCGAGAAAATCCGGGCTCGTCGTCCATGCGAAGTCGTGCACATCCTCCTGATAGTACCGATGCGTCGTGGTGCCGTTTGGATGATCAGTGCGCTCGCGCTGCCGTCCAGTCGCCGCAACCGGCCACCCGCGCGGAACGGTCATGCGCACGTCGTACACGCCGAAATCGGAAAAGAACTCCGTGCCGACATGAAACTGATGGCAGTTCCAGGTGCCGGCCGCATCGAGCACGCCGATCTTGGGAAACCATTGCGCGATGAAGAAGTAGTTGCCGATGGCGCCGGTGCGCGCGAACGGGCGCGGGATTTTCGCCGTAAAGGCGATGTCAATCGTCAGTGTCTCGCCCGGCCCGATCGGCTCCGGCAGCGCCACGGACATGACGGTGCGGTCGTTTGTATTGCCGTCATCCGGAGCGATGAACCGCATCTGTCTCGTGAGGTCGGCCGGCGCGATGGCGCCGCCTGTGATCGCGAAACGCGAGATGTCGATGGCGGCACGATCTTCGGCGCGGTGCGTCGATGCTCCCTGCCACCATGACGTGAGCGTGTGCTCTCGCATCCACGTCGACTCGTCGTTGCGCCACGCATTGTAGTAAAGGTGGAATTGCAGCTCGTCCGTCGAGGCATTGGTGATATTCGTCCAGACCAGCGTTTCTCGCGCGCTCAGCGTCCGCGCGCGCGCGTCGAGCGTGACATCAATCGTGTAGTTGGCATTTCGTGGCGAGAGCGGCTGTGCGTCGGCGGAGAGGGCGCAGGTCAGGACGACGGCCATCGCAAGACATGCGCGCAGAATCACTGCAGAATCCTACCATCGTATACTGCTGAACATGGTCCGTGTCCTTCTCTACGGCCTCGGTCCGATCGGTGTCATGGTGGCGAGACAACTCGCCGTACGAGATGGGTTTCGGATCGTCGGGGCGGTCGATGTCGACCCGTCAAAGGTGGGGCGCGACGTGGCCGAAATCGCCCGCTTGCCGCGGCCGCTTCGCGTGAAGGTCGACCCGGACGCGCGCCACGCTCTCAGGAAGTCGACGCCGGACATCGCCGTGCTCTGCACGTCGTCTTCCCTGCGCGGCGTGATGCCGCAGATCGAAGGCATCCTCAAAGCGAAAGTGCCGATCGTCACGACTACCGAGGAGCTGACTTACCCGGTGAGGCGCAATGTTCCGCTCGCACGGACGATTGATGCCATGGCCAGGCGCGCAAAGGTCGCCGTGTTGTCGACGGGCGTCAATCCGGGATTCGTCATGGACACGCTGCCCATCATGCTGACCGTGGCGTGCGAGCGAGTAGAGTCAATCGCGGTCACCCGCGTTCAGGACGCGAGGCACAGGCGGCTGCCGTTTCAGCAGAAAATCGGCGCGGGTCTTTCGCCCGAGCAGTTCAAGCGAGAGGTCGACCGAGGATCGATTCGCCATGTCGGCCTCGCGGAGTCGATTTCGATGATTGCGGATGCGCTGAGTTGGCAGCTCGATCACATTACAGACGCTGTGAAGCCGCGGATGGCGGAGGCGACCGTGGAGAGTGAGTTTCTGGCGGTCGACGCCGGGTACGTGAGCGGCATCATCCAGGACGCAGTGGGATATCGGCATGGCACGCCAGTCATCGCGATGCACCTGGAGGCCTATCTGGGGGCGCCTGAGCCCTACGATGAAGTGCGCGTGCACGGGATACCCAATCTCACCCTCAGAATTCCGGGCGGAGTCCCCGGCGACATCGCCACCTCCTCGATTGTGGTCAACTCGATCCCCAGGGTCCTGTCGTCGCGCCCCGGGCTGCAAACGATGAAAGACCTGCCTGTGCCGTCGTATTTCAGTGGGCGCTGAAACGGTGCATAATGACCTCGTTCATCGTTCCGTTCCACGATTGCGAGGGAAATATGAGGAAATCTTCGCGCCGTGACTTTCTGGCCTCAGCTGCAGGTACCTCAGCCGTGACCTTCTGGGTTCCGAAGAAAGTCCACGGCTACAGCCGGGCGCACGTCACCGATACCAAATCGACGCGTGGCGTGTCCAAGTGGGACCTCGACACGCCGGCGCTCGTGCTCGATCTCGATAAGCTCGAGCACAACATTGCGGCGATGCGCACGAGCCTGTCCGCCACGTCGGTCGGCGCGCGGCCGCACGCCAAGACGCACAAATCGGCCGACATCGCGAAGCTGCAACTGGCGGCCGGCGCCGTCGGCATCTGCACTGCCAAGCTAACAGAGGCGGAGACGCTTTTCGCCGAGGGCATCCAGAAGATCTGCATGACCACCGCGAATCTCAGCAAGGCGAAGATTCTTCGGGCGATGAACCTGCGCAAGAAGAACCGCGAGTTCATCCAGGCTGTCGACTATCCGCAGAATGCCCAGGACCTCTCCGATGCCGCCAAGGCGGCCGGCATCACCGCCGATGTCGTCGTCGATGTGGCGGTCGGCACGCGCAGCGGGATCCCCGCCGGAGACAAGGCCCTCGCGCTGGCGCAGATGATCGACAAGCTGCCGAACCTGCGCTTCCGCGGCATGCTCGCCTACGACGGCGGCGCGCAGCACATCAAGGGATACCAGGCGCGCCTGACACAGTCGCTGGAGCGGTCTGCCGATGCCGCAAAGACGTTCGAACGCATGAAGGCGTCGGGATTGAACGTCGAGATCTTCAGCGGCGGCGGCACGGGCACCTACAACATCATGACGAAGGTGCCCGGATACACCGACGTCCAGGTCGGCAGCTACGTGTTCATGGATGCCCAGTATCTCGAGATCGGAAACGAGAAGGGGGAGGTCTTCACCGACTTCGCGCCTTCGTTGACGGTGATGGCGACGATCGTGAACACGTATTTTCCGAACCGCCTCACGACGGATGCGGGAACGAAGGCACTCACCCTGAACAAGCCCGACCCGATTGTGCTGGGGGAGCCGGACTTCCGGTATACGGCGGGATCCGATGAGTTCGGCACAATCCAGTTCGATAAGGCGAATAAGACCTATAAGACGGGCGACAAGCTCGAGTTGATCATTCCGCACTGTGACCCGGTCGTGAACCTTTACGACGTGTTCTACGGCGTGCGCAACGACAAGGTCGAGGCAGTATGGCCTGTGACCGCGCGCGGAAAGTCGCAATAGCCGCAGCAGTTGTCGCGGCGACATCCGCAGTGCCGACCTTCAGGTCGGCGGTCCATGGCGCCGGCGCACAGGATCGGCAGTCGGCGCCGACGTTCAAATCCGAGATTGACTATGTACGGATCCCCGTGCGCGTGCTGGACGCGCGCGGGGAGTTCGTGCGCGGTCTCACGCAATCCGATTTCCACATTCTCGAAGACGACCAGCCTCAGACCATCACCGACTTCAGCGAAATAGACATTCCTTTTGTCCCGGAGGGTGCTGTGCAGCCCACGGGGGCCCCAGCCGTGGACAAGACCATGGAGTCTGGCGAGGTCTTGCATGCCGAGGGCCGCGTCTACGTCTTTGTGCTCGACAACCAGAATATGCCTGCGGCCGTGGCGCTCAAGACGCGTCATCTGATGCGGCGTTTCCTCAGAGACGGCTTTGGCGCGAACGACGTCGCCGCGATTGTGCTGACCGGCACGGGCCGGGCGCAAACGTTCACGAAGAGCGCTCGTCTGCTGAATGAGGCAGTAAACCGGCTGATGAGCGATGCCGATCCGAGCGACAACTCGCCCGATACGGTGATGCAGAGGATCGCTGACACGGCGCAATGGATGGGCGGTGCGATCAAAGGCCGTCGCAAGGCGCTCGTGCTCATCACGCCATCGTCTATCTGCCGGCTCGTCAACACGAATCTGAAGAACTTCTCGAACTGCAACGAAGCGGCGCGGTACGCACTGCGTATCGCCGTGCGATCGGATGTAAGCATCTACACGATCGATCCGCTCGGCATTGTTCCTACGCACGGCTCGCCGGCAGAGCTCGCCGACAGGAGTGAGCGCTCAACTGCCGTGGTGCGTGGTCCGCTCGATGCCGCGCGCTACCTTGCCGAAGAGAGTGGAGGCTTTGCCGTCTTGAACAGCAACAGCCTGGATGCCGGCTTTGCGCGTGTCATGCGTGAAAACAGTGCGTACTATCTGCTTGGCTACTATTCGACAAACACCCGCGCCGACGGCGAATTTCGCCGGAATCGGATTGAGGTCTCGGGCCGGCGCGTGCGGGTTGTGTATCGCAACGGATACCTCGCTCGGCAGGAATGACGGGCCCTGCGATCGGCCATGGCACCGAATACGCCCTGCGTTGTACGGCCGGGGAGTGGACCGTCAGCGGGCTGGAGATTCAGCGGGCCTGGTCGACATCGAGCAGGCGTCCCGTCTGCGCGCGGACGTCGCCGATGTCATGGAAGGTATCGACGATCCCTGACGATCGATGACACTAGAGCAGCGCGCTCGTCAGCGCGCGCACAATCAAGTTCTGCTGACGGAATCGCCGCTCGAGATCTTTTCGAAATCCTGTCCACCACTCGCGATCGAGGTCTTCGCACATCACTTCGTATATCACGATGTCGTCGCGCGTGGTCTCGCCGGTATCCCCCTTCCACAGGCCGCGCGCGGGAGCGCGCATGTAGGCAGTGACGCCGCCGAAGCGATCGGCGAGCTCAGACCGCAGCTCGACGTAGTCGTCCGCGTCGAAGGCATGGCCTTCGTTGTCGTACAACGGAAGAAGTATCTGCACCAGATACATCGGTTGCCGTTCAGGGTGCGCCGCTTGTGGCGGCGACGAGAGAGAGTGGATCGACGCGCGCGCCGTTCAATCGAACGCTCCAATGAAGGTGAGGTCCGGTGACGCGCCCGGTCGCGCCGACGAGGCCGACAATGGTCGCCGGCTCGACGGTGTCACCCGTCTTTACGTGAATCTCCGACAAGTGTGCAAAGACCGAGAACAGACGCTCGCCGTAGTCGACCACGACAGTGTTTCCGGTGAAGTACATCGGAGCGGCCACAACGATCTCGCCGCGGTTCGCCGCGCGGATCGGCGTTCCCGTCTTGCCGACGAAATCCACGCCGGCATGCGGTGCGCGCTGCTGGCCGTTGTAGTAGCTGCGCGTTCCGAAGTTGCTCGTCGGCTTGCCGTCTACAGGAAGGACGAAGGCGCTTGCCCACTTCCTGGCCGATACGCGCGCGTAGGCGTCGGCGAGCATCGTGCTGTCTCGCTTGATCTGTTCGAGAGCGTCCGGCGGCGGCTCGACGAAGCTGCCCGGGACGCTGAGACGTCGCACCGCAAACTGCTTCGGAAGAATGCGCAATGTGCTGGTTGTCGCCTCCGGGGTGCCGTTGCGGTGGATGTGCAGACGATACGCATCGGGTTTCGTATCCAGATCGATGCCGACGAGCGCTTGAAATTTTCGCTGACGTGGATCGAAGTGAAAGCCGAGGTCCTGCCCGAGAACCGTTGTCGTAATCTTTTCGCTGTCACTGGCGCCGTCGACCTCGATGCGCACGACATCGCCCGGGTGCGCTGCAGAAGGAACGAATGACACTACGAGAGGTCGCTGTCCCTGCGCGCGGTCAGCGGCGACATCCACGCAAATAGCGAGCAGAAGCGTGGCAGCGGCAAGAAAGCGTCGGGAAATCACCGCAAACTGACAATATCACTTCCCCTGCTTCGAACCGGCAAGACAGGCGATCAGCGCGTACCATAGGGCACGACGATTGCAAGGCGAGGGCGGAATGGATACACCAAAAACATCACGACGCGAGTTCTGTGCGCATGCGATTACCTTTGCCACCGTGGCATCCTTCATCGAAGGATGTGGCGGCGATAGTCCCACCGGCCCCAGCGGAGGCGGAAATGTTCCGCAGCTTTCGAGAGTCTCCGGTACGGCGAGCGGCAATATCGTGACCGTCAGCAACGTCAGCGGCACTGCGCTCGCGAATGTGGGCAGCGCTGCCCTCGTGGAGGCCGGGGGCAATAACATTCTCGTGCTCCAAACGGCGCAGGGCTCGTTTAGAGCTCTTACCGCCGTCTGCACGCACGAGCAGAACCTCGTTACGGGCTTCGAGAACAGCAGCACGTTCGTGTGCCCGGCCCACGGCTCTCGATACAACACGAGCGGCGGCGTCGTGCAGGGCCCGGCGACGCGGCCGCTCCGCGAGTTCCCTACGCAATTTACGAATAACGTACTGACAATTACTGTCTAGGTAAATGGTGGGCGGAAACTGGAAACTGAAATCTAGAAACTGAAATCTAGAATCTTTAATCTGCAGTTTGATTCCAGATTCCAGATTCCAGTTTTCAGTCTGACAGTTCGCTCATTGTGGCAGGCGAAAGGCTATGTATTCCCCCGAGTAAGCCCCGCCGCTTACGGCAACGACAAGATACTGCCGGCCGTCGATGCTGTAAGTCATCGGCGAGCCGCTTTGCGGTGCCGGGATGAAAATCGCTCCCACCTCTGCGCCGGTTGACTTGTCGTACGCCCTGAGCATGGCGCCCCGTCCGCGCGACGTGGTTGTGGCCTGCGGATCGCCCATGATCACCAGCGTTTTGGTCACGACGAGACCCACGGCACCGTTCTGGCCGGTCTTCGGAATCGTTAAGCCTTTCAATGCCGGATGATTGCGGACGCCATCGGGCGTATCGCCGTGCGGCACCTGCCAGAGCAGTTCGCCGCGATCGAGCTGAATGGCCGCGAGCAGTCCGTACGGCGGCTTTACGATCGGCAAACCTTCGACGGTGAGTCCACCGGCTGGAAGCTTCGACGTACCCGCCACCTTTTCGGCAGCCATCGCTGTCGAAGGCAGTACCGGAGCTCCCGCGCCTCTCGCTGCCTGCGCGATTGCGCGAGGTGAGTCCGCCGCGCAACAGTCCCCTGGTCCGAACACTTCGACGAACGGCTGCCCCGCAACACCGCGGACATACCTGATGTCGGAGAATCCCTCCGGCGGCGTGACCAGCGAGTGCGAGTTGATTCCCGCGTTGGATGCGGGCGCGAATGCGATGCGCAGCTCCGGATCGTAGCCTCCACCCGGCCAGTTCGTCCCGCCGCCCAGATTGCCCATGCTCAACGATCCGAGCAGGCCGTCGTTTTTCCCGAGGATCGGCGGATTGAACAACGGTCCTGGCTTGTAGCGCGAGAGCTGCGACAGTGCCTGGGCGCGGAGCTCCGGCGTGAAGTCGATGATGTCGTCTGGAATGTTCACGAAGTTTCTCGCGTACACCGGCGGCTTCGTGGGAAAAGGCTGCGTTGGCGAATACGTTTCTCCTGGAACGTCCCCACGCGGCACGGGACGCTCTTCGATGGGCCACACGGGTTCACCAGTGACGCGATCGAACACGTAGAGGAAGTTCTGCTTGCTCGGAACCGCGACGGCCTTGATAGCGCGCCCGTTGACGTTGATGTCGGCGAGCAGCGGCGTCGAGGATATGTCGAGGTTCCAGAGGGGGTGATGCACGAACTGGAAGTGCCACTTCCGCTTGCCGGTCTTGAGATCGACGGCGACAAGGCTTTCGGCAAAGAGGTTGTTACCTGGCCTGTGGCCGCCGTAGTGATCGGATGTGGGTGTCTCGACCGGCAAGTACACGAGCCCGAGCTCTTCGTCGACGCTGATTTGTGTCCAGACGCCGACGTTGCCATTGACCGCCCACGAGTCGTTCTCCCACGTCTCATGGCCGTATTCGCCCGGATTCGGAATCGTGTTGAACCGCCAGATCTGTTTACCCGTCCGCACGTCGAACGCGCGTACGAGCCCTTTCGTGTTGTTGTGGGTCGAGACCGTGGCCCCCTCACGGAACGACGATCCGATAATGACGACGTCGCCGGCGACGGCGGGCGTCGAGTGAATGCCGATCTCCCCCGTGGTGAGATCGATCTGCTCGTTCACGCCCTTGACCACGCCCACCTTCAGGTCCAGCACGCCCTTGTTCGCGAACGACTGAACGATGGCGCCCGTCTTTGCGTCGAGCTCGACGAGCTGATAGCCCGTCGTCACGTAAATGATGCGTTCGTCGCCTTTCCCATCGGTCCAGTACGACACGCCGCGCCCGGACAATTGCCGCGGCGATACCGCTGCGCGTTGTCCCTCGCGCAAGCTGTGTGACCAGTTCAGCTCGCCCGTCCTTCCGTCGAGCGATATGACCGATCGCCGCGTTCCGCCGGTCGTATACAGCATGCCTTTGACCATCAGCGGCGTGCCCTCGAGCTTGTATTCGGGGCGCGGGCCGAGGTTGTCGGTCTTGAAACGCCAGGCCACCTGCAGCTGGTTGAAATTCGAGGCGTTGATTTGGTCGAGCGGCGAATATCGCCAGCCGCGGAGGTCGCCGGAGTAGTCGGGCCACTCGCCGTTGTTGATGCTGGGCTTCCCGGCCGCGGGCGACTGGCCGTTTAAGGGCGCGATCACCGCCGCGAGGACACCGACAAGAAGCAACCTGGGGAGGCGCGCCATCCGTCCACCGCCTTTCGACAAAGGGCAAGATTAAGGGAGAACGGGCGGATTATAGCGCCTGAGTCAGTCGCGAGAGAACGCGAAGTACAGGGCGGCAGGCGCGACCACGAGCCAGCAGACCGCCGCGATCACGATGGGCACGAGGGGAAGACCGGTCTGCAGCGAGAGTTCCGACCACCTCATCGCGGGGAGCGTGAGGCGCCCGAGGACCGACACGAGAAGCCCAACGAGGGCCGCGACCGCAAGAGCCTGGGTGAAGACAATAGGCCGCGCGGCGGTCCGTGCCGCTTCCTCGCGGGCGCGCATCTGCGCTCGCCACCACACAATTTCCGGCGTCGGCACGCGGGCCTGGCTCTGCGTATGCTCGAACTCGCGCCGTATCTGTCCGGCAAGCGCAACGAGCGGTCCGCACGTCGGGCACTCGGGTTTGTCACACTGACACTCGCGCAGCCTCATGACGACAAGATCCTCGCAAGCTTCCGGCGCGCGCGGAACAGAAGCGGCTTGATGCTGCCTGTCTTCAGGCCCAGCACACCGGCGATTTCCTGATGGGTTGACCCCTGCCCATACGCCAGCCAGACCAGATCGCGTTCCCGCTGGCTGAGCTTCGCCATCGCGCGGTCGAGGTCCGATCGCTGCTGTGTCTGCCGCGCGAGGTCGCCCGCGGCAGGAATGTCTCCCGCTCCATTGTCCGGCAGCTGAGCATTGTCGATCCTTGGCCGCCGGACGCGATCGCGAATCAGGTTCGTCGCGATGCGGAAGAGGTAATTCTTGCGATGTTCATCCGACTCGAATGTCGTCGTGGTTCGAAGGAGACGGTAGTACGCTTCCTGGAGGAGGTCGTCGGCCGCGGCCGGGTCGCTGGTTGCGCGCGCGAGATAGGCCCACAGCATGCCCGCCGTCCGACCGTAGAAGCCGCGAAACGTCTCTTCGTCCATGTGCAGCGTCGCATCAAGTACGGAGGCGTCAGGAGCCTGCGCGAGCGGATCGAGGCTGTCCATGAATGGAAACGCGTAGGACAGGAGTCGCCGCGTCATGATCCCGGCGCCTCACCGCTGTAGCGCGCAGAGATCGAGTGAATGAGGCCAAGCCGCTGCGAGAGGCTGTAGGACACTGCCGCCGAGATGGTGAAGCCGAGACCGATCGTCAAGACGACGATCCCGACGCCATAGAGCAACTGCGCGAACTCGTCGGTCGCTACGCCACGGCTCACGAAAATCAGACCCCCGCCGAGCGTTGACACGACGATGCCCGACTGCAGGGACCAGAAAATTCGGCTGAGAGGCGCGTTCATCGGCATAGGCCGCGGCCCGGCTTGCGGCACGACAGCAGGTTCGATGAGTGACTTTCCAGCCGGAGATTGAAGATACGCGAGGAGCTCGTCGCTGGACGAGAACCGATCGATCAGCTTCGCGTTGAGCTCCGTCTGCGCGCGCATCGTGCGCTGCCATCGCCGGTGCTCGATTGCCGTGCGAATCAGAAACACAATCCCGGCGGTGATCGTGGCGATGATGAGGACGACGGTCAGGTTCTCGAACATTCTCTCCACTTCGCGAAAAGCTTGACCGGTTGCGGTGTTTTCTTCAGGCGCTCGCCACTCGCCGAGAAAGAATCCCGGGTTGTGGGCAACCTGCGGGTGCTGCTCGAGGAATGCGGCGAGGACGGGGTATGTGGCGAGGTAGTCGGGCCGATAGAGCAGCGTTGGGTCGATGCGCAGCACCTCGCGAACAGACGGCGGATACTGGTTCAACACGTCGCGGAGCCTCTCACGCGTCTCCCGGGCATCAGGCTGCTCGGCAAGCAGGAAGCCCGGCGACGACTGGGCCGGCGCCGCCGGAGATTGTGGGCGTTGGGGCGTGGCGGGGGCTTCCTGCCGGGCCGGCTGCGCAGGTTGCTGGCGTGCCTCGGATACCCCGGCGGCCATCAGGAGTGCCACGACGGGCGCGAAAATCTGCAGGCTTCTCATTGTCTTCTATTACGGCCCGCCGACAAGAAGGTTAGCGCAGCCATGCCAGGCCCTGCGCGCCGACAAAAATATAGATCGCGCAAATCGTCCCTTCACCGATTGCCACGCCCAGAAGGCACTTTTTGACGTCAACCCTCAGCGCTCCGCACACATAACAAACCAGGTCGGTTGGGGCGATCGGAAAGAAGCTCCACGCGATCACGATTGGCAATTCCCGACGTTTCAACACCGCACGAAGACGTCCCACGTGCGAGGCGTATCGCTGCTCGAAGAAACGGTCGAGCTGCATCGCCTCAGCAAAGTGATAGACCGCCGCCGACGAGACGACGATGCCGGCAAGCGTGAGCAGGTACAGCGGCAGCGGCGGCAGAACGAGCATACCGGCCAGAACCAGGTACGTCGCGGGAATCAGCGTGAATCCGCGCAGGCAGCCCAGCCCGAGATACGCCGCGTACGCCCACGCCGGCGGCGCGCTGGAGAGCCGTAGAAACAGCTCGCGGAGCGCATCGCGATGGAAGGTGTAGGTAAAGAACGCCCCGGCGAGCAAAGCGAGCCACAGGGTCACGATCAGCGTTCTGTGGCTCATTATGGGAATTTTGTAACGCTTATCAGACACACTGTCCACATTCCATACTAAAAATCGCGCTAGACAAGCACCAATTGGGTTGGCATCAAAGGTGCTTTATCTGGCGGTAGAGATTATGGAACCACGCACCGGATTTGTTCAGCTCATTTCGGCGGTCGTCGGCCTCTCGGTCGGCGTCGGAGTCATGACGGCTACCGTCCTCCTTGGAATCGCGGCCCTGCTCCAGTAGTCTTCCCACTTTACCGATAAAGTAAACAGAAATCGTTGACTTTCGCTGGAATCTGTGGTACTTCCACGCCTGCGATACCGTGTTCACACTCAGTGGGAAAGTCGCCGTCGTCACCGGTGGCGGATCTGGCATTGGGAAGGCAATATCCACGCTCTTCGGCCGGCAGGGGGCCCATGTCGAGGTGCTCGACATAGATGGCGGGGCTGCGGGCGACACGGCGGCGGCGATTGTCGCCGGCGGCGGCAGCGCGGACGGCGCGGCATGCGACGTATCCGATGCCGCAGCGGTCACGTCGGCGTTCGAGCGCGTCGTCGCGCGGACGCGGCGCCTCGACATTCTGATTAATAATGCCGGGATTGCGCATGTCGGCAGCATCGAGCGCACCTCTGAAGACGACCTCGACCGCCTGTATCGCGTGAACGTCAAGGGCGTGTTCCTGTGCACGCGGGCCGCGATGCCAGTGATGGTCCGGCAGGGTGGCGGCGTCATCCTCAACATGGCGTCAATCGTGTCGTTCATCGGCGTGCCCGATCGTTTTGCGTACTCCATGACCAAGGGCGCCGTGCTCACGATGACCAAGTCCGTCGCGATCGACTACGTCAAGCAGGGTGTGCGATGCAACTGCATCTGCCCCGCGCGCATCCACACGCCGTTTGTCGATGGTTTCGTGAAGAAGAACTACCCGGGCCGCGAGGACGAGGTGCTGCGAGAACTGGCGGAATACCAGCCGATGGGGCGTATGGGGACGCCGGAGGAGGTCGCGTATCTGGCGTTGTATCTGTGCTCGGACGAAGCGTCGTTCGTCACGGGACAGGCGTACCCTCTCGATGGAGGGGTGCTGAATCAATGAGCCGCCCCGAGCGCCATGTGTTTACGCTCAACCTGAAAGACGATCCCGCGATAGTTGACGAGTACAGGCGTCATCACCGCGCCGTCTTTTCCGAAGTTCAGGCGAGTCTCCGGCGCGTCGGCGTCGAGCAGATGGACATCTACCTTCTGGGCCGCCGCCTCGTGATGGTCGTCGAGATGCGCGACGGCCGCGACTATCGCGACGCGTTCAGGGCGCATGCGTCGTCGAGCCCGCGCGTTGCTGAATGGGAACGTCTGATGAAGTCGCTCCAGGAGCCGGCGGCCGAGGCAGGCGCGGGCGAGTGGTGGGCTGTCATGGAACCGGTCTTTCATCTCGAGCAGGGGGAACCCGCCATTGCCCACGTCGCCGATCGGTCGCGCACGTCCTGAACATCGGGCGATGACGCATCTCCGACAGGCATGGCCGGTGCCGTCGCGGCCACGCCCGATCGCCATCATCGGGGCGGGCGGCGTTATACGGACGGCACACCTTCCCGTGTATCAACGCCTCAAGTTCCCGATTGCGGGCATCTTCGATACCAATCCGCAAGCATCGCGAGAGACCGCCACCCGCTTCGGCGTGAAGACCGTGTTCTCGTCGCTGGCCGATACGGCGCTCGCATCGGATGCGATCTTCGATCTTGCCGTTCCAGGAGACCAGATTGTCGGCGTGTTGAGCGAGCTGCCGCGCGGCGCGGCAGTCCTGATTCAGAAACCGATGGGCGAAGATCTCGCCGCGGCGCGCTCGATCGTGAATATCTGCGGCGAGCGCGGCCTTGTCGCGGCGATGAATTTCCAGCTTCGTTTCAGTCCGAATGTCCTGGCGCTTCACGATCTGCTTGGTCGCCGCGAGCTCGGCGATGTCGTAGACATCGAAGTGCGCCTCATCGTGAAACAGCCGTGGCATCTCTGGAAATTTCTCGAGGGCGCGCCGCGTCTCGAGATCCTCTATCACTCGATTCACTATCTCGACACGATCCGCGCGCTGGTGGGGGACCCCCGCGGCGTGTACTGCCGCGCTGTCGCGCACCCGTCGATGCCCGAGTTCGAAGATACGCGCAGCACGATTATTCTCGACTATGGCAACGCGCTGCGTTGCTCTCTGCTGCTCAACCATACGCACCAGCAGCATGGCACGCACAGCACCTCGTTCCTGAAAGTGGAGGGCACTTCCGGCGCGGCTCAGCTGACGCTCGGCGTGAACATCGACTACCCGAACGGGCCGCACGACACATTGGAAGTGGCGCTTGGGAACGGCCCATGGCACCCGGTCACGTTGAGGGGCTCGTGGTTCATCGAGGCGTTCGAGGGACCGATGTCGAATCTCCAGCGGTTCGTCGCCGGAGAAGACGCAGCGCTGGTTTCGCCCGTGGACGACGCCATCCGGACGATGGCGCTGGTCGAAGCGTGTTATCAGTCGAGCGCGTCGGGTGGAACGCCGATTCCACCGGTGTAGCAAAACGAATAACGAAAGCCGAAAAACGAATGAAGATCAGTAGGTAGCGTCCGGCCTTAGCCGGACCTGATCAATGCGAATCGATTCACATCATCATTTCTGGCGCTACACCGCCGCGGAATACGGCTGGATAGACGATGCGATGAGCGCTTTGCGTCGCGATTTCCTGCCGCCGGAACTCCGTCGCGAAATGGAGCGCGCATCGGTCGACGGCTGCATTGCCGTTCAGGCCCGCCAGACGCTCGGCGAAACCGAGTGGCTGCTCGAGTTGGCGGATGCGAATCCCTTCGTCTTAGGAGTCATTGGCTGGATCGATCTGCAGGCAGAGGACGCCGGAGAGCAGTTGTCGCGGTTCGCCGCGCACGCGAAGCTCGTGGGCGTTCGCCATATCGTGCAGGACGAGCCCGACGACCGCTTCATGCTGAGGCCGGATTTTTGTCGCGGTATCTCTCTGCTCGAAAGTCACGGCCTCAGCTACGACATCCTGATTTACCCGAGACATTTGCCCGCCGCGGCCGAGCTTGTCGCGCGGTTCGGCCGGCAGCGCTTCGTGCTCGATCATCTGGCAAAGCCTGACATCCGGCGTGGCGAGATACGCGAGTGGCAAAAGGGGATACGGCAGCTCGCGAAATTCCCGCTGGTGTACTGCAAGTTGTCAGGGCTCGTCACCGAGGCGGACTGGATGCACTGGACGACGGACGACCTTCGGCCGTATCTCGACGTCGCATTTGAGTGTTTCGGCGCTGATCGATTGCTCGTTGGCTCTGACTGGCCGGTGTGCACGCTGGCCGCGGATTACGCACGAACCATCGCGCTCGTGCGACGACTACATGGCATCGAGGCCGGTCTCAGAGCGAGACGCCGTCATGGGTGGGAACGCGGCGCGCTTGTGGCATCTGCACGCCCCTCGGCACACTCGAGGCGCCCTGAGCTTGGCAAAGGGCGCAGGAGAGCTCGTATGAAGCATCGCGCCGTCGCACCTATTGCGCTCACGATCTTCCTGGCGTCCATCTTCGGCGCGTGCAGCTCGTCGTCCCCGTCCGAGACGGGGAAGACGACGATCGCCGTCATTCCAAAGGGCACGTCGCACGTCTTCTGGCAGAGCATTCATGCGGGCGCGGCCAAGGCGGCACAGGAGCTCGATGTCGACATCATCTGGCGAGGTCCCCTCCGCGAAGACGACCGCGCCTCGCAGATTTCCGAAGTCGAGGGATTCATCACCCGCGGGGTGTCGGGCATTGTGCTGGCGCCGCTCGACGAAGCGGCGTTGGTTGGACCAGTGCAGGAGGCGGTGCGAGCGAAGATACCGGTCGTCATCATCGACTCGGGATTGAAAGGCGGTGACTACGTCAGCTTCGTCGCGACCGACAACAGGCAGGGTGGTCGGCTCGCGGCAGAAGCCATGGCGGCGATGCTGCCGAAAGGAGGACGCATCGTGATGCTGCGCTACGCCGAAGGTTCGGCGAGCACGGAGGAGCGCGAAGCGGGTTTTCTGGAGGTGATCGCCAAGCACGGGGACATCCAGATCCTGAGCTCGAACCAGTACGGCGGCGCCGTTGTCGAAGGCGCGTACAAGCGAGCTGAGGCGCTGTTCAATAAGTTCCGCAGGCCCGATGGCTCGCTGGATCTCGACGGCATCTTCACTTCGAACGAATCGAATACGCTCGCGATCTTGCGCGTGCTGCAGTCGAGCGGATGGGCCGGCAAAGTGAAGTTCATTGGCTTTGACTCATCGGACACTCTCGTGAAAGGCCTGAGCGACGGGCACATCGACGCCCTTGTCGTCCAGGATCCGGTCAAGATGGGCTACCTCGGCGTCAAGTCGATGGTCGACCACCTGCACGGGCGACCGGTGGAGAAGCGTGTCGACACCGGGGCGCAGCTCATCACGCGCGAGAAGATGTCCGACCCCGCCGTCAAGGAGCTGCTCCAGCCCGATCTGGCCCGATGGTTGAAACCGTAGCCCCGCCTTCGCGCCGCTTCGGCGAGGCAGGCGCGCAATTCGACATGCGCGGCGTGCGCAAGGCGTTCGGTGGCACCGTCGCACTCGACGGCGTCGATCTGGCCGTGCGAAGCGGCGAAGTGTGCGCGCTTGTCGGACAGAACGGCGCCGGCAAAAGCACGTTGATGGCGATTCTCGCCGGCGCGACGATTCCCGACGCCGGGGTGATGACGCTGCACGGATCGCCTTTCTCGCCGCGCAATCCGCGCGAAGCGCGCAAGGCAGGCGTGGCGATGATCTATCAGGAGTTGTCGCTCGCTCCGCATCTCAGCGTGATGGAGAACATCGCGCTCGGCGTCGAGCCGAGGCGCCCCGGCGTACTTGGCGCCTCGGGCATCGTCGACCGCGATGTGATGCGCCGTACCGCGTCGGCAACGCTCGAACAGCTCGGTCATTCCGACATTCTCGTCGACGCGCCCGTTGGCCAGCTCGCTCCGGCGGCGCAGCAACTGGTAGAGATCGCACGCGCCCTTGCGTGCGGCTGTCGCGTACTCGTGCTCGACGAGCCGACGAGCAGCCTGGCGCACGGCGACGTCCGAAAGCTTTTCGAATTGATTCGCCGGCTTCGGCAGCAGGGGCTTGCGATTGTCTACATTTCGCACTTCATCGAAGAAGTGACCCAGGTGTCCGATCGCTTTGTCGTGTTGCGCGACGGCCGCAATGCGGGTGAGGGCGTCACATCCCAGACGACCGCCGATCGCATCGTCTCGATGATGGTGGGCCGCGCGCTGGACGATTTGTATCCGCGCGGGCCAAGGCTGGTTGGCGACGCGCTCTTGCAGGTTGAAGGACTCGCATCCGAGCGCCTGGCCCCCGCGTCGTTTACGCTGCACCGCGGCGAGATATTCGGCATCGCCGGTCTTGTGGGAGCGGGCCGCACTCGCTTGCTGCGCGGTCTGTTCGGGCTCGACGCAGTGCGCCGCGGCGAGGTGAAGCTCGGCGTCCACCGCGGACCAGCCGCCCCGTTCGATTGGTGGAACCACGGCATGGGTATGCTGAGCGAAGATCGCACGCGAGAGGGACTCGCGACGAACCTTAACATCGCCGACAACATGACGATGACGCGCCTCGAAGGGCCGGCTCGCGGCTTTTTCGTGTCACCGTCCCGCCAGCGCGAGCGCGCACGCCATTGGATGGGGAGGCTTCAGATACGCGCGGCCGGACCGACTCAGCAAGTGTCGCGTTTATCGGGTGGCAATCAGCAGAAGATCGCGCTTGCGCGCCTGCTCCACCACGACGTCGATGTCCTGGTGCTCGACGAACCGACGCGGGGTATCGATGTCGCCAGCAAGGCGGAGATCTACAGACTCATCGGTGAGTTGGTGTCTGGTGATGGTCTGGCCGCGTCCAGCGTCAGCGGAACGCGTCCACAGAAAGCCGTTCTCATCGTGAGCTCGTATTTCCCCGAGCTTCTCGCGGTGTGCGATCGCATCGCCGTCATGTCGCGCGGCCGGCTTGGTTCGGCGCGGCCGGCGTCGGAGTGGACCGAGCACGCGCTGGTGCTGGAAGCATCCGGTGGCAGCCTGCCGCCTCAGGGCACGCAGGCCGGAGGCGTCCGGTGATCCACCTTCGCGCGGTGCGCTACGGCGGACAAGCCCGATTTCAGGATGCGGGTGTCCTGGCGGGGCTCGGGCTGGTCGCGTTGCTGTTCGGGATTCTCATCGGCCCGCAGTTTTTCAGCCCGGCCAATCTCGAGCTGATGGCGCGCCAGACCGCAATCGTGTGCGTAGCCGCCTTGGGCATGACGATGGTGATCGTCGCAGGTGGAATCGATTTGTCCGTCGGGTCGGTCATCGCCCTCAGCACTGTGGTTACCGCGCAACTGCTTCGCGGTGGGTCGTGGCCGCTCGTGGCCGCCACCGGCTCGATCGCGGCCGGCGCGCTGTGCGGACTGATGAACGGTGTGTTGATCACGGGGCTGCGGGTCGTGCCGTTCATCATTACGCTCGGCACCATGCTCCTGGTCCGCGGCGGCGCGAAAGGGCTCGCGGATGAGCGTCGTCTCGAGGCGCCGTTGACATGGTTGAACAGCATGCTGCGCACGGTGCGTGACGGCAGCGGTCTCCTGCTTCCGTGGGGCCTGTGGGTGGTCATCGCACTCGCGGTCGTGGTCGCCATCACGCTGCAATTCACGCGCTTCGGCCGCCACGTGTTTGCCATTGGCTCGAGCGAGCGCACCGCACGGTTGTGCGGTGTCCGAGTGGAGCGCTGCAAGATCGCCGTGTATACAATTGCCGGCGCGTTCGCGGGCCTCGCCGGCGTGATGGAATTTTCGCGGCTGTCCGTCGGCGATCCGACTGTTGCGAATGGCGCGGAGCTTGGCGTTATCGCCGCGGTCATCATCGGCGGAGGCAGCCTTTCGGGCGGGAAGGGCACTGTCGTCGGAACGATTGCGGGCGCCGGGATCATGACGCTCATCCAGATCGGTTGCTCACAGCACGGGCTGCCGAACTGGGTACAGGAAATCGTGACGGGCACGATCATCGTGTTTGCCGTCGCACTCGATCATTTCAGGTCCAGGGTTTCGCGATGAAGATTACCGGGCTCTCGGTTCTCGATCTCAGATTTCCAACGTCGAAGGATCAAGTTGGAAGCGACGCCGTTCATACCGATCCGGACTACTCGGCCGCGTATGTCATCCTCGACACCGATGCGGGCATCGAAGGGCACGGCCTGACGTTCACCGTCGGACGTGGCAACGAAGTGTGTGCCGCGGCAATCGAGGCGTTCCGTCATCTTGTGGTCGGTCGTGCACTCGAAGACATCACATCGAACTTTGGCGGGTTCTGGCACGGTCTTGCCGGCGAGTCGCAGCTGCGCTGGCTTGGGCCGGAGAAAGGCGTCATTCACCTGGCGCTTGCCGCCGTCGTAAACGCCGTCTGGGACCTCTACGGCAAAGCCGAAGGCAAGCCGGTCTGGAAGCTGCTCTCGGACATGACGCCCGCGCAGCTTGTCTCGTGCATAGACTTCCATCACATCACCGACGCTCTCACTGCCGAGGAAGCGGTATCGATTCTCGAGCAGCGTGCCGCCACGAAGGCAGCTCGCGAGGAAGAGCTTCTGAAAAACGGATATCCCGCCTATACCACCTCGGTGGGCTGGCTCGGCTACTCCGACGAGAAGATCCACCGGCTGTGCCAGGAGGCGCTCGCCGACGGCTGGACGCATTTCAAGGTGAAGGTCGGCGGCAGGCCGGACGACGATTTGCGGCGACTCTCTGCCGTGCGCGCGGCGATCGGGCCTCGGCACAAACTAATGATCGACTCGAACCAGCGCTGGGACGTGGACGAAGCCATCGAGCGCATCAAGGCGCTTTCGCACCTGGACGTGTGGTGGGCCGAAGAGCCGACCCATCCTGACGACGTCCTCGGGCACGCGCGGATTGCCAGGGCGATTGCGCCGGTCGGTGTCGCGACCGGAGAGCATGCGGCGAACCGCGTTGTCTTCAAGCAGTTGCTGCAGGCCAACGCGATCACGTTTTGCCAGATCGACAGTTGCCGCCTCGGAGGCGTCAACGAAAACCTCGCGGTCATGCTGATGGCCGCAAAGTTCGGTGTTCGCGTGTGCCCGCACGCCGGCGGCGTCGGTCTCTGCGAATATGTTCAGCATCTATCGATGTTCGATTTCGTCGCAATTTCCGGCACGATGGAAGGCCGGGTGATCGAATTCGTGGATCACCTGCACGAGCATTTCGAAGAACCGGTGACGATCCGCCGTGGCAGGTACATGCCGCCAATGAAGCCGGGTTACAGCATCACGATCAAGCCGGAGACACGGACGAGATATCGATTTCCAGACGGCGAGATCTGGCGCGCGGCACGGTAGCCGTTGTATAGTTGCGCGCGCGGATTTGATATGCTTTACCGGTAAAGTCAGCCCCAAATCATGCCCCGACCCACGATGCGGCGGATCGCCGGCGAACTCGGTGTCTCCGTCATGACGGTTTCCAAAGTCCTGAACAATCACGGCGATATCAGCCAGGCTACCCGCGGCCGAGTCCTCGCGAAGATCGAAGAGCTCGGCTATCAGAGAAACGCCGTCGCGCGGAGTCTGACGCTTCGCCGCAGCCATACGATCGGCGTCGTCATACCCGATCTGATGCATTCGTTCTTCGTGGAAATCATCGCGGGAATCGAGCCTGTGGCAAGCGTGCGCGGGTACGGATTGTTGCTGTGCAGCTCGGGCGAGGATCCGCGCAAAGAGCGGGCCGAGCTCGAGATGCTGCGCAGCCGCCAGGTCGACGGCATCGTGCTCGCGTCGGTGCACGGTTCGGCGAACGAGGATCTGCTGCGGCAACTGACGGGACTCGGTACGGCAATCGTGATGATCGATCGCGACGATCATCCGCGCGTCGAGTGCCATCGCGTGCTGACGGATGACGAGCGAGTAGGGACGCTCGCCACGACGCATCTGCTGGATCTTGGCCGCAAAGCGGTCGCGCACATCGGCGCGCCCAATGTCGTCCACGCCAGGCGCCGCGAAAAGGGCTGGCGCGAGGCGCACAGAGTGCGGGGAATGCAGATCGAGCCGGAGTGGTTCGTCGAGGGCGGCTTCATGGAAAGCGACGGGTACCGCTCGATGAAGCGACTGCTGACGGTGCGCCCGCGCATCGATGCCGTGTTCGCGGTCAACGATCCGTCGGCAATCGGAGCGATGAAGGCAATCTGGGAAGCCGGGCTGAAAGTGCCCGACGACATCGCCGTTGTCGGTGTCGGGGACATCGCGCTCGGCGACCTGCTGAAAGTGCCGCTCACCACGGTCAGCTGGTCGCGAAGAGATCAGGGCTTGAACGCCGCGGAGCTGTTGCTCAACGGCCTGGACAGCGACGAGAGAGACGCACCGCGGCGCGTCATTATTCCGCCCCGGCTGCTCGCGCGCGAATCGTCCGGCGGTGGGCATGCGTAGCTGGATAGCCGCGGCGCTCCTCGCAACCGCGTTCGTTGCAGCTCATGCGCAGACTTCGCAGCCCGCGAGAAAACGTGTGCTGGCGCTCGCCGACACGCACACTGGCTACACACACGACTCAATCGGTCACGCGCTTGCCGTCATCGATCAACTCGGCCGGCAGTCGGGACTCTACGATACCTACATCCGCACCGACTCGCAGTGGGTAACCAGGCAGCCGGTTCCGCCGCCTGCGAGAAACGCCAAGAACCTGAACGACTTCGACGCAGTGTTCCTGTTCATTTCGGGTGAGGGCGACTGGACGCCCCAGCAGAAGAAAGATTTCGTCGCTTTCGTCCAGGAAGATGGCAAGGGTGTCGTCGGCGCGCACACCGGCAATGCGGCCTTCTACCAGTGGGAAGAGTTCGGCGACATGATGGGCGGGTATTTCGACAACCACCCCTGGGGCATTTTCGAAGGACGGGTCGTGATCGATGCGCCCGACTTTCCCGCGATGCGCCATTTCGCTCCCGCCTTTACCAGGCGCGAGGAGTTCTACGTGCTGCGCGAGAAACCCTACTCGCGTGAGCGCGTGCGCGTTCTCGCGCATCTCGACGCGGCGGGCCTCGACCTCAAGAACCCGAACTACCATCGCAAGGACGCTGATTTGCCGGTTGCGCTCGCGCGGACCTACGGCAAGGGGCGAACCTTCTGGTCGAACTTCGGGCACTTCGCGGAGACGTGGGACGATCCAGACATCCAGAAGATGTATCTCGAAGCCCTCAAGTGGGCCATCGGGCTGACGCCCGGCGACGCCACCCCGCGTCCAGGGACCACACCAAGCAGATGATCGGTCCGACCAAACGCCGAGTGCGAGTGGGAATCCATCGAGCGCGAGGTGGCAGGTCGCGGGGGTGGGGCCCCGCGTCCAGGGACCACACCAAGCAGATGATCGGTCCGACCAAACGCCGAGTGCGAGTGGGGATCCATCGAGCGCGAGGTGGCAGGTCGCGGGGGTGGGGCCCCGCGTCCAGGGACCACACCAAGCAGATGATCGGTCCGACCAAACGCCGAGTGCGAGTGGGGATCCATCGAGCGCGAGGTGGCAGGTCGCGGGGGTGGGGCCCCGCGTCCAGGGACCACACCAAGCAGATGATCGGTCCGACCAAACGCCGAGTGCGAGTGGGAATCCATCGAGCGCGAGGTGGCAGGTCGCGGGGGTGGGGCCCCGTCCAGGGACCACACCAAGCAGATGATCGGTCCGACCAAACGCCGAGTGCGAGTGGGAATCCATCGAGCGCGAGGTGGCAGGTCGCGGGGGTGGGGCCCCGCGTCCAGGGACCACACCAAGCAGATGATCGGTCCGACCAAACGCCGAGTGCGAGTGGGGATCCATCGAGCGCGAGGTGGCAGGTCGCGGGGGTGGGGCCCCGCGACATACTAAACCAATGAAGCTGCTTCGGTATGGACCGCCCGGGGCCGAAAAGCCGGGCGTGCTCGGTTCAGACGGTCAGATTCGCGATCTCGCCGGCGTGATTCCGGACATCTCGGGACCGTCGCTGCATCCGGATGTGATCGCCCGCCTTCGATCGCTCGACACCTCGAGACTTCCACGCGTGGAGCCCGGGGTGCGCATCGGCCCGTGCGTGGGCGCTGTGGGCAAGTTCATCTGCATCGGGCTCAACTACTCGGACCACGCTGCCGAGTCCGGCATGGCAGTGCCGGTCGAACCCATCCTGTTCATGAAGGCGACGTCGGCCATCTGCGGACCGAACGACGGCATCGTGATTCCGCGCGGATCGCAGAAGACCGACTGGGAGGTCGAGCTGGGCGTCGTCATCGGCAAACCTGCACGCTACGTGACCGAGGCAGACGCGCTCTCGTACGTCGCGGGTTACTGCGTCGTGAATGATCTCTCTGAGCGCGCGTTTCAGCTCGAGGGCACGGGCCAATGGGTGAAAGGGAAGAGCGCCGACACCTTTGGTCCGATTGGCCCGTGGCTCGTCACTCGCGACGAGATCACCGATCCGCAGAATCTCGACCTGTGGCTGGACGTCGACGGCCGCCGCTATCAGCAGGGCACGACGCGACACATGATTTTCGGAGTCGCGCGCCTGGTCAGCTTTATCTGCCGCTTTATGAGCCTGCATCCCGGCGACATCATCTCCACGGGCACGCCCCCCGGCATCGGCATGGGGCAGAAGCCGGAACCGGTCTATCTGCGCGCGGGCAATCATGTCCGGCTCGGGATCGAAGGGCTCGGCGAACAAAGCCAGGCAGTTACAACTATGGATCTAGAAACTGAAATCTAGCATCTGAAACATCTGAATCTAAAATCTGAGATCTAAAATCTAAAATCTGATCTCAGATTCCAGATTCCAGTTCTTAGACTTCAGTTCTTAGATTCTAGTCTTGGATTCCAGCCTCCCATCAAAGGTCCTTGAGGATTTCCCGCGCGGCGTTCATGCCAGAGAGGCCCGAGACGCCGTACCCGGGATGTGTTCCCGACCCGCACATATAGAGACCCCGGATTGGCGTTCGATAGCGTGCCCACCCGAGCAACGGCCGCATTGTAAACAATTGATCGAGCGCGAGCTCTCCGTGAAAGATGTGGCCACCGGTCAGTCCGTAATTCGTCTCGAGATCGGCCGGTGTGATGACCTGGCGACGCAGAATTAACGACGGCAGGTCGGGCGCGTAGGCCGCGAGCGCGGCGATGACGGCGTCGGCAAAGGGGGCAGACTCGACGTCCCAGCTCGCGTGACGCAAGCGGTACGGCGCATATTGCGCTGTAATCGACATCACGTGGCCGCCGGGTGGTGCGAGCGCCGGGTCCGTGAGCGACGGAATCGTCGCCTCGAGATACGGGTGAGGTGACCACACTCCGTACTTGGACGAGTCGAACGCGCGCTCCAGATAATCGAGCTCGGGCCCGATGTGGATGAACCCGTTCAACGCCTCGTCTTTGCCGGCTGCTGACGTGAAGCGTGGCAGGCCGCTCAGCGCAAGATTAATCTTCGCGACATTTCCCACCGCTCGATAGTTTCGCATGCGCAACAGAAATCCCGGCGCCAGATGAACCGGGTCCAGCATGCCGAGGAGCGTGCGCCGGGGATCGGCATTTGAAACGACTGCCTTCGCGTTCAGTTCCTCGCCCGACGTGAGCGTGACGCCAGTCGCGCGCCCATCCTTCACTTCGATCCGGCTGACCTCGACTCCTGTACGAATCTCCGCGCCGGCCGCTCGAGCAGCCGATGCAAGCGCTGCAGTCAACGAACCGAGCCCTCCGCGCACGAGGCGTTGCGCTCCATCGCCCGCACACATCCGCATCAGCAGAACGGCGGCGCTGCCTGCGGAACGCGGCCCGAGCGACGTGCCGAAGATACCTCCAGCTGCGATGGCGGCCCGCAGTGGTTCCGATTCGAACCATTCCGAGACGAAATCCGCGGCAGACATCGGCGACCACCGCAGCAGGCGGTAGGCATCCTTCTTTCCGAGACCGCGGAACCTGCGGCCCATCATCAGCAGCGACCACAAATCCGCATTCGAGGGCTGCTCGACTTCAGGGGGCGTGCTTGCCATCATGCCGCCGACGAAGGGCCGCAGACGTTCGAGCGTTTCGCGGAAATCCGGGTAGCGTCGTGCATCCTCTTTGGAGAATGTGGCGATGCTGTTCACCGTGTCACCGGTGTTGCGGCTGAGCCGCAAACTGCGGCCGTCCGGAGCAGGAGCAAAGAGATAGGGATCGGGCTCGATCAGTTCCAGGCCGTGATCGGCCAGGCGCAACTCCGCCAACAACCGCACTGCCGGCTGTGCCGCGTGCGCGAGTGTCGAGATGCGGAAGCCGGGGTGAATCTCGTCGGTGATCGAGGCGCCTCCAACGCTGTTACGCGCTTCGAGCACGAGCGTCTTCGCGCCGCCGCGGGCAAGGAGGGCTGCTGCGGCCAGACCGTTGTGGCCTCCGCCGATAAGGATCACGTCGGTCACTTGAGCATTTCCAGAGCCGCGTTGCGTCCGGGTGCGCCCATGATGCCGCCGCCAGGATGGGTGGCCGAGCCGCACATATAAAGGTTGTCGACAGGAGTCCGATACCTCGCCCAGCCAGGAATCGGACGAAGGAACAGCAGCTGTTCGAGGGCAAGCTCGCCCTGGAAGATGTTTCCTTCGCTCAGTCCCCATTCGCGTTCGAGATCGAGAGGGGTGATGACCTGCCGGTGCAAAATCAGCGACTTGAGATTCGGCGCGTACTCCGAGAGCGTGTCAATGACCACGTCGCCGAACCGTTCGCGCTCGGCGTCCCAGTTTGCATCTTTCAGGTGATACGGCGCGTACTGCACGAAACAGGACATCACGTGTTTGCCAGGCGGCGCCACTGACGGATCGGTGAGACTCGGGATGACGACGTCCATGTAGGGCCGTCGGGAGTACCGGCCGTACTTGGCGTCATCGTAGGCACGCTCCATGTACTCGAGGCTCGGAGAAATCGAGATCGCGCCGCGAAGATGCCGTCCCTCGCCAGGAAGGCTGGTGAAGTTCGGCAACCCGTCGAGCGCGAGGTTCACTTTTCCAGACGAGCCGCGGAACTTGTAGCGGCGTACCTCGTCCACGAAGTCGGCCGGCAGTTCGCGCGGGTCGAGAAAACGGGTGAACGTCACGCGCGGATCGAGCGAGGAGGACACCGCCGCCGCCTGGATCTCATCGCCGTTCTCGAGCACCACGCCTGTGGCGCGACCGTTGCGGGCGAGAATCCTGCGCACGGGCGAGCTGGTACGGATCTCGACTCCGCGTTCGCGGGCCGCTGCGGCGATTGCGTTCGATATGGCGCCTGTGCCTCCCTTCGCGAATCCCCAGGATCGGAACGCGCCGTCAATCTCGCCCATGTAATGGTGGAGTAGCACGTACGCGGTGCCAGGCGATCGCACACCTTGAAACGTGCCGATGATGCCCGAGGCCGCCATCGTTGCCTTGAGCACGTCCGTTTCGAACCACTGGTCAAGGAAATCTGCGGCGCTCATCGTCATGAGCTGCACCAGCCGGTACCGCGACTCCGGCGACATGGATTGGAAACGCCGGCCTGTGCGAAAAAGCTCGCGCAGATCGAATGGCGAACGCGACAGCGGATCCGGTGCCGGTACGTCGAGCGTCGGCTTGACGAACCGCGCCATGTCGATCATCGCCTTGCCGTATTCGTCGTATGCCTCGGCATCGAGGCGCGAATGCCGGACGATCTCCCGCCGCGTCCGGCCGTGGTCGTTGACACGCCACAAGTAGTCGCCGTTGGGCATCGGGGTGAACGTGCCGTCGAGGGGCAATACTTCGAAACCGTGGCGGGGCAGGTCGAGATCGCGAATGATCTGCGGCCGGAGGAGCGACACGACGTACGAGCAGACGGAGATGTGGAAGCCGGGAAATACCTCTTCGGTGACGGCCGCGCCGCCAAGCACGTGGCGCCGCTCGAGCACGAGTACGCGCTTGCCCGCGCGCGCCAGGTACGCTGCGTGCGTCAGGCCGTTGTGGCCGCCGCCGATCACGATGACGTCGGTACTGTTTCACTGTAATCTGCAATCCGAAATCTAAAAACTATAATCTACCCTGATGCCGATCGGCTCCGCGTTTCACGACCGCACGCTCCCGCTGTGCGAGAGCTTGAACTACCGCGACTGGGCGGGCTACTACGCCGTCAGCGCCTACGAAACCCACCACGAGCACGAATACAACGCCATCCGCAACGCGGCTGCGCTCATCGACGTGTCGCCGCTCTTCAAATACATGATCGCCGGACGCGACGCGACGAAGCTCGTCGACCGGCTGATCACGCGCGATGCGACGAAGTTGGCCGTGGGACAAGTCATCTATACGCCCTGGTGCGACGAGCAGGGCAAGGTCATCGACGACGGAACGGTCTCGCGGCTGGGAGAGCAGCGCTATCGCTGGACCGCCGCCGATCCAAGTTTGCGATGGTTCGTGCAGAACGCGGTCGGGCTCGACGTGTCGATCGAGGACGTGTCGGAAACCGTCGCCGCCCTCGCCGTGCAAGGTCCGACATCTGGCGCCTTGCTGTCCAGGGTGGCCGAGTCGGACGTGAAGGGACTGAAGTATTTCCGAGTCACCAGCGGAAGCATCGCCGGCGTTCCTGTCGACATCTCGCGCACGGGTTACACCGGTGATCTCGGCTTCGAAATCTGGATGCCGTGGCACGATGCGACTCGCGTCTGGGACGCGCTGATGGGAGCGGGCGGGCGGTTCGATCTTCGCCCCGCGGGCATGCTCGCTCTCGACGTCGCACGCATCGAGGCTGGCCTGCTGCTCATCGAAGTGGATTTCTTCAGCTCGCGGAAAGCATTGATCGCCGCACAGCAGTACTCACCCTACGAGATGGGTTTGGGCAGGCTCGTTCAGCTGGACAAAGCGACATTCGTCGGGCAGTCCGCCTTGCGGACTGAGCACGCGCGCGGGCCAGCCAGGCAGATTGTCGGTTTGAACGTCAATTGGGAGGAAGTGGAGGCGCTCTACGAGAAGCTGCAGTTGCCCCCGCAAGTGCCCGCGACCGCATCGCGTGCCGCGGTGCCGGTGTACCGCAATGGAGCGCAGGTGGGCAAAGCCACGTCGACCACGTGGTCACCGGTCCTGAAAAAAATGATTGCGCTGGCGACTGTCGAGGGAGATGGAGCGCGGGTAGGAAGCAAACTTGAAATGGAAGTGACTGTCGAAGCGGTCAGGCATCGCGTCGGCGCGACGGTCGCGCCCACGCCGTTTTTCAATCCGCCAAGAAAAACCGCACAGCTGGCCTGAAGGCCAGCACTACGACTGCGGTGGTGCGCAACCGCTTCGTATTCCGACTGTCGTAGTGCCGACCTTCAGGTCGGCCTAATTCACCTTCGTCGCGTTGAGGTTGCCCCCGGCGATGGCGTTGCCGGCGGCGTTGACGCGGCCGGTGTACGTGGTGCCGCCCGCTGTCAGGGAAATCTGGTCGCCGTTCAGCTTGCCGGCAGTAATGGCAGTGCCATTCAGGGTACCGGTGACGTTCTGGAACGTCTGCGTCAACGTGAGGTTGCCCTGCGGCGTTTTCCATGTGCCCTGTACCTTGGCGGGCACAATCCACAACAGCGCCGTGCACCAGCTCGAGCAGCCTTCGGTCACCGACTGCGTCTCGTCGGCATCCCAGTCTTCCATCGTGAATGTATTCGCCACGATTCGCGTGCCCGGTTTCAGATTGAGGATCGATGGCCGGAGCTGCATGTTGATGCTCGGCAGCAGGAACATCGTGATGACGGTCGCTTTGCTCAAGTCGGCCTTGAAGAGGTCGGCTTGTACGAACGTCGCCTTGGCTGAAACGCCTTCTTTCTGCGCGTTTCGCTTTGACAGTTCCACCATGTCGGGGTTGTATTCGATGCCCATGGCGGTGGCGCCCCGCTTGGCGGCCGTGATGACCGTCCGTCCGTCACCGGATCCGAGATCGATGACGAAGTCGTTGGGGGTGACCTTTGCCATGTCGAGCATCTTGTCGACGAGCGCCTGGGGAGTCGGCACCCACACCACGTCCTTGCCTGGCTGGCCAACTCGCGGTTCGAACTGTCCTGCGGGCTTGTCCTGAGTCCCTGCGGGCTTGTCCTGCGTCCCCGCGGGCTTGTCCTGAGCCCCTGCGGGCTTGGCCGGAGTGGACGTCGCCTGCGCGAACGCCGCAGTTGCGAATAAAGCGGTTAATAGCGTCAAGAATGACTGGCGGATCGCTCTCGATACATGCATGTAGTTGACTCCTAAGGCGGTTATTCTATATCCATCCTTCGTAATTACGCCGTCGTCACTCACCCTGTTTCGCGAACGTGCTTCTCCACGCGCGAGTCGGCACGGTATCGATCAGATTTCCCCGATAGGAAAGACCCGCTGGTTTTCTGAACGGTGATCTTTTTTCTTGACCGACCGATTTAGTCGGATATACAGTCTTGGAGAAATTGAGACTGAGTCTCAGTTTCAAAGACCTTAAAACCTGCCGGGTGCGTGAACACCCGGCAGGCGCACCGAAACGCAGGGTCTGGAGACCGTTATCACACGCGTGGCGTATGACGCGCTCGGCTCGCCCATTGTAGCCGCCCGCTTGCAGTCGTCGCCACTCCGAGGCACAAGGAGATTGCGATGGCTCGCGTCACTCGTCACAAGCACCACAGCAGGAAATCCCGATCGCACTGGGCCGTGACGGGTGTCTTCGTGGCATCTGCGGCGTTCGCGCCGCGACTGGCCGGGCCGGCCCATGCAGCGGATCTCGGGCGCAAGCTCGAGTCATTGCGCATCGCGGTGCCAGGCGAGACGCGGCTCGCGCGCGCGCAGGCAAATCAGGCGCCGGCCGGCGACCAACGTCAGATGCGTTTCGACATTCCAGCCGGCCCGCTCCGCGCGGTGCTCGCGGAGATCGAGCGCATCGCCGGTGTGAGCATCGCCGTCACCAACCCCGCGATTGCCGACATCTCCTCGTCCGGAGTGTCGGGCATGTTCACTCCGCTCGAGGCGATCAGGCGTGCGATCGACGGCACGAGCGTGACATCGCGCTCGACCGGGCCCAACAGCGTGTCGCTCGAGATTCGACTGGCGTCGGAAGCAGTAGACGTAACCGGCAGCATTCCACAGCCCAAGCCCTCGTCGCCAATCTATTCTCAGCCGCTCATGGAGGTGCCGCAGACCATCGAAGTTATCCCGCGTGCGGCCATGGAGGCTCAGGGTGTGACCACGCTGAGCGAAGCGCTGCGCAACGTTCCGGGCATCAGCCTCCAGGCGGGCGAAGGGGGAGGCGCGTCGAACACCTCGGGCGACATGTTCAATCTCCGTGGTTTCAGCGCCAGCAACAGTCTCTTTGTCGACGGTGTCCGTGATGACGGACTGATGTCGCGCGACGTCTACAACCTCGAACAGATCGAAGTGTTCATGGGCCCGACCGGATCGGATGTCGGACGCGGCAACGCGGCAGGCTACGTGAACATGGTGACCAAGGCGCCGCTGGCGGAGTCCGCGTACGCAGTGAGCTACGGCTACGCCAGCGGCGGTGTGAACCGTACCACGGTCGATCTCAATCACGCGCTCACGCCTGCTGCTCCCGACAGCTGGCTTGGCCACAGCTCGTTGCGGCTGAATGCACTCTGGGAAGACGGAGGCGTCTCCGGCCGGGACTACGTGTCGCGCAACAACAAGTCGATCGCACCATCGATCGCCCTGGGCCTGAACACCACGACGCGCGTCACGGGAGCCGTTCAGATCACACGGCAGGACAATCTGCCCGACTACGGAATCCCCGGTTCCGCCTGGTCCGAGACGCAACTGGCGCCGACGACGGTGATCGCGACGAACCCGGTCGATCAGAAGAATTTCTACGGCAGCGTGGAACCCGATTTCGACAAGGTCTCGCAGGAAAACTATACCGGCCGCGTCGAGCACGACCTCAACAGCAACATGACTCTGCGCAACCAGACCCGCTACAACCAGACGCACCGCACGGCGGTCATCACGACGATTCAGAACCCGGCGGCTTTTCTGCCCGACACGCAGACAGTGACGCTGGCGCGGCAAGGCAACGAACGCGAGAACTGGATCCTGTCGAATCAGACGAGCGCCGTGACCAGATTTGTGACCGGCCGGATACAGCACGCGGCCACGATGGGTCTGGACTTCGCGTCCGAAGAGCAGTTCGCCCCGGCCTTGATTGGCATTGGCACGCGGGAGCCCGCCAGCATCTACGGTCCCAATCCGTTTGACCCCGTGACGGGCTTTGCGCCAGAGCGTGGCCTTGCGAACACGAGAGGACGTACAAGCACCGTCGGCCTGTATGCATTCGACACGGTCGACCTCGGCAATCGCTGGCAGTTCAACGCCGGGTTGCGCTGGGAGTACTACGATGCCACCTACAAGGCCGAAGACGCGGCCGGCGTCGTGACGACGGACCTGTCGACCACCGATGGCCTGTTCAGCGGCAAGGCGGGCGTGCTCTATCAGCTCACCAGCGCGGCCAACGTGTATATCTCGTTTGGATCCACTGTCACGCCCCCGGGGACTGCGAATTTCACACTCAGCAGCCAGCCCAACAATCAGAACAACCCGAATGTGGATCCGCAGAAGTCCCGCAACTACGAGATCGGCAGCAAGATAGGCTTCTACGAAAACAAACTGACGCTCACCAGCGCCGTGTTTCGCACCGACAACGAGAACGTGATCTATACGGTCGACGCCACGGCGATTCCGCCAATCTTCAACCAGGACGATCGGCAGCGCGTTCAGGGATTTACGATCGGCTCGCTCGGGCAGATTACGCCGCAGTGGCAGGTGATGGCCAGCTTCGGGTATCTGAATACCCGGCAGATTACCCAGAACCCGCTGAACAACGGCAAGCGCCTGGTTCTGACGCCGGAGTTCTCCGGCAGCTTCTGGACGACGTACGCACTGTCCGGAGGTATCACGCTCGGCGGTGGACTTCGCTACATGGATGAAGTGTTCGTCAACGCGCCCAACACGATTCGCGTGCCGAATTACTCGGTGATCGATGCCATGGCGGCGTACGACCTGAACACGCACCTCACGCTGAGGCTCAACGTCAACAACATCACCGACGAGCTCTACATCAGGAACGTCAACAACAACGGCGGCCGCTACAACCCGGGCACTCCGCGATCGGCCATCATCACGTCGACCGTGCACTTCTGAGCAAGGCATGCTGCTGACGATTCCCGATCTCCTGAGCGCGGAACAGGTGTCGAGCGTGCGCGAGCTGCTCGACACCGCTGACTGGGTGGACGGCAAGGTAACCGCCGGCCCTCAGTCGGCCCGCGCCAAGAGGAACCAGCAGCTGCCCGAGGGTTCTGCGGCCGCTGAAACAATCGGCGACATGATCCTGACGGCGCTGCAGCGCAATGCGCTCTTCGTGTCGGCGGCGCTGCCGCTGCGTGTATTTCCGCCGCTCTTCAATCGCTATCAGGGTGGGCAGGCGTTCGGCAATCACATCGACAACGCCATCAGGCAGATTGGCGGCACTGGTCACCGGATCCGGACCGACCTCTCCGCGACGCTGTTCCTCGCCGATCCTGGCGATTACGAAGGGGGAGAGCTGATCGTCGAGGATAACTACGGCGTGCACAGGGTGAAGCTGCCGGCCGGCGACATGGTGCTGTATCCCTCTTCCAGCCTTCACAGCGTGACCCCCGTCACCACCGGCGCGCGCGTCGCGTCGTTTTTCTGGATTCAAAGCATGATTCGTGACGACGGCCGCCGGACGCTGCTGTTCGATCTCGACGTAGCCATTCAGCAGCTCTCGCGCGACGTGCCAGCGCATCCGTCCGTCGTGCAGCTGACTGGGGTGTACCACAACCTGCTCCGCCAGTGGGCGGAGATGTGAGGCGCTCGTGAAACTGCGTACCCTGTTGTTCTGGCTCCACCTGGCGTGCGGTGTCGTCGCCGGGATCGTCATCTTCATCATGTCGGTGACCGGCGCTCTTTTGACCTATCAACGGCAGATCACCGCATGGGCCGACACGCGCGGGTATTACATCCAGCCGGGACCGCATAGGCTCTCCGCCGACGCGATCATTGCCAGGGTGGCCGAGCTACGGCCCGATTTATCGCCGACGGCCGTGATGGTGCGATCGGAGCCGACGGCACCTGCATCTCTTACCGTCGGCGCCGGCCGGCAGTTGTTCGTCGATCCCTACACCGGCGCCGTGCTCGGCGAGGGAAACGGGCAAAGTGTGCGCGCGTTCTTTCGCGTCATGGTGGAATGGCACCGCTACGTCGCTGCGTCCGGCGCGAGCCGTCCTCTTGGCCGGGCGGTCACTGGCGCCTCGAATCTCGCATTCCTCTTCATCGTCGTCAGCGGCCTCTTTTTGTGGTGGCCTCGTTCCTGGAAGTGGACCGCGGTGCGCAGCATCACCTGGTTCAAGGGAGGACTACGCGGCAAGGCGCGTGATTTCAACTGGCACAACACGATCGGATTCTGGTCGGCGATTCCGCTCGCGATCATTGTGGCCGGTGGCGTCGTGATCTCATACCCGTGGGCAACCGGGCTCGTCTACCGCGCGTACGGCGAAGCGCCGCCAGCTCCTGGCGGAGGAGGCGCGGCGCGAGGGGGCGGACCGGGTGGGCGCGGTGCCGGCCCGAGTGCGAGGGGAACTGGTCCAGGCGCGCTCGAAGAAGGGGCCGCCCGGAGAGGCAATGACGCCGAGCGCGCCCAGCCTGCGCGGCCGCAATTCGAGGGTGTCCAGCTCGAGGCGATGGTTGCAAAAGCCGCGACGCAGATGCCCGGGTGGAAGAGCATCAGCGTCTCGTTGCCGGCAGCCAACTCGCCCCGCGTCGTCCTCACGCTTGATTCCGGTGACGGTGGGCAGCCGCAGAAGCGCGCAACGCTCACGCTTGATCGTCGAACCGGTGAAACTGTGCGGTGGGAACCGTACTCCAGCCAGTCTCCGGGGCGACGTGCACGCACGTGGCTGCGCTTTGCCCACACGGGTGAAGTCTACGGTTTGACGGGCCAGACGGTTGCAGGTGTCGTGACAGCGGGCGGGGCTGTTCTCGTGTGGACGGGGCTTGCGTTGGCACTGCGACGGTTTAGCGCGTGGCGGAAACGCGCGCGCGAGGCAACAATGCCGAAGGCCGCCTAATCGATCATGACCATGAATGCGGTCGACTGGCATGACAGCCGGTGCGCGTGCGGACATATCACGCTCAGGCTCGGCATGATTCGGATGGAGTTCACCAAGGAGCAGATTGCCGACCTCCACAAGCTGGTCGGCGAGGCGATGAGCGAATTCCAGATCGTCCCGACGGAGAAGCTGCTCGCAGGCATCCACACGACTCGGCACTGAAACACCTCAACGCGCAGGAACTGTCTTGGTAACAAACAGTCTGTCGGGCAAGCGGACTCTCGCGTACACGCGCAGTGTCCACCATGGCGAGGAAAAGAATCGCGGAACCGACCCAGACCGGCCGCGGTAAACACCATGTAGCCTCCTGCGAGTGTTCATCGCTAGTTCTGTCCCTTGGCCCTGTGCTTGCACTTCCAAAGGCATTTGGGAGGGACAATGCTTAAAGAGAAGTTCGCGAGAGTGACGACTGCCGTTGCAGCAGTGGCGCTCCTCATGCCCGCACTGGGCTCGGCACAGTCGTGGGATTACATCAACCCGATTCCGGCGGGCACATCGATTCAGGTACGGACGACGGAACCGATCGATACGCAGTCGATGGACGGGCGCATCTTCACCGGCACCGTCGAGAATGACGTACGGGACACACAAGGGCGTCTCGCGATCCCGCGTGGCGCGACCGCAGAGCTTGTCATCCGCCGCGATAGCGACAACGACCTGGTGCTCGATTTCGATTCGGTGACCGTCAACGGCCGGCGTTACGGCGTTGACGCGACGGGAAACCGTGTGGATGCCGGCGGCGTCGATGTCCGCAACAGCGGCATCGGTGCCAACAAAGAGACCGCGCGTAATGTGGGCGGCGGAGCGTTAGTCGGTGCGATTCTTGGCGCAGTGATCGGCGGCGGCGACGGAGCGGCGGCGGGCGCCGCAGCGGGTGCGGCCGTTGGCGCCGGCGCACAGATTCTGACCAAAGGACGGCGCGTGAACGTTCCTGCGGAGACCCTGCTGTCCTACCGGCTGCGGAGCGACATAAACCTGGATGTTCGCGACACCGGCTCCGATCGAGACGGCCGCCACTACCATTCGTACGATCCAAACTAGCTCGAACTGACGCGGACGAGGTTAAGGGATAAGGGATTGGGGACAAGGGATTTGGGATTAGGACGTCCTAATCCCTAATCCCGGGATTTGGTGGTCAGACCTGTTCCTGCAGTAGTGACGCGACCCCCTGGAGCGTTTTCGCCAGGAAGGACCTGCCCCGCCACTTCTCGAGCGTCATCGCTTCGCAGCCCTTGATGTCTTCGACGAAGATCGCTTCCAGCTTTTTCGCGACATCCTTATCGCACACGCACACGTTGTTCTCTTCGTTGTGCGCGAACGATCGGCTGTCGAAATTCGTCGTCCCGACCGTTGACCAGACGCCGTCGACGACCATCGTCTTCTGATGGAGCATGGTGTGGTTGTACTCGTATATTTTGATGCCCGCCTCCAGCAGCGGGCCGTACAGCCGCACGCTGTTCTGCCGCGCCATCCAATTGTCGTTGTGGACGCCCGCCACCATCACGCGCACTCTGACGCCGCGGCGCTTCGCGGCGATGAGCAGATCGATGGCACCTTGATCGGGAACGAAATAGGGAGTCGCGATGTCAATCGTCCGGCGCGCCGCGGCGATTGAGAGATAGTAGAACGTCCGAGCCGTCGATGCGCCGGTTTCGGGCGAGCTCAGAATCGTCTGGACGGCAAGCTTGCCGGCCGGAGTCTCGATCGGCGGGTAGAACTCGAACCCCGTGACGATCTCGCCGGTCGCCTTCAACCAGTTTTGCGCGAAGCCGGTCTGCAGCGGCATCACCGCCGGTCCTTCAATGCGGATCTGCGTATCACGCCAGTGCTGCTCGTCCTGCGCGTGTCCCATCCAGTGGTCCGCAATGCCGGCACCGCCGGTAAAGGCGACCCGCCCGTCAACGATGAGCGACTTCCTGTGGGTCCGGTGATTGTAGCGCCCGAGGCTGTACAGGCCGCACGGGGTTGTACCATGCGAGCTGGCAACCGCCCTTATCGAGAATCTCGAGAATCTCATCGCCGATTGTCGACGAGCCGAGCGCATCGAGCAGCAGCTTCACGCCGACGCCCGCCTTCGCCTTGCCGGCGAACGCGTCCGCGAACCGCCTGCCGATATCACCCGCCCAGTAGATGTACGCCTCGACGGTGATGGAGCATTGCGCCAGCGCGACGCTCTCCAGCATCGACGGGTAGAACTCGTCGCCGTTGTTCAGAATCTCGATCGCGTTTCCCTCGAAGAACGGAATGCCCGTCGATCCCGCAATCGTCGTCAGAAACTCGTCGTCGTCGACGCTGAACTCGTGTTCAAGACCGACGCGAGGGGGCACTTCGCTCGGCCATGCGAGGAACGCGAACGCCGACATGAGACCGGTCCCGATTGCCCATCCCCAGTTGTCGTACACCAGAGAAACGATGGCAGCGACAGCCCAAATCCACCACGCAAAAATAAATTGCCGCACCTTTGCCCACACCGTCCGGACGCCGATTTGCCTGCGCGCTTTTGGATGCTGATGCAGACCGGCCCGCCATCTGCGCGGTACTCTGCGCGCGAGGTGACGCGGCAGTCGGAGGGTGCCGCGTCTATGGGGGAGTACGCGCGCAGTCGGCTGTATGGCCATGCGAGCCGCGACGTGCAAACGGGATTCCAAGGCACGTGTATTGCTCTTACGACTGCGCCGTGTCGAGAATTGCATGAGTTCGATACACAAACTACCGAAAACCGCGCCGTCGCCGCCGGTCGCAGATGTGCCCGAGGTGTCTCTCTTCGACGAATTCGACGCGAAAACCGTTTCGCTGATCGTCATCGCCCTGGGCGTCACCATCTTCCTGCTGAACTACATGCAGGCGTTGCTCGCGCCCCTGGCGTTCGGTCTGCTGCTGTTTTACGCGCTCGACCCGCCGGTGGACGCGCTGGAACGGCGTCGGGTGCCGCGCTGGATCGGCGCTGCGCTCATGATCCTCCTCACGCTGGGAACGATCCTGGGAGGAGCCTATGCACTCCAGGACCAGGCGTTGACGGTCATCAACCAGTTGCCGACTGGGGCGCGACGCATCTCGGCGCTGGTCGAGCGTCGGCCGCGCGAAGAACCCGGTCCGCTCGAAAAGGTCGAGCAGGCAGCCGAGGAGCTTGCCAAGAACGACACGCCCAAGCCCAAACCTGGCGTTGTCCGGGTGCAGGTGGAAGACCCACCTATCACGGCGACAAGCCTGTTGTGGTCGGGCTCGGTCAGCGTGTTCGGCGCCCTCAATCAGCTCCTCATGATTCTGTTTCTGACTTACTTCAGCTTGCTCGCCGACAAGATGTTCAGGAGGAAGTTCGTCGAGCTCGGCCCGACGCTCACCAAGAAGAAGATCACCCTCGAAATCATCGACGACATCTCGAGCCAGATCGGCCGCTTTCTTCTGGTCCAAATCTTCACGAGCATCGTCGTCGGTGTCGTCACGTGGGCAGCGCTCGCATGGCTTGGCCTCGAACAGGCGGTTTTCTGGGGCCTGCTCGCCGGTGTCTTTAATTCCATCCCATACTATGGCCCACTCCTCGTCAGCGGTGGCCTGGCGGTCGTGGGTTTCATTCAATTCGGCGAGCTCTACCCGACGCTGCTCATCGCTGGGGTCTCGCTCGCGATTACATCGCTCGAGGGGTGGCTACTGACGCCTACGCTCATGGGAAAAGTGGCGTCGATGAACCGGGTCGCGGTCTTTGTCGGATTGCTGTTCTGGAGCTGGGCATGGGGCGTCTGGGGCCTGCTCCTGGCGGTGCCGATCATGATGTCAATCAAGGTGTTCTGCGACCACGTCGAGGAACTCGAGCCGATCGGCAAGTTACTGAGCGAGTAGTGCCCCGCCAGGGCCGAACGTGATAGATTTTCGGCATGAAATATCTTCTCGTGGCAGGGGCTCTTGCCCTTACGGTGTCCCTTCAGGCTCAGCAGCCGTCCGGGCTTGCCGCGCCAATGCCTGGAAATGAGGAGCGGGCGGCGGCGGGTCCACAATTCACGGCGGGCGGCGAGCTGATTCGGCCGTCCGATTTTCGTGAGTGGATGTTCGTCACGTCAGGCCTCGGCATGACCTACAACCAGCCCACGGGCGCCGCGCGCACTCCAAACTTCACCAACGTGTACGTCAACCCTTCTGCATATCGGGCCTTCATGAAGACGGGACAATGGCCCGACAAGACCATGTTCATTCTCGAGATTCGCGCGTCGACGAGCGAGGGGTCGATCAATAAAGGCGGGCACTTTCAGTCGAACCTCGTGGTCGTAGAAGCGTCAGTGAAAGATGAGGCGCGGTTCCCCGGCAAGTGGGCGTATTTCGATTTCGGCCGCGACATGAAGCCGCAAGTCGCGGCGTTGCCGAGAACCGAGCGGTGCTATGCGTGCCATACGGACAACGGCGCCGTCGACAATACGTTCGTGCAGTTCTATCCGACGCTGCTCGAAGTGGCGACGAAGATGGGCACAGTAAAACCTGTCACGGGCGCGCCGGCCTCGCACTAGCATGCGCCTGGTGCTCGTCGTGCTCTGCATCCTGGCGTTGTCGCGCGACGGCCTGGGACAGGCGGCTGCACAAGAGCCCCCCCAGGAGCCGGCGCGTGAGGCGTCCGAAGACATCTGGAAAAAATGCCGCGGCAACGAACCCGACGGGCGATTGACGGCGTGCAGCATCCTGATCGCTCGCGCGCAGGACACGCCTGCTGAACTTGCCAGCGCTTACTACGCGCGCGGCAGCGCGTATCGTCAGAAAAGCCTGTTTGCCCTGGCGCTCCAGGATTTCGACGCAGCGATCACAGCCAACCCCGATCTGACCGACGCGTACGGCGATCGCGGCATCACACTCACCATCCTCGGTCGATACACAGACGCCATTCCGGATTTCTCTCGCGTTATCGAGGTCTATCCGAATCTGTCGTACGCGCTGTACAACCGCGGGATCTGCTATGAGCTGATCGGACTGGACGATCTTGCGATCGACGACATTTCTGCCGCCATTGCGATTGAGCCGCGCGGTGAATACCGATTCGAGCGCCGAGGCACGATCCACTTCCGCAACAACCGTCTCGACGAGGCGCTTGCCGACTACGAGCAGGCGCTGGTCATCAACCCGCAGTACCCATCCGCGCTGTACGGCCGGGGCATTATCCGCACGAAGCAAGGCGATCTGGCTGGCGGCGGCGCCGACATCGCCGCGGCGACGCGTTACAGGGCGACCATCGCCGCGGAAATGGGTCGCGCCGGCGTCAAGTAATCCTCCCGCGGACAGGCCCTCCGGACGGAGGCGGATTTGCATGAACCGTCGCGGAGGATCCAATGCAGACGCTTACCGCCGTACGGTTTACAGCCCTTTTCGTCGGCACGGCTGCCTGCTCTCAATACACATCCGCCACTCAGCCAGACACGATCCTGTGCAGTCCGGTTCGCACGCGATCGCGACGAGGCATCGAAATGCGAGCTGTTCTCGCGCTCATCCCAATGCTGGGCTCGCTCATCCTCGCAGCCGTAGGCTGTCACGGGGCGGTGATCTCGGTGGACCCGGACCTGAAGGTCGGTGGAACGATCGCCGGCATCGTCCGGGCGACGGACGGAACCGTGCCGCTCGTCAGTCGTAAAGTGACCGTTACCAACGCTGCGTCCGGCGCCACGTTCGAGACGACGACCGGCGTCAACGGCGGCTATACGATCAAAGTCCCCGACGAGGGCCGCTACCGTATCGAAGTCGAGCTTCGAGATGGAGAGGTCGTCGCGAAGGGGCCGGGCGAGACGGTCATCAACAACGGCGACCTGGATCCGGGGCGCGACTTCGAAATTACCGTTGGCAAGGTCGCAAAAAGCGGATCGCTTTAGGAAAGACTGCCGACCGCCTAGCCGGCGTGCACTTTGCCCATGACCGTGGCGCCTTCGGCCATCACGAAACGGGGAGCCGTGATGTTGCCGTCGACCGAACCGGTGGCGCGCAGGTCGACTTTGTCGGCCGCCCGGACATTGCCGTTCACCTTGCCGCTGATCGTCACGGTTTTGGCCACCAGGTCCGCCCGGATTCTGGCCGCCTTGCCGATGGTGAGGCTGTGATCTCCGAGCTCGATCGAGCCTTCGACATCTCCGTCGATGGTGAGATCCTCCTCGCTGATGACTTTCCCTTCGACGCGGATGGCCTTGCCGATCCACGCGATGACCCGGCGTTCGGAATTGCTGATTTCGTTGGACATCGTGTTGACTCCCCCTGGACAGGGTCCGGCGAAAGCCGGACACTACGTTACGATGCGCCGTTTCGCAGTCGCGCTCGTACTTGTATCGGCGTTGTTGCCGCCCACCGTGAGCGCGCAGGCGCGCTGTGGGCATCCCGATCCCGAAATCTCCATCAGCGTCTGCTCCGGCATCATTCAGTCGGGCCGGGCGAAGGGGCGCGATCTTGCGGTCGCCCACACGGAGCGGGGAATCGCATATGTCACGCTACTCGATTACGATCGCGCCCTCCTGGACTTCGAAGAGGCCATCCGCATCGATCCGTCGTTCGCCAGGGCATTTGCCAATCGCGGGGCGGTGTACGGAGCGAAGCAGGAGTTCGACAAGGCCCTCGCCGACTTCTCGCGGGTTTTGACCCTCGAGCCCCGCTCGGCGCACGCCTTTGCCGACCGCGCGGGGATGCACCGGCTGAACGGACAGGACGATGGCGCCATAAACGACTATACCGAGGCGATTCGCATCGATCCCGCGTTCGCTGATGCGATTCTAAACCGCGCCATCACACTGGCGGGCACGGGGAGATGCGCCGAGGCCCTCCCTGATTTTACCCGCGCCATCGAGTTGAATCCGCGTGATCCCATCGCGCTCATCGACAGAGGCGTCTGCTACGAAAAGACCGGGCGGGACGATCTCGCGCTGACCGACTACTCCGCACACCTCGACGTTGACCCGCGATCGCAGTATGGCCTCGAGCTGCGCGGCGCGCTGTATTTCCGGGCGCGGCAGTACGATCGTGCCGGCGCCGACTTCGCGCAGGCGCTCGTCGTCAATCCGAGCTCGGCGACCGCGCTATATGGGAGGGGAATGGTGAAGCGCATGACGGGTGACGCTCGCGGTGGCGAGCAGGACATGGAAACGGCGAAGGCTATGCGCGCCGGCGTTGCGGAGCAGTCGGCCGCTCGTGGGGTCCGTTAAGCGGATTCTGATCGCGTTCGCTGGGATCACGTCATTGTGGTCCCTCGGGATTTTTCTGTCCGACGGCTTCAACGTGCGCGTGCTCGGGATACGCGTCTCTTCTCAGAATCCATACCGCGCGGCCATGTTTTCGCTCGCGTGTGCGGCCATTGCATCGACGCTTCACACTGCAGGACCAACCGGAACCGGACGCTGGCATCGCAGCTGGTTGCGGCCGGACTGGATCGTGACGGCGTTCGGCGTATGCCTCCTCATCTGGCAATGGAGTGCTGCGCGTCCCTTGTGGCTCGACGAGCAGATGATCGCGCTGAATCTTCGCGATCGCACGTTCTCGGATTTGAGCCATCAGCTGTCTTTCGATCAGAGCGCGCCGCTCGGCTGGCTTCTGCTGGAGCGTATCGCGTTGCTCGGGCTTGGCGCGAACGAGCTGGCGCTGCGGCTCGCTCCCGCGCTCTTCGGTATTGCGACGCTTGTGTGTGCGCTGATGATTGGGCACCGGTGGATGAGCCCGGTCGGGGCAACGGCGTTCGCGCTGTTGTGTTCGTTTGGCCAGTGGCTGTCATTTTATGCGGTCGAGCTGAAACATTACTCGGCCGACGCATTCGGCGGGTTGCTGCTGCCGGCTCTCACGGTGTGGGTCACCGAGGCGGATGCGGATGACATCCGCACGCGCCTTGCCGTTTGGGGTGCCGTGGTTGCTGTGGCTCACTGGTTCTCGATCGGCGCGCTGCTGGTCACGCCGGTGTGTGCTGCGCTGCTGACAGTCGTATTGACGCGGAGTCGGCCCAGGCCCATCGTTTTGTATCTGTGCGGGATCGCGGCGATTTGCGCCGTGTCCTTCGGAGTCCACTACGCGGTTTCTCTTCGTTACGCTCGCGAAAGCGAGTATCTGCGGAACTTCTGGCAGTTTGCATTTCCTCCCGCATCGGGCGGCGCCATGGCCACGCTCCAGTGGCTGCGCGATCAGCTCGACGACTTTGCCCTGAAACCTGGCGGCACTGAACTAGCGGTGCTCTTCTGGGCGTCAGCTGCCGCCGGCTTTGTGCTGACGCGTCGACGCCTGCTGGGAGGCCTTGCTGCCGCTGTCGTGTTTTCAGGCTTTCTGTTCGCCGTCCTGCGACTCGTTCCGTTGTATGAACGCCTTTCGTTGTGGTTCGTGCCGGCGCTCTACCTTGGCGTCGCCCTGTTCGCCGACAGCGCGGCCAGTTTCATGCGCCAATCACGCGGGAGGTGGGGATGGATCTCTGCGGGAATAGCCGCCGTCGCAGCCGTCGTGACATTTCAGGTGTGCTCGGACGTTTTCCGGCATGGGGTCGATGACGTGCGGAACTTTCGGCCGGTCGGCAGCAATCGTTCAACAGAGGATCGTACGGCCATTGTGTGGCTGATGAATCATCGGCAGCCCGGCGATCTGGTGGTGACGACACGATTGGGTCTGCCTGCGGTCTTGTGGTATGGCGATGGCGGGCCGATTCTTATCGCTGAACATTCCTCGTCCGAATCCGAGTGCGGCACCAGACAGCTCGGCGATCGACTCAAGGGAAGGCGGCGGGTGCTCGCGTACCTGGGTTTCCGGGATTTTCCGGCATGGTTCGACGATCAGCTGCTTCAGACCCTGACTGACGAAGGATCGATCCTGGCGATGCGGCATTTCGGATCTCTCAGTCGCGCTGCCGTCGTGGCGCTCGATGCGCCTGCGGGATCGATGAGCGACCCTCCGCGGTGGGAAGATGCGGTGGATGAACCTCTGAGCCAGTCGTACGGATGCGTCACCGGTCGAGAGGCCAGACGATGGTAGCCGGCCTCAGCCGGGCCGTCTGGTTCGCGGCGTCGCGATATATCCGCGCCGGGCGCGCACACGGTATTCGGGATTGGTGACGCGCACGCGAATGCTGCGATAGCCCCCGTCGAGTGGGAGTTGTGAGTAGTACCCCAGCACGTATTGATGGTTGAGCTCTTCCGCGATGCGCGCAGTCGCCGCCTCGAGGTCGCTGGTCTGGCGCACGAGCTCGGTGTTGCCGCCGCTGCCGCCTGTAATCTCGTTCAGCGCGGACGTGTTCACCGCCTCGTTGATCGCGCGCTTCGCCGGCGGATCGACCGCAATCGCGTATACGAACGCATCGCTCCGAATGAGCGCCGAGCGCACCTCGCGCAGAGCCGCGTCACTGGCGGTGTCGGCGCCATCGGAAATAATCAGCACCGACGCGCGCTGTTTAGTTCGCGTGTCCATCATCGGCAACGTGGTGAGCACCGCGTCGTAGAGCGCGGTGGATCCGAACGGCTTCAGCGTCGCCATTGCGCTTCGCAAGACATCCGGCGTCTGGGTCCACTGCGTCAGCGCGCGCGCCTGGTGGTTGAAGGCCACCACGGAAAACTCGTCGCTCGCATCGAGCAGCTCGAACAGAAATCGCTCGATGGCCGATCGCGCGTCGATGAGGCGCTGCCCGAACATGCTGTCGCTCACGTCGAGCAGCACCGCAAGGCTGACGGGCACCCGCTCGTTGGTGAATTGGGAGATGGTCTGACGTTCGCCCTGCTCGAAAATCTCGAACGCCTCGGCCGGCAGTCCGGTGACGAGGTGCCCGTCCTTATCGATGACGGTTGCGGTCACGCTGATGAGATCGACGCCCGACTGGAATCGGGTTGGACGGTCCTGGCCGACGAGGACAGCGCCCGCAGCGGCGAGAAGCGCGATCGCGGCACAGGCCCTGCGCACGCCAGTAATCCTACGCCCAATTGCGGCTTTCTGCTGAAGCTCGTGCCTTTGCCGCGATGGCGCTCGCAGAGGCCAGCGTGTTGTTACTTGATGTCTATCGATCCCGAGCCTGTCCTCACTCGTACTGCGTTGCCGCCGCCCCGCACGGTCCCCGTCAAATGATTGCGTTGCGTGCGCCCCTGCACAGTCAGCGGGTGGGCTGTAGAAATCGATCCCGATCCTGTCTGCGCGTCCAGCGTGTAGGCGGCATTCTCCGGCATAGTCAATCTGACGCTGCCCGATCCGGTCTGAACGCTGACATCGCCTCGCATGGTTTGCCTCACTTCGACGCTCCCGGACCCGGTCTGCGCACGCACGTCACCGCCGACAGCATCCGCGTGGATATTGCCGCTGCCGGTCTGCGCGAACAGGCTGCCTCCGGTACGTTCGATGCGGATGCTTCCCGAGCCCGTTTGCGCGCGGACGGCGCCATCGACGCTGCCGATGGTCTGGCTGCCCGATCCCGTCTGCGCGTCGAGGCGCGTGTTCGCCGGGACCGTGAGCTCATAGCTGATGCTGACGTTCCGGTACGTCGGGTCGTCGTTGGTCTGTCCGATACGGATGACGTTGCCCTCCTGCGTGATCGGTGGAGCGGCCTCGACTTTACGTACTCGCTCGGCGGCCTCAACCCCGTCGCGCGAAGATCCCGCGCTGACTTTTCCTATGACCTGAACCCGATCGCCGGCTCCGGTCCGAATCTGAATGCCGCCCGACCCACTCCGAACGCTGAGGTCGACTGGGCCGTCTACCGTGAGGGTGCGCTCGAACGAACCGCGCGCGCGTTCAGACTGCGCGACGAGGTGGGCGATGTCGCAGCCCGCAAACGCAACGAAACAAACCGCTAATGACACAAAACGCACTGCTGCCGTCATGAACACCTCCATCGGTGATGGATGTAATACGCAGAAGCTGCCGCAACGGTTGCGATGTTCTTTGACGAATTTTCGACCTGTTTCGTTGCGAACCACCAAATCATCACCATTGATCCCAATTTCCAGCCGTTCCGCGCGATCATAGCGACGCGATGCTTCGGCGCAGGAAATTCGGCGATCTCCCTGACGGCACGTCTGTCGATGTGATCACGCTTGGTGGCCCTGGGCATGGCGGCATTGAAGCACAGGTCCTGACCTACGGATGCATCATCGCCTCGCTGGCGGTGCCCGATGTCCGTGGTGTCACGGCAAATGTGGTCCTCGGTTTCGATCGCCTCGAGGCTTACGTCGACGCGTCCCCCTACTTTGGCGCGGTCGTCGGTCGATACGCGAACCGCATCGCACACGCAAAATTCGCGATCGACGGCCGCGAGCATCGCGTGTCGGCAAACGAACCACCGCATCATCTTCACGGCGGGTTCAGGGGATTCGACAAACGGGTGTGGGAGGCGGAGCTCTCCGGCAACGGACAGGGCGTCGTATTCCGGCGAACCAGCGCCGACGGCGAAGAAGGCTATCCCGGAGAAGTCGACGTGCAGGTCACCTACACCGTGGTCGATCTCGATTTCCAGATCGAGTACCAGGCGGTGGCCGATGCGCCCACCCACGTCAACCTGACGCAGCACTCCTATTTCAACCTGGGCGGGACCGGCGATGTGCTGGCCCATTGTCTCGCGATCAACGCGAGCACCTACCTTCCAGTCGACGAGTCGCTGATCCCGACAGGTGAGCTGGCGCCCGTCGCGAATTCGCCGTTCGACTTTCAGGAGTCGACCGCCATCGGGCTTCGTCTTCACGCCGAGCACGAACAACTGAAACGGGTCGGCGGCTACGACCACACCTTCAACATCAACCGCCTGAACTCGACGCCGTCGCTTGCGGCTCGCGTGCGCGACCCTTCGAGCCGTCGCACGCTGGAGGTCCACTCAACGGAGCCCGGACTGCAGTTTTATTCCGGGCAGGTTGTCGGGCACAGCGGTTTTTGCCTGGAACCCCAACACTATCCAGATTCACCGAATCGCCCGGGGTTTCCGTCCACGTTGCTGCGGCCGGGCGAGCGCTATCAGTCGAAAACGGTCTTCGCCTTCGGAATCGGGTAACCTTATTCGTGATGCGCATCCGGGTTTCGCACCTGAAAGATCGCAAGCAGCGGCGCGAGCGGTTTGCCGTCCTGACGGCCTATGACGCGACGCTGGCGCGGCTGCTGGAGCGGGCGGGCGTCGATGTCCTGCTCGTGGGCGACTCCGTCGCGACGGCGGTGCTCGGCTACGACACCACACTGCCCGTCACCCTCGAGGTGATGATTCATCACACCGCGGCGGTGGTGCGTGGAACGGAACGAGCGCTCGTCATCGCCGACATGCCGTTTCTCACCTATCAGATCACGCCGTCCGAGGCGGTTCGCAATGCGGGCCGTTTGCTGAAGGATGCCGGAGCTGCCGCGGTGAAAGTCGAAGGCGGACAATCGGTGATCGACGTTGTACGCAGGCTCGTCGATGTGGGCATCCCGGTGATGGGGCATCTCGGTGTACTGCCGCAGTCGGTGAATCAACAGAGCGGGTACAGGCAGCGCGGACGCGACGGGCACGAAGCCGAGCTCATCTTCAACGACGCGCTCGCGCTGCAGGGTGCCGGCGCGTTTGCCATCGTGCTCGAGGCGATTCCCTCGGAGCTCGCGGCTCGCATCACCGCAGCGCTCGACGTACCCACGGTCGGGATTGGCGCGGGCCCGGATTGTGACGGCCAAGTGCTCGTCAGCTCCGATCTGCTGGGCCTGCACGACAAGAATCCGCCGTTCGCGAAGAAGTACGCCAATCTCGCCGATATCGTCGTCGACGCCGCGCGCGCGTTCGTTGCGGATGTGCAGGCGACCGCACCTGCGATCGCCGCTCGTCCGCCGCAAGCGGGGTCGGGCGAGCCCAAGCCGTAGCGCCGGCGGAGGCCGAGTGCTCGAGACCATTGAGACCATCAGCCGGCTGCGCGCCTGGCGATCGACGTTGCCGCGCGGACGCCGCCATCGCGCTCGTTCCGACGATGGGCGCGCTGCACGCTGGACATGCGGCGCTTATGGACGCCGCCCGCCGCGACGGCGGCGTTCTGGCCGTTTCGATATTCGTGAATCCGCTCCAGTTCAACAACACGGACGACCTCGCGCGTTACCCACGCACACTGGAAAACGACGTGGCGTTTTGTCGTGAGCGCGGCGTCGAGATCGTGTTTGCTCCGTCGGCGGCAGAAGTGTACCCGCGGGATCCCGAATGCACCGTCGACGTCGGCCGGCTTGCCGATCATCTATGCGGGCCGTTCCGGCCGGGACACTTCCGAGGCGTGGCGACCGTCGTCTTGAAGCTATTCGAGATGGTGCAGCCCCACCGTGCGTACTTCGGCGAGAAGGACGCGCAGCAGCTCGCGATTGTCGAGCGGCTCGTCGCTGATTTCAATCTGCCGATCGCCGTCGTTGGTGTGCCAACCGAACGCGAAGCCGACGGCCTCGCGATGAGCTCGCGCAACCTTCACTTGAGCGCCGACGAGCGTCGTTCAGCGGTCTGCCTGTATCACGCGCTGCTCGACGCACGGCAAACGATTTCGAGCGGCGAGAAGCGGCCCGCTGCCGTCGTCCGCGCGGCCGCGGCAACGATTCCGCGCTCGGACGGCTTGAAGCTGGAGTATCTGCAGATTGTCGACCCGAACACCATGCAGCCGGTCGACGAGATCAACGGTCCAGTGCGTGTCGCGGGCGCGATATGGGTAGGTTCCACCAGGCTTATCGATAATCTGCTGGTGTCATGAGCATTCGAACAGCTCGAGCAGACGAAGCCTCCGCGCTGGCCAGTCTTATCAACGCAGCGTTCGTCGTCGAGGCGTTTTTCAAGATCGGCGATCGCACGAGCGCAGACGATGTCGTCGCGCTCATGGAGGCCGGCGGCGAATTTCTGGTCCTCGAAGCATCGGAACCCGGAACCGGAACCTTTATCGGTTGCGTTTATTGGAAATCGAGCGGCGACCGCGCGTATTTCGGCATGCTGTCCATCACCCCTGAGAGACAGCGGCAAGGCGCCGGGCTACGGCTCGTCGATGCGGTCGAGTCTCGGGCGCGCGAGCGCGGGTGCAGGTTCTTGGACTTACACCTCGTCAACCTGCGCGAAGAGCTGACTCCCTACTATCGCCGTCTTGGATATGTCGAGAGCGGAACCTTGCCGTTTTCGGATCCTGAGCGCGCCAGCAAACCCTGCTTTTTCATCGTGATGACCAAGTGCCTGTGATGCTGCGACTGGCAGATGGTTTGCAATCTTACAATCGCATGAAGGTCCGGATCACTCGTCGTCCGACCGGTGTCGTAGACGGGATGTCATTACACTATTACCATTTCGGGCAGGCGTACGACGTGGCTCCGGAGCTTGCCGAGTATCTTGTGGCCTCGGGTTTTGCCTCGATTGAGATGCGGAAGAGCAAACGATCCGCCGGTCAGTCCTCTGGGCAGCCCCGCAACGACCGACGAAACGTTCACCGATAGTCCGACTCCTGTTCGGAATCGCTCCATCTCACGTTTAGCCATCAAAGGCTGTTCAGAGACTGGGCGGATTTACGTGTTATGGCACGCTAGGATCGGCAGATGCTGTCTCTCCACGGGCGAGCGCAAGTGCCCGAGCGAGCGGCATCGAACGCCCTTCGGCGGATGCAGCCTCGTATCGCGCCGACCCGAGCGATGCTTTCACGCGGTCGATGTAGCGACCCCGGACCAGTTTGATGTTCGGCGGAAGTGAAGCGCCGATCCCTTCGAGCATTCCCTCCGAAGCGCTCCATAGATGTGCAGCGGTGTCGGCCTGTCCTGCACCCGCCACCAGGTCCGCGAACACTTCGAAACTCCATGCGATGCCGCGTGGATCCTCGAGTTCCTGAAACAGCGATAGCGCTTCGGACGCCTGTGCGTGTGCCCGGCCGTGGTCTTCTCGCATCACACGGCTGGCCGCGGCTGCCAGAAGCATGATGCCGAGGCCCCACGTTTCGCCGGCACGCCGACTCACGTCGATCGATTCATCATAGAGTTCCTGCGCGCGTTCGTGATCGCCGTTCGACCCGGCGACCTGGCCTAGCACCCAGAGGAGCGGTCCGCTGTGTTCTACGGGTCCGCCGCCTGCGCTGGCGGCTTCTTGCGCAGCGAGCGCACACGTGACAGCCTGGTCGTGCTCGGCGCGTTCGAGGGCCGTTAGACTCTGAATGAACAGGGCGAATGACACGGCCCACGCATCACCAGCCTCACGTGCAAGCGACAGCGCTTCAGCGACCAGAGATCCGGACTCAATTCTTCTGAAGTAATAGATGTTAGCCAGGCCAAGCAGCGCCCGCGCTCGCAGCGATGGCAACGAGCCCGCACCGGCCGCGAGCGCCCTTTCGAGCCAGAGGCTGCCCTCCTCGAACTGGCTGCGCTTAGTCCAGAACCAGAACAGCGCGCCTGCCAGTTCGACGCCCTTCTCGGCGAGGGCCGGCGACGTCAGCGCCCATTCGAGTGCCGCCCGGACGTTCTCCTGCTCGATTCGCAGCCGCCTGAGCATGGCCAGTTGACCGTTGCCGCAAAGGATCGGCCGCGCTCCTCGAAACTCATTGAAATAGAAGTCGCAGTGCCGATCGCGAAGCCGCTCGACCGCGCCGGCCTGAGTGAGCCGCTCGAGCGAATACTGGCGGACCGTTTCGAGGAAGCGATACCGCCGCTCGCGGTTGAGCTCACCGTCAACCACCACGAGAGACTTCGCGACCAGCCGCGACAACAAATCCAGCACGTCATCGCGTGCGAGGCCGTCACCTCCGCACACAAGCTCCGCCGCTTCGAGCGCCCACGAGGCCGGGAACACCGATAACCGGTTGAGCAACTGCCGCTCAGCAACGGACAGCAGGTCGTAACTCCAGTCGACAACAGCCTCGAGCGTCCTATGCCGTTCAATGGCCGTCCGCGGGCCGTCGGCGAGCAAGCGAAAACGGTCCTGGAGCCGCGCCTCGATTTGTTGCGGTGACAAGACGACGATCCGGGCGGCGGCGAGCTCGATGGCGAGAGGGATTCCGTCGAGACGACGACAGATGGACGCGATGGCACTGGCGCTGTCCAGGGTTGGTGTGAAGGCTGGGTCAACAGCGCTCGCGCGCTCGACGAAGAGTCGCGTGGCCTCGTGGTCGATCAACGCTTCGAGAGACACCAATGCCGGCACATCCGGAAGAGAGAGCGATGGCACCCGGCAGATGGTCTCGCCTTGCACGTTCAGCATCTCACGACTCGTGGCGACAACCCGAAGCCGTGGCGACACCCGAAGTAACGTCTGAACAAGCTCGGCGCAGGGGGCGATTAAGTGCTCGCAGTTATCCAGCACGAGCAGCAGCGCACGGTGGCGTAGATTGTCGAGCAATGCGTCGCGCACGGAGCACCCCGGGCTCTCGCGAATTCCCACGACCGTTGCGATCGTCTGCGGTATCAGGCCGGGCACCGAGAGCGGCGCTAGATCGACCAACCAGACACCGTCCGGAAATTCATTCACGAGCGTGGTCGCGAGCCGCAAGGCCAGTCGCGTTTTGCCGACCCCTCCAGCACCGACCAGAGTTAACAGCGGTGATGACGCGACCACTGCCGGCAGATCCTGGAGCTCTTTCCGGCGCCCCACGAAGCTCGTCAGCTCGGCTGGGAGGTTGTGGAGACTGGCTGATGACGCCTTGGGAGATTGAAGCGCAACGACCTCGACCGCAGCGATGAAGCGATAGCCGCGTCCGGGTACCGTTTCAACGTATCGTGGCATGGCGCGTGAGTCGCCGAAGGCCTGCCGGATCCTGAGAATGGCCGTGTGGATGCCGGCGTCTGAGTCGGTAAAGACATCTTTGTCCCATAGCCGCTTTGCTATCTCCTCGCGCGACACCAGCTCCTGCCTACGTTCGAGCAGCAGGATGAGGCAGTCCATCGGCTGCCGCGTGAGCGGAATGCGGCGACCGCCGCGCCTCAACTCATACGCCGCCGTGTCGACTTCGAAGTCCCCGAATCGGTAGGTCACGCGGTCGTGTCCGGTGCTCATGGGCGAATCACGCGCCTACTGTGGCACACCCGGCACTCCACGTGCCATGCGTAACAACCGACATTCAAGATTCTTTCAAGACGCCATCAATGGCGGCCAGCCGGTCCGCTCCTGCACACTCAGCTCGCGAACGTCACACAAACCACTTTGCGGGAGGCCACCAAATGAATTCAGTCACAATCCTTGTTGCGGCACTTCGCAGCCGAGCCAAAGCAGTTGCGACGGCAACGCTGCTGGTTGTTGCAACCGCCGCCCTCACCCCAGCAATCACTGCCAGAGACCGGGCGGACGGCAGCCAATGGGTGGGGACGTGGAGCGCCAGCCCTGAAGCAGCAGACGCGCCTATCCATTTCAACGCGCAGACGATTCGCCAGGTCGTGCATACGAGTCTGGGTGGCGATCGCGTGCGCGTGCGCCTGTCAAACACATTCGGAACGGAGTCACTGGTGATCGGCGCGGCGCATGTGGCCCTCAGCACGGGTGGTTCGGCGATCGTTCCGGTACTGGCCGGGTTCTTACCTTCAATGGAGAGCCCACCATCACGATTCCTGGCGGCGCCGTGGTGGTGAGCGACTCCATCAATGTCGACGTGCCGCCGCTCAGCGATCTCGGCGGTCAGCCTTGTACCTGCCGGAGGATGTGGCTGCAACGACGCAGCATTCAACGGGGCTGCCAGACGAACTATATTTCCGGGCCGGGGAACTTCACGGCGGCTGCCAATCTGGTTGGCAGCGTTACCGATGTCTACTACTTCATTACCGGCGTCGAAGTAAGGGCGTCCCGGCGGGCGAGGGCGATCGTGACGCTGGGCGACTCTGTGACGGATGGGTTCGGATCGACACCGATACATGAACCGGCGCTATCCGAATCTTGCTGGCGGCGCGGCTCCAGTCTCGACCCGGGCACATCGCAGATCGCGGTGCTGAACGCAGGACTTCCAGGTAATCGAATCCTGCACGACTTCGTCGGCACCGGTGCGTTGGCGCGTCTCGACCGTGACGTACTCGTGCAGACGGGTGCGGAATACGTCATCGTGTTGCAGGGCAATGCCGACATCCTCATTCCGGCCCTGCTCGGTAATCCGGCTGAGGTTGTGAGCGTCGCGCAAATAATCCAGGGGCATCGACAGGTCATCGATCGCGCTCATGCGCTTGGGCTCAACGCAATCGGTGGGACATTGAACCCGGTTGAAGGATACCCGTTTCCCGGTCTGTGGACGGCCGAACTGGAAGCCAAGCGCCAGGCCGTCAATCACTGGATTCGAACGAGTCGCGCCTACGATGCCTTCGTAGATTTCGACAAGGTGTTGCGCGATCCGAGTCATCAATCGCGCCTGTTACCCGATTACGACAGCGGCGACCACGTGCATCCGAACGATGCCGGTTACCAGGCGATGGCCGATGCGATCGATCTTTCGCTGTTCCGCGAGGTGGACCACGATTGAACACAACGATATCGACCGGCGCGGGCTATCTGCCCGCGCCGGGTATGACTTTGCGCGCACGGCGCCTTCGACAAGGTTGGCCCACATTCTGCACGTCAATTGAGGCGCCAAGTCTGCAGCCCTGCGGACGTGCCTGCAGACGCGCTGCAGATGTGGAGGATGCGTATGATTCGTGGACTCGTTCGGCTGGTTCTCGTCGCGCTTGTCGTCCTCGCAGCCGCGTATTACCTGTTCGGCTATTGGCCCGGTGGACGGTTCCCATCGGCGACCGAGTACAAGACGCCTCAGATTGATACAGCGGCGGCCAGGGAAGCTGGAGCCGTAATCGGCGAGAAGACCGCGGTCGCGGCCTCTCGTGTCAGCGAGTCGCTGGAAGAGGGAAGCCTGACCGCGAAGATCAAGGCGAAGATGATGCTCGACGAGCTCGTGAACGCGCGCGCGATTGACGTGACGTCCGAGGGCACGACGGTCACGCTGAGCGGCACGGTGCAGTCACGGGGCGAGCACGCTCGCGCGATTGCGCTGGCCACAGAAACAAACGGCGTCTCGAAGGTCGTCGATCGGTTGACCGTCAGGTAGGGTGGCTCGCACGGTGTAAGCTGGTCGGCGATGTCATCGCCCCAACGTTCCGACGCGCTGGTCGTCTTCGGCGTCACCGGCGATCTCGCATATAAGAAAATCTTCCCCGCGCTGCAGTCGCTTGTCGCCCGCGGGCAGTTGAACGTGCCGATCGTCGGAGTCGGCCGGCTGCCGATGCCGCGCGAAGAGTTGATCGATCGCGTGCGGAAGAGCGTGTCGGCGCGCGGCGCTGTAGACGAAGCCGCGTTCGCGCAGCTCACGTCGCTGATGCAGTACGTGTCCGGCGACTACGGCACCCTCGACCTCTTCACGAACATCCGCCGGGCGCTCGGCGATGCGCGCAGGCCGCTCTTTTATCTCGCGATTCCACCGAGCGCGTTTCCGACGACGATCGAGCACTTGTTGACCGCCGGCTGTTCCGACGGTGCGCGGGTCGTCATTGAAAAGCCGTTCGGGCGCGACCTCGAGTCGGCGCGATCGCTGAACGAGACGCTGCATCGCGCATTTTCCGAAGAGGCGATCTTCCGCATCGATCACTATCTCGGAAAGGAAGCTGTACAGAACATCCTCTATTTCCGGTTCGCCAACGCGTTCCTCGAGCCGATCTGGAACCGGCAGTACGTAGAGAGCGTGCATATCACGATGGCCGAGTCGTTCGGCGTCGAGGGGCGCGGCGCGTTCTACGAGGAGACCGGCGTCATCCGCGATGTCGTGCAGAACCATTTACTGCAGATCGTGGGGTACCTGGCGATGGAACCGCCTTCGTCCGCGTGGCGCGAAGCGCTGCGTGACGAGCAGGCGAAAGTGCTGCGGACGATCAGGCCTTTATCGCCCGCGGAAACCGTGCTCGGCCAGTTTCGCGGATATCGCGCCGAGGCCGGCGTCAAGAAGGGCTCCAACGTTCCGACCTACGCGGCGCTTCATCTGTTCGTCGATTCGTGGCGCTGGCAGGGAGTGCCGTTTCACGTGACGGCCGGGAAGTGCCTCAGCTCGACGCGCAGCGAGGTGCTCGTCAAGCTCAAGCCGGCGCCGGGCGTCGTCTTTGCGGAGCCCGGATTGCCGGAGGGCAATCACGTGCGCTTCACGCTGTCGCCGCAGGTGCGCATCGCGGTCGGCGCCCGCGCGAAGCGGCCCGGAGATGGCATGTTCGGTGAGCCTGTCGAGCTGTCGGTGATGGAAAACGAGTCGAGCGACCGCCTCGACGCGTACGAGCGCCTTATCGGCGACGCGATGGACGGAGACCCGACGCTGTTCGCCCGCCAGGACTCGGTGGAAGCCGCATGGGCGATTGTGAATCCTGTGCTGGAGCACGGGAATCCGTTGTTCGTGTACGAATGCGGCAGCGCCGGGCCTGCAGAAGCGAGGAGCCTCGTCGGCGGCGGATGGACATGACCGGGCGACGCGGCGTCACGGACGATGTCGGCGTCCTTCAGCATGCGTTCGCAAAAGAGTTCACCGCCCATGCCGCGGACATGATCGCAAGACGCGGGAGATTTGTCGTTGCGCTGCCCGGCGGATCGGTCGCATCCACATTCCTTCCCGTTCTTGCCGGACTTGCCGTGGATTGGCCGCACATCGACCTGTTCTGGATCGACGAGCGCGCGGTTCCGCCCGACCATCCCGATTCGAATTACGGCCTCGCGTGGCGCCTGCTGCTGGCGCCGGCGCGCGTGCCGCCGGCTCGCATTCACCGTATGCAGGGCGAGTTGCCCGAACTGGAGCAGGCAGCGCGCCGGGCATCAGACGAGCTGAAGTCGGTCGCCGGCGACCCGCCGGCCCTCGACCTGGCGCTCGTCGGCGTCGGCGAGGACGGCCACGTGGCGTCGATATTCGGAGGCGGGTCCGAAGATGGGCGTCGCACGAACGCGGACCCCGTCATCGCCGTGCACGACGCGCCGAAGCCGCCGCCGAGGCGGCTCACGATGACGCTGCCCGTGCTTGCCAACGCCGGGATCGTTGTCGTTGCCGCATTCGGCGCGTCGAAAGCAGCGGTGATGCGCGACGCGATCGACCAACGCGATCGGACACCGGTTGCAAGGCTCCTGCGCGACGCATCATCATCTCTCGTGCTCGTCGATCGCGAAGCGGGACTATCATAGGGGCCTACTTTTCCTGGAGGAGAGTCTCATGCGTACGTTGTTTCTCGCTATGACCATTGCGATTGCGTTGCCATCCTGCGGCGGATCGCCCGAACCCGCACAACAACCCGCGGCCGCTCAGCCCGCCGCGGCGCCGGCAGCCGCGCCGGCTCAGCCGCCAATGGTCAAGGCCGGTTGGGTTGTACAGGACATGCGCACACCCGAGAGCGTGTATTTGGACGAGGGTTCCGGCTATCTCTACGTGTCGCAGATCGACGGACAGCCAGCCGAGAAAGATGGAAAGGGCCGCATCTCGAAGCTCGGACTGGATGGCACTGTCGTGACCGCGGATTGGTTCACGGCCCTGAACGCGCCGAAGGGGCTGCGCAGTTTCGGCGGCACGTTGTGGGTCGCCGACCTCGACGAAATGATCAGCATCGACATCGCCTCGGCGAAGGAGACCGCGCGGATCAAGATTGACGGCGCCAAGTTCCTCAATGACGTGGCTGTGGGCGCCGACGGCACGGTCTACGCGTCGGACACGATGGCCAGCAAGATTTACGCGATCAAAGATGGGAAGGCGTCGGTATTTGCCGAAGGAGAACAGCTCGAATATCCGAACGGGCTGTTCGTCGAGGGCGAGCGACTGGTCGTCGGCGGATGGGGCAAGCCCGAAGCCGACTTCAGCACGAAAGTGCCAGGCCGGCTCTACAGCCTGGACCTGAAAACGAAACAGAAGACCCTGATCACCAAACAGCCGCTCGGCAACATCGACGGCGTCGAGCAGGAGGCGCGCGGCGGCTACCTCGTCACCGACTACCTGGCCGGCAAAGTGATTCAGGTATCGCCGACGGGCGACTCACGCGTGGTGCGCACCTTCAAGCCCGGCCTCGCCGATCATACGTTCCTGTACGCGCAGGGCGACGTTCTCATCGCGCCGCACATGAACGAAAACACCGTGGGCGCGTACGACATCTCGGGGGACATGAAGTAAGGCAATAGGCGAGAGGCAATAGGCAATAGGCGAGAGGCCTCGGGCCTTTTGCCTCTCGCCTTTCGCCTGTTGCTTACTTTCCCGCGTAACTAATCCTGTAGATGACTCCCGCCATGTCGTCCGACACCAGCATCGATCCATCCGGCATCACTTCCAAATCGGCAGGGCGGCCCCATCGATTGCGGCCTTCCAGCCATCCCGTCGCGAAGGGCTCGTACGCCACGACCTTATTCCCCTGGAGGCGCGCGATGGCGATGCGATTGCCAGTGAATGGTATCGACCCGCTGCGGTTCCATGAGCCGTGCTCGGCGATGAAGATCTGATTGCGATACTGCTGCGGAAACTGCGAGCCTGTGTAGAAGCGCATGCCAATCGCGCCAGCGTGTGGCTCCAGACGCTGTGCCGGCGGCTCGAACTCGCTGCACTGGCGCTTGGCGCCAAACTCGGGATCGACGATTGTGCCCTCGTGGCAATACGGATAGCCGAAGTGCATGCCCGGCTTGGCGACCCGGTTCAGCTCATCGCCTGGCGTGTTGTCGCCGAGGTTGTCGCGACCGTTGTCGGTGAACCAAAGCTCCTGTGTGGTCGGATGCCAGTCGAAACCCACAGTGTTGCGCACGCCGCGCGCAAACACTTCCTGTCCGGAGCCGTCGGTCTTCATGCGTAGAATGGTGGCGTACGGGTCGCCGCGATCGCACATGTTGCACGGCGCGCCGACCGGGACGTAGAGCAGGCCGTCAGGGCCGAACCGGATGAACTTCCAGCCGTGATGCCGATCGCTCGGAAGCTTTTCGGTGACGACCACCGGCGTTCCGGCGTTCTCGAGCTTTGACTCGATGTTGTCGAAGCGAACGACACGGTTAATCTCCGCCAGGTACAACGTGCCGTCGCGGAACGCCACGCCGTTGGGCATGTTCCGCAATCCGCTGATGACGGTAATGACACGGTCGGCTTTCCCGTCCTTGTTCTCGTCTCGCAGCGCGTACACGTTGCCCGCGTTCCAGGTACCGGCGAACACGGTGCCGCCCGGACTCTGGGTTAGCGATCGCACGTTGGCCACGCCCTCTGCCCATACGGAAATCTGAAATCCCGGCGGCAGCTTGATCTTTGAGAGCTGCACCTTCGACTGCGCGGGGGCCGCGACTCCAGCCGCAACGACCGCAACAGCCGCAATTAACATCTTTTTCAGCACATCGCCTCCTGTTCGTTTCCGAAAATATAATACGCCGAAGGAGATCATGACCATGGCCCGGAATCTTCACCTTGCCGCCGTGCTCGCCGTATGTGGGCTCGCTGCCGTCTCTGCTCAGCAGCCGGCAGCGCCCGCGCAGCCGGTACCGCCGAACTCGCCAACGTATCCCACGCCGGCCCCCGCGGTAAATCCCCCGGCGCCGCAGTTCGGCGTACTCGGTCCCGCGCCGAACTTCACCGGAAACACGACCACGCTCGATCCGAAGGCCTTCACGGTGGGGCGTCGTGTCTTCGCAGCGGGCGCCCGCAACGCGACGTGGCACATGCATACAGCAGGGCAGCTCGTCTTCGCGGAGGCTGGACGAGGCCGCGTGCAGCTTCAGGGGCAGCCAATCAAGGAGCTCGCGGTTGGCGAGAGCGCGTTCATTCCAGGCGGAACGTATCACTGGCACGGCGCGTCGCCGACTGAGAACTTCACCATGATGTTCGTGACGATGGGGGAGAGCAAGACGACGCAGGGGGAGCCGGTGACGGAGGGGGTGTATTTGGGAAATAAAAAGTGAAAAGGGAAAAAGTGAAAAGTAAAAGTAAAAAGGGCTGAGGAGGGGCACTTTGAGTCGACCCGGGTTGCTCGTCGTGATGGCGATGACCCGGCACCGTGGCTCACTTCCGGAACGTGAAGGTGACGCCGGCGAAGTAACCGGAGCCGGAACAAACGTCGCTAGAATACGTCCACCGTCCAGCTGGTAACGACTGAGGTGCCGATGAGCAGCATCCTTCAGGATCTCCGGTTTGCCGCCCGCCGCCTCGTCAGAGATCGCCGCTTTACCCTCGCGGCCGTCGCCGCGCTCGCCCTGGGCATCGGCGCGACCAGCGCCATCTTCACCATCGTCAACGCCGTGCTGCTGCGCAGCCTGCCGTTCGACGACCCCGATCGCATCATGATGATCGCCACGCGCGATGCGCAGGGCCGCGAGTTTGGCGTCTCCGAGCCCGATTTCGAGGACTGGCGCCGCGAAGTCCGGACGTTTTCCGGGATTTCCCTCGTGCAGATGGGGCCCGTGAATTTCAGCGCCGACGATCGCGCGCCCGACCGGTACGACGGCGTCTACATTTCGTGGAACGGGTTTTCGCTCATCGGCACCCAACCCATCATCGGGCGCGGATTCTCCGCCGAAGACGATCGGCCCGGCAGTGCGCCCGTCATGCTGCTGAGCTACACCGTATGGCAAAGCCGCTACGGTGGAGATCGAGCGATGATCGGGCGGACGATTCGCGCGAACTCCGAGCCGGCAACCATCGTTGGCGTCATGCCTCCGGGCATGGAGTTTCCGTTCAACTCAGACGTATGGCTCCCGCTAGCGCAACGGCCCACAGCGCAGACGCGCGCCGGCCGCGCCGGGCGCCTCCTGATGGCCTATGGCCGCCTCGCCGACGGCATGACGATCGAACAGGCGCGCACCGAAATGACCGGCATCACCCAGCAACTGGCCGTCCAGTTTCCCGACACCAACAAGGGAGTGACCGCAAGAGTCAGCCCGTTCTCGGAGCAGGTCATCGGCAGGGAGATACGGGTGCTGTTCTGGTCGCTCATGGGCGCCGTCGGCTTCGTGCTCCTCATCGCCTGCGCGAACGTCGCCAATCTGCTGCTCGCTCGCGCGGCCGACCGCTCGCGTGAGATGGCCGTGCGTATCTCGATTGGCGCGACCCGATGGCGCATCGTCCGGCAGCTGCTCGTCGAGAGCGTGCTGCTGGCCTTTGTCGCGGGGGTCGCAGGCCTCGGCCTCGCGTATGCGGGAGTCCGATGGTTCGACGCCAACACCGCGGACATCGGCAAGCCGTACTGGATGGTGTTTTCCATGGACGGCACGGTCGTCGCGTTTTTCGCGGCTGTGTGCCTGGTCACCGGTATCGTCTTCGGTCTGGCGCCGGCGCTCTACGTCTCGCGAACCAGCGTGGTCGAGGTGATGAAAGACGGAGGGCGCGCCGGATCGGCGGGCATGCGCGCCCGCCGCTGGACGACGGCGCTGATCGTCGCGGAGCTGACGCTGACGCTCGTGCTGCTCTCGGGCGCCGGGCTGATGATGCGCAGCTTCATGAACCTCTACCGGATGGACATCGGCGTCGACACGTCGTCGCTCGTATCGATGCAGCTGATGTTCCCGACGCGGACATATGCGAGCCTCGAATCGCGGGCGTTGTTTCTGCAGCGGCTCGACGATCGGCTCAACGGCATCACGGCCATTGCGGGAGCAAGCTCGACGAATTACCTGCCGTTCACCGGCGCATCGCTGCGGCGGTTCGAGATCGACGGACGGGCCGACATGACAGGCGAACAACGGCCGCTCGTCGGCATGGTGGCGGTCGGGTCCAGGTACTTCGATGCGCTCGGGGTGCGCATGCTGCGCGGCAGGGCGTTCACGGCCACGGACGGCGAGCCCGGGCGCGAAGCCATGATCGTCAATCAGCGGCTCGTCGACATGCACTTCCGCGGTGAAGACCCTGTCGGCAGGCGCATCCGCCTGATCAACGACGGCAACATTCCCGGCGCGCCCAAGTTCTATGCTGCGACCATCGTCGGGGTGTCGCCGACGATCAGGCAGCGCAGCTTTGAGCGCGATCCCGATCCTGTCGGTGTACATTACGCACGGGCAGAACGCCTTGATGGCGATGCAGGTAAACCTGATCGTGCGCGCACGCGACAATCCCGTGGCGGTAACGTCGCTGCTTCGGCAAGAGGTGTCGGCGATGGATCCGGATGTGCCCGTCACCAACATCCGGACGATGGACGAGATTCTCGCGAGGAACCGCTGGCCGCAGCGCACGTTCGGGACGATGTTCCTGGCGTTCGCCGTCATCGCGATTGTGCTCGCGGCGGTCGGGCTGTACAGCGTGACCGCCTACTCGGTTGCGCAGCGCACGCAGGAAATCGGCATCCGCATGGCGCTCGGCGCCGAAGGGGAGCAGGTGCGCTGGCTGATTCTGCGGCGCGGGCTCATTCAGCTCGCCATCGGGTTGACGCTCGGCCTTGCGGGCGCGTTGGGCACTGGGCGTCTTCTACAGGGCATGCTCGTCGCCACCGGCCCCTCCGATGTCGTGACGCTGGTGGCTATCAGCCTCGTGATGGTGGCCGTCGCGGTGATGGCCTGCTTCTGGCCGGCGCGGCGGGCAACGCGGCTCGACCCGGTGAAGGCGCTCAGGTACCAGTAAGCGCCTGCGACACGCAGGCAAAGCCGGTTCGCCATCGAGGCGTTCGACCGCCTGCGTCGGCTGTCCGGCGCGTGGCACGAGGTCGAGCCTGGCGACCCGGTTCGTGAAGTGGCCGTGCGATTTCTGCGCGTGCATCCGTTGCGCGCTGCCGACGCGCTTTCGCTTGCCGCTGCGTTTATCGCGGCCGAGCGACGGCCGCCGTCGCTCGAAGTCGTCACTCTCGACGATCGGCTTGCCGCAGCAGCGCGCAAAGAAGGGTTCGTGCTCATGGTGTAGACGGTCCTGTTTCGCCGCTACCGTTTCTTGCGTGCGCCTTTCCGTGATGCCGTGCGTGTCTTCTTCACGCGTTCGGGCAGCTTCTTCCCGCCCGTTTCCCGATTCCACTCCTCGAACGTCTTGTTCGAGATCTTGCCGTTGACGAGCAGTTCGGCGAACTTGCGGCGCTGCGCCTGGCTCTTGAACGGCATCGACGCTCCCTAATTTCCTTGATAGCGATCGTGCAGCTTGACCGGCGCGTGCACCGGCCTGATGCGCAGATTGATCACTTCGACGAAGATCGAGAATCCCATCGCGAAATACACGTACCCCTTCGGGATGTGGAAGCCGGCGCCGTCCGCGATGAGCGTCAGGCCAATCATCAGCAGGAACGACAGCGCGAGCACTTTCACGGTCGGGTGGCGCATCACGAAGTCGCCGATGGACCTCGCCGAGAACATCATGATGACGACAGAGACGACGACCGCAGTGATCATGATGGAGATGTCGTTGGCCATCCCGACGGCTGTAATGACCGAGTCGAGCGAGAAGATGATGTCGAGCAGCATGATCTGGGTGATGACCGCCGCGAACGACGGCGCGACCCTCGTGGGGCCGTGCGCCTCTTCGCCCTCCAGCTTGTCGTGAATCTCGACCGTCGCCTTCCACAGCAGGAACAGGCCGCCGCCGATGAGAATGAGATCGCGGCCGGAGAAGCCGTGGTTGAACATGGTGAACAGCGGCTCCGTCAGCCGCATGATCCACGTCAGCGACAAGAGCAGCAGGATGCGCATCCCCATCGCCGCGCCGAGACCCAGCGTCCGGCCGCGCTGCTGCTGTTCCTTCGGCAGTTTCCCGACCAGGATCGAAATGAAGATGACGTTGTCTACACCCAGTACGACCTCGAGAAAGGTGAGCGTGAGCAGCGCGATCAGCCCGTCGGCTGTGAGAAAGGCATCCATGCGCCTACACGTTATCAGATGCGCGCTCCCGGCCGTGAACGCGCCTAAAATCAGTTCAGGCGAATGAAGGGGTGACAAGGCCGTTTCCGGCGTTGGTTGCGATGTTCGTGCTCGCGGGAACGCCCGCGGTCGGCCAAAGCGTCGATCAGGCGCCCGCGGAACCACATCCCACTCCGGCGCACACCGGGTGGTCGAGCCTCGCGAAGGACACGGCGCAGGACTTCGTCGCGTTTCCTAAGCGCAAGTCGACGTGGGTCTTGCTGGGGGCCGGCGCGGCTGGCGCGCTCCTCGCGCACCAGGCCGACGCGTACGTCCAGGAACATATCGTGGGGAACAGCACCGCCGAGAAGATCTTCGCACCAGGCAAGGTGATCGGCAGCGCGTACGTGCACATTGGCGCCAGTGTCGGCTTGTGGGCCGTCGGCCGCTACATCGTCCCCGGGGAGGGAGAGCCGAAGACCAACAAGTGGTCGCATATCGGCTTCGACTTGATGCGGGCGCAGATCGTCACCCAGACGTTCACGCAGGCGATGAAATACACCGTTCGCCGCGATCGGCCTACCGGCGAGTGCTGCGCGTTTCCCTCCGGCCATGCGAGCAGCGCGTTTGCCGCGGCCGCGGTGCTCGAGCGGCACTTCGGCTATCGCGGATCGTGGCCTGCATTGCTCGGCGCCACATATATCGCCGCGTCGCGCCTCGTCGACAATCGCCACTTTCTGAGCGACGTGGTCTTCGGCGCCGCGCTCGGCACCGCGGCAGGATGGACGGTCGTGGGCATTCACGGCCGCGATCGATACGCGCTGCAGCCGGTCCCCGTACGAGGCGGCATCATGATCGCGCTCGTCCGCACGCGCGACTGAGCAGGGCGCGCTGGTTTGTACTCACTCGCGAATGTCGAGATCGACCCAGAATCGCTCGGCCGCGGAATCTGACTGTTCCCAGGGACGCACGTGCTTCAGCTCGAGCCGCGTGCGTCCGGGCGTGCGCGCGACGAATCTCCAGACGCTCGCGCCGGCGCTGCCAACGCCGGCGCGGGTCGTTTCGTAGTCGTGTTGCTGCAGCTCGAGCCGGGCCGCGTCGACAGACGAGGGTGTCCACCGATACCCGCCGCCCGAGTGTTCCGTGAGGCGAATGGTCACGACGTCGCCGGCCTGCACGACGATGTGCGCGCCGTTCCGCGACCCGTCCAGTTCCACCTGTGGCATCGCTATAGCGTTACTCCATACGATTCGTCGAAGAAGGCCGCGGCGATGTACGCCGGGCTGACGTATCCGAATCCGCCGTCGCCCCAGCCGGTGCCCCAGCTGTTGCGCACGATGAACCGGCCGGACGCCAGGTAGCCGACGATGGTGACCGCGTGGCCGCCGCCTGCGGTGTTGGGATTGAACGTGTCGATGTTGCCGCCTGTCGCGGTGGCGTTGAACCACGTCTGATCGACGCTGAGCCCGGCGAGGATCGGCCCGTTCGACGCGAGCCACGCTTTCCACTGGTTGAGGTCGCGCTGGAGGTTGAAGTACGAAGCCACTTTACGCTGTGCCGCCTCGGCGTAGAAGGCGTTTTCGGCGCCGAGGTGCATCTTGGTGACGATGTGGAACGGCAGCATCGCATTGGTGACCGTGCCGTACTTGCGGACGATGTCCATGGCCGATTTCAACGAGGTGCCGGCCTCTTCGAGGAAGGTGTCGGCGCGGGTCGTGAACTCGTCGAACTCTTTCGACGCCATCCAGACGAAGCGCGGCGAGAGCAGCTGATCTTTGGGGAGCCGGTTCGCCATCACCATGTGGTAGCGCACGACGCCGTCGGCTGTCGCCCAGCCGACGCAGGAGCCGGTGTCTTCCTGGTCGTTGATGGCCCACCAGGGCTTGCGCAAATCAACAGAGGGAGGTGGCGCCGCGACGGCGCGAAGTGCGCCGCCGGCGACGCTGTCCCGGAAGGTCCAGTCCTTGTCGGTGCCTCGGGAGGGCACCAGATTACAGATACGTTGAGTGACGTCTACCGTCGTCGATTGTCCCGCCCGCTTTCGCGCGCGGGATTTGCCTTTTTTCGCCATCAGGAGCCTCCATTGCCGCGCCGATCGTGGTGCGGCCTCCCCGATCAACGACGAACTGTGCAGCGGCGAACAGAGCAATCGTGCGCAGCGGTGAAAGCGGTGCAGATGTCGCCGTAGTGCGAATGCGAGCGTCGGGCCGCGAACGACCATCGCAGAAAACCCTTGCTAACCAGCGCGACTGCAGACGTAGCCATCATCGTCAGTAAATCACGCTCAATTGAGAGCTTGCATGCAACGGCGGCGATTCACCACATCTGCGTCGGCATTATTCGTATTAGTGCCGAAGGTCTGGATACTGAATGACCATTTCGTAGCCATCTGGTGCACCTCGCGGGATATAGAACGTAATCGCCGTCTTGATGCACCGTCCACAACATCTACACGTGATTCGATCAACTCGACCGTTGCTGAAAGTTCTTGACATCTCGCACAAGACTGCGCATAGTTTCGCTCGGCAGCCATTCCTTATCGTTGCCTAGTTCCACCAACAAAATTTATCCGAGCGAGTGCTAGGAGTCGGATTCTGGGTCGAGGAAACAAGCGTTCCGCCGGAGGCTTGCTGTGGCATCGCTCTCTCTTCTCGTCGCACTCGTGATTAGCACCCAATCCGGTGTTACGCCCGCGGCCGTCCATGACCTGCAACAACAAGTCGTCAGACTCTACGCCGATGCCGGTGTTCGGATCATATGGATAGACAAGCCCTTGCCCGGCGCGGCCCTCGTGACCATTGTGCCTGCCATCCCTGGGATTCCCGGTTGCGAGTCAGCATTCGGTTGCTCAGTCGTTGATGCAAGAAATGAGAGTGCGTCCGTCGCATATATTGCGAGCGGCACGATTTGGCAGCACGAATTACGCAATCCATTGCTTCGGCATCGCATGCTCGCCTATGTTGTCGCGCACGAGATCGGCCATTTGATGGGGTTGCCGCACAGTAATGACCGCGGGATTATGCATCGTAATAGTGAATGGCTGCCGAACGTGCAATGGACGATGGCCGAGCGGTCGGCGCTCACTCAAGTACTGACGGCGAGATCGCTCCTGGCAGCGCGTTTGGTGGACAATCAGCGATAAATCCTGCCGAATAGCGGGCCGCGCTGAAGGCGCTGCCTGCAGGCCGCGCGGTGCGAGTGAAGAGCCACGAAATCAGTAGGCGGGTTCGGCGAAATCTGTGATTCCCAGGCGCTGGCGTTTCAGATACAGACCCTTGCGTGAAATGCCGAGCGTTGACGCCGCGGCGGACATATGTCCGCCTGCCTGCCGCAGCGCGTGCTTGATCATTTCCGTTTCCAGGTAGGCCGTGGCTTGTTCGAGCGACTGATCGATGCGCACTTGCATGTTCGAGGCGCCAGATGCTTCTTCGCGCGTCGGTCTCGACTGCGCTTGCAGAGGAGCGGACAGCTGATCGGGCGTGATGTCGGAGGAGGACTCACTGAGCGCCGTCAGCCGCCTGACTTCGTTCGCAAGCTGCCTGATGTTTCCCGGCCACGAGTACAGAATGAGCCGCTCCATGGCGCTGGAGGAAAAACGTACCGGATCTTTCGCAAACTCCGCGGCGAACCGCTGTGCGAAGAGGTTCGCCAGCACCGGGATTTCCTCCCGCCGTTCGCGAAGCGGCGGAACCTTGATGGGGATGACGTTCAGCCGATAGAACAAGTCCTGCCTGAACCGATTCTGATTGACGGCTTCTTCCAAGTCGCCGTTGGTTGCGAATAGAAGCCGCACGTTAACCTTGACGGGGTGGCTATCGCCGACCGGATGAACCTCGCTCATTTCGAGGAAGCGCAGCAGTTTCGCCTGCAGGTCCAACGGGAGCTCGCCGATTTCGTCGAGAAAGAGCGTCCCGCCATTTGCGGCCCGCACGATGCCCTGATGATTTTCCGTGGCTCCGGAGAACGCGCCCTTGCGGTGTCCAAAGAGCTGGCTCTCGAGCAGATCTTTGGGAACGGCGGCACAGTTGAGGGGAAGAAAGGGCATGGCGGAGCGCTTCGAATAGTCGTGAATGGTCTTTGCAATGACCTCTTTACCGCTGCCTGTTTCACCTGTTATCAGCACATTCACGTCGAGCGGGGCGATTTGTTTGACTGTTCTCAATACCGCCAGCATGGACTCGGAGCCGAAGAACACACCCTCTGTGTGTGAGATTCCCTCCTTGGCCGTCCACACAATCTCTTGATCCGTAAATGCCGGTTCGCTTCGTCCGATTGCGAGAATTTGCTTGATCACACGGCAAAAGCTAGCTGCTGTCAGCGTCGGCCCTGGTTCTGGCAGTGGCAGAAACGACAGAGCGACCTTTCGCTGACAGCTATGATCCGACTCAACTGACATCGAAACTGTTTTCTTTGTGTGATTCTGCTGACCGCTCAGTTGATGCGATTCGATCTGAGGTTCAGCAATGCTGAGCTCAATATTAGATGAACACTCTAAGTCCTCAAGTAGCGCCGCAGCCTCACGGCCGAAAAGTTCAGGTCGAGCGCGCAGTTCCATTAGCGACCGAATGCGGTCGAGCGTTCTTTGCGATCCGCTGCTGATCGCGGACTCCACCTGCTTCGGCCCTTGTGTAAGGGCTGATAAATCGCGAATGGAATGCTCTTTACCGATTGAATGCCCTATTGTGCTGAAGATGTGCACCGCTCGGTCCAAATGCACTTGGGCCAAACCTATAGCTCCCGACGACGCGAGAGTACGCCCACTGATGTGCTCAAATCTCGCATATAAATCTGGAGATAGAGGCGTTGCCGGAGCGGCCATTGCTGCGAGCGCCTCCGCGGCCGAAAGGTATTGCTCGTTTGCTAATAGAGTTTCTGCATTCAAAAGGTGCACTTCGGTGCCGATTCTCGCCTGTGGCAGTCCTCGCAGTATTCGGGTGATACTCTCGCTAACTGTCAGAGCCTGGGAGTTGTTCCCCTCCTTCAATAGCAGTCGAATTTTCGTTTGCAGCGCGCAAGCTGAGTAGTAGCGTCGCTTTTCGTAGTTACCTTGTTCTATACACGTCTCGAGCCTTGATATCAGGCCTCGGCAACCGGCGAGATCCTCTCGATAAAGTCGAATCTGAGCGAGATTGTCTAGGATTGCGATTTCATGCACCGAACCAGGTTCGCAGCAGTTCAGAGCCAGCTCGAAAGACTCTTCGGCATGCAAAAAATCGCCCAAAGAAAACAGGATGTTCCCCAAATTCGCATGCGCAGCACGTAAGGTCGCTCTGTGGCCAGATGTTTGCGCACACTGCGTAGCGGCTGCTGCCCATCGATGGGCTTCGGGAATTTCCGCCGCGTGGTAGTGCACGGCCGATCTATTTATTGCCAAGTAACCGCGTAACCATACGTCATCTACTGCGGACAGCAAGGAGTCCGCAATCGTGAGATGGTGCCTTGCGCTCTCAAGATTGCCACGCATCCCCTCAATTTCTACTAGCCACAAATGCAAGGCCGCAAATGGGCGAGCGTCACCATACTTTGTGAGTATGCGTTTAACATCATCGAGTCGAGCCATCGCCGTCTGCGCACCGCTTGACTCAGAAAGGACCACCATCAATCGAAGATGGCTCCAGCACGACATTTCAGTATCGGAACCGCTTAGACTTGCGGCGATCTGCAAGTGTTCGATTGCCTTAGCTGTGTCTCCTCGGTCTCGATACACATTCCCTAATGCGAAGTGACAACGAGCGCTTGCGGAGGGAATGGGACGCTCTGCATGCAGTGTGCGCTCGGCTATTGCTTCGGCGCGATCGTTCTTGCCAATTCGTTGGAGGGCATCCGCAAGCAGCGACATGGTGAGCACGTCAGGTGCGTGCGCAATCCGCCCATTCGATTGCGTTCGCCGTTCTAGTATTGCAACGGCTTCCAAGAATCGTCCAGACCTTACAAGTTGGAGAGCCGAAAGAACCTCAGGCGGTCGTTGCGGAAGCATCGCGATCTCCAAATGCCAGTTAGTTGCGGCCGATCAAGAGCTGCTTCATAGGCTGAATCGGGACCGCCAAGGGACCTGGTGAGCCGATTTGCTCTGTAGCGCTTTCGGTTGCAGAAACCCAGTTGCGACGCATGTCGAGAAACAGGTCGACGACAAGCGGATCGACATGGCCGCGGCGTTCTGGGAGAATCGCGTTACCCTTTGTCACTCAGTCGTTGGCGGTAAGGTCGGTCGAAGGTGAGGGCGTCAAAGCAATCTACGTCCGACAGGATTATTACAGAGCGCATAGTTGCCCCTTATTCGACCCGTTAGTCAACGCTCTGAACAGAAGTGCTCCAAACAATGGTGTCGCTCCATACAGGTAAGTTCTCATCGACAGCGCTGTTCCACACCATGGTGTCGCCCCACATGATTTCGTCGCCCCACATGATTTCGCGACTCTTCACGCGGTCTTTATCAGCTCTCAAGGACGAGTCAACCGCCGTCATCACGCCCGTAGACTGCACGATTTCCCCGCCGATCGCCGTCGTCTGCTGCATCGGACCATGTAACGCGATGGCAATCGCGGCGGCCGTGTTCAGGCTTCCCGCGCCGGCGCCGACAAGCCCAACCTCCGGCATGAATGTCGCCGACGACTGCAGCGTCATCTTGACGAGGTCCGGCGTCAGCCTCTTGTTCGCCTCGAGCACCAGCGCCACCGCGCCGCTTACGACTCCCGTCGCCATGCTTGTCCCGCTCAAGGTCGCATATGCGTCCGCGCCAGAGCCGGTCGTGTGCAGCGCGGGATAGTTCGCCACCAGCGACGCCCTCTGCGCTTCGGCCGACACGATCCTGTTCCCCGGCGCCGCGATGTCCGGCTTCAAAAAGCCATCCACCAGCGTCGGTCCCTTCGAGCTGTACGTCGCGAGCGTATCGTCTGACCGCCGCGCCGTTTCCTTCGTGTTGAGCGCGCCGACGGTAATCACGTGCGGGTCGATGCCGGGCGAATCGATCAGCCCGTGCACGCTGTTCCCTTCGGCGTCCTTGCCGCGATTGCCCGCCGCCGTCACGACGACGATGCCCGCGTGAATCGCGCGCTCGACGGCCTCGCACATCGGGTCGTCGCGATATGACTGCTCGGCCGGCCCGCCCAGCGACAGGTTGATGACGCGGATGTTGAAACGCTTGCGGTTCTGGATCACCCACTGGATGGCGGCGATGACGTCGCTCGCCTTGCCCGTGCCGTCGGCGCCGATCACGCGCAGGCTGATGAGGTGGGCACCGGGCGCGACGCCGCGGAACGGCGCCTGGGAAGTCGAATCCGCGGGATACGGCGAGCTGCCGGCGATCGTCGCGCCGATATGCGTGCCGTGACCGTACGGGTCTTCATCAGGTGCGGGGGCCCCTCCGCCCCGCACTGCTGCGTTGGACCCTCCGCCCCGCACTGCCGCGTTAGCTCGCGGCGAATCGCTGCTGATGAAATCCTTTGCAAACACCACGCGCCCGGCAAGCGAGCGGTGGCCTGCCCACACTCCCGAATCGATAATCGCGACGCCGACGCCCGCTCCGGTAAAGGACGAAACACCCTCGAGCCCGGCATGCACCTGGTCGGCGCCAATCGCAGCGTTCGTCGTCGCCATGAATGGAGTCACCTCGACGTCGCGCGACAGATGATCGACATCGGCGGACAGCGCCTCGACGCCGACGCCGTTCACGACAAGGACCGCGCCCTCGATCAGCGTTTTCTTGATGCGAAGGCCGTGGCGCTCGGCCAGCGCGCGCACTTCGTCGGGGGTGCCGTGCACGATGACGTCGACGGTCTGGACCGCCTTCGACTCAGCGTGCTTACGGAGGCTCTCAGGCAGGCGTGCCTGCGCCCAGCCAGGCGCTGCGGACAGTAGAAGTAGAAGGACACACCCCCATACACCTTTCTGATGCAACACCATGACGCGCTCCTTCACGGCATGTCTGTTACGACACTTTCGGCTTGTCAGCCGGGGTGCTGTCGAACCGGATGCCGGTCCACTCTGGTTTCCGGTTTCCGTCGAGTGAGGACACCAGCACGCGCTGCGAGCCGCCGATGGTCCGGATCGTCTGCAGCTTGCCCTCTCGAATGCGGTTGTAGATGGTCCGACGCGAAACCTTCAGTAGTGCCGCGGCCTGGTCGATCGTTACACTTCGCCCAAGGTGCTGTTCGCCCATTCAATCCTTCCTGACCTGTACTGGTATTGCTCGAGGAGGTTTGCGCGACTTCCGCTGGCGAAGGGCGTGCCAAAAAACAACGGGCTGTGTGCGTGGCAGCTAACTCGTTGCGGCACTGCGACTTGGTGCGGTACGATGCTCATACGAGCTTGTTTCGCGCGCGCGTCTCAACAGGCTAATTTATTGGCCGGTTACGCCTAGGTGGAGACGGCGTCCAATTCTGTCGTAGGTCCGATAAACCGTGCAAGGGCAAATTTGCATGCAAATTAGAGCGGCCAATCCATTGGCCTGTGCGGCAAAAATTGGCTAGACGACGACCGCCTGCGCCTTCGCCTCGCGTCTACGCCGCGTTTGCGATCGCGGCGATTATCGGCGTCGCCGTGTTCCTCATCTGGTGGCTGACGTCGGACATACGCCTACGCCGCAACGCGCGGAGCACCGAAACCGCGTCGGCCCCGGGTCAAACAGGGCCGGCGCCGAGCAAGGAAGCGCTCATCGAAGCGGCGCTTCCGCGGGGCGGGTCGCTCGCGGGCTGGACGGATGCGATGCCGCTCGCCCTTGAACAGATCACCGGCGCCCCGCTCGCACGCGTCAATCGCGGCACCGACCAGGTCGAACCCTGGCTCGCCGAGTCCTGGATGGCGTCAGAGGATCACCTTACCTATACCGTGAAGCTGCGGCCGGGGCTGACGTCTGCCGGCGGCGTGCCGTTGACCTCGGCGGGAGTGATGAGCGCGCTTGGGCCGATCGCAGTGATGGGGCAGCCCGTGACCCTCCGCGCGCTCGATCCGCTGACGCTCGAGATGCGGTTCGTCGCGCCGTTTGCGCCAGCCATCCGGCTGCTCGATCGCTATCCGATACCCGGCTTTGGTCCGTTCGTCGAAGACGCGTCGCCGGCGAAGCGTTCGGGACCGCGCGTCTTCCGGCGCAACCCGAATTACTGGCGCAAGGCGGCAGACGGGTCGGCGCTGCCGTACCTCGACGAGATCGTGCTTGCCGCCGGAACCTCCCAAGTGACACAGCAGGACTTCGCGGACAGCGCGATCGCGGCTGAGGATTTCGAGGCGCTGAAAAAAGCCGAGCAGAGCGGCACGGTGCGGCTGTTCGAGCTGGGGCCCGGCCTCGACGCCGATGCGTTGTGGTTTTCCGCCTCCGCCGCTTCGCCGCTACGGCGCGACAGGACTCCTGCCCAAACTGACGATAGGCCTTGGCTCACCAGCGAGACGCTCCGGCTGGCGATTTCGGCGGCCGTCGATCGGCGCGCATACTGCAAGCAAGTGTTCTACGGCGCGTGCGATCCGATGGCCGGTCCGGTGAGCCCAGCCAACCTCGCGTGGTTCAACCCTGATTTCCCGCTCGGTCAGGCGAACCCGGAGCTCGCACGCGCGATGCTCGCCGAGCTGGGGCTGCGCGATCGCAACGGCGACGGCATTCTCGACGACGCGGCCCTGCAGCCGCTGCGCTTTTCGCTGCTGATCCGTCGCGATGTCGCCTCATCAGCGCGCGCGGCGACGTTCCTCGGCGACACGATGAAAGCGATCGGCGTCTTGATCGACGTGACGCCGTTATCTGCCGCCGCGCTTGCCGCGCGCCGCCAGAAGGGCGCTTACGACGCCATCTACGATCGCGTCGAGGTGGGCGATACGGATCCGGCCATGAACCTCGACTTCTGGCTGAGCTCGGGCGCCACGCAGGTGTGGAACCCCGCGCGGTCCTCGCCGCCGGCGGACTGGGAGCGGCAGATCGATCAATTGATCATCAAGAACGCCTCGACCGTCGACCGCGTGGAGCGGCTGCAGGCGTTCGTCGACGCCCAGAAGCTGTACCTGCAGCACATGCCGGCGATTTTCTTCGGCGCGCCCCACGTGCGCGTCACGACCGGTACGCGCACGTTAAACGCCACGCCGTCTCCTTTGCGCCCCCACCTTTTGTGGAACGCAGACAGCCTGGCTGCCCTGAAATAGGCAGATCACCCTGGTACAGGCGTTGCACGACGGCCTATTATTACGGGAGACTGTCCTCTCGATAGTCCAGAGTCCAGAGTCCAGAGTCCAGAGCCCAGAGCCGAGAGCCCACATATGAGATTGGTGTTCGCGCTCGTTGCTGCGGTGTTGATGACGGCCTGCGCGACCAATCCGGTGACGGGCAAGCGCGAGCTGTCCTTCATGAGCGAAGAGCAGGAGATTTCTGTCGGACGCGAGCTCGACGCGCAGGTCCGCCAGGAAATGGGGCTGTATGAAGATCCCGAACTGCAGAGCTACGTGCAGGAGCTCGGGATGCGCATCGCTCGAAGCTCGCAGCGCCCGAACCTGCCGTGGAGCTTTGCCGTGGTGGACTCTCCCGCAGTCAACGCGTTTGCGCTGCCGGGCGGGTTCATCTACATCACGCGCGGCATCCTGCCGTATCTCGACAACGAAGCGCAGCTCGCCGGGGTCCTCGGCCACGAAATCGGCCACGTCACCGCGCGCCATTCGGCGCAGCAATACACGCGCGGCATGGGCGCCTCGCTCGGCGTGCTCGTCGGCAGCATCTTCGTTCCTCAGATCGCCCCGTTCAGCGACCTGGCTTCGGGCGGCCTCGGCGTGCTGTTCCTCAAATTCGGGCGAGACGCCGAGCTGCAGGCAGATGCGCTGGGCGCCGAGTACACCGCCGCGAACGGCTGGGACCCGGACGAGGTGCCCGCGTTTCTGACGACGCTCGCGAGGATTTCGGAATCGTCTGATCGCAACGGCGTGCCGAACTGGATGGCGACGCACCCGCAGCCAGAGAATCGCGCGGAGCGCGTGGGCGTGACGGTCAAGAAGGTGCGCGCCGCCGGCGAGGGAGCGTGGGTCGTCGATCGCGACGGCTATCTCGCGCACATCGACGGCATCGTCTTTGGCGACGATCCGGATGCCGGCGTGGTCCGCGGCAACCTGTTCCTGCACCCGCCGCTGCGGTTCGCGATCGAATTTCCGCAAGGCTGGCAGATCACCAACAGCGACGAGCAGGTGGTCGCGCAGGAGCCGGGGAACAAGGTGTTCATGGTGCTGCGCACCATCGACCCTCGGCCTGGCCGTTCGCTCGATCAGGCGTCGCAGCAGCACATGCGCGAGGCGGGTTACAAGGCGGTGGATGTTGCGTCGGCGACGATCGGAGGCATGCAGGCCGTTCTCGGCACGTACGAAGGCAACGCCTCTGGCATCGGCAAAGTGACAGCGCGCGGCGCGCACGTGCTGCTCGGCCGCAGCACGTTCTTCATTGGCGGCATCGCGCCGCCGGACATGTACGGCCGTGTCACGAGCGATTTCGATCTGGCCATCCAATCGTTCCGGCAGATGAGCCCGGCCGAGGCCAGCGCGGTCGAGCCGAACGTGCTCGATCTCTACACCGCGCGCGAAGGCGACACATGGCAGTCGATCGCCCAGCGAGCCGGCAAGGGGCTGGTGAGCGCGTTGACGCTCGCCATCATGAACGATCACGCCATCGACGAGCAGCCGACGCCGGGGACGAGGTTGAAAATTGTGGTGGCGGGATCCTGACGACTGACGATTTCTCTGTCTCGCCGCAGTGGCGCCGAGACGCAAAGAAATTCAGTCAGAAAGAAGCCTGAGGATCCTCTGGAGGCGCGATGCGAACCGCCAGCGTCGGCCCGTCGACCAGCTCCATGACGAGGGCCGCGGTGCCGTCACTCTTCTCCAGACCGTAAATGGCCGCGATGTTCGGATGATTGAGGCGGGCGAGCACTTCGGCTTCGCGTTGGAAACGCACCAAGCGCTCGCCATCGGTCGCTACGGCCTCAGGCAACACCTTGATGGCGACGGAGCGCTTGAGGTGGGTATCGGTCGCGCGGTAGACCTCGCCCATGCCGCCCGCGCCGATTTGGCGGGTGATTTCATATGGGCCGAGTCGAGTGCCAGGAACTAACCACACCGTAACCGGCTGATTATACGAGGATGCCTCGTAGGGAGGGATAGGAACGAAACGCCGAACCGTTCACTAATGCGGCTGGCCCAGACTGAACCGCCCTGAACACGGCCACGCCTTTCCGGAAGTTCGCCGGAGCTAAGATAGCCATATGGATGCCGACGACGACCGGGCGCTCGGAATTCTCGCTGCGTTTGCGAAGCTTCCCAAAGCGGTTGGGCCTGTGATGTTGTCGCAGGATTATCTCGACCACATCGCCAGAGTTGAATCGCTCCCTGAGAATCAGCGAGGCGCGGATAAAAGCTGGGTTTACCGCGCTATTCAAAACTCTCGGCGCATGTACGCCAAATCCGTTCTCAAGCAATAACGCCGTGGACGACTTTGCCACGCTTGTACGCGTGCTCCTCGAACGGGACGTGCGCTTCGTGGTGATAGGCGTCTGGGGTGCGAACTTTTTTGCCAGCGCTGCAGGGCTCGTGTTCACCACACAGGACCACGATCTCTTCCTTCCCCCGGACGCCGGAAATCTGATGCGTGCATGGGATGCTTGCGACGAGGCCGGCCTCGCGCTCTGGTCGGGTCACGAGCCGCTGGATACACCGCACGATCGCCTCGTTGCAGATGCGGTTGTCGCGCGCCGCGCTCTCACGCGCGCGACGCGCGGCGACCTGCACGTCGACCTCACCCTGGTGATGGAGGGCTTCGAGTTCGAGCGCGTCTGGAACGAGCGGCGCCTGTTCATCGTCGATGCCGTGGAGATTCCCGTCGCGCGTCTGGCGCACATCGTCGCATCGAAAGCGGCGGCCGGCCGTGAGAAGGATCGGCTGTTTCTTGCCACGCACGCAGAGGCGCTTCGTCAAATACTCGGACCTCCAAAGAACCCTCCACGGTAGGATTCGCGGACGCCAATCCACCAGGGATTGACGATTCTGGATGCGAGCGCCAGGCCAGGCGCCGACCTGAAGGTCGGCACAACGGACAGAGCATCCCGGCGCCGCACCGGATTATTCGAAACGCGTCCCGGCGGCGGTGGCGCAGCCGCCGCCAATCACCGCGTCGTTGAGATCGAGAACCTCGATGACCGAGCGCGTGGCGAACGTATCGCCGCCCCGGTCGAGATCCAGGTCGCCCCTGATTCTCTGCGACCCGAGCAGGACGCCGCTCGCGTTGTAGCTTGCCTATGGATCGGGCGGCATGACCGAGCGCCGGTTGAGCATTATCGCGGCCGATGCGACTGGCACTGCACGACAGCTCTCATGTCCGGGTGGCGCTCCATTTTGCGAGCCAACCGACTGGTCGCCCGACGGCCGATATCTCATCGTCAACACGCGCGCGGGAGCGGGCGGTACGCGCCGCGACGTGTGGAGCGTGTCACGATGCGCGGATATCACCTGACGGCCGGTGGCTGGCCTATGTTTCCGAGGAAACCGGCCGCCCGGAGGTTCATGTTCGGGCGATGTCGGGCCAGCCGAGGCGTTTCGTGGCCTCCAACAACGGCGGCAGTCAGCCTGTCTGGCGGCGTGATGGACGCGAGTTGTTCTACGTCGATCTCGAAGGGCAGCTTCGCGGGCGATCGGTTGGACTCGGAGATCGAACTCTCGGCGAGGCCGCGCTTCTCAAGGTGCCACTGATCGGAGCCGGACACTGGGGCATGCAGTACGATGTGTCGCCCGACGGTCAACGCGTGTACTTTCTCGACCAGACTCCGGCGCCGAGGCCGAGCGACATCAACGTTGCGATGGGCTGGCGGGCATTCCTGCGGTAGTTTTGTCCTGGACGAGGCTCAGTTCGCCTTCAGCACATTCGCGAGGAACGTCATCAAGGCAAAAGCAGAAGCGATGATGACACCGGCGAGCGCGATCAACAGACCCGCGACCCAACGGATCATGCTGAGTCGCGATGTGCTGATTTCGACCCTGACTGCGGCGAACTCTCGCGCCATCTCCACTCGAAACTGAGAAAGCTCGACACCGAGGCGACGCTCGAACCGATTGGCGGCGATTTCCAGAACGTCCTCCTTCAAGTGCTGACCTACCTCGTCGAGCGCTGCATCCAGCTCGACGAGACCTTCGTTGCCCAACGTTTCCCTCAACTGGAGCGATCTCGCGAATGCAAACATCGCAGGCTTCCTTACCCCCTGCGCTCGCGTCCGATGCCTGACCCTGCGACGACGATGCCATCGTCTGCAGGCAAGCGTCAAGTTGAAACCGTGGGACTACAGCTTCAGCAGACGATTGCCATTCTCCCAGACAATCTTCCTGAACACGTCCGGCGGTGCGAGTTTCTTCAGCATCGTGAGCGTCGCGCGGGCGATGCATCGTCCCGCTGACGCGCCGCGGCCGGACGTGCCGCGTCCGTCGGCGCAGGAGCAGTCGCTGCCGAACATCAGCTTGTCCTGATGCCGCGTGAGAAACGCCGCCGCGAACTCGGGATCGCGATTGAGAAAATTGTTGCCCGAGTTCGCCGACATGTCGGCGTAGAGATTGGGATAGTCGCCGAGGAACTTGTCGGTGACGCCGCCAGGCGTGATAGGACCCTTCGGATATGACGTGTCCTCGGCGTAGTCAGCGCTCACGTTCGCCCAGAACGCGTCCGCGTGTCCGATGAACGTCGTCTTTGGGTACTTCTTCAGCATCGCGTCGAACTGCTTCAAGCCTGTGTTGAAGGTTCCCGGACTGTTGGGCTGGTTGACCTCCTGGAAGTGCATCGTGATCGGCAGGTTCAGATTGGCGGCGAGGACATACAACCGCTGCATCTCCGGCCCGGCCGCCGCGACTTGCGACTTGATTTCGCCGAAGCCAATGGCGCCGCCCTTCGCGGCAGTCCGCAACCGGTCGATCGCATCGGGCTGCGTCATGTCGATGCTCGCGAATCGCACGAATCGATTGGGATGCGCCGCGACCGATTCCTTCGCGCGCTCTTCGGCTGCGGCTCCCGTCAGGAGCACCGCCTTCGTCACGCCGGAACCGTCTAAATGGGCCAGATTGCCTTCAACGGTCGCGCGCGGATGCAGGTGGATATCGAGTACCTGCGAGCCCCATTCATCGGCCACTGGCGTTTGTGCGCTCGGCGCGCGGCCGACCTGAAGGTCGGCACTACGACCTGCGTTGTGACGACTCCCGTCGTCGCCACTACCGACTGCAGGAACTCCCGCCGGCCAATTCCATATGTCATCGTTGTGTCCTCCACCTAAAAACGACAGGAGATAACCTCCTGGTCCCTTGTTTCAAGAACCGCTCAGTCGGAAACCGGTTTTGTCGGATCAACCCACAGCCAGCACACCGCACCAAACAAAAATAATATGCCGGTCAGAAACAGCGGAGCACCCGGAATCGCAAATCGCTGCGTGACGTACGCGATCAGCATTGGGCTGAGAATCGCGCCGACTTGCCCCGACGTGTTCATCGCGCCGCTCAACGCACCGGCGCGCCGGCGTCCGATGTCGATGCACGTTCCCCACGCCGACCCGAGCAGGAAGTTCGACGAAGCGCCTCCCAGCGCAATCAGCACGGCTCCCGCGATCGGCGATTCGGTGAAGGCGGCGGTAATGGTGAAAAGGCCCGCCGCGGCCAGCGCGCCGCCCCCGACGATGATGCGGCCGAGACGGAGGCCGAGACGCCTGGCTGCGACGTCGGTCGTGATGCCGCCCGTCAGATCGGCGATCACGCTCAGCGTCAGCGGAAGTCCCGAAAGGATAGCGGCTGTCGTCTGCGACATGCCGCGCGACGCCAGGTACGTTGGCAGCCATGTGACGTAGAAGGCGTTGCCGAAGGTCTGCGTGAAGTACATCAGGCAAAGGCAGATGACCGTCCTGTTGCCGAGCAGTCGCGTCCACTGCGTCTTTTCGAGCGGTCGTTCGTCGGTGACGATTCCGTCTTCTATGAACGCACGTTCGGCTTGGCTCACGTCGGGATGCTCGGCGGGCGTGTCGCGAAACCATCGATACCACGTGAGCGCCCAGATGAATCCGATCGATCCGAATACCGCGAACAGCATCCGCCAGCTCATGTATGCGAGCAGCGCGGTGGCGAGAAGCGGCGTCAGCCCTCCGGCGAGGTGCGCGCCCATGAAGAACGTGCCCTGCACCGTGCCGCGATCGCGGCGGGGAAACCAGCGCGAGAACGTGCGCGCCACGTTCGGCCACGCGCCGGCTTCGCCCGCGCCGAACAGAAATCGGACCGCCAGGAGCGACGTGTAACTGAACGCGAAGCCCGTCATCACCGTGAACGCTGACCACCAGCAGACGATGCGTGTGAGGACTCTGCGCGTGCCGACTTTGTCGCCCCACCAGCCGGTTGGGATTTCGAACAGCGCGTACGACAGGTAAAACGCGCTGAACACGTAGCCCATCTGCGTCTGCGAGAGGTTGAGATCGCGCGCGATGTAGGGACGCGCCACGCCGATCGCGACTCGATCGAGATACGTGATGGCGGCCAGCGCGACCGTCATGGCGAGCACCTTGCGGCGCACCCGTGTGTCGACGGCCGCGGCCGCCATGGTCGCCTGCAATGTTGACATCGTGTGACGGGAGAATAGGAGGCGACGCCGATCGGCGTCAATGGTAGATTCTGCTGCGGGATGGCCGACATGAAACCGATCGTGCTCGTGACCGAGCCGGAGTATCGCAAAGGCGAAGACCGTTTCATCGCGGCACGCGGACTCGATTGCCGCAGCGCACCGGCGGCCGAGGACGATCTCGCTGCGGTTGTTCGCGATCTGAACGTTCGCTACGTCATCGTGGGCGGCCGTCCGTACACCGGGCCGCTTTATGACACGCTGCCCGCGGGCGGAGTCGTCGCGCGCTTCGGCGTGGGGCATGACGGCATCGACAAGACGCGTGCGACCGCGCGCGGCGTGTTGTGCACCAACACGCCTTCCGTTCTCGATCAGTCGGTGGCAGAGCACGCCATGCTTCTCGTGGCAGCAGCCGCACGCAAGCTCACCGCGGCGCTGGAGAGTATGGCCGGCGGCCAATGGGTTTCGTCAGCGGGCCAGGATCTCCAGGGCAAGACGATCGCGGTGATTGGGTGTGGCGGCATCGGGCGCGCCCTGGCGCGCATCGCCGCGCTTGGGTACGGGATGCGTGTGGTCGGCTGCACCAGCCCGAACGCACCGGCGCCGCGAGCCATCGATCACTTCGCGCTCGTGACGAACGATTTCGGAGCGGCGGTCCGCGACGCCGATTTCGTCAGCCTGCATATGCCTGCAAAGCCGGAGAACGCCGGGTTCATCAACGGTGAACGTCTCGCGCAGATCAACCCGCGAGCCTGGCTCATCAACACAGCCCGCGGCGCAGTCGTGAACGAAGGCGCGCTTTTCGATGCGGTGGCGGCGGGCCGCATTGCCGGTGCGGCGCTGGACGTGTTCGCCCGCGAGCCGTACGTGCCATCGGAAGGCTCCGGCGATTTCCGCACGCTCGCAAATGTCATCCTGACCCCGCACGTCGGCAGCAACACGGTCGAGTCGAACGGCCGAATGGCTGATCGCGCGCTGCACAACGTTCAATTGGCGTTTGAAGGGGCCGTCGAACGAATGGATTTGCTCAATCCCGAGGTGTTGCGGACGACGTCATAATTCCGTTCTCCTTCGCGCGTGCGGTGGCGCAGATCGCGACACGGTTTCTCGAGCAGGGGAATTATTGCTAACACAAATGCAAGGTTCGACTGGCGGCGTTTTTGCGTACTCTATCGCAGGACTCCCCGTGCGTATCCGCTTGACGAGAAAACTTGCGGCATTCCTCAATGGCCTCGACCTGTCGAGGATCAACGTCGGCGACATCGTCTTCCTGCCCGAGCGCGACGCCGTGATGCTCATCCGTGAAGGATGGGCTGAGCGCGTGGAAGCTTAAAATCTTACGCCCATCAACACTGAGAATGCCCGCGTCGCGACCGGCGCCGGAAACGGATCGACGGCGATGTTCGGTACTCCGTGGAGAAGCCGGGCGTCGACCATCCACCGCTTATGCTGTAGGCCGCCTCCGACGACGTACGAAAGGTCTCCCGTCTTCACGAGCTCCTCGATGTCTTCGTGGCTGCCGGAATCCGCGACGTCGCGAATCACCGCGTTGCGCCGAAACGCGAACGCAGGCCCCGCAATGACGTAGAGTGCCGTGTTCTCATGCGTGCGCTTCGACAGCCTGATCAGGATCGGAAATTCGAGATACCGCACGAGAATGACGCGGTCGGCCGGCGCGGGCTCTTCTTCACCGCTCGCGGTGATGACCGGCGGCGCCCCTTTGTCGCGAATGCGCTCCCCTTTCGCCGCGAACAGCACTTCGGGTTGCAACGACAGCATGCCGGTCAGAGCGAAGTTGAAGAAACCGCCGAAGTTCATCGTCGGTTCGAATGCCGCTGGTTCGGCCGTGTCGTCGAACGTCTCCACGCTCGTCAGCGTTGTAAACGATGGACCGAATCTCACGCCGTACTGAAGCCGGCGCGGTCCCGGCGGTTCCGCGGCCGCGGACGGTTGTGCGGGTTCGGCCGGAGGTGTTTGCGTCGCGGGAGGTGTTTGCGCCGCGGCGTGTGTGAGTGGGAGAAGACTCATAATGGCGGCAGAAACGCATCGCCTGAACGAAAGCATTGAGCGGCGATCTTACATCGCATAGACTTCGCCTCTTATGCGAAGACCGACCATCGCGATCACCCTCCTGTGTGCGATCACGCTCGTCGCGATGCCTGCGCTCGCTCAATCTCCAGCCGGCAGCAACCCGATTGCCGCGAGCGTTCGCACGGCATGGGAAGGCGGCAAGCGGAACCTCACGCGATCGGCGGAGATGATGCCGGAGAACGACTATGGCTTCCGTCCTGTGAATACGGTCAGGACGTTCGGCGAGATTCTGGCGCACGTCGCGGGCGCGAACTACGTGTTCTGTGCCGCCGCGAAGGGCGAGCCCTCGCCGCACGCGGAAGCGGCGTTCGAGAAGACGGCGACGACGCGCGCGCAGATTATCAAGGTGCTCGCCGAGTCGGTTGCGTATTGCGACGCGGCGTACGCATCGCTCGACGACAAGCGGGCAGGCGAAATCGTCGACCTGCCGTTCGGGATGGGCAAAGGCGCGCGCGCGCTGCCGTTGATGATCAACTCGGGGCACGTGCAGGAACACTACGGCAACCTGGTGACGTACTTCCGCGTGAAGGGGATGGTGCCGCCGTCGTCGCAGCCGTCAAAATAATGATGCGCCGCGACTAGCGCAGCAATGCCGTGACAATCGCGATCAGCGACGCGACTTGGATCCCGACCAACCAGGTGAAGTGTCGCGAGGCTCTTCCGTCGAGCACATCGATTCGCGCATCCAGCCGTTGCGCGATGCCGTCGAGTTTGGAGTCGAGTCTATCGAGCTTGGAGTCGAGGCGATCGACCCTGGTGTCGAGGCCATCGAACCTGGTGTCGAGGCCGTCGAACCTCACGTCGAACCTCTTGCTCTGTTCTTCCAGCCGCCCCTCGATATAGGCCACACGTTCGTCCAGCGTAGGCATCGACGCACCGAACCAGCGATGTCGGGCCGGACTCATTCCAGCGCGATTGTACATCGTCGAGCAGCACGACCAATGCCGCTCCCACGCACGCGGTTTCCGGCCACGACCGGTGAATTCGGCGCAGATGGGTGCAGATTCCGCGCGATCGGACGCGAAACGACGCTAGAATTTCCGCACTCCCGCTATTTCCTAAGGACGGCTGATGCGATCACGCTGGCTGTCGGTTTCCTGTGTTCTTGCCCTCGTGCTCCAGCCGATCCTGCTCGTCGCCTGAAGAATAAGCCGCGAACGCACGGCGACGATCCTCGGGACGCGTGGTCGATCAATTCATGGGCAAATGATGGGTTGTGCGCGGGGCCACCGCGGTATAATTGAGGCTTCAGAGCCGTTGCGGCAGATAAAGAAGTTGAGGGCGATGCGCATGCCGACCGCGGGTAAACGCTGGATGCTCCGATGGATGGCCGCAGCCGTACTGGTCATTGGCACCGTGAGGGTTCCAGGCGCACAGCAGGAACGCGAACGGTCCACACCAGCGGCTGACGCGCCGTACCGTACGCTTGTGAACACGTACTGCCTGTCGTGTCACAACAACAAGGTAAAGTCCGGCGGGTTCGAGCTTGATGCGGTCAATACGGCGGATCTGCGCGATCACGCGGACGCGTGGGAGAAGGTCGTCCGCAAACTGCGTGCGCGGCAGATGCCTCCACAGGGCGCCCGGCATCCCGACGAGTCGACACATACGGCCGCGCTGGCCGCGCTGGAAACCGCGCTGGACGCGGTGGCCGTTGCCGCGCCCAATCCCGGCCGCACCGATACGTTCCGCCGGCTGAACCGCACCGAATACCGCAACGCGATTCGCGATCTGCTTGCGCTCGACATCGACGCTGCGGCGCTGCTGCCGAGCGATTCGGCCAGCTACGGGTTCGACAACACCACCGTCGGCAACCTGTCGCCGACGCTGCTCGAGAGTTATGTCGCCGCAGCGGAAAAAATCAGCCAACTGGCGGTCGGCAGGCCGAGCCTCTCGCCGGGCGGCTCGACGGTCCGCCTGCGGCCGGACCTGACACAGGAGACGCATCTCGACGGGCTTCCCATCGGGACGCGCGGCGGTGCCATGGTGTCGCACGCGTTCCCTGTCAACGGCGAGTACGACATCACGATTCGGCTCTCGCGCGATCGGAATGAGCACGTCGAAGGCCTGCTCGAGCCGCACGAGGTCGAACTGCTGCTCGACGAAGAGCGGCTGCAACTGTTCACCGTTGCGCCGCCCTCGCTCGGGACCGGACAGTCGGCAGCCGATTCCGCGTCGCATGCGACGCTCGACAGCCACCTGAAAATCAGAATCCCGGTAACCGCGGGACCACACACGGTCGGCGTGACGTTCCCGAAAAAACCGTCGCTGCTGCTCGAGACGGCGCGCCAGCCGTACGAGGCGCACTTCAATTACTACCGGCATCCTCGCCTGCAGCCCGCGGTCTACGAAATCTCGATAATCGGCCCGTACAATCCTGCCGGCGCGGGCGACACTCCAAGCCGGCGCCGCGTGTTCATCTGCAATGCCGGAGTGAAAGGGTCGCCGGCTCAAAACGAGGACGGCTGCGCCAGGAAAATCCTGTCGAGTTTGATGCGGCGCGCGTATCGACGGCCCGTGACCGACGCCGACTTGAAGAAACCGTTCGAGCTGTACGCGACGACGAAGGCCGCGGAGGGATTCGATGCCGGCATCGAAATGGGCCTGTCGGCTGTGCTCTCGAGCCCGGAGTTCCTCTTCCGCATCGAACGCGATCCCGCGCGTGTGTCAGCGGGCGGCGTGTATCCGATCAGCGATCTCGAGCTGGCGTCGCGGCTGTCGTTTTTCCTCTGGAGCAGCATTCCCGATGACCAACTGATCGACCTTGCGGCGCGCGGCGACCTCGACAAGCCCGCGGTGCTCGAGCGCGAGGTCAAGCGCATGCTCGCCGATCCGCGATCGAGCAATCTGGTCACGAACTTCGCGTCGCAGTGGCTCCACCTGCGCAACCTAGACTCGATGACGCCGGACATGCGGCTCTTCCCGGATTTCGACGACAACCTGCGGCAGGCATTCCGGCAGGAGACCGAGATGCTCGTGGAAAGCGTCATCCGCGAGAACCGCAGCGCGCTCGACCTGCTGCGCGCGAACTACACGTTCGTCAACGAGCGGCTGGCCAAGCACTACGGCATCCCGAATATCTACGGAAGCCGCTTCCGCCGCATCGAGTTCGGCGAAGACGGCAACCGCGGCGGCCTGCTTCGCCAGGGCAGCATCCTGCTGGTGACGTCATATCCGACGCGCACGTCGCCCGTCATCCGCGGCAAGTGGATCCTCGATAACGTGCTCGGTGTGCCGCCGCCGCCGCCGCCGGCCTCGGTGCCCGCTCTCGAAAACGCGAAGGTCGGAAAGAACGCGACCATTCGAGAGCGGCTGTCCCAGCACCGGGCGAACCCGACGTGCGCAGGCTGTCACAAGTTGATGGATCCCATCGGCTTCGCGCTCGAAAACTACGACGCGGTAGGGCGCTATCGCACCCGGGACTCGGGGGAACCTATCGACGCCTCGGGCACCCTGTTCGACGGGACCCAGTTCCGTGGCGTCGCGGATCTGCAAAAGGCCATCCTTGCGCATCCGGAGCTCTTCGTGACGACGCTGTCAGAAAAGCTTCTGACGTTCGCCACCGGTCGCGGCGTGGACTATTACGACGCGCCGGCCATTCGCAAGATTGTTCGCGAAGCGGCCGCAGACGACTACCGCTTCTCGTCCATCATCATGGGTATTGTCAACAGCACGCCATTCCGCAACAGGAAAGCATCATGATCATCACGAAGAAAGCGCTGGCGCGACGAACGTTCCTCCGCGGCATGGGCGCGACCGTGGCCCTGCCCCTGCTCGATGCGATGATTCCCTCGCTGACCGCCCAGTCACTGACGGCCGCCAGCCCGGTGCGCCGCCTGGGGTTCGTCTACGTGCCGATGGGCTCGCACATCACGATGTGGACGCCTCCCGGGGAGGCGGGGGCGCTGACCGCGCTGTCGCCGACGCTCAGCCCGCTGGCGCCCGTGATGAAGCACGTGACGGTGCTCAGCAACATGGAGCTGAAGAACGCGTACCCCGGCACGCACGCCACGTCGAACGCGGCGTTCCTGAGCGCCGCCAAAGCCAAGTGGACCGAAAGCAGCGACTACTATCTCGGCACGACCGTCGATCAAATCGCCGCGAAGCAGATGGGGCAGGAGACGCAGCTGCCCTCGCTCGAGCTGGCGATGGATCTCATGGAAGTGGTGGGGCAGTGCGACAACGGCTACGCCTGCGTGTACCAGAACAACCTCTCGTGGTCGTCACCCACGACCCCGCTGCCGTCCGAGGCCCATCCACGCGTCGTCTTCGAGCGCCTCTTCGGCGAGGGTGGCAGCTCCGCCGAACGCCGCGCGGCGCTCGGCAAGCGCGCGAGCCTGCTCGACTGGGTGCGCGAAGACATTGCGCGCTTGCAGGGCCAGCTTGGCGCGGCGGATCGCACAAAAATCGGCCAGTACCTCGAGACCGTTCGCGAGGTCGAGCGGCGCATTCAAAAGGCCGAGGCGCAGACCTTGGATAATCCGCTGCCCGATCTCGAGCGCCCGGTCGGCGTGCCCGCAGAATACGCGGACCACGCGAAGCTGATGTTCGATCTCCAGGTTCTGGCGCTGCAGGGAGACATCACCCGTGTCATTACGTTCCAGCTCGCGCGCGAGACGAGCAACCGCAGCTACAACGAGATCGGCGTCGACGATCCGCATCACCCCCTGACGCACAATGGCGGCGATCCCGAGAAGCTCGCGAAGGTCGCGAAGATTAACCAGTTCCACGTGTCGCTGTTCGGCTATTACCTCGAGCGGCTGGCGTCGATCGCCGACGGCGACGGCACGCTGCTCGACCACTCGCTGATCATGTATGGCAGCGGCATGGGTAACCCGAACGTGCACGACCACGTGAATCTGCCAATCATCGTCGCCGGAGGCAGCGCAGGCAAAGCGCGAGGCGGGCGCCACATCAAGTATGGCGAGCCGATGCCGCTGGCAAACCTGCATTTGACGATGCTCGACAGCGTGGGCGTGCGGCTCGATTCGTTCGCGGACAGCACGGGAAAGATCGATACGCTGCTCAAGCCCGTCGACCTTGCAGGGTGAGATAGGTACAACGAGGTGCAATGGGTGCGATGGTAGGAGGAGTGCGATGCGCGCATTAGGTGTTGTGATGCTCGTCGTGGCAACTGCGTCACCGCTGTACGCAGCGGACTCCGCGCTCGCGGGCGCGGTGCAGCGGATGGATCGTGCCGCGATTCGTCAGTTGATCGACAAACGCACCGACATCAACACGGCGCAGCCTGACGGCACGACCGCCCTCCACTGGGCAGCGCACCACGACGATCTGGATCTGGTGAATCGGCTGCTCGCCGCAGGCGCCGATGTGCGCGCGTCGAACCGGTACGGCGTGACGCCGCTCGGGCTTGCGTGTATCAACGGGAACGCCGCCATGGTCGAGCGCTTCCTCGATGCGGGGGCCGACGCGAATGCCTCGCTGCCGGGCGGAGAAACGATGTTGATGACCGCCGCGCGGACCGGCAAGGTCGCTGCGGTTCGAGCGCTGCTTGCGCGCGGCGCCGATGTGCACGCAAAGGAACCCAGGCGCGGGCAGACGGCCCTCCTGTGGGCTGCCGCAGAAGGCAATGTCGAGGTCATCGAAGAGCTCATCAAGGCCGGCGCCGATTTCCGTACGCCCCTGGATTCCGGCTATACGCCGCTCTTATTCGCGGTTCGCCAGGGACATATTGGCGCGGTCAAGGCGCTTCTGAAAGCCGGCGCCGATGTCAACGAGGTGGTACGTGTCACCAAGCCGCCGAAGCTTCCCGAGGGCGAGCGTCCGATCCGGAACGGCACCACGCCGCTGCACCTCGCCGTTGCCAACGCTCAATTCGAGCTCGCGTCAGAGCTGCTGGACGCAGGCGCGGACCCGAATTCCGATCAGCTCGGTTACACCGTGCTGCACATGATCGTCTACGTGCGCGAGCCCGGCGTCGGCGATAACGACCCTGGTCCCGAGGGGTCCGGCACGATGACGAGCCTCGAGTTCGCCAGGAAAGCTGTCGCGAAGGGCGCGAAGATCGATGCGCGTATCACGCGGCGCAACAACCTCACCAACACGCGCTGGAACGAAATAGGCACAACGCCCTTCCTGCTCGCGGCCGTCACGGCAGATGCGGAGCTCATGAAGGAATACGTGAAGCTGGGCGCGGATCCGCTCGCCACCAACGTCGATGGCAGCAATGCATTGATGGCAGCCGCCGGGCTCGGTACGCGCTCGCCCGGTGAGGACGCCGGCACGGAAGAGGAAGTGCTCGAGGCAATGCAGGTGGCGCTCGATTCCGGCATCGACATCAACGCGGTCGACAAACATAACGACACGGCGATGCACGGCGCGGCCTATAAGAACCTGCCGCTCGCGGTGAAGTTCCTCGCCTCCAAGGGCGCCCGAATCGACATCTGGAACCGGAAGAACGAGTTCGGGTGGACGCCTCTGACGATCGCGCGCGGATACCGGTTCGGCAACTTCAAGCCTTCTCCAGTGACGATTGCGGCAGTGGAGGAAGTCATGGTGTCAGCCGGCATCCGGCCTCCGACAGAAAAGGAAGAGCAGGCCGAGGGCTTCGACATCTACGCCAAACCGCGTACTCGTCCTGAAGCGACGCCTCCCCCCTGAGGAACGTAGCACGCCCATCACTGTTCCGATCCGGGGTCATGGCTCCTTTGGCTTGGACACCATGGGCACGAACCTGACCTCGATCGTGCGCTTCTGAACGATGCCGGCAGGAGTCTTCGTGATGACGACGATTTCCTGATTTGCCGTCCCTACCGGTACGACCATCACACCACCGACGGCAAGTTGGTCGACCAGCGCCTCGGGGATTTCCGGAGGCGCGGCGGTGACGATGATGCGATCGAAGGGCGCATGATCGGGCCATCCCAGATAGCCGTTCCCAAGGCGCACTTCGACGTTCGTGTAACCGGCTGCCGCGATCGCGCGTCTGGCGGTGTCGGCGAGGTCGGGAACGATTTCGATGCTGTACACCTGCCTGGCGATGTCGGCGAGTATCGTCGCCTGGTAACCGGAGCCCGTGCCAATCTCGAGGACAGTGTGCGCCGGCTCGAGCTGCAACGCGTCGGTCATGTAGGCGACGATGTACGGTTGGGAGATTGTCTGATCGTGGCCTATCGGCAGCGGACGATCGTCGTAGGCGAACGGCTTGAGATCGTCCGGCACGAACAAATGGCGCGGCACCCGACGCATCGCATCCAGCACTGCGGCGCTCTGCACTTCGCGCGCGCGAATCTGGGTCTCCACCATCCGCTCGCGCATCGCTGGGAAGTTGTACTGCCCGGTCGTCTCCGACCCAGCACATGCCATGATGAGGCACAGCGTAAGCCCGGACAGCCCGCGAGGGTGAAGACTATCTATAATTGCTGGCATGCGGCGCGTCGGCCGGGTCATTGCCGCGTTGGCGGCGTTCGGCTTTGGGTACATCGCGTTCCTCTATCTCACGCTGCCAGACGTGCGCGGCCTTCGCACGAGCAATGTCGAGTCGACCGCATTCATGGATTTGCGGGCACGCGAGGCGCAAGCTGAAGGTCGCCGGCTGCGGCGCGTGCATCAGTGGGTGCCGTACAGCCGCATCTCCCCTCATCTGAAACGGGCGGTTCTGGTCGCTGAAGACGCGGGTTTCTGGCGTCACGAGGGCATCGACATCGTCGAAATCAAGAAGGCGCTCGAGAGCGACTGGGAGCGCGGCGGTCTGATGCGAGGTGCCAGCACGATCACCCAGCAGCTCGCGAAGAACCTGTACTTGTCGCCGACGCGCAACCCGTTTAGAAAATTGAGCGAACTACTCATCACACGCCGGCTCGAGCACGAGTTGAGCAAGACGCGAATATTCGAGCTCTACCTCAACGACATCGAGTGGGGCGACGGTATTTGGGGCGCCGAAGCTTCCGCGCGCACCTACTTCGGGATTCCCGCGTCGGCCGTCGGACCCGATCAAGCCGCGTTGATGGCCGGCGCCATCGTGAACCCCCGCGTGCTCAACATCGCGAAGCCGAACGCGCGGCTGCGCGCGCGCCAGCGCATCATCCGCGCGCGAATGGGCCATGTCACCCCGCCGCCGGTCGTCGCGAGGCCTGCGCCGGCCGAGAACCCTCAGGCGTCTCCGGCCCCAGACGAGGAGCTACCGCCCGTCGAGCCGGAATCAACCGAACCGCAACCAGGAACCGGAACCCCCCTTAGCCCTGATACTGCCCGTTGATGTATTGCTGTAAGTACTGAATCGTCTCGCCCTGCACGGTAATCACCGAACGCACGAGATCGCCGATCGACACGATGCCGACGATGGCGGCGCCCTCGACCACTGGAAGGTGGCGGATGCGCTCGTCGGTCATCAGCCGCATGCATTCTTCGACGGTGTTGGCCGGCGACACAGTGATGACCGGGCTCGTCATGATGTCGCTGACGCGCGTGTCCTTCGACGATCGCGACTGCAGGATGACCTTCCGCGCGTAATCGCGCTCGGACATGATGCCGACCAGCATTCCGTTCGAGATGACGAGCAGCGCGCCGATCGAATTCTCAGCCATCAAGGCGATGGCGTCGTACACAGATGCGTCCGGAACGATGGAAAGGACTTTGCGGTCGCCGCTCTTGCGGCGGAGAACGGAACTGACGGCGTCTGGAAGCATGACCACCTCCGTCCGATTGCGGGGAAGACCGACGATTATAGCGTAGCAACTAGGGATTGGGGATTAGGGATTGGGGATTGGCGGTGGCGCCCTTATAATCGCGCCGATTCCGAGGTCCGCTTAATCGCCGCGCTTGTCCAACTGGCAACAGCGATCAACGAGGCACAATGAACAGGAAAGACTTTCTTCGCACAGTAGCGGCCGGAGCGGCCGGCACAATGGCGGGCAGCGCCGCGCTTCCTGCCGCCCAATCCACCGGCACCCCAAGGGGGGCGAAATTGTCGGGCGACGAATTAAAAGGGTCCACGCGCGCGGTCGTCGATTTCATCACTGGCGCCAGGCTCGAGAGTTTTCCACCTGAGGCGATCGCGCAGGCCAAGCGTTGTCTCATCGACGGATTCGGCGTCATCCTCGCGGGATCGACGGTCGAAGGCAGCGCCATCGTTCGCCGATACGTCCGGACGATGAGCAGCAAAGGCGGCGCGTCGATTTTCGGACCCGAGCGTATGTCCGCCGCGGCACCGCATGCCGCGCTCGCGAACGGCGCGTCTGGTCACGCGATGGATTTCGACGACACGCAACTCTCGACAACTCCCGATCGCACGTACGGGCTGTTGACGCATCCAACTGTGCCCGCGCTGGCGTCTTCGCTGGCGGTCGCCGAAGAGCGCCGCGCGAGCGGGTCGGTGTTTCTCGAAGCATTTCTGACGGGATTCGAAGTCGAGTGCAAGATCGCCGAGACGATCGATCCCGAGCATTATCGTCGCGGATTTCACAGCACAGCCACTGCGGGAACGTTTGCCGGCGCCGCCGCGGCTTCCCGGTTACTCGGCCTCGATCGCGAGCACGTTGCGCACGCCATCGGCATCGCCGCCAGTTGCGCTGCAGGTCTGCGCGTGAATTTCGGCTCGATGACCAAGCCGCTTCACGCCGGACGCGCCGCCGAGAACGGCATCGTGGCGGCGATGCTGGCGGAAGGCGGCTTCACCGCCGGCGACGACGGTCTCGATGGCAGGTGGGGGTACTTCCAGGTGCTGGGCGGCGGCGCCGAACCACACCGCTTGATTGGAGCGCTCGGGCGCCCGCACTCTATCGTGAGTCCGGGTGTGTCGGTCAAGCCGTACCCGTGCGGAAGCCTGAGCCATCCAAGCATGGACGCGATGCTGAAGCTCGTGGTCGATCACAACATCCAGCCCGATCAGATCAAGGCGATCCGCCTGCGGGCAGGGTCGAACATCCTGGAGCCGCTTCGCTACAAAACCGCCAAGACCGAGCTGGAAGCCAAATTCTGCGTGCCGTTTCTGCTCGGTGTGATCGCGCTGAGGCGAAAGGCCGGGATTCAGGAATTCACCGACGAGTTCGTGTCCAGTGCGCCGATCCAGCAGATGATGACGAAGGTCTCGACGGTCTTCGATCCGAAAATCGAAGCGCTCGGTTTCGACAAGATTCGCAGCGTGGTCGAAGTCGACCTCATGGACGGGCGCGCGCTCCTCCAGCCGTCCGACGAGCGTTATCGGGGCTCGCCGGCCTGGCCGTTTTCGATCGCCGAGCTGCGCGATCGGTTCGCCGACTGCGCGGCGCCGCTGTTGTCCAAAGCCCGCATTCAGCAGGCCCTGGACCAGATTGAGTCGATCGAGAAATTGCGCGATGTCAGCGAGCTCACGCGCACGCTGACGGACATATAATTGCGGCGGATTTTCATGACAACCCGGAATGGGCAGTCTGAACAGGAGCGCGCGATGCGTACGACATCTCAGGGACTGTGGCGTTTCGTCGCGATTGTGGCGTTGAGTGCCGGCGCGGTTGTGGTCCGCGGACAGACCGGTGCGCAGAACGGCGAATGGCGCGCCTACGGCGGAGATACCGGACACACCCGCTATTCACCGCTGGATCAGATCAACGCCGCCAACTTCAGCAAGCTCACTGTCGCGTGGCGCTTCAAGACCGATCACCTCGGTCCGCGGCCCGAGTTCATGTTCGAGTCGACGCCCGTGATGGCAAACGGCGTGCTGTATTCCACCGCGGGCAGCCGCCGGGCCGTGGTCGCGCTCGACCCGGAAACCGGCGAAGAGCTCTGGATGCACAGCGAGCGCGAAGGCGCGCGCGGCTCCGCGGGACCGCGCCAGTTGTCCGGCCGCGGCCTCGCGTACTGGACCGACGGCAAAGAGGAGCGAATTCTCTACGTCACTCCGGGATACCAGCTGGTCGCGCTGAACGCGAAGACAGGCATGCGTGTTGCGACCTTCGGCAACGATGGCCTCGTCGATCTCAAGCAGAACAACGATCAGCCAATCGATCCAATGTCTAGCGAGATCGGGCTGCATGCCACTCCGATGGTCGCGGGCAACGTCGTCGTCGTGGGGGCTGCCCATCGATCGGGTGGCGTTCCGACAGGGAAGTCGAACATCAAGGGCTACATCCGCGGGTTCGATGTGCGCACGGGGAAACGCTTGTGGATATTTCACACGATCCCGCAGCCCGGAGAGTTCGGCAACGAGACGTGGCTGAAGGATTCGTGGTCCTATACCGGCAATACCGGCGCCTGGGGACAAATCAGCATCGACCCCGAGCTGCAGATCGCCTATCTGCCGGTCGAGAGCGCGACCGGCGACTACTTCGGCGCCGATCGTCCGGGCAATAACCTCTTCGCTGAAAGTCTCGTCGCCGTCGACCTGCAGACCGGCAAGCGCAAGTGGCACTACCAGCTCGTGCATCACGGGATCTGGGATCACGACATCCCGTGCGCGCCGATCCTTGTCGACATCAGACGCGATGGGAAGATCGTCAAGGCGGTGGCGCAGCCGACCAAACAGGCATTCATGTACGTGTTCGACCGCGTGACTGGGCAGCCGCTGTGGCCGATCGAAGAGCGGCCGGTGCCAAAAGGCGACGTCCCCGGCGAGTACTATTCGCCGACGCAGCCGTTTCCGCTGAACGGCCGGGGACAACCCTTCAACTACGACCGCCAGGGGTTCGTAGAAGACGACCTGATCGATTTCACACCGGAGCTGCGTGCCGAGGGCATGAAGGTCATCTCGAAATACAAGTACGGCCCGATCTTCACGCCGCCAGTCGTCAGCAAAGTCGAAGGCCCTCTGGCGACACTGGTGCTCGCGGCCGCTGGCGGCGGAACGAACTGGCCGGGCGGCTCTTACGATCCCGAAACCAGCATCCTGTATGTGAACTCGCAGAAGTCGGTCAGCCAGCTCGGGCTTGTGCCGCCGCGCGATCCGTCGAAGAACGATCTCGCGTACGTAGTCGGCAACGCGATGACAGGCGCGAGAACGACTGGTGGAACCGGATCCGCTGCCGGCGGCGACAAACCCGCCGTCGCGCCAGGAACGCCCGCGGCGGCTGCGGCGGCCGCACCGGCCGGCGAAGGTGGTGGAGGCGCGCCCGCGTTGAACGTCAGCGGTCTGCCGATCATGAAGCCGCCGTACGGGCAGCTGAGCGCGATCGATCTCGCCAAGGGCGAAATTCTCTGGCAGGTGCCGCACGGCGACACGCCTGATTCGATTCGCAATCACGCGGCATTGAAGGGATTGAATATCCCGCGCACCGGGCGTCCTGGTGTCGTCGGATCCCTGACGACAAAGACGCTCGTGATTTCCGGCGAGGCCGGTTTCGGTCCAACCCCGACCGGCGCTCGTGGCGCCATGCTTCGTGCCTACGACAAGGCGACAGGCAAGGAAGTCGGGGCAGCCTATCTTCCCGCGCCACAAACCGGGTCGCCGATGACCTACATGTTGAACGGACGGCAGTACATCGTCGTGGCGGTAAGCGGCGCCGGATACAGCGGCGAGCTCATCGCGCTCAGACTACCTTCCTGACAGGGGGAATTAGGGATTAGGGATTAGGGACCCAATCCCTAATCCCCTCTGCCACCCCCACCCCGTGTTACCATATATGGTAACCATATGCAGAAGACCACCGTCTACCTGGATCCAGTTGCATACCGGGCACTCAAGCGGATAGCGGCAAGGAAGAAACGTCAGCCTGCCGAGCTCGTCCGGGAGGCCGTTGCCGAATACGCCGCGCGCCACGAGCCGAGCCGCGCACCGAAGAGCGTGGGCGCGTTCGCCAGTGGCCGCCGGGATCTCAGCGAGCGCGCAGAAGACCTTCTGAAAGGAATGGGACGGACGCGTTGATTGTCGCCGACACAGGGGCGATCCTCGCGCTGCTCGACAAGGGAGATCGCCATCACGCGTCCGTCCGCGAACTGTTCGAGGATCGCCCGGACGAGTGGATCCTGCCGTGGGCAATCCTGCCCGAAGTCGACTACCTGGTGAGCTCGGAGCTGGGTGCGCGGGCGCAGGAGGCGTTCCTCGCCGATGTCGCAGAAGGCTCTTTCGTGGTGGAGTACGGCAAGCAGGAAGACGTCGTTCGCGCCGACGCGATCGGCAAGAAGTACCGGACGCTCGGTCTGGGATTGGTCGATACCGTCGTCATGGCGATCGCCGAGCGGCTTCGCGCCGAAGCGATTGCCACTCTTGATCTCCGCCATTTCTCAGCGGTCAGAATAATCGGATCGCCGCGCATCTTCCCTCGTGATGCGGGCTAACGTTTCGGCGGGTGCAGGGCGGTCGAGGGTGGCACCACGCCCTGCATCCGCAGGTAGGTCGTGATCGTACCGAAGTCCTCGGCGCTGTGAACGGCGTTGTAGATGAACGAATGCGCCCGCACGCCTGAAATCAGCCCGCTCGACGAACCGCCGAGCCCCGGAGCCACTTCCATCAGCCACGCCTCTGTTGCCGCGGCGATCACGCGATCGCAGTAGACAATAGATTCTTTCAGCGCCGCCACGATCGCGGGCTTCGATTTGACGGCGGCGAGAGCGGGCGCAGCCTGCTTTTGGACGCCCGGGGGAAGCCCCGCCTGACTGCAGAATGAATAGTGCGAGCTCGTCGCGTGATTGATCTGTTCGCCGAACGTCCGCAATTCGGGCGTCGGACGAAAGCTATATCCCGATTCGGGCATCATCTCTGCCGACATCACGAGATAGTTTGAGAAGACGTTGAACGAGCGCTGAATGACTGCGCCCAGCGGGCGATTCACGAACGTCGTGAGCCGCGCCTTTTCCCTCGCCGCGCTTTCGTCAAACTTCGGCGCGAGCGATTCGCTCAGTGTGATTTGCTCGGCCGTAAGTGCCGGCGCCACCGGCCCCGTTACTTGCGCGGCCGCGGACGAGGCACCGAACAGCAGCGTCAATACCAGATAGTGAATACGCATGCGGAAATGGTAGCACTCAGCGACGTGCCCCGGCTGCGGCGCACGAGCAGCACTAGTTCGAGCTATCTTCGGGTTTGATCCGCCGTGCGCCGATATAGCGTGAGCCCCAGTAGGTCGAGGCGAGCGTTTCGATTCGGACGACCCCAGTCGAGTTCGGGGCATGAACGAAACTGTCGCCGCCAATCGCGATGGCCACGTGTGACGCACCGTCGCCTCGTCTCTTTGTGTTGAAAAAGATCAAATCACCGGCCTCGATTTTGGAGGGCTTCACTTTGTTGCCAATTTCCCACTGCTGCTCGACGACGCGCGGCATGGCGACGCCGTATTGTGCGAAGACGTACTGCACGAGGCCGCTGCAGTCGAAACCCGCAGGGTCGGCTCCACCGAGACGATAGGGAACCCCGCGAAACCCCATCGCGAACTGGGCAATGGCCCGACCGTCAAACCGGCGGGAGAGTAAATCAGCAATAGGGGCGACCGGCCTGTCCGCCGTAGTGCCGTCAGGCGTGGAGGCGGATGCGATGGGCTTGTCCACCGTAGCGCCGTCAGGGGCGGAGGGGGATGCGCCAGGTGCGCCGGGTCGCGCGGGCGCAGATGCGACCGGAGCCCCCGGGAACGGGCGGGGTACCCCGCCTGTGGTCGCACATGCGCCCGACGAGAGGCTCGCAAGGACGATGATGATGGATAGCGAACGCATCCTTGTGCATTATCGGCGCGAATGCGCCCCAAGTACAGGTGTCACAGTAACTTGACAGCCGCAAACCTTCACGCGAAAATCTTTGCACGACGTAGATGGAGCAAACCTTACTCCTCAACGCGACATACGAGCCGTTAAAAGTCGTTAACTGGCAGAAGGCTATCACTTTGCTCTGCCAGGGAAAGGTGGAGGTGATCTCGGTCTACGACCGGGAGATTAGGGCAGTCTCGTTCAGCATCAAGCTGCCTTCGGTCATCCGCCTCCTTCGCTACATCAAGATCAAACGCCGTTTCGACTACGTTCCTTTTTCGCGTGCGAACATCTACGCCCGGGATAACCACTCGTGCCAGTACTGCGGGGACCTGTTCCCGACCAGCGAGCTGACGTTCGACCACGTCGTACCGGTCGCCCAGGGGGGCCGCAAGGACTGGGAGAACATCGTCACCTGCTGCGTGTCGTGCAACCGAAGGAAGGGCGGTCGGACGCCGGTCGAGGCCGGGATGCACCTGGTGAGATACCCGAGGCGGCCCGAGTCTGTGCCTGCCATCCGCATCACGATCGGCTTGCGAAACGCGCCCGACAGTTGGCGCGATTTCCTCTATTGGAACGCAGAGCTCGACGAAACCTGACGGTTTGACGCGGCTTACTGCAATTCAACCTCATTGGGCCGTCGAGGGTGGTCGTGTGACCATCCACGGGTCCGGATTTCCTGTTGATAAGGCGCGCTTGCCCGAAGTGACGGTCGGAGACACGGCCGCGAGGACCGTGTACGCGTCGCCGAGCACGATTTCAGTGCTCGTGCCGACGGGGCTCGACGGCGGAAGAACGACCGTTCGCGTGGCGGACGTGCCAGGCGAGACCGCGCTGCTTGAGGTCGGCACGCCGCTCGCCACCGGACTGCATCAGGTCGACAACCCGGTATTCGATCGCGAAGGCAATCTGTACGTTACCTACAGCGGGACGCGTGGACAGGACGTTCCGGTATCGATCTTCCGTGTCAGCCCCGCTGGCCGCCGCGAGTCGTACGTCTCGGGTATCGTCAACCCGACCTCGATGACTTTCGACGCGGCAGGACAGCTCTATGTGTCGAGCCGGTTCGAGGGCTCGATCTTCCGCATCCTTCCCAACGGCACGCACGAGCCGTACGCCAGCGATTTGGGGATCGCATGCGGCCTCGCATTCGATCGCCGGGGCGTACTGTATGTCGGCGATCGATCGGGGACGGTCTTCGCCGTGGAGCCGGACAGGACCGTCCATGCCATCGCGACGCTGCCCCCAAGCGTCGCCGCGTTCCATGTCGCCGTAGGCCCAGACGACTGTGTGTACGTCTCCGGTCCGACGCTTGGCCCGTACGATCACGTGTACCGGGTCGACCCTGCGACAGGCGCGATCGACAGAGTGTATTCAGGCTTCGGAAGACCGCAAGGGATTGCGTTCGACTCGCAGGGTTCGCTCTACGTAATGGAGGCGCTCGCCGGATCCAACGGGCTCTACCGTGTGAGGACCGACGGCAGCGCCGAACTGGTGGTGTCCGGGCAGTCTCTCGTCGGGGTCGCGTTCAATCCGAACGGGGGGCTTGTCGTGGCGTCGAACGATACGGCTTACAGGCTCGATGTCGCAATTCGTCCGCTCACCCTCTAGAACCTGAGATCTAGAAACTGAAATCTAGAATCTAGGAATCTAGAATCTTCAATCTAGAATCCGACAACAATCAGCCGCGGCGCCAGACAGTACGTAGTGCTGACCTTCAGGTCAGCCGCAACCATCCGGCAATCTATCAATGCGCGCTCACTAGTATTCCTGTGTACTGCATCTCTTCCCACGTCTGATCGCCCCACTTGACGTCAACTTTGGCATCGGGATTGTTCTTGTTCGCTGCGGAGTTGTCGTACCACGCTGTCGAGACGATCTTCGCCCCCTTCGGTACCTGCAGCGGCTCCTTGAACATGTAGTAGGTCTGCCAGTTGAAGTCGTACCGCGGAACGGCGAGGATTGGCTTGGTCTCCCCGTTGGGCAACTGGAGCGTGTATTCCCACTTCTTGCCGCGCAGATGCGTGTGAGGGAAGAGTCCCCATACGGTGGCGTCCTGCAGAAATTCGACGTCGGTCGTCACAGCCACGTCCGCGGCGCCTGCGGGCAGCGTAAAGGTCCCGTTGAAAAAGTGAGTCGGCCGTATCTCACGGGCTGAGGGATCTTTCGACAGCACCAGACCAACCTGCGTGCGGTCCGTCGCCGGCGTTCCCGTGGCCGTGTAATGCATTTGCAATTCGATGACACCGCCCGGATCGAGACGAAACGCGGTGCCTTCGGGAGCTATCTGTGGGTTTGTGCCGGGCGCGTAGGTCGCGATCAGCCGTCGTTGCACGCCCTGCGGCGCAGGCTGGCGCGGATGCAGGTGCTGCCCCTTCGTCACCTCTTCCGGCGCCTCGGTGCTCTTCGGCTTCGTCAGGGGCGCGCGCGCAATGTCGGGCTTCGCGCCGTAGTAAACCAGAACGTGGTGAACGGCCTTGCGATTGCCCGGCCTGACCTCGATCGATTTGACCCACTTCGCCTCGGAAAAATTCGTCGGGATGTACAAGTACTCATATTCAACGACGCCGCTGGCGGGGATGCTGTAATCCTCCTGCATTTCGAGCACGATATCGGGCTTCCCGAGCGACCATCCTTCGACGAATGCGGGCGCAGGCGGCAGATCCGTCGCATCTCCCTGCACAGCGCCTGTTGCGGCCCAGGCGCTCAGCGTCTGCCGTTCTGCATCCGACATGAGACGCTCGTTATGAAACGTGCCGGCCGGCGCGTCGGCATGCCACGGCGGCATCGCGCGATTCGTCACGGCGTTTGCGATCGCTCTCGCGTACGGCCGCGCTTGCTCGTAGGTCAGAAGCGACATCGGCGCGGCTTCGCCAGGACGATGACAACTCACGCAATTCTTGTAGAGGACTGGCGCGACGTCTCTCGTGAACGTCGGAGCCGGAGTGACAGGCTGCTGGGCCTCGGTAGGCGTTCCTGTCATGGCTGCGAACAACGCCGCCGCCGCGAAGAGCACTGAAAAACCCTTGCGCATGTCGCGGATGGTAACACGCCGGGTGTCCGGGGCAAGAACTGCCTGGCAGGCCGGCTACAGACGGCCTTCATGTACCAATCTGTCGATTGAGACAAGTTGAGGCACGAACCACCTTGACAGTTCCGTCACGCACTCGTATAGATGCCGTATCACCCGCGACCAACCTGATGTCGCGGCGCGCATTCATGTCGCACCGCGTCGTCCTACTCCCCGCAGGAGGCCGAGATGTCAGTGAACCGCTCCAACGCGCGATCGGCGATTGCCGTGTTCGGGATTTTGGCGCTGACAGTTCTTCTGCTGCCCCAGCATGCCTCCGCACAGTTCACAACAGCGAGTCTGGGAGGAATGGTCCGTGATTCGAGCGGCGCCGGGATACCCGACGCCGCAGTGAGTGTTCTCAACATCAGTACCGGGTTCAACCAGGAATTACGCACGGGTGGCAACGGCGCTTTTCTGTTTTCACGACTTCCCATCGGGACCTACGTCCTGAGAATCGAGAAGCAAGGATTCAGCGCGTACGTTCAGGACCAGATCGTGCTGAATGTGGATCAGTCCGCCAACCTCCCGCCTATCACTCTTCAGATTGGCCAGGTCACCGACGAGGTCACGGTCACCGGCACATCCGAACTGATCACGACGCGCACCGCTACCGGCACGCAGGTCGTCGGCGAGCAGCAGATTGTGGAGCTTCCCCTCCAAGGACGGAGGCCGGAACGGCTGATGTATCTGGCGGCAGGGACCGTAGACCTGGGACGCAACGCCTGCACGATCTGCGGCCAGGGCGGCTACTACCCCGGCGAGGAAACGGCCGGCGTGAACGGTGCGGCGCAGGGCCAGGTGAACTTTCAGCTCGATGCCACCAGCCATAACGACACGTATCTGAACACGAGTCTGCCATTTCCGAATCCTGATGCGGTACAGGAGTTCAGCCTTCAGTCAAGTAACTTCACCGCCGAGTACGGCAATGCCGGGGGCGGCATCGTCAATGTCGTGGTCAAGTCGGGCACGAATGAGGTCCACGGCACCGCGTTCCACTTCATCCGAGATGGTGCCATGAACTCACGCCAGTTCTTCGCACCCAAGAAGGACACGCTGAAGAGGAATCAGTCTGGCGGTAGCGTGGGCGGCCCGATTGTCAAGGGTAAGCTCTTCTACTTTGGAACCTACCAGGGGACGCGCGTCAACAGCACGGCGGAAGGACTCGTTCAATTCGTGCCAACCGAAGCGCAGCGTCGAGGCGACTTTTCTTCTACTTCGACGCAACTGGTCGACCCTGTCAGCCGGCAACCGCTCGCCAATAACCAGATTCCGGCCAACCGGATCAGCCCGGTCACACAGTACTTCCTGAAGTACATTCCGTTGCCCAACGGGCCAGACGGGCGGCTGACGTTTCCGGCAACGCCGCTCGTTCAGAATGACAACCAGCTGATGACAAAGGTGGACTACCACCTGGCCAAACATCAGTTCGCCGGACGCTACTTCTTTACTGACTACGACGAGCCGGTCGTGGTTCCAAGCGACAATCTGCTTGCCGCCAGCAATCAAGCCAAGGCCGTCAGGGTGCAGAACGTCTCGATCAATCACACCTTCGTGGCTTCGCCAACGCTGCTTTTCAACACCACCTTCGGGATGAACCGCCAGCGGGGCGGCTCGACCTCGACGGCGCCGTTCGGCTTTAGAGAAGCGGGCGCCAACATCATCGGCCCGGAAGATCATCCCGAGATCGATTCGCCGCCAGAGTTGATTGTCAGCGTGACCGGAGGCCCAAGCATCAACACAAATCACCTGGGGGATTTCGACCGGGGGGATTTCACGTTCCGTCACGTCGCGACTAAAATCGCTGGCAATCACGAATTCCGATTTGGCGGCGAAGCGGTAAACGTCCGTAACCACTTGATCAACACATTCCAGATGGCCGGCCGAGTGGCCTTCAACGGACAACTCTCCGGCAACGGAATGGCCGATTTCATGTTTGGCAGAACCTCCGAGTTCCGCCAGGGCGGTGGCGAGTTCAAAGACCTGAAAGGGACGCGCTGGGGGTTCTTCATCCAGGACAACTGGACAGCGAACCCACGGTTGACCGTGAACCTCGGCTTCCGGTGGGATCCCTACCTGTCGCCGTGGGACCGTGAGGGCCGCGTCATCTGCTTCGATCCAGACCTGCAGTCAGTTCGCTATCCGAACGCTCCAAAAGGGCTTATCTATGGCGGCGAGAACGCCGATCCCGGTTGTCCAAAGGCAGGGGTCGAGCCGGTGTGGACGAACTTCGGGCCTCGGCTTGGTGTTGCCTATCGCCTCACAGACGACGGCAGAACCATGCTTCGAAGCGGGTTCGGCATCTTCTACACGCCCGAGCGAACCGGCGCCAGCAACGCCCAGTCGAACACGGCGCCATTCGGCGCCACCTTTACGTTGAATGACGCGGACTGGTCTGATCCGTTCGCGAGCAAGGGCCTGGCCAATCCGTTTCCTCAGCAGTTCGGTCCGGCCGTGCCGGGGCCAGAGGCCGTGTTTGCGCCAAATAACCAGGTCTCCTATTGGGACCCGCACCGCGGCATCCCTCAGATGTACACATACAGTGTCCGTGTAGAGCGGCAGTTCTTGCGTAACTGGATGACCGGCCTCGCCTACGTCGGCAATAAAGGGAGCACGAACACCGGCAGGATAGAGAATCCGGCAGTCTACATTCCCGGCGCTTCGACGGTCGGTAACACACAGCAACGGAGGGTCTATCCGAACTACGGCACCATCACGAGAAGCGAAACGACAGCTAACACGACCTATCATTCGCTCCAGTGGAATCTCGAGAAACGTTTCAGTCATGGATATTCCATCCTGACCAATTACGTCTGGTCCAAGCTGCTCCAAACCAACTGGAGCCAGGATCCGTTCGACCTCGTCACGCGTGAAACATACATCGGCAGTGACGATGTGCCCCACAATTTCAAGTTCTCGAATGTCTGGGAACTACCGAAAGCGCCACTGAGCGGGGCGGCGGACAAGATCCTGAACGGCTGGCAGCTCAACGCGATCGTCGTCTGGCAGAGCGGCTTCCCCTTTGGCATCAGCGCCGGCCGGGATAACGCTTTGAGAGGCAACACCGACCGCGCGAACTTCGTTGGCGGCGACAGCGCGCAACTCAGTTACGACCGCTCGCACGCCGAGATGATTCAGCAGTGGTTCGACACGTCCAAGTTCGTGCACAGTCCAACGGGACAGTTCGGCAATTCGGGTCAAAACATCCTCCGCGGACCGAGATACTTCAATACCGATTTCGGGCTGCTGAAGGTGATCCAGATAAACCAGCGAATCGGGTTTCAGTTCCGGGCTGAGGCCTTCAACGTATTCAACACCGTCAATTTCCGGCTGCCGAACAACAATCTGTCCTCGGCGCAGTTCGGACAGATCACACAGGTCGTCGACAACAACCAGAGAATCATCCAGCTCGGTGTGAAGGCGCTGTTCTGATCGCCGGAAAGCAAACGGCAGGTAGGAGCTCAGCAATGCCCATGCAAAAGATAACCGGAATCGTGTTGTCCGCTGTGCTCGTTTCGTCATTCGCTCTGCCGGCGCAGGAGGCAGGCAGGACGATCCCGTCCCAGGACGCACGAAACACGGTTCTGTCATCACGCACACATTACACAATGCCCGTCTTCGCGACACGCGACGCGTGGGAGCAGCGGGCGGCGTTTCTGCGAAAGCAGATCCTGGCCAGTGCGGGATTGCTGCCGATGCCGGAGAAGCGCCCGCTCAACGCGCAGGTCTTCGGCAAACTCGAGCGCGACGGCTACACGGTCGAGAAGGTCCTGCTCGAAACCCTTCCAGGTTTCTATCTCGGCGGCAACTTGTATCGTCCGCGCGGACAGCAGGGTCCGTTTCCGGGTGTCGTGTCACCGCACGGCCATTGGGCGTACGGCCGTCTCGAGAACACGGCCCTCGTGTCCGTGCCTGGACGAGCGCTGAGCCTTGCAAGACAAGGGTACGTGGTTTTCACGTACAACATGATCGGCCAGAACGATACGGATCAGATCCCTCATCACTGGAGTGAAGCGCGGTACGACCTCTGGAACATCGGTCCGATGGGAGTTCAGCTCTGGAACAGCATCAGAGCCACCGACTTCGTGTCGTCGCTTCCCGATGTCGATCCGGCACAGATCGTCGCTACAGGCGCATCAGGTGGAGGTACGCAGACCTTTTTTCTGATGGCCGTAGACGATCGCATCAAGGCCGCCGCGCCGGTGAACATGATCTCGGCGACGGCGCAGGGAGGCGTCTGCGAAAACGCCGCGAATCTGCGCGCCGGTTGGCCGGACTTCAGCAACATGGTTGTGGGCGCGCTGATGGCGCCCAGGCCGCTGATTCTCATTTCGAACGGCGGCGACTGGACCGTCGAAACGCCTAAGGAAGTGTTTCCCTCGATCCAGAGCATTTACCGTCTGTATACCGCCGAAAACAACGTCGCCAACGTGCACTTCCCGCAGTTCATCCACAACTACAACAAGGAAAGCCGTGAGGCGGTCTATCAGTTTTTCAACCAGCACATCTTGAACAAACCCGGTCCCGTGGCGGAGAAGGCGTTCAGGGTCGACTTCCCACAGGAACTGCTGGCACTGCACGGACGGGCGCGGCCGGCGAATGCAATTTTGGGTCTGGATCAGCTCGTCGACAACATGATTCGCGACGACCGCAGTATGACGCTGCGCCTGCAGCCGCGCGACGCCGAAACGCTCGCGGCCGCTCGTGCCGCGTTCGCCGAGCGCCTCACGTTTTCGCTGCTGGCGTTTCGGCCGAAGGCGACCGACGTGCGTGTCGAGAAAGCACAGAAAGCGCCTGCCGCATCAGCGGGTGAGCCGCTCGTACTCAGCCGCGAGGGGAAGGGCGATCGAATTCCCGCCGTATGGCTGGCGCCGCCCAGGATCAATCCTGCAGTGGCACCGACGTTGATCATTCATCCGAATGGGATCTCGTCGGTCGCCAGCTCCTTGCTCGCGAAAACTCTGCTGACTCGTGGCGGTATCGTGATGAGCATAGATGCGTTCCAGACGGGAAGCGCCGTCGCTTCCCGGGACACCAGCAACAGAGCGTTCGCGAACTTCAATCAAACCAACGATGCCAATCGCATCCAGGACATTCTGACGGCGCTCGAATATCTGCGGAACCGTTCCAAAGCGCAGATCGTCAACCTCGTCGGGCTCGAGACCGCCGGTCTCTGGTCGTACTTCGCGCGAGCGATGGCTGGCGAAGGGATCAATCTGGCAGCCGATCTGGTGCAGTTCTCGGCGGACACCGACTCGGAATATGTGGACAAGCTCTTCGTCCCAGGCTTGCGGAGGGCAGGGGATTTCCACGCAGCCTCCGTACTGAATACCCAGGGGCGCGCCTTGATCTATAACGCCGGCCCGCAATTTCCGGCCGACTGGGCGCGACAGGCGGCGAAAGCCGCCGGAAGCGAACTCGATCTGCGGACGACACCGGTCGCGGAACCGGATCTCGTCGCCTGGCTCACATCGGTACCGCGCCGCACGTCACGATAGGTTGCCATGAGAAACACGCCTGCAATTCTGGTGTTGGTGACGCTGTTGGTATCGGCGGCGCCTGTGGCGCAGGAATCTCGAAATGGAATCCCGGCACAGGATGCAAGAAACACCGTCCTCGCCGGCAACACGCACTACAAGATGCCGGTTCCTGCCACGCGCGAGGCATGGCTGGAGCGTGCGGCCTTCCTGCGAAAGCAGATTCTGGCCAGCGCCGGACTGCTGCCGATGCCCGAGAAGCGTCCGCTCAACGCGCAGGTCTTCGGCAAACTGGAGCGCGACGGTTATACGGTTGAGAAGGTTCTGCTCGAGACGCTTCCAGGTTTTTATCTGGGCGGCAATCTCTATCGACCACGCGGACGTCAGGGTCCATTTCCCGGCGTCGTGTCACCGCATGGTCACTGGCATTACGGACGCCTCGAGAACACGGCCCTGGTTTCCGTTCCCGGGAGAGCCATCAGTTTTGCCAGGCAAGGTTACGTCGTTTTCACGTACGACATGGTCGGCCAGAACGACACGAACCAGGTCCCTCACGACTGGCTCGACGCGCGCCAGGACTTATGGAACATCGGATCGTCGATGGGGGTCCATCTTTGGAACAGCATCAGGGCCACCGACTTTCTGACGTCGTTGCCGGATGTCGATCCAAACCGGACTTCCGCGACCGGCGCGTCGGGCGGAGGTACCCAGACCTTTTTTCTGATGGCGGTAGATGAACGAATCAAGGTTGCCGCGCCGGTCAACATGATTTCGGCGACCAGCCAAGGGGGCGGCTGTCAGGCCGCTGCGAACCTCCGCGCGGGTTGGACTGATTTCAGCAACATGGTGGTGGGCGCGCTGATGGCGCCCAGGCCGCTGATTCTCATTTCGAACGGCGGCGATTGGACTGTTGAAACACCCAAAGAAGTGTTTCCCGCCATCCAGAGCGTCTACCGCCTGCTCGGCGTGGAAAACAATGTGACGAATGTGCATTTCCCTCCGTTCATCCACAACTACAACAAGGAAAGCCGCGAGGCCGTCTATCAATTCTTCAACCAGCACATTCTGAACAACCCCGCTCCCGTGGCGGAGGCGGCTTTTCGAGTCGACTTTCCACACGAACTATTGGCGCTCCACGGGCGGGCTCGGCCGACGAATGCGATCACCGGGTTGGATCAGCTGGTAGAGAATCACATTCGCGACGCTCGCGCGACGACCGAGCGTCTGCAACCGCGCGATGCCACCGCACTCAAGGCGGCGCGCGAAGCGTTCGCCGAGCGGCTGACGTTTTCGCTGTTGGCGCTTCGGCCCAAGCCGGCTGAGTTGCTTTCCGAAAAAATCCAAGCGCTGCCCATGGGCGAGCGCCTGCTCATTGGCCGCGCTGGAAAAGGTGATCGGGTTCCCGCCGTCTGGCTCGCGCCGCCCAGGCAAAGTCCGGCGATGGCTCCGACGTTAGTGGTTCACCCGAAAGGAATCGCAGGGATTGCGGACTCCGCGCTGGTCAAAACGATTCTGAATCGCGGGGGCATCGTGATGAGTATCGACGCGTTCCAGACGGGAAGCGCGATGGCTCCGCGCGACACCAGCGCCAGAGCCTTCACCGCCTACAACCAGACCAACGACGCCAATCGCGTGCAGGACATCCTGACAGCTCTCGAGTATCTCCGCAGCCGCACCAAGGCTCAGGCTATCAATCTTGTCGGGCTGGAAGATGCCGGTGTCTGGTCGTACTTTGCGCGAACGATGGCCGGACAAGGGGTGAATCTTGTGGCGGATCTGGCACAGTTCGCGGCCGATACAGACGCCGAGTACTTGAGTAGATTTTTCATCCCGGGTCTGCGCAAGGCCGGGGACTTCCGCGCGGCGGCCGTCATGAACTCGCAGGGCCGGGCGCTGGTTTACAACGCTGGTCCGCAATTTCCAACCGACTGGGCTCGTCAGGCTGCGACTGTGGCAGGTAACGAGCTCGATCTCCGTCCCGGGCCCGTCGACGAGCCGGATCTTGTGGCCTGGTTGGGCGCGCAGCGCCGCGCGGCTCGATGACCCGCCTTCGCGGCGGATTCATATCGCTTCGGCGCGGCAGGGCAAATCTGCCGATCTACCGATCTTCATTCGTACCTGAGCGCAATCATCGGATCGACGCGCGTTGCACGCCGTGCGGGCAGATAGCCGGCAGTCGCTGAGACCGCCACCATCACCGCCATCGCAGACAGCAGCGTCATGACATCGGTGGGCGCCAGGCCAAACAACTGCGAAGCGACATATTCGCCGCTTGCGATGGAGATGCCGATGCCGATCACGATTCCCGCGATGACCAGCACCAGCGACTCGCGAACGATCAGCCCGAGGACTTCTCGACGCTGCGCGCCCATCGCGATGCGAATGCCGATTTCCCGCGTCCGCCGCGACACGTTGTACGACATCAGCCCGAAGAGCCCGATGGCGGCCACGAACACCGCGATGCCGCCGAAGAGCCCATATGCCTGCGCGAGAATCTTTTCCTGGGCAAACCTTTTCTCGATTTGAGACATCTGCGTCTCGACGGTGACGACTGGAATCGCGGGGTTGATATCGCTCACCACGCGACGTATGGCCGGCATAAGGGCCGCAGGGTCTCCGGCTGTCCGCACGCTGAAAATCAACCCATCCGGCCCACGCTGCTCATATGGGACATACATCGTTGGTGGAGGCGCCTGACGAAGACTGTTGTAATGCACGTCGCGAAGCACGCCGACGATCTCGATGTCGTCCGAGGTTTCCGCCGAAGTTCCCGAATCGGCGACCGAGCGGGTTTTCGTTCGGGAAAAACTTTCGCGCCGCCGCCTGGTTAATGACGGCGACCTTCGGCGCCTTCGCATGATCGTGTTCGGTGACATTTCGGCCGGCCACGAGTGAAATGCCCATCGTCTCGAAAAAATTCGGCGCGATGACGACGCGGTTGATGGTGATCTGATTCCGATCACGGCCGGTGGGGGGAACGCGGCCCTGCACGAACATGCCGGTGCTGTTCGTGCTGCCCGAGAGCAACGTCGGCATCGACACCGTTGCTGCCCGAACGCCTGGCACGGCTCGGAGCCGCTCCATGCCCTGCTGAAAGAAGCCGATTCGGTAGGCCGCGTCGAACTCGGTCGTGTTTGGGAGCGTTCGAACGAACACGAGGTTGTTCGGATCGTACCCGATGTCCACGCGCTTGAGATTGTCGAGCGTTCTGAGAAACAAACCAGCCCCGACGAGGAGCACGAGAGAAATCGACACCTGCGCCACAAGCAAGCTTCTGCTGAGGACGCTGTTCGACCCCGTGACGCTGCGGCTGCTTTCCTTCAGAGAGGTTCCAATGTCGATGCGCGTCGCCTGAAGCGCCGGCGCGATTCCGAAGGCCACGCCGACGAGGGCGGTGACGGCGGTCATTGCCGCCAGCGCGCGCACATCGAACGTGCCCGACGAGCCGATCGGCGCCGGCAGCAGCTCTTGACCGCTGTAGGCCACCAGGATGCCGAGCGCGCCGCCCATGCCGGCGAGGATCAGGCTTTCGGTCAGCAGTTGCCGGATCAACCGCGCGCGCGTCGCTCCCATCGACAGGCGGACGGACAACTCGCGCTGGCGGAACCCGGCGCGCGAAAGCAGCAGGTTGGCGACGTTGGCGCATACCAGCAGCAACACCAGCGCCGTGACGATGGCGATGATCTCGAGCGCGCGAACATCGTTGGTATTCGCGTCGTAAATGCCCTGCCTGCCGCTTTCTGCCATCAACTGGGGCACGTCGACGCGGCTGCGGTTTTCGGCAGTGTTCCGCTCGCTCTCCGTGAGGCCGGCCAGATGTGCGTCCATGCCCGCTTTGGCTTGTTGGCGAAAGACGCCGGCGAGATTGCCTTGTACTTGCTGGACCGTCACTCCCGGCTTCAGGCGCCCGATGATCTGCACCCACCAGTTTGTCGGGCTGTGCAGCCGGTCTTCGCCGCGAACCCTCGGGTCGAGTGCAATGGGCAGTGTGACATCGCGAGGGTCTGCAAGCGGGCGCTGCGTGCCGTTGAAATCGGCAGGCGTGATGCCGACAACGGTAGCCGGCACACTCGCAATCGTGACGACGCGTCCGACGACATGCGGATCAGCGGCGAAGCGCGAACGCCAGTACCGCTCGCTGAGCATCACGACCGGCGGTGCTGAAGCGCTGTCATCGTTCGGCTCGATTGTGCGGCCCGCCCGCGCGCTCACACCGAGCATCGAAAAGTAGTTTCCGGTGACCAGCAAACCGCTGACCGTTTCCGCGCGTCCATCCACGATGGCTGTCATGAGGCCGACAGGTACCGATCCCGCCAGATCGTCCATGGTCTGATTGGCTTGGCGGAAGTGCTGGTACATCGGATATGAGAACGTCGTCCGCACCGGCCCGAGCGAACTGTCCGCGCTAAACCCGTAGTCGCTCGCATCGGTCACCATGTCGTTGCGTCCCGCGGTTCGCAGGCGCACCAGCGAATCCGGGTCGCGCACGGAGAGCGGGCGCAACAGCATCCCATTGACGGCGGAGAAGATCGCTGTGTTGGCGCCGATGCCGACGGCGAGGGACAGCACCACAACCGCCGTCCATCCTCTGGCCTGCATCAACACACGGACGCCGTGGCGAAGGTCTCTCAGCATGACGAGGCCATTATCAAGCGGCATGCCCGTTTTACGGATGAAATGTGCGGGATTGGGGCGACTACAGTGTTCGTTCGTGGGACGGGCAGGGCCGTCGCCGAACGAGCTACTGGTCCGTTTTGTCGGATACGATCAGGTCAGCACTACGAATACGCCAGTTCGTCGCAGATCGCGGAGCTTTCACTCGGAGCACCGTGTGAAAAGTCGTGTCTAAGTAGCGATGCATTGCCGCTACCTCGCGTCCCTCTCGCTCGCGGTCGCCGTCGGCTGTGCGCCGCGCCCAGCGCCCGTCACGGCTCCTCGAATCGCTCCTGAAGTGCTCGCCGCGCGCCTTGCCGAGGCCGACCGCCTGGCCTCCCGAGGTTGCTATCTCTGCCTGAAGGAAGCGGCCGCCGCATATGCGGCGCTCCTGACGGAAACAGACGACTCGACGGCGATCGTCAAAGCCCTCGAAAACAATCTCATGCTCGCCGTCCGCGAAATCGAGCTGGTCATGCCCGATTCGGGAGCGCGCGAGGCGGCGCAGCAGCTTCAGGCGCGCGCGGCGCCCAGCTATTCGATGTATTTCGCCGCGCTTGATGCCCTTGGTGCGGCCGATGCCGGCATTCTCGTACGCGGCGAGCCGTTCCTGCTGAAGGAGGAACGGGACCGCCGTGTCACGCTCGCGGCCGACATCGAGACTGCTGCGGCGGCAAGTCCGATGAAGGCGTACTTCTTTATCGCTCTTGCCGTGCAGGTCCGGCAATTTAAAGACGTCAAGCCGCAATTCGACGCACTGCTCGCGGCGCACCCGAACGACCTCTCGCTGCAGTACCGCATGCTCGCAGTGCAGCCGGCCTATTCAGGGGAGGCCGCGCGCGATCTCGTCGGCCGCGAGACCGGCTTCGGAGAAGTGCATCTGCTGGTGGGCCAGCGTGCCGTGTTGAACGGAAATCTTGCGTCCGCCTATCGCGAGCTGACGCGAGCGCGCGAGCTGTTGCCCGACAGCGTATCGATTGCGCTCGCGCTGGCAAATGTCACGTTCTCCTACGCGCGGTATGCGGATGCGCTGGCGCTGTTCGATCGCATTCTCGCGAGCCCGGCGGCTGCCGGCTTCGCGCCGCAGGCGCGGCTCGGCCGCGCGAAGGCGCTGAGCTATCTGAAGCGCCACGATGAGGCGATCGCACAGCTCATCGATCTGCTGCAGAACGACCCGAGCAATAGCCCGGGCGAAAAATACTATTGGCGGGCGTGGAACCAGTTGCAGCTTGGGCGGGCCCAGCTTGCCTACGACGATGCGACGGCCGGACTGAATGCGATGCGAAACGACGCCATCTACCGGCTTGCTGGGATGGCATCGTTCAGCCTCAATCGGCTCGGCGAATCGCGCACCTTCTTCGAAGATGCGCTGAAGATGAACCGCGCCGATTGCGACTCCCTGCGCTATCTCGGGCTGCTCGATTCGGCTGAGCGCATCTGGAAACCCGCGTCGGGCCGGTTTACGGCCGCTGCGTCTTGTTACGAAGCCGTCATTGCGCAGATGCAGGAGGAGCTCGCGACCTACGAGAAGGACATCACGGGCCTGTCGAGCGGACTGATCGCCGGCAAACGCCTCGAGATCAAAGAGGCAGCCGCCTTGCGCGACCAATCCATGCTGAACGCCGCCGCAGCCGCCAGGAGTGCAAAGTAGTGCCGACCTTCAGGCCGGCATCTCGCTGATATACAATTATTCGTTTCGGGTTCCCGCAGGAAAGCACACAGATGGGCCAGCGCTGGATATCGGTACGCGGCGCGCGCGTGCACAACCTCCGCAATATCGACGTCGATATTCCGCGGGACAAGCTGACGGTCATTACCGGCCTGTCCGGGTCGGGCAAGTCGTCGCTGGCCTTCGACACGATTTATGCCGAAGGACAGCGCCGCTATGTGGAGTCGTTGTCGGCCTACGCCCGGCAGTTTCTCGAGCAGATGGAGAAGCCGGACGTCGATCTGATCGACGGCTTGTCGCCGGCCATCTCCATCGAGCAGAAGACCACCGCCTCGAATCCGCGATCGACGGTCGGCACCGTCACGGAAATCTACGATTACCTGCGGCTGCTGTTCGCCAACATCGGCGTCCCGCACTGCCATCAGTGCGGACGCGAGATCTCGGCGCAGTCGCTCGAGCGCATCATGGACATGGTGATGGTGTATCCGCAGGATGCCCGCATCAACGTGCTCGCCCCGATCGTCCGCGGGCGAAAAGGGGAGTTCAAGAAAGAGCTTGCCGAGCTGAAGAAGAAGGGCTTCTCGAAAGCGCGCATCGACGGCGTGTTCCGTTCGCTGGAGGAGGACATCAAGCTCGACCGCCGCCGCAATCATGCGATCGACATCGTCGTCGACCGGTTGATTGTGAAATCGGGCATCGAGCGCCGGCTCGCCGAGTCGATCGAGATCGCGCTCAATCTCGCCGACGACATCGTCGTCGTCAACACGCTCGAGGGGGGCGATCGGCTGTTTTCGCGCAAGCTCGCCTGCATCGAGTGCGGCATCAGCATGCCCGAGATGACGCCGCGCGCGTTTTCGTTCAACTCGCCGCACGGCGCGTGTCCGGAGTGCCAGGGCCTCGGCGCGATGCACGACTTCGATCCGAATCGCATCGTCCCTGACGAAACGAAATCGCTCGCCGAAGGCGCGATCGTGCCCTGGGCGAAAGGCGATCGGAAGCTCGTGCGCGACGCGATCGCCGGTCTCGCGAAGAGCTTCGGGTTCGATCCCGCAACGGCGTTCGCGAGCCTGGCGAAGAAAATACGCGACCAGATCCTCTACGGCGGCAATGGCAAGGGCTTCGAGGGCATCATCCCGAATCTTCGCCGGCGGTTCGACCAGGCGACGTGGTCCGAGCAGGAAGACCTCGACGTGTACCGCTCGCTGCGGCCGTGCGCGTCGTGTCGCGGCGATCGGCTGAAGCCTCAGAGCCTGGCCGTGAAGGTCAAGGGCCGCACGATTTCCGGGTACGTGAACCTGCCGATCAGCGAGGCATACGATGTGTTCAACCGCCTCGATCTGAGCGAGCGCGAGAACCTCATTGCGGGACGGGTCCTCAAAGAAATCCAGGATCGCCTTCGATTCCTCTACGACGTCGGCGTCGGCTACCTCACGCTGGGCCGCAGCGCGATGACGTTATCGGGAGGGGAGGGACAGCGCATCCGCCTGGCGACGCAGATTGGCGCCAATCTCACAGGCGTGCTGTACGTCCTCGACGAACCTTCCATCGGACTGCATCAACGCGACAACCGCGCCTTGCTTGGCACCCTGCATCACCTGCGCGACCTGGGCAATACGATTGTCGTGGTCGAGCACGACGAAGAAACGATTCGCATCGCCGACTATCTGATCGACCTCGGCCCGGGCGCCGGCGAGCACGGCGGGAAAGTGATCTTTCAAGGGACGCCGGAGGAACTGCTCGAGGGCGGAGAGCAAAGAGCAGAGAGCAGAGAGCAGGGTGCAGGTGACAATGCGGAGCAGTCGCTGACTGGTCAGTACCTGCGGGGTGAGAAGACGATCGCCATGCCCGGCGGACGGCGCGCTGCGGGCAAGAACGCGCTGGTCATTCGCGGCGCTCGGGAAAACAATCTGAAAAGCATCGACGTGCGCATTCCTCTCGGCGCGCTCGTCGCGGTCACGGGCGTCAGCGGATCCGGCAAATCCACGCTGGTCAACGACATTCTGTATCGCTCGCTCGCGCGAGAGCTGTATCGTGCGGGCGATGAGCCTGGCGCGCACGACGGCATCGATGGCATCCAGCACATCGACAAAGTGATCGAGATCGATCAATCGCCGATCGGGCGGACGCCTCGATCGAATCCGGCGACGTACACGGGATTGTTCACCTTCATTCGAGAGCTGTTCGCCATGCTCCCGGAGGCGAAGGCTCGCGGCTTCCGCCCGGGACGCTTTTCGTTTAACGTCAAGGGCGGACGCTGCGAAGGATGTCAGGGCGATGGCGTGATCACCATCGAGATGCACTTCCTGCCGGATGTGTACGTGACGTGCGAGCAGTGCAAGGGACGCCGCTACAACCGCGAGACGCTCGACGTGCAGTATCGCGGCAAATCGATCGCCGACGTGCTGGAGCTGACGGTCGATCAGGCGTTGCCGCTGCTCGAGAACTTTCCGCCGATTGCGAACAAATTACGTACGCTGCAGAGCGTAGGTCTGGGGTACATCGAGTTGGGTCAGTCGGCGACCACTCTGAGCGGCGGCGAAGCGCAACGCGTCAAGCTGTCGAAGGAACTGTCGCGACGAGGGACCGGCCGAACGCTGTACATCCTCGACGAGCCCACGACCGGGCTCCATTTCGAAGATACGCACAAACTGCTCGACGTCCTGAACAAGCTCGTCGACCAGGGCAATACAGTGGTCGTTATCGAACACAACCTTGATGTGATCAAGTCTGCTGATTACATCATCGACCTCGGTCCCGAAGGAGGAGCGGGCGGCGGCCGCGTCATCGCCCAGGGCACGCCAGAAGAGGTCGCCCGGGTGCACGATTCCGCAACCGGCGAGTTCCTCAGACCGTTGCTGACGTCAGTTTCATGACGCGGTGTGGTAAGATTGCCACAGCTTTTTGGCTGTTTTGTGTGGTCCTCGTACCACAAGCAGGACTTGATCTTCCGGGAAGCGCAGTCATGTATTCTTGCTAAATCTGACTGCGGCAACCAGTTAGCGGCTCCAAGCGACGGAGGCCACCGGCGGGCACTGGAATTGCTCCCTATAGCGCCGCCAAAGTGGTTCGTAACGGTCTGATTCCTAACGACTAATGGACGCACAACGCACCCTCAAACGGGCCGTATCCTGCGCAGGGATCGGTCTGCATTCCGGGAAGAAGGTGTCGTTGTCCCTGAAGCCTGCGCCGGCGAATCACGGAATCCGATTCCGCCGCTCCGACCTTGGCGGCCTCGAGATTCCGGCTGTGGTTACCCATCTGGGCGGCATTCAGTACGCGACTGGCCTGTCCTTGAAGGAGGGCTCGGTCGAAACCGTTGAGCACCTGCTTGCCGCGCTCGTCAGCCTTGGCGTCGATAACGTCATCGTCGAGCTGAACCATCCCGAAGTGCCCATCATGGACGGCAGCGCTGCGCCGTTCATCTATCTGATTCATGAAGCCGGCCTCAAGCGGCTTGCGGCGCCGAAGCAGTTCCTCAAAGTCGTGCGCCCCATCGCGCTCTCGCGGGGCGACAAGCGCATCGCCCTCTACCCGTCGGATCACTTCAAGGTGACCTACAGCATCAGCTTCGATCACCCGATGCTCCGGCACCAGACCCGGACGATGCAGATCACCGAGGAATCCTTCATCGAAGAGATCGCCCCGGCGCGGACGTTCGGGTTCCTGAAGGAAGTCGAGATGCTGCGCCAGAACGGCCTCGCATTGGGCGGGTCGCTCGAGAACGCCATCGTGCTCGGCGAAACGGGTGCGCTGAACGCGCTTCGCTTCGAAGACGAGTTCGTGCGCCACAAGATTCTCGACGTCATCGGCGACATGGCGCTCGTGGGCTATCCGATCGTCGGCCACCTCGTCGCGCATCGCGGCGGCCACGCATTGCACACGGCGTTCGCCAGCAGGCTGCTCGAAGAATCTGATGCCTGGCGGCTCGTGGAGGGGCAGTTCGACCCGGCTCGCGTCGGCGCGTCGGTCACGATTCCCGTCAAGAGCGCGCCGCGGCTCGCCAATTAGGCACCCCGGATTTTCGAACCTGGCATCGCGCCTTTTTGACACGCGGTGTGCTTTGACCGCACCATAAGCGCGAACCATGGAGCCGACCCGGTGACGCGCAACCCCCTCCTCGACTTTGCCATCGACACGAGCGCGGTCAGATTCATCGGCCACGATCTCCAGCGGCCTGAATGCATCCTTGCCGAACCGGACGGCACACTGTGGTCGGCCGATGCGCGCGGCGGCGTGGTGCGTCTCGATCAGAACGGGTCGCAGGAGATCGTCACCCAACGCCGGTCGGCGCACTTCGAGCACGCCGGCAGCGAAGCGACGCGATATCTTCACGGCACGCTTCCCAACGGCCTCGCGTTCGCCCGGAACGGCGATTTTCTGATTTCGAACTTCGGGACAGACTGCCTCGAGCTGATGGCGCGTGACGGCACCTCCCGGGTGCTCGCCGACAGCATCGATGGCGAGCCGATCGGCAAGGTGAACTTCGTCCTTCGCGACTCGCGCGATCGCATCTGGATCACGGTGTCGACGCGCCTGAAGAACTGGATGAACGCGCTGCGTACCGATCTCGCGGACGGCTACCTCGCCCGCCTCGAGGACGGACGGTTCCGCATCGTGGCGGATGGATTCCACTTCACGAACGAAATTCGATTCGATGCGAACGAGGAATATCTGTACGTCGTCGAAACGACCGGCGGGTGCATCACCCGGCTACGGATTGACGCTGCCGGGGACGTGAGGGACCGTGAAGTGTTCGGGCCGTCCTCGCTGGGCCGTGGCGCGTGGCCGGACGGGATTGCGTTCGACACCGCCGGCAACCTGTGGGGCACGCTGGTTTATTCTGACAAGCTGTTCGTCCTCACGCCGGACGGCGACATGCGCGTGCTGCTCGACGAAGGCGATCCCGCGAAGGTCTCCGCGCTCGAGCAGGCCTTCTTCCACAACACGGTGACCGAAGAGGTCCTCTTTGCCACCGGGCGGGGGCTCGCGCCGTGGATGGCGAGCGTCACGTTTGGCGGTCCCGATCTGCGCACCGTCTATATCGGTTCGTTGAAAGGCTCACGTATTCCATATTTCCGCGCGCCGGTGCCCGGCCTGCCGATGGTGCACTGGAACGAGATGCCGTCGGTACGCATCTAGCGATCCGCAGTGAAACTTGCCGTTGACACTGCCGACAACCCCTCTTACACTTTTCGATCTAAAATCGATTATCGATAATGGCCAGTGTTACCGGCGGCAGCATGCTGATAAGCAACTACGTGAACGGCGATTGGGTGGCATCGTCGGCCTCGGATTCGTTGCCCGTTCTCAACCCCGCGACGGGCGAGCCCCTCGGCACGACGCCGCTGTCGACGGCGGCCGACGTCGGGCAGGCGGTCGACGCCGCCAGCCGGGCGTTTCCCGCGTGGCGGCGCATGCCCGTGACGGATCGCGTTCAGTTCCTCTTCAAGCTCAAGGCGCAGCTCGAACGCCACTTCGATGAGATTTCCCGCACGATCACGCTCGAGTGCGGCAAGACGCTCGCCGAATCGCGCGGCGAGATGCGTCGCGCCGTCGAGAACGTCGACGTGGCGTGCGGTACGCCGATTCTGATCCAGGGCTACAACTCCGAGGATATCGCCGCCGGCATCGACGAGATCATGATCCGCCAGCCGCTCGGCGTGTGCGCGGTGATTGCCCCGTTCAATTTTCCCGGCATGATTCCGTTCTGGTTCCTTCCGTATGCGATTGCGTGCGGCAACACGGTCGTGATCAAGCCGTCGGAGCGGGTTCCGCTGACGATGCAGAAGGTGTTCGCGCTCGTGGCCGAGATCGGCCTGCCGCCCGGCGTGCTCAACCTTGTGAACGGCGGCCGGGACGTCGTGAACGGATTGCTCGATCATCCTGCAGTACGGTCGGTCAGCTTCGTGGGGTCGAGCGCGGTCGCCCGGTACGTCTACGCCCGCGCGGCCGCCGCCGGCAAGCGCGCGCAGTGCCAGGGGGGCGCGAAGAATCCGGTGGTCGTCCTCCCCGACGCCGATATCGGGTCGGCCGCCGATGTCATTGCCGACAGCGCGTTTGGCTGCGCCGGACAGCGCTGCCTCGCAACGTCACTTGCCATTACGGTGGGCGCCGCGCACGAGCCGTTTCTCGACGCGATTCGCGACCGCGCGCAGTCGCGTGTCGTCGGGTTCGGCCTCGATGAGGGCGTGCAGATGGGGCCGGTGATCTCGCCTGAAAGCCGCGCGCGCGTGCTCAACGCGATCGACCAGGCGGTCGCCGAAGGGGCGCGTCCGCTGGCCGACGGCCGAAAACTCGACGGCCCAGCCTATCAGCACGGCAATTTCGTGGGTCCCACGGTCATCGACGGCCTGCCGTTTCAGAGCGAGCTCACGACGACGGAGATTTTCGGTCCCGTGCTGTCGGCGCATCACGTCGACACCGTGGAAGACGCGATCGCGCTCGTGAACGCCGGATCGTACGGCAATCAGGCGTGTCTCTTCACGACGAGCGGCGCGAACGCACGTAAATTCCGGCACGAGGCGGAAGTCGGCAACATCGGCATCAACATCGCCGTTGCGGCGCCCATGGCGTTCTTTCCATTCAGCGGCGCCCGGGACAGCTTCTTCGGCGATTTGCACGGACAGGGCAGAGATGCCGTGGAGTTCTTCACGCAGGAGAAAGTCGTCGTCGAGCGTTGGCCGGCGTCTTGGACGCGCCGGTTCTAGCCTCTCGCGCGCGCAGGCGCATCCCAGGGAGCGAACATGAGAATCGATCGCCAAACCAGAGCCGCCCTCTTGATGGTTTGCCTTGCCGCGGTTTCCGCCGATCGCGGGCATGCACAATCGAGCCGCACCACGTGGATGGACTACGGTGGCAGCCCCGACAACGCGCGGTACTTCACGCTCGAACAGATCAGCAAGTCGACCGTCAATCAGCTCGGCGTGGCGTGGACCTATCCGACATCGGACACCATCTCGTACGTCTTCAATCCGGTCGTCGCCGACAACGTCATCTACGTGCTCGCCAGAAATAATTCGCTCGTCGCGCTCGATGCCACCACCGGCCGAGAAATCTGGATTCACGAGGGATTGCAAGGAATTGCGCCGCGCGGCATCAACTATTGGGAAAGCAAGGACCGCTCCGATCGGCGGTTGTTGTTCCAGATGAACAGCTACCTCCAGGCGATCGACGCGCGCACGGGAAAATCGATTACGACGTTTGGCAAGGACGGCGCGGTCAATTTGCGCGAGGGCCTCGGACGGGATCCGGCGACGATCGTCAAAACGCAATCCTCGAACCCCGGGAAGGTGTTCGAGAACCTCATCATTCTCGGGTCGGCAGCGGGCGAAAACTACATGGCGCCCCCTGGCGACGTTCGCGCGTACGACGTCGTGACCGGCGCGCTCGTGTGGCAGTTCCATACCATTCCGCATCCGGGTGAGTTCGGGTACGAGACGTGGCCGCCGGACGCGTGGAAGTACATCGGCGGCGTGAATACCTGGGGAGAAATCACGGTCGATCCCGTCAGAGGGATCGCCTATTTTCCTCTTGGCTCGCCAACATACGACTTTTATGGCGCCGATCGACACGGCGCAAACCTGTTCGGCACTTCTTTGCTCGCGCTGAACGCACGTACGGGTAAGCGGCTGTGGCACTTCCAGATGGTTCATCACGATCTGTGGGACTACGACAATGTCGCTGCGCCGCAGTTGACCACCGTGCGCCGCAATGGCAAGACGATTGACGTGGTCGCGCAAGCGGGAAAAACCGGATTTCTCTACGTGTTCGACCGCGTCACAGGAGAGCCGCTGTGGCCCATCGAAGAGCGCCGCGTTCCGCCGAGCGAGATTCCCGGCGAGGCCGCGTGGCCGACCCAGCCGTTTCCAACCGCTCCGCCGCCATTCGCGCCGCAGCGGCTCACCGCGGAAGATATCAATCCGTACATCCTGACGCCCGACGAACGCGAAACATGGAAGACGCGAATCGCGAACGCGCGCAACGAAGGTCTCTTCACGCCTCCTGCGCTGAGGGATACGGTGTCTATACCGGGTGCGCAGGGCGGGGCGAACTGGGGCTGCACTGCGGCGGATCCGGCCAGGGGCATCGTCTACGTGTTGAGCATCAACGTGCCCTCGATTTACAAGCTGAGCACCGAGGCGCCGGTGCCCGGAGGCGGCGGCCGAGCCGGAGGCCCGGCGGCGATTGCGCAAGGGCGCACGCTGTACGAGCAGAAGTGCGAGACCTGCCACTCGCCCGACCTGCGAGGCTCGGGAAATTATCCGTCGCTCGTGGACATCACGAGTCGCATGGGCCCCGAGTCGTTGCGTGAAGTCATCGTCGGCGGACGGCCTGGCATGCCGTCTTTCAACGACCTGAGCCAGTCAGAGCTCGATGCGCTCGTCGCGTTTCTCGGAAGCCCCAACACGCCGGCCGGACCGAGTCGCGGCGCCGGGCCGGGCACGCCGCAAGCGCCGAAGGGTGGACCCGTCGTCGCGTCTGGCGGCGCACCGGGCGGACGTGTCGTGCCGCCCGGCCGAGCCGGAGGAATGATCGGACCGGATTATCCGGCTGGCGTGAAAGTCCCCGAAGTGCGCATGTATACGGGATACGGCATGAACGGCACGATCGTGAAGCCGCCGTACTCGACCCTCACGGCGTACGACCTGAACACCGGCGCTATCAAGTGGCAGGTGCCGGCGGGCGGCGATGACGCGCGCGCGATGGCGCAAGGCGCCAAGGACACCGGCTACATCAGTCAGCGAACCGGCATCGTGACAACCTCGAACGGATTGCTGTTCCACGCGGGCGGAGACGGCAAGCTGCGCGTGTACGACTCCGACAATGGCCGGGTTCTGTGGACCGGCCAGATGCCTGCCGGTTCGCGGGGCATTCCGGCGATGTACGAGGCGAACGGCCGTCAGTTCTTCGTCGTGAACGCAACGTCGCCGATTGTCGGGCCGAACGACGCCGCGAGCGGCCAGCCGAGCTCAGACACGATCGCCAGAGCGTACGTCGCCTATGCGTTGCCAGCGAAAGGAACCCAGAAGTGATACGCGCAAAAAGCCCGCGTCGGGAGCGGCGCGTTCTCCGCGATGAGATTCGCGACCAGTTGATCGAACACATTCTCAACGGCCGCCTGCCTCCAGGCGAACGCATTGTCGAGATGCGCATTGCCCAGCAGTTCGGCGTCAGCCAGGCGCCGGTGCGGGAGGCGCTGCGCGATCTCGATCTGCTCGGCTTCGTGGTGAGCTCTCCGTTTCGCGGCGCGATCGTTCGCCAGATTTCGGTCGAGGAGCTCGTGCAGCTCTATCCGATCCGCGCGGTCCTCGAGGGTCTTGCCGCTCGGCACGCGGCGCTTCGCATCGACGCGACGACGCTGAAGAAGCTCGAAGGGCTGCTCGCGACGATGCGTACGGCCGCTTCTCGAGGCGATCACCGCCGCGCGGTCGAGGCAGACTTCGCGTTTCATCTCACGATCGTCGAAGCGTCGGGCAACCGTCTGCTTCAGCAGATCTGGGACCGCATGCGCCTGGCTACGACGACATTCCTGACCGTGTCGAAATCACACCATTCGCTGAAGGAGATCGTCGAGCGGCACGCCTCGGTGCTCGACGCGCTGCGGACGCGGGATCCCGACGCGGCCGAGCGCGCGCTGCGTTATCACATCGAAGAACCCGGCAAGTGGCTCCGTGCCGCGCTGGAGGAAGAAGCGGCGGCGGAAGAGCGGAAGGACGGCCGCAAGCGCCGCGTCAGCCCGCGCCGCTAGAAGGGGAAGTGTATGAGGTATCGATTCCGATCGTCTTTCGCGGCGGCTGTCATTGCGGCCGCAGCATTTGCGTCCATCATCCACGGTGCGTCGACGAACTTCGCGCCCGACGCCGTGTTTACCGGTTCGAGTCTCAGTGGATGGCAGCCGATCGGCCAGAGCAAGTGGCGCGCTGAGAACGGCGAGATCATCGGTACGCCCACAGCCGCTGCCGGAGGATGGTTGCTTGCGGACAAGCCCTACCAGGACGTCGCTGTCTTCACCTCGTTTCGATGCGCCGCGGGCTGCCAGACCGGCGTGATGCTGCGCGCCGAGCGGACCGCCGACGGCGGTCTTAAAGGCGTCTTCGTATCGTTGAACGAAGGCGATCTTGCCGCGTACCGCGTGACGCTGGATCGTCAGGGCGCGCAGACATCCAAAGAGCGCTTGAGAGGACCGGGCGGCGGACAACTGCGCGTGGCCCTGCCACCGCCGGTTCCATCGCCAGGCGAGTCCGCAGCGCCCGCGCGCGCCGGAGGGCCGCCACCGCTTCCCCCGTTTCCCGGCGGTATCTCGTCGCCCATTCCACGGCCGACTGCCGGCCTGCGAGCGGGCGACTGGAACACCATCGAACTGGTGCTCGATGCCAACATCCTCCGTGCCTTCCTGAACGACGCCACGGGGATCGGCGATTCCGTTGCCGAGCCCGAGTACGGCGCCTTCGGTCCGTTTGCGCTGTACGTCGGCGGAACTGGAGAAGTGCGGTTCAAGGACGTCTCGCACAAGGACCTGCAACCGCGAGTCGCGCAACCCGAAAAGGTGTCGACCAGATTCCGGAAGCAGACAGTGAACGAGTTCTACTACTCGTGGGGCCCTGCCGTCGCGGACTTCAATCGCGACGGAACGCCCGACATCGTCGCGGGGCCCTACTACTATCTCGGTCCGGAGTACACCACCGCTCGCGAAATCTATGTCGGCGGCACGATCGATCCGGGGACCGCGTACTTCAACGGCCTGCAATACGCCTACGACTTCACTGGCGACGGATGGCCTGACGTGCTCAACTCGGTGTTTCAACGACAGGCCATTCTTTACGTCAATCCCAAGGGACAGTCGCGGCGCTGGGATACTTATGCCGTGACCGATCGCATGTCGTGCGAGTTCATGCTGCTGAAGGACGTCGACGCGGACGGCAAGCTCGAATTCATCTTCAAGGACAGCGAGAACAAGTTCGTATATGCCAAACCGGATCCCGCCAACCCGACCGGCATGTGGATCAAGCACGCAATCAGCGAGCCGGGTCCATGGGCCAACCACGGGAGTGGAGTCGGTGATGTGAACGGCGATGGCCGCGTCGATTTCCTGAATGCATTCGGCTGGTGGGAGCAACCCGACAATCCAAAGTCCAAAGTCCAAAGTCCAGAGTCTGGAACGTGGACGTACCATCCGGCCGCCTTTGGCAAGTGGACGCGCTCGAGCCCGGGCGGAGCGGAGATGGCCGTGTATGACGTGAACGGCGACGGTCTCAACGACGTGGTGACGTCGCTGCAGGCGCACGGCCTGGGACTGTCGTGGTTCGAGCAGAAGAAAGCCGCCGACGGCTCGCGTTCGTTCGTCGAGCACCCGATCATGACAAACTTCTCGACGAAGAACGCCGGCGATGTGATCTTCTCGCAGCTTCACGGTGCGACGTACGCAGACGTCGACGGCGATGGATTGCAGGACTTCATCACCGGCAAGCGGTTCTGGTCGCATCTCGACACGTTCATCGATCCCGACCCGCACGGCGCGCCGGTGCTGTACGTCTATCGCGCGGTACGAAACCCCAAGGCCCCTGGCGGCGCGGAATTCGTTCCCGAGCTGATCCACAATCGTTCGGGCGTCGGGTCGCATCTGTCCGTCGTCGATCTGAACAAGGACGGCGCGCCGGAAATCATCACGTCGACCAAGCGGGGCACGTTTATCTTCTGGAACAACTGGAAAGCAGCGAAGCCATAACATGCGACTCCTTCACGCAACAGCGGCCGCCATTGCTGCCGTCACCATCGTCGGCGCACAGGCGCCAAACCTGGAAAGAGATTGGCCCTCGCATGGGCGCGATGGCGGTGCGCAGCGATTCTCGCCGCTCAAGCAGATCAACACGTCGAACGTGTCGAATCTGAGCCTGGCGTGGAGCTACGACACGCCCGCGCCGGTACCGCCAACGCCGGCTCGCGGAATAGCAAACGACGAGGAAGGCGCACCCGTTGCTCCTCCCGCTCGCGGCGACGCCCCTGCTGCGTCAACGGCGCCGGCGATTCCGGCACCAAGGCAGTCGGCAGCCACACCGCTCGTGGTCGACGGCGTCCTCTACCTGGGGACGATGTATAACCGCGTCGTCGCGCTGGATGCTGATACCGGAAAAGAAATCTGGGTGAAGGATGTCGGCCACACCCCGTCAACGCGGGGCATCGCCTACTGGCCCGGGACGAACGGCATTCCGCCGCAGCTGGTTTTCGGCACGACTGATGGATCTTCCCTGTTGATTTCCCTGAACGCCAAAACGGGTGAGTTCACACCGGGATTCGGACAAGGCGGCAAGGTTGACCTGCGGCAGGGCGTCGGTGAGAAGTTCCCGAGACTGCGGGTCGCGCTGTCGTCGCCGCCGGCAATCTACAGAAACCTCGCGATTACCGGCAATCACTCACAAGAGGCTCCAAGCATCGGTCCTTCGGGCGATGTGCGTGCATGGGATCTGCAGACCGGCAAGCTCGTCTGGACGTTCCACACGATTCCCCGGCCCGGCGAGCCCCATCACGACGCGTGGAAGAACGATCAATGGGTCGATCGTGCCGGAGCGAACGCGTGGGGATTCATTACCGTTGACGAAGCGCGTGGGATTGCGTACGTGCCGACGGGCACGCCCGCCACAGATTTCTACGGCGGGGATCGCCTGGGCTCGAATCTCTACGGTTCGTCGCTGCTCGCGCTGGATGCAGCGACCGGGAAGCTGAAGTGGTTTTTTCAAACGACGCATCACGACAATTGGGATTACGACCTGAATTCGCCGCCGACGTTGATCGACATCAGGCGCAACGGCAAGACGATCCCGGCTGTTGCGGTGTACACAAAACAGGGCCTGCTGTTCGTCTTCGATCGCGTGACGGGTACACCCGTGTTCGGCGTCGAGGAACGGCCGGTGGTTTCAGACAACCCGCTTCCCGGCGACGAGTACTCGCCCACGCAGCCGTTTCCGCTGAAGCCTCCTCCGATCGCGCGGATGACGTTCTCGCCGCAGGAGGTCGCGAAGATCACTCCGGAGCACGAAAAATATTGCAAGGGCCTTTTGGAGCTGGAGGGTGGCGTGATGACGGGCGGTCCGTACGCGCAGTATGGACCTAAGCTCCGCGTGATTTTCCCTGGGTGGACCGGCGGCGGCAACTGGAACGGCTCGGCATTCAATCCCGATCTCGGGTACCTGTTCCTGCCGACGCAGGACCACGGCATGCTCAACAAGATGGTCAAGAGCACGAGATCCGAGAATATGTACGTGCGCGCGGGTCCCGACAACGCGCCACCGATGCTCGGCACGAATTTCTGGGACGGGCGGAAGGCATGGCCGTGCCAGCAGCCGCCGTGGGGCGAGCTCGTCGCGGTGAACGCAAACACGGGCGACATCGCCTGGCGGGTTCCACTCGGATCCTTCGAGGAGCTCGACGCGCTTGGCGTGCCGGCGACGGGTACCTTGAATCGCGGCGGTCCGATTGCGACAGCGGGCGGGCTGGTCTTTATCGCGGCGTCGCAGGACGCGCGATTCCGCGCGTTCGACGCGCGCACCGGAAAAGTGCTGTGGATGGCCGACCTGACAGAGAACGGCCGCGCCGTGCCGATTACGTATCAGGGCAAGCGTGGGAAGCAATACGTGGCCATCATGGCCGGAGGTGGCCGGCCGGTTGCGAGAAAAGTCGACGAGAGCCGTATCGGCGGACGGCTTCATGTGTATGCGCTGCCCGATGCAAAGTAGAACCGGGACGTAGCGGCGAGGCCGGAGAGCTGTGCGGTTGACGCGGAAGCCGTGGTCATTGGTCTTGCTGTCCGTGGCGGGCGTGCTGCTGGTAGCGCTGATGTATGCGCGATGGCGGCCGCTCGATCAGCGCAGCGTGCGGAGCGCACCTTCGGGCACTCCGCAACCCGCTCTCTCCGCTGCCTACGCCAATCCTTCCGTCTGTGCCTCGTGCCATGACGAAATCGCGCGCACCTACTCCCTCACGGGCATGGGGCGTTCGTTTTCGAGAGTACGTCCCGGCACGAGCAACCTTGCCGATGGCGAGAGCGCTCGCCTCTATCACAAGGCATCCGACCGCCATTACAGCGTGTCCGAGCGCGATGGAAAGCTGTTTCAACGCCGCCATCAAATCGGCTTCGGCGGACAGGAGACGAACGCGCTCGAGCTCGAGGCCGATTACGTTATCGGCTCGGGCAATCACGCGCGCACGTTTCTGCACCGAAACGGAGACGGGCGGCTCGTGCAGATGCCCGTGAGCTGGTATGCCGAACGCGAAGGCTATTGGGCAATGAGTCCTGGGTACGACCGGCCCGCGCATCTCGACTTCAGGCGCGTCGTCGACGCGGGGTGCATGTCGTGCCACAACGGCTACCCGCCTTCGCTCGCTCGTTCTCAGCCGAGCGTCCGCCTACGCGCTGACGGCGCTACGGCGGGACAGGCCGGCGCGGCAAGTCCGCCAACGCCGTTCGTGGATGATCTCGAGGGTCCGAGGTTCCCCGAGCCGTTGCCCGAGGGCATCGACTGCCAGCGTTGTCACGGACCAGGACAGGCCCACGTCGATGCCGTGAAAGCCGGAGACGTCGACGCGGGCCTTCGAGCGATTGTGAACCCCGCAAAACTCGATCGCGACCGCCAGCTCGAGTCGTGCATGCAATGTCACCTCGAATCCACGAGCGCGCCGCTGCCGTTTCAGATTCCGCGATTCGAGCATCCTCCGTTTTCCTATACGCCAGGGAAGGCGCTGAGCGACTACTTCATCCATTTCGATCACGCGCCCAGGAGCGGGGCGCGACGACAAGTTCGAGATTGCGGGCGGTGCGTACCGCCTGCGCAAGTCGGCGTGCTTCCAGCGCAGCCAGATGACCTGCCTCACGTGTCACAACCCTCATGACGTCGCGCGTGGTGCCAAAGCAGTAGACCGCTACGTCGCAATCTGCGAGAGCTGCCACAAAACCCCGCATCCGCGCGGCGTTCCCCGTGTGGCGGGCGTAGGGAGCGGCGCCACATGCATCGACTGCCACATGCCGAAGCGGCGAGCTGAAGACGCTGTTCACGTTGTCATGACGGACCACTACATTCAGCGCCAGCGGCCGAGTCGGGATTTGCTTGCGGCGCGAACCGAAGCCGATAGTCTCAAGGACGGCCAATATCGCGGCGATGTCGTCCTCTACTACCCGCCGACGCTGCCGCCGACGCCGGAGAGCGAGCTGTATCTCGCACTGGCCCAGGTGCGGCAGGGCTCGAACCTCGCGGCCGGCATCCCGCGGCTCGAACAGGCCATCGGAAAGCACCGGCCGGCACGGGCGGAGTTCTATTTCGAGCTTGGGCGCGCGCACTCGATGAGCGGCGACCGTGACGCTGCCATCCGGTGGTGCCGCGAAGCGCTGCGGCGCGACGCTGCGTTCGTCCCAGCGCTCAAGGAGCTGGCGGCTGCGGCGACTGCACAAGGGAACCTGGCGGAGGCGGTGGAAGCGCTCGAGAAAGCCGTGTCCCTGCGATCCGGACGACGGCAATGCATTTGCGGATCTGGGCAACGTGTACCTGCGTCAGGACCGTGTCGATGACGCGCAGAGTGCGCTGCAGCGGGCGCTCGCGCTCGATCCGGCGCTGCCGCTGGCGAACAACATGATGGGATTGGCCGCTTTGCGAAAGGGCAACGGCGTCGCGGCCGAGACGCACTTGCGCGAAGCCATCCGCGCGCAGCCCGATCTGGCGGAGGCGCACAACAATCTTGGCAATCTGCTGGCGGCGCGGAAGGCATACGCGGAGGCGGCTCACCATTTCGAAAAGGCGATCGCGCACGAGCCGAACTACGTGGAAGCGCGCCACAGCTATGGCGTCGTGCTCGCGCTGTTGCAGTCGTATCCGCAGGCTGTGGCGGAACTCGAAGCGGTGATTCGTCTGGCGCCGCAGCTGGCGCAGGCGCGCCTCGATCTGGCCGATGTGCTGGCGGCGATGGGGCGCGTCAGAGAGGCGCGCGCTCAGTTCGAGGCCGCCGCGAAGAGCGGCGATCCGACGGTCCGGGAAGCCGCATTATCCGGTTTGTTGGATTTGGACCGGCGTCGTCGGTGATGAGTCTCAAAATGACTCAAATGCACCCGTCAAAGTCCTTGACAAGCTATCGCCGCTAATCGATTATCGATTGCTCCAAACAGACGTATCGACCGCGTAATCACGCGTGTTCGCATTCAGGAGGCTGCATGTTGAAGCACCATTCGGTGTTGACGAAGACTGCGCTGTTATCGATTTGTCTGACCCTGCTGGCCGTGCCCGCGATGAGCCAGAGTTTCTACGGGTCCCTTATCAGCGTGGTGCAGGACGACCAGGGTGGCGTTATCCCGGGCGCAACGGTCATGCTGACCAACACCGCGACGAGCGAGCGGCGCGAGGGCGTGAGCGGGAGCGACGGTGAATATCGTTTCCTCAATCTTGTTCCGGGCACCTACCGGCTCGAGGTCGAACTGACCGGGTTCCAGCGCTACGTGCGGGACGCCATCGAAGTCAACGTGCAGTCGGCACCCCGTATCGAAGTGAACCTGCAGCTTGGCAGCCTGAGCGAGACAGTACTCGTCAGCGGCGAGGCGCCGGTGCTGCAGACCGAAAACGCGTCGATCGGCATTGTGATGGAGAGCAGCCGCATACGGCAGTTGTCGCTGAACGGCGGCAACGTGCTCAACCTGATTACGCTGGCGCCTTCCGTCGTGCCTCAAGGAGGCAGCGAAGGGAGCCTGACGGGCAAGAACGTGTTCGCGGCTGGCAACTACCAGATCGGCGGCGGCACGGCGAACCAGAGCGCGTCCTACTTCGACGGAGTGACGGTGCAGGATTCGGCCTACGGCAACATCGTCGTGCTGACGCCGAGTCCGGAGGCGGTCGCCGAGTTCCGCGTGCAGACCAACAACAGCAGCGCCGAGTTCGGCCGCTTCGTTGGCGGCGTCGTCAACATCGCCTCGCGCTCGGGCACCAACACCTACCGCGGCAGCATCTTCGAACAACACCGCAACAAGGCGCTCAACTCGAACACGTTCTTCGGCGAGCGCGCCGGCCTCGACAAGCCGCCGTTTGTGCAGAACAACTTCGGCGGGTCGATGGGCGGTCCGGTGCTCCAAAACAAGTTGTTCTTCTTCGGCAGTTTCGAAGGCTACCGCAACCGCGAAGGCGTGCTGTTGCGCCGCACGGTGCCGACGGCCGCGATGAAGGCCGGCGACTTCTCCGACTATCGCGGCTCTGGTCAGACGGTTGTGCCCATCTACGATCCCTGGACGCAGTGCGGCATCAACAATCCCGGCACGGGGGTGTTCAACGGCGTCTGCGGGGCGCCCGGCGTACCCAATCGCCAGCAGTTTCCCGGCAACATCATCCCGGCGAATCGCATCAGCCCGATTGCGAAAAAGTTCCTGGACTTTCCGATCTACGCCGAGCCGACCGTGGCCGGCCGCTGGACCACGAACAACTTCGAGCGCAATACCTCGATCGGCGGCGACAACAACCAGGTCAACGTTCGTGCCGACTACAACATGAGCCAGAACAACCGCATCATCGGGCGGTACACGCGATTCGACTCGACCAACCTTCCGGTGGACACGTACGGCAACGGCCAGACCAACGGCGATCCGTACTCGCCCGAGCACTTCATCACGACGCAGGTGATGTTGGCCGACACGCACACCCTCAACTCGTCCACAGTGCTGGACGTGCGGTTCGGGTTGATGCGGTGGGATTACGATCGCACACCGGGCAACCTGGGGACCGACCCTGTTTCGACGTTCGGTCTTCCGATGGTGCCGTACGGCCAGATTCCCGAGCGCAGCGACGGAGTCCCGCCAACCCTTCCGAGCATCAATGCCGGCTCGAACCAGGTCATCGGCACCGGTCTCATTTACGCAGACGACTACACGTATTCGTTGACGCCGACGCTGACCAAGATCGCGGGCGATCACACACTGAAGGTCGGGCGCGAACATCCTGAACGGCGAGGTCAACTACTTCCAGAACAACAACGTGGGCGGCACGTTTACATTCGCCAACAACCCCACCGCGCTCGATGGAACGAATCCGGGCGCAACGGGCGATCCGTTCGCGTCGTTTCTGATCGGTCAGCCCACAGGCGGGACGTACCAGTCATCGAATTTCAACTATGGCCGCTCCAAGTATCAGGCGTACTTCGTCGAGGATTCCTGGCAGGTCAACTCGCGGCTGACCGTGAACCTCGGATTGCGCATGGAGAAGCCGGGTGCGTACTTTGAAACGGAAGACAGGCTGGTAACCTTCAACCCCGACCTGGTCAACCCACTTCTGGCGGGGCGGACGAATCCCGTAACGGGACAGCCGTACGTCGGGGCGTTCGAGCTCGTGGCGAGCGACAGGGCAACCGGAGCGCACGCTGAGGAAAAACCCCTTCCAGTTTGCGCCGCGCCTCGGCGTGGCGTATCGCATCACGGACAATACGGTCGTGCGCGCCGGTGGCGGGACGTTTTACGTGCCCTCGACAGCACGATTTCCAGATGGGCCGACGGGCAACCCCGTGAACATCAGAACGAATAACATCGCGACCAGCGTCGACGACAACCGCACGTTCTTCACCGACCTGAGCAATCCGTTCCCGACCGGCGTGGACAATTATCCGGGCCGCGACCCGAGTTTCCAGCAGGTCCTGCTCGGAGGCACCGGCAACCAGTTCTACCGCGATGAGGAGGGCTACCCCGGAAGTTCGCAGCAGTTCAACGTGGCCCTGCAGCATCGAGTTCCCCAAAAGCCTGGCGGTCGAGGTCGCCTACATAGGCCTGCGCGGCAACCATCTCCCCGCCACCCTCAACATGAATCAGCTGGGGCTGGATCACATCAATCGCGCGGCGAACGACACGACCATCTGCAGCTTGACGAACAACGTGATCATTCCGCAGGGGCAGCCCGGGTACACCTCGACGCAGCGCGACACGTGTTACGGGGCGTATCTGCGGCAGACCGTGCCGAATCCGTTGCTGGGGATCGTTCGCGAGGGCGCGCTGTCCACGGGAAACATTCAGCGCAATCTCCTGCTGAATGCGTTCCCGCACTACACATCGGCGAACCGGCCGGGATATTTCGGCGAAAGCAGCTACAACGCGTTGCAGTTGCGAGCGGACAAGCGCTTCGGCGCCGGCAGCGTCATCAGCGCGAACTACACATTCTCCAGGAATTACGGCAATGTGGAGACGGTGACCGGCTGGCTCGAATCGGGGGCCGGGAACCCGGCCGCCGGCTACCAGACCAACAATCTGGAGAACGAATTCGCCCTGAGCAGCTTCGATGTCCCGCACAGGTTCGTCTTCAACTACGTGCTGGACCTGCCGTTCGGGGAAGGCAGGCGGTTCGGGGGCGGGACGTCCGGGCTCACCGGGCGGCTCATCAGCGGGTGGACGCTGAGCGGCTTCACCACGTTGCAGGCAGGATACCCTCTCGCATTTACGGCAACCCCTAATTTGATCGGCTCGGGCTACGGATTGCGCCCGAACGTCGATCCGAACTGCGACAAGCAAGTCTCCGGCTCCGCAGTCGATCGCCTGAATGGCTGGTTCAACACGAGCTGCTTCAGCGTGCCGAATGCGGCTTTCGTCGCCGGTGATGCATCCACGGATGCATCGTTGCGGTGGGAACTTGGCAACGCGGAGCGGACCGACCCCGACCTGCGCGCGCACGGCGTCAACAACTGGAACATGGCCATCTCGAAGACGACGCGCGTCGGCGAAAAAGTGAACCTGATGTTCCGCATCGAAGCGTTCAACATATTCAACCGCGTGCAGTTCGGCCCGCCGAACACGCAGGCGTCGACGGCGGCCACCAGCATTTTCGGCCAGGTCACCTCACAGGCCAACCAGCCACGGTTGATGCAGCTGGGGTTTAGATTGACGTTTTAACTAGCTGGTAGGTGGTAGGTGGTAGGCGGTGGGTGGCGGTGGCTGGTCGCAGGTGGTCGGTTAGTGGAGTGGTGGGTGGTAGGTGGTAAGTGGTAGGTGGTAGGTGATTACCACTAACTACCAACCACCAACCACCAACCCTCAAATCTGGTGCACAATTCGCAGATGACATCTCCTGCTGTGACCCGTCACGCGCGGCGCGCGGTGCGTGCGCCGGGCGCTTCTCACGATCACCTCCTCCGCGAAGGCATTCTCAAGCTACTGGCCATCAAAGACTCCGACATCCGTCTGCTCACGCTCGAGCAGTGCCGCGATGCCGTTGACAAGAGCCTTCACGCCGGCGGCGCGTTCTCGGCAACCATCCCGCTCGTCACCCTTTATTACGGCGGGTTCATCGACGTCGACGTCGCCGATCCGACGCGCCCTGGACAGGATCTCTTCGTGCTCAGCAAGGGCCACGCGGTGGCCGCACTGGCCTCGATCTACGCGGAGCTCGGGTACATCGATCGATCCATCCTGAAAAATTCGCGATCCTTCACGAGCATCCTGAACGGACATCCCGGGCCGGTCCTTCCCGGCATTCAGATCGCCACGGGACCGATGGGCCAGGGTTTCGCGGTGGCGCAGGGATTTGCGATCGCCGGCCGTACCTCCCCGCGCTTCGACGCATACGCGCTTTGCGGTGATGGCGAAATGCAGGAAGGGCCGATCTGGGAAGCGGTCATGTTCGCGGGCCAGAAGCACCTGGACAACCTGTGCGTGATGGTCGATCGCAACAACGGCCAGCTCGACATGGCCAACCGGATGATCTTCCCGATGCCCGATCTCGAAGCGGTCTTCCGATCCTTCAACTGGGAAGTGCACAGCGTCGACGCCACGCAATACAACGGCGTGTACGCCGCGCTCGAGCAGTTCAGGTTCGGGCCGCGCAACGGCAAGCCGACGGCGATCATCTGTCATGGGACCAAAGGCCATGGAGCGCTCTCGGACTTTCTGAACAAGCACAAGGTGACGGTGCCCGATCGGTTGCTCGAGCAGGAAATGGCGCTGCAAGCGGATCAGCGGCGCGATCGCGCTGCTGAATTTATTGCGTTTCACGACAGGCTTCACGACTATCCCGATGGCGGGTTGTTACAGGAGGCGCTCGTAGAGTTTGCCGGACAGATGCGCCTCGACGTGCGGCGGTCGGCCGACACGCTGTCTCTCGCCCAGGCCATCGGCCCCGTATTGACGACGCGTGTTCCGCCCCGAGACAAGCGGATTAAGTACGATCCGGCCCAACTGCCCGTGCTCGATCGCGCGAAAGAATACGCAGCCAGCGACGTCGTCACGGCTGCGATGAAGGTGTTTGCGCGCGATCCGCGCGTGATGTCGATCGACGCCGATCTGGCGACGACGAGCGGCCTCGAAGCGGGCGTCGCCGCCGTGGATCAGCGGCGAGCTCTGAACGTCGGCGTGGCCGAGGCCAACATGATGGGCATCGGCGAGGCGTTTGCCGCCCTCGGCTTCAACACCTGGATCAGCACCTTCTGCCCGTTCTACGACTGGAAGGTGCTGCGCCGGATCGCCGTCGGCCACCAGGAACGTCACGAAGCGATGGCCGCTGAAGATGGCTGGCTCAGCGAGGGGCATGGCCTCGACCTGACGATGCTGGCGACCGCCGCCAATTTCGAGACGCGGACCAATGGCGCCACCCACATGGGGAACGACGACAGCGTGACGTTCGATGCCGTCGCGCATCTGAAGATCGTCGACGTGTCGTGCCCCCAGCAGATGCTCGCGCTGATGAAATGGGTGATGGCCGGCAATCGCGGGCTGCTCTACGTGCGCGTCATGCGCACGCCTTCGGCCGTGCTGTACGACTCGGGCTATCAATTCGAGTTCGGGAAGGGTTCGATCGTTCACGGCGCGATGACCGACGCTGCATATATCGTAAGCAGCGGGCGGGGCGTACACGAGGCGATCGCGGCGGCAAAGGTCTGCGCGACGTCGGGGACCGATGTTGCGGTCGTCGACATGCCGTCGATCGACGAGGAGCTTTTGCTGCAATTGTCTGCAAGCGGCAAGGTGGTCTGCCTCGCCGAACAGAACAACGGCTACATTCTGCAGAACCTGTTGAGGGTCCAGTACAGGCGCGGGGGTCAGACCCCGACCCCGCAGGTGCTCTCGATCAACACACTCGACCACGATGGAAAGCCGCAATTCATCCACTCCGGAACGTATGAAGAGCTCATCGAGGCGTTCGGGTTGACGGCGCAGCACATAGCCTCGGCGGTCATGGGCGCCCTGAAGGGACGAGGTTCGCAATGACGGTTCCTGCCATTCACGAAGACGACGTCGTCGAGCTCGGGCTACCGGGCCGGATGATGCGATGGCTGGTGTCGAAAGATGCCGTCGAGGCGAAGAACTGCTCGGTGTGCGTGATCCGCGTGGCGCCCGGCGAAAAAGTCACGCCGGCGCACTCGCACCCGAACGGCGAGGAAGTGATTTACATCATGACGGGATCGGGACGCGTGCTCGTCGCAGGCGAAGTACGCCAGGTCAGCGCAGGTACTGCTGTCCTCTTTCCGCAGGGCGCCGTGCACATGCTCCACAACACCGGAAGCGAGGAAATGAAGGTCGTCTGTTTCTTCGCTCCCGCCACAGGGCTGGACAACTATCGGCTCCACGAGGGCGTGGACTTCCCGGACTGACAAGGAGCGAGTGCGATGACAACCTATGTGTATGCCATAACTGTGTTTCTCGGCGTCATCTTGACGGTGCACCTGGCCATGAATGGCGCCGTCGGCGCGGCGATCGGCAATCCTCGCGTGGGCAACGCGCTGTTCTGGTGTATCGGCGCTGCCATGGCGATCCTGATTGGCGCGACAGGATGGCAGGCCGGCGCGCTCAGCGGTCTCGGGAAGGTCAATCCTTTGATGCTCACGGCCGGCGCAATGGGCGCGTCGCTCGTATTCGGCATTGCGTGGATCATTCCTCAGATCGGTGCGCAGCACATGACCGTCATGCTGCTGACGGGTCAGATCATCAGCGCCATGGTGCTGTCGCACTTCGGCTGGCTGGGGTCCCCGGTGGCACCGGTGTCGGTTACCAACATGCTGGGTGCGGTGCTGTTGATCGGCGGAGCCTTTCTCGCCACGCGCGGCTAGTCGTCGAGGATTCGCGTGGACTATCAACTGAAGGGCAAGCTGGCGTACGTGAGCGCCGGCGCACACGGCATCGGGGAAGCCATCGCCGACCTGCTGACGCAGGAAGGCGCCGACGTGATCGTCGCCGATGCCGACGCTGACGTGCTGCGCGAAAAGGCGGGCAAGTGGCGGGGCTCGATCGCGGCCGATCTCGCGACTGCGGAAGGGGTCGACACGGCGACGGCGTATGCGCTCGGCCAGTTCGGCCGCGCCCCCGATATCCTCATCAACAATCTCGGCGTCGGAAGCTCCGCACCGTTCGAAGAGACGACGGACGAGATGTGGGCGCAGTCATTTCAGGTGAATCTCATGGGCACGGTGCGCACGTGCCGTGCGCTGGTGCCGAAGATGGCCGCGCGAGGCGAGGGTTCGGTGGTGAATACCGGGTCGGATCTCGCGAAGCAGCCCGAGCCCGGCTTCATGGAGTACGGCTCGTGTAAAGCCGGCCTGCTCTATCTCACCAAGGCGCTCGCGAAACAGTACGCGCCGGCGGTGCGGGTCAACACCGTTCTTCCCGGTCCCATCTGGTCGCGGATGTGGACGAGGCCGGGCGGTATCGTCGATCATCTCGTCGAGCACTACGGGCTCGACAGAGATGCATCCGTGAAGAAGTTTCTGGAAGATCGGCAGATGCCGATGGGAATCGGCAATCCCGAGGATGTGGCGCATGCAGTGGTGTTCCTTGCGTCGCCGTTAGCTCGATTCATTACCGGTGCCGGCCTCGACATTGGCGGCACCATCAGGGGGCTTGTATAAGATGGGCGCCGACTACTCGAGTTTCGGATTGCAGGATAAGGTCGCCATCGTCACCGGGGCTTCGCAGGGGATAGGCAGGGCCATTGCGCTCGGCCTCGCCACCGCGGGAGCACATGTGGTGCTCGCGAAGCATCCCGAGGGGCGGCATGACGAGATCAAAGGAGTGCAGGCGGAGATCGAGGCGCTCGGTCGAAAGGCGCCCATCATCATGGTCGACGTCGCGAACGTCGCGCAGGTGCAATCGCTGATGGAGCAGACGAAGGAACAGTTCGGCCGTATCGACATCCTCGTGAACAACGCCGGCTGGACGGGCACGGGCCCGGCGCTCGACGTCACCGAAGAGGAGTACGACCGGACGATGGCCGCGTCAGTGAAGAGCGTGTTCTTTGCGTGTCAGGCGGCGGCAAAGATCATGATTCCGCAGGGGCGCGGCAAGATCATCAACATGGGGTCGAATTTCGGCGTCGTTGCCTTCAGCGGCCGGGCAGTCTACGCCGGAGCGAAAGCCGCGGTGCATCATCTTTCACGCGCGCTCTCGCTCGAATGGGCGAAGTCCGGTGTCCTCGTCAATGTCGTTGCGCCTTGCATCACGGAAACGGACTCGCGCAAGATTATTCTCGAGCGTCCGGGTTACAAAGAGTGGGCGACCTCGACGATGCTGCCTGCGGGACGGTGGAATCAGCCCGAGGATCTCGTGGGCGCGGTCCTGTTTCTCTCGAGCCACCTCTCGGATATGGTCGTCGGCCATGTTCTGATGGTGGACGGCGGATGGACGATCCACTGACGTTCACGCTGACATGAAACCACTTCTTCGCGTCATTTTCATCGTCGCCATAGCGGTATCGTTGCGCGGTCAAACGCGCAGCGACACAATCGCCGAAGATGACCTCGTTGCCGGGCTCAAGAATGCCGAGCGATGGGTGACCTTCTCCGGCGATTACACGGGCCAGCGGCACAGCCCGCTCAATCAGGTGACGCCCTCGAACGTAGCAGGCTTGAAAGAGCAATGGGCGTTCGATTCGGGCCTGCCGGTTGGGAATCGTGGAACCGAATCGACGCCCTTGTTCTTCGGCGGCCACCTTTACGTGACCGGCCTTGCCGGCCATGCATGGGCACTCGATGCGCGCACCGGCAAGCCGTCGTGGACCTACCGCCGCGAGTACCCGTCCGGGATGGTCAACTGCTGCGGCGCCGTCAACCGCGGCTTCGGTGTGCTCGGCGACACGCTGTATATGGGCACGGTAGACGCCCGCCTGGTCGCGCTGAACGTCAAGGACGGCACGGTGATCTGGGAAGCGCCGGTGGCCGACGGGTCGAAAGGATACTCCGTCACGATGGCCCCGCTCGTCGTGAAAGACAAAGTGATCGTCGGCGTCAGCGGGTCCGAGTTTCCGACACGCGGCTTCATCGATGCCTATAACGCCAGGACGGGAAATCGCGAATGGCGGTTCTACACGGTGCCCGGACCCGGAGAGACCGGCAGTAACACCTGGTCTTCAGCAGAAGCGATGGCGAAGGGCGGCGGAGGCGTCTGGGTCGCCGGCAGCTACGATCCCGAGTTGAATCTCGTGTTCTACGGCACGGGCAACCCGAATCCCGCGTATTACGGGCAGGACCGCCTCGGCGACAACCTCTATACAAGCTCGCTCGTCGCGCTCGACGCCGACACGGGAAAATTGCGGTGGCACTATCAATTCACGCCGCATGACCTGCACGACTGGGATGCCGCTCAGGTGCCGGTGCTCGCCACCGTGAAGATGAAGCAGGGCATGACGAAGGTCGTGATGGCGGCCAATCGCAATGGCTTGTTCTATGTACTCGACCGCGCGACGGGAAAAGTGCTGCTCGCACGGCCGTTCGTGCAGACAAGCTGGGCGACGGGCGTTGGCGCTGACGGGCGTCCCATCGTGCCGAACAATCTCGGTACGTCGGAGGCTTGTGTTCCCGACCATCGAGGTGCGACGAATTTTCCTCCGCCGTCCTACGATCCCGCCCGCGGCCTGTTCTTCGTCACCGCACGTGAAACGTGCGCTGTTTATACGCCCGGGCCACCCAGCGCGCCGCCTCCCGACAGGGTCACCATGACCATGGGAAGAGGGCCGCTGCGCGTCAATGGGAGAGACAGCTACCTGGTGCTGCGCGCACTCGACGCGGCGTCTGGTGAGAAGAGGTGGGAGATCGCGTACAAGTCGCTGCCATCTACCCAGATGCTTGCGTTCGGGGGAGGCGTGCTGTCGACAGCCGCAGGTCTCGTATTCGCGTCTGACGACGAGGGAAATTTCCGCGCGGTCAATGCCTCCGACGGTCGAGTCCTGTGGGAGGCGGCGCTTGGGGCCTCGCCGGCCGGCGCGGCGCCGATGACCTATATGCTCGATGGCCGGCAGTGGATAGTGACCTCGATCGGATCGGCGATCCGGGCGTTCGCGCTCCCAGCGCGGTGACGTCGCCGCTGATGTATCAGCGTAGCTCAGGCCGCTGCCAGTGACGTTGACACGGTAGCCCCACGCACCTATTCTCAGCCATACAAAACTACATACGGGTTCCAGTCGTGTGTTCACGAGGAGGATGGAGATGAGGCTGCGGCAGGTAGCTACGCTTTCCTTTTGGGCACGGGTTGCGATGTGCGCGATTTTCGTGATCGTCTGTGCATCTGCCGTGTCTGCCCAGACTTTATACGGCACTCTGCTCGGCAACGTGACCGATGACACCGGTCTCGCTGTGCCTGGCGCGACCGTCAAGATTACCCACGTCGAAACCGCACAGACGCGCGAAGCCCCGACAAATTCTTCCGGCAGTTATAACTTTCCAAATATACCGACCGGGACATATCAGGTTGACGTGACGCTCACCGGGTTCCAGTCGGCCAGCTCACGGGACATCATCGTCCGGCAGAACACATCTGTGCGCGTGGACGTGCGGCTCGCGGTTGGCACGCTGCAGGAGACCGTGCTCGTGTCTGGCACAGCCGCTGTGCTCCAGACCGAAAGCGCGGCGGTCCAGATGCAGACGACGAGCGAGCAGATCGTCAACTTGCCGACGGCCGGCCGTTCGTATCAGAGCTTTATTGGTTTGATGCCCGGAGTTGCGGCGCCGTACATGATTCAGGCGGGCGGCATCAACAACCCCGCTCGGTCGATGGGCGTGTCGATCAACGGCCAGCCGCCGAACAACACGCTTTTCCGAATCGACGGCGCGGCGGTCACCAATCAGTGGTATCCCGACATCCAGTCCTACAGCCCGGCGCTCGAGGCGGTCGAAACGGTCAGCGTCGTCACGAACAGCTTCGATGCAGACCAGGGTATGGCGGGCGGCGCAGCGGTCAACGTGCAGGTGAAAAGCGGCACGAATACAGTGAGTGGGTCGCTGTTCGAATACCTCACGTCCTCGGCGCTCAAGAACCGGCCGTACTTCCTTCCATCGGGCGCCGACAAAGGCCAGGACAACAAGAACATCTTCGGCGGCACGATCGGCGGGCCGATTGTGCGGAACAAGCTGTTTTTCTTCGTGAGCGTCGAGAGCGAGGTGCGACGTGTGAAGGACGGCACGGTGCAGCTTGCCGAAGGTGAAGTGTCAACGGGCACGACCGGTCTGAACACGCTGGCCCCGGCGGACCTGCGGGCCGGCCAGTTCGGCAACACGAATACGGTTATCTACGATCCGTTGACGGGTGCGAATGGCGTCGGACGCGTACCGTTTGCGTTCGCCAACTGCGGGCTGACATCTGTTAATGATCCACGGTTCGCGAGCTGCAATTACATCCCGGAAAACCGGATCAATTCGATCTCGCGCAGCCTGCTCGCCGGGCTCGTGCTGCCGACGGGGCCCGGGTATACGGACAACTACTACGCGCGCGACAACTTCGAGTCGACGTTGCACAAGATCGACACGAAGATGACGTGGACTCCCGGCAACCGCTTGAACCTGAACAACCGCGTCAGCTGGCTCACGAGCCGGCAGAACAGCCACGGGATCTTTCCGTCGCTCGACGGCGCCGAGTTCAACCCGCAGAGCATCGGCCGCCTCTGGCAGGCCAACATCACGAGCGGATCGGTGCTTGCCACTTCCATCCTGTCCCAGTCGTTCGTGGTCGATGGTGTGTTCGGCTACACGCCGTATCACAGCTGGGTCGGACCGGAGGGCCCGGAAGACGAATGCTGGGGCGACCACTTCGCGATCCCCAACGCCTGCCAGCCTCCGCGATCGCGCGATCGCGCGACGCCCATGTTCAATATGGGCCCGTGGGCGTTGGTGACGCCGAGCCAGATGCGCGACTACGCCGACAACCAGATGCAGTTCAGCGCCAACGCAGGCTGGACGAAGGGCACGCACAACGTGAAGTTCGGATTCGACGCGCAGCACAACTACCTGAATCACTACGAAACGGCCGTTCCCGTCTTCACGTTCAACGGCGGGACGACCGCGCTGAGCGGCGGCACGGCACCGAACAGCTTCAATCAGTTCGCCGATTTCCTGCTCGGGCTGCCGTTCTCTCGCAACGCCCAGGTGATGACGCCGCTGCTGGACACCGACGGCGCGAAAGGTGCGGAGTGGCCGGCAACGGTGCGTGGCTGGGCGTCGGGGGTGTACTTGCGCGACCAATGGCAGATTACGCCCAAGATGACCGCGTCGGTTGGCGTCAGGTGGGAGTATTACCCGTTCCCCACGCGCACCGATCGCGGGCTCGAGATGTTCGACTTCGACACGAATCTGCTGCAGGTCTGCGGCATCGGCGCCGCGAACCCGCAGGTGTGCGACATCAAAGTCCAGAAGGATCTCTTCACGCCGCGGCTGGGCTGGGCGTATCGGCCGACCGACGACACGGTCATTCGCGTCGGCTTCTCGCGCAACCCGCAAAGCGACAACGCGATTACACGGGTGGGTGGCATCGCGCAGGCGTTTCCGCAGATCATCCAGATTACCGAGCAGGGGCCCAATACCTTCACACCGGTCGGTTCAGTGAGCACCGGTGTGCCGCTCGTGCCGGCACTCGATCTGTCGCCAGGCGTTGTGCGCCTGCCGGCGGGTGCGGGCGTGACGACGCTCGAGGGAGAGTTCATCCGCGGCACGATCACGTCGTGGAACGTCAGCGCGCAGAAGCTCTTCCCGCATTCACTCAGCGTGACGGTTGGCTACGTCGCAAACCGTCAGACCGATCAGACGCGTCAGGTGAACCTCAACTACGGCCAGATTGGCGGTGGCGCCGCGAGCCAGCCGTTCAACCTGCCCAACCTCACCAACGGTCTTCGCACGACGGCTGCGATGAACGTGTTCAGGCCGTGGGGCAAGATCACCTACGACTCGTTCCAGCTGAGCGTCACGCGCCGGATGATCGCGGGCTTCCAGTTCACGTCGGCGTACACCTACTCGAAGGCGATCGACTGGTGGGCGGGCAACATCGCGATTCCGGAGTACTACGGCCTGAACAAAGCCGTGCAGGGCGGTGGTACCTTCCAGCAGGCCCGGCTCGGGACGAGCACGCCGCACAAGGTGGACGCCTCGGTGATTTATCAGCTGCCGTTCGGCCCGGGCCATTCGCACCTCAACTCGGGTGGCGCGCTGGCGGCAATTGCGCGGGACTGGCAGGTGAGCTCCACGTTCACCGCGTATGACGGTCCGCCGTTCACCGTCACATCAGCGACCACATCGCTGAACGCTCCAGGGAATCCGCAGCTGGCCGATCAGGTGAAGGACGACGTCGAAATTTTCGGCGACGTGGGTCCGCAGACGCCGTACTTCGACGTGACCGCATTCAAGTCGGTGACCGAGCCGCGGTTTGGCACCGGCACGTTCAATAGCCTGCGCGGGCCAGGGGTGCTGAACTTCGACCTCAGCCTGACCCGCACGCTGCCCCTCGGCGGGGCCAAGACGCTGCAGCTCAAGTTCGATGTCTACAACCTGTTCAACAGACCAACGTTCGCGAGTCCGAACGGGACGAACGTATCGAACCTGCAGCTCAATCCGGATGGAACCGTGCTCAACCTGAATGGCTTCGGCGTCATCAACTCGACACAGAGCTCCGGACGTGAATACTCGGAACGTTACATCCGTATTGGCCTGAGGATGGGGTTCTAGAGAATGCATGATCGATCACGCCAGCGCACGGTGACGCTGCTGGTTGCGGCCGTCGTTGCGGCGGGTGTAACGGCGGGGACCACGGTGTTCGGCCAGGCCACGGCCCCGGCAACGCCAGACGGGTTCCGCCAGACGGTGGCGCCCGTGGTGACACGCAATTGGCGGAAGCTCGACGAATACCTGTACGCCGTCCGCGATGTCGAAAAACAGATTCAAAGCGCCGAGCGCGGCAACATCGCGCGCGTGCCCGTCGACGCGCCGTCGGCAAGCGTCCCTGACGACAAGTGGGGCGACAGCACGGGCCGTCTCGAAGGCCTCGCGGATCTCTAGCTGTCAGCGTTCGGCCGTGCAAATCACGACGTATTAGGTAAATTCTTACCTAATGCGTAATGTCATTCCTCCGCTCCATTGAATTCAAAGGATTTTTATGAGCGCAAAAAAAAGCGTGAAGGTACGTGTGTTGCTTCCGGCGTTGTTCAACGTGTCGTCGCGCCTGCCGTCCGCCACAATCGTCGCCGTCCTGTTGACCACCCTCCCCGGATTTGCGCAGCAGGCGGCTGTGTCCGAGCCGAAGACCTTCGAGGTCGTTGCCAGGCGATTCTCATTCGAACCGGCGACCATCGATGTAGTCGAGGGAGATACCGTCCGGTTGCTTGTCCGATCGGCTGACGGTCCGCACGGTGTCGAAATCAAGGCATTCAAGGTCAAGAAGGCAGTCCCGCGCGCCAAGGAGGGAGATTCGCCGGTGACGATCGAGTTCGTGGCCAAGGCGGCGGGCGAGTACCCCATCCTGTGTTCCGAATATTGCGGCAACGGACACAAGGACATGACCGGGACGCTCATCGTCCGCGCGAAGCCAAAAGGAGATCAATGAAGCGTTTGTTTCTGTCAACGATGGTGATGGTGGCCGCTCTCGCGTGGGCGGGCTGCGATGAGAGTTTGAGCGACATCACGGGGCCGACGCCCAATCTCGAGCCGACTTTCGCGAGCATCCAGACCAATATCTTCAACATGAGCGATTCGAGCGGCCGGCTCGCCTGCATCGGGTGTCATACCGATGCGGGCCGGCAGCCGGCCGGGGGATTGGTGCTCCTCGAAGGCCGCTCGTATCAGCAGCTCGTCGGGCGCGCGAGCACTGGGAAACCAAGTGCGACGCGCGTGATTCCCAACGATCCCGACAACAGTTATATGGTGCAAAAACTCGAGGGCGCGGCCGGCATTGTCGGTGTGCGCATGCCGCGCGGAACCAGGGGCCGTTCTTGACCGAAGGGTCAGATGCTCGTCATCCGCCAGTGGATTAAAGATGGCGCTCCGAACAATTGAGGTGACCGTGAAACGCAGACTCTTTCATGCAACGGCCGTCGCTCTCCTGCTTGGATGTGCGGCGCCACTGTACGCGCAGACGCAGGACGATCCGGATCTGGATATCAATTTCGCTCAGCCTGATTTCACGCTGGTCGCGCTGCCGACGACGCTGCGCCTGCCGAAGTTCAAGAGCGCATTTCGCGTGACACATCGTTTTACGCGTCCGCTGGGTGACGGGAATTTTGGGGACCTGGCGGGCGATCTGTTCGGCCTCGACACCGGCGCGCAGATCGGCCTCGAGTACCGCTTCGGCCTCATGCGGGGGACACAGGTCGGCATCTACCGCACGTCGGATCGCACGATCGAGTTCTTTACGCAGCATGAAATCGTGGCGGAGGGGAGCTGGCTTCCGGTAACCATTTCAGCGCTCGCGACGATCGACGGCACGAACAACTTCCAGGACAGCTACACGCCCGGTCTCGGCGCCGTGATCTCACGCACGCTCGGCGAGCACGGCGCGCTGTACCTCCATCCCATCTGGGTGAACAACTCGAACCGGCTGCCATCCGAGGTCGTGGAAGAGAACGACACGTTCATGGTGGGTATGGGCGCGCGCATCCGGGTGCGCCCGACCGTCTACCTTGCGGTCGAGGGCGCACCTCGCGCGTCTGGAAATACTCCAGGATCGCCGTTGATCAGCTTCGGACTGGAAAAGCGCTCGGGCGGGCACATGTTTCAGTTGACGATCACGAACGGGTTCGGCACGACGATGGGGCAGATAGCCAGGGGCGCCGCCAACACCGATGACTGGCACATCGGGTTCGCCATTTCGCGAAAATTTTATTAGCGACGCACCATTGGAAGATTCGCAGATTGTTAGATTGTGAGAATGTTGTCGGAATGAGATTGTCGATTGATAGATTAGTGCGACTCTTCAGGCAATCGTCAATCTTCGATCCCGTCACATTCTTTCAATCCAGCAGTCTGGCAATCGTCAATCCAGGATTGCTCAGGGAACTTTCACGAAGACGTTAATCCCCTTTGACGAATTTGGGGAGTTCTGCGATCGGAGCACGCCGGCGCCGCCGGTTTGGTAGCCATGCTCGACGACCAGCGTCAGCTCGACGGTCATCTCGCGACCGGTGGCATCGAGACTGCGCACTTCCTCGAGCGTGATCGCCTGCTTGTTGATGTCGGTGACGAGCGAAGTGCGGAGCTTCGACCCGTCCCAGCGGAAAGACCCGAGAAGCTCATCGGCGCTCTTCGCGTTGGCCGATGCAGGGAGGTACCGAACCGATTCTGTTTTGCCGTTGCGGCTGGTGTCGATCCGCAGCTCTTCAGGCGCTTGACGGATAGTGACGGTAACAGGTCCTATCGCCGCCCCCTGGGCGGCTGCCTCGCTGCGGGTGAGGTCCATCGACCACGTTCCCGAGAAGTCGGGACGGCTCTGTCCCTGAGCGCCGACGAAACCGAGCGCGACGACGAAGACGATCGACAGAGCGAATCTCATGCTGTCCTCCCTCGCGGCGGTCACGATGGCCGTACTCGACCAATCTATCAATCTTCTATCCTCGAATTCAGGATTATTTCACTCCATACCCTTGCCATAGCCACGTGAGGGCGTCGGGCAACGTTTGGAACACCACGTTCGCGTCCGTATGCCGCGCGCCTTCCGCGAACACGTACTTGTGCGGGTAGCTCTTCGCCTTCAGCGCCGTCGACATGCGCTGATTCGCAAGCACCCAGTTACCATGGGTCGACTCCTCGCGCGTGGCGCCGTTGTCGAGCTCGCTGACGTGAAACCAGATGCGGAGCGGCTTGCGCTCGCTGTTGGGAATCAGCGTCGAGTGGTACTCCCACGCGCCGAAGGGATACTTGGGATTCGAACCGCGCGCCTGATCGACGAACGTCCCCGAGTAGCTGAGGACTCGCCGATACAACTCGGGGTGAAACCACGCCATCGTCAGCGCGCAGGCGGCGCCTGAGCTGCCGCCCATCGTCGCGCGACCTTCCGGATCTTTCGTGAATCTGACCTTGTAGTCGCGCTCGATTCTCGGCAGGACCTCGGTCTCGATGAACGTCGAGTATGTGTCCGAAACGGTGTCGTATTCGAGACCGCGCTGACTTCCCGGCCCGTCGCCGCCGCCGTGCTGGACGAGCACCGCCAGCATGACCGGCACTTTTTTCTGGTGAATCAGGTTGTCGAGCGCGGTCGGCACCGAGTAGTGATATTTCGGGTTGTAGCCGTCCTGCACCACGATGAACGGCGCCGCGGTACCGGGAACGTACTGCGCGGGGATGTAGACCGCGACCGGCCGTTCGTACGGCACGACCTCGCCAGGTTTATCCCGAGAGATGCCTTTATAGATCTTGCTCTCTTCCGACTTCATCGTGAACCTGTGGACTTTCCCCTGCGGCGCGTGAGGATTCGGAATGAGGTCGGTCGAGTTCGAGAATGGCGGTCTCAAGACGACGTCGGAGTCGTCCAGCATGTTCGGCCTGGGAGCTTGACCCGGGCCGGCCCCGCGTTGCGCCGCGCTTGGCAGAGTCAACAGGCACAGCATCGTTCCGAGCACCGCGGTCCGGCGGAAGCCGGACACCACGCACCAGCTCATGTGTCACCTCACCGTAATGACCGTTTGCGCGACCGCAGGTTGCCGCGATGCGGCGCTGCGGTCGTGCGCTTCGATCCGGAGCAGGTATCGCCCCGGGGCAATGTCCTTCAAAAGTATGCGGCCAGTGTAGCCGAAGGTCTGCCACTTGGGCGCGCCGGCTTCACCATTGGCCAGCAGGTCGCGCGAAGCGAACGCGTCGCGGCCGGCTTCGTCGATCAGCCGCGCGGAAACGTCAATCTGCTTCGGCTGCTTCGGCAGGGAATTGTCGTAGATCTCGGCCATCCACGCCACCGTTTCGGCCTGAGCGAACGTGCGGCGGCTCGTCGGCGGCGCTCCAAGCAGCTTCTCCGATACGGGATCGCGCTGCGGTGTCAGGACATCCGGAGACGTTTGGCCGGGCAGCGACGACAGGAGCAGGCCGCTCGTCATCAGCGGATCTTTGCTGAAGTCCGGCACGACAACGTCGTAGAACACGGTGCCGGTTTTGCCGCTCACCGGATTGCGGGCGCCTACGCGGAGCTGATAGCGGCCTGCAGGCATCGTCGTGCGCGAGTTCAGCCGCACGCCCGAGGCTCGTACACGCTGATACGTTTCGGGACGCACCGCCAGATTCAGGGCCGCGCGCGTTCCGCGCTGCGCCCGCGCGTCCTCATTCAACGCGAAGAAGGAGACCTCCAGAGTGTCTGCGAAGAGGCCGTTCGGTTGCTGCGCCAGCTCGAGCGCCGCGCCGTCGAGCTCGACGGTGATGGCAACGGTTGCCTCCTTCGCCGTGCTCTTGAACGGGACCGCCTGCACGGACAGCGTAAGGCCTGGCTGTTGCACCGCGCTGTTGAGCGCGGCGCGCAGCTCGGTCGACGTGTCGTTCGAGCCACCTGCCCGCCGATCTCTGGCCCACCGCTCGAGTGCATCCTGCTTGCGCTCGGCCGACGTCTTGCCGGAGGGTGAGGGATACCCGCGTCGCGCGGCGACGCGCAGGTCGGGGCGCTTCACCTTGACTTCGATCTGGTGAAATCGTCCGTTGCGCGGGTGTACGGGCGGCGCGTATCCGAGCAAATAGTACCGGCTGTTCGCGTCGGTGATCCGGCTGAAGGCTTCGTCAAACGAGTTCGTATCGACAGCCGCGAAGCCCCCCGTGCTCTCAGCCAGCGTGCGCAGGCTGTCTTGCGTGAGGCGCATCTCTCCGAGGAGCGCCTGGGTTCCGCTCGCGGGTGTACCGACCGGCCTGTTGCGATCGGTGCCCATGACATCGGGAGCTCCAGCCCTCATGTTGTCGACGAAATCGGTCGTCATGCCGATGAGGCCGCGCGGGTCGAGCGCGAAGATATTGACGTTGGCCTGCGCGGCAGCCGAGATGGCGTCGCGGGTGGCCACGTGGATCTCGTTTCCGCTCTGAGAGCTGAAGACCTCGGCCATCGGATAGTCGATGCCTTCGCTGAACCAGAGCAGCGCCTTCCGCCGTCCTCGAACGCTCTCCAGGAATTCGGCGAGGCTGCGCAGTGTGTTGAGCACGCCGACGGCGCGCTGGCCGCGCTCGAGGTTCGACGGATCGAACGACTGCATTCGCGTCAGCAGGTTCGGGACGACCGCTTCGTTCTGCGGATCCTGGCCCGTGCGCTCGCGTTGATCGAGTCCGGACAGCGCGAGCGATTGATAGTAGTCGTCGATACGCTGCACTTCGGCCGACTGCAGCCGCTGACCGAAGAAGTTGTCGACGGCCCTAAGGAGGAGCGCCGGATCGCTCGTAAACTCCTGCGCCGCGTCCTTCCGTCCGCTGGTGACGACGACCGCGGCCAGATCGTGCGGGCCGAACTGCCGCTCGATGAAGTCGCGCGCGTGATTGCGCACGATATTCGTGCGCAGCGGGGCAACGTTCAGGTCGTCCAGCAGGATAATGTATACGCGCCCGGACGAGACATCCCGGTTCGAACGCACGTCGTCAGGGACCGGCTGTCCGGCAAGACGATACCGGTCGGGACGTTCGACAGGCAGTTCGATGTACGAGAACGTCTGGATCGTCTGCGGCTTGCCATCTTCGAAGACCTCGAAATCATCGGCGGTGAGGCCGCTGACGAAGTTTCCCTGGGCGTCAGCGACGGTCACGTCCACATCAACGAAGTTGACGGTCGTCTGGAACGTGGGCTGTTGCGCAGCGGCCGGCTGCGCGCGCGTGACGAGAGCGACCACGGTCGCGCTCGCGACAATCAGCGACAATGCCGCGCGATCAAACCGGCGTTTTGGATCCAAAAACACGAACGTCATTTTGAGAGTTTCACATCGAGATACATGGGCTCGTATCGTGGACGAATGGCTTGACAGTGGATCGACTCTATCTTACGCTGCACGCTTCCGTACACGCAATCATTTGGGGGTGAAGACCATGGTGAGGAATGTATTCGTGCGCGTCGTCGTACTTGGCGCGATGTCGATTCTGTGCGCGACCGGGGCCGATGCGCAAGCGGTGTACGGGTCACTGGTCGGCAACGTGACCGACACGACAGGCGGCGCGATTCCGGGCGCCACGGTGACGGCGACACATACGCAAACCAATCTCACACGCGAAGTGGTCAGCAACGCCAGCGGCGCGTACTCCATACCCAATATCCCGTCCGGGACGTATCAAGTCGTCGTCGCGGTGCCTGGCTTTCAGACCTTTACGGCAAGGGACGTGATCGTGACCAACCGCGACACGCGCGTGGACGCGAAGCTGGGTCTCGGCACGCTGGAGGAAGCGCTCACCGTCACCGCGACCGCGGCGATTCTGCAGACCGAGAACGCCGCCGTGCAGCACATCGCGAACAGCGAGCAGTTGCAGACGCTGCCGACCAGCGGCCGCGCGTTCCAGAGCTTCATGACATTGATGCCGGGTGTCGCAGATCCGAACTACCAGCAGTCCGGCGGCATCAACAACCCCGGGCGCACGATGTCGCTGACGATTAACGGCCAGCCCGCGACCAATACCGTCGTTCGCCTCGACGGCATCACGGCGACCAATCAGTTCTTCGAGAGCATCCAGAGCTACGGCCCCAGCCTCGAAGCGATCGAGACGGTCAACGTCGTCACGAGCAGCTTCGACGCCGATCAGGGCATGGCTGGTGCGGCCGCCGTCAACGTGCAGGTGAAAACCGGCACGAACAATTTCCGCGGTTCGGCGTTCGAGTACGCCACCGACGCGCGATGGCGGGCGCGCAACTACTTTCTGCCCGCCAATCGCGACAAAGGGACGTCGAGCGTCAACGTGTTCGGCGGCACGATCGGCGGGCCAATCGTCAAGAACAAGCTGTTCTTCTTCGTGAGCGACGAAACCACACGCCAGCGCACGTTCAACGGCAATGCCCAGGGTCAGACCGGCACGAGCGGGTTCGTCTCGCTCCCGCCGGCGGACCTGCGGCGAGGCGATTTTTCCAACTCGGCGACCCCCATTTACGACCCGCTGACGGGCAATGCGACCACCGGCGTCGGCCGCGTGCCGTTCGCCTTCGCCAACTGCGGACTCACATCGACGGCCGACCCGCGCTTCGCGTCGTGCAATTTCATTCCGGCGAATCGCATCAACCCGATCTCGGCGGCGATGCTCGCGAAGCTCGTGCAGCCCACGCAGGCGGGGTACACGAACAACTATTTTGTCGTGAACGGGTACGACACGACGTATCACAAGATCGACGCGAAAGTGACCTATAACCCGGGGCCCAAGCTGAACCTGAACGCGCGCATGGGCTTCCTGCCGAGTTGGGAAAAGTCACTGGGGATTCTCCCGGCCATAGACGGCTCGTCGGTCAACCCGCTCTCGCAAGGGCGCGTCTGGGATTCGTTCGTCGATAGCCATTCGATCGGCGCGACCACGATCCTCTCCCAGAGCTTCGTGGTCGACGGATCGTTCGGGTACACGAAGCACAATGTCCACGTGTTCCCGCCCGTGGATACGTGTTACGGCGATGTCTTCAACATTCCGAATGCCTGCCAGCCGCCGTACTCCCTCGACACCAACGTGCCCGATATGGTCGTGAATGGGTGGGTGTTGAACGGCACGAGCCCGATCCGCGACTACGTTGATCCGCAGTGGCAGTTCGTGGCGAACGCCGGATGGACGAAGGGCTCGCACAACGTCAAATTCGGCGTCGACTACATCATCCTGCATCAGGATCACTATGAAACGCAGGCGCAGTCGTTCACCTTCGACGGCGGCGTCACGGTGCTGCCCGGCGGCGCGGCGGCGAACAACTTCAACCGGTTCGCATCGTTCCTGCTCGGGATGCCTTCATCGCGAACCGCGCAGGTGATGACCCCGCTCATCGGGGGAGACGCGTCGGGCGCCCGCCATCCGAGCTCGGGCTCACCGAACGAGTTCCGGCCGAACACGCTGCGCAATAACAACATCGGCACGTACATCCGCGATCAGTGGAACTTGACGCCGAAGCTCACCGCATCAGTCGGCGTGCGGTGGGAGTACTACTCCTTGCCGCGACGTGCCGATCACGGCATAGAAGTGTACGACTTCGGCATCAACCGGCTGCTCATCTGCGACGTTGGTCCCAACGACGCCAACTGCGGCATCGAGGTCGAGAAAAATCTTTTTACGCCGCGGCTCGGCCTTGCCTATCGTCCCACGGAGGATTTCGTCATCCGTGCGGGGTACTCGCGCAACCCGCAGAGCAATAACCCTGGCCGACAGCAGATGGTGCCATCGCAGTCGTTCCCGCAGACGATCGTCATCAACGAAGCGGCCCCCAACAACGTGACGGCGGTCGGCAGCCTCAGCGAAGGTGCGACGATCGTCCAGCCGGCGGATCAAAGCAGCGGCGTGCTCGCGCTTCCCCGCGGTGCGGGCGTCAACACCTACCAGGACGAGTTCGTGCGGGGCAGGATTTCGTCGTGGAATCTCAGCGCGCAAAAGGCGCTGGGCACTCGCATGAGCGCGACAGTGGCCTACGTGGCCAATCGTCAGAACGGCATGCTCCGCAACCGCAACGTCAACTACGGCACGCTCGGCGGCGGCGCGGTCAGTCAACCGTTCTTCCCGCTCGGCATCAATTCGGCGATGAACATCTTTACCGCCGACGGCAAGGTCAAGTACGACTCGCTGCAGTTGAGCATGAACCGCAGGATGAGCGATGGCATCCAGTTCACGGTGGCATACACCTTCGCGAACACGACCGACTGGTTCCGCGGAAACCAGAATCCGACCCAGAGCGTGGCGATTCCGGAGTACTACCACCTCAACAAGGGAGAGACCGGCGCGCCGCACCGGTTGAACGCGTCGCTGGTTTACGAGCTGCCATTCGGAGGGGGCAAGCGGTGGCTCAACGACGGCAGCGTGCTGTCCCATATCACGGGCGGCTGGCAGCTGAACACATTCTTCAGCGTAGCGTCCGCCCCGTTGGTCACCGTGACGTCGAACGCCGCCGTGCTCAACGCGCCTGGAACGACGCTGCAGTTCGCCGATAAAGTGAAGGAAGGGCCGGTGGAGATCTTCGGCGATGCCGGTCCAAACTTGCAGTATTTCGACGTCAGCGCGTATCGCTCGGTGACCGATGTGCGTTTCGGAAACTCCGGCATAGGTGAATGGCGCGGTCCGACCGCTCCTAACGTGGACATGAGCCTGTTTCGCGTGTTCCGCGTCGGTCAGGACAAGACGCTGCAGATCCGCGCGGAGGTCTTCAACGTCTCGAATACCCCGCATTTCAGCCCTCCCAACTCAAACATCTCCAACGTGACGTTCAACGCGGACGGCTCGATTCGCGCGCTGAATGGCGTGGGCGGGATCTCGTCTACGGATCGCACGGGCCGTCAATACGACGAGCGCGAATGGCGGTTCGGGGCACGGTTCGGGTTCTAGAAGGGGAACCTGCTATCATCGCGCGGTGAAAACACCCTCTTCGACACGTGGAAAACGGCTCGAGCCGCCGGCGTCCCGTTACAGGGTTCAGGTGCTCGACCGGACCATCGCGGTGCTCCAGGCCGTCGCCGATTCGGAAACCGATCTGGCCGCAGCCGATATCGCGCGACAGCTTCGACTGCACAAGAGCACGGTGCATCGGCTGCTCGTCGTGCTCGAGTCGTACCGGCTCATCAAGAAGGGACCCGAAGGCGCATACGGCCTGGGCACGCGGTTGATCGAGCTGGGGGAGTGCGCGATCGCGCGGCTCAAGCTCAGTGAATACGCGGAGCCCCACCTCCGGAAGCTTGCGGAAGAGACGGGCGAGGGCGCGCACGTCACGATCCTGAACGGGACCGAGCTGCTGTCGATCGCGCATGTCGAGGGCCGCTGGAACCTGCACTCGCTGACGCGGACAGGCCAGCGCACGCAAATCTATTGCACGGCGGCGGGGAAAGCCGTACTCGCGTTTCTGTCCGATGAGGCGTGCGACGATCTGCTCGCGCGGCTGCCGCTGAAGCGCAGCACGCGCCGTACCATCGTAAAACCGTCCGCCATGAAGGTCGAGCTGGTGCGCACGCGCGCCCAGGGGTACGCCGTGGACGACGAAGAGTTCGAAGAGGGACTGCGGTGTGTCAGCGCGCCGGTGTTCGATCACCGCGGACACGTGGTCGCCTCGCTCAGCATGGCGGCGCCGGTGTTCCGGCTGCGGAAAGAGCGCGTGCCCCAGGTGGCGCGTCTCGTGGTGGCTGCCGCCCAGGGGTTGTCGGACGACCTCGGTCACCGCGCTGACGCGAAGCGCAGCGCGGCGCCGAGGGCGGCCTCACGCGCGAAAGGCCGTCGTTTCACATCGTGATATTGAACGTCGCCGTCATGAAACCCTGAGGCATAATAAGGCCACACACTCGAAGGCACTCGCGGGGCTCAGCCGGGCTGAGCGCCGCCGCTTGGAGGTTCGCTATGCGGCGATTACTCGTGCCGGCATTCCTGCTCGTCCTCATGGTCATGGCCGTTGGTGCGCCGTTGACCACAACCGGCGTTTCGGCGGCTGTTCCTGCCGTCCCAACGTTCAACAAAGACATTCTGCCGATCCTCCAGAAGAACTGCCAGGAGTGCCATCGCGCCGGTGCGATCGCACCGATGTCGTTCGTCACGTTCGAGGAAACGCGTCCGTATGCCCGAGCGATCGCCAAGGCCGTTGCGGCAAGGACGATGCCGCCATGGTTTGCGGATCCTGCGATCGGGCACTTCGAGAATGCGAAGGTACTGACCCACGACGAGATTGCCACCCTCTCTGCCTGGGCTGAGAAGGGCGCGGCTGAGGGCAACGCGAAGGATCGACCCACGCCGGTCGTGTTCAACGACGGCTGGACCATCGGAACCCCCGACGTTATCGTGACGATGCCGAAGGACGTCGAGCTGCCGGCCACCGGCGTCATCGATCAGCAGAACGTGCTCGTCTACGCGCACTTCGACAAGGACATGTGGGTGAAGGCCGCCGAAGTGCGTCCGGGCAACCCCAGGGCCGTCCATCACATGAAGGCGTGGATCCGGCCGCCGAACTCGCTGTGGATGAAAGACGCGCCCGAAGGCGTGCTGTACAGCCCGCCGCGCGGCGCCGCCGGCATCGATGGACCCCCGCAGATGGCTGCGCTGTCTGCAACCGGCTACCGGCCCGTGCAGGATATCCTCGCAAAGTACAACCCGGGCGTCGAAGGGCAGGAGTTCGCAACCGGCGGTGCGGCGAAGTTCATCGCCGCTGGCTCTGACATCGTGTTCGAGGTGCACTACACTGCGACCGGCAAACCTGAGACGGATCGATCCTCCGTCGGCATCGTCCTCGCCGACGCCCCGCCGCGGCAGCGGCACCTGACGACGACGGCAATCAGCGCCCGCGATTTCGAAATTCCTGCTGGCGCACCCGACTACGAAGTCAGGGGCGAGACGATCGTGAATGAGGCCGCGAAGCTTGTGTGGATTCAGCCGCACATGCACTACCGCGCCAGAAACTACGAATTGACGATCGTCTTCCCCTCGGGTGAGGAGAAGACCGTGCTGCGCGTTCCGAACTACAGGTTCGACTGGCAGGTCGGGTACGAGCTCGCGGAACCTATCGATCTGCCCAAGGGAACGAAGTTCAAGACCGTCGCGCATTACGACAACTCGCGCGCCAACAAGTTCAACCCGGATCCGACAAAGAACGTGAAGTACGGCGCGCAAAGCTGGGATGAGATGCACGTCACGTTCGTCGGCATCCTCATCGATGCGAAGGCCAATCCCGCGAGGACCTTCGGCATGGGCCGTCAGGCCGCGCGGCCGGCCTTCGAATGAACAAGCACAAGCTCTTCGTCGCGAGCTGTTTGTCTATTGCGACGGCCTCGATGGTGTTTGCCATCCGCGGCGACGTCGCAGGGCCGCTGAGCCAGGCGTTTCACATCACAAACGAGCAGATGGGGCTGGTGTTCAGCCCGGCCTTCTGGGCGTTCACGATTGCCATTTTCATCAGCGGCAACCTCGTGGACATCGTCGGCATGCGGCAGCTTCACATTCTGTCGGCGGCCGGATTCATCGTCGGCGTGGCGCTGGTCGTCCTCGCGCCCCGTCCCACCGAACCCGTCGTCTCTCTGTTCGATCACACCGGCACCACGCTGCTCTACGCCGGCTTTTTCATGTTGGGTCTTTCTCACGGGCTCGTCGAGGGGGTCATCAACCCGCTCATGGCGTCCCTCTATCCCGATGAAAAGACGCGCCGCATCACGTCCGTGCACGCGTGGTGGCCCGCAGGGCTGATCATCGGCGGCCTGCTCGCCGTCGTGATGAGCAACCTCGGAATTGGATGGGAGTTGAAGTTGAGCCTCATCCTGGTGCCCGCCGTCACGTATCTCGTGATGGCCCTGTCGGTCAGTTATCCGAAGACCGAACGGGTGACATCGAACGTGTCGACAGCGAGCATGTGGAGAGAGGCCGCGCGGCCGCTGTTTCTTCTACTGCTCGTGTGCATGTGCATGACCGCCGCAATCGAGATGGGTCCGGACCAGTGGTTTCCCCGCGTGATGGGAGAGCTGGTGCCGCAGCTCAGTCCCGAGCAGGGAAGCGGCGTGCTGTTTCTGGTCTATACCGGCGGCTTGATGTTCGTGCTCCGCATGTGGGGCAGTAACGTGACGCACAAATCGCCCGTCGTCACTATGATCGTCAGCTCGCTGCTGAGTGCGATCGGCCTCTACTGGTTGGGCGCGCTGGATAGCGGTTCCAGTGCGATCGTCGCTCTCACCGCCGCGACGCTCTTCGGAGTCGGCAAGACATTCCTCTGGCCGACGATGATTGGCATTACCGCGGAGCAGTTTCCGCGCGGCGGCGCGCTGCTGCTCTCGCTGATGGGCGGCACCGGGCTGCTGTCGGTTGCCATCGTGCTGCCGATCATGGGCGCGCGCATGGATCAGTACGGCCCGGGCGCGGCACTGCAAATGGTTGCCGCTCTCGGCGCCATTCTCACCGTGATTTTCGCCGGACTGTGGTTGTACTTCCGATCGCGCGGCGGGTACCGTGCCGTGGCGATTACCGAGGGCGCCACTGCTCAGGCTCACAAGGTTGCGTAGGAGGTCGTCGAAGCGTGACGATCAAGCGGTTCTTGGTTCTGGGTGCTGCGGTGCTGGGGTTCCTGGTTCCTGGTTCCGGTTCGCTGTTGCTTGCCCAGCAGCCGCCGCCGCAGCCGTCCGCTCGTACGCGGACGGCATCGTACGAGTTGACCGACGGCCGTACGATTGAGGGAATCCCTCTCAATCACGAGCGCGCCGACGACATCCAGCTGCGGACGAACAGCGGCTCCATTATTCTGCTCAGAAAATCCGGCGTCCGCTATCGCGTCGTTACATCGGGCGTCGACTGGCCGAGCTACGACGGCTCGACGACTGGCAACCGCTATACCGTCCTTACGGAGATTGACAAATCGAATGTAGGCAGATTGGCGCCCAGATGGATTTACACCATCCCGTCGTCATTGCGCCTGCAGGTGACGCCGGTGGTCGTCGACGGCGTCATGTACGTCACCAGCGCGAATGAGTGCTATGCGCTCGATGCCGGGAACGGCCGCGAAATCTGGCGCTTTCAACAGCCGCGCACGAAGGGCCTCGTCGGCAATGCGGCGGGTGGCATCAATCGAGGTGTGGCCGTCGCGGGCGAGCGCGTCTTCATGGTGACTGACCATGCGCACCTGCTCGCGCTCAATCGGTTCACCGGCGAACTTCTCTGGGACACCGAGATGGCGGACTGGCGACAGAACTACAACGCTACGTCGGCCCCGTTGATCGTCGGCGATTTGGTCGTTGCCGGCACTGCCGGGGGCGAGCAGGGGGTGCGCGGGTTTCTTGCCGCGTACGATCCGGCCACCGGAAAGGAAGCGTGGCGATTCTGGACGGTGCCGAAGCCCGGCGAGCCGGGATCGGAGACATGGAAGGGCGCAGGCATCGAACAGCCCGGCGGCACGACGTGGATGACGGGCGTCTACGATGCCGCGCTCGGCCTCGTGTATTGGACGACAGGTAATCCCAGCCCCGACTACAACGGCGACGAGCGGCTAGGAGACAACCTGTATGCGAGCTCCGTCGTCGCGCTCGACGCGCGAAGCGGGCGCCTGAAATGGCACTTTCAGTTCACGCCGCACAACGTGTGGGACTGGGACGCGCAGCAACCGACCGTGCTCATCGACACAACGTGGGAAGGACAGCCGCGAAAGCTTCTCGTCCAGGCCAGCCGCAATGGGTTCTTCTACGTCATCGATCGCACCGACGGCAAATTTCTGCTCGGGGAGCCTTTCGTGAGCCACCTGACGTGGGCGCGCGGGATCGGCGCTGACGGACGTCCGATGCTGGTGCCCGGACAGGAGCCGTCGGCCGAAGGCTCGCGTGTCTGTCCATCGGCGCACGGCGCCGCGAATTGGTATTCCACGTTGTACAGCCCAGAGACAGGGTTCTACTACGTGCAGACGCTGGAGAACTGCAATGTGTTCGTGAAGAGCGTCAGCGAGTGGGTCGCCGGGAAATCGGACCGGGGCGGGTCCACCAGGCCCGATCCCGCTGCGCCGAATCAAAAAATACTGCGGGCG
>CAWAPZ010000003.1:0-268265 GCA_963784045.1 Vicinamibacterales bacterium
TTCCCAACGAACACCGCGTTCAGTGGACCGTGGGGCGTGAGCTACGCGTTCAACCTGACGCCCGAGCAGAACACGGGTCTCGGCATCTGGACGGAAGAGATGTTCATGCAGACGATTCGCACCGGCAGGCACATGGGCGTGTCGCGGCCGATCAACCCACCGATGCCCTGGCCGGCTTATCGAAACGCGACCGATGAAGATTTGAAATCGGTCTACGCATATCTCCGCACCATCAAGCCAATCGTGAACCACGTGCCCGAGTACAAGCCGGTCGACTAACGTCCCGGCACACGACAGACCCACCAGAACACTCCACCCACACCCCAACGCGCCCGCCGCGTTGGGGTCTCGCCATTTTTGGCGCAGGCGTAGTGCCGACCTTCAGGTCGGCAGCGGCCACGCGTACGGTGAAGACACGTCACCGCGACGAATCAGATTTTTGGTGATTGCGAATCGGACCGCGGCTTATCGTCTGCGATGCCAAGAATCCACGCGGCACGCGGTTCGTCGAACTCTTTCAGGAGACGGAATCTGCAGTCTGAGGGAGTCGGCCCGTAGCGCGCAGTTTCAGCGCACGTCGCGACGCGCGCGTCAAGAGTGTGCACTAATTTCACCCGTGCCCTCGTATGTGCAGATCAGTTTCTGCAAGGCAAGCGATGCCCTCGTTGTTTTTCCTTGTCGACGATGCTACCTTCCCTCCTACGCTCGCTTGAGATCCATGCGAGCTATGGCGGGCAAGCGGTCTCGGTACGCATCTCGCAGAAGTCTCCGGCATGGCAGGACAGTCGTTCGCAGATCGCATAGCGGCACTCGAGGCAAAGGTGGCCGGCAAATCAATCGACGCACAATTTCGCGAGCAGGCCGAGTTGATCGACCGCCGCTTTGACGACGAATTCCGCCAACAGGCGGAGCTCATCGACAAGCTTTTCACCTACCGATTCGAGCAACTCGACAAGAAGTGGAGTCCACGGTTTGCGAAGATGGAGAGGGACATAGCGATCGTCCGCGAAGGGATCAGCATTCTCCTGAAGAGGCGTCCGCAGTAGACTCAGCGCCTGATGCGCCGCTTCCTTCCGTCTGCCATCCTTGTCGTTGCCGCAATGTTGGCGTCAGGCACAGGTTCATCTGCGCAGAACCGAGCCAGCATGTCACGTCAGGTTCCCACGTTCCGCGTCGATCCGTTCTGGCCGAAAACACTGCCCAACAGGTGGATCCTCGGCGCAGTAGCTGGCGTCGCGGTCGACTCGCGCGATCACGTATGGATGACGCATCGTCCGTCGACGCTGCAACCGAACGAAACGCGATCGATCTGGAAAGCGGCGCCGCCGGTGCTCGAGTTCGATGCGAACGGGACGCTCGTCTCGTCGTGGGGCGGCCCGGGCAATGGATACGATTGGCCGCAGCTCGAACACGGCATCCATATCGACGACAAAGACAACGTGTGGCTCGGCGCCGGCGGCGAAAAGGACGCGCACATCCTGAAGTTCTCGCGCGACGGGAAATTCCTGATGCAGATCGGGAAGCCGGGGCAAAGCAAAGGGAGCAACGACACGGCGAATCTGGGCGCGCCGGCAAACATTGTCGTCGACAGCGCAGCGAACGAGCTCTATGTGGCGGACGGGTATGTGAATCACCGCGTCATCGTGTTCGATGCGACGACCGGTGCATATAAACGCCACTGGGGTGCATACGGTAAGGCGCCGGACGACGGTTGGTTTACGCGCGCAGGGGAGACACTCCCTGGTCCGTTCCGCGGCGTCGTGCAGAACGAAAATCGCCCGAGCCAATACGATCCGAACGGCCCGCCGGCTCCGCAATTCCGCATCGTCCATGCGGTGCGCATCTCGAAGGACGGCCTCGTCTACGTGTGCGACAGGACCAACGATCGACTCCAGGTGTTTACGAAGACCGGCGGCTTTCTGCGCGAGGTCGTCATCAGCAAAGAGACGCTCGGCAGCGGCTCAGTGTGGGACGTCGGCTTCTCCACGGATCCGGCGCAAGCCTTCCTCTATATAAATGACGGGACCAACCAGCTGATCTACGTCCTCGATCGGCAGACGCTGCAGGTTGTGAGCACTTTCGGCGGCGGCGGCCATCAGGCGGGCCAGTTCTACGGCGCGCACGTGCTGGCCGTGAACTCGAAGGGCGACCTTTTCGTCGGCGAAACCTACGAAGGCAAGCGCTTGCAGAAGTTCACCTACACCGGTCGAGGCACGCCATCGGTCGCGCCGTAGTCAGCCACCTCGTACGCGCGTACCGCGAGAGTGCCGACCTAAAGGTCGGCACTACGCCTGTGACACGCGAATGGCAGGCGAATGGCGTTGACATCTTTTTGGCCACACGCTAACGTCCCGCCACACTCACCGCACTCGAATCACTCGGAATAGCGCGTCCCGACAATCGGAAACGGCCTTGGTCTTACCCGGGGAGGAGGGACCCCATGCGCAGAGTCTTCGACGGGATCTTCGTTCTCGGCCTGTTGCTTGTTTTGGCAGCGCCGGCTTCGGCTCAGACCTTCGGACAAATCACCGGGGCGGTCACCGACACGAGCGGCGCCGTGCTCGTCGGGGCGACGGTCACGGTCACCAACACCGGGACCAACGCCGTGCGCGAGGCACAGACCAACACCTCGGGCAGCTATGTGTTTCCGAACCTGCTCCCCGGCATATACAACGTCAAAGTCGACTTGCAGGGTTTTCAGAGCAAGATCCGGAGCGGCATCGAGCTGCAAGTGCAGCAAACAGCCCGTCTCGATTTCTCGCTGGAGCTTGGCTCGGTCGAGGTGGCGGTCGAGGTGACCGGCAGCGCGCCGATGATCAACGCCACGGATGCGACAGTGGGCACCGTCATCGAGAACAAGCAGATCCTGGAGTTGCCGCTCAATGGCCGCAACTTCATCAACCTGGTGTCGCTGAGTCCGAACGTCAGCTCAGACTGGGCGGGCGGCGGTGGCGGCGGCGCGCCACACGGCAGGGCGGTGACCGATCCACGCAGAATTTCGCGGTCGCCGGCCAGCGTCGCGAATACAACCAGTACACGCTCGACGGGATTGTCAATCAGGACGTCAACTTCAATACGTATGCCTTCCTGCCCTCGATCGACAGCGTCGAGGAATTCAAGGTGCAGACTGGCGTCTACTCGGCCGAATTCGGGCGCGAAGTGGCACAGGTCAACGTCTCCACCAAGAGCGGCACGAACGTCTATCACGGAACGATATTCGAGTTCATTCGCAACGACGCGTTCGACGCGGGGCCATATCAGTTCACTTCTGTCAAGCCTCAGACATCACCGTTCAAATGGAATCAGTACCGGGTTCACGCTGGGAGGACCGATTCAGATTCCCGGCGTGTTCAACGGCACGAACAAGTTGTTCTTCATGTCGAATTCGAAGGGTTCCGGCTCCGCAACCAGCAGGAGGTCGTGTTCAGCACGCCGAGTGTGGCGATGCGCAACGGAGACTTCTCTGGGGCCGGCGTGACAATTCGCGATCCCCAGACAGGTCAGCCGTTCCCCAGCAACCAGATTCCGAGGAACCGGTTGGATCCCATCGCCATCAAGCTTCTGGAGTTCTATCCCGAGCCGAATATTCCCGGCGCTGGATTGTCCACAAATTACCTCGCGCTGCAGCACCACGTGACAGATAAGGATCAGTTCACGCAGCGTGTCGATTTCGTTGAAAGCTCGAAGTCGTTCTGGTTCGGCCGCTTCAGCTGGACCGATGAGTACGTGCTCGCGCCGAACCTCAAAGAGAACGGCAGCAAGGTCGAGACGAACGTCAAGCAGGGGATGATCTCCAACACGCGCACGCTGTCGCCCAGCGTGGTGAACGAGCTTCGCTTCGGCGCAACCAAGTTCTACAATAATCTGGCGCAGGAGCTGCAGTACAAGCGCAACATCCACCAAGAGGTCGGGCTCGGTTTGTTCATCCCACCGCCGAATAGCTGGGGCCTTCCCACCATGTCCATCTCCGGGTTCAGTGGTTTCGGGGACAATTCCTCGCTGCCATTCACCGGCAACAATTCCGTGTTTCAGTTCATCGACAACGTCTCGTGGATTCGCGGCAACCATTCCATGAGGATGGGAGCCGAGATTCGTCGAGATGAGTACAACATGATCGGCACACAGGAAATCCGCGGTACGCTGAACATCGACAGACCTGTCACCGGTTACAGCTTCGCCGACTATATGCTCGGCATGATCTCAGGGACGCGGAGCGCCGGGGCGCTCGGTGAAGGGTGGTACCGGGCGACCAGCCAGGCGTACTTCATTCAAGATACATGGAGGATCCGGCCGACGGTCACGCTCGATCTGGGACTGCGTTACGAATACACGCCGCCCTGGCTGGACGTGAAGGGCGAAATGATGAACATCTGGGTGCCTCCCGGTTTTGGAACACCGTCCCAGGAGGGCAAACCCTGCTTCATACGGGTCGGCAGCGGCGACCCCTACGAAGGCGTTGCGACTCGGTTCGATCCCGAGATTTGCGTCGCCCGTGATGGCCGCCTGGGAGATCGGTTGGTTGCATACGACAAGACGAATTTTGCGCCCCGCATCGGCGTGGTGTGGAGCCCATCGCCGAAGACGACCGTGCGAACCGGGTACGGCATTTTCTACGCGCAGGATTCGACCAACCCGGTGTTCGACATGAGTCGCAACATCCAGGGGCGCATTACCGCTCAGAGTCCAACATTGACGCTCGCACAGCCCTACGACGGCGGCGCAACGAACCCTTGCGGTGTTCAGATGCCGCCGCAGGTGTGTGTCACGGCGCCGCAGGTCCTGGGCAATCAATACGATCGCCGCACGCCGTACGTCGAACAGTACCTCCTCAACTTTCAGCGGGAAGTCGGCGCCAGCACGGCCGTGGAGGTCGGGTATTTCGGCAGCCGGGGCCACCGCCTGCAGCGGTTCATCACGTTGAACCAGCCGGTGCCCGGCACGAGCCTTCCCATCCTTGATCGGGCTCCCGCACCCGAGCTGGGGAACTGGCAGCTGGTAGCTGGCGTGGGCCATTCGAACTACAACGCGCTGGCCGCGAAGGTCACGCGCCGGTTGTCGAAGGGGTTCTCTGGTCTAGTGTCATACACCTACTCGAAATCCATGGACAACGGCAGCGGGCTTCGCAGCCCGGGCAGCGACCAGCTGAAGCCACAGCAAGGCGATTGCTGGGAGTGCGAATACGGGCGGTCCGTCTTCGACGTTCGGCATCGGCTGACCACGTCGTTCATCTATGAGCTGCCCTTCGGCACTGGGCGCAAGTACTTGTCGCAGGGCGGTGTGCTCGACGTCATTGCAGGCGGATGGCAGCTTGGCGGCATGCTGCGGGCCTCGACTGGGTTCCCGCTCACCGTCACCAGCGGCGTCGATCGATCGAATACGGCGCACGGCTACGATCGTCCGAGCACAGTCGCCGGCGTCAGCACAGACGTGGACGAACCCAGCCCCTCCGCCTGGTTCAACGTCTCTGCGTATCAAATGCCCCCGCTTGGAACCTTTGGCAATCTCGGGCGCGCCACGCTCACCGGGCCGGGCGTGTTTACGATCGATTTCTCGGCGCTCAAGAACTTCCAGTTTGGCGGCAGCAAGTACATTCAGTTTCGGATCGAAGCGTTCAACCTGCTGAATACGCCGAACTTTGGCGATCCCAACACGAACATGGCTCAAAGCAATTGGGCCGCCGCCGGGAATAACTCGATACCGACAGCCGGCAGCGGCACGTTCGGCACGATCAATTCGATTCGCGGCACGGTGCCGATGCGGCAGCTGCAGTTCGGGTTGAAGTTCGTTTTCTAGAGGATATTGTTTTCGGGTTGTCTTCGCCGCAGCGCCGCTGAGACGCAAAGAATCCTTTCGAAAGGGTTCTTTGCGTCTTCGGCCGCCGGCCCTCCCAGCGGCCTGACGCGCCATCGCGCACACCCCGCACTGCGAATAGCCGACTAAACGTCGGCACTACGATCGCCGCTCGATTCGTCTAAGATGCCATCCATAACCCTCAGGCAGGAGTGCATATGAGATATCTGCTCGCGATTGTGGCGTCGTTTACCCTTGGCGTGCTCGTCACCGCTGCCGGCGTTCCCATGAAGGTTCATTACATCGGCCATGAACATGTGGCGTCGACGATGGTGAAGGGCGGGCAGATCATCGGCGACAACGGGCTGGTTGTATTGGCGAACCGCGCGGTGCAGCGCGGCGCTGAGATGCACGACAAAACCAACCACATCTTCATCATCGTCGAGGGTGAGGCGACGTTTGTCACCGGGGGAACGCTGACCAACGCAAAAGAGATTTCGCCAGGTCAGACGCGCGCCGACGGAATCGAGGGTGGACAATCGCATCACCTGAGCAAAGGCGACGTGATTACGATCCCCGCCAACACGCCGCACTGGTGGAAGGACACGTCGAAGACGGGATCGGTAGGGTATTACGCGGTGAATATCGAACAGTAGATCGACGCGTGAAGGAGGCAGATCATGCGAACTTCCATACTGGCCGTCGTGGCGTGTTTCGTCCTGATTGCAGTTCGCTCGGTCGTCGGACAATCGGCATCCTCAAAGCCGGCGACCTACATCACTAAGGAGGAAATCGACATCGTCAACAAGCAGCCGGGCGTCGACCGCCAGATCAAAGTTGTTGACATCGGTCACGAAAACTTCGCGATTGGCGTAGTGCATCGCGGCGCAACAGGAGCGGCTGCGGCGGGCGGCGCTGGCGGCACAGCTGCGCGCGCAAACACGCCGGCACCGGAACCGTGCGGCGAGAAGAGCGCGACAGCGCCTCCTGCCGGCGCACCGAACGGTCTGACCCATGACAGCCAGACCGAGGGCTATTACATCGTGTCAGGTGGCGGAACGATGGTGACCGGCGGGCGTATCGTGAACGGCCGACGCTCGGCGGCCGATTCCGCCGTTACGCGAGAGCTCAACGGGCCATCGTGCAGCGGTCCGGTGATCGGTCCGGACATGGTGATACGCGACGTAAAAGTCGGCGACATCATCATCATTCCGCCCAACACGGTGCATGGCTGGGTGACGATTCCCGATCACGTCGATTATTTGAGTTTTCGGCCCTCGGTAGGTGTGTTGACGGCGGGTTACGTGCATCCGTCGATAAAGAAATAGTGAGGCCTCGATGAAAACCCGAATCGCCTGTGCCGTTGCCGCGCTGCTGTGTGTGCTCAACTCGGCGCCGATGTCTTCGCAGGCGCCCGCCTTCAGCTACGAAGTCCGCCAGCTGACCAGCGGGCCATCACATCACTTCTACGGATACATCGGCCATGTCGGCAACTCGCCGTACAGCGCTGATGGGAAATATCTCGTCGCGCTGCGGACCACCTTTCAAGACCGCATGCCAGGACCGCAGGACGTCGCGGACATCGTGCTGCTCGACGTCGACAAGAAATACGCCGAGACCAGAGTCGAAGGCACGCGAGGCTGGAACCCACAGCAGGGCGCGATGATCTACTGGAACCCCGAGCAGCCCTCGAGGCAGTTCTTCTTCAACGACCGCGATCCGGGAACAGGCAAGGTGTTCACGGCTCTCTACGACATCGTCGATAGGAAGCGCGTGAAAGAATTCCGCTTCGACGCCACGCCGGCCGCCAACGGCGGCGTGAAGCAGGACGGCGGAATGTTTTCGGCCATCAACTACGCGCGGATGGCGCGGCTGCGGCCGGTGACGGGTTATCCCGGTACGTGGGACTGGACCGAAGGTGTGAACAATCCGCAAGACGACGGGCTGTTCGTGGTGGATGTCAAGACCGGCGCGCGAAAACTGATCGTGTCTTTTCGCCAGATGCGGGATGCGCTCATCAAGAAATATCCCTACATCGACGACCGCGCGCTGTTCCTCAACCACACGCTCTGGAATCGCGAAGGCGATCGCATCTTTTTCTTCGTGCGCGCCGACTTCAACGACCCGAAGCGCCGAGTAAATGTGCCGATGACCGTGAAGCCGGATGGAACCGAGCTGGTCGAGCAGCGGATCTTCATCGGCGGGCATCCCGAATGGGATTTCCAGTCGCGGATGCTCGGCCGCGTCGAGGACAAGCTCGTGCTGTACGACACCCTGAAGCAGGAAATCGTCGAAACGATCGGCGGTCCCGAGATGTTCCGCGATCCCGAGGGAGACACCGCTCTCTCCGCGACGGTAAATGGATCGTCAACGGCGCAACAACGGGCGCGACGATGCACTACACGATTCTGCGGCGCGCGGACAAGGTATTCATCAAGACGGAAAATTTCAACCGCACTGGCTACGAAGGCGGCGACCTGCGCATCGATCCGGCTCCGACGTGGAACCGCGCCGGAGACCGCTTCGCATTCCCGGCGCTGGCGAAAGACGGCACGCGGCAAATGTTCGAAGTGCACGTCATCGAAAAGAACTAAGCCGCAATAGCCGTCGTCGAGCTGGTTCGCGGAAGCAAGCCTGATTTGCCGTGCGGTGCAAAAGCCGACCTGAAGGTCGGTACCACGACCGGTGAGCGGATTGCGCGGCGCGACGTAGGCCGACCTAAAGGTCGACACCACGTTAAGAACTGGTTAGTAGTAGTCGTCCTCGTACCCATCGTCATAGTCGCCGTGCGGATCGGGCGAGGGGTAGCTCGATGGATCGGGCATCGGGGTCTGCGATGCATCCGGTGGAATGCCATCCACTATCGGGGCCGGCGGCGTTATCTGGCCGGTCATCGACGGATGAAGCGTGCAATGGAAACTCGCCGTTTCGGTGGCCAGTGGTATCGGCGCGCTCGATTGGCCTGGGGCTAGATTTCCGATTGGCGTCCCATCGTCGAGGACGAGGTTGTGCTGGAACATGTCGTTGTTCGTCCAGACAATCGTGTTGCCGATCGCCGCTTGCAGAGGGTTCGGAACGAACGACAGCGGTCCGAACAATCCAACGATCCCGATCGTCAGCTGGACGGGCGCGGGCATACCTTCAGGTGGAGGAAAACCCTCCGGCGGGGGAACACCTTCCGGATTCGGCATCGGAGACGTTTCCGGATCCGACGGCATAGCAGGGTCCGGATCCTCGTATCCATCACCGTCGGAGTCGACCGCTCGCCGTGCCATCTGTGTGGCTGCCCGTTGCGCCCGCTGAGTCTGAGGCGACCCGGTAACTGACGGCGATGTGGGAGACATCCCCGCGTGCTCACCGCAAGCCGAGAGCGTCAGTCCGAGCGCGGTAATCAAAGCGAACCCCTGGTTAGTATTCAATGTCATGTTGTCCAACGGACAGCACGGCAATGGCGGTGCCACGCAACTTCGACGATAATGGCGCCGGATCTCAAGCGTTCCATTTCGCCGGATTACGTAAGTCGAAACGAGTTACGTCGGCCGCGACTCTGGACGTAAATATCTGGTGAGGGTTATCTTGGCCGCCATGCGTTTTGTCGCCTTGGTCCTATGCACCGTGTTCGCCATCCTTGGCGACCCCGCCCTAGCGGCTCCTCCAGCTGAGGCGCCGGCAGCTGGCTCGGTCAGCGCACATGCCGCGCCTGCCCCGGTCGCGCCCGTCGTCGACGGCAGCGTGATCGACGACAAGGCGTGGGACGCCGCGAAGGTCATCACCGGTTTCTGGCAGACGACTCCAGACGAAGGACAGCCGGCTTCGGAGAACACCGAAGTGCGCGTGTTGTTTACCGAGACCGCGCTCTATATTGGCGTCATCAACTACGACCGCTCACCGGATCTCATCATCAGCTCCGAAAGCCGCCGTGACGCATCGCTTACCAATACGGATAGCTTTCTCGTCATCCTCGATACCTTCCGCGATCGCCAGAACGGGTTTGTCTTCGGGACCAGCCCTGCGGGCATCGAGTACCGACGGTCAGGTGATCGGCGAGGGACAAGGCGGGGGCGGCGGTGGAGGAGGCGGTGGTGGCGGCGGCGGTGGCGGTGGTGGCGGTGGTGGTGGTGGTGGTGGTGGTGGCGGCGGAGGTGGGACCGGCGGCTCGGGCGGAGGGTTCAACATCAACTGGGATGGGTCCTGGCAGGTTGAATCGAAAATGTTCGAGGGCGGATGGAGCGCGGAGTTCGCGATTCCATTCCGCACGCTTCGCTATCCCGTGGCCGACGTGCAGGAGTGGGGCATCAACTTTCAGCGAAACATCCGGCGCCGGAACGAGACGGCTTACTGGGCGCCGCTTCCGCGGCAGTACGACCTGAACCGCGTCTCGCTGGCGGGCACGTTGTCGGGTCTTGCGATTCCGGCGCAGCGTAACCTTCAACTGACGCCGTATCTCCTCGGATCGAGCAGGCAGGACGGCAATTTCTCGGAGGGCAGTCCTGACCGCAACGGGGAATTCGGAATGGACGTGAAGTACAGCCTCACGCCCAGCCTCACGCTCGATGCGACCTACAACACGGACTTCGCGCAGGTCGAGGTGGACACACAGCAAATCAACCTCGATCGCTTCAACCTGTTCTTTCCCGAGAAGCGTCCATTCTTCCTCGAGAATGCCGGGCTCTTTTCAGTCGGCATCGGCGGCGAGGCCGAAGTGTTTTTCAGCCGCGCGATCGGCATCGGCCCAGACGGACTCGCCATCCCCATCGTCGGAGGCGCGCGCTTGCAAGGACGCGTATCGCCGCGGACCAGCATCGGCATCATGAACATGCAGACGGCCGAAGAGGAGGTTCGCGGCATCCCTGCCAACAACTTCAGTGTCATGCGCGTGCAGCACGAGCTGCCCAACCGTTCGGCCGTCGGCGCGATGTTCGTGAACCGGCAGGGGACAGGCGACCTCTCCGGCGAGCTTGACTACAACCGCAGCTTCGCCGCCGATGGCCGTGTGGGATTCGGACAGAACGGTCTCGTCAGCGGATTCGTCGCGCGTACGCAGACACCAGGCCTGACGGGCCGCCAGTACGCTTTCAACCTGGGCACGTCACATAACACGGAAAAGTGGCGCCTGGGCGCGGGATACGCGGAGGTTGGAGACAGCTTCAATCCTGAGGTCGGGTTTCTCGCGCGCGAGAATGGTTTCCGCAAGGTCGAAGCGTCGGTCAATCGCAACATTCGCCTGCAGCCGGGTACCTTCTGGAAGTTCCTCGAGCTGCGCCCGCACGCCGGGTACGACTGGTACTGGAACTTCGACGGTCTTCTCGAATCCTCTCGATTGCACCTCGATCAACATTGGCAGTTCAGGGCAGGCCACGAGTTTCATACCGGCATGAACATCACCCGCGAGGGCGTGACAACCCCGTTCGAGATCTACCCGGATATCTTCGTGCCGGTCGGAAATTACGAGAACAGCGAGGCGCAGCTGGTGGCGTTTACGAACCAGGGCGCGCCCCTGTCCGTCCGCATGAGATTGACGGTCGGCGGGTTCTTTGACGGCTCGCGAGTCGTGACCGCTCCGCAGCTTCTGCTCAGGATCAGCGACGTTTTCAACACCGAGGTCATGTATACGCGCAACGACGTCGAGCTCACCGGCGGCGCGTTCGTGACCAACCTGATGAGCACGCGGGTCTGGTACTCGTTCAATCCGCGTATCTATGTTCAGGCATTGGTGCAATACAACGACAGAGCGAATCTGTGGTCGAGCAACGTCCGCTTTGGTTGGCTCAATCAAGCGAACACCGGGCTGTTCGTCGTCTACAACGACACTCAGGGGCTTTACGATTCGACACTGATGCGCCCGGATCGAAGTTTTACGATCAAGTACAGCCGGCTTGTCGATATCTTGAATTAGTCGAGAGTCCGCTCTACCGCGCCCGAACAGCCTGGCCCGGGGTAATTCCTTCGACTACCTGCCCATTTGCGACCACCGGCACACCACTGACGATGACGTGCCGCATGCCGGCTGGGGGAAGACCGGGCTCACGATAGGTGGAGCGATCGATGATCTGCGAGGCATCGAATATCGCGATGTCGGCGTCCGCTCCGACGCGCAGCCTCCCTTTCGTGCTCATTGCGGTCACTCGATCCTGCAGCCGCATCGCCGGCATGAGGGTCATTTTTCTGATCGCGTCCATCAGCGTCAGCGTTCCACGCTCGCGAACGTAGCGGCCCAGCACCCTGGAATACGTCCCGCTCGGTACGAGGGTGGCCAGTACCATTTTCCCAATACGCGTCGCTGGCGATCATCGTGAGCGGGCTCTTGACGGCGACGTTGACCATGTCTTCCGTGTTGGTATGGATGACGACCGGTCCTCCTGTCTTGCGATATTTCTGGAATGTCACACGCGTCAGACGCTCGCCGGTCCTCGGCCATTCCAACTGCGCGACGCGTTCCTCGGTCGCGTTCTCGTATTCGTCGAGATTCGCGGACTGGATTTCGGTCATGCCTGCGGTGTACGGATAGGCCTCGGTTGTGACGTCCAGGCCCTGCGCACGCGCCTTCGCGATCATGTCGAGCATCTCGGGCGTGGCGGTCGTTCCGGCGCTGTTGATATGCACGACGTGCAGAGGCGCTTTCGTCTGCGTCGCAAGCTTCAGCGCTTCCTGCAGTCCGCTCACCCCACGACGAATGTGAACGTGAACGGGCGCGCGAATGCGGCCGGCGATGCGAAAGACTTCGAGCAGCTCATCTTGAGTTGCAGCAGGTGTATAGGGAAACCCCGCGCCGATGCTGACGGCGCCCTTGCTGAGCCCGTCCTCGATCCGCCGTGCGATCTCTTTGACCTCGTCCGCCGATGCAGCCTTGTGCGCACCGGCGCCCGTCGCCAGGAAGGTTCCCGGGTCGTGCATGACAGCCATTCTTACGGGGATGTGCCCGATGCTGACGCCGTAGTTGATCAGGCGCCCCGGTTTCCGCTCTGCGTACCAACGTTCGATGTCCCCTGTGCCGACCTCGAGCTCGAGCGCTGTCGTGACACCGTCGCGGGCCTGGAATCGATAGGTCTCTGGGGTCTGGCCATGCGCGTGAAGATCGATAAATCCAGGCGAGACGACGAGGCCGGTCGCGTTGATCGTTGCGCGGGCCGCGAGTGGCTCCGCGGAGATCGCAGCGATGCTCCGGCCGCTGATGCCGATGTTGCGAATCCCGTCGAGGCCTGACTCCGGATCGATAACCCGGCCACCCACGATCACGAGATCGAAATTCTGCGCGTGCAGCAACGCCGCCAGCCCGAATGCCACAGCGAGTGTCAGCGCACGTGAGAGGACACGCATCGATTCACCTCCTGGCCACGACGATTTCGTGTAATTTACACCCGGCGCGATATGAATGTGTTGAGCCTCGACGGAAAGACCGCTGTGGTGACAGGTGGTGCGCAAGGCATCGGAGCCGCGACCGCACGTATGCTCGAACAGGCGGGAGCGCGCGTGGCGGTTTTCGACGTGGAACCTAATGACGGCGTTCCAGTCGACGTCACCAACGAAGCCGCCGTGAAGGACGCGTTCGCGCGCGCGGCCGATACGCTTGGCGGCATTGATGTCCTCGTCAACAACGCCGGCCGCGTGGCGCGCAAGCCGGCGGTCGAGTTGCCGCTGGCCGAGTGGCAGGCGGTGCTCGATGTGAACCTGACCGCCACGTTCCTTTGCTCGCGCACCGCGCATCAATATATGAAAGCGCGCGGCGGTGGAGCGATCGTCAACGTCGCGTCCATCATGGGCCTGTCGGGGGGTCTCTTTCCGAATGCGTCCTACCAGGCCTCGAAGGGTGGGGTGGTGAATCTGACCCGCGCCCTCGCGCTCGAATGGGCATCCGACGGTATCCGCGTCAACGCTGTCGCGCCGACATTCGTCGACACCGAGATGACGACGGCGATTTTTTCCAACCCGGAAGTGCTTGCGACTGTGATGCAGCACACCCCACTCGGGCGGCTTCCGGATGTAGATGATGTGGCGGGCGCGATTCTGTATCTCTGCAGCGGCGCCGCGCGCTGCGTCACCGGCATCGTCCTTCCGGTCGATTCCGGCTATCTCGCCCGGTAACGACGGTCCGCCTGAATCACGCTAAGCTAGACCTTGAGGAGACCATGGCCTTTTGTGACCATTGCGAGGGACAGCGATTCGATCGCGCTCAAGTACTTCGCGCACTTCGCGCGATGCGAAACCAGATGCGCGCGGCCAAAACGCCCGCCGACGCCGAGCAGATTATCGCGGTGGCGATAGAGGCGGTGCGGGCGCTCGATATTCCGCATTTCGACTGGTTCGACGAGGCTGTGGATGGTGAAGTGATTCACTGAAACGGGCGTCGGTCTTGCAGACGTTGCGCAGGAGGATCTGCATGGCCGAAATGGATCAGCTTTTTGAACATATCGACGACATCGAGATAGCAATGCTGACAACGCGGCGGCCCGACGGGCATCTGCACTCGCGCGCGATGGCGACGCAGAAGCGCGCCGCCGGCGCCGATCTGTGGTTTGTGACGTTGGACGACTCAGGCAAGCTGGCCGAGATCGCCTTCGATCCACGTCAATCTGTCGTACTACAAAGATCGCACTCGCGAGTGGGTATCGGTGTCGGGCATCGCGACGATCAGCCGCGATAGAAACACCATCCGCCAGCTGTGGGCCCCGGACTGGCAGGCATGGTTTCCCAAGGGAGACGATCCGCGCCATGGCACGGCCGACGACCCACGGATGGTGCTGATCTGCGTCGACGTCCACGGGGCGGTGTTTCTCGAGGTCGACAAGCCGCAGCCGATCGTGCTGTTCGAGCTGGTAAAGGGCTGGATGACGGGGTCGACGCCCGAGCTCGGGACGATGCACAGCGTAGGCGAGGGTGGCACGTAGGTCCGGGAACGGCGTGGCTCGCTGTCTGTGCATCGGCTAGACTGATGCCGCCATGACATTCCTACGCGCTGTTACCGCATCTCTCCTTCTGCTTGGCGCCGTCGCCACCGCGGCGGCGCAGCCAGGTGCCGTTTATGTCAACCGCGGTAAGGTCGACGTCGCCCTTGCGAAGGGTGGAACGATCTTCGACGCGCCGCAGGCGCGTGCTGCAGGTGTCTATCGGGATAAGCCAGGCGCTCTCGAAACGCAGAAGGGCACCAGCATTATTTATGTAACCGACGGCGAGGGCATGTTTGCCGCCGGCGCGCGCACCCAACGCCTCACAAAAGGCGACGTGCTGATGGTTCCCGCCGGCATGACGCAGGCATTTACGAGCGTCTCGCCGTCTATCAGCTATCTGTCTGTCATCGTTCCCGTGCTCGACGCGAGCGCGAAAGGCGAGCTTGTCTACGCCGATCACGACAAAGTCGCGGCGACAATGAAGAAGGCCGGGCCGCTTGGGGACGGACCGAATCTCCGCGTGTCGGGCGGCTTTCGCAACGGTCCATATGTTCCGGCGGATAACCGGCCTACGGTGGAGATTCATGCCAACGAGGCCGATTTGTTTTACGTGGTCGAGGGACGCTCGACGCAGGTGCTCGGCGGCGATGTCATCGGCGGCAAGGAGACCGGTCCCGGGCAGATTCGCGGCTCAAAGATCGACGGCGGCCAGACCTATCAGCTGGGCAAAGGCGACGTGATGTGGGTTCCCGCGGGCATGCCACACTGGTTTCCGGAAATGCCCGAGGCTCTCAGTTATCTTCTAGTGAAAGTCTTCTACTGAAGTTGGCGCGGCAGGTGTCGGCTGTGAAGATGGTGGGGACGAACTGTTCGGCGAAATCAGTTGGTAGCCAGTAGCTTGTCGCAAGAGCCCAAGCGACGGCTATGGACGGCTATGCCGGATACTCCGTCCGCTCCCACTGAGGGTCGTTCAGCAGGGCCTCGTACTCGTGCGGGAAGATGCGCTGCTTGGGATATTTGCAGGCCAGCACAAAGCGCTGCTTCTCCTCGTGCCAGTCTGCTCGGGCGATCGTGCATTCGAACGCCATCTCTGAGCCGACGCTCACCGCAATCTGGGACCCTGGCCGTGGGAACGCGGGTACCTGGATGACCTTCCGAAACCTGACCAGTGAGTTATCGATGCGCTTAGTGTTGTCTTCGTCGATCTTGACCGTAAGCGTGGGGATTCGCAGCTCGATTTCAACGTCCATTGACATCGTATTAAGTATAGAACGTCGCGCGGCCGCTGTGGGGGAGCGCACGGCTTTGGGCGCCCGGCCACCCACACCGAGCACTCCATGTGAGATGCATCCGCGCGAAGTTGCCGACCTGAAGGTCGGCACTACGGTTGCGTCTCAAAGCTCGCACGACGCCAGTGCCGCCATCCTTTGCTGACCTCAAGCAATCAGCGGTGTTGCGATGGTCTACTTCTCGGCCTGGCACTGTCCGTAGTACTGCTCCGGGCGCGACGTCCAGCCGGTCAGCCTTGTCGGTGTGAATTCGTGGCGAGTGTGTACCGCTTTGAACGTGCCGCCGACGCTGCTGTCCTTGTCCGCGAAAACCGACGTCAGGTAGACCGACCCTGAGATGTTCATCGCCATCAGATGAAGGTTATTCGCGAGCAGGCGCACCGTGATGTGCGGCGCGCCGGCATCGGGCGCGGTCACGTCGATCACGTTTGCCGTGCCGTCCTGCGTGTCGATGGCATCGAAGACCATTGACAGCTTGGCCGGCGTCAGCTCGACGCTGGGGACCGCCTCTTTGTCCCACGTGCCGAGCGCTCTGTGGGTGAACGTGCACTTGAGGCGCTGGACGCTCGTCAACGCGCCAGGTGTCTGCGCGTGAAGCGGCGATCCGATCAGGGCCATCAACACCACGGCAAAACGCAGGCATCGCATCATTCGAAAACTCTCCTCGCTCACAGCCCGTCGTTACATCCGGTACGGTCTGTGCAATCCCTCGGTACGGAGGACGTTATGTTGTCTAAATTTACTACGCTCACCATACTCGCAGCCACATGGGTGGTTGTTGTGGCTGTGCCCGCTGGCGGTCAGGCGCAGACGCCGCGGATGCGATTCGAATCGATGGACCAGAATCGCGACGGTGCGATCAGTCGCGACGAGTGGCGCGGCTCCGCTCGTGCGTTTCAAAATCAAGACTGGAATGGCGACGGCCAACTCTCGGGCAACGAGGTCCGCATGGGCGCCCGTCGTGACGGGAATTTCGAGGAGGCCGACCACGTGCCGAATCGATACGAGCGGTATGTCAGCTGGACCGCGGCCGGCTTCAATAACCTCGATCACAACCGCGATCGCCGCATCAGCTCGAACGAATGGCATTTCGATCTCGAGACGTTCCGGCGCGTCGACGGTAATCGCGACGGCTCCCTCAGCCAGTCAGAATTTCTCGGCGGTGACGTCGACGATGCGCGCGACGCGAGCTTCGACGATCTCGACTGGAACAACAACGGGCGCGTCGAGCGCTCCGAATGGAATGGCAGCGACTCGGTGTTCACGAGCCTCGATCGCAACCGCGACGGCGTGCTGAGCCGCTTCGAGGTGGTCGGCGGCGTGAACACGCCGAACGACACGTGGGACGAATTTGCCTCGCTTGACTACAACCGCAACGACGCGATCGGCCGTGACGAGTGGCATTGGTCGGCGGCGTCGTTCAACCAGCGCGATACGAACCGCGACGGCAGGCTCTCGCGACAGGAATTCGCGGTGAGCGGCGGGGCGCCAGGCGCAGTCGGCACATCGGGGGGAGTCCAGCAGCGCACGGTGCGCGTCAACTCTCAACAGCGTTGGACCGACTCGGGCATCGTCGTGCGTGCCGGAGATACGCTGACGCTGGACGCGAGCGGGACGATTCAGATGAGCGACGACGCCGGCGACACGGCGAATCCCGCCGGATCGACCAGGGGCCGCAACGCGCCCGATGCTCCGGTGCTGAATCAACTGGCCGGTGGGTTGATCGCGCAGATTGACAACTACGGCCCGATCTATCTCGGCGGGCGTCGGACGTTCCGGGCGCCCGTCAACGGACGCCTGTACTTTGGCGTCAACGATGATCATCTGCCCGACAATAGAGGCGAGTTTAACGTCAACGTCAACGTGACGGGGCGGTAGGCGTTAGCTTCGTGCGCACGACCCGTGCACTTTAGGTGATAATTCCACGGGCCGTGCGCAGTTTTATCTTCCTTCTCACCGTGGTCGCGGGAACGTTCGGTGCCCTGGCGGCACGCCAGTCTGGAGCGGCGATCGATCCCAAGCTGCAAGGGCAGCTCAAGCAGCTCTTCCCGGCGGCGACGTTTTCGCCGAAGGCTCCGGATCCGCCTCACTACAAAGCATTCGCGCCCAATCCGCAGACCGTTGCCGGCCTGGTGTTCTGGACGACCGAAATCGAGCCGCTCGAGCGGGGCTATGACGGCCCGATCAAAATACTCGTCGGCATGGACACGAAAGGGATTCTCACCGGCGTCGTCGTCGCCGCCCATAACGAGCCATACGGAGACTTCTCGGTAGACCGCCCCGAGTTCGCGGCCCAGTTCAAGGGCAAGAGCATCCGCGATCCCTTCCGTGTGGGCGCGGATGTCGATGCGGTGTCGAGAGCGACCATTACCATCACCAGCGCTGCACGCGCCATCAGAATCAGCGCGCGCCGGATGGCGACGCAGCTGCTCGCGCCGCCGGCGGCCGGGAAATGAAACCCTGCCAGAGCGGAGAGCACAGGGCAAAAGGCGGAAAGCCTGCACCTCGGATTTGGATTGCGCTGATATTCATGCTCGTGTTGTGGATTCCTCACGAGCTTCCGCAAGCTGACTTCGGCGGGATCCTGTCGGCTCAGGGCGCACCACAGCCCGGGCGCGCCGACGATCCCTGGAACTTTGAACAGGAAGAAGAGCCGGTTGAGACGTGGCAGCAGATCGCCAAGGGTCAGGCGGCCGATCTCGGATTGTTCGTCGCGTTTGCTGCGCTCGCGCTGACGAGCTTTTTTCGGAAGAGCGTCAACCTGAAATACGTGACGCTCGTGGCAGCCGTGGCGTATCTCGGCGTCTACAAGAGCCAGTTGTTGTCCATTGTGAACATCTTCGGCGTAATGGGCGGAAACCTCCCCATCTTCAAGTACAACCTCGGCTGGTATGTCTTCGCGGTATTTTCCGTTGTGACGACGGTGCTCTTTGGGAGGTTGTACTGTGGGCGCATCTGCGCCTATGGCGCGATGACGCAGTTGCTCGATCCCATCGTGCCGGCGCGATATCGGTACGACGTGCCGCTGCGCATCGAGCGGCAGGCGTCGAAGATCAAGTACGGCATCCTCGCGGCGGTCGTGCTGTACTTTCTCGCCACCCGCGACATGTCGATCTATCGCTATGTAGAGCCGTTCTGGATGTTCACGGGCCACGAAACGACGGCGATGTGGATCGCGCTCGGCGTGCTACTGGTTGCGACGGTGTTCGTGCGGAATCTCTACTGTCGATTTCTCTGTCCGCTCGGTGCCGCCCTGGGACTGCTCTCGAAGTTCACGCATCTTCGGCATCAAGCGCTGGTCCGAGTGCAACACGTGCAAGCTGTGTGAGAAAACCTGCCAATGGGGCGCGATCGAGGGCCCGAAGATCATCATGACCGAATGTGTGCGCTGCGACGATTGCGAGCGACTCTACATGGACCAGCAGAAGTGCCCGCACTGGATCATCATCCGGCGCAAAAGCGAAGTATTGGCGCGCCAGGCCGCGGCGCAGCCCCGGCAGTAGACGCGAAACAGCCGGCCTGAAGTTCGGCACGAAGCCTGACCAAAAGCAGGCGGCCTGGGACGGCATCCGGCAAATGGCCGACACACCACTTCACGAAGACTGAAACGCCGAATCCGCGCATGAGGAGCGGAAACTGCGTACCGCACGTGCGAGGCGTTGTTTTCATTCGGAGACGATGCTACCGTCGTCGGCGCGGGTTTCGCAGTGCAGCCGTGCATGGCTGAGAAGACGATCGAAGAACGCCTGTCCACGCTCGAGGCTCAATTGGAGAACAAGACGATCGGACAGCACTTTCGGGAACAGGCCGAGCTGATTGATCGGCAGTTTGCGGAATCCCTTCGCGAGCAGGCCGAATTGTTCGATCGGCGGTTTGCGGAGAGTTTTCGCGAACAGGCCGAACTGATCGATCGATTGTTCACGTATCGGTTCGAGGGCCTCGACAAGAAGTTCGACACGAAACTCGACGCCAGGCTATCGAGCCTCGAGAACAGCCTCCATGCCAAACTCGCGGCGCTTGGTGAGTCGCTCGAATCACGCGTCGATGTTCGAATCGAGGCCAGGGTCAAACCCATCAAAGCGGACCTCGCCATCATCAAGCATGCAGTGGGAGTGCTTCTAACCCGGCTCACGTAGCGAGACGACTTACGGTGCGTCGGTCGGCGGCGCAACAATCCTCACTTTGCCGCGGAGACCCGACGAGATCAGCACCTCGTTCTTGTCCGACACGATCACCCCGTCGACGCCAGGCAGACGCTCGATGAGGGCCATGCCGGCATCCGGGCCGAGGAGAAACACGCCGGTTGAGAGGGCGTCGGCAAACACAGCACGGTTGGCGACAATGGTGACGCTGCGCGTCCCGCGCGCGGGTTCGCCGGTGGAGGGATCGAGAATGTGGTGATAGCGCCGGCCGTCCTTGAGAAACGACCGCTCGTAGTCGCCCGACGTGCTGAACGTACCGTCCGATAAATCGAGCTCGGCGAAGCTGCGGTTCGCTGTCCCTCGGGGATCTTGAATGCCCAGCCGCCAGGGTTTCCCATCTTTCAATCCGGACACGTAGACGTCGCCGCCGCTCTGAACCACGAAGTCACGAAGGCCACGAAGGCGAAGGATGCTGGCCGCGCGATCGACCGCGTAGCCTTTGCCGATGCCGCCGAGGTGGATTGACATCCCCTTGCGCGCGAGGAACACCGTGCTCGCGGCATCGTTCACGTGGATCGCGCGATAGTCGATCAGCGGAAGCCGCCGGCGTACAACGTCCAAGTTGGGGATGACGCTGTCCTGGTCGTGATCGAATTTCCACAAACCGGAAAGCGCCGCAAACGTGACGTCGAACTTTCCACCGGTCCACTCGCTCACTTGCCGCGCAGTCGCGAGCACGTCGCGCACTTCCGCGCTGGCAGGCACAGCCGCGATGCCGGCCGCGCGATTGATGCGCGAGACGTCGCTCGCGGGAATCCACGTGCTCATGAGTGTTTCGAGCCGCGCGAACTCGTCGAACACTTCGTCGAACGCCGCTTTTGCGGCAGCCTCATCACTACTCTGACGCGTCGATGCGGTCAGCGTGAGCGTCGAGCCCATCGACAGGCGCGATGCCGAAACGGCGTTCGAGTGGAATACGGGTGACGTGGCATTCGCATCAGGCCCACAGCCGGACCCAGCGATGCAACTGAACGTCACATAAACGAGACAGCGAGCCACAGATTTCACGAGAGATCGTCCGATCATCTTGCATCCGATTTTGAATCGCTTCATAGTGATCGTTTGACGCGATCGTGTAAAGAAGGAGGTCTCAATGGCGAAAGCAATGAACCCGGTACCGAAGGGTTACCACACACTGACACCCGGTCTGACGTTGGATAACGCCGCGGAGACGATCGAGTGGTACAAGACAGCGCTCGGTGCGGAGGAGGTAAGCCGTCATGCGGGCCCCGACGGCAAGATCATGCACGCCGATCTCAAGATTGGCGACTCGCGCTTTATGGTCAACGACGCAATGCCGGGGTCCAAAGGACCGAAAGCCTACGGCGGCTCGCCGGTCACGCTGTGGTTGTATGTCGACAACAGCGACGCGTTGTTCAATCGCGCGGTCGCGGCGGGCGCGAAGGTGCAAATGCCTGTGACCGATCAGTTCTGGGGTGACCGTGGTGGAGTCGTCTCTGATCCGGAGGGGTACCACTGGTGGATCGCCACGCGCAAGGAAGACCTGTCGCCGGCAGAGTTGGAGCAGCGCGCCGACGACTTCTTCAAGCAGATGGCCCAGTCAGCCTCCCGCTGACGCGGCACGAGCGCACCGCGTGAGAACTTATTTTCTCGCGCGGTGTCTCTTCTTTTCAGAGACAATTCTTCTTAGAGAGGCGATGCTGTACATCGATTCGGTCATTCTCAACATGATCGAGCGGGCGTGCCGTCGATTTCAGCGGCTCACCGGCAGGACGAACGTGTGGCTCGCGCTCCAACTGACCAACCTCAGCATCGTCCTCTACTTTGCCTGGGCAGGGGTGGCGTTTTCCGGCACCGAGACGTGGCTGCAAGTCTTCGTGGCCTTGTTTTGCGGCGGCTTGCTCTATGTTCTGACTCAAACCCTGTTTAAGGAGTCGATCGAAGCGTACGAAAGCAACACTTACAGACGGGTATTGAAGGGGATGAAGAATCCGCGTCGCGTCAGGGACGCGCTGCTGCGCGTCGCGTTTCTCACGCTCGCGCTCGTGTTCTGGTATCCGGCGATCCTCGTCTACGTCGAGTTGCATCAGCAGGTGCTGTTGCTGAGCTACCCACTTATCCTGTTGACGACGGCCGTGCTGTATCTGGTGGCGTGCGATCCCCTTCCGCCCAGTGCGGCAAAAGAGGAGGAGCGCGTGCGCCGGACGGCTGCGGCGCCCGCGTTCTCTCCCGAGGAGTCCTAGTCAGGCGATTAGCGGCCTGTTTTAGGCCGGTTTCGCCTTGGGTGTCGCGACAAAACGCGACAAGAAAGTTGCATATCCCGTAGTAAAATTAGGCCTTCAAGAGGTTCGAATTATGCCGCTGAGACCCTACACCGGACTGTCCCTTGCGGCCGTTATCGTGGTTGCTACTGTCGGTGTGGCTGCGCAGAACAGTAACACCAACGCGGGCGCGACAGGCTCGCGAGTTTTGCCGGCCGCGCAGACGCCGACGGCGCCTTCACCACTTGCCGATGCTGTGCAGCAGCAGAACAAGCAGGCGATCCAGGCGCTGCTGGCGAAGAAGGCTGATGTGAACGCTGTTCAGGCTGACGGCGCCACTGCGCTGCACTGGGCGGTGTACGCCGAGGACGCCGACATGACCGCGCAGTTGATCCGCGCGGGCGCCAAGGTGAACGTCAGGAACAACTATGGGGTTTCGCCGTTCGCACTCGCCGCCAAACAAGGCAACGCGAACATCATCGGCCAACTCATGAAGGCCGGCGCCGATCCGAACGATCCACTCCACTTTATCAACGCCGACGAGACGCCGCTGATGCATGCCGCTCGCGCCGGCAGCGTCGATGCGGTCAACGCGTTGTTGCTCGCGGGTGCAAGAGTGAACGCTCGCGAGAGTTGGAACGGCCAAACGCCGCTCCACTGGGCGGCGGCCGAAGGGCACAGTGCGGTCATCGAAGCGCTCATCGCGGGCGGTGCCGATATTCGTCAGCGATCGAACGCGGCGTCGACGCCGTTCCTGTTTGCCGTGCGCAAGGGCGACATGGCGACAGTGAGGGCCTTTCTCGCTGCAGGCGCGGACGTCAACGAGAAGCGCGTCGATCTGGCGACGCCATTGCTGGTTGCGATCATCAACGGCCACGAAGATCTCGTCGACGTGCTGCTCGACAAGGGCGCCGATCCGAATGCCGAAGGCGGGTCGACCGACCTTTCAGTGCAAGGCTCGAAAGCGCGTCCAATCAAAATCACCCTCAAGACGCCGTCGTATCGCGACCAGTTGAAGGAAGTCGGCACCGAAGGTGGAAACGGCGCAAACAACAGCTGGGGACGGCCGCTGCAGGCCGCGATCCACGTCGCCAACTGGCACATCAGCGACGAGTTCGTCTCCGTCAACGTCGATCGCATACGCATCGTCAAATCGCTGATTAAGCACGGCGCCGACGTGAACAGCCGCAATTCAGAAATGGAGCCGCGGTGGTCGGGCGCGCGTTATCGCCGTCGTCAGGTCGGCTTGACGCCATTCCTCGCCGCTGCCAGACAGGCCGATATCGAGGTGATGCGTCTGCTGCTCGAGAACGGCGCCGATCCGAAGATCAACACGCCACTCAACATCACACCGCTGATGCTGGTGGCGGGCATCGCGTGGGCATCGAACCAGGATCGCGCTGGCGAAGAACAAGTACTGGACGCGACGAAGATGCTAGTCGAGGAGCTCGGCGCCGACGTGAACTTCGTCGCCGACACCGGCGAAACAGCCATGCACGCCGCCGCGTATCGCGGTGCGAACAGCGTGGTGCAATATCTCTTCGACAAAGGCGCCAAACTGGACGTGGTGGACAAGAGCGGCCGCACGCCGTTGCAGGTCGCCGAGGGCGTCGAGTACGGCAATTCCTTCGCCGCGAACCCGCATACCGCTGTGCTCTTGCGCAAGCTCGGGGCAAAGGAAATACCGTGCCCCGGTCTGTGCCCGAATGTGATTCCGGAGGAAGCATTGCCACCAGAGGAGCCCGTACCGATGAAACGCGCACTGCTCGTAGCCGCTGCGACGTCTTTCGTCGTTGCCGTCGCGCTCGATGTTCAAAGCCGCGTACCTGCATACGCGCAGGCAGCGTCCGCGCAGCCGGCCCAAAGCGCTGCGGCGCCGCAAGGCGACGCTGTCGCGACACACAAGGCGACGGTGCAGAAGGTACTGTGTGAGCTGTCACAACGAAAAGGTGAAATCGGGCGGCCTCACGTTGAGCACTCTCGATTTGGCGCGCGTTGCCGACAATGCAGAGGCTTGGGAGCACGCGATTCGCAAGGTTCGCACTGGTGCGATGCCACCGGCTGGACGTCCGCGGCCTGATAAAGCCGTTGCCGCGGAGCTCGTTACGTATCTCGAATCAGAGCTCGACCGGGCAGCGTTCGCACAACCCAACCCTGGCCGTCCTGCTCTGCCGCGTCTCAACCGCGCCGAATATCGCAACGCCATCCGCGATCTGCTGGCGCTTGAGATCGACGCCGCGTCGATGTTGCCGAATGACATCGCCGGACATGGCTTCGACAACAACGCGGACGCGCTGACGCTGTCGCCGATGCTCACGGAGCGGTATCTTGGCGCAGCCGCGAAGATCAGCCAGATGGCGCTCGCACGCCCGAAAGGCGTGCCGATGCCCGAAACGTTCTTCGTGCCGACCGACCGCAATCAGAACGTGCGGATCAGCGACGATCTGCCGTTGGGATCGCGCGGCGGAGTGGCGCTGCGGTATTACTTCCCCGCGGATGGCGAGTATCTGTTCGAGATGCGGCCGAAAGAGAGCGGCGCAGGCGGCGGCTTCGAAGGTATTACGGCCGAGCCGCACCAGCTCGACATCGCGATCGACAACGTCAAGGTCGGAACTACCACCTTGGGCGGACCCGATTTCGCTCCACGACGTGGCGCCGGCGCGGGCGCGGCCGGTGACTATCCCCGCGAGGACCGGACGAAGAAAATTCTCCAACTGATGACGTTCCGTGTGCCGGTCAAGGCCGGATCTCACCTGGTGCAGGCGTACTTCGCCTCGAAGACGACGGCGCTGGTCGAAGACCTCATCGACCCGTCGCTTCGTCGCGAACCCTATCGCGACGGCAGCGGCGAACCACGGATTTCGAGCCTCACAATCACCGGGCCGCAGCCGACGACAGCGTCGGTGGGCGATACCGCGAGCCGCCGGCGCGTTCTGACGTGCGCCCCGTCATCGGCGAAGGATGAGACGTGCGCCAGAAAGATCGTGTCGACGCTGGCGCGCCGCGCGTACCGCCGCCCGATTACCGAAGACGATTTGCAGGCGCCGCTCACAGCCTACCGAGGCTCTGCCTTGAACAACGGCTTCGAGGCAGGCATCGAGATGGCGATCCGCAGCATCCTGATGAGCCCGAAGTTCCTGTTCAGGTTCGAGAGCCAGCCGCCGAAGGCCGCGGCTAACACCCCGTACCGAATCAGTGATCTCGACATCGCCTCGCGCCTGTCATTCTTCCTCTGGAGCAGCATCCCGGACGATGAGTTGATATCGCTGGCCGAGAAGAAGACATTGAGCAAGCCGGAAGTGCTGCAGCAGCAGGTGAAGCGAATGCTGGCGGACCCGCGCTCGCAGGCGATGGTGGACAACTTCGCAGGCCAGTGGCTGCACATCCGTAACGTCGCGGTGCACCAGCCGAGTCCGGAAACGTTGTTTCACTTCGACGACAACTTGCGCAAGGCCTTCGAGCAGGAGACGAAACTGTTCTTCGAGAGCATCATGCGCGAGAATCGCAGCGTCCTCGAACTGATCGATGCCGACTACACGTTCCTGAACGAGCGCCTTGCCAGGCATTACGGCATCGAGGGCGTGCAGGGCGAGCGGTTCCGGCGCGTGAAGCTGCCCGCAGACAGCCCCAGGGGCGGACTGCTCGGGCAGGGATCGATTCTAATGGCGACCTCCTATCCAAACCGGACATCGGTCGTGATTCGAGGCAAGTGGATTCTCGAGAACGTATTCGGTGCGCCGCCGCCCCCCCTCCGCCGAACGTGCCGGAGCTGAAAGACAGCCGCGATCCGCGAAAAGTGCTTCCGATGCGCGAACGGATGGCCGAACACCGCGCCAATCCTGCGTGCGCCGGCTGCCATGCACAGATGGACCAGCTCGGTTTTGCGCTCGAAAACTTCGATGCCATAGGCGAGTGGCGCGACATCTACACGTCGGGCGCGAAGGTTGATGCGTCGGCTCAGCTGCCTGACGGGTCGAAATTCAACGGCCCGGCGGAGCTCAGAAAAATCCTGATGTCTCACTCGGACGAGTTCCTGACGACGATGACCGAAAAGCTGATGGTCTATGCCCTGGGACGCGGGCTGGAGGCGGCTGACGCCCCAGCGGTGCGTAAAGTCAAGCGGGATGCGATCCGCGAGAACTACCGGTTCGAGTCGCTTATTCAGGGGATCGTGACGAGCACACCGTTTACAATGAGATTGGCGCAGGACTTTGCGAATTAATGATGGAGGCTGCCTGAGATGGTGATCACAAAACTAGCGCTGCCACGCCGCACGTTCATCCGCGGCATCGGCGCCACAGTGGCGCTGCCGTTCCTGGACGCAATGGTGCCGGCTATGAGGGCCCAGGCCAAGGCGGCTCCTCGATTCACCGCCATCTACTGCGGGAATGGCGCCAACATGTTCGACTGGACGCCTTCCACCGAGGGCGTCGGTTTCGCGATGTCGCCGAGCTTGACACCGCTCGAGCCGTTTCGCGATCGGCTGGTCGTCCTTACCGGGCTGGACAACTTCCAGGCCACGGATCAGGGCGACGTAGGCGGACAGCATCCGCGTGCCGCACCGGCCTTCATGAGCTGCGCGCACCCGAAGCAGACGGAAGGCGCCGACGTGCAGGCGGGGACGACGATCGATCAGATGATCGCAGACCGCATCTGCCGCGACACGAAACTCCCGTCGCTCGAAGTCTCCGTCGATCGCAACGACGTCGTCGGTGCCTGCGATCACGGGTATGCCTGCGCCTACATGAACTCGATGTCGTGGAAAACCCCGACGACCCCGCTGCCGTCGGAAACGAACCCGCGCTTCGTGTTCGAGCGGATGTTCGGCGTCGGCGCGACCGCCGAAGAGCGCCTGGCGCGAGCCAAGGAAGATCGCAGCATCCTCGACGCGCTCACCGAGGAAATCGCGACGCTGCGCCGACGGCTCGGCACGGGCGACCGCTCGAAGCTCGGCCAGTACTTCGATGCCGTGCGCGACGTCGAACAGCGCATCGTCAAGGCCGAGTCGACCAACAGCGACTTCTCGGTTCCAGAACAGCCGGTTGGTGTGCCCGAGACCTTCAAGGAATACATTGAGCTGATGTTCGACCTGCAGGCGCTGGCGTTCCAGGCCGACATCACGCGCGTCAGCTCGTTGATGATGGCGCGCGAAAACGTCAACCGCGCGTACCCGGAAATCGGTTTGCCCGAGGCGCATCACTCCATCTCGCACCACGGGAACAACCCGGAGAAGATGAAGGCGTACACGAAGCTGAACACGTATCACGTCGAAACGCTGGCGTACTACCTGAACAAGCTGAAGTCGATTCCCGACGGCGACAGCAACCTGCTCGACAACACCATCGTGCTGTTCGGCAGCGGCATGAGCGACGGCAACGTTCACAACAACTACAACGTTCCGGTCATCGTTGTGGGCGGCCAGGCACTGCAGGTCAAAGGCAACCGTCACGCGAAATATCCAAAGGGCACTCCGCTGGCGAACCTGATGCTCGGCGTGATGGACAGGTACGGCGTGCAGGCGGAGAAGTTCGGTGACAGCACGTCCGAGATCGATTTCCTGACGCTGTAACTGCTCGCAGACTACGAGAGGACGTTGTGGTTCCGGAAGGGCACAACGTCCTTTTTCTTTGTACGCGCTTGCGACGGTCCCAATCTCCGTCCAGGCGGAATCACTACGTCAAGCGCGCAGAAACTACTGGGCTACGAGAACGTACTCGGCTGCGTACGGAGGCATCCTGTCATCGTAAAGAACTGTCATGGTGCGTTCCCATCGGGAATTGTTCCATTTGTCGTAGATGTGGACGCGGAATCGCTCGGGGGCCTGGCCCGCGACGCGCGGTGTGATGGTGATCTCAGATCCGCGCACCGTATAGCGGCCGTCCCCTTCGCCTGAAATCAGCTTGCCGTAGAGCTGGCCCGCGGAGCTCCTTGAATAACGCCCGGTGGCGTCAAACGAGTGATTGCTGAGCGTGCGACCCTGCCAATTCCCGACCAGATCGCGCTCCAGGGCATTCCCCGCCGGAATTGGCGCGCCGCGTGGGCGCAGGCTATGAAAGAGCTGTGCAAACGCCGCGTCGTTGAAATTGCATCCTGCCGCGCTCCCAAAACCAACGACGACGCTGACTCGGTTTGCCGAGGCAGGAATCACCATGGCCATGGCCGCAATATAAACGGGGCCGCCGGCAGTCTGGGCCTCGAAGTTGCCCCCTGACAAAAAGTAGTGCCAGCCAGCCGCTGCAACCCCCCGCATGGCAATGCGATAGTCGCTGGTCCGCCGCATTCCCGACTCAACCGTCTCGGCGACGAGCGCTGCCTCAGCGTCAGCTTCCAAGGACCCCTTCGAGGGACGCATCGCTGCGAGTGCGAAATTACAACGCGTGCTGACGTCTCCCGGGGTTGCAGGAACGAGCCACACCGAACCACCTGCCTGGCGCGTGACGTAACCGCTCGGCGCGGTGACGTCGAGCTCGAGCGATGCGGCTCCGCCTTGCGCTCGCAATGACTGCGGGAGTGAGAGCAGTCCAACAATCACGAGGATACGACCGAGCGACGTAGGTATCATCATGCACCCTCCCGCCGTCGTTGCTTGGCAACAACAGCATGTTTTCGGAACCCGAACGATGGACGGCTTTCCCTGTGGTCCGGCTCTCGCGTGCGATTCCGGATTGCCTTCGCGTGTCTACTAACGCTGGAAGTCCGGAACGTGAACATATCCGAACGTGCATGAATGCGGCGGATGATCCGCTGACGACAAACTAGAATTGGGGGCTGTGATGCTTCGGTTGATGTGCGTGCTCGCCCATCCAGACGATGAGTCGCTCGGAACGGGCGGGATTCTCGCGAAATACTCGAGAGAAGGCGTCGAGACCTTCATCGTGACGGCGACTCGCGGCGAGCGCGGGCGGTTCGACGATAAGGGTACGTCGCCTGGGCCGGCTATCGTCGGGCGTGCACGCGAGGCCGAGCTGCGGGCCGCGGCACGCGAGCTTGGCGTGTGCGAGGTAAGCCTGCTGGATTACCTCGATGGCGAGCTGGATCGCGTCGATGGGGCAGAGGCGAGCCAAAAAATTGCCGGCCACATTCGACGCGTGCGGCCGCAGGTGGTCGTCACTTTCGATCCGTTCGGCGCCTACGGCCACCCCGATCACATCGCGATCTCGCAACTCACCGGGTCGGCAATCGTGCGGGCCGCCGACCAGCACCGCGTGTCGAAGTTCTACTACTTCGTCAACGGCGAACGGAAATGGACGGCGTATCAGGCGGCGTTCAAGACGCTGACGTCGAAGGTGGATGGGCATACGCGCGCGGCGTTCGCGTGGCCGGACTGGTCGATTACGACGAAAGTCGATGCGCGCGCAGTGTGGCAGCACGTGTGGCGCGCGGTTCAGTGCCACACGACGCAAATGAGCATCTACAAGAACGTCGCCAGCCTGACCGAGGACGATCAGAAAGTGATTTGGGGCACGGGGGAGTTCTATCGGGTCTTCAGCCTCGTGAACGGAGGCCGCGAGACAGAGCAGGATCTGTTTGACGGGCTGAGGTAGCCATGGAAACGAAAAACGAAGAACGGAAAGCTACAAGCGAAGAACAAGAAGCGGAAAAAGAGACCTCGCGCAGAACGGGCCCTGATTTGGCGCCGGAAGAATTTCGCAGGCTGGGGCATGCGCTTGTCGATCGCCTGGCCGGCCACATGGCGCGGATGCCTGAGGGCCCTGTAAAGAGAGACGAAACAGGCGCAGTCGTGCGAGACGCATTGAACGCAGAGCGCCGGCTCCCTGAGACCGGCGCCGACGCTGCAGAACTGCTCCAGACCGCCGCCAATCTGCTGTTCGATCATTCGCTGTTCAACGGCCACCCCCGTTTCCTTGGCTACATCACGTCCAGTCCGGCGCCGATTGGGGTGCTCGGCGATTTTCTCGCGAGCGCCGTCAACCAGAATTGCGGCTCGTGGACGCTTGCGCCAATGGCGACGGAGATTGAAGCGCAGACCGTGCGGTGGATTGGCGAATTGATCGGATTCTCATCCGCGGGAGTCGGCTCGCCCGGAGTGCTGGTCAGCGGCGGCAACATGGCGAACTTCGTGTGCCTGCTTGCCGCGAGGACCGCGAAAGCGGGATGGGACGTGCGAAAGACCGGCATCAGCGGCAGCCATCCCCGGCTGATGTTGTACGCCTCGTGTGAGACACATACGTGGGTGCAGAAAGCCGCAGACCTCTTCGGATTCGGAACCGATGCCATTCGATGGATTGCGGTGGACGAGCACCAGAGACTGAAGACCGGCGATTTGCGCCGGCAAATCGAATTAGATCTCATTCGCGGCGATCGACCGTTTCTCGTCGTCGGGACCGCGGGATCGGTGAGCACGGGCGCGATCGATCCGCTGCCCGAAATGGGCGCGATCTGCCGGGATCACGATCTCTGGTTTCACGTCGACGGCGCGTACGGGGCGCTCGCAGCCGCGCTTCCCGATGCGCCGGACGATCTTCGCGGCTTGTCGCAGGCTGATTCGGTCGCCGTCGACCCGCATAAATGGCTCTACGCACCGCTCGAGGCGGGCTGCGCCCTTGTCAAGCGGCCCGAAGATCTGCGAAACGCGTTTTCGTATCACCCGCCCTATTACCGCTTCGGTGAAGAGGCGCTGAACTTCGTCGACTACGGATTGCAGAATTCCCGCGGCTTTCGGGCGTTGAAGGTGTGGCTGGCCCTGCAGCAGCTGGGCCGATCGGGTTACGTGGCCTCGATGGCTGAAGACATCCGGCTGTCGCGAAAGCTCTTCGATCTGGTGCGCATGCACCCAGAGTTCGAGGCGCTGACGCAGAGTTTAAGCATCGCAACGTTCCGGTACGTGCCGCGTGAGCTCCGGGCCAAACTCGGCGAGCCCGAAACCGAGGCGTCGTTGAACACGTTGAATGAGGAGCTGCTTGCCCGTCTGGAAAAGAGCGGCCGCGCGTTCCTGTCGAACGCGGTCATTGCCGGAAAGTTCGCGATGCGCGCGTGCATCGTGAATTTCCGTACTTCCGATGCGGATATAGATGCACTACCGGAGATAATCGCGTCGCTGGGACGAGCCTAGGACGTCAGACGCTGCTATTTTAACGCCTGGAGCAGGCTTCGATGGCTGCCTCGGCTCGTGCGATCAGGGCGTCGGCGGCCTCAGGCGGCAGGCGCTTTGCGCGCTTGACCCCACGGACTTCAACCGCAAACGTCTTGAGCAGGACGCGTGCACGCGCCGCATCGTCCTTCTGAAGAGCATCGTTCACCGCGAAGAGAGTCAGCAGAAATGCGCGTAACACGCGGGGCGGCAGCGGCAAGGCCGTGCTCTCGTTGATGAGAGCAGCGACCTGAACCCGTGTTGGATCGTCAGGTTGCGCAGGATTTGGAGGATTTGCCGCCAGTGGGCCACCCGCCACGAGCAGCAACACGAGCAATAGGCCGAAGACTCGAGCCATCAATTTTCATAACGCCTCCAGCAGGCAAAGCGAACATGCTATTTGAACCGCACGCCGAAGAGGATCGTAAATGACTGCTTCTTGATCTCATCCAGGCTGCTGAATGTCTTGTTGATGCGGCGGAATCCTTTTTCGTAGCGGCCCTCGATGATGATGTGGGCGACCTCGAATCCGCCTCCGAAGGCAAGGCTCACGTCAGTGCCCTCGATCCCATCGTCCACGGTAAACCCTTCGACTTCGTCCCCAATCTTGAAATCGAATGCCGGTCCCACGACGCCGTACAGTGCCGCCCCGTTTGCAGAGCTCGAGCCGGCATTCAGACGGAGCAGTAGGGGAACCTGCAGGTAGTCGATGCGGATGTCCTGTCCGGCGTCGGTTGCCGTGTTTTTCCGCAACCAGTTGAACTCGGTCTGAAAGCCGAGCACCTTGTCCCGGCTGCCGCCGATGAAAAGGCCTGCGTGAATGCCGGTGCGATTGTCGAAATCGAAGACGTCGCCGCTGAATTTATCGAACGTCGGCCCCGCCTTGATGCCGACCCCCTGTGCGGACGCGAATGGGGCCGATCCGGCGAGCGTAAGTACGAAGAGCGCAGCGAGACGAAGCGATTGCGGTCTGATCATTGAAGCGCCTCTGGCACAGAGGTCCGTGACAAGCGCGGGCAGTGAACTGATAGTACCATCCCAGGTACACTCAAGTACACCCATGGCCACGAACCCATTCGATTCCGCCGATCCTCGACTCTTCGATGTCTCCACACGCGCGCCAGGACCGGCCGGTGCGCTGCCGTTGACGCCGCAGATGCTGCGCGAGCGGCCGTCCGGCGATCTGTTCGGCTGGACGCAGAACGCCGGCATGGGATGGAACCCAGCCGCACTCGGCGGCAAGGAATTTCTGATGCTCTCAACGCATGGCGGCATCCGCGCGGCGGATGGAACGCCAATCGCGCTCGGATATCACACCGGTCACTGGGAGGTGGGGCTGCTGCTGGAGGCCGCGGCTGGTGTATTCAAGAGCGCCGGCGCGATTCCGTTTGCAGCGGCGTGCACGGATCCGTGCGACGGCCGATCACAGGGCACCACGGCGATGTTCGACAGTTTGCCGTTCCGCAACGACGCCGCCACCGTGTTTCGCAGGTTGATTCGATCGCTCCCGACGCGGCGCGGCGTACTCGGCGTTGCCACGTGCGACAAGGGACTGCCGGCGATGATGATGGCGCTCGCCGCGAGCGATGATCTCCCCGCCGTGTTGGTCCCCGGCGGCGTCACGCTGATGCCGGAGCAGGGAGAAGACGCTGGGAAGGTGCAAACGCTCGGCGTGCGGTTCGTGCATGGCGCTGTGACGCTCGAAGAGGCGGCGGATCTGGGCTGCCGCGCGTGCGGATCGCCTGGCGGCGGATGCCAGTTCCTCGGCACGGCTGCGACATCGCAGGTCGTGGGAGAGGCGCTGGGCATGTCGCTTGGACACTCGGCGCTCGCGCCTTCCGGCCATCCAATCTGGATTGACATGGCGCGCCGCTCGGCCACGGCCTTGATGGCACTTGAGCGACAGCAATCGACGATGCGCGACGTGGTGACCGGCGCCGCGCTGCGAAACGCGATGGTAGTGTTCGCCGCGTTCGGCGGGTCGACGAATCTCATCCTTCATGTGCCGGCGATCGCTCACGCGGCCGGGCTGAGACGGCCAACGGCCGCAGATTGGGCCGAGATCAACCGGCTGGTGCCGCGCCTGGTCGACGCGCTTCCGAACGGCCCGCGCAATCATCCGACTGTGCAGGTATTCATGGCTGGAGGCGTGCCAGAGGTGATGCTCCATCTGCGCCGCCTCGGACTGCTCGACACCAGCGTGCTGACCGTGTCGGGTGGGTCGCTCGATGCTCAGCTCGACGCGTGGGAATCATCTGAGCGTCGCACGCGCCTGCGTGCGCAGCTGGAAAAGGAAGGCGTCAACCCGGACGATGTGATTGTGGCACCGGAGATGGCGCGGGCGCGTGGGCTGACGTCGACGGTGTGTTTTCCCCAGGGCAACATCGCGCCCGAAGGGTCCGTCATCAAGAGCACCGCTATCGATCCCTCGGTCGTAAGCGCCGATGGAGTGTATCGACTGACCGGCCCCGCGAGAGTATTCCTTTCGGAGCGGGCTGCCATGGCCGCGATCAAGGCCCACCAGATTTCGCCCGGCGATGTGCTCGCGCTGATCGGTCGAGGTCCGATGGGTGCTGGTATGGAGGAGACGTATCAGATTACGAGCGCGCTGCGACATCTGCCGTTTGGCAAACATGTGGCGGTCATCACCGACGCGCGCTTCAGCGGCGTGTCGACCGGCGCGTGCGTGGGACATATTTCCCCCGAGGCGCTAGCCGGTGGACCTGTCGGAAAACTGCGCGACGGCGACATGATCGAAATCGTCGTCGATCGGACGACGCTCGAAGGGACGGTCAACCTCGTCGGCGAGAACGCCGTCGCCGGCACCGTCGAAGAAGGCTCCCGGATCTTGAGCACACGACCGATGCGGCCGGATCTCGCAGCCGATCCGTCGTTGCCGGACGACACACGCATCTGGGCAGCGTTGCAGGACGTCAGCGGAGGGACGTGGGGCGGGTCGGTTTACGATCCCGAAGCGATCCTGCGAACCCTCGCCGCCGGCAAGAAAGCGCTGTCCGAGACGTGAGTGCCCAGCGACCTGCAGGTCGGCACTACGAAAGAGGAGACGGAAGACAGGCGTAGGGCCGACGTTCACGTCGGCGTGACGAAAATAGGCGACCGGCAGGCAGGCGTAGTGCCGACCTTCAGGTCGGCGTTGTCGACTAGAATTCAAAAGACAATCCGGCGGACGGAATAAACGGGAACATCGAATCGAACAGCCCGAACACCTGATGCGTGATGCCGTTGATGCCAGGGCTGCTGGCGCGCACATTCCCGCGCGCGTACAGGTTCAATGCCTCGGCGAAGATCGTCAGCCGCGTAACGCCCCATGAAAACGTGCGGTTGGCGCGGACGTCGAGCCGGCTGTAGACAGGAACCCGCAAGTCATTTCGCGTGCTGCTGAGGTAGTACAGCTCAGCCCCGTCGGGCGCGTTCCGCGCTTCGTAGTAGCCAGGCACGGGAAAATTGCTGCCGGCACGAAAGCGCGCGCTGAAGCTCGTGCGATCGCTGAGCCGGTAGACGCCGTACATGTTTACCGTGTGCCGCTGGTCGTAGTCGGCGTCGAACGTCTCGCCGCTGTTTCTGTTGCGGTATTCGGTGAACGCTAGATTGTACGCAACCCAACCGGAGAGCCCGTTCGGGCTGCGGCGCTGTACCACGAGCTCCATACCGCGAGAATGTCCGTCGAGAGCGTTCTCATATCGCGTGGTGAACGACGGGAGAACGAGACGGCCGTTCTCGACGCGAAACTCCGCATCCGGCAGCCAGGCATACGAGCGGTCTTCGCGGTTGTATGCGGACACTTGCCACGTCATCGATCGCGCAAGCGGACCTTCGACGCCGATATCGGCGTGGTAAGACCGCATGACGTCAAGATCCGAACCGCGAAGTCCTTTCACCTCGACGAAGTCGGGCTCCTGGCGATAAATACCGCCGCCCGCGCGAGCGGTTAGAGAAGCGCCGAGCGGCCACCGCGTCTCGATCCACGGAGACGCTGATGTATGTCCCGTTAGCGTCGAATGATCAACACGTATTCCCGGCGCGAAGATGGCGCGCCCTTTGGCGATGCGCGCGAGCGCGTAAGACGCCGCGGCGAACGCGGACGCGCTGTAGCTTTCGCGCAGCGCAAACTCCGGGCTCAGCAGGAATCCCTGATCGAAGCGGGACTCCTTCGAGCGGCGAACATCGCCGCCGCCTTCAAATGTGAGTTCGGGCGATCGCGAGTAGGTCCAATCCGCGCGATACATCACGTCGCTGCGTCGACCGCGGTGCAGCTCGACGCCGTCCCGGTTGACGTTCCGCGAGGCGTTGCCATCCGCTGAGATCCGATGGGTGAGGATAAACCTCGGCGTGACGAGGTAACGCCACGAGATCACGGCCACGGCAACGTCATTGACGCCGTCTTTCACCTCGTCGATCCCGACGAACGCAGGGTCCTGATCCAGGCGGGACCGGCCGACCGTGAACGCGACCTGCAGCTGATGCGCCGACGCTACATCGCGCACGATCTTGACCTGCGCATCGTGGAATCCGAACGCAAACGTGTTCTCGGGGTCAATCCGCCTGATGACGGCGCCGAGGTAGCTCTTTCTCGCTGAAATCAGCCACGATCCGCGCTTTGCCGAACCCATCGGGCCCTCCAGCACCATCGAGGTATCGGTGACGCTCGGCCTGAGCTGCCCGCGCACGCGGTCGCGGGATCCTTCGCGCATCAGGAAATTCAGCTCGGCGCCAGTGTGATTGCCGTAGCGTTGTGCATAGGAGCCCGCCGAGAGCGTTATTTCGTTGAGTACGTCGCCATTGACCATCGCGATGGACCCGCCGTCCTGCACGCCCTGGACGGTGTGGACCAGTAGGGGCGTCGCCACGCCTTCGAACGTGAAGTTCATGTTCCGGACGGGAAGCCCCCGCACGCTGAACTCGCTGCGCAGGTCGTCCCCGGTTGCGACACCGGGGAGCACATGTATCGCGCGCATCGGATCGTTGGTGATGACACCGCGCAGTTGTTGAAGCTCGTTGCTGCGGAGAACCTGTTGTGCGGCCGCCGGGCTCTCGTCCGCGCCACCGCTCACGTTCACGGTTTCGGAGTACGTCCCCGTTCCGGCGGCAATCGGGATCGTTATATCTAATGTGGCGCCCGCGACGACATCGACAACCCGGCGCACGAGGATGAAGTCGACCGACGAGACGAACACTTCCTGGCGTCCGGCGGGAACGTCATCGAGCTGGAATCGCCCATCGCCGGTGGTGAGAACCGCACGCTTGGTGTCCTGCACGCGTACCGATACTTTCTCGAGCGGCGTGCCGTCGCGCGCGTCGACGATGGTGCCGGTGATGCTGCCGGTTTGCTGCGCTGCCGCCGGCACAGCAAGACCCACAACGAGGACAGCGATTCTCAGGTTTAGCCGCACGGTTGCGGCCATTGTGCACGGGATATGCCACCAGCAAACAGGCGTGTTTTTTGCAGTTTGGCTCTGCGGTGGACTGAAATGAGGACGCTCCGCTGGAGCAGGCTCGGATTTCAGCCGATACCGTTACACATAGGGGGATTCCATGGATCCACTGGGCGAACTCCTCGCGAGCGATCATCGGCGCACGCTGGAGTTCTTTGTGATGAATCTGAAAGACGTGTCGGAGCCTACTGTCGATCAGCAGGAGCTCCTCTATAACGCCAGTGTGCTCGCGCACTACGCCCAGATATCAATCGATACCGACTCGCCCATGGCCGCTCCGGCCGATCTCACCGCCGTGTTCGACCACTTCGTGGGGGATATGAACGTTCTGACGGATCCGCTGGTGATGGAAACCGCAGGCGCACAGTGCTTGCTGCTCGCTGGGTTTTTCGAAGATCAGATGCGCCGGCGGCACAACATTCACTGGTACGCCGAGCTCGGCGCCGGGTTTTTCCGCCGCGCCGCTGCAGCTGAGCAATCCGCCTCGAAGTCGAAACTGCTCAACACCATCGGTAGACATTTCGAGCCGTGGCGGAGAAGGCACGCACGCCTCAGCCACGAGCTGCGCGATTCGCCGTACTTGATCTCATGGCATGACTAGGCGCTATCAGAGCCCATCACACCGGAGCCGGCCGGCATCTACGCGGGAACTTGCAAGTCCGGCATCGGTTTCGCGATGAATAGTCTGCGGCAGGGTTTCGCCAGCAGTCTGGCCATGCGCTCGGATTTGGCGTGGCGGGCGCTGTCGGTGGCGATGCCGGTATTGGCGTACATCTGACGGTAAAGTTTCGAGCACAACACGAAGCCGATTCGGTTCTTGAGCGATTTGACCGCGCGCGAGCGTCGCCAGACGTGCGGAAGGCTGTAGAACTGGTCCCATACTCCTTGGGTACGCTCCCGGATTTCGTCGGCCGAAAGGGTGGGATGCGGCGTGTAGACCTTCGGCCGGCGTGCCTGCGGAATCAGCCAGTGGCGGGTAATGGGGATGCCGTCGACTGCTTCGGCGTCCTTCTTCCTCGCTTCGCCCAGCTCCCATTTCGCAAAATCGACGGTGCCTGGGAAGGGGGTCAGCATCACGAACTGGGCGAACGTCACGTCCGCTTTCAGCGCAAGAGCCGCCGTCGCATTGAACGTTTCAGCCCGATCGCTCGGCAAGCCGAAAATAAATGATCCCAGTACGTGGATACCGTGGTTCTTGAACTGTCGCAGCCGCTCGACGAGCTCTTCGCCGTGGAGGTTGAAGCCCTTGTACACATCCTTCAACCCTTCCGCGGTCACTGACTCGACGCCAACGAGGGCGCCCTTGATGCGCGCTTTGCGCATCGCTGCCAGGAACTCTGTATCCTCGGCGGCCTCCATGGTGATTTGCGTGAAGAAGTTCATGTCGCTCGGCAGCTTCGCGAGACTCTCCATCAGCTGGAACCGTTCGGCGCGCAGCGCCTTTAGTTCATTCAAGCGTCCGTGATCCGCGCGTCGCTCCGCCAGCTTGAGATCTTCCAGCGTAACCGGGTAAAAGTTGTCGTCGGCAAGCGCGATGAACCTGAACCCCAGACGCCGCAATGCGACGACTTCGTGCATGACGGCATCGACCGCGCGCTGGCGGGGTTCCTGGCCGTCGGTCTTCCACACCGAACAGAACGAGCAATGCTTCGGGCAGCCGCGTACGGTCTGCACGGATGCCCACATGTACCGATCGGGCGGGAGCAAATCCCATCGCGCGCGAAGGAAGTGCGTGGCGTCGATTTTTCCGCCTTCATGGATGACGTCGATCTCACCGTTGAGGCACCCTTTGATCGCCTTGCCCCACGCGATGTCGCCGTCACCCTTGACGACGGCGTGGCCCCGGCCGAGCCGGAGCGCCTCGTCCGGATAGAGCGTGGCGTGGATGCCGCCGTAGACGACGAACGCGCCTCTGTCGCGGGCGATCTTACCGACCTCGTATCCCCGCAAAGCGTTGCCCGTGTGGATGCCGATGCCGACAACATCGCCGGGTGCGATACCCGACGGATCGAGTTGCTCCAGCGTCTCGTCAGTGATGCGCGGATCGCCATACTCGGAGGGAGTCGCTGCCGCTAAAACATAGAGCCAGCGGGGCGTTATGACGGCCACGCCAAAAGAGACGTGGGAGGGATTGATAAGATGGATGCGTATGTTCATCAACTAATTAATTAAGTATAGCCGTACATGTACGATTGTGAACAAATAATTTGCGGGCGGTCGCGTGGGCTGTCAGTGGGTGCGGTACTCGAGCATCAACCCCGCCTGCTCCCCTTGGGGGAGATGCGTCACCAGCAGGCCGAGGCCGCGGAGTTGATCGAGCAGCACTTCGCGTTTGATAGGTTTGGTCATGAAGACGAGCGCGCGGAGCGCCGAGGCACGCAAGTGGTGCACCTCGTCGGTCGACACGCTCATCATGATGACTGGAACGCTGCCGAGTGGAACCGGCTGGTCGCGCAACCAATGCAGGAAGTCGAGCCCGGACTCTCCTGGCAGATGGATGTCGGAAATGATCAGCGCCGGCATCTTGCGCTTCACGTACGCCCGCGCTGTCTCGACGTTGGTGGCGACGTCGATGGCGTTCATCAGGTTGACCTGCTCGAGCGTGTCCCGGATGAGCATCGCATCGCTCGAGTCATCCTCGATCAGCAGAATAGGGTGCATGTGCGCGCCGATTGTACTGTGAATTACCGGGTTTGCGTTGACTGGCCCTCCGTCGCTCTGTACGATCGGCTCACCGGTACAAAATGATCCGAATGCGCCTTTTCCCGGTGCTGGTCGGCGTGGCATTGACCACCTCTTCGGTGTCTGTGTATCCGCAACAGGGTCCGGATCCTGCAGGCGCTGAGTCGCGGCAGGCGCTCGTCACGCGGTACTGCGTCACGTGCCACAACGATCGCGCAGAAGCCGGTGGACTTTCGCTCGACCGTATGAGCGTTGCTGCCGTTGCCGATCATCCTCGTGTGTGGGAGACCGTCGTACAAAAAAATCCGCGGCGACCTGATGCCGCCTCCCGGCCGCCCACGGCCCGATCCCACAGCAGCAAGGGATCTCGTTACATACCTCGAGGCCTCGCTCGATCGCGCGGCGGAGGAGAGGCCCGATCCGGGACGGACCGAAGCGCTGCATCGTTTGAACCGCGCCGAGTACCGAAACGCGGTCCGCGATCTGCTCTCCCTCGACATCGATGTCAGTGCGATGCTGCCGGCCGATGATGTCAGCTACGGGTTCGACAACATCGCGGGCGTCCAGAGGATGTCTCCCACGCTGATGGAGCGCTATCTCGCCGCGGCGGAGAAAATCGGCTCCGTGGCCGTCGGCGCCTCGCCGCGCGCCGCCTCGACTGAGACGTTCCTGGTGCCGCCGGAGCTGCAGCAGAATGACAGGCTCGAGGGGCTGCCCTTTGCCACGCGCGGCGGCACGGTCGTGCGATACACGTTTCCGCGTGATGGCGTGTACAGCATTCGCGTGCAGCTGACGCGATACGCCGGGGCGAGTTTCGACGAGGTTCCGGTATTCGACCAGCCACAGCGTCTCGAGCTGAGCGTCGACGGCACTCCGATGCACGTGTTCGAGATGCCGCCAGCAGTGCTCACCGAAGGCCGTGGTTACAGCGGCGCCAACCGCCGGGGTCTCGATGCCGATTGGCAGGTACGTTTTCCCGCGAAAGCGGGACCGCGCGACGTCGCTCTCACGTTTCTGAACCGGACACCGGCACTCCTCGAGAATCTGCTCGAGCCGTTTGAGAAGCCCGTTCCGGGCGGACCCAACGGCTACTACACGACGCAGAAGGGCGCGTACCTTCGCAGTGTCGAGATCAGTGGACCGCACGAATCCAGCGGCGCGGGCACCACGCCGAGCCGGCAGCGTATCTTCGCCTGTCGTCCGTCGAAACCGGCCGACGAGACCGCGTGCGTCCGAAGGATCGTCTCGGGGCTCGCGCGTCGCGCGTTCCGGCGTCCCGTCAGCGACGCGGATCTCGAAACCTTGCTCGCGTCCTATAAAGAAGGGCGCGACGAAGGGGCCTTCGAGCTTGGGATCGAACGCGCCGTCCAAGCGTTGCTGGTCAGCCCGGAGTTTCTCTACCGTGTCGAGCGGGAGCCGCAGGCGGGTGCGACGGGTGCGGTCGGTGCCTATCGGATCAGCGATCTCGAGCTCGCGTCGCGGTTGTCTTTTTTTCTCTGGAGCAGCATTCCCGATGCGCCGCTTCTCGATGTTGCGACCGCCGGGAAGCTGAAAAATCCAGTGGTGCTCGAACAGCACGTGCGCCGCATGGTGGCGGACCCGCGGGCAGACGCTCTGGTGACGAACTTCGTCGGGCAGTGGCTCTTCCTCAGGAATCTGCCGACGGTGCTGCCGGATCCCCGGCGCGAGAACGACTTCGACGAGGATCTGCGGCAGGGTTTCCGCCGTGAAACAGAGTTATTTGCGGGCAGTATCCTGCTCGAGGACCGCAGCGTACTCGAGCTGTTGACCGCCACGCACACGTTCGTCAACGAGCGGCTCGCGAAGCACTACGGCATCCCGCATATCCGGGGCACCCATTTCCGTCGTGTCGATCGAACCGACAGCCGGCGCCGGGGGCTGCTTGGCCAGGGCAGCATTCTGGCCGTCACCTCGTATCCGCATCGCACGTCCCCCGTCGTTCGAGGAAAATGGGTGCTCGAGAACCTGCTCGGCGCGCCCCTGCCTCCTCAGCCGCCAAACGTGCCGGCGCTCGAGGAGACGCCCAACCCGGGAGAGGAAGCGAAGTCGATGCGGGCCCGCATCGCGCAACACCGGGCGAATCCCGTCTGCGCGAGCTGTCACGCGACGATGGATCCGCTCGGGCTGTCGCTCGAGAATTTCGATATGGTGGGGCGATGGCGCGACGTAGACGAGGCGCTCATCCCGATCGACGCGTCGGCTGTGCTGCCGGACGGCTCCACATTTGAGGGCCCTGAGGGCCTTCGAAAAGTACTCTTGAGCGATCCCGATCGCTTCGTCAGGCTGCTGGCGGAGAAGATGCTGACCTATGCGCTCGGCCGCGGTCTCGAGTACTACGACATGCCGGCTGTACGGAAAATCGTGCGCGACACCGCGAGGAACAATTACCGCGCGTCTGCGTTGATTCTGGGAGTTGTCAACAGTCGTCCCTTCCTGATGCGGAGGCGGCAGTCATGATCGTCACGAAGATGGCCTTACCGCGGCGTACGTTCCTGAGAGGCATGGGCGCGACGTTTGCGCTTCCGCTGCTCGATGCGATGGTGCCGGCGTTTTCGGCAACGCTGAAGAGCGCCGCAGCGCCCGTGACACGCATGGGATTCGTCTACGTGCCGAACGGCGTTGCCATGAACGACGCCCTGAATTTCTGGACGCCCAAGGGTGCAGGCACGCAATTCGAGTTCTCGCCGATTCTCGCCCCGCTGGCGCCGTATCGCGATCGCCTGACGATCGTCAGCGGCCTCGCGCAGAAACAAGGCGAATCACTCGGCGACGGCAACGGCGAACACACGCGCGCGTGCGCGACGTGGCTCGCCGGCGTGCATCCGAAGAAGACCGAAGGCGCAGACATCAGGCTCACGACCACGGCGGATCAAATCGCCGCGGCGCAACTCGGCAAGAACACCGTGCTGCCGTCGATGGAATTGATTTCGTCTGAAATCGATCTCGTCCTTGGCGGCCAGTGCGAAGCCGGATATAGCTGCGCATACATGAACACCGTATCGTGGCAGTCGCCGACGACCCCGCTTCCGGTCGAGAACAACCCGAGCGTGGTGTTCGATCGCTTGTTCGGCGAGGGCGGGACCAAAGAGGAGCGTATCGACCGCATGAAAAAGCGGCGCAGCCTCCTCGATCGCGTCAACGCCGACCTCACGCGCTTGCAGAGCTCGCTCGGCGCCGGCGATCGGGCGCGCGTGAGCGAGTACTTCGACGCCGTGCGGGAAATCGAACGGCGGATTCAGACAGCCGAAGAGCAAAACAGCAATTCGACGCTGCCTGTGCCCGATCGGCCGATTGGCATCCCTACGCGCTTCGACGACCATCTGAAGCTGCTCTACGATCTCCAGTGGCTCGCCTATCAAGGCGACCTCACGCGCGTGTTCTCGCTGATGTACGGCCGCGAGCTGAACAGCCGTGCCTACCCGGAGATCGGCATCTCCGAGCCGCACCACGGCTTGTCGCATCATGGTGACCGGCCAGAGCAGATCGAGAAGTTCTCGAAGCTCAACACCTATCAGGTCGAGCTGTTCGCCTATTTCCTGGACAAGCTGCGCTCCACGCCCGACGGGGATGGCAACCTGCTCGACCACACGATACTGCTCTACGGCGGCGCGATGAGTAATTCGAACGTCCATCTGCACGTCAATTTGCCGCTCGTCGTGGCGGGTGGAGGTTCGGGCCGTCTGCAGGGTGGACGCCATCTGGCGTTCGCGGCGTCTGACCAGGTGCCGATGACCAATTTGCTGGTGAGCCTGCTCGACAAGGCAGGGGTGGCGGTGGAAAAGCTCGGCGACAGCACGGGCAAGATCAACCTCGACACGCTGACAGGAATGTAAGTGACAGAGCGAAGCGCCAAAAGCCCAGAGCCAGAAGCCCAGAGCCTGACAGCGCGGCTCATTATTCTCGCCGTGTCCGTGCTCTCCATGGGCGCCGGCACGCCGCCGGTGGTCGAGGCGGTGAAGGACGGAAAGATCGACGCGGTCCGCGCGTTATTAGCCAGGCATGTGGATCCCAACACGCCGGAGAATGACGGCAGCACGGCGCTTCACTGGGCCGCTCACCGCGACAACTTCGTGGCGGCCGATCTGCTGATCAAAGCGGGCGCAAACGTGCGGGCGACCAACCGCTACGGCGCGACGCCGCTGTACCTGGCGTGCGTCAACGGCAGCGCGGCGATAGTGGAGCGTTTGCTCAGCGCTGGCGCCGATCCCAACACCGCGATGCCCGAAGGCGATACGGTATTAATGACGGCTGCCCGAACCGGAAACGCAGCCGTCGTTCGAGCGTTGCTGACGCGCGGCGCACGTGTAGACGCGAGCGAATCCTGGAAGGGGCAAACCGCGCTGATGTGGGCGGCCGCCGGCAACAATGCCGAAGCCATCGATGCGCTCGTCGAAGCGGGCGCGGACGTGCAGGCGCGCACCAAATACAGCACCGTGCCGCTTTTTCAGACCGGGGGCTTCGGACGCCGTGCCGAGCGCAACTCCGACGTGACGAAGCAAGCGGGTTTCCAGGCGCTGCACTTCGCCGTACGCGCGGGAGGGCTGGAAGCCGTCAAGGCGTTGTTGAAATCAGGCGCCACCGTTCGCGACACTACAGGCGATGGGACCGGCGTGCTTGTCATCGCGATTGCAAGCGCCCATTTCGAGCTCGCGGAGTACCTGCTCCAGCAGGGGGCAGATCCCAATGCGAAAGAGCAGGGCTGGACGCCGCTGCACCAGATCGCCTACACGCGGAGGCCGAACACCGGCGTCAACAACCCTGGTCTCGTTCCCCGTGAGGCGCTCGACAGTCTGACGCTCGCCGGAAAATTGATCGCGCGCAGCGCCGATCCAAATCTGGAGGCGACGAAGAACCCCGATGTCACCAGCGTGGGGCGCAAGCGGCTGACCGAGGAAGGCGCCACGCCGTTCTGGGTCGCGGCACAGACGCTCGATCTCGCGTACATGCGCCTGCTCGTCGAGCACGGCGCCGATCCACTACGCGCCAACAGAACTGGTGACACACCACTGCTGGCGGCATCGGGCCTCGTCATCGAAAAACCGGGGGAGAGCCCCGGAACGCCTGAGGAGGTAGCGGCGGCGATCAAATTCTGTCTTGAGCGCGGCGCGAATGCGACCACGGTGGACAACGACGGCAACACTGCGCTTCACGGAGTGGCCGTGTGGGGGTCGAATGCCGCGGTGGAGATGCTCGTCGCCGCGGGCGCGAAACTCGACGTGAAGAACAAGAGAGGATTAACCCCTTGGCGTATCGCTGAAGGGGCCGTCTTCGAGGACGCGGTGCTCGCTCAGCCGCAAACCGCCGCGCTCCTGCGGCGATTAATGGAGGAGCGAGGGATGAAGGTCGAATAATGCGGTTGAGCATCCTCGCGTTCGTCATCTTCACCGTCCTGCCGCTTGCGGTGTCTGGCCAGTCGCGTGCCCGGCATGGCATTCCGATCGTGCCCGTTCGGCCCGACCCACCGCCGCACTTCACGATCGCGCCCCGGGGCTCGCTGCTCCCGCGACCGGTTTCGCTGCCCCAGATTGGGCTGCCACTGCCCTCACACGGGCTTCGCCCCTGGCCCGGACGGCCTGATCACGGGACTGTGCACCGCGGGTCCTTTTACCGCGGGGCCGCCTACGGTGGGGCCACCTACTTCGGTTGGCCGATGATGGTGTACTACGCACCGGAGCCCTATGCGGCCGCCCCAGCACAACCAGCGCCTCCGCCGAAGGCCGTAGAGCCCCCTGCCTTGGGCCGTCTGATTCTCGATATTGCGCCGGCCACAGCTCAGATTTTCGTGGACGGATATTACGTCGGCGTTCCTGAGGACTTCAGCGCCGGGCGGGGAGGCGGGCTGCTCGCGGCTGGACCTCATCACATAGACATCAGCGCCGACCGTCACGAACCCGTCGCCGTCGAGCTGATGATCTCCGCCGACCACCCGGTGACATATCGAGCTACGCTGAAGGGCTTTCCACCGCCGGCCGCGGTATCTCCGGCGACCTTCTATCTGATTCCTGGATGTTATATGGGTAACATCCCGCCGAAAGACGCGCACCTCCCCCCGACCTGCGACCAGACCCGCACGGTAACCTGGCGACCGTAGATTACTTTTTACTTTTCACTTTCTACTTTCAACTTTCTATTTGATGAACGTTCCCGCGCGCAGCTCTGCGTACGCCTGCTGCAATTCCCAATTGGAGTTCATGACGATGGGCCCGCGCCAGGCCACCGGCTCCTCGAGGGGTTTACCGGATACGAGCAGGAACCGGATGCCTTCGTCGCCCGCATGAACGACAACCTCGTCGCCGCGATCGAAAAGCACCAGCGATCGATTGCTCACGAGATCGAACTTCCCGTCGTCGACACCTCCAACCGTCTCCGTCGCAACCGCCTGCGGATCCGATGCGTCGCGAAACGTGCCCGATCCCGCGAATACGTACGCGAACGCGTTGTTGGCGCGATCGATGGCGAGCCGTTTCGTCTTGCCGGGCGGTACGGACACGTCCAGGTATCGCGGATCTGCGGCGACGCCTTCTACCGGACCAGCTTTACCCCAGAAGTCGCCGATGATGACCCGCACGCGCGTCCCGTCATCATCAGTCACTTCGGGGATGTCCGCCGCCGAGATGTCCTGATAGCGCGGCTTCGTCATCTTCAATGAAGACGGAAGGTTCGACCAGAGCTGAAACCCGTGCATCCGCCCCTGCGGATCGCCTTTCGGCATCTCCTGATGCAAGATGCCGCTCCCCGCCGTCATCCACTGCACATCGCCTGCGCCCATCTGTCCGCGGTTGCCGAGGCTGTCGCCATGTTCGACGCTGCCGGCCAGCACGTACGTGATCGTTTCGATGCCACGGTGCGGATGCCATGGGAACCCCGCGAGATACGCGTCCGGATTGTCGTTGCGAAAATCGTCGAAGAGCAGAAACGGATCGAAGTCGCTCGTGTTTCCGAATCCGAATGCCCGCCGAAGCGCCACACCGGCGCCCTCCATCGTCGGAACAGCCTGCCGTACGTCTTTTACCGGTCGAAGTGACATGGGAACCTCACAATCGCTTCTTAAGACGGCTTACCCCGCGTGCTGGATCCAATCCGCGACGATCTCCTGTATCTCGGCGTACACCGCCAGTTGCCGTGGCCGGGCATTACGTCCCGAAACGTTGAACGAGTGATCGCCGCCCTCGACGTGATGCAGCGTCGGCAGCGGCACAAGGCTCGCGAGGATCGGCTTCAACTCAGACGGCGTACCGAAGGTGTCACGGTTGCCCTGGACGAACAACATGGGCCGTCGGACGTTCGGCAGATGTGCATCGCGACGTTGTTCCGGGCGGCCGGGCGGATGCAGCGGATAGCCGAGCAGAACGAGGCCCGCAACAACGAGCCCCGCGTCGGCCGCGGCCAGATGGGTCGCTGCGCGTCCTCCCATCGACTTGCCGCCGATGAACAGGCGCTCGCGCGCACTCGGGAGCTCTGCGCGAGCCGCTTCGATGACGGCACGATAACAGGTTATGAGCTGCGGCATGCGATCGGGAACCTTCCGCCCCTGCTCGGCATATAAAAAATTGAACGTCACGACGTCGAGGCCGCGTTCGCTGAACGCGCGAGCGAAACTCACTATGAAGGGATGCAGCTGCGACGCGCCGGCGCCGTGCGCGAGGATGAGCGTTGCAGGAAGTCGGGTTCCTGTTTGCGCCGGGTAGATCAGCGCAGTGGTGGAGTGATCCTGGGCGATCTCAACGGAGATTTGCTGCACGTGGCTCACTCAAAACCTTACCACCTCCCAGTGCGACGGTTTCGCAGCCGATGGCACAACCGCGGAAGTTCCGGTACAATCTCGCCGACTAATGCGCGTTCGTTGTCTGGCTGCTTTGATCGCCGCGTTGCTATTCGTTTGCGTCCCTGCGCAGGCGCAGGTCATCGTTTACGAGGTCTTCGGCGCCTATCTTGATTCTTTGCGCGGCCAGGCCGGCATTCCCGGCCTGGCCGCCGCGATCGTCGACCTCAAGGGCATCGTGTGGGAGCGTGCCTACGGGCGGCAGAACATCGCCGCCTCGATAGCGACGCGCACTGACACGCCCTTTAACGCCGACGGACTGACACAATCGATTTCGGCGGCCATGGTGCTGCGGTGCGCCGAGGAGCGCCGGCTTGGTCTCGACGACACGGTGGGATCGTTCGGCGTCGCCACCGTCGAACCGGACGCGTCGATTCGCCAGCTTCTCACGCACACATCGGGCGCCCGTGACAATCTCACATTTCGTCTCCGCCCCGAGCGCCTTGGGCCCTTCCAGCCGATCGTGCGCTCGTGCGCCGACGACTCCTATCGTGAGACGTTCGCGACGCTCCTCCATCGTCTTGGCATGTTCGATTCCGTGCCGGGCCCCGATATGCTGACGATCGCGCCGCCTGCGGAGGGCATCCCGCATCCAACGGACGTCGAGCGTTACGCAGCAATTCTGCAGCGCAGGGCCACCCCGTATTTTGTGGGCGATGATCGCCGGGCGTTGCAGTCGTCGTATCCAGCGGCCACAGCCAGGCTGACACCGGCCGCCGGTCTCGTGACGACGGTGCGAGATCTGGCGAAATTCGATCTCGCGTTGAAACAGGGCCTTCTGCTCCAGCCCGGCACGCTGGACGCTGCGTGGAGTCCGCCCAGCGCGAACGGCACGGCGCTGCCGCATGGCATGGGGTGGTTCGTGCAGGACCTACAATGGCGAGAAAGTGGTGTGGCAGTTCGGTATGGCCGAGGGCGCATCGTCGTCTTTGATGATCATGTTGCCGGCACGCGGACTGAGCGTCATCCTGATGGCGAACAGCGATGGTCTTGTCAACCTGTACTCGCCGGAGAAAGGCGACGTCACGTTGTCGCCGTTTGCGCGGTTGTTCTTGAAGCTGTTCGTCCGGTAATGCGGTCGTCGTGTCTGGTTGTTGCCGTCTGGCTGCTGGCGCCGGCGCCCGCGGCTGCCGAATGGCAAGTGCGTCCGTTCATCGGGTTCACGTTCGGTGGAGCGACGACGTTCGTTGATCCCGAGAAAGCGATTGAGACGCATAACGCGGTGATCGGTGCTTCGGGTGGCTGGCTCGGGGAGATCTTCGGATTGGAGGTGGACTTCGGCCGTGCACCTGGTTTCTTCCAAACCGGCGAGACCGGGGCGTCGGATCCAGATTTGCTGTCGAGTGCCGTGACGACGTTGACCGGGAATGTTGTCGTCGCGCTGCCTGCCCGGATGGCCGGCTATGGGTTGCGACCGTACTTCTCGGGAGGCGCAGGGTTGATGCACATCGATACGGTGGGCCAGCTCCAGATACTCGAGGTGCACCGGACGTTACCTACCCTGAGTCTGGGCGGAGGCATTACCGGGTTCCTGAACAGCCGGGTCGGGTTGAACTGGGACATCAGACGGCTCAGCACCCTTCGCCGCGAAGGGGAAACGATGGGCATTAGTCTTGGACGAGAGCAGCTTTCATTCTGGCGTGCGACCATGGCAGTCGCATTGAGGTATTAGGGTGGCGATGACATCCAGAAAAGGGAATCTGGAATCTAGGAACTGGGATCTTGGATCTAGAATCTGGGATTCAGGATCTAGAACCTGGGATCTGAACTCCGGTCTTCGGTGCTGCACGCTCGTGCTGGCAGTTGCCGCGATGAGTGGCGTGGCATATGCCGAGGGCACGCTCCGCATTGTGCCGCTTGTGCGGGCCGAGCAGGTGATTGTGTCGATCGATCTCGACAACGGCTACACAGACGAAGTGCGTCAGGTCATCAACGGCGGCGTGCGCACCACGTTCACCTACGATGTCGATCTGAAGATGATCGTGCCCGCGTGGGTTGATCGCACAATCGCGACGGCCGTTATCACTATTACAGACCATTACGACACCCTGACTCGCGTGCACAATCTCACGCGCAGCGTCGACGGTCGAGTTGTCGAAGTGTTGGCGACGGAGAACGAAGGCACCGCGAAGAAATTTCTGACGTCGTTGAACGGCTTGCCGTTGTGCCGTACGGCGCTGCTCGATCGGCACCGCGAATATTACGTGCGGATAAGCGCTCACGTGCGTCCGCCTGGCGCGACGCTGTTAGGGTGGGCGACTGGCGTCACGAACCTCGCGAAATTCACGTTCGTGCCGTGAGTTTGTGTCCCAACGCAGCGTCGCAGAGATGCAAAGATCTCTTAGAAAATAAATCTCGGCGTCTCGGCGCCTCTGGGTCGAAGCTACTTCACGTCGAGTAATTCCATTTCGAACATCAGAGTGGCATTCGGAGGGATGATGCCGCCGCCCGCGCCGTCCACGCCATAACCGAGCGAGGGCGGGATGATGAGCCGTCTGCGACCGCCGACTTTCATCCCGTCGAAACCCTGATCCCATCCTGGGATCACCTGACCGGCTCCAAGCTGGAAGTTGAACGGCCCACGGTCCCGCGACGAATCGAACATCCGCCCTTTCATCTCCGGCTGTGCGGGGTCGTACAGCCAGCCGGTGTAATGGACGCTCAGGCCCCGCCCTTTCTGCGCTTCACTGCCCGTGCCGACTTGCAGGTCTGTGCGTGTGTAAGCGGGACGGGCGGAAGGTGTCTTGGGTGCTATGGGCTTGTCCACCGTCTTGTCCGCCGTAGCGCCTTGCGCGGAGGTGGAAGCGGCAGGCTTGTCCGGTGCCGCGGTTTGGGAGGGCGGTGCGGAGCCGGATGCGTCGGGCTTGTCCACCGTAGCGGTTTGCGATGGCGGCGCGGAGGTGGACGGCTGCTCTGCCGGAGTCTGTTGCGGTGGTGGTGGTTCCGGAGCACCGCCGCAACCAGAGACGAACAGCGCCGTGATGAGGGCAAGTCGTACGCTCTTGGAGCAAATCCTTTTCAAAGCGAGTTTCTCCTGATCTTCGATCTTCCGTTCCTACTGAATGTTGGCCAGTTCGACTTCGAAAACGAGCGCAGCGTTTGGGGGAATTCGGCCTCCACCGCCTCCTGCCGACCCATATCCGAGATTTGATGGGACGTAGATGCGGCGCTTTCCGCTGACGCGCATGCCACGTACTCCTTGCTCGAAACCAGGGATCACTTGCCCGGGACCAGGAATCAGCTGCCCTGTGCCCATAACGATTGTTATTGGCCCAATCGACGTTCCGGGGACCTGAGGATTCGGGTCACTGGAGCCCTGGATTCTGGTGCCCTTGCTCGCCGTTCCGGCGGCGTTGTACAACCACAATTCGAAGTTCGTTGTCGCGCGAGTGCCCGCCGCAGCCTCCGCGCCTGTACCGACGACGAGATCCGTCGTGCTGAGCTCGATACTCACCTGTGACGGGTCTGTGGGACTGCCGCCTCCGCCATCCTCGCTATTACAACTGGCCGCCAGCAGCGCGACAGCCAAACACACAAACAACTTCTTCACGATCCTCCTCCAGAGTTCAGCGCTTTCTGAACCATTCCACGAATTCTTGTGATGTTGCCGCTACGGACCGGGCAGGTCATGTCAGTGGCCACGCACTGCGCGAGCGCCATGCCGCATCCGCACGTGCAGCGATCGGCGTTGGCTTCGACGAGTGCGGCGCGTTTCTGCTCTGGATTCAAGGATGTGAAGTCGATGTCCGGCAGGTGGCGCTCGGTATAGGCGATGCTGGGGGAGCTTGCGAGCGCGTACAAGATGCCCCCGACCACGGCAAGGACCCCCAAGATGATGGCGATGTTCTTGGCGCGCCGGACCAACCGGTTCCGCGTACCATGCTTCGCCTTCACCTTTGCCTTCGGCATGAATCGCTATTGTACGGTGAAAATAGAGCATGTCCTATCGGCTGCTTTTTATTTACGCCCACCCCGACGATGAGAGCTTCGGCGTGGCGGGGATTGCAAGGATGTACGCGGATCGCGGCGCGGAGATCGCCCTCGTGACCGCGACACGCGGCGATGCGGGCCGAGCCGGAGAGCCTCCGCTGTGCGATCGCGCGGACTTGCCTGCGCGCCGCGAGGCCGAGCTGCATGAGGCGGCCCGCTTGCTCGGCATCGGCCATGTGACCGTGCTCGACTACGTCGACAAGCATCTCGCGGACGCGCCGGTCGACAAGATTCGCCGCGAGCTGGTGAGCGCGATTCGCTGCCATCGCCCTCAAATCGTCGTCAGTTTCGATCCTGACGGAGCGAATCGGCATCCCGACCACATCGCCATCTCGCGGTTCGCGAGCGACGCGATCGCGGCAGCCGACGATCCGAGATGGTATGTTGACAGTGGGAAGCCGCATCGGGTCCGGCGCTTGCTCTGGATCTCGCCGGTGATGCCGTGGGACGCGCCAAGGTCGGCAAACCTGGCGAATGAGCCCGGCGTCGACTTCCTGGTCGACATTTCGCGTTATCGCCACATCAAGGCCGAAGCATTACGCGCGCACCGCACACAGCATGTGTCGATCGATCGTCACTTTTTTCATCTGCCCGATCTCGACCAAATTCTGAGCGTCGAGACATTTCGCCAGGCATTCGGCCCTCCGCTGAAGAAACGGCCGACGACAGATATTTTCGAGTCGATAGACGGGGAGTGAGTCACGCGTGCTTTTTTCGTTCTCCGGTTTTCGGTTTTCGTTGAATACTCGTAGCATGGTTCGCAAGCTCGTTCTTGTTCTGATCGCTCTGGTCCTCGTGGTGGCCACGCTCGCAGTGGCTGGTTACCGGTTCGAGCGCGGCGGCAGCGGCTGGCCGCGCTTCATTGCCCAGTCGACCGACGACGCCCTCGAGGCCGATCGTGCGCGCCAGCGGGAAATAGCACCGGATCCAGCGGCACCCTCCGCGCTCTCTTCGCAAACCGCTTCCGCCTTCGCACCCATTGCGCAGACCGCTGCGGCGGACAAGACGGCCACGGCATCCGCCTTCGCGCCCACTGCGCAGCCCGCTACGGCGGACAAGCCCGTTGCACCCGGTTCTTGGCCAGATTTCCGAGGAGCGAATCGCGACGGACGTTATACCGCGGCGCCGATCCGCACGACCTGGCCGCGCGAGGGTCTTCGGCGGCTCTGGAAGCAGCCCGTGGGCGGCGGTTACGCCTCGTTCGTAGTCGCCGATGGCCGCGCGTTCACGATCGAGCAGCGGCGGAGCCAGGAAGTGGCCGCGGCATACGATATTCAAACCGGTCGCGAGCTCTGGACCAACGGATGGAATGCGAGCTTCGAAGAGTCGATGGGCGGAGACGGTCCGCGAGCGACGCCGACGTATCACGATGGGCGTGTCTATGCGCTCGGCGCCGAAGGCGAATTGCGCGTGCTCGACGCAGCAGCCGGCACGCTCGTGTGGCGGCGGAACATCCTTTCCGACAACGGCGCGTCCAACCTGAGCTGGGGCATGTCGGCATCACCGCTCATCGTCGACGACACCGTCGTTGTCCTGCCGGGTGGCACCCGCGGGAACTCGGTCGTGGCCTACAACAAGGCGACGGGCGCACCCGTATGGAAGGCGCTCAACGACGAAGCGTCCTACACCTCGCCGATGCTCGTCACGCTGGGAGGTGTTCGTCAGCTCCTTGTCGTAACCGCCACGCGGGTCGTCGGACTGACGCCCGACAAGGGCACCCTGTTGTGGGACTACCCCTGGAGCACGTTTAACGGCATCAACGTCGCGCAGCCGATTCTTTTTACGCACAACGGGCGTGATCGCATTTTCATGTCTGCGTCGTACGGCCATGGCGCTGCGGTTTTCGAGCTCACCCCTTCGGCTCCGTCCGGGGCAGTCCGATTCCAGGCGAAAACGATCTGGGAGAACGAGCGCATGAAGAACAAGTTCACGAGCTCGGTGCTGCATGACGGGCACATCTACGGCCTCGACGAGTCGATTCTCGCGAGCGTCAACGCCGGGACCGGCGAGCAGAACTGGAAGGGCGGCCGTTACGGGTATGGGCAGCTCGTGCTTGCCGGCAACCATCTCGTGGTGCTCACGGAAGACGGCGATGTCGTCCTGGTGAACGCCACGCCTGCGCGGCATGAGGAGATCGCGCGGTTCCCGGCAATCGAGGGGAAGACCTGGAACCATCCGGTGATCGTCGACGGAAAGCTGCTCGTGCGGAACATCCAGGAGATGGCGGCGTTCGATATCCGCTAGAGACGCGGCACGAGGCCGCGCTACTTGGGATTGGCCATCAATTTGTAGCCGACACCCCTGACGGTCAGCAGATGACGCGGCCGCGAGGGTTCTTTTTCGATGTATTTCCGCAGCCGTGCGATGAAGTGGTCGATCGCGCGCGTATCGGTGTCCTCGCGCAGATTCCACACGTCTTCGAGCATCTTCTTCCGTGAGATGGCTTTCCCCTCGTGTTGGACCAGATAGCGCAGCAGATTCGCTTCCATCAGCGTCAGGGGATACCTCTTTGGCCCGACCTGCAGCTCCTGGGCGTCGAAGTCGACGATCTTGTCGGCGAAGCGGAATACGTCGCGGGCGCCGGCCGGCGGCGGCGCCGGTGAGTGGTTCGTTCCACGTGCGGCGACGTGCCACGCGTGGCGGCGGAGCAGCGCGTTGATGCGCGCAATCAGAATCGAGAGCTCGAATGGCTTCGGTAGGTAGTCGTCCGCGCCCGCCTCAAATCCGCGCAGTACATCTTCCGCACGTCCGCGCGCCGTCAGCATGAGAATCGGCGTTAGCCACCCTTTGGCGCGCATGCGCGAGGCGACTGCGAACCCATCGAGACCCGGCAGCATCACGTCGAGCACCACGAGATCGACGCGTGACGGATCGGCTCCGATCTCTTCCAGTGCAGCCTCGCCGTTGTCTGTCAGCATCACGTGGTGACCGTCGGCCTCGAGGTTGAACCGAAGGCCGGATGCGATGTGCGCTTCGTCTTCGACGATGAGGAGCCTCGACATGGGATGGACTACACGAGCGAGCGGCCGTTGGGCGCGGAGGGAAGCTCGAGAGTAAATGTAGCGCCGCGGCCCACGCCATCGCTCTGGGCGAATACGCGGCCGCCATGTTGCTTTGCGGTTTGCGCGACGATGAACAGGCCGAGGCCGGTGCCTTTGACGCGCTGCGTCAGCGCCCAGGGCGTGCGGTAAAAACGGCCGAAAATGCGCTTCGTCTCGTTCGGCGGGATCCCGATGCCCTGATCGCGCACGCGCACGATCGCGAGATCCTGCTCGCCCTTGCCGACCTCGACCTCGACCCGCACGTTCTCGCGGAAGTACTTCACGGCGTTGTCCAGCAGGTTCAACACCGCTCCGCGAAGGTGATCGGGATCCCCCATCACATCGATGGGCTCGTCCGATGTCCTGACCATCCACAGCGCGTCTTCGGCGAGATGTCGCTGCGATCGCGTCACGGCGATGCAGTCGGCTGCGAGCTCTTTCAAATCCACGCGTAGCTGCTGAATCGGCACGCGCCCCTTTTGTCCCGCGCTGAGGACCTGCTCGATGAGGTGCATCAAACGGTCGCTGTCCTTCAGCATGACGTTGTAGAACTCGTGCCGCTTCGCCTCGTCTATGGCCGGCCCGCGCGCCTTCAGCGTTTCCAGGTGAAGCCGAATCGACGTGACTGGAGTCTTCAGCTCGTGCGTCACTGCGTTCACGAACGCGTCGTGCTGCTCGTTGAGCCGGATCTCGCGAACGAGGAAGGTCGTATTGAGGATGAGGCCGGTGATGATGGCGGCAAATACCAGGCTGCCGACGAGCAGCGGGACCAGTTCTCGGAGCGTGAGCACCACCCAGCCGACGTTGAGCGCTACGGCCAACGCCACCAGGCACACGCAGAAGGTGACGAAAAAGGCGATAACGCCCTGGCGGCCGGGGGCTACGGACATCTGAACCTGGAAACTAGAATCTAGAATCTGGAATCTACAATCTGGATCCTGCCAGACTCTCTCTAGATTCTAGATTTTAGATTCTAGCTTATAGATTCCAGATTCAGGCGGCTGCCTCCAGATCCGTGTCGATTGAGGCTCGCCGAACCTGCGTAGCAAGTCCGAGCATTTCGAGCGCCCGAATGTGCCAGTAGGTGATGTCGATCTCGTACCACGCCAGGCCATGGGCGGCCGACGTGGGATGTGCATGGTGGTTGTTGTGCCAGCCTTCTCCGAAGCTAAGCGCGGCAACCCACCAGCTGTTGCGGGAGTCGTCTCGCGTCTCGAACCGCCGGGAGCCCCACATGTGTGTCGCAGAATTCACGAGCCACGTCGAATGCAGCCCGACGGTGGTTCTCAGGAACACGCCCCACAGCACCCAGTTCCAGCCCCCGAGCGCCAACAACACGAGGCCGAGCGTCGTCAAAGGAATCCAATGGTATTTGCTGATCCAGACATGGAACGCATCGCGTCCGAGGTCGGGTGCGTACTTGGCCGTGATGACGTTGTCGTTATGCAGGGCGTCGCCGAAGAGTATCCATCCCATGTGAGACCAGAACCCGCCGTGCTGCGGCGTATGCGGATCGAGGTCGGTGTCGGAATGCTGGTGATGCTTGCGATGGGTCGCGACCCAGAACAGCGGGCCACCTTCGAGTGCCAGCGTCGCGCAGATGGTGAGAAAATATTCGACCGCTTTCGGTGTTCTATACGACCGGTGCGTGAGCAGCCGGTGATAGGCCATGCCGATGCCGAGCGAGAGCGAAACGTAATACGTGATGCAGAACACCGCGAGCCCGGACCACGTGAATTGAAAGAGCGCCCACACCGCGCCAATGTGAAAAAGCGTCATGAAGAAGGCGGTCGACCACGACAATTTGCTGTAACGCCCAGGCTGGGCCGCGGCTGAAGACAAGTTTTCGCTCCTGTACGGCCGACCTGAAGGTCGGCACGACGACAATGGCTACGTTTTGCAGAAGATGCGTTTTGTAGACTTAGTGCTGGCCTTCAGGCCAGCGTCATTCGGTCATGACAATAGCAAGACGCGAGGATGAGGATTGTAAGACTTGTGTAAGGCTAATAACGTCTTTATTGTCAGACGTTTGCCGTCAGGTATCCGCGTGCCTGGAGGTTGAAAAGCGTGGCGTAGATTCCGCCCTTCGCCAGTAAATCGTGATGCGCCCCTGCCTCGACCACCAAGCCCTCGTGGAGGACAACGATGGCATTGGCCATTCGGACTGTCGAGAAGCGGTGCGAAATGAGGAGCGTGATGCGATCCTTCCCGTGCTCGCGCAAGCGGTCGATCATCGCCGCCTCCGCGATGGCGTCGAGCGCGGCCGTCGGCTCGTCGAAAATCTGAACGGATGCGGGCCGGAAGTACAGCCGGCCAAGCGCTAAACGTTGCCACTGTCCACCGGAAAGCTGGCGGCCTCCTGGAAATAACCGGCCGAGCATCGTGTCGTAGCGCTCGGGGAGGTCGTTGACGACATCGACCGCACCGGACTTTTCACTGGCGCGCTCAATCGCCGCTGTCTCGTCCAGTTTGTCTGTGCGGCTGAGTCCAATGTTCTCGCGCGCGGTCATCTGGTACTGGCCGTAATCCTGAAAGATGATGCTCATTTCGCGCTGAACGCTCCGCGGGCTGAAGCGACTGGCATCGACGCCGTTCAGGAGAATGCGCCCGGCTGTCGGCTCGAACAGACGGGTGAGCAGCTTGACGACCGTCGTCTTGCCGGCGCCGTTTTCTCCCACAAGCGCCAGCGCTTGTCCTTTCGTGAGCCGGAACGACACGTCCGACAGGACGTCGCGTTCGGTGAGCGGATAGCGGAAGCCCACGCCCTGGAACTCGATCGAGTCGATCGTCCCTCGCCATTCTTCCCCCTCGTTGAGATCGCGCGACGGCAGCTCGAGAAACTCGAAGAGGTTGCGCATGTAGAGCAGGCTCTCGTAGATGCCGGTGACGCCGTTGAGCAGTCCGGCGAACTGGCTCTGAATCTGCACGATGCCGCCCACGAAAAGGGAGAAGTCGCCCACGGTGATTGTGCCGCTTGCGACGCGGCGAAGAACCGACAGCGTGGCGAGCGCGATGAGCAGCGACGAGCCAAGGGTCGCCGCAAGCCCCCACGCACTCCTCCGCGCCAGCAAGCTGACGAACTGCGCGCGGAATTTCTTGTAGTAATCCTGCCATCCTTCGAGCAAGTAGCGTTCGAACCCGAACAGCCGCACTTCCTTGACGAGGTTGTCGGATGTGAGAATGGAGCCGAGGTAATTCTGATGCCGCGCGTCGGTCGCTCGCCGTCGCATCACGCGGTAGCTTTCGGCGCCGAAGCGGCTCGACACGACGACTCCGGGAATACTGGCGAGCAGGACCAGCGGCAGTACCTCCCATCCCAGTCGAGCCATCAGGCCGCCGATCGACGTCAGCGTGATCAACGCCTGGCCGATGCCGATGACCTGAAACATCACGCCAAGGGGTCGCGAGCCGACTTCGTTGTACGCGTTGCGCAGCGCATCGTATGTCTCCGCATTCTCGAAGCTTTCGACGTCGAGCGCCGCCGCTTTGTGCAGTATTCGCAGGCTGATGCGATTCTGCAGCGTATCGCCGAGCAGTTCCCGCGCCGTGGCGTACACGGTCTGCAGGAGTGACGCACCGATGGCGATGCCGACCTGCAGCGCGAGCAGCGCCGCCAATCCTCGGTACGCGTCGGCCGCGCTCGGAAACCCACCGGAGATCGCGCGCGCGACTTCATCGAGGAGAAGTTTCCCCACCCACAGACTGGCGGCCGGCACGAGCGCGAGCACGACGCCGAGCGCCAGTATCAAGGAGAGCACACCTGGATTTGCGGACCACACAAGGTGCGCAGTCGCCGCGAGATCCGCGAGCATCTGCCGCGTGCGCACACGCCACGGAATGGTGGGCTCGGGTTGCGGGGGCCGCGGCGGTGTGGCGTGGTCTGACGGAGGCATCCTCCGTAATCGTAATAGACGGGCGGGTTGTAACGAAAAACGAAGAACGAAAAGCGAAAAGAGCCTCTTCGTTCTTCGTTTTTCGCTTTTCGTTACAGCGCGCTCAGCCTACTTGGCAGGCGCGGCTCCACGCCCGCGCATGCCGCGCTCGGTTGACGGCGGGACCATGCCTTTGGTGCGCATGTACACCGTCAGAATCCCGTACTCTTCGTTGCCATGGACGATGAGGTTGGTAAGGACGGATCCGCGCGCGACTTCGTTCTGGCCCTGCCGGACGAGCTCGAGGGCGCTCTGGTCGGTCAGGTTTGCGAACGCCGGATCGCAAAACGCGAACGAATCGGCGAGCGCCTGAACAATGTCGGTCCTCGTCGTCTTCGTCTTTTCCAGGTTCGATCCCTGGTGCGGATTCGCGACGCCGGTTGCCGCTGAGCACGCGTTGAACTGCGAGTTCGCCACGTGCGCGAGCTGCGCGCCGAAGCCGCGAATCTCCGGCGACGGCGTGTAACCGTACGTGGCTTCGTCGAACTTCTGCGCGGTTTCGGTGAGGTTCATCTTGAGGGTGTTGTACGACCGCCGTAGCCCTTCGCTGAGCGGAACCTTCTGCCCACCCTGCGCCGCCGGCGCGGGCGCCTGCGCCCATGTGGTCGAGGCCGTCAGCACGCACGCAAACATCAGACAGATCATGGCTTTCATACACGCTCCTTGGAAGTTTCGCGGGAGGAATCACTATAATGGCGGCCTCCCTTGGAGGGCAACCATGATTCCTGTCCCAACGGTCTCACGGCGGGAGCTTTTCCGAAAACTCGGCCTGGGCGGCGCCGCGGCGCTGGTGCTGCCCGAGCTCGACCGCGTGCTCGCCTTCCAGAGAAATGTCAAAGTGGGAACGACACCGGCAGGCGCGTTGAGCGCGAGCGAGGCCGCCACGCTGGCGGCGATCTGCGCGCGGCTCATTCCGACAGACGAGAATGGGCCAGGCGCTGCCGAGGCCGGTGCGTCGGTCTACATCGATCGAGCCTTGACGGGCTGGCTCGCCTCATCTCGCGAGGCATACTCGGTTGGTCTGGCCGCCGCCGACGCCGCCGCCGGCGCGCGCGGCGCGAAGCGCTTCGTCGATCTTGCTCCGGCCGAGCAGGACGCTGTCTTACGGTCCCTCGAAGACACCCCGTTTTTTGCACTGGCACGGACGCACACCATACAGGGCACATTCTGCGATCCCGCTTACGGCGGCAACGCAAACTTCGTCGGTTGGGATCTGATTGGATACCCCGGCGTGCGGCTGAACGTCACGGCGGCAGACCAGCGCATGGGCTCGCCGATCGCGCCCATTCGGCGCTCGGCCTATGACTACGCGATGTTTGCGGCGGGAGCACATTAGCGATGCCCACTACGCTGAAACCTACGGACATCGTCATCGTCGGGATGGGCGCCGCCGGAGGCGTGGCTGCGCTGCCGCTCGCGCAGGCCGGACTCAAGGTGATCGGCCTCGAAGCCGGCACATGGCTCACGTCGAAAGACTTTGCGCCCGACGAACTGCGGAATAACTATCGTGCCTGGCCGCAATCGGTCCAGAAAGCGAATCGCGAAGTGCCGACGCATCGGCCCAACGCCTCGGCTCAGTATTCGCCGCGCCCGGCGTTTCACCCGATGATGAACGGGGTGGGCGGCACGTCGCTGCATTACTGGGCGCAAAGCTGGCGGCTGAGTCCGTGGGACTTCAAGGTCGTCAGCGAAACAACGAAGCGCTACGGCCCGTCACGGCTGCCCCGCGGGTCGACGGTGGAAGACTGGCCGTTCGGCATCGAGGAGATCGAGCGCTACTACGACATCGCCGAACGAGAGCTCGGCGTATCGGGTAAGGCGGGCAACATCGGTGGCACGATCGATCGCCGCGGCAACATCTTCGAAGCGCCGCGTCGCCGCGAATACCCGATGCCGCCGCTCAGGTGGACCGATTGGCACGACAAGATGGCTGCCGCTGCGAAGGGTCTCGGATGGCATCCCTTCCCAGGGCCGGCCGCGATCAACACGCGCACGTATGAAAATCGGCCAGGGTGCGCGTATCACGGTTTCTGCGCCCGCGGCGGTTGCCACGTCAACGCGAAAGGTTCGACCGCCGTCACCACAATTCCGAAGGCGCAGAAAACGGGTAACCTCGAGGTCGTCACGGAAGCGCACGTCACCGAGGTGAACGTTGACAACGGCGGCCACGTCACTGGCGTCACGTACGTCAAGGGCACCGAGGTATTTGTTCAGCCGGCGAGCGTCGTGCTGCTGGCGACCTACACGTACGAGAACGTGCGGACGCTGCTGCTATCGAAGTCGAAGGCCTTCCCCAACGGGCTCGCGAACAATCGCGGGCAGGTCGGGCGTCATTACATGACGCACGCGACCGGCGGCAGCGTGCAGGCGTTGTTTCCGGAGAACCTCAACAACTGGTACGGCCTGCCGGCCCAGGGGGTTGCCGTCGACGACTTCGCCGACGACAACTTCGATCATTCGAACCTGGATTTCATCGGCGGAGGCAACCTGTTCGCCTACTCGGATCGGCGGCCGATTGCCGCCGCCAGCATGACCACCTTCGGCAAAGCGCCGCAATGGGGATCGTCGTGGAAGGCGTTCGTCAAGCAGAACGCCGATCGCTGGCACGGCGCGTACATGCAAAAGACGACGTTGCCGTACGAGGACAACTATCTCGATCTCGACCCCACGGTGAAGGATCCGCTCGGCATGCCGGTCTGCCGGATCACGGCCGACTTCAAGGACAACGAGCGCAAAGCCGCCGTGTACGCCGCCGACAAGATGGAGCAGTGGTATCGCGCCGCCGGGGCAACCGACATCGTGAGGAATCCTCTCGGCACGATGGGACCGTCGACGCACGCGTATGGCGGGACGCGCATGGGCGACAACCCCGAGACGAACGTCGTCAATCGATGGGGCTTCGCGCACGAGGTGCCGAATCTCGGCGTTCTCGGCGCGTCTGTAATGGGCACCAGCGGCTCGCACAACCCCACGCTCACCGTGCAGGCGCTCGCGTGGAGGACTGCGGAATACCTTGTCAAGAACTGGACGAAAATCGTCTAGTGCTGCCCGGTAAGTGCCGACCTTCAGGTCGGCCTGACGTCCCCGTCATTCCTGGGGTGGTATTTCTCGTCCGAAGACGTCCGGTTCGGGGCCGGAGTCGGTCTTTCCGTTCAAGCCGTTCACGTCTTCGTCGTGATCCGGCTCGAGGCGGCGTCTGTCCGGACTGGGATTGACGTTCTCTCTCGACCCTTCCGCCTGTTCCTTCGCTGACGCTGGATTCGGTTCTTCTTTGTTCATGGCCCGGTGGTCTGCAATGCGAGTACCAATTGGCCGACCGCGCACTAGTGCGAACGCCGGGCTATATTCACCAGATGCGCGGCTGCATCCTCGCGATTCTCGGCTTTGCGGTTCCCTCGTCAGCGTCCGCGCAGGCGGCGATTCCTTACGCGGTTGTGTTCGATTCATACATGACGCCGGCGGCAGGCGCGCAGGATTTGGTGACGCTGCAACATGTGACGGCGTCCGTCGAGGATCGCTGGCTGCCGAGTAGGCTGGGGACAGAACGCAGCCGGTCGGCACTGGCGCTGGGTGTTCTTTATCGAGCGGGGAAATTTTTGGCGCTCGACATGCCACAGGATCACCTGTTGATGGTTGTGGCCCATGAGGTGTTCGGCCACGGCGCCCGATTCCGGGAGCTCGGCGAGGGAAGTCTCCAGTACGGCTTTGATGCCCCGATTCCGTACGGATCCGGCGATGCGTTCACGAGATTCAACGGTTCCTTTCCAATTTCTCCGCTGGCGAACATGAACGTATCCGCGGCCGGCATTGAAGCACAGCATTCACTGGCCGACGCGATATCAGAACGCGCAGTTGATCGGGGTCGATTGCATTATCGCGAAGCGTGGCTGTACTTCGAATCGCGGATGACTGCCATGAGCTATATTCTGAGTGCGTCGCCGACATCTGTAGAAGGCCACGACCCGTCGGACTTTCTGCACGCATTCCACGAGGCGTGCACTACTCCGTGCGTGCCTGCGACGCGCGACGAGGCTCAACGCCGATCGCTGCTTACCCTCGCAGATCCGTTGTTGTACTACGCGCTCTACGGATTGACTGTGTCGTATATCGGTAACGGAAACACTACCGGGCCGATGCCGCTGATTCCGCTAGGCGGCGGCGTGCGCATCCTGCCGTCGCTCGGATACACGCTCGTGCCGTACGGCACGGAATGGACGCTACGGACAGCATTTCGGCAAGAGCAGAGAGCAAAGAGCAGAGAGCGCCGGATGACCAATGTCGCACTGCGTATAGGAGATACCGGCGCGTCTTCGACGTGGGGTATTGGTGGCCGCGCGGCCGACGTGCTGCGCGTGCGCGGTCTTTCGATCGACCTCTCAGTCGAAGCATGGCGACAGCCCGAGCTGCTCGCAGACAAGACATCTGACGCGCAACACACCGGTGCGAGCGCGATGGGCACTCTCGTCTTGCCGATGCCGCGCGCGCTGCGATCGCGGTGGTCAGAGGGAATTCTGATCTCTGCAGGCTACAAGTCGCGGGGCTTCGTGCCGGGAGAGCAGCTCTCGGGCGGGGGAGTCCTCCGCGCGGGGATTACAATGTCGGCGCGATGAACGATCCGGTTCTCGAGTTACGCAATGCCAGTGTCGTAAAAGGCGATGCGACTGTCCTTCACGGGCTGACGTTACACATTTGTGCCGGCGAACATACGGCCATCCTCGGACCGAACGGCGCCGGCAAATCCGTGCTTCTTCGGCTGCTCACCCATGAGGAGCGCGCGCTGCCACTGCCGGATGATGCCTCGCCGGTGCGGGTCTTTGGCGACGACAACTGGAATGTCTTTGAGTTGCGCCCTCAGTTGGGGATCGTGTCCTCAGATCTGCATCAGCGCTTCGTCGGCGGCAACAGCGAAGGCCGGATCACCGGGCTTGCGGCGGTGCTCTCGGGCTTCGTGGCGTCGCAGGGTATTCTTCGCTATAGCACGGTGACCGACGAGATGCGCCGGCGTGCATCAGACGCGCTCGACAAGATGGGTGCCGGTCATCTCTCCCGCCGCCTGATGAACGAGATGTCGAGCGGCGAGGCTCGTCGCGTGTTGCTGGCTCGGGCGCTCGTCACCGACCCGCGCGCGCTCGTTCTCGACGAACCGACGACCGGACTCGATGTCGTCGGCCGGCACCGTTTCATGGAGCGCGTGCGGCACATCGCGAGAGATGGCACGACAATTATCCTGATTACGCATCACGTCGAGGAAATCGTCCCGGAAATTGGCCGGGTCATCCTGTTGAGAAACGGCCGCATCGCTGCGGATGGCGTGAAACGCGACATGTTGACCGACCGGAACCTCAGCGAGACCTTCGGCGGCCGAATGAAGGTCGAACAGAACGACGGGTACTACTTCGCGCGTGGCGAGTAGCGCCTGGCGCGTCCGCCGCCGCTCGTCAGATCAGCGAGCTCCGCTGAGATCCTGCTGAAGGGTTGTGGGCGGATCGCCGCGTGGCGGCGAAGGCGGGTAAACTAAAGGACGGAGGAATTATGCTCAAGCACTCATTAGTGCCGCTCATCGCAGCGGTGATCCTGGCATTGCCGGCGGCGGCACGTGCTCAGGCGTTTCCAGACGGTCCTGGGAAGGAAATCCTCGAGAAGAAGTGCAGTACCTGCCACGCGCCCGAGCAGGTGACCACGTTCGGCCGCAGCGCGGAAGAATGGCACGAAGTCGTCGTTAACATGATCGATCTCGGGGCCGAGGTGAACGAAGAAGAGGCCAAGGTGCTGGTCGAGTACCTGGCGAAGAACTGGCCGCTGAAAGGGTCGAAGCCCGCCGAAGAGAAACCGGCCGAAGAGAAGCCGGCCGAAGAGAAGCCGGCGGAGAAGCCGGCAGAGAAAAGTGCGCCGCAAGCCGCGCCTGGTCACGTTGCTCCAGTCTCTTCACACGGTCCATCTGTCACCATCCGCGAATGGGACGTGCCGACGCCGAAATCGCGTCCGCACGATCCGCTCGCCGCGTCGGACGGCACCATCTGGTATACGGGCCAGATGGTGAACGTCCTGGGGCGTCTCGATCCAAAGACGGGGCAGATTAAGGAATTCGCCCTCAAGACGCCGGCGTCGGGTCCTCACGGTCTCACCGAGGACAAGGCCGGCAATATCTGGTATACCGGGAATGCGAAAGGGCTCATCGGCAAGCTGGACCCCCGGACGGGTCAGGTGTCCGAATATCCGATGCCCGATCCTGCCGCAAAAGATCCACACTCTCTCGCGTTCGATCAGACGGGGACGCTCTGGTTTACGGTGCAGGGTGGCAACATGGTGGGGAAGTTGAACCCAGTCAACGGCGAGCTCGCGCTGCGTAATTCGCCGACGACCCGATCATTGCCCTACGGCATCATGATCAATTCGAAGGGCGTGCCGTTCTTCGTGGAGTTCGGTGCGAACAAAGTGGCGAGCATCGATCCTGCGACGATGGTGATTCGCGAGTGGACGCTCCCGGACCCCGCCTCACGCCCGCGGCGCCTCGCGATCGACGCGCAGGACAACGTGTGGTACTCGGACCACGCGCGCGGATTTCTCGGCAAGCTCGACCCGGCGACGTCGGAAGTAAAGGAATGGGCCTCGCCTGCCGGTCCGGCATCGCAGCCGTATGGCATCGCGGTGATCGACGGCAAAGTCTGGTACAGCGAATCGGGCGTGCAGCCGAACACAATCGTGATGTTCGATCCGGCGAGCGAAAAATTTCAGACGTGGCCGATCCCGTCGGGTGGCGGAGTGGTTCGCAACGTCAGCGTCACCAAGGACGGCAATCTCGCACTCGCGTTAAGCGGCGTCAACAAAATCGGGCTGGTGGAAATCCGCAAGTAGCTCCGCAGGCATCTCCCCCTTCCCCTAGTCCTTTATTCTTGTTATAGTTACGCCATGCCAGCTCCCGTCAAGAAAAGCCCGTCAGAGCTCCAGAACCAGGAAAATGACGTTTACAAGGCCCTTCGCGCCTGGTACATGATTCCCGGTATTCAACGGGAACTCCGCCACAAAGAGAACGAGGCTGTCCAGACAGTTCTCGAAGTTTTCGAGAGTAGGAAGAGAAACCGGAAGGCGAGCGAAACCTAAGCCTCTTCGGCCTCGACCTCGACTTCGTCGATGTCATCTCCCAGCATGTCTTCCCGCGGCGGCTGAGGTCCGGGAATGATTCCGGCGATATCCGGGTCTTCGCCCGGTTGACGGGGGCTGTTCGTCCGGTTGACTTTCGCTTCCTGGCGGCGCTCGAACTTCATCTTCTGCTTTTCCTGCCGCGCGCGCTCTTTATGCCGTTTTTGCTGGGAGGGCCGTGATCTGTTCGCCATGAATCACCCTTAAAGTCTCACATTTTAGTCCGAATTCCTATTTCTTGGCAGTACTGGATTGACCTCCTTTTCTCTCTATGCTACCTTGTCTATTAAAGGTAGCTTGATGAGTGCATCGCTGATTCAGGAAAAATTCGCCTCCATTCGGAAAGGGCTCCTCGAGTTCCTCATCTTGAAGATCATTGCCAGCGACAAAGTGTACGTCGCCGACATGCTGAGGCGCCTCAGCACCACCGAGTTCGCGACGCAGGAGGGCACGCTCTACCCCCTGCTGAGCAAAATGCGGCGCGAGGGTGCTGTCGACTATGAGTGGCAGGAGTCCGATGCCGGCCCGCCGCGCAAGTACTACAAGCTGACGCCGAAGGGAAAAGCGCAGCTCGATGAGCTCACCGATTACTGGGCGTACATCAACCACACCCTTGAAACCGTAGGACAAGGCTAACCATGCAGAAGGTCATCACGATCAACTTGAACGGCAACGCCTTCCAGCTCGACGAAGACGGCTACGAGGCGCTGCGCGCGTATCTCGCGGACGCGAGCGCCCGCCTCGGCGGGAATCCGGATGCCTCCGAGATCGTCCGCGATCTCGAACAATCGATCGCGGAGAAGTGCCAGCGCCATCTTGGACCTGGCAAGACCGTCGTGACGACTGCCGAGGTCGAACAGATGCTGCGCGAGATCGGCCCGGTCGACAGCAGTACAGAGGCGTCCCAGGGGCCTCCGCCGCCGCCGGCCGCGACGCAGCCGAAGCGGTTGTATCAGATTCGTGAAGGCGCGGTCCTGAGCGGCGTGGCCAACGGGCTTGCGGCGTATTTCAACATCGATCCTACGATCGTCCGGGTCGTGTGGGTGATGGGTGCCGTTCTGGAAGTGACGCGCGCCGATCGGCCGCCGATGCTGACCATCGGACTATATGTGCTGCTGATGTTCATCGTCCCGTACGCGAAAACGTCGGAAGAGCGGGCGGCGGCGCAGGGGGCCGCGCAGAGCCTGCCCTACAAGCTCCAGCACGCCGTGGAACGAGTGAAGGCCAGGTTCACTGGCGTTCACCACCGGGCGCATTGAGGGTTCAGCCAAGCTGTCGATCCAGGGCAGGAATCTTCAGCACTTCACCAGGCGTAATCTTGTCGGGATCGCTCAGCTGGTCTCGATTTGCCTCGAAAATGCGCATGTACTCCTCGCATCTCCGAGATATTCCCGAGCGATTCCACTCAGGGTGTCGCCAGACTTCACGATGTAGGTTTTCATCGACGAAACCGGTGCGCTGACGCCGGGTTTCGGCACAACCTTGATGTTTGCGACGACTTCATTGCGCCATTCTGGGACGGTCGTGATCGCGTCCCAGATGGCGTTCTTCTCGGCTTCTGAGGTTACCGCCCCGTCGAAATGCAGTCTGCCGTCACGCTCCTCCGCTGAGCCATCCATCCTGAAGTTCTTTGCCGTCTGAATGGCATGGGTGTATTTGTCTCGTAAATTCATCCTGTTGACCTCCAGGGCAAATCGGTGCAGTACCGATGCCTGCCTACTCTACCCGTCTCGGCGAGGGCGATGGTAGTCTGAGGACGTGACGGACAGTACGGATTCAATCGCTCGCCGTCTCGCCGCTATCGTCGAGTCGTCCGATGATGCCATCGTCAGCAAGGACTTAAACGGAATCGTCCTGTCATGGAACCAGGCGGCCGAACGCATGTTCGGGTATACCGCCGACGAGATGATTGGCACGTCCATTCGCCGCATCATTCCCGATGATCGGCAATCCGAGGAAGACGTCGTGCTGGGCGCGATACGCGAAGGCCGCCGCGTCGAGCATTTCGAGACAATTCGGCTCGCACGGGGCGGCCGGCTGGTGCCGATTTCCCTGAGCGTCTCGCCGATTCTCAACGGCGATGGTCTGGTGGTTGGGGCATCGAAAATCGCGCGGGATATTTCGGATCGCAAGCGCGCGGAACAACTGCTGGCGAGAGCGAGCGAACGCGATGCGTTCCTCGCCGAAGCTACGTTGACCCTGACCAGATCGCTCGACTACGAGGTCACTCTGCAGGCGCTGGCTCGCGTGTCGGTGCCATATCTCGCCGATTACTGCGCATTCGATGTGATCGCCGAAGACGGCAACACGGCGTGCGTTGCGGCGACGCACGTCCTGCCGGAAAAAGTGAATACCGCCGACGTGCTTCGAGAGCTCGACGATGATGAAATCGGCCTTGCCGGTCCGGCCCGGGTAATACGCACCAAGAAGGGATTATTGATCCGCCACGTCACTGATGACATCGTCACCGGCAGCGCGCGGGACGACTCGGAACGCCTCGAGCGGCTCCGGTCGCTGGATCTCGTCGCCTACATGTGCGTGCCGATGATCGCGCACGATCGCACGCTGGGCGCAATGACGTTGGCGACCTCCGAGTCCGGCCGGCACTTTTCACCGGAAGATGTGCGCGTCGCTCAGGATCTGGCGACCCGTGCAGCCATGGCGACCGAGACCGCGCAGTCGTACCAGCAGATGCAGAGTGCGAATCGATTGAAGGACGAGTTCCTCGCGACGCTGTCACACGAGCTGCGCACACCACTGAATGCCGTCCTCGGCTATGCGCGCATGCTGCAGTCCGGCGCGATCGGCGAAGCGAAAGTTCCGCAGGCGCTGGAGGTGATCGACCGCAATGCCGTCGCGCTGGCGCAGATTGTTGAGGACGTACTCGACGTTTCGCGCATCGTCCTCGGCAAAGCGAGGCTGAAGGTGGAGCCGACGGATGTCGCCGCCGTCGTCGAAGATGCGATCGCCACGGTGACGCCGGCAGCGGAGGCGAAAGGCCTTCGCGTCAAAGTCTCATTGGGTCATGGGACTGCTACGGTGTCCGGCGATCACAGCCGTCTGCAGCAGGTCGTCTGGAATCTCCTGTCCAACGCCGTGAAGTTCACACCGCGTGGCGGCCGCATCGATATCGGAATCATGGAGAATGACTCGCACGTCGAGATCACCATCACCGACACGGGCATTGGATTCCGCGAGTCGTTTCGGCCGTATCTGTTCGAGCGCTTCCGCCAGGCGGAAAGCGGGACGACACGCGTGCACGGCGGGTTGGGGCTCGGGCTTGCCATCGCTCGCCATATCGTGGAAATGCACGGGGGCACGATTAACGCGACGAGTGAAGGCGAGGGCAAGGGGTCGACGTTCAGCGTCAGGTTGCCGCTGGGTCGCGTGTCTGCCGAGAAGGCCTGACAATTTGCGCGGCCGTTCCCGCGAGTAACTCTTTTTGCTGCCGTGCGAGGCGTTTCACGGCAAACTCCCGCTTCAGCGCCGCGCTGCGTGACTCGCACGATTCGGAATAGACGAGCGAGACAGGAAGGCGCTGCGCCGTGTACTTCGCGCCGCGGCCGCTGTTGTGCACGTGTGTACGCCGTTCAGGATCGCGCGCGTAGCCTGTGTAGAAGGTCCCGTCGGCACAGCGCACCATGTAGACAAAGTGCATGGAAGTCATTGTAGTACATGCGATAATAGAGAAGTCACTCCTTTGGGGGCGCTCCGGTTTCGACGGAGGTATGGACTCAAGGAATGCGTGCCGAGCACCATTAACTCGTAAATCTGATGGAACATCCGTTAACTGCGGACAATCAGTACGCTCTCGCTGCTTAATTAACTAAGCAGTGACGTTCGCCCCGGCCTCGCCTGGTGGCTGGGGGCCGAACGACATTAAGCAGGCTGGCTTCCGAACGGCGGCTCGGCGTTCGGAGGCGAGATTTACCGAGTCTGGTATCCGGCGGTTTTGGCCGCTTCCTCACGCTGGATACGAGAACCTGGAAGCGGATACGCACGTAGATTTTCTTGATGATGTGCTTTCGGACGCGGGTTCGACTCCCGCCGCCTCCAGTACCATCTATTAGCTCCGGAGCAGCACGATCAGTTGTTGTTTGAGCGGGAGATTCTCCGCGATCACCGCGCGCACGCCACTCTGGCTACACAGCGTCGTCATGGGGCCAAGTGAAGCAGGGTTAGCAGGAGGTCCTTCATGCGCGAGACAGCGTAAGTTGAGACGGGCACCACGCAACGTCATCTCAGCCCTGCACTTCCGCGAGAATTGGGAATTCGAGACGCACAGGCCGCAGTCCTTCGGGTTCAATGGATCAGCCATGTTCTACGTTCCTTTGTGTTTCCGTTCCAGCCTGCAGATAACCTAGTTGTACAAGGATCTTTGCCGTGGTCGTTGCGGCAGACCAATCAGCGAGAAGGATTTTCTGTTCGGCGGCGTGAACGAGCAGGGCGGTTTGTCAGCTTCGGTCTTGGCGGGCGGTCATGAGGTCATCGCTGAAATCGTGCGTGAATATGCGCCTGTTCTCAGTCGTGACCACCCGAGTGACACCGCCACGACACCGCCTGAGGCTTTGGACCGCCTTCGGCGAGGCCGCGAGCAGGCGGTATGGCGGTCTCAACCGTGCCCCGCCTGCACGTTGCAAGGGACTCACGCCCGCGCCTCCGGACCCGGTCAATCCACTTTCCGGTCACAGCGTCTTCTGCCAGCGATCCCGATCCTGCCGCAATCGCGCAAGCAGTGCAATGAAACCCGCGTGACCTTTCAACGGCGCAAGGCTTTGATCCGTTGAGAACCGCGTATACGACGGGTAACCCTCGTTAGCGGCCTTCGTGAGCCAGCGCACCGCCTCGTCGTGGCGGCCGAGAATGCCAAGCGTGCTGCCAATGTGAAACTGGACGTGATGCACGTGAGAGAGCGCGGTCGTATTCTCCGCGGCAGGGAGTACTGCGGCCATCATTCGCTCAGCGTCCTCACGGCGGCCGAGTGTGGCGTACACCACTCCCAGCAAGGCGATGGCGCCGATGTCCGATTCCGGGGCGCCACTCTCAACTGCCCTCGAGCCCGAGAGCAGCTGCAAGGCATCCTCCAGTCGCCCCAACGCCATCAGGGCATCAGCGCGCGCGTAGTGCGATATACGGGGCCCATGGCGATCCAGTTCGTGCCGCACTTCCTCCAGGCGGCCGGCGTCAATAAGCGCACGGACCCTCCGGTTGGCGCCCGGTACCGCCGCTGGATCCAACCGCTGCACCTGCGCGTCCGCATCCACCGCCTTGTCCGTTAGTCCTATATGGTAGTAAACCTTTTCCAGTTCCACGTAGGCGTCAGCCAGGTTGGGATTGATCGACAGAGCGCGCCGAAGGTCGGTGATGGCTCGCTCGTGCGGAAATCCGTTGCGCAGATTCCATGTGAGCTGCGCACGCGCAAGATATGCCTCGGCTTGCTCTGGGTTGATCGCAAGCGCACGCTGAATCTCGACGAACGCCCTTTGTTCAAGGACCGGGTCTGTGGCATCGTAGAAAAACCGCTGCGTGTACGCGCTGGCGAGCGCGGCGCGCGCCAGCGCGAAGTTGCGGTCATGAGCCACTGCCCGTTCGAGTTCCTCGATTGCCTGCACGAGAGGGGTTCCACGCGTCCCTCCACTCGCAATGGCGGATGAGTGTCCCTTCAGGTGCCATACACCGCGCAGATAGGCGTCGTACGCGTCCGGATGAGTGGTGACGAGCGACGGCGGCTTCGCCGGTGGCGCGGCGCCGAGCGTCCTTGAGAGGGTGTTGGCGATCTGCCGGGAGATTTCATCCTGCACGGTCAATACGTCGGTCAGCTCCCTGCTGTAGCGTTCGCTCCACAGCGCCGTATCATCCCGTGTGTCGACGAGGCTCACGTCGATACGCACCTTGCCGCCAGCGCGCTGTACAGAACCTCTGACGACGAGCCCGACTCCAAGCTCGCGCGCGATATCGCGGAAGGCCGTCTTGTCCCGATATGCGAAAGTGCTGTTCGACGCGATCACCCGCAGCCCTCCAACTCTCCCTAGCTCCGTGGTGACCGCCTCGGTAATGCCATCGGCAAAATATTGGTCGCCGCCGCCGATGGTACTGAATGGAAGCACAGCCACTGATCGGGTTTCGTACTGCCCGAACAACCGCCAGGACACCGCCCACCACACACCGCCCACGACCACCGCCAGGGCGCACGCGATCAGGAACGTAGCTGCCTTGTGTCTGGCCACCTGGGTGGCGACATAGGCCGCGCTGGACTGCCACCGACGGAACGATCGCGGGTGGCCGTTTGTGGAAGCGAGGGACGCGGGCTCTTCGATCTCGGAGAACAATTCCACGGGCGCGATGAAACGGTACCCACGTCGTGGAAGCGTCTCAATGTAGCGAGGCTCGTCCGCATCGTCTCCTAGCGCCGCACGGAGCTGTTTGACGCTGTGATTAACGCCCTGCTCGAAGTCCACAAACACGTCCGCGCCCCAAAGCTCCCTCTGTATCTCCTCCCTTGAGATGAGCTGGCGCGGGCGGGAAACGAGCACCTTCAGGAGCTTGAGGGACTGGGGTTTCAACCTGACGGGACGCTGCGCTTTGCGCAACTCGAGGGTGGCCGCATCGAAGTCGAAGATACCGAATCGAAACTGCCGGTTGTCGGCCAAGCTCTACCCTATCTGCTGAAAGCGTCCAAGCAAACGTAGTCTATCATCGGCGCTCGCTTCAAATCTCGCTCACCCAGGGGCACAAAGTCCTTTTTGGCAAGAGTTTGCGTGCTCACCCGCAACCTCATGGAAAAGCCACCCGGCGACCATTGCCACGTCTGCTGCCGTTCACTAGATTGTCGGTCGATCGCAGATGTCCTGTTCAGCAACCATCTGTTAGACCAACCGAAAGGAGCAATTCAAATGGGCAGTCGTCTTGCTTTCTCATGCGCGGTCCTCGCCAGTGGGGGAGTCGTGGCAATGCTCGCGGATGGGCCGATTCTGGGAGCTTCGGGGGCTGTCCCAGTGCAATCGGCACACAGAATCCCCTCTGGAACCCGCGTCGATCCGGTTCTCGAGTGGAATCAGATTTTGAACGACACCGTTCTGTCTTCGGTACCGGCGCCGAATTCGCTGGTGACCAGCCGCTCGGCGGCACTCGTCGCGGCTGCCGTCTTCGATGCCGTCAATGGGATCGACAGTTCGTACAAACCGCTCCACATCGCGGCCCGTGCACCGTCAGGCACGTCGGCACGCGCTGCTGCGATCCAAGCGTCGTACGCGATGTTGATCAGGCTGTACCCAGCCCAGTCAGGCCCTTTGACGATGCGCCGTAACGCGTCGATCGCCGTTCTCGGCTCAGCGCAGGCCGTCCAGCGGGGCATGCTATGGGGTCAGGCCGTGGCCGACAGCATCTGGGTAGCACGGCAATCCGATGGGTTCACACCCGCAATGGCGCCGTTCATGGGATCTGCGACGCTTGGATTCTGGCGGCCTACGCCGCCAGGCAACCTTTCGGGCTCAGGACCGCAATTCGCGACGATGACGCCGTGGGTGCTGACACGGCCGTCCCAGTTCCGTCCTGCGCCGCCTCCCGCGCTGGCAAGCGCCGATTACGCGGCGGACTACAACGAAACGCGGATGTGGGGGGGAGCATCGGGATCTCTGCGACAACCGGACGACGCCGATGTGGCGAGGTTCTGGAGCGGCAACGGTACCCTCTACTGGAACCGCATCGCAACGCAGCTCGCCGCGGCACGTCATCGGACCCTGGTCGAGAACGCCCATCTTTTCGCGGTGCTGCATATCGCGATGGCGGATTCCTCGATTGCCGCGTGGGATGCGAAGTATCGGTACGTCTTCTGGCGTCCGGTCACCGCGATTTCTTCCCTGGACGATGACGGAAATGCCAGCACCGATCCCGACCCATCTTGGACCCCCTTCCTCACGACGTCGGCCCATCCCGAATATCCGTCCGGCCATTCAACTTTGGCTGGCGCTGCCGCGACCGTTCTCGGTGCAATGTTCGGCGACGATGCCGCGTTCGACGCGAGCTCAGAAATCATGCCGGGCACTCTGCGGTCATTCTTCGGCTTTTCGAGCGCCATCGAGGAGATGGCCAACGCGCGCGTCTACGGCGGGATGCACTTCCGGACCGCGTGCGTACGCGGCAGCGCCCTTGGAGGCACGGTCGCCAGGTTCGTTCTGCGGTACGCGATGCGTCCGCTGCATGGCGGTTGGGGCGACGGCCGCGACGACGACCAGTGATCCGATCGCGTTCACGCTCGTCACGCTGCTGCTGATGGCGGTGGGACTGATGGCGGCATGGCTGGCCGCGCGCCGCGCGTCAAGGATCGACCCGTGGGCCGCCTGCGCGCAATAGCCGTCAACGGAAGTGACCCATCAGATGCACTCGGTCCCTGCCGACAGGTCGACGCGTCAATATTGGTCGTGTAACCAACAGTTGATTGTTGCTGTCGCCGCATGCGTTCGTTTTCATCCGTCCTGTCGTTCTTCGTGATACCACCGCTCGCTTGCAATCAAGTTGCACATTTTCGAGGACTGCCTCGGACATCGGCGAGCGATCCAGCTGGTTCTGGACTAGACTGCGACCTCCGCACTTGCGAAAGCCGATTCCAATCGGCGAACGCCGGCTTTCGCGCCATGTAAGGGAGAGTACTCATGCTTGTACCGACCTTTCCAGGCGTTTACGTCGAGGAAGTTCCAAGCGGAGTCCGCACCATCACGGGCGTGGCCACATCGATTACCGCATTTGTCGGCAGAGCACGACGCGGTCCGGTAAATCATCCTGTTAGAGTGAACAACTTTTCAGATTTCGAACGCAGGTTCGGAGGGCTCTGGTCCGAGAGCACCATGAGCTACGCGGTCCGCGATTTTTATCTCAACGGGGGCAGCGCCGCCGTCATCGTCCGGCTTCTCAATCCAACGGAAGACGGGCCGAACCGGGTCACGCTGGCAGGCGGAGGCCTTTCTCTGGAAGCGAAAGATGAAGGATCGTGGGCCCTCGAGTTGAGAGCCGTCGCCCATGCTCCAACTGAGCAGTTGGCCGCAGAGATTGCCGAAGATCTTGAGGTTGAACCGGATCAAATCTTCAATCTCATCGTTGGGGATCGCTCATCGGGCGCGCGCGAGGTGTTCAATAACCTGACGATCGTCGAAAGCCGCAGACGGATCGATCGCGTCCTGGACAGCGAGTCCGCGCTGGTCAGAGTGCCCCGTGACGCAAACGGGTTGCCGGAGCTTCCCGACGACTTTTCAGCTCCGACGCCTATCGCTCCCCTGGAGTTTTCACTCACGCCGGATCCGGACGCCCCAGACTCGGCGGAGACGCTCGATGGTGAGATCCTGACAGCGAGGAACTACATCGAGCCGGCGGAGTTTCCCGATCATCTCAGGGATTACGTAGGCAACAGATTGAGAAAGCAGGGGCTTTTTGCGCTCGATGATGCGGATCTGATCAATTTGCTGTGTATCCCTCCATTCTCGTTTGGCACCGACGTTGAAACGGCGGTATGGGGCGTCGCGTCCAATTACGCTCTAAGCCGGCGGGTGATACTGTTGGTCGACCCCCCACGCGTCTGGACGAGCGTCGAGGCGGCTCGTGACGGCTTGCCCGCTCTGACCGGCGAGCTGGGTTCGAATAAGAAAAATGCCGCTCTGTTCTTCCCTCGGATACGCAAGCCCAACCCGATTCGAGAAAATCAGGTAGAGCACTTCGTTCCCTGCGGCACGGTCGCCGGCGTGATTGCGCGCATCGATGGACAGCGTGGGGTGTGGAAGGCGCCGGCGGGCCTCGAGGCTGGTCTGGTGGGCGTGCCGGCACTGAGCGTACAACTGAGCGATGCAGAAAACGGCGAACTCAACCCGCTCGGAGTGAACTGCTTGCGCCTGCGACCGGCGGCCGGCCCGGTCGTGTGGGGCTCGCGCACCCTTGCAGGGAATGACCTGCTCGCATCGGAGTGGAAGTATCTCCCCGTGCGCCGCGTCGCGCTGTTCATCGAGGAGAGCCTGTATCGCGGCACTCAGTGGGCCGTGTTCGAACCGAACGACGAACCGCTCTGGGCAGAACTGCGCCTCAATATCGGCGCCTTTATGCAGAATCTCTTTCGCCAGGGCGCCTTTCAGGGCACAACGCCGCGAGATGCCTACTTCGTGAAATGCGACAAAGAGACGACGACGCAGAATGACATTAATCTGGGCATGGTGAACGTGCTGGTCGGTTTCGCGCCCCTGAAGCCCGCAGAATTTGTCTTTATCCGCTTGCAGCAAATGGCAGGTCAGATCCAGACCTAGGAGCAAGTCATGGCGCAGTTCACCGTCAATCCCCACCGATTCGATCCGTACAAGAGCTTCAAGTTCCGCGCGAAATGGGACGGCCGTTACGTGCTCGGCGTCAGCAAAGTCGGCGCCCTCAAACGAACGACCGAGGTGGTCGAGCATCGTGCGGGTGGCGACCCAAGCACCGTGCGAAAGTCGCCCGGCCAGACCAAGTATGAGCCCATTACGCTCGAGCGAGGGGTGACCCACGACGAGGAATTCGAGAAATGGGCAGCCAAGGTATGGGACCTCGGCTCGGGTCTTGGCGCAGAATTGTCCTTGAAGAATTTTCGCAAGAACATGATCCTCGAGTTCTACAACGAGGCGGGTCAGCTTGCGATCGCGTACAAGATCTACAACTGCTGGGTATCCGAGTACCAGGCCCTGCCGGAATTGGATGCCGCCGCCAATGTTGTCGCCATCCAGCACATCAAGCTGGAGCACGAGGGATGGGAACGCGACGTCCAAGTCACTGAGCCCGAGGAACCTGCCCTGCCGTGACCTGCGATCATGCGGGCGCTCACCACGGTTGATCTCGTCGACATCTGGGAACAGGGATGGGCGCGTGGCTGTGCGGAGCGCGCTCTGCTGCTGCTCGGCCGGACACTTCCGTACACATCCACAGAAGATCTCGAGGCGATGCCTCTGGGCGTCCGTGACGATCAATTACTGCAGCTCAGACAGCGACTCTTCGGTGCCACGCTGGAAACCATCGTCCGTTGCCCGCGCTGTGGCGAGTCGCTCGAGATAAAAGTCGACACGCGCGAGCTTCAGGCTGACCTAAAGGTCAGCACTACGACAGAGCCGGACAGCGCAACGACAGGGGTGGACGGCACAACGACAGGGGCGGACAGCGCAACAATAGGGGCGGACATTACGACAGAGGCGGACAGCACAACGATAGGGGACGTTAATACTCGTAGTGCCGACCTTCAGGTCGGCCCGCGCGAGAGCTCCGTGATGGAATGGACAGCGGGCGATCTGTCGGTTCGCTTTCGTGTTCCTACCAGCCGGGATTTTCTCGACCTTGAAGCGTTCAGCGATCCAGACGAGGTGCGCCGCCGATTGATCGAGCGATGCGTACTGGACGCCTATCGCGGCACGGCGCGTATCCAGCCGCTGCAGCTGCTAGAGGAAGAGACGGTGGCGCTGGGCGAGCAGATCGCGCAAGCGGATCCGCACGGAGAATTGATGCTCAACGCCGAGTGCCCGAGCTGTCGGCACAGGTGGGACAGCTTGCTTGATATCGCATCATTTCTCTGGCAGGAAATCGATCTCCATGTCAGACGGCTGCTCACAGACGTTCACACCCTGGCTTCTGCGTACTCGTGGAGCGAACGTGACATTCTGAGCATGAGCGCACTGCGGCGCCAGATGTACCTGGAGGAGTTGCTGGCACGATGAGCGACTACCTGCGAAGGCTGGCGGAACGCGCGATCGGCGTCGCCCAGTCGATCAAGCCGAGAGCTCCGTATCGGTTCGAAGCTGTCGCAGACAGCCTCTCAGAAATTCCTGACGAGGCGCGTGACGAGGTTGCCCGAATGGACGATGCTGAGCGGGCGCCGGCCACAGCAGCCAAAAATCCCTCGACTGGCCGCGCGAACAAGCGTCAACCGCCCATCCGATCCAGCGAGAGATCTTCCGTCGATGTTTTCCAGGTCGCTCACACGACTCGTGTCACGACTACGTCAACTGTCCCAGAAGAGCAGGCGATGGGACCAGCGGAGTTCTCGCCGATGACGCCGCCGCTGTCGGCGGTAATCGAGAATACGAAATGGCACCCGCCGTCGGATCGGCGGCCGCGGCGAAGCGACGCCTCGATGTCGAGCGCGGCGCCAGAAAATGAGCGCTCCGCGCCGTTGCAGATCGCGCGGACGAGAAGCGAATCGCCATCACCGCCGCCAGAAAGGCCTGCTGCGATACACACACCCGGTGCGCCCGGTGCATCAACGATCAGATCAGCACGTCCGGCGTCGCGAGCCTTGGTGGCCGAAGGCTTTTCCGGTTCAAGGCCCGAAGAGACGCGGCCCATCGTGCACGCGAAAGAAATCACGCGCAAAGGAGCGGCGGACCGGCATGACGTGCGACGTGCCGTGGACGAGCTCTCTTCCGATGCGCAAGTCCGGCAGGCACCAGGAGCCGACAGTTGCAGTGACGATCGGACGAGTCGAAGTGCGCGCCATCATGGAACCGCCGAAGGCGCCACCGAGCACGCGCCGGGCTGCGACCAACGCCATGTCGCTCGATGACTATCTGAAGCGCCACGAGGAGAAACGCCGGTGAGCAACTTCCTCGCGCCCGCAGTGGTCACCGAGACCTTGCGACACTTGCTTTCGGACGCGGCGACGCGCGCGGTACCGGGCACGGAGGTCACGCTCGGGCGTCCTCAGGCACCGGCCAACGGCAGCGATGGTCCGGCCGTAAATATCTATCCCTATCAGGTGAGCCCGAACGCCGCGTGGGCCAATGCCGACGTGCCAACCCGCGGTTCGAATGGAGTTTTGAACCGCCGTCCCCAGATTGGGCTCAACATCGACTACTTGATCAGCTTTCGCGGTCCGGAACTGGACCTCGTGCCGGAACGGCTCATGGGCAGCTGCATGAGCAGATTGCATGCCCAGCCCGTTCTCACGAGTACGGTCATCGAACAGGCTGTCGCCGCCGTGCTCAGCACCGATCCGAATCATGTGCTGCGAGACGCCGATCTCGCAGAACAGGTAGAGCGCGTCAAGCTCACGGCGCTGCTGTTGAACCTGGAAGAGCTTTCCAGGTTGTGGTCGGTGTTCTTCCAGGTCCCCTACGTGCTGTCGGTGGCGTATCAGGCGTCCGTAGTGCTGATCGAGGAAGAGGTCGAGGCGCCGGCGCCGGCACTGCCGGTGCGAGAGCGCCGCATCTTCGTCGAGCCGTTTCGTCGAATTCGACTGGAGCGTGTCGAGCCTACGGCAGGGCCGGGTGAGCCTATCCACGGCGATAGCATCGTCCGGGTCCTCGGTACTGGTCTTGCCTCCGCGCGCGTGACCGTCAACGTCGACGGCGCGATAGTGCCGGCGACAGTAATTTCAGCGAGCGAGATCACTGTCGATCTGTCTGCATTGAGTTCGCTGCGCGCCGGAATTCTTCCGCTGTACGTTGCGCACGGCGTTTCCGAGCTGGCCCCACAACTTCGCTTCGAGTCCAATGTGCTGGCGCTTGCGGTGGCGCCACGAATTCAATCGGTCGCATTTACGCCGGCCGACGTCGAGACTCCCGCCAGTGTTGATCTGGAGCTTTTTCCGGGCGTGACTGCTGGACAACGCGTCCGGCTGTTTCTGAATTTGCTGCTCGAGCCCGATGCCGACACTCGTGCGTACGCCATCGACGCCGAGCCATCGGACTCGGTTTCGATCGACGTCCCCAATGTGGAGCCCGGCACCTACCTTGTTCGTGTCCGTGTCGATGGCGCGGAATCTAGCCTGGAAGTCGACACCGATGAAGACAGTGAGACCAACGGTCGTTTCATCGGACCAACGGTGGTGGTGACATGAACGCGGTTCCGAGCGCAGAGTGGCTCGTGGCGAATCAGCGATGGCTCACCCATGCGCTGGACGAGCTCGGTGACGTCCTGGATCGGCATCGAGCCGCCAGAGATGGATCGGATCCCGACGCGTCACTGCCTCAGCAACGGGCGGCTCTCGATGCGCTCGCGTCGAGCATGCAGGCTCCGCCAGCGCTCGACGCTCTCTGCGAGACTTTTCGGTTGAGCCGTTTCGAGCGAGACATCCTTTTGCTCTGTGCCGGTGTGGAACTCGATGGAGAATTTGCGAGACGCTGCGCGGATGCGCTGGGACAGCGGCACCCGATCGCGCCAACTTACAGCCTAGCCCTGGCCGCACTGCCTGACGCTCACTGGAGCGCACTGACGCTGGGCAGCCCGCTGCGGCGCTGGCGGCTCGTCGAAATCAAGCAGGGAGAGTCGCTGACGACCAGCCCGCTGCGTATCGACGAGCGCATTCTCCACTACATCGCGGGCATCTCCTATCTGGACCCACGGCTTGAAAGCCTGGTGGAGCCGTTGGCGGCCCGAAGTGATCTCGTGTCTTCCCACCACAAGGTGGCCGAACGGATTGCCGAGCTCTGGTCGAACGCATCACAGGACCCGACGCTGCCCGTTGTGCAGCTTCATGGACAGGATGCGGAGGCGAAGCACGCGATTGTGGCCGCCGCCGCGGAGGCTCTCGGGTTCACCGCGTACCGTTTCGACTCGGCGCTTCTTCCCGTGTCACCGGCGGATGTTGACGTGCTCAGCTGCCTGTGGGCACGGGAAGCCGCGTTGATGGCGGGGGTGCTGATGATTGACTGCCATGACATCGACACGAGCGATGCCGTTCGCCGCAGTGCGATCAGGCGTTTCCTCGAAACGACGAGCGGGGCACTCGTCGCCGCGACGCGCGCTCGCGAGATCGACCTGCGGCGCTCGAACATTGCGCTGGACGTTCCGCGTCTGACTCGGGCCGAGCAACTTGCTGTGTGGCGAAGCATCCTCGATAGCGGACGCCGCGCGGTCAATGGCGAGTGCCTTGCTCTCGTCTCTCAGTTCGACCTCGGTGCGACCGCCATCCGAGCCGCCGCACGTGAGGTGCTCTCGCGGTCGGCGTCGATCGAAGATCGTTCGACGCCAGGCAACCTTGCCACCGACTTGTGGGCGGCATGTCGTACCCAGGCCCGGCCGGCGGTGGCCAATCTCGCACAACACATCAAGCCACGGGCCAGGTGGGAGGACCTGGTACTACCCGCCTCGAAGGTCGAGATACTGCATCAGATTGTCGTGCAGGTGCGGCACCGCTACACGGTCTACGACGAGTGGGGCTTTGCTGCCAGGAGCGCGCGGGGTCTCGGCATCAGTGCGCTGTTCTGGGGTCCCAGTGGAACCGGCAAGACCATGGCGGCCGAAGTGCTGGCGAACGAGTTGTCTCTCGACCTGTATCGAATCGATCTGTCTTCGGTCGTGAGCAAATACATCGGGGAAACGGAGAAAAACCTGCGCCAGATCTTCGATGCCGCAGAGGCGGGTAGCGCGATCCTGCTGTTCGATGAAGCCGATGCTCTCTTCGGCAAGCGAAGCGAGGTGAAGGACAGCCACGATCGATACGCGAACGTCGAGATCAGCTATCTGCTGCAACGTATGGAGGAATATCGCGGGCTGGCCATCCTCACTACGAACATGAAGGCCGCGCTGGATCCCGCCTTTCAACGACGGATTCGCTTCGTCGTTCAGTTTCCGTTTCCGGATGCGACGCACCGCGCTGAAATCTGGCGCAAGAGCTTTCCGAGCGGCGCACCGATCGAGGGTCTGGACGCCACCAAGCTCGCGCGCCTCAACATCGCAGGTGGTCATATTCGCAACATCGCTCTGAACGCCGCCTTTCGTGCCGCAGACGAACGTGTATCCGTGCAGATGCGACACCTCCTGAGCGCCGCGCGCAGTGAATACGCAAAGATGGAGAAGCCGTTAACCGACGCGGAGACTCGGGAGTGGATGGGATGAAGCTCGAGCTGCATATCGGGGAGCTGGTGCTGCGAGGGTTTGACGCGGGGCTCCAGCATGAGATCCGCGCCGAGGTGGAGAGGGAGCTTGCGGCGTTGCTCCGTTCCGAAGTGGGCGCCGCGCCGTTTGGGCGGCGGCGAAATGTGTCTCAACTGGATGCCGGATCGTTCCACGTCGAATCGACGAGCACGGGCAGATCAATCGGGAGACAAATCGCCCGTTCCGTCTATCGGGGCATCGTGCGATGAGCAGAGCGGTCCACGCAGGCGCCAGGGCAGATCGATCGCGGTCGTCTGACTCCGTGCGAACAGCACCGCTCGAGCGAGAGCGCCCCCGCCGAGCAGTCGACGGCGAACCCCGGGGCGTCGAGCGGCAGACGCTGGCGCACCGCTTTGGCCGGGTGAAAGTGCACGAGACCTCGGCGCCGGTGATCCAAGCAAAGTCGAAGGTGGGCACACCTGGAGACAAGTACGAGCGGGAGGCGGATAGCATCGCGAACCATCGCATGGAGATGCCCGACCGAGATGCAACGATTCGTCGTACGCGCGGCGGCGCCAAGCCAGCCATTCCGCAGTCGATGGAATTGCTCTTCGGTCGCAGCTTTGGTGACGTGCGAGTTCATACCGATAGTCGAGCTGCCAGGTCAGCGGAAGCGCTCGGAGCACAGGCCTACACCATAGAGCGGGACATCTTCTTTGGACGGGCCAAATACTCGCCAGGCACGCTGGCTGGCGATCGACTCTTAGCCCACGAACTGACGCACGTCGTTCAACAATCGCGAGCGAAAGATGAGCCGGGTCAAAGAGAAATCGGCAGAGTGAACGGCCCACTAATTCAACGGGCGGCGGAAGATGGCGAGGCGGTTCGCGATTTTGGATTCACCGTAATTCCCTTCGCGGAAGTCGAACGCGCCCGACGTTTCGTCGAGCAAAGACTCAAAGGTATACCAGCCTCCGATGCGATACAGCGAATAAGCGCACTGACAGATCTTGTATTCCTTCACGAGCTGCAAGAGTACCTCGCCACACTTCGTCCACCGACGCCAGAACAGATTGCAAAGCTTAAGACGTTGCTGAGCGCTACACAGCAGCGAATCCGCGCACTCAAGGCACAGAAGGAGCTACAGGCAAGACGGGGGCAGCGCAAAGCGAGAGCAGCAACACGACGTAAGAAAGCAGAGCGGCCGTTCAGCGAGCGGGCGGGTGAAACCGGGCGGATCGAGGACTTCCTGGCTGAAACTGACGAACAGCAAGTTAATCAACGCACGGGCGAGCGGATCAGACAAGAACTAGGCATCCCGGTCGGTTTGCGCCCGACAGAGCGCGCGCTTGAGCTTTATTTCGACGTCCAAAAGCTAAAGGAGATCGACTTAGCTGAACTGCGTTTGCCAGCCGCCGAACTGGAAGCGGTGGGTAACTTGCTGCTCGATTACGGCAGCCACAAGGCTGTGGACAGTGAACATGCTCGAGATCAGATTGACGCGGCCTTCAGTTTTGTCGAAGGACCGCTCGCCGCTGCCCTCATACGAGCACGGTCCGCTGACAGCGAGACCGCAAACGTCGAAGCCGTAACCGGTCCCATTGGCGAGGCTTTCCAGCCTCTTATCCACGCTGAGAACGTTCGACGGGAAAACCGTCGCGTGTTGAGGCACGCACCGCTGAATTACGTCGACTTTTTCACCCAAGCCACCTACGACGTTTCATTCCGAGCCGCCGAAGCTGGTCGGTTATCCACGAAAATCCAGCTTGTTTATCCAGACGGCACTGAGCTCGTCGTTGACCTGGGTGAAATTAAGAACGAAACCCTTTCTGTGGATGAACTACGTGACGCGATTGCCAATGGCGATGATGGACGAAGCGGACGATTCTTCCCTGCTGCTGGCATGAATCGCAGCACGACGCCCCGCCTGTTCGAGGCTGCGGAAGAAGCGCGAGTGGCGATGGACGATTACAACCTGAACTTCATACTGGAAACATTCCCAATCGTGTATGACCTAGTGACTGGACAGGCGATTGGAATATCAGCACTACGTCGAACACAAATGTTGTCGCCAAGGCGCTTGCTCGCACAAAAAAAACCGGCCGGAGCTCCGCCTGTGAGTGGAGGTGTCGAACGCACCACGGCTCGCCCGACAGAGAATGCTGGCGGCGCTCTTGTTCGAGTCCCAGTGGGAGACGGTATGTTGATGGTTGATAACAACATCGCATCGTCGCTGTCGATCAAATTGACGCGCGGCGAGAGTGCGCTGCAAGAGGGGGCACAGACGCTCGCTGTTCGAGCGACGGAGAGATTGGGCAAGCCAATCGTTTTGACGCCCACAGGCTCTCGTGAGCTCCTGAGAGGGCCAGCCATCGCGCCCGAATTTGACGTACCAAGATCGATGCGCGGATCGGGTGCAATCGAGAAGGCCCCACCCGTTTTCCCTGTAGCCAAGATTGCACCCACGTCGTCGATCGAGGATGTCGCCGGCCTTGCCCAAACTGTGAAAACACTGCGTGAGGCTGGTGTCGGTGGATCAGCACGCAGAGGAATCGCAGATAGGACAATCGTTGCGGAAGCTATGGTAGCGGGGAAGCAAGCCGGCATTGTTCCAGAGTTCCTTACGACGGACGCTCGGGTAATCAAGGGCCTGTCTACTATCGCCAGCAGGAGTGATCCCAGTCTGGCTTGGGCTGCAGGTTTTGGGAGAAGACATATCGTTCAAGAATTCGCGAGAAGAGGCGTAACTCGCTTTACTGTGACAATCGGCGACTATCAGTTAGTTGTACATCTACCAGGTTGAGTGTGACGCGCCGTCAAGTCTTCCTAATATGACAACCTTTCCTAAATCTCCTCGCCACGCGAAAGCGGCCCTCCTGTTCATGGACCCCGCGACTGGCCATTACACGGGTCTCATCAAGCTGCAGATCAATCCTTCGCAGCTGACGCGCACTCTGAAAGTGCATGGCGCGGGCGGCGAAGGGGGTGATCGCTCGGAGGCGATGCGCTTGACCGGGCCACCGGTGGAGACGATGAAAGTCGAAGCGGAGCTCGATGCGACAGACAAACTGGAGTCCCCGGACGAGAATGAGGACGCCGTGGAGTTTGGGCTTCGTCCCGAGTTAGCGGCGTTGGAGAGCATCGTTTACCCCGATAGCGCGCTCCTGCAGGAGAACCACGAGCGGTCGATGGCGGGTATGCTGGAGATCCTCCCGGTCGAGACACCGCTGATCTTGTTCGGGTGGGGCAAGAACCGCCTGCTGCCGGTACGGATCACGGAGCTCAGTGTCACGGAGGAGGCCTTCGATCAAGAGCTGAATCCAATCCGGGCGAAGGTGACGCTGGGCATGCAGGTCCTGAGCGTCAACGACCTGCCCTACGACCACCGCGGCGCCACGATGTATCTGACACACCATCGTCTCATCGAGACGCTCAGAGAGAAGCCGGGCGGCGTTGTCCCCACTCGAGCGGCGGTCAGAAGGTAGAACCATGTTCTCGCCGTCCAGCCGCTATCGCGGCATCGCGACCGCAACTCTGCAAGCGCCGGATGGACGCACGGTGACCTATCTTCGTCGCCGTTTCATCCCACGCGTCGATCGATTCGCGACCGTGCAGATGCACACGGTTGTTGCCGGGGATCGCCTCGACAACATCACGGCGCAGTACTTCGGAGACCCCGAGCAGTTCCATCTAGTGTGCGATGCCAACAACGCCATGCATCCGCTCGAGCTGACGGAGATCGTGGGTCGTGGGCTGCGCATCACGCTGCCTGAAGGTATCCCGGTACAGGTAGATGAGTAGCGCGTATCACTTGTCGTTGTCCATCGGGCCCGGGCATCCCTTACCTGCGCCAAAAGATCTGATGGAGGCACTGACGACGGTTGAAGTGCAGCACTCGACTACGGGGCAGAGCGGCTGCCAGCTCTCTTTCACCCTTGGCAAGAACTCCCGAATCAATCGCGTGCTGCTACCGGCAGGATTCTTCGATCCGAAACTGTGCAGGGTGCGGCTTGTGGTGGTCGTTGGCGCCAGAGCTACGCCGGTCTTCGAGGGCGTCGTGACCCAGCAGGATGTGACGCCAAGCAATGAGGCAGGTCAATCGGCGCTCGTGCTGACCTGCCTCGACCTGACGGCGCTCATGGATCTGGTCGACCTCTCAGGCACGCCTCTGCCGCCCAGTCCCCTCTTACGCGGCGGTGGCGTTGGTTCTGGCCCCATACGCCGCGATCGGCGTGGTCCCGAAGATCGTGCCGACGCCGTTTGACTTCATCCCGAATCTCCTCGAAGACATCAAGGTCCGAGAAGGCACAGACCTGGCGTTCATTCAACTACTGGCGAGCCGTGTCGGCTACGTCTTTCACCTGATCCCGGGGCCCGTCGTCGGCAACGCAACTGCGTATTGGGGCCCGGAAGTCAGGACGGGCATTCCACAACCGGCGCTCAAGGTCAACATGGATGCCGAAACAAATGTCGAGTCTCTCAGCTTTTCTTACGACGGCGAGGCCAACTACGTGCCGGTCTTCTGGCGGCTGATCGGTCCCATGAAGGTGCCTGTACCCGTGCCCATTCCAGCCTCTCCGCACGTTCCGCTTGGCGTCAGGCCGGCCGTGAAGGATCGCGTGAAACTCATCGCTGGCGGAACAATGCTGAGGCCAGGCGAAGTCGCGCTCATGGCGTTCAAAGAGGCGAGCGCGATTCCAGATGCGATTACCGGTTCCGTCGAGGTCGACGTGTCGAGGTATCGCCATGTCCTCAATGCGGGTGAGCTCGTCGGTGTGCAAGGCGCCGGGATTACGTATGACGGGATGTACTACGTGGATCGCGTGACTCATAGCGTACAGCGCGGCGAGTACAAGCAGCGCGGCACGCTCAAACGAAATCACTTGATCGCCAATACCCCGATGGTGCCTCAATGACGGGCGGCGAAGGGCGCACGTACTTCGGCAAATACAGAGGACGCGTCTTCAACAACGTGGATCCGCTGAGTATCGGGCGCCTGCAAGTTCAAGTGCCCGACGTCAGCGGCCTCAACGTCTCCAACTGGGCGATGCCCTGCCTGCCGTTTACGGGACTGCAGAGTGGTTTCTATCTCGTTCCACCTGTCAATGCAGGCGTATGGGTGGAGTTCGAGCAGGGGGAGATCGATCATCCCATCTGGACGGGATGCTGGTGGGGTGGCCGGGAGGAGGTGCCGGTGCTCGCACAAGCGCCGGTCGTGGCTCCCCAGCAGAACGTCGTGCTTCAAACTGCCGGTGGGCATGTTGTTTCGATAAACGATCAGAAAGTAAGTCCCGTGTCAGGAATTGTCCTGAGAACGCCAGGCGGCGCAATGATTCAGGTCAGCGATACCGGCATCACCATCACGAACGGCGTGGCGAAGATTACGCTGATAGGCAACGCGGTGAGCATCAACGGCACTGGTTTGGTCGTGACCTAGGTGACGCATGGCTCTTGTCCCATCAGCCCTCGTCGCGTTGCCTCCTGGCGCTCTTGCGATCTGTCCGCATGGGGGGCAAACGCCGACGATCGTCGCTGAGAAGAACGCCACGACGTTCGGCCAGTCGCTCGTCACCTCTTTCCTGCCGGTAGCCATTGCCGGGTGTTCCTTCACTCTGCCTAGCGGCAGCCCCCATCCATGCTCCTTCGTGAGTGGCGTGCAGCTCTCGACTCACATCTTCATCAACGGACGACCGGCGCTGCTCACTCCCAACCCGATGTTCTGCCAGGCGGCCGACCAGGTGCCGCAGGGCACGCCTACTGTTTCTACAGCCTGCTGCCAACGTCGTGGGTACATGATGCAGATCGCCTATCCGTACAAAGTGGATCCGCGGGGTCGCACAGCCACCAGCGACGAGGAGCGGCACCTCCGCGACCTGATCGAGCAGGTGTTGTTCACGTCGCCAGGCGAGCGCGTCAACCGCCCCGAATTCGGGACGCCAATCCTGCAGCTCGTGTTCGAGCCCAGCACGGACGTGCTGGCAACCGCGCTGCAGGCAACGGTCCAGGCGGCCCTTCAACAACAACTGGGCACGCGCCTCTTCGTCCAGCGTGTCGATGTCGACAGGGAAGAGGCGGTGCTTCGCATCAGCATCGTTTATACCGCGCGCGGTACCAGTCAACGGACCACTGCCGAGTTCGTGCGGGAGACGTGACGTGACGGCGCGTTATGTGTGCGGGGAGGAAGGGCGGCGGCGGGCCGTGCGGGATCCTGCCGTGGACCTCAATGGGATCGATTTTCTGGAGGTGTCCGAGGATCAACGTCGCTTGAGCATTCATTTTCTGAAGACACCTGTCCCCGAGTCCATCTTCAGAGAGAACGTGCTCATCGAAGGCGGGACGCGAATCACGAACGTGGACGTCGTCGAAGTGGCTGTGCACGATGACATCCTCAACGTGGATGTCGACACTCCTGGCGACTATTCGGTTTACACGCTGCGGCTGCTGAACGTCGCAACGCTCGATCCGCGGCTGTCCAGCGTTCGATTCTCATTCAAAGTCAACTGCCCCACCGACTTCGACTGCCAACCAGCCGACACGTGTCCACCTATTGCTTTTCAGAACCCCGATATCGACTATCTCGCCAGGGACTACGCAAGCTTCAGGTCTTTGATGCTCGATCGGCTCAGCGTTCTCGTGCCGGACTGGCGCGAACGCAATCCGGCCGATTTGGGAGTCTCACTGGTCGAAATTCTCGCTTACGCGGGAGACCACCTGAGCTATTTCCTGGATGCCGTTGGGACGGAGTCCTACCTGGGAACCGCGCGGCGGCGCATCAGCGTGAGGCGCCACGCTCGCCTTCGCGACTATTTCATGCACGAAGGCGCCAACGCGCGCACGTATGTGGCGTTCGAGGTCGAAGAGGATGCCGTCGCCACTGTGCCGCGCCACACGCAGTTGCTGACACGTTTCGGCTCGAATCCAACAGTCGTTCCATCAGACCTGCTGTCCGATGCGTTGGCTGCCGGTGCGTTGGTGTTCGAGACATTGGATGAGCTGACGCTGCATCCGGCACACAACAGAATGCAGTTCTACACGTGGAGCGATGACCGATGCTGCTTGCCAGCGGGCGCTACGGCGGTCACGTTGCGCGGTCCATTGCCCGACCTGGTGACTGGAGACCTGCTGTTATTCGAAGAAGTGCGAGGGCCACGCACGGGTGCGGCAGCAGATGCCGATCCCAACCAGAGGCACGTTGTTCGGCTGACGCGTGTCGAGCCCGGAGTGGATCCACTCGATGGCACTCCTGTCGTAGAAGTCGAGTGGCATGAAGCCGACGCCCTGCCATTTCCCCTGTGCGTGTCGTCAATCGGTGAAGACGGACGTGCGATCGAAGATGTCAGTGTTGCGCGGGGCAACGTCGTGCTCGCCAATCACGGGCGCGCGCGCGATGAGCCTGCTCTCGTCTTTGGAGAGGGATCCGAACGTGCGCTGACTGCTTGCGGGCGGTCCGCTGACACACATGGTTCCGCTTTCCGCCAACCATCGAGATCGGCCGGCGGCCGAGCTCAAACAGGTCGGCCCTGAACACGCGCTCCCGCACATCCGGCTCTTCTCGGGTGACCATCAATTTTGGGAAGTGCGCCGCGATCTTCTTGGCAGCCGAAACATGGACCGCCACTTCGTGGCGGAGATGGAAGAGGATGGACGGGCGCGCTTGCGTTTCGGCGACAACGAGCACGGAATGCGCCCGGAGATCTCAACCGAATTTCGAGCCGAATATCGAGAAGGAAACGGGCCGCAGGGGAATATCGGCGCCGGAACGATCCGTCATGTGGTGGATGGACCGCCCGGCATTCGCTCTCTGCTGAATCCCTTGCCAGCGTGGGGCGGCGAAGCGCCGGAGAGCCTGGAGCTGGTGCGTGCCTTCGCACCCGAGGCATTCAAGGTGCAGGAGCGAGCTGTCACCGAGGAAGACTACGCGCGGATGGCCGAGCGCCATCCCGAAGTGCAGCGCGCTGCAGCGACGCTGCGGTCCACAGGGAGTTGGTTCACCGTCTTCCTCACAATCGACAGGCGGGGAGGGCGGGTCGTCTCAGAAGATGGCGAGTTCGTGCGCTCGATGCTGCAGCATATGGACCGATTCCGCATGACGGGTCACGACCTCGAGATTACAGGTCCGCGTTTCGTGCCCCTGGATATCGAAATCACCGTCTGCGTCGAGCCGGAACACTTCAGGGGAGAGATCCAGTTGCAGCTGGAACGGCAGCTTGGAAGCCGTCATGCTGGCCGACGGACGGCCAGGCTTTTTCCACCCCGATCGCTGGAGCTTCGGTCAATCGGTGTACCTGAGTCAGATTTATGCCGCGATCATGGCGGTTCCCGGCGTCGCCTCGGCGGAAGTGAAGCGGTTTCGACGCTGGGGGCGCCAGGCGAAAGACGAGCTCAAGACGGGTGTCTTGCGAGTGGAGCGGCTCGAGGTCGTGCGTCTCGACAACGATCCGAGCTTCCAGGAAAACGGGCGGTTGCGGCTGAGCATGCTGGGTGGGCGATGAGCAACGCGGATCATCAGCTTGACGCGTGTCACTGCTGCGAAGGCGTTCGCAGCCTGACGCCCGAAGATCACGCCAATCGACCGGGCCTGCCGGTTCTCGCCTATCGAGTCGGCACCCACGGATCGTTCAAGGCCACGATGCTGGCGCGTCTGAGCAGGATGCCGGCGCTCGGCGCGCTCGGCACTCGCGCAGACGAAGACCTGACCATTGCGCTGTTGGATGCATGGGCAACGGTGGCAGACGTGATGACCTTCTACATCGCACGCAGTGCGAATGAAGGATTCGTGCGAACCGCCATCGAGGATCGGTCAATACAAGAGCTGGCGCGCAGCGTCGGGTACGCTCCACATCCAGGCGTCGCCGCCAGCACGTACCTGGCGTTTACCGTAGAGGACGGCCCCGGTGCGGCAGAGGACGTGCCGATTCCTGCGGGGACGCGGGCGCAAAGCACTCCCGGCGGCGACGAGCTTCCCCAAACGTTCGAGACGATCGAAGAGCTCGTTGCGCATCCCGAATGGAATGCTCTTCGGCCGCGGCAGATCGAGCCGCAACTCATCAGTGCAACGACACGCGTCGTGTACCTCGACGGAATAGATACCCGGCTCAACCCCGGGGACTGGATGCTGTTACGCGCGGGCGACAACGTCGATCCTGCGAATCCGGGCGTCATTCGGAACGTTCCCTTGCAAGTCGTCAGAGTCGATCGCGATCAAGAGCGGCAGCACACGCGAGTGGAGATGGTCCGCCCTAACGCACCGATCACGCCGCCCGAAGCAAATAAAGTTGCGCTCACGTTCAATCCACCGCCTCCGGCCACGTACGTCGGGCCGCTCGTGCTCTCGGCCACCAACGCCTCTGCGCTCGCTACCGAATTCACATGGTCCTCGGATGACACCGAGCTCTTTGCGAAGATGCAGTTTTTCCCCGAGGCAACTTTTGCAAAGTACATCAACAAGGCCGCTATCACGCCGAACCCCATTTCCGACACGGGCGTGTATGCCATGCGAGTGCAGACGGCGCCCTTCGGGCACAACGCGCCGAAGTACACGACGCTTCCAACGGATTGGATAAATCTACCGGGCATTACTGAACACGATTTTGGACAAGCCGTATCCCTTCAATTGGGACGCTGATACTGGTTTCCCCGTCAACTTTGCCAGCAACAAGATCTCTTACAAGACAATTTATGGCGAACAGGGCGACGTGATTCTTCTGGAGTCTGCTTTCCCCGATGTGCGGGCAGGAAGCTGGATCCTGCTGAAGAGCTCAGCTGAGGGCGGCGACGTCGCGGCATTTCGTGTCACGAAGGCCGAGCAGGTTTCGCGTGCGGACTACGCCCTGAATGCCAAAGCAACAAGGCTTACCCTCGAGGAAGACGACGAGCAGCCCGAATTCATTCGTTTCCAGTTGCGGACGACCGCTATCTACGCCCACAGCGACGCCATGGGGCTGGCCGGAAAACCTGTAGATACGCCGGTGCAGGCCGACACGATTGAGCTCGACCACATGTTGGAGAGACAGATCCATCCGGGACAACCCGTGATCGTGTCGGGCACACCGATGGATTTGAAAGACGTCGTTGAAAGCGAGCTGGCAATCGTAAAACAGGCGGTGAACATCGCCGGATACACGCATCTGGTGTTCGAGAGCAAGCTGCAGCGCGCGTATCGGCGCGGATCCGTCACCGTGAAAGCGAATCTGGCGCCGGCCACACATGGTGAGACCCACAAGGAAGTGCTTGGCGGAGGAGATGCATCACAGCCATTCCAGACGTTGCCATTGGGTCACACGCCGCTTTCGTACCTTGTCGCGCCGGTGCCCGGCGGCGCTCGAAGCTCGCTGGAGCTCAGGGTCGGCGGCGTGCTATGGAAGGAAGCCGCAAGTTTCTTTGGGCTCGGGCCGGCCGATCGCCGCTACGTCTTGCGCCGAGATGATGAAGGCAAGACGACGGTGGCATTCGGAGACGGGCGCTCGGGCGGACGTCTGCCTACCGGTTTCGAGAACGTTTCAGCAAAATACCGGAGCGGACTGGGTCTCGCGGGGAATCTTGCCGCCGGCAAGATCGCGCTGCTCGGCTCGCAACCCCGCTTCGTCCGCGCCGTCATCAATCCCGTGCCTGCCGCTGGAGGGGCTGATCCCGAATCTTCGATAGATACGCGGCGCAATGCTCCCGGTTCGGTGCGCACCTTCGGACGAATCGTTTCGCTGAACGACTTCGAGGATTTCGCGCGCGCGTTTGCGGGCGTGGCGAAGGCCCAGGCGAGCCTGCTTCAGATAGGCGAGGCCAGAGTCGTGCACGTGACGATCGCTGGAGCGGGCGGCGTCCCGGTATCGCCGGAGTCCGCGCTTTATCGCGATCTGCTGTCGGCCATCGACAGCGTTCGCGATCGTTTCCAGCGGCTGTTGGTGGCCGCTTATGAAAAGCGCTATTTCGATGTGACGGCCAAAGTACGCGTGCATCCGGACTATCAGGCCGATGTCGTTGATGGCGGGCGTCGAAGACGCACTGCGCGCGACGTTCTCGTTCGACCGGCGGGATCTTGCCCAAGGGGTGACCTTGAGCGAAGTGATGGCAACCATGCAAGGAGTTGGGGGCGTTGAGGCCATAGACCTGGATGCGCTTCAGTTCAGCCACGAGCGCGGATTGAAGGCTGACACGAAAATCGTGACGAAAGTGCTGATCAAAGTCCCGGCCAGGCTCTCAGCGCTGCGCGCCCGGCGCGACGCCTCCGGCGGAGTGATACCGGCCCAGCACCTGAGCGTTTACGGCATCAAGCTGGTCGAGATGACATGAGTCGCTACAATGCCCAAACCCTCTACGCTCTGCTGCCGGCAGTTTACCGCCAGCGCGATATAGAACACGGCGAGCCTCTCAGGGATCTCTTCGAGATCTTCGGCGAGCAGGCGGCAGTTCTCGAGAATGAGATTCAGCACCTCTACGAGAACTGGTTTATCGAGACGTGCGACGAGTGGGTGGTCCCTTATCTCGGCGACCTGCTTGGTGTTCGTCCGACGTCTGCAAAACGGGTCAGCACGCGGGCAGAGGTCGCCAATACTCTCGGTTACCGGCGCCGTAAAGGGACCCTCGCGGTTGTCGAGCAGCTGGCAAGAGACGTAACCGGTTGGCCTGCCCGCGCGGTCGAATATTTCACGCTGCTGTCCACGAATCAGAATCTGAATCACCTGAGGATGGAGAATCACGGAACGCCGGATCTTCGGGACGAAGCCGCACTGTCTCGCCTCGGGGGCCCGTTTGAGCGGACGGCGCACCTGCTGGATGTGCGCCGCATAGCGGGCGGCGCCGGCCGCTACAACATCCCGAACATCGGCGTGCACGTTTGGCGGCTTTCGGCTAATGAGCTTCACCGCGCAACGGCGCATCAGGTCGACGCTAATAACCGGCTGCACTACACCTTCAGTCAGTTGGGACAGGGCGTCCGGCTGTTTCGCCGTCCCCAGGACGTGCCACGAGCGTTTGATAGTGCGACCGAGCGCAATGTGCCCGACGCTATCCGGCGCCGCGTGTTGGACGAGCAATTCGATGACCTTTACGGTGAGCAATCGAGCGTTGCCGTTTGGGATGGCGAGCATTTCATCGAGCCGGAACAGGTGGCAGTCTGCGATCTCACGGATTGGGTGCACGCGGTGGCAGCCGACATGCACAATCGCCATTGATCCGGTATTGGGGCGGATCGCGTTTGCCGACGAGCCTGCAGCAGAAGTCAGGGTTCGATATCACTATGGTTTTAGCGCAGACATTGGCGGCGGGACTTATGACCGATCCGCATCGGCCGGTGGATCCGAAGCTTTGGCACTGCGTGTCGGGACAGATCCCTTGCAGGAGATTCCCGAAGGGGTCGCGCAGATTCGCCACGATTGGAGAAGCGCTGGCCCACTGGAGCGCCTTGCCGTTGGAAGAGCGGCCAGGTGTCATCGAGATCGACGACAACAGCACGTATAGCGAGGAGATCTCCGAGATCGAGCTGCCGCAGGGAGCCAGTCTTGACTATTCGAGCTGCCAATAGACGACGCCCCACGGTGTTGCTGACGAGTGAGTTGAATATCGTCGGCGGGGAAGACGCAGACTTCGAAGTGAATGGGCTGCTGATTGGCAACGATGGCCTGCGAGTAACCGGGCAGCTCAGATCCGTGCGCATCACAGACTGCACGCTGGTTCCGGGCCGTCAATTGAGCGAGCAAGGTGAGCCTTTGGAGCCAGGCGAGACGAGTCTGATCGTGGAGGCCACCACTGCTTCCGTTGCCATCAGGAACTCAATCCTCGGTTCCATCCGTACGGCTGTTGACGTGCAGGTGAGGATTCTGGATTCGGTCATCGATGCAAACGGGACGTCGAACTTCGCTTGCGACGGTTTGCAAGATGGCGAGTCTGGGGGCCTCCTAGAAATCGAGCGAGCCACAGTGGTTGGAAGGGTTCGGGTAAATGAGGTTCGCCTGGCATCGGACACCTTGTTCCTTGGGGTGGTCGAGGCTGTGAGGCGACAGCAAGGGTGCCTGCGCTTCTCCCATGTTCCGCTGGGTTCCATCGTTCCGCGCCGCTTCCGATGCCAACCCGCACTGACGGATGGTGCGTTACCGGATGAGCTGGAGCGTCTGGCGTTGGCCGTGAGACCGCAATTCACGTCGCTGCGCTACGGCGATCCGGGTTACTGCCAGCTTTCATCGAAAACGCCCGCACAGATCCGCCGGGGCGGCGAGGATGAGTCGGAAATGGGAGTGTTTTCCGGTTTGAAGCAGCCTCAACGGGAGGACAGCCTGCGAGTTCGCTTGCAGGAGTACTCAGGCTCGGTACGGAAACAGGAATCTTGTATGCGACATAGCCCAGCCGGGCACGACGGTCGCTGACTTAATACGCGTGTCTGGGAATTGAGTTGAACGATGAAGGGCGACTTTTCTCGACTGCCGTTTCAGGTTGACATCGAAACAAAGCATTACGGCGCTGTCCTGGAGCAGCAAGGCCGCGTCAAGACCGACTACGACAAGACGGTGGAAGTCGCCATTGAGAGTCATCTCAGGCAGCATGCCCTGCGCGACATCATCGGACGGTCGGGTGCACCAGCGGATAACCCCGGCTATCGGTTGACGCCAACGCCGCAAGGCGACCTGATAATCGGCGCCGGCGATTTCTACGTGGATGGCATCCTCTGCACCAACGATCGGGACATCTCCTTTACGGAGCAGCCGGATCTTCCAGGACAGGAGTTGCCGCGATCCGCAGGGCGCTATCTGGCCTATCTGCGGGTGTTCGAACGTCACATCACCGCAATCGAGGATCCAGACATTCGCGAGGTTGCGCTTGGCGGCCCGGATACGACGACGCGCATCCGCACGGTTTGCGGGGTCCGACTGTTCCAGGTAGCACGCGACGCACATTGCCTGAGCCCACTGCCGGAATGGGAGCAGGCGATCGCGCCAGGCAACGCCCGGCTGTCTGCGCGCGCACGCCGCTCTGAAGACAGCGACGATCCTTGCCTCGTGTCACCGGAGGCCGGGTTTACGGGCCTGGAGAATCAGCTCTTTCGTGTCGAGATTCGCCGTGGGGGCGCCGCCGGAGAGTCGACGTTCGTTTGGGACCGCGACAATGGATGCGTTGCGATCCCGGTTGAGGAGTTCCTTGATGACCAACCCACTAATCGACTGAGGCTTGGACGTATTGGCACATCCGGCGTTCATTCGTTGACCGCCGGCGACGTCCTCGAAATTACGGATGACATTAAGGAGCTCAACGGCGAGCCGGGTGTGCTCGTTCGTGTGGAAGCCATCGACCCATCAATTCAAGTCATTAATGTCGACGGCCAAGTGGATGGACTGTCTCGAGAGCATCATCCGAAGGTCCGCCGGTGGAGCGGCGGCGGAGAACTGGCGGTTTCGGTCGGCGAATTCATTCCCCTGGAGGATGGAGTTGAAGTCAGTTTTGCTGGTACTCGGTTTAGAGAAGGTGACTACTGGGTCATTGCAGCGCGAACAGTAACAGGTGAAGTGATATGGCCGACGGAGGACAGCGAGCCTGTCGCCCAGCCACCGCTCGGAATCAAGTACCACCATGAGCGTCTCGGGTTGATCGATTTCCGTGAAGGCACATTCGACATCGTCAGCGACTGCCGAAGGATGTTCCGGCCGCTCGCGCAGAATGTTTTGAGAATACAGCGCGTCGAGACGGCCGACAGCCAGGTGCTCCCGCACGACGGTACCGTCCGCGCGACCAGTCTCGGTCGCGGTTTGAACATACAGTTCAGCGCTCCGTTGTCTGAGCAGGCACTCACTACCTTCGACGGACGACAGCTAATCAATCCGGTGGTGGCGCTCGAGCTTCTGCTGCCGGAGCCTCACGATGTCGACGGGCGTGCATTCTGGGGGCTTGCACCGAATGAATTCTTCGGTTTCCACAAGGTCGTTCTGGCCGGCACCGTGACCGAGCAAGCCAACCGCAGGGATCGACTTCACTGGCAGCCCGGCACCACCACCCAACGGTGGCTGCAGCGGGTGTTCGCGAGGCTGGTTGTTCCACCGGGCGCCGAACCGATCGTGGATCGTCTTCTCTGCGTACTGCGGGTGCGCAGCGGCCACCTCTGGGCGGACGGTCCTGACGGCGCTCGTGTTTTCCTGGATGGAGAAACCACCGCGAATCCTCGCGTGCGAGCCGGGTTGGATCTGCCAAGTGGCGATGGTTTTCCCGGCGGAAGCTTTGCTCTCTCGTTCTGGCTTGTTGCAGCCAATGTGTCACTACCGCTCGTACTTTCCGTCCGCGTCGACCTCAACGTCGTTTCCGGAACGGTCTCGCGCGGTGGCGAAGGCGTGGAGGCGGCCACAGTCAGGCTGCGGCGGACTAGTTCTCCGGGCCCCGGCTCTGAACAACGAGCCCGGAGTGATGCCGAAGGGCAATTCTCTTTCACGGCCTTAGAAGGCGAGTACACCGTCATTGCCGAGTCGCTCGGTGACACCGCGGAGCAGAACGTCGAAGTGGGACCTGTCATCGTCACGCCGCCCACACCTCCTGTTGGTCCCGGAGACCTGACCGTGGGTGAGATAGACGGGATCGGGCCGGTTTTCACCGGACACCTGACGGCCAGCGGCGTTCGGCTGGTAAGAGAGTTCGTGGCGCTGCCGCCCGAGCGCATTGCCGAGATCCTTTCCATTTCTGTAGAACGCGCGCGAAGTCTTCTCGTGAACGCCCGGCGATTGCTCGAGCAGTAGTAAACGTCCTCCTCGCATTCGTTCATTTCTATCCATCGAGTCGTTGTTCTTGTTGCCGCCGCATTTGCTGGCATCAAGTTGCGCAAGCGGCGACAGGAAGAGAAGTGGGCGATGAAAGGCTATTTCGGCGTTGCGGTGGCGGCGGCTATTTTCGCCGGCTCGATGCAGATGAGCGCCGACGAGGCGGTTTCGATAACTGTTCGGCCGGCGGTCACGTCGTATCGCGGGAATGCGCAGTTGAAGGTGCTGGTGTCCCGCAATGAAAGCAACCGCGTGCTGGTGTGGGAAGTCGACGGTCCTGGCTACTACCGCAGCAGCTCGATCCCGCTCGATGGTGCAGCCTCGGCGCGCAGCTATTTCTTCCTGGTGCGCGAGCTGCCCGCGGGTGAATTCGAGGTGCGCGCATCGGTGAAACGGAACGACAACAGCGTCGTCGCGGATCGGAGGAGCCTCCTTGTGGTCGGCGGGCCAGGCTAAATACCACACTGACCTTGACTTAGGGCGATCGGGTCCGGATAATCGAAGACAGTGAACGTCCCCGGTGTCCGGTATCCGCTCGCGCCCTCAGGGGTCATCAGCCTCTTGCTGTTGACCACGCCCGTGGCACCACTGGCCCGTCGCGCGGATGTCGCCGTTGCGACGCTCTCACATACGGTGCATCCGCCGGTGGCGCGTGATGCATCGCAGTTGTGGATGGCCCCGGCCGCATCCGACCAGGCAACTGCGGCGGGCAATCCAGCGCTCGTGCATTTGCAAGCGGCGTTGAGGCTGTACGCCGATGAGAAGTACGAACAAGCGCTTGGCCGTTTTTCAGCTGCGGCCACGCCGGTCTCGCCGCTGCGCGCCCACGCTACGTACTACGCCGGGGTCTCGGAATTGAGACTCGGCCGTTTCGACGCGGCACGCCGGCGATTTTCGGAACTGAAGAAGACGGCAGGGTTCGTGGGCGAGGCCGCGGCATTGGGCGAGGCGGAGGCGGCCCACGCTAAAGGTGATTTCGGAGACGCCGCCAAAATCTACGAAGACATTCTCGACAAGGTCGCGGTTGATGCCCCTGCCATCTGGCTGAGCCTTGCGAATGACGCGCTCGCTGACGGCAATCCGAAGCGCGCCGCGGCGGCCTACCTGCACCTATATTACGAGTTTCCACTCAGCGAGCATGCTGCCCAGGCAGAGGGTCCGCTGCAAACGTTGCCGGAGGTGCAGCAGCTCGCGGCCGGCAACGCGCGCTACAAGCTGGAAATGGGCAGGGGAGAGCGCCTGTTCAGCAGCCGCCGTTATGCGGATGCCCGGACCAGTTTTCTTCGTCTCAAACCGCACGCGGAAGGCGATTCGGATGCCGAGTTGGTGTCATTGCGGCTTGCAGAGATCGACTATTTTCAGGGGCGATACAGCAATGCGCGAGAAGCGCTTCGACCGTTTCTCACGAGCGGCGCCAGGCAGGCTGAAGCGCGCTTCTTCTACCTGATGTCGCAGCGAGGGCTCCGCAACGATGACACGTTCGAGCAGCTGGTCCAGGCGCTCGAGCAGGATTTTCCCGACAGCACGTGGGCCGAAGAAGCGCTCAACAATCTCGCGACCTTTTATATTCAGCGCGACCGCGACGACGAGGCTGAAGAGGTACTCCGCGGGATGTACGCGCGGTTCCCACGCGGTCGGTACGCGGAGCGCGCGTCGTGGAAGGCGGGATGGGCTGCGTATCGCAAGGGCGATATGAGCGAAGCCGCCCGCTACTTCGAGTCGTCTGCGGCAAATTTTGCACGATCGGACTATCGACCCGCGTGGCTCTATTGGGCGGCCCGCGCACGCGCCGCCATGGGGGATGTGCCCGGCGCGGTTGCCCGCTATCAGCTGACGGTCGCCGACTATCACAATACCTATTACGGCCGGCTCGCCGAGAGTATCCTGCGGAAACAGGGTGCGCCGCTCGGGCAGAGCCGTCTTGTGTTTGCGCCGGTTGCGGCGCCGCTCGGCGGCGAGGACGACAATTTTCCGCCCACCGAGGCGGTCATTCGGACGCTGCTCGCGGCTGGGCTCTACGAGCCCGCTCTGAAAGAGCTGGAGTTCGCGAAAGCGAAGTGGGGCGACTCGCCCGGAATCACCGCGACGATTGCATGGGCCAATAAACAGATGGCTGCATCCGAGTCGGGTAGCGCCCAGTTCGCGCTCGCGCGCGGCTCGATTACGCTCATGAAGCGCGCCTACCCGCAATTTATGGCAAGCGGCGGCGATCAGCTTCCGCGCGAAATACTCACCACGATTTTTCCGCTCCAGTATTGGGATCTGATCAGGAAAAACGCAACCGATCAGAACCTCGATCCGTATCTAGTTGCGGCGTTGACGGCGCAGGAATCGACGTTCGTGCGCGACATCAAGTCGCACGCAGGAGCGTACGGGTTGATGCAGATGATGCCGCCGACGGGACGGCAATATGCCCGCAAGCTCAAGTTGCCCTACTCACTGCGGCTGTTGACGACGCCTGAAACGAACATCAGGATGGGGACGATGTACTTCGCGGACAAGATCCGCGAGTTCGGCAGTGTGCACCTGGCACTGGCGAGCTACAACGCGGGCGAGAGTCCGGTACGCCGCTGGATGCGCGAATTCGAGGGCCTGCCGCAGGACGAGTTCATCGACAGCATTCCGTATCCCGAAACGCAGCAATACGTTAAGCGCCTGATTGGGACGGCGGAGGATTACCGCCGCCTGTACGGCGCCAATTAAGGCCGTCCTTCTCCGCTCCCTGCTGCCGGGAAGTATAATCGCCGGACATGAAACCACGCGGTTCGAAGAAGGCAACCCAGTTCACCGAGTCCGTCATCCGTGAGATGACGCGGCTCGCGCAGGAGCACGACGCCGTCAATCTCTCGCAGGGGTTTCCTGACTTCGCGGCGCACCAACTGATCAAGGATGCGGCGTGCCAGGCCATCCAGCGTGACATCAATCAGTATCCGATTACGTGGGGTGCGGAAAACTTACGGGAGGCGATTGCGGGCGATTTTTCCAGGCGGTACGGCGTCGCCGTGAGTCCGACCCAGGTGACCGTCTGCTGCGGCTCCACGGAGGCGATGCTCTCCACGCTTCTCGCCGTGCTCGATCCTGGAGACGAAGTCGTCATCTTCGAGCCGTACTACGAAAATTACGGCCCGGACAGCATCATCTCGGGCGCGGTCCCTCGTTTCGTGCGGCTGCGCGAACCGGATTGGACGTTCGATGAGCAGGAGCTCGCCGCCGCGTTCAACGACAGGACGCGCGCCATCATCATCAACACGCCGAACAACCCGACGGGCAAGGTGTTTACCAGGGCCGAGCTCCAGGTGATTGCCAGGCTATGCCAGACGTGGGACGTGCTGGCGATTACCGACGAGATCTACGAGCACATCATTTACGACGGACACACGCATGTGCCCATCGCGTCGATCGACGGTATGGCCGAGCGTACTGTGACCATCAACGGTCTGTCGAAGACATTCAGCGTTACCGGGTGGCGTGTGGGATGGGCGATTGCGCCGCCGGATCTCGCTGGGCCGATTCGAAAGATGCACGATTTCCTGACGGTCGGGGCGCCCGCACCTTTGCAGGAAGCGGGCGTAACCGCCCTGGCGATGCCGGACAGTTACTACCAGGACATGGCCGCCGGCTACGCGCGGCGCCGGAAGATGATGTGCGACATCCTCGAGCGCCACGGCTTCAAGTTCAAGCAGCCGCAGGGCGCGTACTACGTGATGACCGACATCGCACACTTCGGCTTCGACAACGACATCGAGTTCGCCAGGTATCTGGTCACCGAGGTGGGTGTCGCGGTTGTGCCCGGCAGCAGTTTCTTTAACGATCGCAAGGCGGGCCGAACGAAAGTGCGGTTTGTCTACAGCAAGAAGGACGAGACACTGCACGAGGCGGACAGGCGCATGGTAAAGCTGCGCGCCAAGGTCGCTCGGTAACGAAAAACGAAGCGTCGTTACTAGTAGCGAACCACTCCGCCGAAGTAGATTCCCTTCGCCTTGAAGTCCCCGTGGTCGTTTTCGAATACGTAGCCGAGGTCGAGGCTACGGTAGCCGATCTGCGCGCCGACGTAATCGTTGAAGTTTACCGTGCCGTACAGATCGAAGTCCCAATAGTGCGCCTGATAGCGCTCGTCGATGGCTTCGGGGATTTTCAGGAAGTCGAGCTTGACCGGTGATCGAGATGTTCGGAACGACGTAGATGCGGCCGATTCCGCCAATGGCCGGAATGGGCGCTTGCGCACGCGCGAACTCGCGTCCGAGCGCGGAGGCCTGAATGGACGCCTGGATATCCGTGGCCTTGGCCTGGAACACGACCCCGACGAACCCCCGATCCATATAGACGAAGTCGTATTCGTACCCGAGATGCCACGTCTTCCACGAGAGCTCCGTGGACAGCGGCAGGTTGACGTTGTATTTGATGCCGTTGAAGATGAACTCGCGATGCACCGTCGAGGTGGCACTGTAGCTCATCGGCAGATAGTCCACGCGGAACTTGTGCTTCCGTCCCGGCCGCAGCACAATGCGTAATTCGGGGATCGTTTTTTGCTCGATACCGAGATCGGTCAATGGCGTCAATCACGGTACCAAGCACGCCAAGGGACTTCGCTCGCGATCTGGAAATCCGGCGAGGGCGTCCACCATCCGAAGGACGCCTCTATGTGGTAGCGTTCGCCGGTGGCGGGGTCGGAAAACGGCGTTGCGGTAAATTGCGCGCTCGCCATGGCCGGGACGAGGAGCACAGCGGCTGCGCAGTACAGACCAATCGTCAACTGTCGTATCGACATCATCATCTAACCTTCTTTTCGAAGTAAGTAGTGTCCAGCTTTAGGACTGGACGTGGAATCGATCGCCGGCCGCGCCGCGCGGAACGGCCCTGACGGAGGCCTGCTGGGAGCAGCGGGTTCAGAATAGCACGCTATACTGAAATACAGTAGTGACTCCCGTCCGCCGGCTGTTTCCCTACGTTCGATCGCTATCGTCGGCAGTATTTGCTTGGGTTCGCGTCCCTCGCGCTGTGCTCGACGATGTTCGCGGTCTCGCCGCGAGTTCTCCAGTACGCCATCGACGATCTGTACATCGGCGTCACTCGAACGAAGCTCGCGTCCTACGGCGGCCTGCTGCTGCTGATCGCCGGTCTCGCCGGGTACTTCCGCTATCAGATGCGGCGCATCATCATCAGCGCGTCGCGCGGCGTCGAGTACGACCTGCGGAACGATTTTTTCGCGCACCTCGAGCGGCTGCCGATGTCGTTTTTTCAGCAGAACCGCACGGGAGATCTGATGTCCCGCGCGACGAACGATTTGAGCTCGGTCCGGATGATGATCGGACCGGCGATCATGTATTTCGCGAATACATTGATCACGGCAGTGGTCAGCCTCTCGCTGATGTTCTCACTCGACGTGCGTCTCACCTTCATCGTCCTGCTGCCACTCCCGATCGTGTCGATCACCGTCAAGTTGTTCGGGACGGCGATTCATAAGACGTTCGAGGAGGTCCAGGAGAAGCTCTCGGATATGAGCGCAGTCGTGCAGGAGTCGCTGACAGGCGTGCGCGTGGTGCGCGCTTACGGCCAGGAGCACGCGGAGATCGCGCGCTTCCGCGCTTCGAATATCGACTATCTGCGCCACAACCAGCGGCTCAGCCGCCTGCAAGGGGCTTTCTTCCCGACAATGTCGCTGTTTCTTGGGATCAGCGCCCTGCTGGCGTTGTGGCTGGGGAGCGCGGGATGTCACGCGAGGACGTCTGACGGTTGGCGAGCTCGTGGCATTCAACGCGTACCTCGCGCAGCTGGCGTGGCCGATGATCGCATTCGGCTGGGTCACGAACCTGCTCGAGCGCGGCATGGCGTCGTGGAAGCGGATGCTGACGGTGATGGATGCGGACATCGACATACAGGATGAGACGACATACGTAGTGCCGACCCTCAGGTCGGCCGTCGAGACATCCGAGGCATCACGCGCCCCTGACACGATCGAGTTCCGCCATCTCAGCTTCCTCTACGGAACACGCGAGGTGCTCAGCGATGTGTCATTTTCTGTGAGGGCGGGCGAGACGGTCGCCATCGTCGGCGCCACGGGGTCGGGAAAGTCCACGCTGGTGAATCTGCTGCCGCGGCTGCAGAACCCGCCGAGGGGAACGGTATTCATCGACGGGCGCGATGTCCGCGACATTCCACTGAAAGACCTCCGCGGCATGATCGGGTTCGTGCCCCAGGAGCCGTTTCTGTTTTCCGACACCCTCGCGGACAACCTGGCGTTCGGCGTCCCCGGGCTGGCGCAGTCGGATCGCGCTCGTGTCGAAACCGCGGCCGGCGTTGCTCAGCTCGACAAGGACGTCCGAGACTTCCCGCACGGCTACGAGACAATGGTCGGCGAGCGCGGGATCACGCTGTCGGGCGGACAGAAGCAGCGCACCGCTATCGCTCGCGCCGTCGTGACAAACCCACGCATCCTGATACTGGATGACGCGCTGTCGGCGGTGGACACCTACACCGAGGAGGAAATCCTGGCCCGGCTGCGCGGAGTGATGAAGGAGCGGACGGCGATCATCATCTCTCATCGCATTTCGACGGTGCGTGACGCGGACCAGATCATCGTGCTCGACGCCGGACGCGTTGTGGAGAAGGGCAGGCACGACGAGTTGATTCGGCTCGGTGGCCACTACGCGGACCTATACAAGAAGCAATTGCTGGAGGAGGAGCTTGCCGCGTCGTAGGCTGGCCTGGCTTCCGTCTTCAGGCTTCGGGCTCCGGCCTGAAGCCCGCAGCCAGTAGTCCGAAGCCACACCATGTCGTTCCACGAAGAAGACGTCCTCGGCAAGGCCTACGATGCGCGACTCATGCGTCGCCTTCTGGGGTACCTGCGTCCCCACAAGTGGTACGTGACCGGTGCCCTGCTCGCGCTAATCGGCGACGCGGTGACGCAGCTCGCGCCTCCCTATCTGGTCAAGATCGCCATCGACCAGTACATCGCCCAGGGCGATCTCGCCGGTCTCAACAACATCGCCCTGGTGTACATGGCCGTACTGTTTGCGTCGTTCTCGCTCGAGTACGCCCAGACTTACATGATGCAGATGATCGGACAACGCATCATGTTCGACATGCGCATGCAGATCTACGCGCATCTGCAGCGGCTGGATTTGTCGTTCTACGATCGCAATCCTGTCGGCCGCTTGATGACGCGAGTGACGACAGACGTCGACGTCATCAACGATCTGTTCACGTCGGGCGTGGTTGCGGCGTTCGGCGACCTGTTCATGCTCGTCGGCATCATGGGCACGCTACTGTGGATGGATTGGCGTCTGGCGCTAATCGGCTTCTCGGTGCTGCCGCTCATCTTGGTCCTGGCGCAATGGTTCCGTCGGAATGTGCGCGAGTCCTACCGGAAGGTCCGTTTGCGGATCGCTCGCATCAACGCGTTCCTGAACGAACACATTAACGGCATGGCGACGGTTCAGCTGTTTCGGCGCGAGGACGTGAATTATGGCCGATTCGATCTCATCAACCGCGAGCACCGCGACGCCAACGTCGAGCAGATTTTTTTCTATGCGGTGTTTCTGCCGGCGGTAGAGTTCGTTGCGGCGATCGCGACCGCGTTGATTCTCTGGTTCGGTGGCGGGTTCGTCATGAGCGGCACGCTCACGCTGGGATCGCTGGTCGCGTTCATCCTCTACGCAGGCCGCTTCTTCCGGCCGATCAGCGACATGTCGGAGAAGTTCAACACGCTTCAGGCGGCGATGGCGTCCTCGGAACGGATCTTTCAGTTAATCGATACCGAGGTCGCCGTCACAAGCCCGCCGACAGCGCCGAAGCCAGAGGGAAAAGGACACATCGTCTTCGAAGACGTGTCGTTTGCGTACAAAGACGACGATTATGTGCTGAGGAATGTGTCGTTTGAAATCACGCCCGGCCAGCGGGTCGCCATCGTCGGCGCCACCGGGGCGGGGAAATCGACGCTGATCAGCCTGTTGCTCCGGTTCTATGACGTGTCGGGTGGACGCATTCTGATCGACGGCGTTGATATCCGGGAAACGGATCTCGCCGCGCTGCGGGAGATGTTCGGCCTGGTTCTTCAGGATGTCCATCTGTTCTCGGGCACGATCGCGGGCAACATCCGTCTCGGCGACGACTCGATAGACGATGCGCGCGTGCACGATGCCGCGCAGGCTGTTCACGCTCACCGGTTCATCGAGTCGCTGCCGGGGGGCTACAACGCGCGCGTCGCCGAGCGTGGTGCGACGTTGTCGGTCGGACAGAAACAGCTGCTGTCGTTCGCGCGTGCGCTGGCGTTCGATCCGTCAGTATTGATTCTCGACGAAGCGACGTCGAGCGTGGACACGGAGACCGAGATGCTCATTCGCGACGCGCTGCGCGTGCTGATGTCGGGACGCACGACCCTGGCGATCGCCCATCGCCTGTCGACGATACAGGACATGGACAACATCCTCGTGTTTCACAAAGGCAAGTTACGCGAAGAGGGCAGTCATCAGCGGCTGCTGGCGATGCGTGGGATCTATTACAAGTTGTTTCAGCTTCAGTACAAAGGCGCTGGTTCGATGGCAGCGACAGATGCCGGAGACGAGCTGAGGCCTGCTACGGCAAGCGACGCTCGGCTCGGGCCGTAGGCTTTATTCCTCGACTTCTGTGGAAGCTGGTTTTTCGAACGTAGGATTCGGCAGCGGCGCGACGCTCCCGTTGGGAATGCGTTGAGGGCGCGGCTGTTTTGGCGCCTCGGGCTGCTTCGCTTCGTCGTCCGGCCTCACGTAGGGAATGCGCCGGTGAAAGAGCGTCTCGATCAGCGGCGTTGTGTCTTTGGGATTCCAGCCCAGACGAAGTACGACGATGTGCACGTCCTGCCGTCCGAATCGCAGTGCGTCGAAGCAGCTCCACATGTACACATCGAGCTCGTTGCCCTCTACTTCCGGGCCCGTGTCCATGATGGTATAGATGCCGTCGTACTGATTCGATTCGAAGTCGGCCTGAATCACCGATCCCACAGGCAGCATCTCCGAATCGGCGGCGGCGACGCCGCTGCGAGCCGCCACACCGGAGGCGGTTGTGTATCCCTTGCAGTAGGCAGTGGCCCTGAACTGCAGGCGAGCGCCTGGAATCGGCCGCAGCGTGCCCTTCAGCAGCTCGGCCTGGCGCGATCCGTAGCGCGAATCCGAGACGGTCGCTTCGTACAACAACACGAATGCCGCCACCAGCATCAGGCTGGGAAATACGCGCCGCCAGAAATACCGTTTCATGCGAAGTGTTCGAACCCTGTCGGCATCTCCTCCGTGCTGCCGCTGCGGTCCAGAAGCATCGCGCGGTCCGGGGTCATTCGCCCGATGCGCGTGACGGCAAGGCCGCCGGCCAGCCGGATCGCGCTCTTCAGCCGCGACCGCATTCTGGGCGACACCGCAAACAGGAGCTCGTAGTCTTCCCCTCCACCAAGCGCGTCGAGCAACGTCGCTCCCTTCTCGATGGGCAGCGCATCGGCATCGATAATGGCGCCAAGGCCGCTGGCCTCTCCAAGTTGACGAACGCCGTCAGCCAGTCCGTCACTCAGATCCACGCACGCGCGCGCCGCACGGTTCCGGCCGAGCAACATGCCGAGTCGCGTCCGCGGCTCGGGCCGCTTGTAGCGCACCACGCAGGGGTCCGCCGCAAGCTCAAGCGGTGAACCCACGGCAGCTGACAGCATTCGCAGACCGGCGGCGGCGCCACCCAGCGCGCCGCTGACGTAGAGATCGTCGCCCGCGCGCGCGCCGGCACGCGTGAGCACACGGCGCCGATGCACGGATCCAGTAGCCGTGACGTCGACGATGAGCGGCCCGGGGGAGCGGGCGATATTGCCGCCGACGATCGCAATGCGAGCTCGCGCGGCGAGGACGGCCATGCTGTCGACGAGCGCATCGATGCTCGCGACAGGCAACGCCGGGGGCAGCACGAGCGACAAAAGAGCAACGCGTGGTGCGGCACCCATCGCCGCGAGGTCGCTCAAATTGACGGCGAGCGCCTTGTGGCCGATATCGGCTGCGCCGACGAACGTCTGATCGAAGTGTACGTGCTCGACCTGGCAATCGGTAGTCAGAACTTCGAGCCGGTTGCGCTCGGGTTCTACGACTGCCGCATCATCGCCAATGCCGATGACGACGAACGCCGGAGGCTTCGAAATGCGCGCCCGAATCCGCTCGATCAGCGCGCGCTCTCCGATATCCGCCACGGAGGGGTCAGACCCTCTTTTTTCGTTTTTCGTAAGGCTGCTCTGATCCACGAGGGTCTGACCCCTCATTTTGCGTATTCGACTGCGCGCGTTTCGCGAATGACCGTCACCTTGATGTGTCCCGGGTATTCGAGCTCGTTTTCGATGCGCTTGGCGATGTCCTTCGACAGCCAGACCGCCTCTTCATCCGAAATGCGCTCGCTTTCGACCAGGATGCGGATCTCGCGTCCCGCCTGCAGCGCGAATGCCTTCGACACACCCTTGAACGAGTCCGCAATCTCCTCGAGTTTTTCCAGCCGCTTCACGTAGGACTCGAGAATGTCGCGCCGCGCGCCGGGACGCGCGGCGGATATGGCGTCGGCTGCCTGCACGATCATCGCTTCGAGCGAGGGCCAGTCGATGTCCATGTGGTGCGCGGCCATCGCCATCACCACCGGCTCGCTTTCGCCGTACTTACGCAGCACGTCGATGCCAATCTGCAGGTGAGTGCCTTCGAGCTCGCGGTTGATCGCTTTTCCGCAATCGTGCAGGAATGCGGCGCGCACCGCGACGTTTGCGTCCAGACCGACTTCCCTTGCCATGATGCCCGCGAGATACGCGACTTCTTTCGAGTGGTTCAGCACGTTCTGGCCATAGCTGGTGCGGTACTTCAGCCGGCCCATCAGCTTTTGCAGCTCAGGATGGAGGTCGTGCATGCCCAACTCGAACGCCGCGGCTTCTCCGTCCTTCCGGACGGATTCTTCCATCTCCGCTTTCACTTTTTCGACGACTTCTTCTATGCGCGCAGGATGAATCCGGCCGTCGGCGATGAGCCGCTCGATAGCTTGCTTTGCGATCTCGCGGCGGTACGGATCGAAGCCGGAGAGGATGATCGCGCCCGGAGTGTCGTCGACGATGAGGTCGACGCCAGTGGCTTGTTCGAGCGCGCGGATGTTGCGCCCCTCGCGGCCAATGATGCGTCCCTTCAGATCATCGCTCGGTAAATCCACCACCGACACCGTAGTCTCGGTCGTGTGCTCCGCCGCGCTGCGCTGGATGGCCTCGGTGATGTACTGCCGCGCTTTGGCGCCCGCCTGCTCGCGCGCCTCGGCGTCGAGGCGTTTGACCAGGTTGGCGGCATCGCGCCGCGCATCGGCCTCGATGTGCTTCAGCAGCAGGTCCTTCGCCTCTTCGGTCGTCAGGCCGGACAGGCGCTCCAGCTCGTGCTGCTGCGCGGCCACAAGCTGCTCGTATTTCACCGACGCGGCAGACGTGCGCGTTTCGCGTTCCGCGATCGTCTGCGTCTGCGCCTGCAGCTCCTTTTCCTTGCGCTCGGCGGCCGACGACCTGTCGCTGAGCGCCGCTTCCTTGCGGCGGAGCTGCTGTTCGGTGTCGGAGAGCTGCTGGGACTTTTCGCGGGCCGCGCGCTCGGCTTCGGTGCGCATCTCGTGGGCCTTTTCTTTCGCCTCGAGCAGGGCTTCCTTCTTGCGGCTCTCGGCGTCGCGCTCGGCGTCTTTCATGATCCGGAGCGCCTGTTCTTCGGCGCGGCCGATGGTCTCGGCCGCGATGCGCTTGCGGTTCGCGACCCAGTATGCGAACACCGCCGCGGCTGCTACGGCGGTGATCGCGCCATTGATCAGGTAAACCAGATACAGGCCCATTGAGGGTCCTTAAACGGTTCTGGGTGCTAGGTGCTGGGGCGCTGTGTTCGTGTCCCGCGTTCAGGTTCAGGGTTCGGTGGTGGAGATGGACCGGGAACCGAACCTAGAAGCCTAGAACCGGAACCTAGAACCACAGAACGAAGAACCTGGAACCGCGGTTGCGAGTGGACTATGCGAAAGGCCCCGCTTTGCCGTGTGGGGAGGTCGATTGGACCTGCGTAAGCAGGTGGAACCGCTCGGGAGCCGCGCTTTAGGCTTCCTCGCACCGAGGCATGCGCACCACGCGGCGTTGCGATTCTCTTAGGTTAAACGTTGGCCCAAACGAGCCTCCGAAACCATCACGCGCAAAGCAGGGAACTCAGTTTCCGGAAGTGATCTTAGTCCCCTCTGGGCTAGGGGGCAAGCGCCGCGTCAACCAGCCGTTCCAGGGCCTCGGTGCGCTCGGCGAGCGCGCCGCGGCTTGCCTGTTGCACATCCTGGCACCGGAACAGTTCGTCGGCGATGTTCAGCGCCGCGATGACGGTCAACCGAAGCGTGTCGCCGTGGGGCGTCGATTCCGAGGCGGCTCGGATCTTCTCGTCAAGATACGAGGCGAGCCCGTTGATGTACTTCGCGTCGAGATCGCTCTCAATGGGGTAGCGCTGCCCGCGAATCGCGACGGACACGACGTGAGCTTCAGGCATGGGGCCTTTCTGAAACTGGAATCTCGAATCTAGAAACTACAATTTAGAAACTACAATCTGGAACCTCTCCTCAGATTCTAGATCCTAGATTTCAGATCCTAGATTCCAGTTACAAACTGAGTCCTTCAAGCTGGTCGAGCATGTCGGACACACGGCCGCGAATCGTCTCGCGTTCGGTCCGCAACGCGGCGACTTCGGCGAGGCCGTCCTGGTTCTCCGCGATCTGGACGCGCGCCGACTCGAGCTCGCGCGCGAGGCGCGCGTTTTCTTCGGCCGCCCGGGCCTGATCGGCTTTCAGCCGGGCAATCATCGACACCAGCATTTTTATTTTTTCTTCCAAACGATCGATCGGTTCGAAATCCACTGAGCGCGCTGCTGCAACACGGGACATGGGGGGCCTCCTACCGCTGAACTGCCTTATGCGCATCTTTCAGCGCATCCAGAATCGTTTTCATAGCCGTCTCGACTTCTGCGTCCGTCAGCGTACGCTCGAGCGAGCGAAACGTGAGCCGCCACGAGAGACTGACGCGCCCTTCCGGCACGCCCTTGCCTTGATACCTGTCAAATTCGCGCACCGACTCAAGTGTCTCTGGTGCGACCGCACGGATAGTGCCACGAACCGTTTCCGCGGGCAAGGTCTCGTCGATGACGATCGAGATGTCGCGCGCGATGGACGGGTAGCGCGGCAGCGGATTCACCGTTAGTGGCGCGGCAGGCCGCGACGCCGCCAGCGCGTCGAGGTCGAGCTCGGCCACGTAGACGTCTTCCGCAGGCGACAATCCAGCCGACGCCACAATGGCAGGGGCCAGCATGCCGAGGCTGCCGATGGCGTAGCCGTCGACGGAGACACTTGCCGCGCGGCCGCGGACGAGATGGGAGGGAAGTGACGCTGCGTCCACGGTGACGCCCACCCGCAGCGCGCCGGCGACGGCCTCGACGAGTCCTTTGACGTCGAAGAAATCAACGGGCCGATGCGTGGCACTCCAGTGGACGTGGCCGCCGGCGCCAGTGAGCGCAACCGCGACGCGCCGGGCTTCTCCTGCGCGCGTCATGCACGCGCCGAGTTCGAAAAGCCGCACCTCTGTGCGCTCGCGATGCCTGTTGTGCGCAACCGACGCGAGCAACCCGGGCAGCAGCGACGGGCGAAGCACGGAGAACTGCGCCGATAGAGGATTGCCGATCGGCACGATTTCCCGCTCTTCGGCAAAAGGGGCCGCCGCGCCGGCGTCAATGAACGAAAACGTCAGCGCTTCCGAGCAGCCCGCGGCAAGCAGTATGCTGCGCACGAGGCGGTCGCGTCCGATGCGCGGATCGGAGGCGCTCGGGGGCGCGCTGAGAGGCGGAAAGGCTGCCGGCAATCGATCGTACCCGTAGTGGCGCGCGATCTCTTCGATGAGGTCGATCTCGCGCAGCACGTCGACGCGAAACGTAGGCGCCTCGACGTCCCAGCCCGCGTTCGTCCTGATGATCTGGAAGCCGAGTCCCTTGAGAATCCGCTCGACATCGGACTCTGGAATCTCGAGGCCGAGCATCCGGCCGATGCGCCCATGGCGCAGCTCGATGGTTCTTGGCGCGACCGGCGCCGGATAGGCGTCGATGGCGCCGCCACGCACAGTGCCCGCGCCAATTTGTTCGAGGAGCGCGATCGCGCGCTCGATGCCTTTGAGCGCCGCGTTGACGTCCGCGCCGCGCTCGAAGCGCGAGGACGCCTCTGTCTTGAGTGCCAGTTTCTTGCTGGTTCTGCGGACGCTCCTGGGATCGAAGAACGCGCTTTCGAGCGCGATGGTTTTCGTCGCGCTGCTCACCTCGGAAACGCCGCCACCCATAACGCCGGCCACAGCCTGCGCGTCGTCGGCATCGGCGATGACCAGCATCTCCGGATCGAGGGAACGATCGATGCCGTCGAGCGTCTTGATGCGTTCGCCTTTCATCGCGCGGCGGATGCGGATCTCTCTGCCGGCCAGCTTCTCCAGATCGAAGGCGTGCATCGGCTGGCCGAGTTCGATCAGCACGTAGTTGGTGACGTCCACCACGTTGTTGATGGGCCGCACACCGGCGGCCTGCAGCCTGGAGACGAGCCAGGCGGGGGAGGGGGCGATCGTGACATCCGCAACGGCCGCCGCGTACCGCGGACACAAGTCCGGCGCCTCGAGCTTGACGGAGACATCGGCCGTGGGTTGCGCGGGCAGGGGCTTCGCGACCAGCGGCTTCACCGGCAGCGAATACGCCGTTCCTACTTCGCGCGCGAAGCCGATGATGCTGAGTGCATCGGGCCGGTTGGCGGTGACCTCAAAATCGAGCACGGCATCTGTACCCGTACCGGGGTCTGACCCCCGTACTGTACGGGGGTCAGACTCCAATGGCACGAGATTCGCGCGCTCGATTGCTGATAACTCGAACCCACGCAGCGTCAGCGTCTCGCCGAGGTCCTCCGGCGAGACGGGGACGTCCACGAAGTCGCGAAGCCAGGAAACAGGGACTCTCACAGAGGAAACTGCTCAAGGAACCGAAGGTCGTTTTCGTAGAAGAGACGGATGTCATCGACCCCGTACTTCAAGATCGCGATGCGCTCGATGCCCATGCCGAACGCGAAGCCCGTGTAGCGGTCCGGGTCGTAGCCCACGGATTCGAAGACGGCCGGATGCACCATGCCGCTGCCGCCGATCTCGAGCCAGCCGGTGCGCTTGCAGATCGGGCACCCCGCGCCGTGACAGAACACGCATCCGATGAACACCTCGGCGCTCGGCTCGGTGTATGGGAAGAAGCTCGGACGAATCTGCACTTTCGTATCGGGCTCGAACAGCTCGTGCGCAAACGCCGTGAGCGTGCCTTTCAGGTCCGACATCGTGATGCCGTCGCCGACGACGAGCCCCTCGACCTGCTGGAACATCGGCGTGTGCGTCAGGTCGAGGTCGTCGCGGCGGTAGACCTTACCGGGGACGATAACCCGCACTGGAGGCTCATGGCTCTCCATGTAGCGAATCTGCATCGGCGAGGTGTGTGTGCGAAGAAGCGTGGCCGGCCGACCAAGACCCGCGACCTCGCCGGAGAGATACAGGGTGTCCTGCATATCCCGCGCAGGATGCTCGGCGGGCATGTTGAGCGCTTCGAAGTTGTGGTAGTCGTCCTCAATCTCGGGGCCTTCGAGCACCTGATAGCCGAGGCGCGTGAAAATCGCCTCGATCTGCTCGCGCACGATTGTCAGGGGATGGCGATGCCCGATCGGCGGCGTGCGTCCCGGCAGAGTGATGTCGACCGCGCCGGCGGGCGCTCTCGTGGCATCGAGCCCGGCTCTGCGCTCGCTCAGCTGCTGCTCGAACTCCTGCTTGAGCTCGTTGGCGGCCTTGCCGATTACGGGTTTCAGATCGGGCGGGGCGGAGGCCACCGACTTCATCAATGCGGTGACGAGGCCGTGCTTTCGTCCGAGGTACTTGTCGCGGAGGGCCTGAAGATCCGATTCCGAGGAGACACGCGCCGAGTCCTGCTGGAACTCGGCGCGCAGTCTGGCAATGTCGGCGTCGGTCGTCACACTAGGCGCGGGCTTCGCGGACCTTGAGGGGCTTCACCGGCCGCGGCGCCCTTTCGGTGCGCACCGGCCGCGGTGTGGCGAGCGGCTTGGCCGCCTTGGCCTGGCCGGCGATGGAAGCGAAGGACGCCGGCTCGTTCACAGCGATATCCGCCAGCATCTTCCGGTCGAGCGTCACGCCGGCCGCCTTGAGGCCCGCCATGAGCTGGGCGTACGTGAGTCCGTGCTCGCGGGCGGCCGCGTTGATGCGGACGATCCACAGCGTGCGGAAGTCACGTTTCTTGCGCCGCCGGCCGACGAATGCGTACTTGAGCGCCGTGTCGACCGACTCTTTAGCAGCGCGGTACAGCTTGCTCTTGTTCGCGTAATAACCCTTGGCACGCGCGAGCAGCTTCTTCCGCTTGGCCCGGCGTACTGTTCCTCTTTTTACTCTCGGCATTCTCGGTCCTCTTTGAGGCCGACCTAAAGGTCGGCACTACGGTCGTCAGAGCCGTCTGAGCTATTTATATGGCAGCATCCGCGCCAGCTTCGCCGAGTCGGCTTTCGCCACGACCTCGGTACCGCGCATGTGACGCTTCCGCTTCGACGACTTACTTGTCAGAATGTGCTGCTTGAAGGCCTTGCTGCGTACGAACTTGCCGCCGGCCGTCTTCTTGAAGCGCTTCGCGGCGCCTCTGTGTGTCTTCAGTTTTGGCATCTCTTAGTCTCCAGGCTCCCGGCTTTCGGCTTCAGGTCAGAAGCCCGAGGTCCGAAGCCCGAAGTCATTCCTCTGCCTTCGCCACTGCCTGGCGTGCGGGCGCGCGCCCGCCGCCTCCGGCGGGTTTCTTCGCCAGGATCGTGTGCATCTGATTGCCTTCCTGACGAGGCATCGTCTCGGCAATCGCGACGTCAGCCAGCTCGTCGCACAGCCGCTCGAGAATGCGCCGCCCGATCTCGGGATGCGCCATCTCGCGGCCGCGGAAGAAAATCGTGGCCTTCACCTTGTCGCCGTCAGCAAGGAAGCGCTCGATGTGCTTCTTCTTGAACTGATAGTCGTGCTCGTCGACCTTGGGCCTGAATTTGATTTCTTTGACGTCGATAACCTTCTGATGCTTCTTCGCTTCGCGCGCCCGCTTCTGTTCCTGATACTGATACTTCCCGAAATCCATGATCCGGCAGACAGGCGGCACCGCGGTGGGAGAGATCTCCACCAGGTCCAGCCCCTTTGCCTTCGCGATGACAAGGGCCTGCGGCGGGGGCATGATGCCCAGCTGCTTCCCGTCATCGTCGATGACCCGAATTTCCCTTACGCGGATACGCTCGTTTACGCGAACTCGGTCGTCACGCCGCGGTCCAGATCGATCGAAAGCTATAAAACCTCCTGGCGCTGATAGCTCTCAGCTATCAACTTTCGGTTGTCAGTTGGGCTGAGAGCCCCTGTGTTCCACTTCCGTGCGCGCCGAGTCGACGAACGCATCGATCGACTGCGATCCGAGATCGCCGCCGGAACGGCTTCGCACGGCCACGGTGCCCTCCGCGGCTTCGCGATCGCCTACGACCAGCATGTAGGGAATCTTCTGAAGCTGCGCCTCACGGATCTTATATCCAATCTTCTCCTGGCGCTCATCGACATGCACCCGGAATCCGGCGCCGGCGAGCCGCTGCCTGACGCTGTCCGCGTAGGGGATGTGTCTGTCCGCAATGGGCAGCACGACAGCCTGCACAGGCGCAAGCCACAACGGAAACGCGCCGGCGTAGTGTTCGATCAGGATCGCGATGAACCGCTCGAAGCTGCCGAAGATGGCTCGATGGATGACCACGGGCCGATGTTCGGCATTGTCGGCGCCCGTGTACTTCAGATCGAAGTTCTCGGGCTGCATATAGTCAAGCTGAATCGTGGCGCACTGCCACTTCCGGCCAATGGCGTCTGTCACGTCGAAGTCAATCTTCGGCCCATAGAACGCGCCGTCCTTCTCGTTGATCGTGTAACTCATGCCGGCGCGTTCGAGCGCGGACTTCAGCTGCGCTTCAGCATGCCGCCAGGTCGCCTCGTCACCCATGTGCTCGTCTGGCATCGTCGAGAGCTTCGCTGCGAAAGGCAGACCGAAGTCGCCGTACACACGCTGCACGAGCTGAATCAGCCGTTCGACTTCATCACCGATCTGATCGGGGGTGACGAAGCAGTGCGCGTCATCCTGTGAGAACTGGCGCACGCGCGTCAGGCCGGACAGCACGCCAGACGCCTCATTGCGGTGCAGCGGCGTCTGTTCGTGGAAGCGCACCGGCAAGTCCCGATAACTATGCACCTGGCTCGCGTAGGTGAGGAAGTGACCGGGGCAGTTCATCGGCTTCACGCTCATCGTCTCGTTTTCCGATTCGATGAGGAACATGTCCTTCCGATAGTGCTTCCAGTGTCCCGACCGTTCCCACAGCGCCTTGTTGTAGATCAGCGGCGTTTTTACCTCGACGTATCCCGCAGGAAACAGCACCCCGCGCATGTAATTGGCAAGCAGGTTGTAAAGGGTCGTACCTTTGTCGAGCCAGAACGTAGCGCCCGGCGCCCACTGATGGAACGTGAACAGCCCGAGATCGCGGCCAAGTTTGCGATGGTCTCGCTTCTTCGCTTCCTCGATTTGCGTTAGATACGCCTGCAGCTCTTTGTCGCTGAAGAACGCCGTGCCGTAAATGCGCTGCATCGGCTGGTTGCGCGCATCACCTTTCCAGTACGCGTTCGACGTATTCAGCAGCTTGAAGGCCTTCAGCCGGCTGCTCGTCGGCACGTGGGGACCGACGCAGAAATCGACGAACAGGTCGCGGTCCTTGATCGTGTAGACCGAGACCTCTTTCTGGCCTTCCGTCTTCTCCTCGATGAGCTGCACCTTTAGCGGCTCGCCCCGATCGCGGAAGAACCGGATCGCCTCTTCGCGCGGCCACATCTGGCGTTCGTAGACGAAATCGCCGCCGGCGATCTCCTTCATCTTCTTTTCGATGGCGTCGAGATCTTCCGGCACGAACGGGCGCGGGACGACGAAGTCGTAGAAGAACCCCTCCTCCGTCGCAGGGCCAATCCCGCATTGGACCGAAGGAAACAGTTGCGTCACGGCTGCTGCCAGCAGGTGGGCCGTGCTGTGGCGGTAGACGGTCAGCGCCTCCGAATCCTTGTTCGTGAGGATCTTTATCTTGGCGTCTTCCTGCAGTGGATGCGTCAGATCCACCACGCGGTCATTGACCATCCCGGCGTACGCCGCCTGGGCGAGACGCGGCGATATCGACGCGGCGATATCGCCAACGGTTGTGGCACGCGGCACCGATTTCGTGGAGCCGTCCGGGAGGGTGATGGTGAGCTGAGACAACTAGAAACTGAAATCTAAAAACTACAATCTAAAAAACTAAAATCTAAGAATCCAAAATCTAAAAGCGAGAAATTCGCGTGACAACCTTCGCGAGTATCCAAGAGCGAAGGTTGGTAGGCGCGGGTGGAATCGAACCACTGACCTCCTGCGTGTCAAGCAGGCGCTCTAACCGCTGAGCTACGCGCCTACATGCCATAACGTAGGCAACATCAGAACGGAAAATTATAGCAGAAAGGGCCTGACGGCGCCTTCGGATGCGACGCAGCCTAGCGCACGGCGCTTCTCAGAGACTTGCCGGCGGTAAAACGCACGACGCGGCGTTTCGGAATCTTGATGGCATCGCCCGTGCGCGGGTTCCGGGCGACACGCGCGCGGCGCTGTGTGGTTTTGAAGGTGCCGAAGCCGACGAATGTCACCGCGTCGCCTTTCTTGAGCGCGCGCGTCATGGCCTCGAGCATCGCTTCAACCGTGGCCGCGGCGCTGCTCTTGGTCGCGCCGGTGTCCTGGGCAATCGTGGCGATCAGGTCGTGCTTATTCACCTACGCGGCCTTCTTGGTGCTGACCGTCTCGACAGCCTTCTGAAGGATGACATCCGCCGGCGGCGGTGCGCCGAATTCTCCTTCCGGCTGGTCGACCGCCACGTCGGGCTCGAGTCCCTTTGCCTGCAACTGCGCGCCAGCTGGCGTGAGGTACCGTGTCGATGTAATCCACAAAGCGCTGCCGTCGGGAAGCTTGACGAGCTCCTGCACGCCGGTGCGTCCGACGGTGCGCTCTCCGATTAGGTCGGCACGCTTGTTCCCACCCAGCGCCGCGGCAAACACTTCGGCAGCGCCCGACGTGCCGTTGTCCACAAGCAGGGTTACCGGCACCGTGATGGCGCCATCACCTTTTTCCGCAGCGATTTTTACTTGTCCGCTCGTACGCGACTCCCGGATCGCGATCGTGCCCGACGAAACGAACAACCGTGCGGCGGCCACGCCCTCGGACAGATCACCACCCGCGGTATTTCGCACATCGATAATCAGGCGCGTTGCCCCTGACTTGGTAAGCGCTGCAATCTGCGAGCGGAGCTGCTCGCCTGCGCGGCGGCCGAAGGAGGCCACACGCACGTATCCAATGCCAGGCCCCTGTTGCCGGCTTTTCACGTCGACCATCTGCGGAGCTTCGCGCGTCAGCTCGACGATGTGGGGCTCGGTCGTGCTACCGCCTCGGATGATCGTGAGCTTGACCTTCGAGCCTGGCGCTCCGGCGAGGAGACGCTGACCCTCGACGGCGGACATGTCGCGGGTCGGCCGGGAATCGATGAGACGCACGAAATCTCCTGGACGAATGCCCGCCTTGGCGGCAGACGAGTCGTCACGCGTCGCCACGACGCGCAGGTAGTACCTGGTGTGTCAGGGCAATGCCGATATCCGCGGGCCCGATCTGTTCGCCGCTTTCGGCCTGCCGCACCTGGGGCGGCGTCAGGTACGCGCTGTCGGAATCGAGCCCTTCGGCAAGCCCGCGCATCGCGCCGCGCATGACGCTGTCCATATTCGGCTGTTCGACGTAGTTGCTCATGATGAGCGACACCACGTCGTTGAAGACGCGGAGGTTGGCGTAGGTGTCGTCGGCGCGCGCCATCGCGTGGCCGAGAAGGCCGCCGATGACGGTGAAGGCAATGATCGGCGCCGAGACCAGAATGGCGATAACGCGCGTTCGTGATGTCATGGTGTTTTCTTCAGCCATTCTAGCGGATCGACCGGCTTGCCGTCGACGCGCATCTCTTGACCCCTGGCCGCGCTCTACGGTAAGGCCAGCCGCGATGCTACTCTCGTGGTGTGCGGGTCATCGGCATAGATCTTGGAGAACGGCGTATCGGCGTCGCGGTGAGCGATGCGTCGGGCACGCTCGCGCGGCCCCTAAAGACGATCGAGCGCGGGCCGTCGGACCCGGACGCCGCGGAACGGCTCAACACCTTGGTCGCGGAGATTGCGGCCGAGGATGGAGTGGACTCCGTTGTTGTCGGCGTACCGACTCGGCTCGATGGATCGTCCGGTCCGCAGACGGTTCGCGTTAAAGCGATGGTGGCGCTTCTGTCGGCGCGCCTGGCGATTCCCGTGGTCACACAGGACGAGCGCCTGTCGAGTCGGGAAGCGGAAGAACGGTTGTCGTTGCATGAGAAAGACTGGCGGAAGCGGAAGGCGAAGCTCGATGCCGCGGCCGCCGCGGTGATACTGCAGGACTACCTGGACGCTCGAGCTCGATCGCGCTCAGGGCAGGGGGCAGAGGGCGCAGGGCCTGGGCAGAGTGACGAGGAGGCGGAGTGAAACGGCTGTTGCTGCTATTGGTAGTTCTCGCCGTTTTCGGGGCGCTGGGTGTGGGTGTTGTTCTGTACCAACGCACGAGTGAGCCGTTCAAGGGCTACGAGGCGGCGGAACAGTTCGTCATGATCGAGGCGGGAAGCGGCACGCGCACCATCGGCCAGCGCCTGATTCAAGCCGGCGTCATCCGCGATGAGGCGACGTTTCGCGCCGCGCTGTGGCGCAGCGGCCGCGCCCGCGCGCTTCAAGCCGGCGAGTTCCGATTCGATCGCCCGATGGCTCCCGCAGAAGTGATAGACAAGATCGCCAGCGGCGACGTGTACAACCGGCGCATCACGTTTCCCGAAGGACTCAGCATTCAGGAGATGGCGCGGTCGTACGAGCAGCAGGGATTCGGTAAAGCCGCTGCCTTCGTCGAGGCGGCGCGCGATCCGGATGCCATTCGAAGCCTCGATTCTGCGGCAACAGACCTCGAGGGTTATCTATTTCCGGAAACATATTCCGTGCCCAGAGACACGACCGCCGCGAAGCTCGTCGGCCTCATGGTTGGCCGTTTCAAGCAGCTCTTCACGCCTGAGATGCAACAGGCGGCGCAGGCCCTCGAGTTGACGCCTCGTGAAGTCGTCACGCTGGCCGCGCTGGTCGAAAAGGAAACCGCCCAGCCGTCAGAACGGCCGATCGTTGCCGCGGTCTACCTGAATCGGCTGAAGATCGGTATGGCGATGCAGGCCGATCCGACAGTCATTTACGCGCTTCAACGCGCTGGACGCTATAACGGCAATATCCGTCGCGATGATTTGTCGTTCGACTCCCCTTACAACACCTACCGCTACCCCGGGCTGCCACCGGGACCGATCGCGTCGCCCGGGCTGGCGTCGCTGCAGGCGGCAGTCTCACCGGCGAACGTGGATTACCTGTACTTTGTCAGCCGCAATGACGGTTCACACGTCTTCGCGCGGACCCTGGTCGAGCACAACGAAAACGTCCGGCAGTATCAGGTGATGTATTTCCGCGAGCAGCGGGCCAGGGAAAGAGCGGGCAAAGAGTAGCTAGAAACTAAAAACTACAAAAGAAACTACAAGGTAGCCAGCTATCGATATATTGCGATCTGCGCTGCAGCCCTACAAGTATTTGCCAGCAAAGCGCTCCGATAGGTTCGCCGCGATGATGCCGGCGCCGAGCACCCACACCATCCAGATGTCGACGGCGATGAAGCCGGAGGCGGTTCCCCCAAGCAGCGCGGCGGCCACCAGATAAACCGGCGCCGAGATGATGGAGTGAACGCGGCGCGAGCGTATCGCGTTCGCTGTGAAGAAGCACGCCCACATGAGCAGGACCGCGCAGCCGACCCACCCTCGTATTCTCGGGAACACGGCAATCGGAACCAGGGCGCAGAGCGTGACGAAAATTGTGAGCCAGAACACCGGAGTCCCGACCATGTCTGCCCGGCGCCGCGCGGCGTCTGGGCCTCCCCTCCCGACGCGCTCCATTAGTGGGGGTAACCCGCCGCATCCAGGGCATTTTTCAGGTTTTGTGTCGCGATGTGGACAGGCTCGGTAAAACCCGTACCCGGGCCGAACACCATGCGAAGGAGGGTGAACGCCGCAAACCGAAGGCCCTCGGCGTGAAATTGGTTGATAGCCAGCTCCAGCCGGTCGCATTGGTCCAACGCTCGCGTAAGAGCGGGGCTTTCGGCCTCGTTTCTCAGGGCCGAGCGGACGGCGCTAAGTCTTTCGAGGACAGCGGCTTTGTTGGCGTCGTTTTTGTTAGTGATCGTCATGTCCGAAAACGGCGGAATCGTAACACGTCGGCAGTGTCTGATTCCTGGTCAGGAGTGAAATGGGCATTCAGAGAGCGTCAAAGTCGGGAACGCGAAACGGTACGGCGCAAGATTCTGGACGCTGCGCGACGGCTGTTCCTCAGTGAGAGCTACGCGAACGTCTCGATGCGCAAAATCGCCGAGCAGATTGAATATAGCCCAGGCGCGATCTACAGCTACTTCACGAGCAAGGAAGACATCTTCTTCGCACTTGCGGAGGAAGGCCTTCAGTTTGTCCGCGCGCACTGTTCAGCGGCGGCGCACGCCAACGCGCCCCTCGAACGGGTCCGCGAGGCCTTCTGGCGGTTCTATACATTCAGTAAGGCACAGCCCGAATATTTTTCTTTGATTTTCGTCGACAACGCAGTGCCGCGCATCAGCCGCGATTGGGAGCGGTTCAGCTCGATGCGCGAGCTCCGCCACGAGATCGAGCAGGACATCCAGCATTGCATAGACGAAGGGATGTTTCCGGGCGTCGATTCGCCCGGTGCCGTGTTCAGGCTGCTGTGGACCGCGGCGTACGGCGTCGCCGTGTTTCAGCTGAGCCATCGCCTGGCCCCCGGCGAAGACAGCGACGCGCTTGCGCACGATCTGCTTGACGCGGCCATCGCCGGTTTGCGCCACGGGATCGACCTGCACTTTTCCGCCGCGTCCGATACGCGTGAGCCGCTCGATGGCGGAGAGGGGTTGGAGAACCTGGAATCTGGAATCTAAAATCTGTGATCTGGAATCTGGAATCTACCTGCTAGCTATCGCGTCGGTCACGGCTTTCGCGATCTCTCCGGCGACCTCGGTCTGCAGCGTCAGCGTATCGGTCATCACGCGGTCGAATATCTTCGCCCACAAATGAGTTTCGTCCTGAGACTCGATAAGCTGCGCGGTGATGCGCAGGCGGTCTCCCTCGCGACGTACGTTTCCTTCGACAAGATAATCGGCATCGAGCGCACGGCCGATCTCGGCGGCGCCGCTGCCGTCACGATGCGCGCGGTCGACTGACGCACGAGCGATGACGCCGATCGTGCGCGGGCACAGCTGAATCAGTTGCGCGATCGCTTCTTCGGTGAGCCCCTGCGTGAAACCGTCATGGGGTCCAAACGGAAGCACGGCAAGGCGGGCACGCTTTCGCACGATGTGCGCAATCGTGGCGGGCGCTGAATTGTTTCGAAACGCGTCACGCGCGATGTATGGGTGCGCTCGACCGAGCGGCAGAAAGCGATAGCCTCGCTTGTGCACCGTCTCGACAAATCTCGGCACATCCGCATCGTCACCGAGCGTGACGCGAAGGCGGCGAACGGCGGCGTTCAAGCTGTGCTCGAAGTCGACGAATGTTCCTTCCGGCCAAAGCCGGCGGCATAAGTCCTCGCGCGTGACGACCTCTCCGGGCCGCTCGATCAGCGCCATGAGAATCCGTAGCGGTTGCTCCTGCAGCGCCACGCGGAGGCCGCGCCTGCGCAATTCGCTGCTGCGCAGGCTCAGCTCGAACGTCCCGAACCGGACAATGTCCGCCCGCCGAGGACCTGATGTTGTCGCCATTATTCGCCGAATGATTGGATTCTATCTTGACATTGTAAGCAGTCAAGAGACATATTGCATGGATGACAATCAAACTGCCTCCGCGGGGGCAGAAAAGCGGGCCGATTTATCAGGCCATTGCCGACGCTATCGGGCGTGAGATCGAGGCTGGCCGCCTCAAGCCCGGAGGCCGTTTGCCGACTCAGCGCGTCCTGGCGCGACAACTCGGCGTGGCGCTGACAACGGTCACGCGCGCGTACGTCGAAGCGCAACGCCGCGGCCTCTTGAGTGGAGAGGTAGGGCGTGGCACCTTCGTCCGTCCCAGCGCGATGGAGATCGAGGGACCGGATCAAGGAGTGCTCGATCTCGCGGTCAACTCGCTGATGCCGCTTCCGTACATGGAGGAGCTTGCCGATCGTCTTGCAGCAGCGGTTCCGCGCTCGGCCGGCGCGCGGATCTTCGGGTACCAGAGCCATGCTGGTGCCCGTCATAATCGCGCCGCGGGGTCGGCGTGGATCGGTTGGGCAGGTCTCGACGCGCCGATCGATCGCATCGTCGTCACGGGAGGCGGCCAGCACGCCATTCTGCTGTCGCTGATGGCGCTGGCGAAGCCCGGCGACGAAATTCTCGTCGAAGAGTTCACCTACCCCGGCATTACGGACCTCGCAGGCCATCTCCACCTTCGGCTGCGGACGGTCGCGCTCGATCGTGAAGGTATCGTGCCTGCGTCGCTCGAGGAGGCGTTGCGCGCCGGCATCCCGACGGCGCTCTACTGCATTTCGTCGTTTCAGAATCCGACGGCAGCTTTCATGTCAGACCAGCGGCGCCGCCAGATCGCAGAAATCGCCATCAAGCATCGGTTGACCGTCATCGAAGACGATGTGTTTGGCTTCCTCGCACCCGAGATGAAGCCTTTGTCCAGTTATCTTCCAGAAGATCAGTTTTTCTATATCACCAGCACGGCCAAGAGCATCGCACCGGGCATGCGCGTCGGGTACCTGCTCGCGCCGGCCTCGGCCATCGAGCGCTTGTCGATATCGGTGTTGCGGACGCTGGTGAACGCGCCGCCGGCGATGGCGGAGCTGGCGACCAGTTTGATCATCGACGGGGTAGCCGGCCGTATTACCGAGTGGAAACGCAAAGAAATTGCCGAGCGGCAAGTGATTGCGACGCGGGTGCTCGCGGGCCTCGACCTGCAGACGCAGCCGAGAAGTCCTCATATATGGGTGCGCCTGCCCGAGCCGTGGCGGACCGACGCTTTTGTCGCACGGGCGCGGCACCGCGGCATCTTGCTGAACAGCGCCGAGTCGTTCGTGGTCGGGCACGAGACCGATGTGCAAGCGGTCCGCATTACGCTTGGTCCGCCTTCGACCCGATCCGCGCTCGAGGAAGGGCTTTCGGAAATCGTCAAGATGCTGAGGCGCGTGCCGGAGGCTTATGAGCTGGTCGTCTGAACTAAGATAGTCCGACGTCATGATTCGTCACGACTGGACGACCGGGAGCGTCGAAGCGCTCTACCATCTTCCGCTCACCGAACTGCTGTTTCGCGCCCAAACCGTTCATCGTCAATATCACGATCCTGGTGCTGTCCAGCGGTGCACACTGCTGAGCATCAAAACAGGAGGCTGTCCCGAAGACTGCGCGTATTGTCCTCAGAGCGCGCACTATGAGACCGGCGTATCGCGCGATGGCTTGATGAACAACGACGCGGTCCTTGTCGCCGCCCGGGACGCGAGAAACAATGGTTCCACCCGCTTCTGCATGGGGGCGGCGTGGCGCGAAGTGCATGACGGCGTGGCGTTCGATACCGTGCTGGACATGGTGCGGGACGTCGCGGCGCTCGGGATGGAAGTATGCACGACGCTGGGAATGCTCACCGCCGAGCAGGCACAGCGGCTGAAGTCGGCCGGGCTGACCGCGTATAACCACAATCTCGATACGTCGCCGGAGTTCTATCCGAACATCATCACCACGCGCACCTATCAAGATCGCCTCGATACTCTCCGGCACGTACAAGAGGCGGGACTCAGCGTCTGTTGCGGCGGCATCGTCGGCATGGGTGAGTCGTCGCGCGATCGCTGCGCGATGCTCGCGCAGCTCGGCCGGCTGACCCCGCATCCTGAGAGCCTGCCGGTCAACGTCCTCGTGCGCACGGCCGGCACTCCGCTCGCAGATGCCGATGAGCTCGATCCGATCGAGCTGGTCCGGACGGTTGCGGCCGCGCGCCTCGTCGCGCCAAGGGCGCGCGTGAGGTTGTCGGCAGGTCGACTCGCCTTGTCCGACGAAGCACAGGCGCTGTGCTTCGTCGCCGGGGCCAATTCGATCTTTTCCGGCGAGAAACTTCTCACGTCGCCGAACCCCGCCGTTGATGACGATGAGCAGTTGATGAACCGGCTCGGTCTCAGATTTCAGACATGAGCGCACGCAAGGAATTTGAGGACGATCTTGCAGCCACGCTGAACGGGCTGCGGGACGCGGGCCTCATGCGCCAGATGCGGCTGCCGCGTGGAATCGATCTGGTCTCGAACGACTACCTCGGTCTTGCCGGACATCCGTATCTGAATGAGTCGATGCAAACGGCGCTCCACGACATTCCCGCCGGCTCCGGAGGCTCGCGCTTGTTGCGCGGTCACCATGAAGGCTTCGAGCGCATCGAACATCGCCTGGCTTCGTTCACCGGTTCCGAATGCGCGTTGCTGTTCGGATCGGGATACGCCGCGAATATCGGGCTGCTGCAGGCCATCGTATCTCCCGGCGATCTCATCGTGTCGGACGAACGCAATCACGCCAGCCTTATCGACGGCATCCGGCTCACGAGAGCCGCGACCGTCATATACCCGCATCAGGACTTACATGCGCTCGAGGCGGCGCTCTCGCGACCGCGAACGGGACGCGCTGTGGTGATCACCGAAAGCGTGTTCAGCATGGATGGCGATCTGACGCCGCTCCGTGACGTGTGCGGAATCGCCGAGCGGAAGGGCGCTGTAGTGATCGTAGATGAGGCGCACGCGACCGGCATGTACGGAGACCGCGGATCGGGACGTGTCGAGGAACTGGGGTTGCGCGATCGCGTGGCTGCAACGATGCACACTGGCGGGAAGGCCCTTGGATCGGGCGGAGCGTGGGTCGCGGGATCGCGCGCGCTGCGAGACGTGATGGTCAACCGCGCACGCGCGTTCATCTTCTCGACGGCGCCGCTGCCCGTTCTGGCCGCGGCGCTCGGCGCAGGGCTCGACCTCGTCGAGCGCGAGCCGGAAAGGCGACGCGAAGTGCATCGCAAATCCTCGCTGCTGAGACGCACGCTTGCCGAAGCTGTGGTCATGTGCGGCGGCGAGTCGATGATCGTGCCGATCATCGTCGGCTCTAACGAGGCGGCCATGGCACTCCAAGATGCTTTGGGAGCGGACGGATTCGACGTGCGGGCGATTCGGCCGCCGTCAGTACCGCCGGGCACCGCGCGGTTACGCGTGACCGTGCGCTATCCCGTCAGCGACGACGATCTACTCCGATTCGCCGCCGCCGCTGCGCCCCTCGTGGGGTCTGACCCCGTACTGTACGGGGTCAGACCCCAAGAACGCGCTTTCGCGAATTCGTTCATGAAATCGAACGACCATGCCCTGTGGGGTCAGACCCCGACAGCGGACGATGTGCGCAGATGGGATGCGGCGCATGTGTGGCATCCCTTTACGCAGATGCGCGAATACCTGTCGGCCGAGCCGATTGTCGTGGTCCGCACCGACGGCCACTACCTCATAGACGATCGCGGCAGGCGACTGTTCGACGGCACCTCCGCCCTCTGGTGCAACCTTCTCGGACATCGCGTCCCCGAGATCGATGCCGCGGTCACCGAACAACTCGGGCGATTCGCTCACACTACGCTGCTTGGCACGACGCACCCGGGTGTGGCGGAGCTGGCGCGGCGGCTGGTCGAGGTTGCCCCAGCCGGACTGAATCACGTCTTCTTCTCAGACAGTGGAGCAACCGCCGTCGAGGCGGCGCTGAAGATGGCGTTCCAGTACCGACTGCTCACGCAAGGCAAGGAGGCCGCCCAGCATGCGGTGTATCTGAGCCTGGAAAACGCGTATCACGGCGACACGCTCGGCGCCGCGGCCGTTGGCGGCGTCGAGCTCTTCCACGACATTTTCAAGCCGATTCTCCTTCCGTCGCTGAAGACGCCGTCGCCTTATTGCTATCGCTGTCCGATTGGCAAAACGCCGGCGGATTGTTCGATCGATTGTGCCGACGAGCTCGAGCACGCGCTGCGGGGAGCGAATGGCCGCGTCTGCGCCGTCATCCTCGAGCCGGGGGTGCAAGCTGCCGCGGGCATGCTGACGTTACCGGAGGGTTTTCTGTCGCGCGCGGCGGACGCGTGCCGCAGACATGGCGCGCTGCTGATCCTCGATGAGGTCGCCACCGGCTTCGGTCGCACGGGCACCATGTTCGCGTGCGAGCGCGAACGTGTCGCGCCAGATCTGATGTGCGTGGCGAAAGGTCTCACGGGAGGCTACCTACCCGTTGCAGCGACGCTGGCCACCGATCGCGTCTACGACGCGTTTCTCGGCCGCTACGACGAGTACCGCCATTTCTTTCACGGACACACGTACACGGGAAACGCGCTCGGCTGTGCGGCCGCACTCGCGACACTAGGGTTGCTGTCGGACGGCGTCATCGTCAATGCGGTTGAGCAGAAGGCGCGGGTCCTTCGCGACGCCCTCGCGCCGCTCGCGACGCACCGCCATGTGGGCGATATCCGTCAGGCGGGGCTGATGTGCGGCATCGAGCTGGTCGCCGATAGGACGACCAAGATGGTGTTCCCGCCCGGCGATCGCACCGGCTACCGCGTATGTTTGGCGCTCCGCGAACGCGGCGTGTTTCTGCGTCCGCTTGGCGATGTGGTCGTGCTGATGCCGCCGCTCTCGTCGACTGACGCCGAACTTCGGTATCTTGCCGAGTCACTGCACGCGGCGATTGTGGAGCGGCTCGGTGCGTGATCTGCTGGTGACGGGAACCGACACTGGCGTTGGGAAGACGGTAATCGCGGCAGCGATTGTTACCGCACTACGTACTCGGGGAGTGCGGGCGATAGGATTCAAGCCAGTGGAAACCGGGCTCACGGCGGGAGTGGAACCGGATTCTGACGTGCTCGCGCGCGCGTCGGGTGAGCGCAACATGCTCGCCGAACCGCTGCTGCAACTGCCGGAAGCGTTGGCGCCGGCCGTGGCGGCCGACCGCGCCGGAGCAGCGCTCGATCCCGATGCAGTTGAAGCGAGGGTCCGTCAACTGCGGCGTGACGGTTACACAGTTGTCGTCGAAGGGGCCGGCGGGTTGCTGGTGCCGCTCACTTGGGAATTCACAGTGCTCGATCTTGCAGAGTCTTGCGATCTCGACGCCGTGGTAGTGGCGCGACCCGGCCTCGGTACGCTGAACCATGTCGCGATGACCGTCATGATGCTGCGCTCTCGGGAGATACCGATTCGCGGAATTGTCCTGAATGGTCGAAGTGCAACACCGGACCTGGCGGAGTCGACAAATCCTGCCGCCCTGAGCCGCATGATCCATGGCGTTCGTGTGTTGGAGGTTCCGAACTCACCCGGGACGCCTGTAATGGAGGCGGCGCAGATCGTTGGCAGACTGCTCTGAGTGTCGATCGCGTAGCTGATTCTCCCTCGCGGTCCAGGCGACGGCTGTTTGGGGATCGAAGCCGAGCTGGCAGATAATCGTGGGCGCGTGTCGCGTCCGCTGCTCGTCATCTTCCTCACGGTCTTCGTCAACCTTGTCGGTTTCGGCATCATCATCCCGCTGCTGCCGTTCTATGCGGAGACGTTCGGTGCGTCACCGGTCGTCATCGGTCTTCTGTTTGCCGCCTTTTCCCTTGCGCAGCTCGTCGCCTCGCCTGTTCTCGGTGCGCTCTCCGATCGGTTCGGCCGGCGCCCCATCCTGATATTCAGCCTCGTCGGCACGGCCATCAGCTTCGCCATGCTCGCAGTGGCACAAAGCCTGACCATGCTGTTCGCGGCACGCGTAATCGATGGCCTATCCGGTGGAAACATCACGATCGCACGCGCCTACATCGCTGACGTCACGGAGCCAGGCGAGCGCGCCAAGGCGTTTGGGTTCCTTGGCGCCGCCTTTGGTCTCGGGTTCATCGTCGGCCCTGGACTCGCCGGGTTATTCGCGCACATCAGCTACACGGCGCCCATCTGGGCGGCGGCTGCCGTCACGCTGCTCGCGACCGCCATGGCGTGGCTCTGGCTTCCCGAGACGGTGCACAAAGGAAATGCGGTGTCCGTTTCTCCGTGGCGGGCGTTGCCCGAGGTACTGAGCCGCGCGCATCTGCGTCCGCTGCTGATCGCTGATTTCATGTACTGGTGCACGTTTGCCGTCTGCACGACGACGTTCGCGCTTTTCGCGTCGCGTCGCTTCGGGTTCGACGTCGTGCGCACGGGCTACGTGCTCGCCGGTTTTGGTCTGTTGGGTGTGATCGTCCAGGCCGGTCTCGTGAGTGTTGTCGTGCGTGCGATCGGCGTGAAGCGTACGCTGCTGACCGGCCTCGTACTCGCGGCGATTGGTTGGGGTCTCGTGTCCTCGTCGAGCAGCATACCGATGCTCCTCCTTTCGCTCATTCCGGCGGGCGTCGGTGTGGGGTTGTGTAACGCATCGATCGTGACGCTCGTCAGCCACAGTGGGTCGAAGGAAGAGCAGGGAACTGTGCAGGGAGCGGCGGGAGCGCTCGAGAGCCTCGGACGCGCGGTTGGTCCGGTGTGGGGGCACGGTGCGCTGCAGCGATTCGGAGAAGGAAGCGCGTACGCGACCGCCGCGCTCGCATTTTTTGCGACGACGTTCCTGATGTTGAGCTATCACGCCTCCGGCAGCGGAGCTGATGCGGCGGCGCCGGACTGAAGCTGGGGCACGGCGCTTTATTTCTGCGAATCGCCGGCCAGTTCGCGCTTGAGCCATGCGCGAGCGAAGGTCCAATCCCCCTCGACCGTCCTCAGCGACAAGCTCAGGTGTTCTGCGATTTCCGGATTCGACATGCCGGAATAGAACCGTAACGTCACAACTTGAGCGGCACGCGCGTCGACGCCCTCGAGACGCGCCAATGCCGCTTCGAGCGTGAGCAAATCTTCGACGGGCACCGCTCCGGTTTCTGATGCCTTCAGGAGGTCGTCCAACGCCACAGGCTGCACACCGCCGCCACGCTTGTCGCGTTTCTGATGCCGGCCGTGATCGATCAGCAGCCTGCGCATCGCTTGAGCGCCGAGCGCAAGCCCGTGCGTGCGGCCCTGCCATTCGGCGCCGCGCTCGTTTTGAAGCCGCAGCCACGCTTCGTGGACGAGCGCCGTGGGCTGCAATGTGTGATTCCGCCGCTCCCGGCCCAGGTAGCGGCTAGCGACATTTCGCAGCTCGCCGTAGATCACGGGGAAGAGCGCGTCGGGAGGTCCGGAGTTCTTATCGGCCATTGTTCTACTGAAGGCGCGCGTATTCGGCGCGTGCCTCTTCAAGCGGCTTCAGTTGCGGGTCGGAGGCCTTCCACAAGTCGAGCATACGTTCGTAGGCCTTGCGCGCAGCCGCTCCCTCATTCATCAACACTTTCGCACGGCCAAGGCCGAGATGAGCCGGAGCATACAGCACCGCCGCCGGCACTTCTCCCTGATGGTCGACGATCGACTGGAACTCCGTGGCAGCGGCCGGTCCGTTCTTCAGCTGCAGGTACGCCTGCCCGCGGAGATACAGAGGCCAGAATTCGGCTGACGCTGCGTGATCGTACGGCCTGACGGGTTCGAGCAGCTCGACGGCGCGCCCCGCTGCTCCTTGCTGAAGCGCCGCCGCGGCGGCAATGACGGGCAGCGCCAGGTTGATGGTCAACGTCGCCTCTGGAAACCGAGCTTTCAATTCGCTGACGAGCTTCCCCGCATCGTCGTGCGCGCCGCAGAGCGCCAGCGCGCGTCCCGCACGTTCGAGCGTCGCATTATCCCTGGCGAGGCGCAGCCCCTCGGACATCTCGTCGATCGCGATCGAACATTGCCCGACGGCCGCGTGCATCTCGGCATCTTCCGTAATAAGCTGCGCCGCGACCTCGGTAAAGCCTCCGTGGAGCGACATCTGGATACCCCGGCGGTACTGATCGTGCGCAGCCGCCACCCGGCCGCCAGCGGCCGAGGCGTGAGCGACCCAGCCGAAAGCGGAATTCGTTTGTCGCAACCCGATCGACGCCTCCAGCTCGTGTTCCATCGTCTTGGTGTCACCCTGGACGAACGCAAGGAGAAACGAGAGCCGGCTGGCGCCGATGAAATCGAGCTTGCGATCCGCAGCCAGTTTGAGAGTCGCTCTGGCGTCGTCGAGCCGGTTCACCGCGAGGAGCGAAGCGGCGAGGTTCCCATAGGCGGGAACAAACTGAGGATCAAGACGGATGGCTTCGCGCAGCGGCTCGACTGACTGCTCGAACTGTCCGAGGCGGACCAGCGCATTGCCGAGCGCGTTAAAAGCGAATGCCTCTCGTGGGTATGTGACTGTCCACGATCGGGCAAGCTCGTGCGCCTTGTCCCACGCCTGTATCGCGTCGCGGTAATAGCGCCAGGAGATGAAGAATCGCTCTCGATCGCTGACGCGGTCGCGGAGGTCGAACGCCCGCTTCGAGAATTCAGGCGCCAGGGCTGTTTGACCGGTGTTGGCGTAGACCGCCGATAAAAGCGCGTGCGCCATCGCAAACGTCGGGTCCAGTTCGATGGCCCGTTTCAGATGAGGAATGGCCTCCAGTCGCGGAACTGCTCGCCCCTGATAGAGCGCCAGCGAGTAGGCGTGCAGCGCATCGAGCGAGGCTGTGGTCGCCCGCGGCAGCGGCACGTCGAACTTCTGGATCGACGGCAGCGACTCGCCCAGTTTCTGCCGCAGCCTCGAGATTGCGCCGCCGAGCGCACTCAACACCTGCTCTTTGGTCGCCGCTTCCGCCTGCTCGCGCGCCATGACGTCGCCGGTTTGCGCGTTGACCGCTTCGAGACCAATCACGTAATTCTCGCCGAGCCGTACGATGGAGCCGGCCATCAACGCCTTGAGCTGCTCACGCTGCGCGATTTCTCGCGCGACGGCGCGCGTGATGGACTCGCCCGGCGAGCGCTCCATCAGGCGAAGCGTTTCTCGCGCCCGGTCGTCCGGAAACACCTTGAGAAACGGCGACTGCTCAAGGGCTACGGCCAGCGCGACCTTCAACGTGCCGTCGAACACCGGATCGCCGGTGGCATTTTCGAAATCCGCCAGCACGATCGTGTCGCGCTCGTCCAACGTACGTGCTGTCGGTGAGACCAGGAAGGATGCGCCAATTACGAGAACGATGATCGCGGCGGCGAGCGCCAGCCCTGCGGCCCACGGAGAGCTTTTCCAGCGGGGGAGACGTTTGCGAACGTTTCTTACACCCGGCTGATCATGAGTACCTACGACCGCAAGCATGGCCGCCATGTCGCGCACAGACGAAGGCCGATCGTTCGGCTCCGTGGCGAGCGCCGCCATGATCAGGCGATCGAGTTGCGGATCGACGCTCGTCAATAAGGTCGAGGGAGCCGGGAGCGGCGCGTCTTTCTTCGCTTGATGCCGGATGTGCGGTCCAAGCAACAAGTCGTACAACACGAGACCCAGCGCGTACACATCGGTCCGCTCCGATACCGTCATGCCTGGCGTCCACTGCTCGGGCGCCATGTAGGCGGGCGTGCCCGTAAACGAATGGCGGTCGGCCTCGGCTCGCGGAATCGCAATGCCGAAATCGCTTATGCGCACGAAGCCGTCATTGTCGATCAGGACATTCGCCGGCTTCAGATCGCGATGAAGCACACCCTGAGTGTGCGCCGCCGCAAGACCCGCGCACAGCTGTCGCCCGATGTCGACGACCTTCTCCGGCGGCAGGCGGCCAACGCGGCGCAGCAGCGCCGAGAGATCTTCGCCGCGGATCAACTCCATGGAGAAAAAGATCACGCCCTGGGCTTCGCCGACATCGAAGACGCGGCAGACGGCAGGGTGGGTGATCTGGCGTGCGAGCCGGACCTCGCTGAAGATCCGCTCGCGCGCGGCGGGCCCGGCGGATTGGATAACCTTTAACGCGACTTCTGTTTCGAGGACGAGATCATCGGCGCGCCAGACGTCTCCCATGCCGCCGCTGCCGATTCGCTCGACCATGCGGTATCGGCCCGCGAAGACTTCACCCGGAGCGAAGACGACCTGATGGTCCGGAGTGGATGCGTCGGGATCTGGCGCGTTGGCGGCGTCATGGAACTGCAGCAGCGATTCGATCTCGAGCCGCAGGACGGCATCCTCGCCACAGGCGTCCGCTAAGAAGGCGTCGCGCGCGTCGAGCGGGAGCTCGAGGGCCAGGAGAAACAGGTCCTTGGCCCGCTGAGGTGTCGGTGACATTTCGGCCCGAGTGTACTACTGGAGGCGGGCATATTCGCCCCGGCTTTCGTCCATCAGCCGACTGTCCGCGCCCTTCCACAGCGCGAAGAACTGGTCGTACAACGCACGGGCGGCCGCGTGATCGCCCGCCGAAGCCGCGGCACGCGCAGCTCCACGATGCGCCAGTGCATACAACGGCGAGGTCGGCGCTGCGCCGCGGTGCTCCAGGATGCTCCGAAACTGCTCCGCAGCCGCCGGTGCGCTTCTCAGTCCGAGGTATGCCTCGCCTCGAAGGTACGCCGGCCAAAACTCCGCCGCGGGCGCGCGGTCGTACTCCTTGACCGGGTCCAGGAATTTGATCGCCCGTGAGAAGTCCCCCTGACTCACGGCGAGGGCCGCGGCAATGACCGGACGTTGAATGCGCGCTGTCAATGTCGCGGCGGGAAAGCGTGCGCCGAGCTCGTCCGACAATTTCGACGCGTCGGCGGCATTGCACAACGCGTGGGATCGGGCGGCCCGCTCCAGCGTGAAGTTATCGCGGTTGAGGGCGAGCCCGGCAGCGATTTCCTTCCGCGCATCATCGCATTGACCGGCAATCGCATGTAGTTCCGCGTCTTCCATGGACCATTGCGCGGCGAGCTCGTTGAAATGCTCACCGATGGCGATCTTCACGGCGCGCTGATACAAGGCATGAGCGGCCTGCGTCCGTCCCGAGAACGCCAACGCCCGAGCTTCCAAGGCCGATGCCCAGGTCGGCTGCGATGTGCGCAGCACCTCCAGCTCCCGTCCCAAAGCCTGAGCGTCATTTCTCAAGAACGCAAGACGGTAGGCCGTACGGCGAATACCAGGACTCTCGCCGCCGCGGTCAATAGCCTCACGGACGAGCGCGTTCGCTTGATCGTAGCGGTTCAGCGCGATCAGCGAGCCTGCGAGATTGGTGCGGGGTGGGGCAAACTTTGAATCCAGACGCATAGCCTCTTGGAGGGCCGCGACCGCCTGCTCGTGATGCCCGAACGCGGCAGATGCGATGCCGAGACTATTGAAGGCAAACGCCTCGCGCGGATACGTCTTGGTCCACGAGAGTCCCAAATCCAGTGCTTTGTCCCACGCCTGCTCTGCGTCGATGTAGTAGCGCCACGAAATGAAAAATCGTTCCCGCTCGCTGACCCTGTCGCGCAGATCGAACGCCTTTTTCGAGTACGCGGGCGCCTCGGCGGATCGGCCGTTGTTCGCGTACACACCCGAGAGCAGTGCCAGGGCCATAGCGAAATTCGGATCAAGCTCGATGGCGCGCTGAAGATGCGGCAGCGCCTCGAGACGCGGGTTCATCCGTCCCTGATCGAGGGCCAGCGAGTACGCATGCAGCGCGTCGAGTGAGCCGGTTGTCGCCTGCGCGAGCGGCGCGTCGAAGCGCTGGATGAGCGAAAGCGATTCGCCGAGCTTTTCACGCAGCTTCGACGTGGTCGATCCGAGCAGCCCCAGCACTTGTTCTTTCGCAGGAACCTCCACTTGCTCGCGCCCCAATACTTCGCCGCTTTCCACGTCGATGGCTTCGAGGGCGAGGACGTAGTGAGTTCCAAGACTGGCGATGGAGCCGGCGACCATCGCTTTCAGCTGCTCGCGTCGTGCGATCTCGCGCGCAACTTCGCGCGTGAGGCGTTCGTCGGTCGGACGTTGCATCAGGCGCAAGGTTTCTCGCACCCGATCGTCGGGATAGACCTTCAGGAACGGGGACTGCTCCAATGCGACTGCAAGCGCCACCTTGAGCGCGCCGTCGAATACGGGTTCACCTGTCGTATTTTGAAAATCCGCGAGGATGATCGTGTCCTGTTCCGTCAGCGCGCCGCGCGCTCGGGGAGTAAAAAACACCGCAGCGGCTACGACTGCGGCGAGCGCAGCTGCCGCCCATGCTACGACTGACCATCGCCGTGTCGGTGGCGAGCTCATCAGCCGCGAGAGGTCCAGCACCGAGGCAGGACGCTTCCCGGGATCGTGCGATATAGCTTTGACGATCGCACGCTCGAGTGCCGGATCGACATCGCTCCCCAGCGCCGACGGTTTTGGCGGCTGCCGCTGTGGCTTGGGTCGAACGTCATACGCGGGTCGCCCGACGAGCAGCTCGTAGAGAATCAGACCGACGGCGTAGATATCTGTTCGCTCGGACAGCGGCGTGCCCGCCGACAGCTGTTCTGGCGCCATGTAGCGTGGCGTGCCAATCAACGGCGCGGTGTTTGCGGCATCAAGAGTGATCGCGATGCCGAAGTCCGTGATGCGCACGAGCCCGTCCTCGTCAATGAGGACGTTGGCGGGCTTGAGGTCGCGATGCAGAATGCCTTGCGCGTGGGCAGCCGCGAGCCCATCGCAGAGCTGCTGACCGATGTCGATCACCTTTTCGGCGGGGAGCCGACCCATCCGGCGAACCAGAGTTGCGAGGTCTTCGCCATGAACGAGCTCCATGGAGTAGAACACTTCGCCCGGTCCTTCGCCGACATCGAACACTCGGCAGATCGCAGGATGTGTAATCTGACGGGCGAGCCGCACTTCATCGAGGATGACCTTGCGCGCCTCCGGATCGGCTGAGTAAATCAGCTTGAGCGCGACCTGGGTCTCGAGCACCAGATCATCAGCGCGCCAGACCTCTCCCATCCCGCCTTTGCCAAGGCGCGCAATCATGCGATATCGGCCGGCGAGGACATGGCCGGGCAGATAGCGGGCGGCGTCTGTCGGCGCCCTCACAGGGGTGGAGGGAGGGGTGATTGCGGGGTTCCGATTCATTTGACGCGTTAATCCATAAAGATGAAGTCGACCTCTCGCTCGATCGTTATTTCGTTGTTGTGTGCGGCCGCTGTTACGGCTCAGTTCGTCGCCGGCAAAGCCACACGCGACGCCCTGTTTCTGACCTCACTCAGTTTTCATGCGCTGCCCATGATGCTCATCGCGGCGTCGGTGTGCTCTATCCTGCTCGTCGCACTGCACTCGCGATGGACGGCGAAGGTCGCGCCGACGACGATGATTCAAATCCTCTCGGCCGCGAGCGGCGCGTTGTTCCTTTTCGAATGGGTCGTTCGGTTCCGTGCGCCCGCTGCTACAGCCACGCTGCTGTTTCTCCACACGTCGGCGATAGGGCCCCTGCTGACCTCCGGGTTCTGGTTGATTGCCTCCGAGCGATTCGAGCCGCGCACGGCGAAACGACGCTTTGGGCAGATCACCGGCGCCGGCACTGTGGGGGGGCTTCTGGGCGCCCTCGTGTCGGAGCGAGTAGCCGCCACCCTAGGCGCCCCCGCCATGCTGCTCGTGCTCGGTGCGGTTCAGCTCCTGACGGTCTGGCTGTTCTCGCGGTTTACCGCCGTCACGCCGCACGCCATCGAACGCGAACACCGCGACGCTGCACCGTCTGGCCCAAAGACGCGATCCGGTCTTCGGGTCATTGCGGCGGCACCGCATCTGCGGCATCTCGCAGCGCTGGTCCTCCTCGGATCCACGAGCGCCACATTACTGGACTATCTGTTTAAGGCGAGGGCGGTAGAGGCGATTGGAACCGGCGACCAGCTCCTCCGCTTCTTCGCCCTATATTATGCCGCAATCAGCCTTCTGACGGTCACTCTTCAGTTCGTTTCGAGCCGGTACTGTTCTCGAGCGATTTGGACTGGCGCTGACGACGAGCACACCTTCGATCGCGTTGCTCGCGGGCAGCATCGGCGGCCTGGTGGCCCCCGGGTTCGGCAGCCTTGTCATGGCGCGGGCAGGAGAGTCCATCTTCCGGGGCTCATGGTTTCGCGCCGGCTACGAGCTTTTCTACACGCCCATTCCGCCGGCGGAGAAGCGCTCGGTCAAGTCGATCGTCGACGTCAGCGTCGACCGGCTTGGCGATGCTGTCGGCGGCGGTCTTGTCCGGCTCGTCGTGCTATTCGCTCCCGCCTTGCAATCATCCGCAATTTTGTGGATGGGAATCGCGAGCTCGACAGCCGCGATTTTCGCCGCAAGCCGGCTGAATCATTGGTACGTGCGGACACTTGGCACCAGCCTGGTGCTGCAGGCGCCCGATCTCGGTCGAGCTGCCACCGAAGGACAACTGACGCGCCGCATGCTCCTGAAAGTACGGAGCGCGAGACCGTCGGCGGCTGCGCCAGCAGACGAGGTAGACGCCGCGCAAGCCCTGCGAGAGGGCAATCGCGAGCGCTCGATAGCGGTGCTGTCTCGGGAGGAAGGGCTCAGTGCCGGGCTCGTCTCGCATGTCATTCCGCTGCTGGCGGGGCCGCTTTCCGACTACGCCGTCTTCGCGCTGCGCAAGGTGGCGGAGGAACGCGTCGGCCAGCTCACCGATGCGCTGCTGGATCCTGGCGTCGACTATAAGATCCGCCGCCAGCTCGCCAGAGCCCTCTCCGTGTGCGTTTCACAGCGCGCGGCAGACGCGCTCATCCTGGCACTTGACGACGAGCGGTTCGACGTGCGGTTCCAGAGCGCGCGATCGGTCGCCGCCATTTGTGACAGAAATCCCCAAATCCGCATCGAGCCGGAGCGGATTCTGGACGTCGTCCTTCGCGAAACGGCAGTGGGAAGGCCAGTGTGGACGAGCCGTCGCTTGCTCGACGATGGCGGGTACCGCGAATCGCCGCTCGACGAATTCGTACGCGATAGGGCCGGGCAGAGCCTCGCCCATGTCTTTGCGCTACTGTCTCTTGTTCTCCCGAGTCAGCCGCTCAAAATCGCCTTCCGCAGCCTCCACAGTCAGAACAGCCGTCTTCGGGGGACCGCCCTCGAGTATCTCGAAGGCGTGCTGCCCCTGAAAGTCCGGGACCGGCTCTGGCCGTTTCTCGTGGAAGGACGCACGACAGCCCCTTTTCAGCCTCACGGCGAGGTGATCGCGAATCTCCTCCGCTCCAGCTCCTCGGTGACCCTTCACGGCGTCGCCGGCCTGTAGAAGCTCTACCACCTAACCCAGCCCCGTTGCGGGGTTTGCCGGCCGTTGGCGCGTTAAGAGGCGACGTTCGAATAGGAGACATGTCAATGCTTCGAAACACGCAGAACTCACCGTCCGAAAAGTCCTGGCTGGATCGCACTCTCTCGATTTTCGCGGACGTGCGAGCCGGTGAAGGGACGACGGCGGCGCTCATGCTCGCAAATATCTTTCTGCTGCTCGTGTGCTACTCGGTCATCAAGACGGTGCGCGAGCCGCTGATTCTGCTTGGCGGAGGCGCCGAGGTCCGCTCATACGCTGCCGCCGGCCAGGCCATCCTCCTGATGGGGTTCGTGCCCCTCTATAGCTGGTTCGCGAGCCGGGTAGATCGAGTGAAGTTGCTCGTCGGCGTCACCGTGTTTTTCGTCATTTGCGTCGAGCTGTTCGCGGCGGCGGTGGCGGCGCGGGTGCCGTATATCGGCGTCGCGTTCTTCATCTGGGTTGGCATCTTCAACGTCTCGCTCGTAGCGCAGTTCTGGTCCTTTGCCAACGACATCTACAGCAAGGACGCGGGCGCCCGGCTCTTTCCGATCATCGTCATCGGCATGACCGCCGGCGCGCCGCTGGGCTCATACATCGCCGGTCACTTGTTCAAAACCGGCGTGTCGCCCAATGTGATCCTCCAGATCTCGGCGGCGTTGCTGGTCGTGAGCGCGATGGTCTACATGTGGATCAACAGCCGTGACGAAGAGCGCGCCGGCGCGCCTGAGCCGATGATGTCGGCGGCAGACGGATTCAAGCTGGTTCTCGCCAATCCATACCTCAGGCTTGTCGCGGTTTTGATCGTGCTGCTCAATATCGTCAACACCACCGGCGAATACGTCGTCGCGCGGCTGCTGACCAATCACGTCAACGAGCTGGCGGCGGGCAACGCGGCGTTCAACAAGCAGGCGTTCATCGGCGGGTTCACCGGCGACTACCAATTCTGGGTCAACGTCCTGGCATTCCTGCTGCAGGCGTTCGTCAGCTCGCGGCTCATTAAGTATCGCGGACTGCGCGGAGCGCTCCTGGCGCTGCCCCTCGTCGCCCTGGGTGGATACGCGATTATCGCGGCCGGCGTGGGCCTCTCAGTGGTTCGCTGGGTCAAGACCGTCGAGAATGCCACTGACTACTCCATCATGAATACCGCGCGTCAGCTGTTGTGGCTTCCGACCACCCGCGAGGAGAAATACAAGGCCAAGCAGGCGATCGACGCGTTCTTCATGCGCGGCGGCGACGTTCTTTCTGCAGTCGTCGTGTATATGGGCTCGCGTATGCTGCACCTGACCGTCGAGCAGTTCGCCATCGTGAACATTGCGCTCACCCTGGGATGGATAGGCGTCGCGCTTGCGATTCTCGGGCCGCGCAAATCTTCTTCACGGCTCGCGTTCCGGCCGTTGGCCACCGCTGCGCTGGTTCTCGGGATGGTAGCTGTCGCCGCAACTGCGTTCGCCCAGGAGACCCGCGAGAAGGAGCGGGAAGCGCTGCAGGCGCAGAAAGCCGCGCAGCTCCATCCCTACGAGCCCACGCAGATGGAACGCCGCATCGAAAGAATCGGCAGCCTTCTCAATGCGCAAAAGAGACCCATCTACCCGTTTGTCGGCAGCGTGTTCTCCGGCGGCGGTGTGTCGCTCGGCGTGGGTCATACCAAGAAGTTCGGCGATACCGGCCACTACGACGTCTACGCCGCGCGGTCGTTTCGCAACTTCAAGCTTGTCGCAGGGACGGTGAGACTGCCGACGTTTGCCGACCGCATCCGGGTCGACCTGAATGGGAGCTGGCTCGACGCGCCGAAGGTTGCGTTCTATCCCAACGGCAACGAGTCCAGCAAAGAACAACGCACCAACCTGTTTTACCGTGCGACCACGGTCGGGGTCTCGACGCGAGTGCAGGCGATGCGCTTTCTCGCCATCGGCGGAGGATTCGATGCCATCCAGATGGAAACGGGCGTTCCTGACCTGCAGATCGAAACTGCGGACCCGTCCTATCGCCGCCGCAGCGTGTTTGCCGAGTACGACCGGCGCCCGTCACCCGGATATGCCAGCCGCGGCGGTTTTTATCGGATCGAGTTGTTCAAATACGACCAGGCGAACGCCGGCGCGCACAGCTTCAGCCGCGTCGACGCTGAGGCCCAGCACTTCGTCCCCCTTCGTCGCGAGGGCTCGGTGCTTGCGTTCCGTGCGCTCGCATCGACGACGAACACGGCACAGGGAGAGAGCGTGCCGTTCGTGCTGCTCCCGGACCTTGGCGGCAGCCACACGCTCCGCGGCTATCCCAGCTGGCGGTTCCGCGATCGCAGCCGGATGGCCTTGACGGCCGAGTACCGCTGGAAGGCGGGCCACTTCCTCGATATGGCGCTCTTCGCCGATGCGGGCCAGGTAGCGCCGCGACTCGCGGATCTCGATCTGCGCAAATTCAAAAAGACTTACGGATTGGGGATGTCGTTTCACACGCCCGCCACCACGATTACGCGCATCGAAATCGCGCGCACTGGCGAGGGCACGGCCCTGGTGTTCTCGTTCAGCCCAAGCTTCTAAGGAGAATTGACAATGAAATCTTCAACGAGCAAATTCCTCGGCGCCCTCGCCGGCGCGTTTTCGGTCGCGGTGGCTGGCACGATGCTCACCTCGGCGGCTTCTCCGAAGTTCTACGCGGACGATCCGGTCTGGATCGAACGCGACACGCAGGACGCGTCGAGCATCAAGCCGCTCGAGGTCGACCTCTTCGTCGACCTGACGACCAACATCGTCGCGGGCCAGGAAACACCCGTCACGCGTCGCGCCAGGAACGTCAACACCGTTGACGAGGTGCCGAACTCGAGCTGGTTCACCAATCGCCTCGGCTATCGGCAGATGTCCCCTGAGGAAATTGCCAAGGGGCCGAACACGACCAACGGCCCGGCGGCAGGCGTGTGGACGATCACGTCGTCCAAGAGCGATGGTGTGACGCCTGGTTTCACGATGAAAGACAGCACCGGGCAACGCTGGTTCCTGAAGTTCGATCCTCCCGGCTATCGCGCGATGTCGACCGGCACCGAAGTCGCCGTCACCAAGCTGATGTGGGCCCTTGGATATAACGTTCCAGAAAATCACATCGCCTATTTGCGGCGCGAACAGCTCGCAATTGGGGAAGGGGCGAAATTCACGCCGCCCGGCCGCAACTCGCGTCTGATGCGCAACCGCGACATCGACAACCTGCTCAAGCGCGCCCACCGCGAGCAGGACGGCTCATACCGAGTTGTAGCCAGCAAGGCGCTTCCAGGCAAGCCCGTGGGCCGCGTGCGGTTCGTAGACACCCGGCCGGACGATCCAAACGACATCGTGGCGCATCAGGATCGTCGCGAGCTGCGGGCTTACGGTGTGTTCGCCGCGTGGCTGAACCACGTCGATGCCAAAGCGATCAATTCGCTCGACGTGCTCGTATCCGAGAACGGCAAGTCGTTCGTCCGTCACTATCTGATCGACTTCGGCTCCGCGCTTGGGAGTGGGGGAGTCGGGCCGGCGGATTACTGGGCGGGTTCCGAATATATGGTGGAGCCGCGCGACGTCGCCAGGCAGATGGTGAGCTTGGGGATCAGCGTGCCGAAATGGCGGACAGTGCCGTTCTATGAATCGCGCACCATCGGCCGCCTGCCGCGCCACAACGCCGATTTCAATCCGGATCTCTGGAAACCGCGCGTGCCCAACCAGGCGTTTCTACATGCCCGATCGGACGACAAGTTCTGGGCCGCTTCGAAGCTGGCCGCGCTGACGACCGAGATGATTCGATCAGCGGTTCGGACCGGCGAGTTTGGAGATGCGGCGGCGGAAGAGTTTTTGGTTCGTGCCCTTGCCGAACGTCGCGACGCTATCCGGCGGGCGTATCTCACCGGAGCCAACCCGATCTCAGAACCCGCGCTGGATGCGGCAGGCATTCTGACGTTCAAGAATCTGGCTGTAGATACCGATGTGGCGAGAATGCCGCGCGGATACAGGGCAGCGTGGTCGACGTTCGACAACACGACGCACGAGGCGAAGCTGATGGGCGAAACCTCGGCGGACACTCCACAAATTCAGGCGCCGGCTGGACTGCCGAGCTACGAAGGCGCGTTTGTCAAGGTCGAACTGAGCGCGCTCGGCAGCGCATACGCCGCATGGGCGAAACCGGCAAGCGCCTACTTCCGCCTCGACCGGAGCGGCTGGAACCTGGTCGGTTTCGAACGGATGGGGGAATAACCGTCATTAGAAAGTCGCGTGTTACGATCCCCTCGGCTGCTTCGCCGGGGGATCATTTGATGTACGCGACGAGACGGCTCGTCATCGCAATAACGATTGTGCTCATGTGTCGGGTCTCCGCCATGGCGGCGGACACCGGGACCATTTCTGGCGCGGTTTTCGACATGGGCGGACAGCCTATCGCCGATGCGACTGTCAAGATCTCGGGCCAACCGCTTCCTTCCGGCAGGACCGTCCAGAGCGGCGCCAACGGACTCTACGAATTTCAATACCTGACCCCGGGCCATTACGTCGTCGAGATTGACGTCGCCGGCGTCGGCCGGTCGACGCGAGCGGCCATCGTCGAGGTGGGGAGGGATACCCAGGTCGACTTCATTCTCGGCGTGTCGCTTCAAGAGGAAGTGACCGTGAGCGCATCCTCGATCATCGACATGCGATCGGCAGAGGTTGCCTTCAACTTCAGGGAGGACACGCTGAAGAGTCTTCCGCTCGAGCGCACGTACCGCGGTATGTTCCAGCTGATTCCCGGCGTCCCTGACAATCGCAGCCCCATCGGCCCAGCCGCGGGCGGAAGCCGGCAGGACAATCTGTATCTCATCGACGGCGCCAACATCACGAGCCCGGCGTTCGGCTATCTGAGCACGGAGATTAACGAGCTCGACATCGCGGAAGTCAACATCAAGCGTGGTGGTATCAGCGCGGAGTTCGGGAGGACCGCCGGCACGGTCGTCAACGCGGTCAGCCGAAGCGGCTCGAATCGATTCTCAGGCGTGGGCCGAGTGGACTGGTTGCCAGAGAGCATGGTCAGTGCTTATGAGATTCCCGATGACCTCGCTGCTGCCGGTGTCCAGCCCGGCGCGTTTCGCGATCCACTGCTGACGACGGAGATGATGCCGGCGGGAGGGATCGGCGGCCCGATCCTGCAGAACCGCCTGTTCTTCTATACGTCCGCACGCCACTCGCGAGAGACGAAATGGGATCGGGTCAACAAGGTCGGCACTCCGCTGCCCGACGAAGTGCGGACAGGGCCCGAGTATTTCGGCAAGCTCAACTTCGCACCGGGCCAACAGCACCAGTTGACAGGGAGCTATCGTCATCGGCCGAACCACGTCGAAAACGCCGGAATCAATGCCGATTTCGCGCCGACGGTGGCCTCACTGACCGACAACGGCAGCGGCGTCGCCACCGCCGAGTGGTCGAGCTTCATCGGCAGCGCTCAGTCCGTCAACGTGCGCTATCTCGCCATGAAGGAGAAGAACGAGGACACGCCGATTACGGATCTTGGATACCAGCCCACGTTCGATCCACGCAACCTCCCGGCGATGGGCCAATACAGCGATCCCTTGCAGGCGAACCTGACCGTAGGAGGAGCGGCGTTTGCGAACGTTCAGAATTACAAGCGGCACGAAGTGCGTGCGACCTTCACCCAGTTTTTCGACGTCAAGAAGACCAACCACGGGCTGAAGGCCGGTATCGGCTACGAATTCGCGGAGGAGCTTTTCCACCGCAGCGCCAACGGGTGGGGGTTGATTGCCAACATCACGCAGGGCGAGGTGCCGGCGCTGCGTGCGCGTTACTTCGCCCCGCAAGCGCCGCAGCGCGGGCGGACACACACCTATGCGCTTTTCGTGCAGGACGACATCACGATCGGGACGCGCACGTCGCTCAATCTCGGACTGCTTGCGAATCGCGATGAGATGACACAGCAGCTTGACGGTAGCGGAGGATGTCCGGCGGTGCTCCTTCAGGGAGGCTCTGCCGTCTACGAGTCGCAGGGTGACACGTGCGCGTTTCTGCGCTTCGGCTTCACGCAGGAAATTCAACCGCGCGTTGGGCTCAGTTACCAGCTGCGCCAAGGCAAGGGAGACAAGGCTTACGCCCACTGGGGCCGGTATTACAACCTCGATCAAAAGTCGAGCGCGCGCAGTCTTGCGCCGCGCCGGATTTTCCAGACACAGACAGTGTTCGATCTGGCCGGCAACGTGCTGTCGACCGGACCGCTGGCATCGACGACCGGAAAGATAATCGATCCCGATATCGAACCCATCTATTCGGACGAAGTGCTGGCAGGGTACGCCGTCCCGATTGCGGGGGGCTTCAGTCTGGACCTGTTTTTCATGTCGCGGACGATGAACAATTTCATCGAGGATGTGCCGTCGCGTATCAGTGGATCGGCACAAGACGCCGGGCCGTACGCGGCGGCGAATCTTCCATGCTCCAGGTTTGCGTCGTGTCAGGCCGCCGACGCGAGCCGCACGTATCGTGCCTTCACGGTCGACCTCCGCCGGCGATTTGCCAATGGCTGGATGAGCGACATCAACTACACCTGGAGCCGGTTCGAAGGAAATTTCGATCTCGACTACTCAACGGTTGCCGTGTTCAATACGTCGTCTTTTATTCAGGACGGCCCTGGCGCGTACGTCGAGGACCCATATCGTTACGGCCCTCTCTTCGAAGACCGTCCGCACGTCGTCAAGATCTTCTCGTCGTATGAGGTGACCCCCAGAGTCAGTGTCGCGGGCTATCTGCGCGTGCAAAGCGGCACTCCCTGGGCTGCGCGCGGCCGTGACTGGCCAGGCGCAATGCTGAATTACCTCGAGCCCGCGGGCAGTCACCGCAATCCGGCGTGGACCAACTTCGATCTGATGGCGCGCTATCGCCTTCCGCTGAATACGTCCGCGAGCGTCACACTCGAGGCGCGATTACTGAACGTGTTCGACAACCAGGAGAAGCTCTCCACCGACGCGCTGCAGTACCTGGATCTTCAGACGCGGCCCACGCCGCCGTACTTCAATCCGTACCAACAACCGAACCCGTTTTTCGGGATGGGCAATGCCTTCGCGCCCCCGCGCCGGCTGCATCTCGCGGCCGTTGTCGCATTCTGATCGATGACGGCACGCGATCGATTATCGTAGTGCCGACCTTCAGGTCCGCCGTCGCTGACGTTGACCTGAAGGTCAGCACTACAAGAGGAGGCCATGTGACACGCATTCGACTACGCACCGCGTTGATCGTCGCGACGGTGGCTGCCGCTTCGGTCGGTCGCCTATACCCTCTCCATGCTCAACTCCTTCCGGCTGCGGATGGAGGCATGACGATGGGGCACGTGCTGTTGAATGTCAGCGACGTGGCCGCACACCGCGAGTTCTGGACGAAGCAGTTCGATGCCAAACCGGTCACGGTAGGCAAGCTCGAGGGGGTCACCATCCCCGGCGTGGTGGTGCTGTTTCGCCAGCAGCCCCGAACCGGACCGAGCGAGGGCACGACGATCAATCACATGGGCTTGAAGCTGAACAAGCTGTCTGACTTTACGGCGCGCTTCGACAAGGCCGGACTCAAGTACGATCCGCCGCGTATCGGACGAGAGACTACGCCGCAGACCTACGTCACCGGCCCGGACACCTTTCGCATGGAGCTCGTCGAAGACCCGCGCATTCCCGCGCCGGTCGTCAGCCATCACTTGCATTACTGGCTCGAACAGCCGCTCGACGTAAAAAAGTGGTACGTGCAGAAGTTATTGCTCAAACCGACGATGCGGGGCCCGTACGAGTCCGGAGACGTGCCGGGCATGAATCTCACGCTGGCGCCGCTCGGCTCACAGAAAGTCCCCGGCGTGCCAATGAAGGGGCGGCTGATGGACAGCATCGGCTTCGACGTGGCCAATCTGAAAGCCTACGTCGACAAAATCGCGGCCAACGGTGTCACGTTCGACGTGCCGTACGGACGAGATCCTGAGCTGGGTCTGATGTCGGCGACCGTGACGGATCCGTGGGGCGCGACGATACGCCTGACCGAGGGCCTCAACAAGATCGCGGGAGTTACGCCGTACTCCTACATCGACGGCTATGTCGTCGTGCGGCCCCTCGACTGATGTACGTCAGTGCCGACCTTCAGGTCGGCAACGGCAAGGCAGTAGTAGTGCCGACCTTCAGGTCGGCATGCTCAGCGCGGCACTTCCCGGAATGTCAAGCGCGGACGGTGTGAGTCGCGCGCCGTCTTCTTCACCTTCATCGTCTCGGCCTTGACCTTCGACACGGGCGCATCCTTGGCGTCCGGCCCTTTCCAAATGCTGTTCGGCAGCACCATGAAGATGACGACGAGACCCGCACAGGTAACCTTACCCGGCCTGATGGGCAACCGCATCAGCGCTCCTGTCCGTTATGTTGAGTAGGGTTGGCGGCCGCGAGGGAGAACCTGGCCGCAAAACGCGAAGAGTATAGCACCCGCGACGGAAACCTTGACTGGGAAAAGCACCGGGGTTACAGTCCTGCACATCCCTCGCAAGTCCAACAATTCATCAAGGAGGACGGCATGCGCTTCTGCCTTTTCGTCGCGCTCGCCCTGCTCGCTATCGGCTGTTCCGATCAGGGCGCGGCCCAGGACGCGGACGCTCCGGTAAAGATCCTCACCTCACAGATGTATGTCACGCTCCGGAACGACTCAGGCGCACCGCTGAGCGACGTCACAGTCTCCATCGTCCCGGTCGGACGGCAGACCATCTACAACAAGTACGTCGGCCGGCTCGAGAGCTCCGAGTCCCGCAATGTCATGCTCGGGGATTTCCTCGGCCGCGACGGTACGCCGTTCAGCCTGCGGGTCGTCAAGCCGCGATCGGTTGAACTGAAAGGTAAAGATGTGAAAGGCAAGAACTACGCCGCTGAAGTGGCCTGGCGATAGGAGGAGCTTCTGGCGCGCTCGACCGGGTGGTATGATCCTTACCCCTGATGCGGGCCAGCACACTTCGCGCCGGTCGATGGATTGTCGGCGGCATTGTCTTTCTGTCGGCGGCGACCTTTTTTTTCGAGACCGCCGGGCAATCGTCCCCGAGCCCGGCCCCCGTTCGCCAGAACGCGTACCGGGCCGTGCCCATCGACGACCGGGACATCAAGACGGCGCTCAACTTCGCATTGGGCGATCAGAGAAAGAAGAACCGCAGCGAAAGCGCCGTGACGTTCCTCAGCGTGCTTTCGGCCGAACGTCAGGCGTCGAAGGGAGACAACTTCCGGCTGTGCCTTTCCCTTAAGCGCCGGGGCCGTCCCGACACCGCACGCACCGTCGTCCATCGCAACGTGAAGCAGCAATGGTCCGTTGCGTTGTGGGCCTGGGGAGCGTGTGGGAAATCGTAACGAATAACGAAAAACGAAAAACGAAGAGCTAATTTAGATCTCTTCGTCATATTCGTTTTTCGCTTTGTCGTTTCGTTCTTCGCTTTTCGCTACTCTTACGCCTTGATGAGCTTCATGCGAGCTCCGATCGCAGCGCCAGGGCCGGTTTCTTTACGCTCGTGACCGACTGCATCTGGCTGCTCGCCTCGCCGTGCACGTAGGCCTCCTCGCCATGGTTGCTGATGTCGAGGCCGATCGCCTCGTCGTCATCGGACGCGCGGAGCGGTAAGACCAACCCGATCAGCTTCAGCAACAGGAAGCTCATCACGCCGCTGTAGACGATGGTCACCGCGACGGCCGTCGCCTGGATCCCGATCTGTGCCGGGTTGCCAAACAGCGCACCGTCTGCGATGCCGTTCAGCGCCTTCTGCGCGAAAACACCGGTGAGCAACGCGCCCACGGTGCCTCCCACTCCGTGTGCGGCAACGACGTCGAGCGAGTCGTCCAGCGACGTCTTCGCGCGCCAGACGAGCCCGAAGTAGCTCGGAAACGCCGCGAGGCCGCCAAGCGCGAGCGCGCTCATCGGGCCGACGAACCCGGCCGCCGGCGTGATCGCGACGAGACCGACCACAATTGCGGTCGCGGCGCCGACGGCGGTCGGCTTGCCCTGACGGGCGTAGTCGAGCATCGTCCAGACGACGAGCGTGCCCATGGGCGCGAGGAACGTCGTGACGAACGCCAGTGCGGCAATCGGACTGGCCGCCAGAGCGCTGCCTGCGTTGAACCCGAACCAGCCAAACCACAAGAGCCCGGCACCGAGCAGGGTGAACGGCACATTGTGCGGCAGCAGCGACGAGCTTGGATAATCGTTGCGTTTGCCGACCACGATGGCGGCGACGAGCGCAGCAATGCCGGCGTTCACGTGAACGACGGTTCCGCCCGCGAAGTCCATCGCGCCCATGTCGGCGAGCCACCCGCCGCCCCACACCCAGTGCGCGACCGGCGAGTAAACCACCAGCGCCCATAGGACGATGAAGATGAGGTAGGCCGAAAAGCGCATGCGCTCGACAATCGCGCCCGAGATGAGGGCCGCCGTGATGATGCAAAACGTGCCCTGATACGCCATGAACAGGTAGTGGGGGATGGTGCCCTGCGCCTCGAGCCCGACGCCGCGCAGGAACAAGCGCGAGAGGTCTCCGAGGTAGTTATTGCCGGCCGAGAACGCCAGCGAATAGCCGACGACGCCCCAGAGAATGCCGACGAATCCGAGCGAGATGAAGCTCATCATCATTGTGTTGAGCGCGTTTTTCGAACGGACGAGCCCGCCGTAGAAAAACGCGAGGGCCGGGGTCATGAGAAGGACTAACGCGGTCGAGACCAGCATCCACGCGGTGTCTGCTTGATTCATTACACACCTTTAGAAAAGAAGGGTAGTCACAAAGAAGGTAATGGCCCGGTCGTAATCAAGATCGACGCCAATCGCGACCCCCGAGGCTCCGCAACACAATAACCATTTTTGTTAGAAAAGCCGGTCGAATCGGGGCTCAAACGATTTCCGTGGCCACCCGCTGTCCACACGAAAGTGTTGGAGGTTCACGAAACTCAGACAAGTTTGTTGCGTTTGAGGGCGACATAAGACTAGTGCTTACGTCATGCGAGCAGCCGTTTACGTCGGCAAATCCTACACGCTTGTACGTTTACGAAAAGCGGCAACAATGATGTATCTTGCGCCGCGGCCGCATGCGCGTGGATCTTCTGAAATCAAGCTCTCCGTCGGCGAGTGCTCAGGCTATCGACTATTGAACGGCCTGGGGCTTCGCTGTCGGCTTCGCCGTTGCCGGTGCGCCAGTCGGTGGAGCGCTGGTGCTGGGAGCGGCCGGCTTCGCCGTCGAGGTGTTTGGTTTATCCTGCGGTGGCACCGGCTTTACAGGCTGCGCTGCTGGCACCGACGGTGCGGCCTTGTCGTCGACCCGGCGTCGCTCGACAACGCCCGAATCCACGGTCTTCTCCTGATCGGAGATGACCTGAAAATGCATCTTGTCGCCTTCGATCTCGAGGATCATGAAGTGATAGCCGGTGTCGAACGCTTTTTCAGTGAATTCACCACCGACGTCGCCCTTCCGCAGTTTGCCCGCACCGCCCGAGATGAAATAGTGGATGCCTTTCTGCGGCTTCAACCGTTCGTAGAAGTGCTCGTGACCAGCAAACACCACGTCCACGCCATACTTCAGGAACAGCGGCTCGAGTTGATCGCGTAATGCGGTATCGGAGCCGTGCCTGCCGCCCGAAGAATAGATTGGGTGGTGGAAGTACATGATCTTCCAGTCGGAGCCGCTCGCCGCCAACTCCTTCTCGAGCCACTGCAGCTGCGTGCGATCCATGTAGTTGCTATCGAGTGCGAAGAACCGGATCCCCGCCTTGGGCCTGAAGCTGTAGTAGCGCTCGCCGTTCATGTTGAACAACTTGTACATCCGCTGGTTGGGGCTGTCGTGGTTGCCCAGCGAGGCGTAGAACTTGATGTTTTTGTCGAGCACCGGCTTGTAAGGAACTTCGAACTTCCTTTGAAAATCGCGCGCGCTCTCACTGCCGTACATGTTGTCGCCCATCATCAACACGAACTCGTACGGAAAACGGCCGTTGAGGTCGGTGAAGATCTTGGCGAGCCGGTACTGATTCGAGTCCCCCGTACCGCTGTCACCGATGACGGCGAACTTCAGCGTGTCCTTTGGCTTGTTGGGGACGGTTAATTCTTGCGCCGCAACACCGACTGCGAGCGTTGTGGCGAGGGTGAGAACGGTGAGTCGGAGCTGTAAGGTGCGCATGGATGATCCTCGATAACTACGGCATCGCATTGAGCATGAAGTCGACGATGATATTCGCCTTCGCGTCGAACAACAGGAGGTGCTTGCCGGCGAACCGGTACTCCATGTCTTTCGGCAGGGTCGGGAGCGCCAGCAGGACGTCCGGCGGCATGGTAGAAAGCGCCACCTCTTTCGGGTACTCCGCATTCACCTTGAACGGTACTTCTTTGGCGGCCGGGGCGTCCTCTTTGATAGTCGCCTTGTTTTCAGCAGCGTCGGCCCCCTTGGTCAGCGTCGTTTTGAGCAGCCGTCTAAAACTGGCCTGCGTGGCGGGTGTGAAGATGTCGCCGGGTTTTGCAGCAGGCCGTGCCTCGCGCACCTTCTGGGCCAACGTCTTTTCCGCCGCGTTGACTTCAGAGGGTTTTGACTTTTCCTTGAGGTCGACAGGAATCGCCGCCACGGCCTTCTCGCGCAATTTGACGTACTCCTCGACGCGTTTCTTGAAATCGGCGGCAAGACCCGCATCCGGGTTGACGTTGCTGGCCTTCGGTGTCTGCTGCGGGTTGGCTCGACCGGCCTGTTGCGCAGACGACGAATAGGCCACAAAGAGGAGCATCGCCACACCGTAGACCGAACTCAGCTTCGTCATATCGCTGTTACACAAGCAGATTCCGTGCCTGCGTAGCACCGTTGAGGTCGCTCGAAGTTGTAGCGTTCTGTTACAGAAACGAACGCGTAAACAGATCTTCGATGGCTTTCTTCGCGGGGTCTTGAAGTTGGCGGGTCCCGGTCCCCGTGAAGTGGGCATGCATGATCCGGGGGCCATCCTTGCTGTCGGGAGCCTGCCAGTCGTCTCCGTTCCACCAGAACCAGCTCTTGCGCTCCTGATCGAACACGTGGAGCTTCTTGTTGCACAGCTTCGCGAACTCCGCACCCCATCCCGTGCCGCCGCGCACGGTCTTGTCCTCGAGGATGGTGCCGATGACCCAAATCTCCTGACCGCTATTCACCTGGTACCACATCGTCTGCAGCACCTTGCGGATCGTGGGTGCGTCCGTGAAGCGGCGACCCATCAGGCGGCTGACGTACTCGAGGCTGATGTCGCCGTTCTGCAGCTCTTCGTGGTTGAGCACGCGAACGCCGCGATGACGAACAATCTTGTGCCCGTCGAACGTGAAGTTCACTTCCTCGACGCCGTGGCGCTCGGCGCACGCGCCAAACTCGGCCTCGGCGCCAGGCGCGCCGCCGCTGAACAGGATGGAGTCAGAAGCCTTCATGCGGGCATCATAGCATCGCGTAGAATCAGGCATGCTCAAGGGCAGCCGACAGGCCATCCTCAAGCGCATCCAACCCATCAGCATTCACGGTCAGGCGTCGTGGGAAATCGTCTTCACTCACATCGACGATCCGACAGAGCAGCTGAACGCGGCGCGTGTCGGACCGGAAGCGATCTCCCCGCAGACGCTCGAGGCCGGCGACCGCATCGACGTCGAGTACCTTTTCAATCAAGTGATTAAAGTGACGCGCCTGCCTCCGCCCGTGTGGTGATGTGACATGCGGGACGAGACTTCAGGTTGATCGATGTATGCGGGAATGTGGTGAAGGGTTCTGTTTCCTAGAACCTAGAGCCTAGAGCCCAGCGAAGCGAGCCTAGAGCAGAGATGCTTCTTTCTCTCTGACTAGGCTCTTCGCTCTTTTGCTCTCAGCTCTATTTCGCCGGAGGCGTCGTCGCGTAGCCGGCGCCTTCGCCGCCTTTCGTCATCGGATTGCCCTTCTCGTCTTCTTCCACCTGCACGGTCGTCACGGGGCCGTATCCCTGGATCTGCACGACGGTTTCTCCGCCGTCCTGATTTCCGTCGTAGTGGATGAAGTACGCCGGGTGGAACATCACGCTGCCGGCCGGCATCGGCTTCATCTCTTTGGCTCGGAATACCTTGCCGGTACCGCCGTACCACGTGCCCTTGATGACGGTCACCCAGCGATCCATTGTGTGATAGTGCGGGCGGCTCGTATTGTTGTTGCGGAAGACGTTGCGCGTGATGTAGAAGCCGGTCGAGTTCGCCGATCCGAACACGGGCCCGCCGTTGCCCGCCACCTCGGCGTCGGGCATCATGATGAGATTTCCCGCGTGCAACAGCGGTGGTCGCGGCGGCTGCGCCGGCTTCTGAGTTTGAGGTGCGGGGGCCTGACCGTTGCCGACCGCAAGACCGGCGAGCATGAAGGCCGCGAGCGCGCACGCGGACACCGAAAGACGGGAAAGCGTCATAGAACTCCTCCTGTGGGACAAAAGAGTAGCGCCCCTAGAGCATCGGGCGCAAGTAGGGCCAGATGGCGTCCGCAATTACCTTGTGGCCGGCAGCGTTCGGGTGGAGCGTATCGTTGAGATCCAGTTCGCCGTTTCCGAGGATGCCCAGGAGAAAGAACGGTACGAGCGGCACCTTGTACCGGTCGGCAAGCCGCGTGAAGATACGATGAAACTCGAGTGTGTAGCTCAATCCGCCGAGTGGGGGCGCTTCCATCTGGCAGAGCAACACATCGGCGCCGCGCGCCTGCGCGCGCTCGATCATCGTCGAAATGTTGCGCTCGACTGTCGCCACGGGCACGTTGCGCAGGCCGTCATTGCCGCCGATCGCCAGGATGACGATTTCCGTGCCGGGCACCAATGCGGCGTCGAACCGCAGCAGCGCATCACTCGACGTGTCTCCTGCGACGCCGGCGTTCACCACGCGGTAGTCCTGGTGTGCATCGGCTATTCTCTTTTGCAGCAGGACGGGATAGGTCTCGTCCGGGCGTAATCCCGGGCCGGAGGTGAGGCTGTCGCCAAAGGCGACGATGACAGGCGAGGATCCGCTTGGCCCTGTTGGACCGTCATCCTTGCATCCAGGGACAGCGATAGTCGAGACGAGTATGGCGATGACGATCCAGCGCATAATCCGGCATTCGCAAAGTCGAGGCCCTCGACCGGCTTACAGTGATCCTTGCATAATCTGGCGGAGTGCTGATACTTAAGATGCAGCGGGAAAAACGGATGCATTTGCGAAATTGGGCCATCGTTCTCTGTCTCACCTTCCCAGCTAGATCGCCGGCGCAAGTACCCGCGCATCCAGACCCGGACGCGCCAGATTTCCGGGTGGTGGTTCAAGGGACGTTCGATCCGGAGACCGTGGTTGAGTTCAACCGCCGGGTCCAGGACTATGCGGCGTTACGCAGCCGCCTCGAGGTTGGGTTGCCTCCGCTCGTGGTGACCACCAACGCAGACGACATCGAAACGTTCGAGCGCGGGCTTGCCGAGCGGATTCGTCACGCCCGCGGGTCGCGGCGTGGTCAGCTCTTCATCCCCGCGATGGAAGGGCAATTGAAACGTATGATGAAGGCACGGGCGGATGCCGTCACGGTGCAGGCCATCATGGACGACAACCCGGGCGAGTTCGACGTCGACGTCAACCAGACGTACAAGAAGAAATACGCTCTCGGAACGATGCCGCCGAAACTCCTCTTGCTCTTGCCCGATCTTGCGCCCGACCTTCAGTACCGATTCGTTGGACGTCATCTGATCGTCTATGACGTCCGCGCGAACATGATCGTCGATGAGATCCCCTTCGCATTGCAGTGCCGCGATTGCGTGCCCGAACGGGAGGAGGATCATGAACACGATCACGAGACTCGCTCTCCCGCCGACCGCTGAGCAGCACCGCCGGCGTGGTATGCTCTCGGCCTTACAGCCATTTCAAGGAGCATGACCATGGAGCGAAAGCAGGCGTCCGACTTTCCGCAGGAGCTTCTCGACATCTTTCACGAGTACGTCCATGGCGACATCGATCGGCGCGCGTTCTTCGATCGCGCCTCGAAGTTCGCCGTGGGCGGGGTGACTGTAGCAGGGCTGTTCGAGGCGCTGCGGCCGAACTATGCCTGGGCGCAGCAGGTCGCCAAAGACGACGCGCGCATTCGCACGGAGTATGTCACCGTCCAATCTCCGCAAGGCAACGGGTCTATCAAGGGCTACCTGGCGCGGCCCGCGACGGGAGGGAAGTACCCGGCCGTGCTGGTCGTGCACGAGAACCGCGGTCTCAACCCCTATGTTGAAGATGTCGCGCGTCGGCTGGCGACGTCGGACTTCATTGCATTTGCGCCCGACGGGCTGACATCGGTCGGCGGATATCCCGGCGACGACGAGCGGGGTGGACAGCTATTCGGCAAGGTCGATCGCGAGAAGATGACGCTCGATTTCATCGCGGCGATCAACTGGGTGAAGGCGCGGCCGGAGAGCACGGGCCGTTTCGGTGTGGTCGGTTTCTGTTTTGGCGGCGCAATCTCCAACACGCTAGCAGTGCGGATGCCCGATCTCAGCGCGGCGGTTCCGTTCTACGGCGGTGCACCGGCGGCGGAGGACGTCCCGAAGATCAAGGCCGCGGTCCTCGTTCATCACGGCGAGCTCGACACACGGCTGGTCCAGGCGTGGCCCGCGTACGAAGCCGCATTGAAGGCGAACAACATCCGTCACGAAGGCTACGTCTACCCGAAGGCGAACCACGGCTTCCACAACGACACGACGCCGCGCTATGACGAGGCGGCGGCGAAGCTCGCGTGGGAGCGAACGCTGGGGTGGTTCAATAAGTACTTACGCAGCTAGATCAGGGAGCAAAGAGCAAAGGGCGGAGAGCTGTCTTTCCGCTGTCCGCTCTTTTTCTCTTAGCTCTTTGCTCTTTTTTTAGATATACGCCCGTGTTCACCCCTTCTTTACGTTTATTTACACTGCTGCTACACAGTAACGATTTTGAAAGGTTTAAACTCGCGGTGCATGACGGAAATGCGACCAAAAGCTGACCTCCCCGGCGACCGCCCTCAGTGCCCCAACTGCGCAAACGTCCTTTTGATGACCCTGGTGCGGGTTTCATTGCGAGGACGAAGCACCGCCATCGATTGGCGCTGTGGAGAGTGCGGCCATGAGTGGGTCATCGAAGAGGCAGCAGGGTACTCGTCCAAGTGATGGTCGCGTCTTGATTTCGCGAGCATCTACGCTCTGCGGCGGCGACCGGTCGGTTTGTACGGTGGGACTGTCGCCAGCTTCTTGATCGCGATTGCTTCGTCTTTGATCGCTTTATCAAACGCCTGCGTATCGCCCGACCGAAGGCCACGCATACCCTTCGCGTGTGCGGCATCGAACTGGCGCTTGGCGGCGCGAACCGCCTGTCTACGGGCGGTCAGGTCCACCCCTGCAGCCGGATCGCCCGTGGCGCGAGGGTCTTCCTCCTTTTCGCCGGGTGGCGGGGTCCGCGTGGATTTAGATTTTTTGGTCATTCGTACTCACTTTGACGGGTGGTCACACTCGACGGCCTGCACCGATGACTGATTAGACGCCACACGATGCGTGTCTGCATCTTCGCAGTTTTCGCGATCAGGTCTAGTTCTGTGCGCGTTGTGCGAGGTGCTTTGTAGACCATGCGATCTTCAGAACGAGCGATCTTCAGAACGAGCACCCTTGGTTAGGCCGAACCGTGAACGCGCGTCGCGCGCCACGCATCAAAACTTCGACCACCCACGCGCGACCGAGCGATGCAATGACGGTCACGCGCAGCAGGACGCCCTCCAGCCTGCGAAGGCGACGCTCGTCGAGCGTCGTCGCGCCGATCGCATCGATGCGTCGGTGGACGCGAAATCCCGCGGACTGCGAAGTGAAAATCAGTTCCTTGCATGATCGACGACCAACGCGGTTGATGCGTGTACGCGTGCAAAAACCGTGACTGGAATTCGCGTGGGAATGCGCGTATACAACGTGCAGTACTCGAGGGGGTCGCAGTACGCGACGGCGTCGCGTGAATCACGCTGAACGAGAACAGGGCATCAGCAACGGGCAGACGGTCTCTCACTCATTTCGAGAGACCCGAGTCGTTTTGAGAGAGCGGAGCGATCGGGGCTTGCGGAAAAGTACGAATTGCCGCTGACGCGCCCTGGCACAGTGCGTGCTTCCAATGGCCGTGAGGAACCCGAAAGGCGGTGATCGTCACTCGTTCGTCCTTGAGAACGACCCCAGCCTCGATCTCACGAACGTTAACGACAGGGCCTGCACGGTCTGAACGGGTGCCTCCAACGTCGCTGCGAATATCGATGTCTTCGGCGTAGGCGGACAGCAGGTGATCAGTCATCGCCCTCAGCCCCAGGCGGCCCAAACGCGTTAAGCACTGGGCGACCCATGCTACCCGGGCGCGGATCGCCAATCGTCCACGGTGTAAAGATCACGTCGGCGATAACCCAGGGTGTCATCGGAATGGAGATGTGTCACGAGCAACGTGCGCAATCCCACACAAGGTCGACTTGAGCTTGTGCTTCTGTATTGCAGCGGTCCAGCGTCTAACGACCCCCACGCCTGCATCGACGAGATATGTCACTTCGTCAACAAGTACTGCCGTCGCCGGACCAAAACGATCTGGATTCGGATTACCCGTCCCGAGCATCACCAATTTAGGGCGGGTTGCCGCGGTGGGTTGTTGGCGAGTTTCCGTATTCGTTGCCGCAGTCAACATCATCGCCACAAAGACCAGCACTTTGCAGGTTGAAACGGGGGCTTTGTTCAAGCGCATAGAGGAGCCCTCTCTACTCGTCTATCGCGCCGTGGCGCGCTTTGCCTCAGCATCGATGTCAATTTGCCATGCCCCAAGCAGTGACCAGAGGCGACGAGCAATATCGGAATGTTCCCCGATTAAATTGGTACGTTCGGCGATGTCCGTGCGCAAATTGAAGAGCATCGTTCGGCCGCCGTCCGATAACAGTTTCCATTCGCCTGAACGGACCGCCTGTTGTGGGCGAGTGCCTATCACTCGCCAGAAGACCGTGCGCTCGATCTCTGGCGACTTTCCTTCCAGCACAGGCATCAGGTCAATCCCATCGAGGCGTGCCTCGGGAGGGACGGGGGTACCTGCCGCAGCGAGAATCGAGGCCGTCAGATCCATGGTCATTCCAACCTGGGCTGACACACGGCCGGCAGGAATTCGTTCCGGCCAGCGAATCATTGCCGGTACACGTATTCCGCCCTCCCATACGGTGCCCTTGTGATGGAATAGGGGCGTATTGCGCGACAACCATTCGCCGCCGTTATCGTTCGTAAAGATCACCATTGTGTTCTGCCGTACACCAGCCTTCTCGAGAGCCGCAAGGATCTGGCCGACCCCCTGATCCGCGCGTTCGAGCATCGCGACATAATCGGCCCGCGTGTTCGTCGGATCATCGAACGGCCCGAGGTGCCTCCCATTGTCGCGGGCGGTGGACGGCTGATCGGGACGTTGGTAGGGCCAGTGAGCGGCGTTGTACGCGACATCAATGAAAAACGGCCGTTGCGCGTTTTGCTCGATAAACCGAACTGATCGCTCGGTAATGAGGTCCGTCATGTAGCCCGGAACGTCCACGAGCGCGTCGTTCTCGAACAAATCGGCTTTCAAGGGGGAGTCACCACCAGCGGTGTGCTGGTAGTAATCGATGAAACCGCTCTTGAATCCGAAGAAATAGCCGAACCCGTGAGCGGTCGGGCTGAATTCGCTCTTCCACCCGAGATGCCATTTCCCGATGAGCGCCGTCGCGTAGCCGTTATTCTTCAAAAGCTGAGGCAGCGACCAACCAGTGGGCAAGAGTCCTCGCTCCCAATCGACCTTGCCCAGCGATCCCAGTGGCGCCTCCAACGTGAAGCGTTGCTGATACCGCCCCGAGATAAGACCCGCACGCGTGGGCGTGCAGGTAGACCCATTCGCGTAGAAGTCCGTCAGTCTGATGCCGTCTCGAGCGATGCTATCGATGTGTGGCGTCTTGATGTCCGGTGCACCATAACTTCCGAAATCGCCATAGCCGACATCATCCGTGATGATGAGCACGATGTTCGGCCGTTGGTCGTTGCTCCGCTGGGCCGAGGCGAGTATCGGGAGCACGGTGAGGGCGGCGCAAAGTAAGGCCTTGCCAACGGTCCGAGACATGCCACCTCCCCAAGAAGCCCGTTTGGGTGAGACCGCATGTTACATCCAGTGCTCGGTCTGGTCGAGCCTGTAGCATTCCCGACGGCGACCTGCGAGTCTATAGCGACGGAGTACCGCAGGACCGGGTTCCAAGGCGGTCTGCAGGGGTATCGCGTTCGGTGGAAGCGAGAATATACAAGCGAACTTTCAGACTTTCTCGGGGGTACGATCGACGTTCCATCGCTCTTTATCGGCGCAAGAGCGACTGGGGGCGTCCATCAGCGAGCGGGGGCATTGAGGCGATGCAGAAAACCGCCGGTACGCGGATGCTCGGCGTGCATCTGCTCGGTGGCGCGGGTGTCCGCGTGTTACCCATGTGTTACCCGGCGAACGCGTGGCCAACGATCGGCTGACCTCGATGAACGAATTATTTAACAAATTTGGAGCCGGCGACCCGACTTGAACGGGTGACCTGCTGATTACGAATCAGCTGCTCTACCAACTGAGCTACGCCGGCCTTGGCGGGAACCCTATCTTAACATTGCCCTCTCACTCGGGGAGAAAACCGTGCAGGACCTCCGACAGGGCCGACCCGTGCTGTGATTGGCTCGGCTCGGCTGGGCGCCTAACGTCCGCGAATCGAAGCCGTGATACCGCCTCCGGGCCCCACAAGTCGACGACCGCCATCACGAGTCGCACATCGGCCCGTGCGCCCTCGGCGATGGATGCTTGGGCAAAGACGGTACGCACCTCGGCTGGCCCGAGGTCGCCAAGTGCCACATCCCGGCGGCCGATCCTGAGCTGGTGATTGGGGAGGACGACGCTTTCGACGAGCTCCGCAAGTAGACGCTCGCGCCAGGCCGGCGAGAGACGCGTGAACACGGAGCGAAACCACACCGTTCCCAGCAACTTTCTGATCTCGGACGCCGTGACGAGCACACTATCGCTCGCGCCATTTCGTGCGATGTCGAGGGCTCGGGAATCGGAGCGATTGATCGCCAGCGCCAGATCCCAGAACGAGCCGAACGCGTCACCCCGTTCGGCTTCTGGCTGACGGCCTGGAAGGGTTGCCACGAGGGAAAGGTCCTTCGCCGGGGGAATTGTGAACTCGGCAGCGGCATCGGCTAAAAGGGTCCAGTCGACGTCGATCGGCGGTTGATCTCCGGTGTATTCCGTGAACAGCGTCGTCACGCCCCACGGTCGCGGTGACTGCGGTGCCCTCGCGTAAAGCGGATTGTAGGTGGTCGACCCGTTCGCGGTGGCTTGGGCCGCCAGACGGCTTTTAATCTTGGCGTCGGTGACGTTCGACCACGGGCCCTGAATGCAGATGAGGGACGTGCCGATCGGATCGCTGAAGTTGCAGTAAGGATTGGCCCAGCATTCCAACACGGCGGCGTCAATGGCCTCGTCCGCGGGATCTTCAATGGCGTGTGGATTCAGCTCGGAAAAGCCGAGACGAAGGCGGCCGTGACCGCCGAAGAGCGCCGACAGATCAGAAGGGTCGACCTGCGACAAGTCTGACAGCACGTACAGCAGCCCGCGCAACGCTCGTGCGATGGGCACGTTCATGCGCTCCCAGACGACGGATTGCGGTTGCGGATCGGTATCGAGATATCCCCGGTCGTTCAGGATCTCGATGAACCTGATTTGCGCCGCATCGAGCTGTGCGCTGACGTTGAGCGCCGAATCGAATCGGCGCTTTTCGACCTCGTGGCGCTCGAATGACGGCCTGACAAAAATCGGGATGATCAGCTTCCTCATCTGCCTTGCCAGCATGGCGGCGGGCAGGAGGGTACCGGTGCCGGTGCCCTTTCCTCCGGTGGCGATGAGGATCACCGTCGAGTAGTCGCGCATCAGCGCCGCGATCTGGTCGCGCGACTCGTCGAACGCTCGCCGCGCGACCTCAGGGTCGTGTCGGGCGCCGAGAAAGTGGGTGGTCTCCGGGCCAATCAGCAGGCGTTCGTCCGGCGGCACGTCCACAAGCGAATACTGATTGGTATCGAGAAAACGGGCCGCGACGCGATGCGGCAGCGGTTCATCATCGACGCGCCCCTCGGCGGTGAGATCGCGCTGATATAGCGCTTTGACCGATCGCAGGATGTTCCCTCCGCCTCCACCGAGGCTCATCAGCAGGATATTCACGCGACACCTTCCTTGTGCAGACCCGATACCATTCTTAATGGAATCGCGACCCATGAGCCGCGCGCCTCGAGTGGCCCGCAAGCGAATCGACGATCGTCCAGAGTGCTGAGAACGCGGTGAATGTCGTATTCGACGTTTGCCAGATGATCCGCAAGATTTGGATAGCGGCGGTCGGCGGCCGGCGCCAGCAGCACATCGACAGCTGCACGGCGCGGGTAGACACTGAGACGTGCGAGCACAGCAGACCTTCCGCGCCGGTCGGCGACGAGCGGCCTCTCGAACTCGCGAATGAACGCCTGCCCGAAGGCTTCCAAGGTTCGTGAGACCGCCATCCGGCGGCGCCAAGACTGGTCGAGAATGAGCAAAGTCGACGCCGCACCGAAAGAGAACAGCGTGAGCGACAGCCATGTATACGTCAGCAACAACTTGCGCGACGCCGATCGGGGCGCCGTAGTGGTTGGCGTCCCGGATGCGGGCGCTGGGGATGGCGAGGCCGCTACGACGGAAACCGGTGACGACTGTCCGACGCTCGCAGGCAACGATTCCACCACGCATGCCTGCCAACCGGGGCGAATCCGGTTGTACTGCGTCTTTGGGATGAACCTGGCGCCGATCGGATCGAAAATTTGGAACTTCGGCTCGCGCCAGCTCTTGTCACGCTGCATCAAGCGAGCGGCGACTCGTCCGGCGGTATCGCCTGGCCGCACAGGCTCGCACAAAAACCGCGGCTCGACCGCAGCAGCGGCCATTGTCGTCCCGCCGACGAGAAGCCCGATTACGAGACAAGGCATCCGTGACACGATTGCTCGCTTGCAGAGAGCAACGGCGGTGCCGATTGTGAGATTACGTTTTTCGGTTTATTTTGAGACTCTGCCTACGCAAGCGGACAGAATCGTCACCGAGCGAGAGGTCATATTAACGGCGTACATAGTGTGAACGTCTGATCAGGCAAGCCATAATTCCACCGACCATCCAAACCTTCAGCGTGCGTTATCTATCGATCGGTGGACTGGTGCTCACATGACCCTTGCGTGTCTGTGAGGATTCCTGATTTTCAGTCTCCCTTCACATTCACAAACTGCTTCAACACGTACTTGATCTCGACCAGTTCCCTGGCGTGTGCCATCACTTCGTCGATGTTCTTATAGGCCGAGGGAATCTCGTCGAGCAGCACCGACGAGCGCCGGAATTCGATGCCGCGCATCGCGGCGTCCAGGTCGCTCATCGTATATTGCTTGCGCGCGGCGGTCCGCGACAGACGGCGGCCCGCGCCGTGGGGCGCCGAGCTGAACGCCATCGGGTTGTCGAGGCCGGTGACGATGTAGCTGCGGGTGCCCATGGAGCCCGGGATCATCGCCCACATCCCGCGGCGCGCTTCGATGGCGCCCTTGCGTGTCACCCAGATCCGCTCGCCGAAGTGCTCTTCCAGCTGCGTGAAGTTGTGATGGCAGTTGATTCGCTGCACCTCGAGCTCTGCGATGTGCGATGCGTCGCCGTACACGCTGAAGCTCAGCTCCAGCATCACGCGGTCCATCATCTCGTCGCGATTCAGCCGCGCGAAATTCTGCGCCCATAAGACATCGCGCACATACTCGTCGAATTCCTTCGTGCCTTCGGTCAGGTACGCCAGGTCCCTGTCGGGCAGGGGCGTGCCGCTGGATTTTGCAAGGCACTGCGCGCGGCGGATGTGCAGATTGCCGATCTTGTTGCCGACACCCCGCGAACCGGAGTGCAGCGTCGCCCATACGGCGTTCGATTCGTCCGTCGCCAGCTCGATGAAGTGGTTCCCTCCGCCGAGCGTGCCGAGCTGGAGTTTCCAGTTGGGATCGATCGCATTGTAGTCGCGCGTCGCAAGCGACTCGAGGTGCTTGACCCGGCGCGCCGCGCTCTCACTGAGCGTTCGATTGTTGTTGCCGGCGCTCATCGGTATGCGCCGCTCGATCCCGGTGCGGATCGCCGCCGGATCGGCGATATCACCGCGCATAAGCGGCGTCTTGACGGCGATCATCCCGCAGCCGATGTCGACGCCGACGGCAGCGGGAATGATGGAGCCCTTTGTGGCCAACACCGTACCGACCGTCGCGCCCTTGCCGTAGTGGCAGTCGGGCATCACCGCCACGTGCTTGAAGATGAACGGCATCGACGCGGTGTTTTCCACCTGTCTCAGCGCCTCCGGCTCGATGCTCTCGGGCGGAGCGAAGAGCACGGCCTTGTCGTTCAGTCTGTACATCTACACCGATACTACCCAATCCGATGCCGAAGTAATGCGTATTTCAGCGCGCCGTCCGGCGGCGGGCGCGCTGATACTGTTCGAACGAGAACACCGAAATCAGCGGCACATCGAGATCACGCGGGACCCGGAGTCCGCTGCGCCGCCGTCCCGCGTATTTGACGTATGCCGGCTTTTCGCGCGCCATCAGATAGCGGTCGATGCGGGTGAACATCGCCGGCCGGTTCTGAAGCACGTACCACTTGAACGGAGCGGTGTCCGCGTTCACATTGTTCGCGCGCAATCTGCCCCAGTCCCGCAACTGTCCCGTGTTGTAAATGGTCGAGAAGGCGAGCGCCTCTTCCGGGCCGGCACGCATGTTGAGCCACTGGAGGACGTCGTTGTCGAGCGCATCCCACCAGTACGTCGGTTCCATGCCCATCTCGGTTGCGCCGCGAAGACCTCCGGCGAGAATGCTGTAGTGCGACAACGTCTGCGGATAGTACCGCGCGAGGTTGACCGCGCTGGCCAGAAGAACGCCGCACAGCGCGAACCGCAGACCTAGTCTCCACGCGGGCACGCGCAGCGTCGCGGCGAACGTGACGACACGCTGCGCTCCGATGCCTGCGAACACGCACCAAAAGCCGAACGCCGGCAGAAAGAGTCGAATGCCATCGTGTGGTGGGGCGCCAGGCAGGGCTCGAACTACCATCAGCGTGGCCCAATGAAAAATCAGAGTCAGTGAGAGCGCGGTTGGGCTGGCACTGCATAGCCAGAGGCCGAGGGCGCCGAGCACCAATGTCGGCAATGGTGTGGCGAAGACGAGCCACACGAGCGTGTTGTACCACGGCAAAGGATCCGTGACGTTGTAGGTCCGCCCCAGGAACTGTGTCGCGATGTTGAGCGTGTTGCCTCGATTGAGGCTCCGGTGAAAGTGGTCTCTGAATCCGTCGAGAGGGTCGTACCACATCGAGGGATTGACGATGTAGAACGTGAGAAGCGCGACGGCCATGATGCTCAGGAGCCGAAGTATCGCGGGTCCGCTTCTGCGGAAAGGAGGTACGGCCCCTTTCCACTGCTGGACGGCCTCTGACATCGCAACCGGCAACCACGCCAGCCATCCAGTGAATTTCGTGGCTGTCGTGAATCCGAGGACAAGACCCAGGCGAATCGGGTCGCGCCATCCGCGTGCCGGCCCCGATTGAATCGCCCACAGCAGGAGCCACCACGCCGTAAGCTGCCCATCCTGTGTCGCGAAGTGCGCCTCGGAGAATACCCGTGGGAACGTCAACAGCGTCACAGGCGCCACGATCGCCGCAGCCGTCCCGTACGTGTTTTTCAGCCGCACGGCGACGCCGGCGCACGCAGCGCTGAACAAGGTAATGGGACCCAGCCGTGCGGCGGTCAGCGGGTCGACGATTCCCGAGAAGAGCCACTGACCGAGCGCAATCGGCAACGCGAATCCCGCGGGATGCCCCTCGGAGAAATGGATGAACAACCAGTACGTCTTCTGCAGTTGTTCTTTGGAAAGTGCGTTCGGGAACACCTGAAACCACTCGACGATGTTCCGGGCGCGAGCCAGGTACTCCGGCTCGTCCCAGACGAGCGGAATGCCGGGCGCGGTGACTGCGAGAATCATCCAGCAGCCTACGAACGTCGCGGCCGCAGTGTGAACGTCCCGATCACGGATCGCCCGCCGTGCGAGGTCGATACCCGGCACGGCCTGTGTCTACCGGAGCGCCTGCGCGATCGCCGCGTCCGCAAGCGGCGCCATCACTTTGTAGCCGGCCGCGTTCGGATGGAGATCGTCTTCGCTGAGCTCGGTCTTCAGCATGCCTGTGCTGTCGATCATCGCGGAGTAGTAGTCGAGATATACGTGTTTGTTTGCGGCGGCGTACGATTTCATCCACGCGTTGATGGCCTGAACGCGGTCGACCGGCCGACGGGTCGTCTGTGGCTGTGTATTCGGCGCAGCGTGATAGGCGCTCACCGGCGTGATGCTGGCGAGCACGACCTTGATGTTGCTGGCTTTCGCAAGCTCCGCCATCGACGCGAGATTGTTCTGAATCTCCTCGTTCGTCATCGGGCCTGTGTTGCCGGCGATGTCGTTGGTGCCGGCAAGAATAACGACAGCGCGAGGCTTCAGCGCAACCACGTCCGGCCGGAATCTGATCAGCATCTGCGGCGTCGTCTGCGCGCTGATACCGCGATCGACGTAGTTCTTTCCCGGGAAAAACCCGCCAAATCTCGGCTGCTGCCAGAAATCGGTGATCGAATCGCCCATGAAGACGACCTCCGCCCGGGTCACCGTCTTGTTGGCATCGCGGTATCGTGCGAGGTTCGCCCAGTCGCGCAGCCGCGTGTCCTGGTTGGTGACGGCCATCAGGGCGGCCGAGACATCGGAGCACTGCAGGAGCGCCGCCGGGAGCGGTTGCCCCGCACCACCCAGCCCCAGTTGAGCTGAGATCGAGCCTGATTGAAGAATCAAACCGAGAAGGATGACTGATCCGGCAAACTGCTTCATGCGACCTCCATTGACGGCGGCCGTATGTTAGCGCGTCTAGACCTTGCGGCGCTTGGTGCTTCGGCGTGGCGACACGACGAGCGCCGCTATGGACGCGGCGACCAGTGCGGCATCGACCGGCTTTGCGAGGTGCGCCTGGTACCCGGCGACGGTCGCACGAATGCGATCCTCAGGGTTCGCATAGGCCGTCACGGCAATGGCCGGCAGCAGGCGGGTTCTCGCGTTGCCCGCCGTCCGGACGCGGCGGATGAAGTCGTAGCCGTCCGTGTCGGGCATGCCGATGTCGGAAATCACCAGGTCGATCGAGGAATCTCTGTCGAGCGCTGCCAACCCCTCTGCACTGCTGGCGGCGCCCCGCGTGGTGGCGCCGTACTCGCGAAGCGCGGTCATCAGCATCTCGCGACCGTCGGCGTTGTCGTCCACGACCAGCACGTGAACGCCTTTCAGCGTGACGGGCTCAGCAAGCGGCGCGGATGGTGCAAGCTTGCCCGCCGCAATTGGCAGGCGCACGACGAACGTCGAGCCTCGATTTTCACCAGCGCTGCTGGCTGAGACCGTACCGCCATGTAATTCCACGATCTGGCGCACGAGCGCAAGTCCGAGGCCGAGCCCGCCGTGCCGCCGGCTCGCCGAGGCATCTGCCTGGCGGAAGCGGTCGAAGAGGTAGGGAAGGAAGTCGCGGGCTATCCCTTGTCCGGTGTCACGGACGGTCAGTTCGGCCGTTCCCCCGTTGCTGCTGATCTGCGCATCAACACGCCCCCCGGGGTTGGTGAATTTCACGGCATTCGCCATCAGGTTCCAAACCGCCTGCTGCATGCGATCGACGTCGGCGCTGATAACGGGGCGATACGTGTCGAACGCCGTAGAGATCGTGATGTTCTTTGCGGCGGCCGCCGGCGTGACAACATCGATGGCTGCGCGGACGATGTCCTCGAGTGCCACCGTCTTGAGCTCGAGCCGGAGCTTGCCACTGACAACGCGAGCCATGTCGAGCAGATCTTCGACAAGACGCAGCTGCGACGCGGCATTGCGCTCGATGACTTCAAGGGCGTGGTCTCTCGATTTGAGCCGCGGCTGCGTGCGAAGAATGCGCGTCCACCCGAGCACGGCATTCAGCGGCGTGCGAATCTCATGCGACATCGTCGCAAGAAATTCGTCTTTCAGCTTGGACGCCTCCTCCGCGACGTTGCGCGCGCGCTCTGACGCGGCGATTTGATTCCGCAGCTCGCGCTCGCTGACGACGCGCTCGGTTACGTCCTCGATGACCGTGATCGTGCCGACCACCTTGTCGCCCGCGGTGAGCGGGGCGATGCGGGCGCTCTGGGCCATCTCGCTCAGGCCGATCGACTGGATGTTGCGCGGCACGGGAATCAGAAACCTGTGAAAACGCTCGGAGAGCACGTGCACTTCGCCGGCGAGTGCGTTTGCGTAGTAGCGGTCGAGCCCGCGATCTTTGATCGTCGGATACAGCTCGAGGAGCGAAACGCCGACGGCGACCGGGGCCGGTACGCCGGTCTGCGCCTCGAGCCACGGATTCCAGGTCCTCACGACAAGCGCATCGTCTGTCGTGAAGATCCCGCGATCGGACAACTCCTCGAACCAGCGCAGCATCGCACTGGCAATCAAATCCTGGCGCGCGAGATCACTGCGGCTCAACGACTCTCGTGCTCCCATTCTTCCACCGCGCGGATCAGCCGATCGAGCGATGCCACGCTGAGGACGATGACGAGGAATCCACGTACTTCGTTGTCGCGGAGCTTGAAGCCCGCGTGCACGACGAGCGCGTACTTCATCCCTTCCTGGTTGACGCGTAGCGTCTCGAGAATCGCGCCGAGGCTTTCGAGGCTGAGTTGCGGCACAGAGAAGGTCACCTGTACCTTGAGCAGGTTGCCGAACGTGCCAAGGCACGCGTTGAGCAGAATATTGCCGACTTCGGTGAGAACTTCACGCGCGGATGCATCGATGGACAGCGGAAGGGCCGGCTCGTTGGTCAGAAGCTCCTTCAGCATCGATGCGCCGAGCTGGTCGAGGATCAGCAGCGCGTCGCCGGCGACTGGTCCGCTGAAGATCTGGTGGACGCTCGCCACGTCCGTTCTGATCATGCGCTCGAGCGATTCCGACACCTCGTCGATCGGATGGATAGTGACTTGGGGAACTTCCAGCAGCACCCGGTGGCCGGTCAGCTGTGACAGCGAGGCCGCCGCGCGGCCGAAGCCGATGTTCAGCAACTCGATGAGTGCGTCTTCCTGAACGGCGGTGAGTTTCATGACGCAGGTCCTTCGAGCGCGCCTCGCAGGACGCTGAGAACGCGCTCCCTCTCCACTGGCTTATTCAGGAATCCGACCGCGCCTGCGGCATGCACCATATCCTGCGATGACTGCTGCACGTCGGCCGAGACCACGACCACGCGGGCGGATGGGTCGAGCTCGCGAAGTTTCGCGAGCACGTCGAGGCCGTACATGCCTTTCATGACGAGATCGAGGATGACCAGATCGGGTCTGTCGACCGAATACCGCTCGAGAGCGGCCATTCCGTCTTCGGCCTCGATCACCTCGAAACCCGCGGGCTCGAGCATCGCACGCATACTCCGTCGTGCCAGCCCGGAGTCGTCTACGAGGAGCAATTTATGCGTCATACGTGCTCCAGAATGGCATCGGCCATTTGATCGAGCCCCACGGTCTGATCACTGAGGCCGGCCTCGACGATGGCGCGTGGCATTCCGTAGACCACACACGAGTCTTCCGACTCGGTGACGATCGTTCCGCCTTTGGCTTTGATCCACGCGGCCCCTTCGCGCCCGTCTTCGCCCATACCTGTCATCACGATGCCGAGCACCCGGCCCCGATACGCGTCCGCGGCCGATTGAAACAAGACGTCCACCGATGGCCGGTGCGGTGTGTCGAGAGGACGGAGATCGAGATGCGCGACGACAACGCCGCGGTCGTTTCGCCGCAGCGAAAGATGGCGTCCCGCCGGCGCCAGAAGAACGCAGCCCGGCCGCATCTCCATGCCGTCCGCCGCTTCGCAAACCTTTAACAGGGAGAGCTCGTCAAGTTTTCGCGCGTAGAGCTCTGTGAATCCGACAGGCATGTGCAGCACAATCGCCATGGGGACCGGTAGCGTGGCAGGCAGCTGCGGCAGGACCGCGCGCAGAGCCTGCGGCCCGCCTGTCGAAATGCCCAAAACAACGACGTCGAACACTCCGCGCGCCGAGATCGGAGCCACCATTGGCACGCGCGCCGCCGTCGCTGTGGACGGCGCGGTTCGCAGGCGTGCCGCTGCGGCGGCCTTGACCTTTCCAATCAACTCGTCGCTCATGTCCAACAGGCGCTCCGACGCGAGCGCTGTCGGTTTCTGGACGAAGTCCACCGCGCCTGCATCGAGTGCGTTGAGCGCGAGCTCGCCCGCCTCGCTGGCGACACTGACGATGACGATCGGCAGCGGTTTGCGCGCCATCTGCTCAATCACAAAACCGACACCGTCAAGATTGGGCATGATGAGGTCGCAGGTGATGACGTCGGGTTGCAGCTCGACCACCCGATCCAGTGCTTCACGTCCATCCCTCGCGATGCCGACGACCTCGATGGACGGGCTGCGCGACAGCATTTGCGTGACGACTTTTCTCACATATGCAGAGTCATCGACGACGAGAACCTTTGTTGCGCCGTTGTTGGGCATTATTCCTTTTCTGTCATCGCTTGGTGTAGACGAACGCCCGTTCGACATCCTCGAGGAGAAAACGATCGGACAATTTGGATAGGGATTCGGACGCACCGACGAACAGGTACCCGGGCACCGGCATGGCGTCCTCGAACGTCTTGACGACCTGCTTCACGCTGTCGTGCGAGAAGTAGATGAATGCGTTGCGGCAGAAGACGATTTGATTGCGTGCGTGCGTCACCATCTCGTCTCGCGCCATCAAGTTGACCACCGTCCAGGACGTGATACGCCGCTGGAGCGACGCGTTCGGAGTCCACTGTGCGCCGCGGGGCTCGAAGTACTTGTCCCGCAGGTGTCCCGGCAGCGAGCGGAACGATCGCTCGCGGTACAGTCCGGCGCGCGCTTTGGCAATTGCGGCGGGGCTGCCGTCGCTCGCGTGGATCTCGATGCGCGCGCGATCGAACCAGCCCGCCTCCTCGAGTGCCATCGCGATCGTCAACGGCTCTTCGCCGGTCGCGCACGGAATACTCGAGATCCGGACCGTCGCGCCCGGCGTCGTGCGCAGCAGTTCGGGCAGCACGTGACACGTCAGCGCCTGGAGCTGGTCGGCCTCGCGCCAGAAGTACGTCTCCTGCACCGACAGCGCGTCCATCACCTCGCGCCAGGCAGTCTCGGCGGACGGGGCGTCGAATTTCAGCAGGTAGTAGAAGTCGAGATACGACCGAAAGCCGCGCGTGACAACCAGCGGAGCGAGTCGATCGCTCAGCAGCTCGCCGCGGCCGTTCTCGTAGAACAACCCGGTCTGCTGGTGAATCAGCTCGCGCAGAAGCGGCAGGCCGGCTTCGGAGACGCCGAGGTTCTCGGGTGAAAACGGCATTCATTCGCCGCCTTCCGGCACGCCCTGGCGCGAAAGCGCGGCGGCCGCCGCCTGTCTGACGGCAGGCGAGAAATCTGTCTCGGACATCGCGGCGAACCGGCGCGTCAGGCCGCGCGTTCCCAGACGGGACAGGGCGCGCACCGCCTCGCGACGCACGACGTCGTCCGCGTCCGACAACGCCCGCTGCAGATATGCAGATGCGACAGTATGCGACAGCCGACCGAGTGCCTCGACGACGCCGCGTCGTACCGGCGGATCGTCGGTGGCGAGCGATTCGGCGAGGACAGGAATCGCGGAAGGCGCGAGGCGGCCGGCGACCTCGATCGCATCGGTGCGCCGCCCGGGATCCGATAGGAGTGCCACCAGCGCCCGGACCGCACCTGCGCTCGCCGCTGTATTGCGGTTCGCGATCGTGCCGAGGCCGCTCAGCGCGGCGTGCACGACGTTGCCGTCCTCGTCCGAAGACGCGGTCCACTGAAGCAGCTCAACCGCTTCTGCGCCACTGCACGCCGCAATTGCGTCGACGGCAGCGGTCCGTCGAGCGGCGTCTCGCGAGCGTAGAGCTTCGCGCAAGGCCGACACGGCGTGCTCGGACCCGATGCTGCCGGATGCGCGTATCGCCGCCAGTCCGACTTCGGTGTCGTCGGCGATGAGCGGCGACAGAATTTCCAGGGCGCTGTCGCCGCCGATGCGGCCAATCGCTTCGATAGCGGCTATGCGGACGTGAGGCGCTGGATCGGTCGTCGCGAGACGCCTCAAGATATCGAGCGCGCTCCCGTCGCCCATGTGGCCCATGCTGCTCGCCGCGAAATACCGGACCCACGCATCGGCATCGCTGGTTGCTTTTCGCAGAAGTAAGAGTGCTGGGGCGCCTGGCACCGACCCGAGCGCTTTGGCCGCGGCAGCCCGGATACGAGGTGTGTCCTCGTCGAGAACGGACGCAAATATCTGCAAAGCGCGGCCATCGTCGAAGTAGGGCAGATGCTCGATCGCCGCGGCGCGTACCGCTTCCTCGTCGTCGGCGCATCGCGCGACAACGCAGTCTGCGCACCTCGCGTACCCGAAGTAGCCGGCGATCTTCACAGCCGATTCGCGGACCAGTGCATCCGGCCCTCTCAGCAATGTGCAAATCCGTGAGGCCATGTCGGGATGCCCGATCGAATTGAGGGCCCCGACGATCGCTTGTCTCACGGCAATATCCTTGTCACCGAGCAGAGCCAGCAGCGGCTCGAAGGCGCGCGGGTCGCCGAGGCGTGCAAGCGCGGAGGCCACGGCGACCGACAAACCGGATGTGGGTTCGTCGAGCAGGCCGAGGAGGGGCTCGACCGCGCGACGGTCGCCTATTCGTCCGAGCGTCACGACCGCGGCGCGTCTCGTGTCGCGATCGGTGGCGCCAAGCTGTTCGATCAGCAGCGGTACTGCGGCCGATCCGACGCGGACGAATGCTTCGACGACATCGTGGCGGGCCTCTTCGGCGCCGAGCAGCCTGACGAGTGCCGACGGAACCTCGGGATCGCGAAGCCATCCCGCGACGCTGATGAGCGGTCGAATTGATTCGCCCGATGCGTGTTTGAGCGATGCGAGGATGCGGTGCATGCCATCCGACGAGAGCCGGCGGCGTACCAGTTCCTTGATCTCTTCGCCGTCCGATGTGGACGTCTCGTAGCGGTGCTGGATGCGCGTCAGCGCCTCGACCACGGCGTCGACGGAGGTCGCCGGGTGCGCGAGTGCATCCACAAGCGGACCAACGGCATCTTCATCGCCGATGTGGCCAAGCGCCTCCGCCGCGGCCGCGCTCAGCATCGGGTCGCTGAGGAGTGGGGCGATCCGGGGCGCAATGACCGGGTCATTGATGCGGACGAGCGCCTCGATCGCCGGAAACGCGAGATAGAAATCGCGTGACTCCGCGATCGCCGCAAGCTTGTCTATCGCGGCCGGAGACGCGAGCTTGCCCAGGGATTCGATCGCGTGGAATCGCACGTTTGGATCCGTGTCGTCGAGCGCGCGAAGCAGCGCATCGATTGCCTCGACGTGCCGCTGCGAACCGAGCGCCAGCGCCGCCTGAATGCGGAGGTCCGCGTCGGCGTCGTGTATCAATCGAACGAGCGCCTTGGTCGAGTCGACGCCGGTCAGCGTCAACAGCTGCAGGGCGCTGCTCAACACGCTGAAGTCCCGGTGGCCGTCGCGCAGCGCGGCGATGACGCCATCGACGAGCGCTTCGTCCCGGCGGGCGGCGAGAGCTTTCACGGCGGCACGGCGCACACGCCAATCCTCGTCGCCCATCGCGACACCGAGAGGACCAATCCCCTCAGTCGGCGCGTGCGCGAGCTGTTCCACCGCCTTGAGCCGTGCCGAAGGGGACTGATCGCGAAGCTGCCGCGCGAGCTCGCGCTCGCGCTCGAGACGCTCGGTGACGTCCTCGATACTCATGACCAGCCCGACTGAATGGTGCGCATCGCGGAGCGCCCCGACCACCACGCGCTGCTGCATGTGGTCGAACTCGTGCGACGGTTCGAGCGGCGGGCACGGAATCAGGTACTTGTGAAGCGCAGGGGCGAGCACCTGCGCCGATCCCGAGATCAGCGGCTCGCGGATGAGGTCGATGAGCATACGCGCGCGCAGGTCCGGCACGATCTCCTCGAGCCGATAGCCGCGCGCGCGATCGGCCGGGATGCCGGTCATCTGCTCGAGGGTCGCGTCCCACGTCATGACGACGAGGTCGGTATCGGTCGTGAGAATGCCGATTCGGTTCATGAGCGGGCGTTGGATCCGTTCTTCTGCGGCGTCAGCGCGCCAGTCAACGCTTCAGCATGCCGGAGGAGGTCCCCGGTCCCGCCGTGGGTATCGCGGGCCGAACGCGCGTTGCGCTCTGTGACGGTCCGCACGTCCTTCAACTGCGTGAGCACGCGAGCGGCCCGCGACGACTGCTGTTTGTTGGCCTTGGTGATCAGGTCGATTTGGTTGGTGATGTTTTGACCGTTGCTCAGCACGTCTCGCATCGCCCTGGCCTGTTCTGCGAGCGCGCGCGATGCCTGTTCGCCTTCCTTGCGCATCGACGACACCGCCACGGCGACCTCGTTCGTGGCGCCGGTCTGCTCGTGCATCGAGCGCGTGACGGTCGCGATGAGGCGCGACAGCGACTCGGCGGCTTGTGTAATCTGATCGACCGCGACCGCATGGTCGCTCATGGCTCGTGTCGTCGCCATCGCGCTGCGGCGCATCGATTCGGTGGTCTTGACGATCTGTGCTGCCCCTTTCGCCTGTTCCGTCGAAGCACGATGTACCTGTGATGACAACTTCGTAGCATTTTGCGAGGCTTTCAGGATGTCGCGCGCGGCTGCCGCCTGTTGACCGACGGCCTTGCGCACTTCCTGGGCGATGCCCCGCATGCGCGACGTCTCCCGCGAAAGAGTGGTCGCTGCCGTCGATTGCTCGGCGGTGGACGAGGCGACGAGCCGTGCCTGTTCCGTGGTCGAGGTAATGGCGGTGACGACCGTGCGCGCCGACGACTGCTGCTCGTCGGTCGCGCGCGCGATTTGGGCGACGGCAGTCGTGATCTCGCCGAGGCCGCCAAGGATTTTCTTCAGTCCGCCGGCGCCGGCCTCGACGAGCACGTTGCTGTCGTCGGCGACGCGGAGTCCGTCGTTCGACGCCGTTACCGCTTCGCTGACGATATCCTGGAGCGCCTTGATGATAGCGGCGATGTCCGATGTCGCCTTCGCCGAGCGATCCGCGAGATTCCTGATTTCTTCGGCAACGACCGCAAAGCCTCGGCCCGCGTCGCCCGCGCGCGCAGCCTCGATCGAGGCATTGAGCGACAGCAGGTTCGTGCGCTCGGCGATCAGGTTGATCGTGTCGACGATGCTCCCGATCTCACTGGTCCGCTTGCCCATTTCCCGAATAACGGTCGACGACTGCACCATCGAGTCGCGCAGCCGCCCGATCCCCTGAATGGATCGCTGCACGTGCGCGCCGCCGTCTTCTGCATCCCGTGAAACACGCCGGGTCACCTCGTCGGCTTGCTTCGCGAACGAGGCCACGGATTGAATCGAGCGCTCGAGCTCCGTCGCGCTCGCGGCCGCATTGATCGCGCTGTCGCTGATCGCGCGCCCGCTGGACGCTACCGACTGCACCGACCGCGACATCTGCTCGATCGCCGCCGCATTCTGCTCGACCGCTGTCGCGAGGTTGTCGGACATGGCGCCGACCTCCTCGATGGACGCGGCCATCTCGTTGATGGACGAGGCGGTCTCTTCAGAGGCGGCGGCGAGGTCGGTCGCATTTGACGCGACGCCGTCAATCGACCGCGAAATTTCTTCGATCGAGGCCGCCGTTTCGTTGACTGCCGACGTGAGGGACTCCGTGTCCCTGGTAACGGATTTGGTGCCGGCAGCCATCTGTGCGACTGAGGCGGCGACCTGTTGGGCGGCGGTCGACATCTCCTGCGCCGAAGCCACCGCCGACTGAATCGACGCGCTCGACTGCTGCGCGGCCGCCGCCGTCTGTGCAATCGAAGTCGACAGGCTCGCTGTATTCGCGGATGCCTGCTCGATCGAGGCTGCGATCTCGTTCACTGACGACACCATGCCCTCACTCGAGGTGGTGAGCGACTCGGCTTGTCCCGCTGTGTCGATGAGCGACGCGACAACGTCGTTGATGTCGCCCAGCGCCGCGTCGAGGCTGCCGAGCTGCGACGTCGCGCCCTGAGCCACTTCATCGGCGATACGCGCGATACCCGCGGCCGACACCGTCACGAGCTCGGCGCGGCTGCGTATTGCCTCGGAGTCGATGTGGCGCGCGCCGTGTGTGCCGTTCGATCCGTTCGGTTTTCGTGAATGTGAAGCCATATCGTCTCCAAGTCAGGCCGCGACGAGCGGCGCGGAGAAATCCAGCAAATTCTCGAGGTTCAACACAAGAATCAGACGTCCGTTCAGCGACGCAATCCCTTCTACGTATTGGCTGCTCAATCCGGCCAGCGACTCTCGTGGCGGCGCGATGGCCGTCGCGGGCAGTCGAAGGAACTCGCGGCCGTCGTCGACGATGAGGCCGACCTGTCGGCCCTTGGAGTTGACGACCACGAGCCGCGTGCGGACGTCGTAAGGGGCGCGCTCGAACCCGAAGCGGGCGCGCAGGTTCACGGCCGGCACGACCTGGCCGCGCGAGAATACTACGCCGTCGACAAACGGTGCGGCGTTGGGTACCCGCGTCACCTGTTCCACCATTTCCATGTGCTGTACCTGATCGCTGCGCAGGGCGTAGGTGGTCCCCATCACACTGAGGAGGATGAACGTGTCCGTGCTGCTGTCGCTCATGATTTCCTTCCGTTACGCGGGAAGCCGACCCCATGCGGCCACGTCAGGAATCACGCGCCGCGCCCGCTGGTTCGCGAGCCGCGCGAGCACCGTCGGATCGAGAATGAGCACCACACGGCCGTCGCCCAGGTCTGTCGCCCCGGATACGCCATCGACGCGCACGAGCGCATCCGCCAGCGTGCGCACGACGATTTCGCGCTGTCCGACGATGCGGTCTACAGCGATGCCCATGGCGGCGGACCCATGGCCAAGGACAAAGACGTGGAGGCGACCAGTGCGCGCGGTCGAGGCGATCCCGAACAGGCGCGAGAGGCGGATGATCGGTAGCGCGCCGTCGCGATATGGGACGATTTCGTTTTCTTCGAGCTGCCGCAGGTCCGCTTCGGCGATTTCGATGACCTCGCGGACCGCCCCTTGCGGGATGGCGAACGCCTCTGCTCCGACACGGCCGATGAGTGCATCAGTAATTGCCAACGTGACAGGCAGCCGGAGGATGAATCGAGTGCCCCGCCCGCGATCCGTATCGAGCGCCATTGTGCCGGACAGTTCTTCAACCATCGCCTTGACGACCGCCATTCCAACGCCACGCCCGCTCGCGCGATCGGTTTCTTCCTTGGTGGAGAAGCCCGGCGAGCACAGCAGGCCGAGCACGGCCGCTGCGTCGAGCGGCCCGGACGGTACGCTCAGGCCAGCCTGCCGCGCTTTGTTGACCACAGCCTCCTCGTTCACGCCGTATCCATCGTCCGCCACTTCGAGGGTCACCACGTCACCGACCGCCGCCGCGCACAGCGTGATCGTGCCTTCCGGGCTCTTGCCCTGGGCGATGCGCACATCTGGGGGCTCGATACCGTGGCTGATGGCATTGCGCACGAGGTGAAGCACCGGATCCATCATCCGCTCGATCAGGTATTTGTCGATTTCTGTCGCCTGCCCCCGCAGCTCGAGCTTGACGCGCTTTGCGTTTTCGCGCGCGAGATCGCGCACGACAAGCGGCATCCTGCGGAATATTTCACCGACCGGAACCATGCGCACTCGCATGATGCCTTCGCGCAGCATGCGAAGCTGGCGGTCGCTGGCGAGAGCGTTTTCCTGCACCGCTCGCCACTCGGAGGGCGGCACGTGGCGCTCTACGCGACTCAAGCTGTCTGCCAGGCGCGCCCGGGCGATCACCATGTCGCCGACGATCTGCATCAGTTCATCGAGGCGCGCGAGATCGACGCGAACGACATGCGAGATCGCCGCGTTCGGCGCGCCGGCCGCAGCTGCAGGGTCCATCGTGGCGGCCCCGGGCTCAGCGGCGTGTAGCGTCTCGGCTTCAACTGTCACAGGAATGCCGCCGAGACGCTCGGCGACATCGACTTCGTCGGCCGTGATCAGCGTGAACTGAAAGCTGATCGTGGCGTCCGGAAGCACGTGCGGCGCGGCTTCGACGATGGTGCCGATCTCTTCGAGTCGCTTGCGCACAAGATCGACGCCGATGCCCGAGGCCAGCAGCTCGCGGGTGGGGACGAAACGGCATGTCCACCGGCGCCCTGCTTCCGATGTGTCGGCGAGGGCGGGTGTCGCGGCCTGGCGCTCTCCGCGGGTGCCGACCAGATTCTCGACCTTCGCGAGCATATCCTCTATTGGTGGAAGCGGCGACCCAGTCCGGTGGGCATTGATGATGTGCTCGAGGCGTCTGGTGCCCTCAATGAGGGCATCGCTGCCTGCGGTCGTGACCGTGCATGCGCCGTCGCGAACAGCGCGCAGGTAGTGCTCGAGATGATGGGCCAGTTGCTCTGCCGGCCGCAGCTCGACCATCGCCGAAATCGCCTTCAGTGTGTGGAAATAACGGAACAGTTCGTCGACGGCGGCGCGCTCGGCAGACGGCTGGCCAATCGACTTGTCCAGCCGCATAACCGCATCCGCGGCTGCACTCAGGTGCTCTTCGGACTCCGCGAAGTAGTCATCCAGGAAGCCGTCGAAGAACGCGTCCCCAGTGGACATCGCTACGCTTGAGGGCTCGCCTCGACAGCTGCGTCGAGAAGCTCTCTGACGGCTTGTGCGAGGGTCTGTGGCGCGAATGGCTTGGTCAGGTAGGTCGTCGCACCGGCTTCCTTCGCGGTCTGGCGACTGGTTTCGTCGCCCCGTGTGGTGAGCACGATAATCGGCAGGCTTCTGTAGTGAGCATTCCGCCGGACGAACCTCAACACGTCGATGCCGTGCATGTCGGGCATGTTGAGGTCGAGGACGATGAGCTGAGCTCGCGTCACCGCGAGCTGCTCGATGGCCTCCAATCCTGTCGAGGCTTCGATGAATTCGGCGGACGCGATTGTCTGCAGCGAAGCTCGCACCATCTTTCGGATGGTCGGTGAATCATCGACAATCAGAATTTTATGTATCAAAAAACGACACCACTGCGCAGGCCGCACTAAGACTGTTCGACTTCGCTTCAAACTCGCGACTAGGAACCCCTTCAAGGAGCAAATGTTGTACCCCGACTGGGCAGCGCAAGGGCGGGACAAAGTTAACGAATCTGGCGCATCACGAGCTCGAGCACGCGATTCACGCGCTCATCGACAGGCACACTCTCTGCCAGCGTCATTTCTGGATGTTCGGGCGGCTCGTACTGTGAGCTCGAGTCGTTCATGGTGCTCAAGTAGGTTTCCAGGAAAGGGATGTTCGGGCCATCTTCGGTGTCCATCACTTGTCGTGCCCGTTCCCGTTCAGTCCGTGCAGGCGAGGTGAAGCTGACGATGCACACTGACCCGGCCATCGCGAACAGGCGAGCCACTTCGGCGACGCGGCGCATGTTCTCCTCGCGATCAGAGCCGGATACGCCAAGGTCGGCGCTCAACCCGGGCCGAATATTCTCCCCGTCGAGTACGAACACCTGGATGTGCCGCTCGAAGAGCTGGCGCTCGAGGGATTTCGCGAGTGTCGTTTTTCCGCTGCCGGGAACCCCGGTGAGCCAGACAACGGCTCCGCGATGGCCATGCCGCAGATGACGCTCGCCGCGCGCAACCTGGGAGACGTCGGCGTTGACGCCCGCCTCCGCGACCATGTTCGCCGCGGCGAACCGCTCCGGCACGTCGACCACGATGCCGCCGCCAGCCACGTCGAATCCATCGACCAGCACGAGCCGGCCGAGTGTGGGGACCCGCTCGAACAAGTCGATCGCCACGGGACGCCGTGTATGGATGATCACCTTTGCCGCGTCGTTCGTACGGACGGAATCGGCCCCAGGGATGGTCTGCACAGTCGAGGCATCGACGACTTCTTCAAGGGTCTTGATCTCGCATTCGACTTCCTGAGTCACAAGCTTCAGCTTGTAGCGCTTGCCGGCTGCCAGCGGCGTGCGGCCGAGCCAGAAGATACGCGCCGTAAACTCTGTCGCGAGACTGGGGGCATCGTCCGCTTGGACGGCCACCGAGCCTCGCTCGACGAACAGCTGATCCGAGAGTGTCACTCCTGCAGGATCGCCGGCCGTCAGTGACTCGACCTGGGGCGAGTTCCAGCGCTCGATCGATCGCACGACGCTGGTGCGGCCCGACGGAAGAAACAGCAGTTGGTCGCCGGTCCGTAACGTCCCTGCTTCAATTCGTCCGGCGAGGATACGGCGGTGATCGAAACGGTAAACATCCTGGATGGGGAACCGCAGCGGCTGATTCGTGATTTCCGCCGCGTCAGGGATCGAGTCGAGGGCTTCGAGCACGGCCGGGCCGTTGAACCAATTGAGGTTCTCTCCCCGCGCGGCGATGTTGTCGCCCTGGCGGGCCGACACGGGAATGAAGACCTGCGCCTCGACGCCGATGGTCGAAAGAAAGGCGCGATATTCGCTGGACACCCGCTCGAATACGTTCTGCGAATAATCGACCAGGTCCATCTTGTTGACGACGATGACGACTTGTCTGACGCCGATCAGGCGCAGCAGGTATCCGTGACGCCGCGTCTGCTCCTGCACGCCTTCTGACGCGTCGATGATGATCAGCGCGGCATCGGCGCGAGCCGCGCCGGTCACCATGTTCTTGACGAATTCCTTGTGGCCCGGCGCGTCGATGATGACGTACTCGCGCTTGGGTGTGCGGAACCAGATCTGGCTCGTATCGATGGTGATGTTCTGGTCGCGCTCGGCCTGGAGCGCGTCCATGAGGTTGGCGAACTCGAACGGCACGCCGCGCCGCTGCGCGATGGCGACGAGCTGTTCGTACTTGCCCGCGGGCAGCGAGCCGGTGTCGTAGAACAGCCGGCCGATGAGCGTGGATTTGCCGTGGTCGACGTGTCCTACGACGACAAGTCTGAGTTGGTTCCGCGCGTAGGCCATCACATGTAGCCGTCGCGCCTGAGCTTCTCAAACGCGTCTTCGCTCTCCTGATCCTGTGCGCGCCCCGCGCGCTCGGGAACATTGGTTCCCTTCAACTCGCTGACGATCTCGGCGACGGTCCTGGCGGTCGACTGAATCGATCCCGTGCACGGCGCACAGCCGAGCGAGCGGTACCGATGTCCCGTTCCGTCGTCAAAATACAGCGGGATGACGGGAATCTTCTCGCGCTCGATGTACTCCCAGACGTTCAGCTCGGTCCAGTGCAGGAGCGGGTGAATACGAATGTGCGTACCCGGGGCAAAATCGGTCTTGAACTGATTCCAGAATTCCGGCGGCTGATCCGACGCGTTCCACTCCATGTTGGCGTTCCGCGGGGAGAAATAGCGCTCCTTAGCTCGCGTCGGGTCTTCGTCGCGCCGCACGCCGACGATGATGCCGGTATAGCCGTAGTGCTCGATGACCTGCTGCAGGCCGTCTTTCTTGAGCATGCCGCAGCATTCCACGCGCGTCGCACGCCCGTTCGGGTACGTGTTGCCGGCTTCGAGCACCGCTTTGTTCATGCCGACCACGAGCTGGAGGTTCCACTCGCGGACGAGACGGTCGCGATACTCGATCATCGACGGGATTTTGTAACTCGTGTCGATGTGAACGAGAGGAAACGGCACGTGCCCGAAAAATGCCTTCCGCGCCAGCCACAGCAGGGCCGTCGAATCCTTGCCGATGCTCCAAAGCATCGCCATGTTGTCGAACTTGGCGAAGGCTTCGCGCATGATGAAAATCGATTCGCTCTCGAGAGCGTCCAGGTGATCGTGCTGCATGTGTCTGGGTAAAACGCGTGTGCCGAACCTTTCTATTCTATCGGGTTGTTGAAGATCCCGCCAGCGTGCGCTAACATTTCATGTTTACGGATTTGCAAGAATTCCCCACAGGATGCCCCAATCACCGGTCGCGACAACGATCAGAGGCGCCACCGACATCGTCGTTCGCGGTGCGCGCACCCACAATTTAAAGAACATCGACCTCGCGCTGCCGCTGGGCCAGCTGATTATCGTCACCGGCGTGAGCGGCTCGGGAAAGTCATCGCTCGCCTTCGATACCATTTACGCCGAGGGTCAGCGCCGCTACGTCAGCTCGCTGTCGGCCTACGCGCGGCAGTTCCTCGAACGGATGGAAAAGCCGGACGTCGATCGCATCGAAGGCATTTGCCCGGCGATCGCCATTCGTCAGAAGAACAGCATCCGCAATCCGCGTTCGACCGTCGGCACGACCACGGAGATACACGACTATCTCCGGTTGCTCTTCGCCAGAGTCGGCCGGACGCTCTGCCGCCAGTGCGGCCAGGAGGTCGTACGCGACACGGCCGAAGTCGTCGCACGCCATCTTGGAAGCCTGGCAGGCGGTACCCGGCTGCTCATCGGCTTCGACATGCCCGTGATGGATCCCGGGGGTGTCCATGAGGGTACTGACGCCGAACCTGAGGAGGAGGATCCCGAATCTGCAGGGACTAGGGACTTGGGATTGGGGATGAGGAATACCGCTCCCACGCAGGCTTCGCTGACATTCACGCTCAACGAGCTTCGCAGGAAAGGGTTTCACCGGCTCTACGTCAACGGACGAACGGTGATGGTCGACGACATCAGCCCGGCCGAGCTGCGCGATCAGTCGACGCTGAAAGTGATCGTCGACCGCATCAAGCTCGAAGGCGATATGCGCGGACGGCTGACCGATTCGGTCGAGCTGGCGTACCGCGAAGCCGGCGGGACGGCGTTCGCCATCGAAGATCCAGCGGGCTCGCCCGCCGAGGCGCCCCGCGCGAAGGCGGATGCGAAGACGCACGTGTTCAGCGAGCGGTTCGAGTGTCAGAACTGCAATCTCACCTACGAGGCGCCGCAGCCGCGTCTCTTCTCGTTCAACAACCCCTTCGGAGCGTGCCAGACCTGTCACGGGTTCGGCAACATTATCGAGCTCGACCTCGACCTGGTCGTGCCCGATCCATCCAAATCGATCGCGCAAGGTGCGATTGAGCCGTGGACGAAGACGCACTATCGCGCCCAACTGGCCGAGCTCAAGCGAGCCGCCAGGCCGGCGGGCGTGTCGATGGACATTCCCTGGCGGGAGCTGAACGACGAAGAGAAGCGCTTCATCGTCGAGGGCGACGGGAAAGATTACGATGGCATTCGCGGCTTCTTTCGGTGGCTCGAGCGCAAGAAATACAAAGTCCACGTTCGCGTCTTCCTGAGCCGGTACCGAGGGTATCTCACGTGCCCTGATTGCGGTGGCGCGCGGTTGCGGCGCGAGGCGCGGGACGTGAAAGTCGGCGGCCGCACGATCGATCAGGTGTCCTCCGATACTGTGCGCGAGGCGCAGCAATTTCTCGAGGCATTGCGGCTCACGGAGAAAGAAGCGGCGATTGGCGAGAAAGTACTGAAGGAAATTCAGAAGCGGCTCAAGTTTCTCAGCGACGTGGGCCTGGACTACCTGACGCTCGACCGCCTGTCGTCGACGCTGTCTGGAGGAGAATCGCAGCGGATCAATCTGGCCACGTCGCTCGGCTCGTCGCTCGTGGATACCTTATATGTACTCGACGAGCCGTCGATCGGCCTGCACTCGCGAGACAATCTGCGCCTCATCAACATCCTTCGCCAGCTGCGCGATCAGGGAAATACCGTGCTCGTCGTCGAACACGATGAAGACATGATTCGCGTCGGCGACACGATCGTCGATCTCGGCCTCGGCGCCGGCGAGCAGGGCGGCCGGGTGGTGTTCGCGGGAACGCTCGCGAACCTTCTGCAGGATCAGCGATCGCTGACCGCTAAATACCTCCGCGGCGATCTTGCGATTCCGGTGCCGTCGACGCGGCGGCGCGGAAGCGGGCAGAAGATCCGGCTGCTTGGCGCGACCGAGCATAACCTGAAGAACGTCGACGTCGAGATCCCGCTGAACACGCTGACGTGCATCACCGGCGTCAGCGGATCGGGCAAGTCGACGCTTGTCCACAACGTGCTGTATTCCGCGGTCAAACGCGCAAAGGGCGGGTCGGAGAAGCGCGTCGGAGCGTTCCGCAAGCTCGAAGGCGCCGAGTTCGTCAGCGACGTGGTGCTCGTCGATCAGACGCCGATCGGCCGGACGCCGCGATCGAATCCGGTGACGTACTTGAAGGCGTTCGATCCAATCCGCGAGATTTTCGCCGCCACGAAGGACGCCAAATCGCGCGGTCTGACGGCGAGCCATTTTTCCTTCAACGTGCCCGGCGGACGCTGCGAGGCATGCCAGGGCGAAGGGGAAGTACGCGTCGAGATGCAGTTTCTGGCGGACGTGTTTGTGCCGTGCGATCAGTGCGACGGCCGGCGCTTCAAGCCGCAGGTGCTGGAAGTGAAATATCGCGCCAAGAACGTCAACCAGGTACTGGACCTCACCGTTCGGGAAGCGTTGACGTTCTTCAGCACGTCGCCAAAGGTGCTGCGCCGCCTGCAAGTACTCGACGAAATCGGGCTGGGCTACCTGCGGCTGGGGCAGCCCGCAACGACGCTGTCGGGCGGCGAGGCGCAGCGCATCAAGATTGCGTCTCATCTATCGTCGAGATCCGGCGACCGGATTCTCTACGTGCTCGACGAGCCAACAACGGGTCTGCACTTCGATGACATCGCGAAGCTGCTCACGGCATTCAAGAAGCTCATCGAAGCCGGACACACGCTGGTGGTCATTGAGCACAACCTCGACGTGCTGAAGACGGCCGACTACATCATTGATCTCGGGCCGGAGGGAGGCCATGAAGGGGGCAAGGTCGTCGCGACCGGTACGCCGGAGCAGATCGCCAAAGCCCCAGGCTCTCACACGGGCGAGTTTCTCGCGCCCGTTCTCGCCGTGGGACGGTCTCACGCCTATGCGCTTGAATAAAACACAGGGACTAGGGATTCGCGATTGGGGATTCGCACGGGCGATGGCGAACGCTGCCGTGTGCGTACCGGTGATGTACGTCGTGCTGGGCTTCAGCCCAGCCGTGATCGCACAGCAGTACACCTTCGAGGAGGTCGCCGCCGGTCTGAAGCATCAGGATGCCGGTATTCGGCTCAGGACGATTCAGATACTGAAGGACGCCGACTACGCGGAAGCCACCGCTCCGATCGGCACCGCGCTCACCGACGTAGACGATCGCGTCCAGCTCGCGGCCATAGACGCCGAACGATCCCTGTTTACGACCCGCGTGGTTCCGCGCAAGAAGAAAGTCGCCCTGATCGTGGAAGTCAGAACCGTAGCGGGCGGGGACGCTGCCGCGACAGGACAGCTCGCGCTGAAGGCGCGGAGAGTGCCTCCGGAGTTGTTGTCGGGTCTTGCCGTCGCGCTTCGTGACAACAACGCTCACGTTCGAGCCGAAGCCCTCAGCCTCGCTGCGCTCCTGGGGCCGGTTAGCTGCGCACCAGATGTCCAGCGTGCTTCCGATTCGAGCGCGTGTGACGGCATCGGCAATGGCCTGATCGACGGCATCAACTCGCGCGATCCGGTGCTGCGCCGAGCTGCGATGGAGGCAATCGGACAAGTACGCTACGCGAATGCGGTTCAGGCCCTGTCGGATCAGCTGAGCTACCACCAAAAGGGTCCCGACGCCCTGGCAGCCCTCGAGGGGCTGTCGGCGATCGGACATGCGACCTCCGTGTCGATTTTCGAGAATCAGTTGAAGAGCTCGAACGCCGACATGCGGCGGCTTGCCGTCGCCGGGTTGGCGCGCGCCGGATATCGCGAGGCGCTCGGGACAATCCAGGACATGGGACAGACGGAACACAACGACGGCGTATTGCTGGCGATGCACTACGCGAACGTCAAGCTCGGTGCTATTGACGCGAGCCTGCAGCAGCTCGTGGTATCCCTGGGCATTCCAGCGCTCCGCCCGCTGGCGTTGGCATACCTGCTGGACCTGTCGACGTCGCACGCTCAAGGCCTGGCGGCCTCGCTCACGAATCCCAGCGCGGACATCCGGCGCCTGGTCGCCGACATTCTCGGGTTCTCGCGAAACGCCAACGTGATTATCCAGCTCGGGGCGGCGGCACAAGAGTCCGATCCCGATGTCGCCGGCGCCGCACAGCAGGCGATCGCGCGGCTCCATCTGTAGTGCCGCTACCGCGTGCGTTTTACGCGCGGCCGACCCTGGTCGTTGCGGGCGACCTGATCGGGAAAGTCCTCGTGCACCGCTCGCGCGCGGGCGTCACGTCGGGCATCATCGTCGAAGTCGAGGCGTACATCGGCGAATCCGATCCCGCGTGCCACGCCGCTCCAGGTCCGACCACGCGGAATGCGCCGATGTACGGCCCACCGGGGCACGCGTACGTGTATTTGAACTACGGTGTCCATCCTCTGGTGAACGTCGTGACAGAGCCCGAACGCTCACCCGCGGCGGTGTTGATCCGCGCGCTCGAGCCGCTCGAAGGGCTTGCATTGATGCGCAGGCGCCGCATGCGGCCGCGAACAGCCCGCCGGAGAAAGCCTGCCCCGATTCCTGATCACGCGCTCTGCCGCGGGCCTGGCAATCTGACACACGCGATGGGGATTACGCTGAAAGATACCGGAATCGATCTGCTCGGAGAGAAACTCTATATCGAAGATCGCGGGCAACGAGTCGAGACGATTGGATGGAGCACCCGAATCGGCATCAATGTGGCGACCGAACGCGAGTGGCGCTGCTACGCCAGCGGCCACCCATCGGTATCCGGCTCACGGAATTTGTCACCGTGTTCTTCCTAGCCTTCGCGCTGCAGGACGGGAATCTTCAGTGTGAGCTGCCGCCCTTCGCGGATGATCACGACAGTCGCGGTGCTGCCGATCGGGGAGTCGGAAACCAGCTGCACGAAATGACCGGGATCCAAGACCGCTGTGCCGTTGAACGACACGATGATGTCGCCGGCATCGAGGCCGGCCTGGTACGCCGGTGATCGCTTCTCGATTTCGTTGACGAAGGCGCCGGTCGTGGCGCGGACTCCGAGTTGCGTCGCCATCTGTGTCGTCAGCGGATACAGCCTCATCCGCCCGAGCGATCCGCGCCGGACTACGCCATGCTCGATGATTTCGCTGATGACGCTGCGCGCAAGGTTGCTCGGAATCGCGAAGCCGATGCCTTCCGAGCCGCCTCCCTGATTCGAACTGAAGATGCCGGTGTTGATGCCGATGAGCTCGCCGCGCGCGCTGACAAGCGCTCCGCCGGAGTTGCCGCGGTTGATGGCGGCGTCGGTCTGGATGAAGTCTTCGTATTCCGAGAAGCCGAGGTTCTTGCGGCCGAGCGCGCTGATGATGCCGAGCGACACGCTGTGGCTGAGTTGGTAAGGGCTGCCGATCGCCAGCACCCACTCCGCGACCTTCGCCTTTGACGAGTCACCCCACTTCAACGGCGGCTGCGCCGCCTTGTCGACCTTAACGAGAGCGAGGTCCGTCGCCTTATCGATGCCGATGATGCGAGCCGGCGCCTCGTGCTTGTCGGAGAAAATGACGGTGACATCCGCTTTGTCGCTGCCGATGACGTGGCTGTTGGTGACGACGTACCCGTCCTGGGAAATCAACACGCCCGATCCAAGGCTGCGCGCGAGCTGGTCGCGCGACCCGAATACGTCTTCGCGCGAACCGAAAAAGTATTCGAAGAAAGGATCGTTGGCGAACGGGGTGTTCGGGCGGCGGACCACCTGCACGGACGAGATATTGACGACGCCCTTGACGGCTTGAGCAGCGACGCCCGTGAGATCAGGGAGGCTGGCGGCCGCAGCGGCAGGCGCGGTTATCCCAGCGGTCTGGCCGGGTCGCTGTACTGTTTGCGCGACCGATTCGTCTGCCGAGCGCAGCCGACCGGTGAGGACGAGCCCGGCAAGAAAACCTGAAATGAGGAGCGCGATGCCAATCGAGGCCCGTTTCATCGAAGGTTTTTCATCGTAGCATGGTTTGACGCGCCTTCGGCAAGTTGGCTACGATCGGCGGTTATGGCGTCCATTCAAGCGACACGACTGCGGAAAGGCAATCTCATCAAGGTCGGCGACGACCTGCTCCGCATTCTCGAGCTCCACCACCTGACCCCGGGCAACAAGCGCGGATTCGTCCAGTGCCGGGCGCGCAACATCCGCACCAATACGCTCATCGATCACAAGTTCCGCGCGGAAGAAGATATCGAGCGCGCGATTCTCGACGAGCACGACATGCAGTATCTGTATACGGAAGGCGACTCGTTCCACTTCATGAACACGGAGACGTTCGAGCAGCTCCACATCGATCGCGAGGTGCTGGGCGATGCGGTCAACTACATCCTGCCGGACTCCACCATCAAAGTGGAGTTCTACGGAGACGAACCGGTGGGCATTGATTTGCCGGTGACGGTCGATCTCCGCGTCGATGACACGGTGCCGGGCATCAAGGGCGCGACAGCGAGCGCGCAGGTGAAGCCGGCGCGCACCGAAACCGGCCTCGTCGTGCAGGTGCCGCCGTTCATCAACGTCGGCGACCGCATCCGCGTCAACACGGAAACCGGCGAATATCAGTCTCGAGTCTGATGGACGTCCCGCTCCGCCAGCCCGTCCACGGTTGGATCGAAGTGATCACCGGCAGCATGTTCAGCGGAAAAAGCGAGGAGCTTATTCGCCGGCTTCGCCGAGCGCAGATCGCGCGGCAGCGGGTGCAGATCTTCAAGCCGGCCTTCGACAACCGGTTCGCGGGCTCGGACATCGTCTCGCACAGCGAGATGCGCATACAAGGCGTCAACGTCGGCAGCTCGGCGGAACTGCTGAGGCTGGTCAACGACGACACCGAGGTGGTCGGCATCGACGAAGCGCAGTTTTTCGACAAGGAGTTGCCGGCCGCCTGCACGCAGCTTGCAGGCAGCGGCAAACGCGTCGTCGTGGCGGGCCTCGATACCGATTACCTCGGCCGCCCGTTCGAGCCGATGCCGGTCATGATGGCGATTGCCGAATATGTGACAAAGACGCATGCCATCTGCATGGTCTGCGGCAATCCTGCGAGCCACACGCAGCGCCTCGTCGTCAGCGATGAGCGGCTTCTGCTCGGCGCGACGGGCACTTACGAGGCTCGGTGTCGGAAGTGTTTTGATCCCACGCTGGCATCGGCGGGAAGAGAGATTGAAAGTGAAAAGTAGAAAGTGAAAAGTAGAGAGTAGAAAGTCTAGAGTCCAAATTCCAAAGTCGAGTCATGAGCACCCAGTGGACCCCGCAACTCCTTCTTTTGCTGGGCGTCGGGTTTCTCGTCGCCAATGTGCGAGTCGGGGTTGACGGGCTGAGGTTTCTTCGGCGTCGGTCGTCGGCGCTGCTGATTTGGCGCGGGCCCAAACCGCGGTACTACGGGCTGCAGCTTGCGCTCGGCGTGGTGCTGGGCGCGCTGCTGATTTACCACATCGTCAACGTCATGCGTTCCGCACCGGAAATCCGCGGACGCTATGCACCTCAGGTGTTCGGCATCGGCATGATGTTCGTGTACTACGGTTATGTGGTTCCGTTGAGCCGGCGGATTGGCCGAGGCTTTTACGCCGACGGTATCTGGTCCGAGACCGGCTTCGTCCCGTACTGGAAAATCGGCGCTGTTTCGTGGCGGGAAGGGGAAGAGGTCGCCCTGGTCATCGTGTCCCGGCTGCGCAACCTGGCCCGAAGACTGATCGTGCCGGGGGTCCACTACGGCGCCGCTCGCCGCCTGCTGCGGGAAAAAATAGCCGCCCACGATATACAGTTGTTGCATACCGGGCTGGAGTTGGGGGCCCACGACGAGATCGATGATGCGTAATCGGGTGCAATGGTGCAAAAGGCGACGGGGCGGACCAACGGTCAACGGTAGACGGTAAACTTAAAACGGCATCGTGCCGATATGGGAAGGCATATGGCAGCACGAGCAACCTGGAAGGGCTTTCTCAAGGTCAGCCTGGTGAACATTCCGATCAAGGTGTTCCCGGCCACCGAGTCAAGCGGCACGCTCTCGTTCAACCAGCTTCACGGCGAGTGCCAGACCCGTATTCAGCAGAAGCGATGGTGCCCGACCTGTAATAAGGAGGTCGCCAACACCGAGCTCGTGAAGGGTTACGAGTTCGAAAAGGGGCGGTACGTCGTCATGACGGAGGACGACATCGAGAAGGTGCGTCCAACGTCCACACGCGTCATCGACCTCGTCCAGTTCGACGACGCCGGGTCCCTCGACCCGATGTACGTGGATCGGACGTACTACCTCGCGCCTGATGGGCAGGTGGCAGCCGACGCATTCGCCGTCTTCAGCGAGGGAATGAAAGGCAAGATCGGCGTCGGTAAGCTCGCGCTTTACGGGCGCGAATACCTCGTCGCGGTAAAACCGCACGACCGGGGCCTCGTGATGTACACGCTCCATCATGCCGCTGAGATCCGCGGCACCGAAAGCATCGAAGAGCTCGCCACGATCCCGACCAAGGTGAAGCCCCAGGAAGTGCAGCTGGCCAAGCAGGTCATCGCGACATTCGAGAAAAAGCTCGATCTGAACGAGTATCGCGACGAGTACCGTGAGGGCCTTCAGCACATCATCGACGCGAAGGTCGCAGGCGAAGAATTCGTCGCGCCGGCTGTGGAGATGCCCGCGAAGGTCGTGAATCTGATGGAGGCGCTCAAGAAGAGCCTCGACACGGTGAGCGCCAACAAGAAGCCCGCCGCGAAGGCAGATCTGAAGGTGGTCAAAAAGGGTAAAAGCGCGGAGCCGAAACGTCGGCGAGCATAGAAACGAAAAACGAAGAACGAATTGCGGTTTTCGCTATTCGTTATCATGTTCTCCATGCGCTTTATTGTCCTGGGTGCCGGCGCCGTTGGCGGCGTCGTGGGGGGACGGCTCGCGCAGCACGGGCATGAGGTCGTGCTCATCGCACGGGGCGCCAACTACGAGGCGATTCGTGACAATGGCCTCCGGATCGAGTCGCCCGACGCTGCGGAGACGCTTCACATTCCTGTCGTCGACACACCCGCGTGCCTCACCTGGTCGAGCGATGACGTTCTTCTTCTCGCGACCAAGACCCAGGATACCGAACGCGCCCTCGATCAGCTCGAGCAGACGGCGCCGCGCACGATGCCTGTTCTGTGCGCGCAGAATGGTGTCGCCAACGAACGCATGGCAGCGGATCGGTTTGCCAACGTCTACGGCGTGTTCGTGTGGTGCCCTGCCGACTATCTGACGCCAGGCACAGTGCAGGTTTGGTGCGCGCCGACTAGCGGCATTCTTCATGTCGGCTGCTATCCATCCGGCACCAACCCGACGGCAGAGGCAGCGGCTGCGGCGTTCAGGGACTCGACATTCCTCGCCGACGCCAAGCCGGACATCATGCGCTGGAAATATCGGAAGCTGTTATCGAATCTCGGAAATGCTGTCGACGCGCTGTGCGGCACAGCGGCGCGGGGCAGCGGTCTTGCCCAGCGCGCACGGCGCGAAGGGATCGCCTGTTTCGAGGCGGCGGGGATCTCGTTTATCGCCGACGACGAAGAGGATGCGGGTCAGCTCGAGCGCCAGGTGCAGCCGAGAACGATCGACGGCGTGGAGCGGCAAGGCGGATCGTCATGGCAGAGTCTCGCCCGCCGGCTGGGCACCATCGAGACGGATTATCTGAACGGAGAAATCGTCCGGATGGGGCGGGACCACGGAGTGCCGACACCCGTCAACGCGTTGCTGCAGTACCTTTCGCAACGGGTCGCGCGCGAGCGGCGCCCGCCTGGCAGCATCAACCCCGACAAGATTCTGATTGCGCTAGATCTTCGACAGAATCCACTGGAGTAGCCCCGGCTGGCCCGCGGCCGTTGGATCGTTCAGCCAGTCTGGCGGCGTGAGCCAGACGAATGCCAGGATCGCGATCACCCACAAGTCGTATGGGATCGTCGTGCGTTCGTCGCGCCAGAAGAACGCACGGTTGAACGTGCCGCGCAACCCGCTCGTCGACGGCAGGGGCTGCTTGTTGAGCGCCAGATACGTATAGTGGATGCGGTTGGCGACCGATAGCACGGAGAGTACCAATATCACCCACAGGATCCCGGCCATTCTGTTCGTGAACGCGCCGATCATGAACAGCACGATCCGCTCCGGCCGCTCCATGAAGCCGACCTTGCACTTTTCGATCAGGCACTCCGCACGCGCACGGGCGTAGCTCGTCATGATCGCAAAAATCAGCGTGAGCGTCGTGATCAGGACGTAGTCGGTGCGCCCGAGCTTCGCGTACAACCAGATAAGGCCAGTGAAGAGCGCGAGGTCGGAGAAACGATCGAGCGTCGAATCCCAGAACGCACCGAATTCGGATTGCGTGCCGGTGATGAACGCCACCTTCCCGTCGATGAAGTCGAAAATATTGGCGCAGATCATGATGAAGCCCGCCAACACGAAGCGGTTGTGCGCGAGCGCGAAAGCGGCCGCGCAATTGATCAGGACGCCAATCAGCGTAAGAGTGTTCGGAGAGATACCAAGCGCCACGCTGGCGCCGATGATGGCGCGCAGCGGGAACATGGAGATTTTCCCGACAGTTCCGGTAAAGGTCATTTGTGGTCGCGGGGCCCCGGTCCCGCTCCGCTCGCGGCTCTCGGATCGGAGGATATAATGAAAGGTTCGTTGATTCGCTTAGAGCGCGCGTCATAGTACCGTATGCCCGTCCAGAACCTCAAGAGCCAGATCGCCCGACTGCCCGAGCAGCCCGGGGTGTATCTGTTCTCGAACGACGAAGGCGAGACGATTTACATCGGCAAGGCGCGATCGCTTCGCGACCGCGTGCGCAGCTATCTGGGTGCGCGAGGACTCCATCCCAAGACGGACGCGCTGCTCGACGAGGCTGCGGGTCTCACTGTCATCGTCACCGACTCGGTCGTCGAGGCGCTGGCGCTCGAGAACAACCTCGTCAAGGAGCGCTCGCCGCGCTACAACGTCCGGCTGCGCGACGACAAGAACTATCCCTATCTGCAGCTGACGACGAACGAAGACTTCCCTCGCGTGCTCGTCGCGCGTCGCGTCGAGCGAGACGGGAGCTTCTACGCCGGTCCGTTCATGCCCGCGTCGCTCGCGCGCCGGACGATGGGGTTGACGCACCGGCTTTTCGGCATGCGCTCGTGCAACGAAGTCATCACCGGCAATCGCGAGCGGCCCTGCCTCGAGTACGACATCAAGCGATGTATCGCGCCGTGCGTCGTCGCAATCTGTTCGAAGGAGCAGTACGACGCGGCCGTGCAGCATACCCACCTGTTCTTCGAAGGAAAAAATGACGAGCTCATCGATCGGCTGACGGCATCGATGAGCGACGCGGCGGCGGCGGAACGGTTCGAGGAAGCCGCGCACCTTCGCGATGCCGCGCGAACCGTGCAGACGCTTCGCGACCGCCAGCAGAAAATTGCGACCGTGCGGCTGGGCGACCGGGATGCTTTCGGCTTGCACATGGGACCAGCAGGCGCGGTCGTCCACGTATTTGTGATGCGCGCCGGCAAAGTGCTCGAGCGCGTGGAGCTGGCCGCGAACGAAGGCATTTCGGGCACGGCGGCAGAGATCCTTCAGGCGTCTGTCGAGCAGTTCTATGAGGATCGGCCCGCCCCCGCCGAAGTGCACCTGTCGAGCGACCCAGAGGACGCCGAACTGCTCGAGGCGTGGCTTTCGGCCCGCGCGGAGCGGCGCGTGCAAGTGCTGGTACCGAAGCGCGGCGACAAGCGCGGGTTGGTCGAGCTTGCCGTGCGCAACGCACGCATCGCGTATCAGGCGCGCCTCATCGACACAGGACTCTCGCAGTACGACGCGTTGGAGATCTTGCGGTCGACGCTGGCGCTGCCGGCAATCCCGCGGCGCATCGAGTGCTTCGACATCTCGACGATTCAGGGCAGCGAGACGGTGGCATCGATGGTCGTCTGCGAGGACGGCAAGATGCGAAAAAGCGACTACCGCAAGTACCGGATCTCCCCGGCGAACCACGCGGGATCGGACGATTTCGCGGCGATGAACGAGGTCGTCACGCGGCGGTATCGCAAGCTCCTCGAACAGGGCGGGCCGTTTCCAGACCTCATTCTGATCGACGGCGGCAAGGGGCAACTGTCGGCCGCCTACGACGCGCTGCAGCAGCTTGGTCTCGCCAACCTGATTGCGGTCGGCATCGCGAAGAAGGAAGAGCTCCTGTATACGCGCGATCGCGAGGAACCGATTGCGTTCGAGAAAGACGATCCGGCGTTGCGGCTCGTCCAGCAGATTCGCGACGAAGCGCACAGGTTCGCCGTGACCTTTCATCGAAAGGCGCGCGCAATGCGCGATTTGCGCTCAGAGCTCGATAGCGTCCCGGGCGTGGGGCCGCGCCGGAGGAGGGCATTGCTCGTTGCGTTCGGCAGCCTCGCCGGCGTGCGCCGCGCGTCTCGCGAAGAGCTGACCGCCGTCGTCGGCGCGAAAACGGCCGATGCGGTACTCGGATACTTCGCCGGCGGGGGGCGGTAAGCGGTTATACTCTCTACCCGTTGCTGCCGGACCTCAACGTTCCCTATCTCGTCACCGCCCTCCTGGTTTTGATCTTTTCGTTGAGCGTTCACGAGGCGGCTCACGCATGGTCGGCGAGCCAGCTGGGTGATGACACCGCGAAACGTCTCGGTCGTGTCACCTTGAACCCCGTCGTTCACGTCGATCTCATCGGCACCTTGTTACTGCCCCTGGTGGCGATGCTCTCGGGCGCGCCGCTGATTGGCTGGGCGAAGCCGACGCCGGTCAATACGCGCAACCTGCGGCACCCACGGCGCGATCAGATTCTTGTCACGGCCGCGGGGCCCATCAGCAACCTCGTGATCGCGTTGGCGGCCGCCGCGGTGCTGCGAGCGGGCGCCTCCGAAGGCAACTGGCTCGGGATGCTCGTGATCGAGGCGCTGACGCTCAACGTCCTGCTCGCCGTGTTCAACATGCTGCCGATACCGCCGCTCGACGGCGGGCAAATTGTGATGGGCCTGCTGCCGCCGCGGGTCGCGTTGCAACTCCGTTTCCTGTATGAGTACGGCTTTTTGATACTGATGGGATTGCTCGTCACCGGCGTGCTCTGGGCGTTGGTAGGGCCGCCGTATTATGTGATCCTCTCGTGGCTGCGCTGACCGCTCGCAAACGCGTCGTCTCGGGCATGCGCCCGACGGGACAGCTGCACCTCGGCCACCTGGTCGGCGCCCTGCAGAACTGGGTCGCGCTGCAGGAGCAGTACGAGTGTTTCTACTTCGTCGCCGACTGGCACGCGCTGACGACCGACTACGCCGATACCAGCCGGTTGACGCAGTTTGCGTACGACAACGCGATTGACTGGATCGCAGCCGGGCTCGATCCGGAACGCAGCACGTTTTTCGTGCAGTCGATGGTGCCCGAGCACGCCGAGTTGTACCTGCTGCTAGCGATGGCGACCCCGGTGTCGTGGCTCGAGCGCGTGCCGACCTACAAGGAGCAGCAGGACGCGCTGTCCGACAAAGATCTGTCGTCGATCGGGTTCCTCAGCTATCCGTTGCTGCAGACAGCGGACGTCGCGATGTATGACGCGAATCTCGTCCCTGTCGGCGACGATCAGGTCGCACACCTGGAGCTCGCGCGTGAAGCGGTTCGCCGCTTCAATCGCTTCTACGGCAGTGTCCTCGTCGAGCCGCAGCCGCTGCTGACGAAAACATCGCGCCTGCCCGGCCTCGACGGCGGCAAAAAGATGAGCAAGAGTCTAGGCAACACGATTCTGCTGTCCGAGGAGACGAACGCCGTCAAGAAGAAAGTACGCTCGATGTACACGGACCCGAAGCGCATCCGTCCAGACATCCCGGGCACGGTCGAGGGGAATCCAGTATTCCTGTATCACGATGTGTTCAATGCGGATATCGCAGAGGTCGAAGACCTCAAGTCTCGGTATCGCGCAGGAAGAGTTGGCGACGTCGAAGTCAAGGACAAGCTTGCGAACGCACTGAATGCGACACTCGAGCCGTTGCGCGAGCGGCGCCGAGAACTTGCTTCGCGGCCGCACCGGATTCGTGAGATCCTCGTCGAGGGCTCGGCGCGCGCGCGGCGGACGGCGGTTGAAACAATGGAGCGCGTGCGGGACGCCATGCAGATCTCCTACAAATGAACGAGTTGCCTCCTTCATCCTCCGACTTCGAGTCCGCGCCGGACGCCTACTCGGTGAAGCTCGATTCCTTCGAAGGCCCCCTCGATCTCTTGATTCACCTGATCAAGAAGAACGAGGTGAACATCTACGACATCCCTATCGCCCTCATCACCCGGCAGTATCTCGAGTACATCGAGATGATGAAGGAGCTGAATCTCGATACGGTCGGCGAGTTCCTGGTGATGGCGGCGACGCTGATTCACATCAAGTCGAAGATGCTCCTGCCGCGGCCGGAATCGGCCCAGGAAGGCGCGCCCGAGGAGGATCCGCGCGATGCGCTGGTGCGCCGGCTCCTGGAACACCAGAAGTTCAAAGCCGCCGCGGAGCTGCTCCACGAGCGCGCCGTGTTGCGCGGCGCGCAATGGATTCGTCCGGACGGGCGCATCGCCGAGATTGCCGGCGACGAGTACGCCTACGAGCCGGAGGTCGAAGTCGATCTCTTCAGCCTGCTCGCGGCGTTCCGCGGCGTCCTCGAGCGAGCCAAGCAGCGGCCGAAAATGCTGCTGCCGCCCGAGGAAGTGCCAGTCGAGGTCCGGATCGATCAGCTGCTTGCGATGCTCTCCGAAACCGAAGCGTGCGGCTTCGAGGATCTGTTTGCGAAGGATGACTCGCGCGGTGGAATGATCGTGACATTTCTCGCGCTGCTCGAGATGATCCGCCTGAAATTGATACGTGTCTTTCAGACGATGGCATTCGGACCGATTCGGGTCTATAAGAGAGCGCGGCCGGTTGACGCACCGGTGCCGATTGGCGATCCTGAGGCAGTTAAAAACGAAAAACGAAAAGCGGAAAACGAATAACGAACAGCGAAAACGAACCGATTCTAGATTCCAGATTCCCGATTCCAGATTCCAGAGTCAAACTCAGGTAGCACCACTATGAGTGACGAACTGAAGCCGGTCATCGAAGCACTGATTTTCGCGTCGCCCGATCCGCTCACGCCAAAGATGCTTTTCAAGCTTCTCGAGAGCGAGCCGAAAGAAGACGTCGAAGCAGCCGTCGAGGCGCTCAAGCGCGACTACGACCGGCCTGGCGGCCTGCAGCTGGTCGAAGTGGCCGGCGGATATCAGATTGTCACGAAGCCGGAGCTGCACGAGTGGGTGCGGCGGCTGTTCCACGAGCGGACGACGCAGCGGCTGTCGGTGCAGGCGCTCGAGACGCTCGCCGTGATCGCCTACAAGCAGCCGATCACCGCGCCCGAGATCACCGAAATCCGCGGCGTCAACACCGCCGGCGTCGTCAATACCCTGATCGAGCGACAGCTCGTGAAAATCGTCGGTCGAAAGCAGGTCGTCGGGCGGCCGTTCATGTACGCCACCACGCGCGAATTCCTGATCCGGTTCGGCCTGCGCGATCTGTCCGACCTGCCGAAGATCGAAGAGATGGCCGAAGCGCTCGGCTTTGACGTGCCGGCCGGGCTCGCCGCGCCGTCGCCCTCGCAGGCGCAACTGGATCTTCTCGAGAGTGCCGCGCCGATCGAGGAGATTCAGTCGATGTCGATCGACGTCGAGCCCGGCGAGAAGATTCACTGATCTCCGGATTCGCCGCGGAGACGCCACGACGCGACGGATCTTGAACAAGAGGTCAGCACATCAGGAGGCGCTCTTCAGAATCCCCGCCGGACGCATGCGGCTTCATTCCAGACGTACTCAACGCGAAGACGCGAAGGCACCATGAAAGAGTGCTCTTGCCAGAAGGTGAGGTCGAATGATTATCAAGCGCATCGGACCAATGTCAATCGCGCGACTGAGCGGGATGCTGTATGCCGTCATCGGGCTCGTCCTCGGCGGGATCATCTCGTTGATCGCGCTGGCCGGCGGGTTTGCCTCGGACAGTGAAGGTGCCGCGCAATTCGGCGGCTTCATTGGGGTGGGCGCTGTTCTTGTGTTGCCGATTTGCTACGGTCTGCTGGGATTCGTCGCGACGCTCATCGCCGCGTGGCTCTACAACGTCGCGGCAGGGGTCGTGGGCGGCATCGAGGTTGATATTTCCTGATCGTCCCACCGCGGAGACGCGACGCCGCCACGGATCCTGAACAGAAGTCAGGAGAATCAGGAGAATCTCTGCAGGATTCCCGCTGGGCGATGGGCGTCATCCAGAACGTACTCAACTCCTAGTCTCTTGTTCTCTTGTTCGTCTTTCTGGTATGCGAATCTGAGGGTTGTGAACGCCTCCCGGCGTGCTTGAGCTTCCGCACTTCCTCCGTCGTGAGTTCCCTGTAACTCCCAACCCTCAGATTCTTGTCGGCGATGGGGCCGATGCGGACGCGTTTGAGGGTTCGAACGGGATGGCCGATCGCGTCGGCCATCTTGCGGACCTGGCGCGTGCGGCCTTCGTGAATTGTGACGCGCAAGACCGACGTGTCCGCATCAGTGCGCCGCTCCCGCAGCAGTTCGACGTTCGCGGGACTCGTCCGGCGGCCTTCGATGACGATGCCGCGCGCGAGACGATCGATGTCGTGCGCATCAGGAACGCCGAGCACCTGCGCCTCGTACACGCGCTCGACCTCGTGTCTCGGATGCATCAGCATGGCGGCGAGATCGCCGTCGTTGGTGAGAAGCAGCAGCCCTTCGGAATCGAAGTCAAGGCGTCCGACGGGATACACATACTCCCGCACGCCCTTCAGGAGATCGAGCACCGTCGGCCTGTGCTCAGGATCGGATCGCGTGGTGACGTAGCCTCGCGGCTTGTTGAGGAGGAGATATCGATGCCGCTGCGGTTGCTTGATGCGGCGTTCGTCGACGCGGATGTCATCTGTATCCGGATCGGCCTTTGTGCCGAGCTCGGTAACCGTTGCGCCGTTGACCTGAACGCGCCCTTCTTCGATGAGCTTCTCAGCCGCGCGTCGGGACGCGACCCCTGCGGCGGAGATGATCTTTTGCAGCCGGACTTCTACCATGGCGAAATCTTTCATCTGGAATCTTGAATCTAACGTAGATGCGGGCGCAGCATCTCCGTCCACGCCTTGTAGCCGGCCGGTGTCATGTGCAGACCGTCGTCGACGAAGAACTCGGGCTTCGGCGTGCCATCCTTTCCGATCATCGACGGCCATGGATCGACATACGTGCATTTGCGATCTGCCGCGCACTGCGTACGGATGAGCGTGTTCGTCTGGTGCATCCCGTCTCGGAGCTTCCAGCGCAGGAGCGATGGCTTCAGGCCGATGACGACGGTGCGGGTGGCCGGCAGTGAGGTATGAATCAGTTGCAGGAACTTGTCGAAATCAGATGCGATGGTGTCGGGAGTGACGCCGCGATTCAGGTCGTTCTCGCCGGCATACAGGACGACGATGCGTGGCGCATGCGGCACCACGGCTCTGGGGGCGTATTTGACGGCCTCGGAGAGCTCCGACCCGCCGAACCCGCGATTCACCACGCGGAGATCGGGAAACGACTCAGCGAGATTCGTCCATCGCGCGATGCTCGATGCGCCGATGAACAGGATGCCGCCCTTGAGGGGAGGAGTCGCCTTGTCCTCCGCCTCGAACTTCTGAATCGCCGGCTCAAACCGGTTCGGATCGATAGGTTGCTGTGCGGTGAGCCCCAGAGTGGCGGCAAACACCGATGCAAGGACGAGCGTCATGACACGTCGCATAGAGGCCTCCTGGTGCCGGAATCATAACCCCTGAATTGCTCGGATATACTCCGAACGTGTCCTCTCGTCGTCTCATCATCGCGATCGACGGCCCTTCGGGCGCCGGAAAAGGGACGGTTGCGCGCGAGATTGCGCGCCGCCTCGATTACAAGCATCTCGACACCGGCGCGATGTACCGGGCCGTCGCCTGGAAGGCGCTGCGCGATCGATTGCCGCTCGATGATGAAGATGCCATGGCCGATCTCGCGCAGCGTGCGGCGCTCGACGTCGGACCTGCCGCCGTTCTCATCGACGGCCACGACGTGACGAGCGCGATTCGCACGCCGGAAATCGATCGTGCGTCCGCGGCCGCGGCGCGCCTGCCGAAAGTGCGCGCGGTGCTCGTCGAGCGTCAGCGCCAGCAAGGCGCGCACGGCGGCATCGTCATGGAGGGGCGCGATATCGGATCGGTCGTCTTTCCGAACGCCGACGTGAAGATCTACCTCGACGCGTCTCCGGAGGAGCGGGCGCGCCGACGTGCCGCCGATCCGGCGCACGGAATCAATCGGGCAGCTGCCGCCGCGGATGTCGCAGCCGAGATGGCGGCGCGCGACCGATCGGATCGCACGCGCTCGACGTCGCCGCTGACCATCCCGTCGGACGCCGTCCCGCTCGATACGAGCGGGCTGTCGATCGAGGACACCGTCGAACAGGTGCTGGCGATCGTCACGCGTGCGATGTCCGCCCCGCGGTGATCGTCGGAGTGGGACCGCCGCTCCACGTGAACCGGTAGGTTTTTCCCCGACGAACGTTGGCTACGAGCGCGGGCCGGAAGCAGGCCACGCACGTGCCGCCGGCATGCCGGACGCTGGGATATATCACGCCTAGAGAGTCCGCCTCGAGAAGGCGCTCGGCCAGCGCCTGAGACTCGACGTAGCTGTCAGGATCGAGATATGCGCGCATCCGGGAAAGGTCCGACGTGTCCGCCGCAGCGCTGTGCGCGGAGGCGGATCGAAGGTCGTGAAACGATGCGCTGAAGTCGCAGCGGTAGTCATCGTAGGTGACCGTATCTTCGAAGCGGCCAATCTCCGCGAGTTCAACTGTCTTGTGGAAGCCCACTTCCGCCTGCGAAGTCTCGAGCGCAAACGCGGCGTACCAGGCGCCGCGCCCCGGTCCGTTGAAGCGGCTGCCGAGCGGATGCGGGTGACAAAAGGCCGCGTTGATGACGGACGCATGCGGAACCGCACTCACCAGTTCCTCGACGCCGATGCCCGGCAGCCGCTGCCGCGACGCAAGCAGGCGGTCGTTCGTCGCCGCATCCAGCTCGAAAATCGCCTGCAGATGCGCGTCGTCGTCGCTGATGGCGACGAGCACGCTGTCGCTGTGCGGCAGATGCCGTGAGAGTACGAGCCGGTGGGTATCGAACTGGCGGACGAGCGCGACCGGCGGACCCGTCATCCCGAGCGGCGCGCGTCTAGCAGACGTCGCACGGTCTGCATCGCGGGCAGACCGCCGCGGATCATGTACCCGAGCGGCGTGTCGCCGGCGAAGATCGGATTGGTGTTCGGCAGGCGCACCCACTCGTCCGCGAGCTTGCGCGAGTGAAGGATGTGCAGCGCTTTGAAAATGCCGATGAGATAGGAAATGCGCGTGAGCCGGTCGGTATCGAGCATCCGATCGGGCTTGCGCTTCATTTCATAGAAGGGGCCGTTTGTGACTCCGCCGAGCAGGGCGCGGGCATCTTCATCGCGCACTTTCCAGCGCGTGGCGATGTTGAAAAACGCCTTCAGGCCGGGCGCGGACAAACGCTCGCGCACGGCCCGTGTACTGAGGTCGGGTGGGGATTCCGTCTGGTAGCGGCTGGCGGGGTACCGCAGGACCTGTGCCATCATCAACTCCTAATCAGGAGTATATTTTATCCTGACTGGCGGCGTCAAGCCCCGCGGCGGCGTCTACGAGTCGCGGCGGTTGCGATCCTTGTAGTCCTCTGCGCTCGCCGGGTCGTATTCCCAGCGGTTGCGGTCGCGGCTCTCGATCTTGTCGGCGCCCTTCAGTTCCTCGGAATCCTCATATTCGACGCCCAACGCACGCCCGATTTCCTCGACGACATCCTGATCCGGTGTCGACATGTCGCCGCCCGGCGTCTCCTCGCCGCTGGAGTACGCGTCGTTCCAATCCGAATCGACGTCGCCACCGGTGAGCGCCTGTCCGCCTTCAGTGTGTTCCTTGGCGCGCTGGTTATACATCTGATGGCCCGACTCGGCCGCCGACGCCTTGGTCGCGAAGTTCAAGCTCGACGGCGCGCCTGGGACCGTTTCGTCCTCGCGCAACTGACGCCGCTCGCGCGAAAGAGCCGCGGGCTTCGGCCGCGAGGCCGCCTGTCGTGGAGGTTTAGCGGGCGCAGAGCGCGCAGCAGCACGGGTGCGGGCGGCCTTGCGTGCGGTGGCCTGCCTCGCCGACCTGTCCGACGTGGCGCGACGCGCGGCGGCGGAAGCGCCCGGGGCGCGAGGGCGGGCTTTCGGCTTCGCCGCGGGCCGTCGACGGGCGGATTTGCGCGAACTTTGGCGCGCCTTCGCCTGTCGCGTCGCCGTGCCAGTGGCGCGAGGTCGGGCCTTGCGGCCGTCCTTACGCGCGCGTGCCTTCGCTTTGCGTTTTGCCATCACCAGAGTCCTTTCAGCCTCTCGCGCCGTCTCCCAGGAAGGCCTGAGGCGTCCTTGACAGTTTAACCATAAACTCTCTACACTCTAACGCTTATCGCAACATCAACGGCCGCAGCATGAAACTGCTTGCTTCACCGACCTGTCCGCCGAAGCGCAGCGCGCGAAGGTGGAAGCGCGAGAGCGCGAAGGCGGGCCGACGATGAAATCCGGGGCGCCGGACCCCTCAAACACGGCAATCGATTCGATCGATCAGGAGAACTTCAAGGCATGGTGAACGTGGACGACGAGCGCACTCAGAAAGAATCCGCCCGGGAGATTGGCGGCGCAACTACCCGAGCGGGCGGGAAACCCCAGGGACGGGGCGTGCTCACCCCCTTCAAGGACGACGACGCGGACCCGCAGGAATTTTCCCGGATGCTCGACATCTACGATAACAGCTTCCGGAACATCGCCGAAGGCGAGGTGATGAAGGGAACGGTCCTTAAAGTCACCCCTTCTGAAGTGATCGTCGATATTGGCTACAAGTCGGAAGGCATCATCGGCGTCGACGAATTTCTCGACGAGCGCGGCGAAGTAACCGTGCAGCCCGGCGACACCGTCGACGTGCTCCTCGAGCGCACGGAAGATCGCGACGGCTACGTCGTGCTCTCGCGCGAAAAAGCCGAGAAGATGAAGATTTGGGACGAGGTCGAGAAGGCCTATGCCGAGCGCAAGGTCGTCATCGGCCGCGTCATCGAGCGCATCAAGGGCGGCCTCGCCGTCGACATCGGCGTCCGTGCCTTCCTGCCCGGTTCGCAGATTGACGTGCGGCCCGTCCGCAACCTCGACGCCCTGCGCGGCCAGGAACTGAGGATGCGCGTCATCAAGGTGAACAAGAAGCGCGGCAACATCGTGCTCTCACGGAAAGTCCTCCTCGAGGAGGAAAACGCCGAAAAGAAGAAGCACACCCTGCACACGCTCGCTGAAGGCAAGGTGCTCAAGGGCACCGTCAAGAACATCACCGACTACGGCGCGTTCATCGATCTCGGCGGCATCGACGGCCTGCTGCACATCACCGACATGTCGTGGGGTCGGGTGGGCCATCCGTCGGAGCTCTTTAAGGTCAACGACGAAATCGACGTCATCGTGCTCAAGTACGACCCGGCGACCGAGCGCGTCTCGCTCGGCCACAAACAGCTCGTCAACGACCCGTGGTCGAACGTGTCCGATCGGTATCCGGTGGGCGCGCGCATGTCTGGCAAGGTGGTCAGCCTCACCGACTACGGCGCGTTCATTGAGCTCGAGCCGGGCGTCGAAGGACTCATCCACGTGTCCGAGATGTCGTGGAGCAAGCGCGTCAAGCATCCGTCGAAAATCCTGAACGTCGGCGACAGCGTCGACGCGATGGTGCTCGGCGTGGATGCGACAGCACGCCGAATTTCGCTCGGCCTCAAGCAGGTCGAAACGAATCCGTGGCACGAGCTCGCCGAGAAGTATCCGGTCGGCGCGAAGATCGTCGGCAAGGTGCGTAACCTCACCGAGTTCGGCGCGTTCGTCGAGGTCGAGGACGACATCGACGGCCTGATTCACATCTCCGATATGTCGTGGAGCAAGCGAATCAAGCATCCGTCCGAAGTGCTGAAGAAGGGCGACAAGGTCGAGGCGATGGTCCTCAACATCGACGCCGAAAATCAGCGCCTCTCACTTGGGCTGAAGCAGCTGGCCACCGATATCTGGGATGACTTCTTCTCGCGGCATCAGGTCGGACAGACCATCGAAGGCAAGGTCGTGCGGGTCACCAACTTCGGCGCCTTCGTGGAGTTGGACGAGGGTATCGAAGGGCTCATCCACGTGTCCGAACTGGACGATACAAAGAGCACGGAGAAGATCGAGCTGACCGTCGACCAGAACTACCCGATGAAGATCATCAAGCTCGTGCCGTCGGAACGGAAGATCGGACTCAGCATTCGCGCGCTGAAATCAGACGAGTTCAGGACCGACTGGGAAGAATACGCCGAGAAGGCAGGCACCGGCGAGGCGACACTCGGCGATCATTTCAAGGCGAAAGCGTAAGGCCGCCGCAGGGCCGACCTGAAGGTGAGAGGCATGGCCGACCTGAAGGTCGGCACGACGATTGACGTGACGCGACACCCTGTACGTAGTGCTGGCCTTTAGGCCAGCCCAAGGAAAAAAATGGACGATCACGATCACGAGCAGGAGATGGCAGCGGCGCTCGGCGGGAGCATGACGAAAGCCGAGCTCGTGGAGGAAGTCTCACGGGTCTCGGACCTCACCAAGAAGCACTCCGAGGTGATCGTCGACACCGTGTTCCGCAGCATCATCACGGCACTGCATCGCGGCGAAAAGATCGAGCTGCGCGGTTTCGGGAGCTTTCGACTCCGCCGGCGCGAGCCGCGCAAGGGCCGCAATCCGAAAACCGGCGACAAGGTAGACGTGCCGCCGAAGAAAGTCCCGTACTTCAAGCCCGGCAAAGAACTGAAAGAACTCATCAACCAAGAACCTCCGCAGGTCTAGAACCAGGGAGTGGCGATCCCCAATCCCCAATCCCGAATCCCTGATCCCCAATCCCGTCATGGATCGTTTATGGGCTCCCTGGCGACTTTCTTACGTGACCGCCGCTCAGGTTCCGGCAACCACCTGCATCTTCTGTGACCCGTCCGCGGGCCGCGATCTCGACCTCGTCGTCTTGCGCGGTGAGCGCTGCTACGTCATCCTCAATCTCTACCCATACAACAACGGACACTTGATGGTCGTGCCCAACCGCCACCTTGCGGCGCTCGAAGCGCTGACTCCGGAAGAGCAGACCGAGTTGATGCATTTCACGCGGCTGTCAGAGATGGCGCTGAACAACGCCTATAACCCGCAGGGCATCAACGTCGGCATCAATCTCGGCAAAGCGGCGGGCGCCGGCATCGAGAACCACCTCCACATTCATCTCGTGCCCCGCTGGTCGGGTGACACCAACTTCATGACGGCGGTGGGCGAGACGCGCGTGCTTCCCGAGGACCTGACCGCGACGGCCGCTCGGCTGCGCCCGATTTTCGAGACGTTGCGCGCCCGTCCGGGCCCCTGAGGTGCGTCACGTGCGTTCGGTGAGACACGCGCGATGGCTGCCGGCGTTCGTCCTCGTCGCAGGTGCTCTGACGGTCGCACTTGCGCAGGACGCGCCGAAGCGCCGCAACGCGATTATCTTCGTCGCCGACGGCCTTCGCCACGGTTCGGTCAACCCCATCGATACACCGGCGCTCTACAGCGTCCGAGCCGAAGGTGTGTACTTCGCCAACAGCCACTCCGTGTTTCCCACGCAGACGATGCCGAACGCCGCCGCGATTGCCACCGGACATTACCCGGGCGACACGGGGCAGTTCGCGAACCTGCCTTATATCGGCTATCCCCTGTTTCTGACCGGGAACTTCGGCCAGCGTGCCGGCACAATGGCCCCCGACGTCGAAGATCCGTTCGTACTCTCGGACCTCAACGGCTACTACGGCGGCAACTACTTGCGCGAAGCATCGCTTCTCGCGTTTGCGCGTTCCTACGGATACAACACGGCCGCTCTCGGAAAGACCGGGCCTGCCGCAGCGCAGGATGTGACGGAAGTGGCCTCGATTCGAGGAGCGATGCGGGAACCGGTCACGATCATTCTCGAAGGGTCGACAGGTACGCCGCGCACAGTGCCGCTTGCGCCGCAGACGATTGCACTGCTGAAAGCCGCCGGCCTGCCACCGATGCCGCCGCCGCGAAGTCAGTCGGCAGGCACGAACACCGTGCCCGGAACCCTTGGCGCGAACGTCGAGCACCAGCAGTGGTTCGTCGACGCCGCCACCAGGGCTATTTTACCGGCGTTCGCGAAGAGCGCCGAGCCATTCGTGCTCGTGTACTGGTCGGGCGATCCTGATTTGACCCAACACGCGCAGGGCGATAGCCTGAATCGCCTGACGCCGGGGATCAACGGGCCGACGTCGAAGGCGGCCATCCAGAACGCCGATCGGAACCTGAAGCAGATCCTCGATTATCTCGACGCGAATCCAGACGTCCGCGACAACACGAACGTGTTCGTCACGTCCGATCATGGATTTTCTACCGTCAGCCGCCGCGATATCGACGCCTCCGCACAGGCGACACGAAGCTATTCGGCGACCCTTCGGTACAAAGACGCCGACGATCGGCTGGAAGTGAATGAGGGATTTCTTCCACCTGGCTTTCTCGCAATCGATCTCGCGCGTGCGCTCGAGTTGCCGCTCTACGATCCCGCCGAGCAGATTCCAGACGAACACGGCGCGATGCGCTACGCAAGAGTCGACCCCGCCATCGCGCAGCCGACGGCGACCGTTCGGCAACGCCCCAGTGGCGCGACGGCGTTGATTGGCGGAACGGGTCGGATTGGCATGCCCGTCGACGCGAAGGTCGTGGTCGCACAGGCGTCGATCCATGTGCCTAGCGGCGATCGCGCGCTCGTGCAGCGCATTGTGCGATTCCTCGCCGCGCAGGACTATGTCGGCGGCCTGTTTGTGAACGATCGCCTCGGTAAACCGCCCGGCACTCTGCGCATGAGCGATGTCGGTCTCATGGGAGGCGCGACCATGCCTAAGCCGGCCGTGGTCGTCAATTTCAAGAGTTTCCCGCTCGATCCGAACAACCCCCACATGACCGGCATCGTGGTCGGAGGCACGCGCCAGCACGGGCAAGGGGAACACGGAACGCTCTCGCGTGCCAACACGTTCAACAACATGGCGGCCATTGGCCCGGACTTCAAGAAACGATTTGTGAGTCAGACGCCGGTCAGCAACGCTGACGTGCAACCGACGCTTGCTCACGTCATGAAGATGAGGATTCCCAGCCTCGGGGCGCTTCGAGGCCGCGTCATTACCGAAGCGCTTGTTGGAGGACCCACGGCCGCGCGTGTCGTGCGCGAAGTGGCGCGATCGCGTCCGGCGTCGAATGGGTATTCAACTGTGCTGATGTATCAAGTCGCCGAGCGTCGGTTGTATCTCGACGAAGCGTGCTTCACGACAAGCCGCACCTGCGAGTGAGGCTCGATGCCGGAACGGTGTCTCACCGCAAACGACGCTACGACACGGCGTGAAGTTTCTTTATAGAAGATCGTATCGTTGCGTCTTCGCGCCGTATCGGCGGATGACGTGTTATGAACCGAGTATGTGTTTCGCGATCGTCTGCAGCTGCAGGTTGGATGTGCCTTCATAGATCTGGCCGATCTTGGCGTCGCGGTAGAGCTTCTCTACCGGGTAGTCTTTCACGTACCCGTAACCGCCGAACAACTGGACAGCCAGTGATGTGACATGTTCCGCCGCGTTGGCGGAGAACAGCTTGCACATCGCCGCGGCGCTGATGAATGGCTCGCCGGCGTCGCGGAGGCGTGCGGCGTTGTACACGAGCAGGCGTGCCGCGGCCAGTTCTGTCGCCACGTGCGCGATCTGGAACTGCACGCCCTGGAAATCGGCGAGCGCCTTGCCGAATTGTTTTCGCTCTTTGGTGTAGGCCACGGCGTGATCCAGCGCGCCTTGCGCGAGGCCAATCATCTGGGCGCCGATACCGATCCGCCCCTCGTTGAGCGTTTCAATGGCGACCTTGTAGCCGCGGCCGACGTCGCCGAGCACGTTGGCGCGCGGCACCCGGCAATCCTCCAGCAGCAGCTCGCACGTGCTGCTCGCGCGAATGCCGAGCTTGTCCTCCTTCTTGCCGACGGCGAACCCGGCGAAGCCTCGCTCGATGAGGAAGGCGGTGATCCCCCGATAACCGGCGTCCGGGTCGACATTGGCAAAGACGACGAAGAGGTCGGCTTCGTTCGCGTTGGTGATCCAGAGCTTCCGGCCGGTCAGGACGAAATCGTCACCCGATTCCACGGCGCGCGTCGTCAACGCGAAGGCATCGCTGCCCGACCCGGCTTCCGAGAGCGCGTACGCGCCCACGGTATTCGCCGCCAGGCGCGGCAGGTATAGATCCCGCTGGTCGTTCGAGCCCCAGCGCAGCAGCGCGTTGATGACCAGAGTGTTCTGCACATCCACCAGAACTCCCACGGAAGGGTCGACAGAGGATAGAGCCTCGACCGCGAGCACTGAATGAAAGAACGTCCCGCCTGCGCCGCCATGGGTATCGGGGATTTCGATGCCCATTAGGCCCATGTGGAACAGCCGATCGATGAAGGAGCGCGGCATTTTGGCCAGATCGTCCATTTGCCGGACGATCGGCGTGATTTCACGCGCGGCGAACTCCCGGACGCTCTCCCGGAACAGCGATTCGTCTTCCGACAGGCGGGTCAGTGGAAGTGGACTTCCAGCTTTTTCCACGGCGCGGGAATGTTATCATTCGGGAGTCATGTCAAAGGGGCGCGTTCGCCTCGCCTACAGCCTGCTCGCGGCCGTGTTCGCCGCCCCGCTAGCGCTCGGCGTCAAGGCGCAGGATGCGCAGGCCCCGCCTGCGCCTGCGCAGCAACCGGCACCCGCACCTGCCGCGCCCGCGGATCAACAGACTCCGGTCTTCCGCTCTGACATCAACTTCGTCCGCGTGGACGTCATCGTGACCGACCGGCAAGGCAACCCCGTCCACGATTTGAAGCAGACAGACTTCGAAGTCACGGAGGACGGGAAACCGCAGGCGATCCAGACCTTCAAGCTCATCAACGTGTCCGAGGACACCGGCGTCGGCACCGATCCGCCGCGCGAAGTACGGAACCCGATCGACGAGCAGACGGAAGCGGCGCGCGACGACGTGCGGCTGTTTGCGATTTTTCTGGACGACTACCACGTGCGCCTCGAAAACAGCATGCGCGCGCGCGAGATCCTCGCGCGGTTTGCCGAGGACTCGTTCAACCCGAAGGATATCGTGAGCATCATGTATCCGTTGTGGTCGATCAACGACGTGCTGCTCACACGGAACCGCAAGGCGCTCGCCACCGCTCTCCGCGAGTTTACCGGGCGGAAGTACGATTACACGCCGCGGAACGCTTTCGAAGAACGCTACGTCCACTACGTCTCCACGATCGAGGCTGAGCGCATCCGGAATCAGGTGACGCTGACGGCGATCAAGGGCCTGATTATCAAATTGGGCGGGCTGGGCGAAAGACGCAAGGCGATCGTGCTCGTCAGCGAGGGCTTCACGAATGTGTTGCCCGTGCAGGTGAACGATCAGATTGCGACTTGCAACGGCGGCGCGTGCGGCAACCAGCCCAGGCCGCGGAGCGATCCGATTGGCGGCGCGAATTCGCCGGCGCAGCAACGGCTGGAATCTCAGGAGTTCTTCCTGCAGTCAGAGATGATGTCGGACATCAAGATGGTGACCGACCTCGCGAACCGGTACAACTGCGCGATTTACAGCCTGGACCCGCGCGGTCTCGCGCCGTTCGAGTTCGACCTCAGCACCGCCGGGCAGGCAGCCGTCAGCCTGACCAGGGACCAGCAGATGCTCAACACCACGATCGATACGCTCCGGGTTCTCTCGGACGAAACGGACGGCCGCGCTATCGTTAACAGCAACGACCTCGATCGCGGGTTGAAGCAGATTATCCGCGACACGAGCGCCTATTACCTGCTCGGCTACACGTCGGCGGTGACCACGGACGGCAAGTTCCATAAGCTCAACGTGCGCGTCAAACGGCCCGGACTGCAGGTGCGTTCGCGTCCCGGTTACATGGCGATGAGCGCGACCGAAGTGGAACGGGCCCTCGCGCCGAAGAAAGCGGGACCGCCTCCAGCCATCACCGAAGCGCTCGGGACGCTGGCCGTCAGCGCGCAGCAGCGGCGCAATCCGATCCGCACCTGGCTTGGCATGTCGCCGGGCAGTGACGGCAAGACAAAGATCACCTTCGTGTGGAATCCAATGCCGGCGGTTCCGGGCACGCGACGCGAAGTGGCCGCCACTGTTTCGCTGCTTGCGGGTGGCCCGAACTCGGATCTGTACCATCGCGAAAAAGCCATCAGGCCGGGACGGGTCGAGTTCGAGGTGCCGCCGGGACCAATGGAGCTGGAGATCGGCGCGGTCGATGCGGCGGGCGAGGTCCTCGATCGCGAAATACGCAAGCTCGTCGTGCCGAGCATGGGCCTGGGCTTGACAGTGAGCACGCCCGAGGTCTTTCGCGGGCGAACGTTGCCGGAGTGGCAGACGCTCTCTACCGATCCCCGGGCGCTCCCGGTCATCGAGCGCGAGTTCCGCCGTACTGATCGGCTTCTCGTTCGTGTCGGGGCGCAAAGCGCCGGCGGCACACCCGCTCTCTCCGCGAGGATGCTCAACCGCGAGGGTGGGGAGATGTTGGTCCTGACAGTCACTCCCACCGGGTTCGGCGGCCTGAGTCAGATCGACGTTCCACTTTCCGCCCTTCCACCGGGCGAGTTCCTGATCGAAGTCATCGCCAAAGAGGGCGCAGAGCAGACTTCGGCGCTGATTGCGTTCCGAGTGACCCCGTGATGAGCCGGTTCGCGTGGACGTGTCGCGTCCGCGCAACTGTACGGCGCAGCAAACCTTCAATTCGCTGGAAAGCTGTCCTCATCGCCGGACTCACGCTGGTCTGCGTGGCAGCGGCGGACGCGCAGTGGCGCGGGCGTTATCGCGAAGGGTCGTTTGCTGCGCGGTACGCTCCCGCCCGCATGCCGGACGGAGACTTCACCGTATGCCGGCTCGAGTACACCAGGGTGGTCATCGAGGACATGGGCGTCGGATGGCAGACCGACTACCCGTTTTCCGAGCGGAACCTCATGACCCGCCTCTCCGAGCTGACCAAGACGCCGATCAGCCGCGACTCGCGTAAGGAGCCGAACACCTGGGTCGTGCGCGCCACTGATCCGCAGCTGTTCAACTGTCCCTACGTTGTTGCTTCGGACGCCGGCACGATCGGCCTGGCCCCGGAAGAAGTCCTCGGTCTTCGGGATTACCTGTTGAAGGGTGGGTTTCTGTGGGTCGACGACTTCTGGGGAACGGCCGCGTGGGAGCAGTGGTCTGGCGAAATCAGCCGTGTGCTGCCCTCGTCAGAATATCCGATTAAAGACGTGCCGTTGACCGATCCGCTTCTTCGGACGCTGTATCCCGTCACGCAGATTCCGCAGATCACCAACATCCAGTTCTGGCGCAGCTTCCAGGGACGGGTCACGTCGGAGCGCGGCCGCGACAGCGAGGAAGCCCACCTCCGCGCCATTCGCGATCGGCACGGTCGCATTATGGTGCTGATGACCCACAATACCGACGTTGCCGATTCATGGGAGCGCGAAGGCGAGGATCCGGGTTTCTTCTATCAGTTCTCACCGAACGGCTACGCACTCGGTGTCGATGTGCTCCTCCACGCGATGACGCACTAATCTGAACCTGGAATCTAGAAACTAGAATTTGGGAACTAGAATCTAGAAACTGAAATCTGGGAACGGAATCCAAAAACAGGCAACTCGATCCTCGCTACCGGCTACAAGCTACCAGCTGGTGTACACTATAAGGACCGCTCAGAAGAGCGCGTGGAAAGGCCGCTAAGCCATTGCCTGAGGAGTCAATCTGCCTTTGCGGTGAAGCCGCTACGGCGCGATGGGCGGAAGGGCGCGAACTGAATAGGCCGCGGCCGGGAGGTGCTCAAACGCATGGCTAAATCTACGGTGATTCGCAAGTAGCACGTCTTCAGCAGCCCGTCGCACTTCGTGCGGCGGGCTGTTGTCGTTGTGAGCACATGACAGTGCCATCCCAACCTATGGGGCTCGACGTCGACCGGGCACCGCAGCAGCGGACACTCTTCCAGACAATTTCCGGCCGGCCAATCGAGCGTCTCTACACGCCCGAAAGCATTCCCCAGTTCGACTATTCGCGCGATCTTGGCGATCCAGGCGCGTATCCATACACGCGGGGCATTCACCCGTCCGGCTACCGCGGCAAGCTGTGGACCATGAGGCAATTTGCGGGATTCGGGACGCCGGAGGACACGAACCGGCGCTACCGCGAGTTGCTCGCCGCAGGGGCGACGGGATTGAGTGTGGCATTCGACCTCCCCACGCTGATGGGCCGCGATCCCCACCATCCGTTGTCGCTTGGCGAAGTAGGGAAGTGCGGGGTGAACGTGACATCGCTCGCCGACATGGACGCGCTGTTCGACGGCATCGCGCTCGGCGACATCTCGACGTCGATGACGATCAATGCGCCGGCGCCCATGTTGTTCGCGATGTATCTCGTCCTCGCCGAGCGGCGGTCGGTGGACTGGAAGACGATTTCGGGGACGCTGCAGAACGACATCCTCAAGGAATTCATCGCGCAGAAGGAGTACATCTATCCGCCGCACCCCTCGATGCGGCTCGTCACGGATATCTTTGCGTTCTGCGCGGCTCACGTGCCGCGGTGGAACGCCATTTCCGTGAGCGGCTACCACATCCGAGAGGCTGGAGCGACGGCAGCACAGGAGCTGGCGTTCACGCTTCGCGACGGGATCGAATACGTGCAGGCGGGCGCCGACGCGGGACTCGACGTGGATGTCTTCGTGCCGCGGATGTCATTCTTTTTCAATGCGCACAGCGACTTTTTCGAAGAGATCGCCAAGTATCGCGCCGCGCGGCGCATCTGGGCGCGGGTGATGCGTGAGCGGTTCGGCGCCAAGGACGAGCGATCGCTCAAGCTGCGCTTCCACGCGCAGACAGCCGGCGTCTCGCTGACGGCGCAGCAGCCGATGAACAACGTTGCGCGCACGGCGCTGCAGGCGCTTGCGGCCGTGCTGGGTGGGACGAATTCGCTTCACACCTGTTCCTTCGACGAAGCGCTTGCGTTGCCTGCCGCGGAGCCGGCCACGCTTGCGCTCAGGACGCAGCAGATACTCGCTCACGAAACTGGGCTCGTGCGCAGCGTCGATCCATTTGGTGGTTCGTACTTCGTCGAGCGCCTGACGAACGAGCTTGAAGAAGAGGCCGAGTCGTATTTCGGCGCCATCGACGCCATGGGCGGCATGGTTGCCGCGATAGAGCGAGGCTATCCACAGCGCGAAATCGCGGAAAGCGCGTATCGTTTCCAGCAGGACGTCGAACGGAAACGTCAAGTGATTGTCGGCGTCAACGAGTTCGGCTCGGATCGCGAGCACCCTGTGCCGATTCTGCGCATCGACGAAGACGCCGCACAACACCAGCTCGCCAGGGTCGACCGCCTTCGCCGCACGCGCAGCCAGGTGCTGCTGACCCGCGCGCTCGACAGGCTGCGCAAAGCTGCGGCCGGCTCAGACAACACGATGCCGGCGTTTCTGGACGCCGTGCGCGCGTATGCGACTGTCGGCGAAATGTGCGATGCGCTGAGGGACGTGTGGGGCGAATATCAGGAGCAGGCCATAATCTGAACCTGGAATCTAGAATCTAGAATCTAGAATCTGGAATCTAAAATCTAGAACTGAATGAAAAAAATCCGAGTTGTCATCGCCAAACCCGGGCTCGATGGGCACGACCGTGGGGCCAAGGTGATTGCGCGGGCGCTGCGGGACGCGGGCATGGAGGTGATCTACACGGGCCTCCGCCAGACGCCCGAGCAGATTGTCGCGGCGGCCCTGCAGGAGGATGCCGATGTCATCGGGCTGTCGATCCTGTCGGGCGCGCACAACTCGATTTGCCCCAGGTTGATGGATTTGCTCCGGGATAAAGGGCTGACGGATATGCTCGTCGTATTGGGGGGCATCATTCCGGACGCCGATCTGCCTGCCCTGAAAGCGATGGGTGTCGCCGGAGTGTTCCGCCCCGGTACGTCCATGCAGGATATCGTCGATTTCCTCACCTCCCGCCTTGGCGGCGACCGGCCAGGCCCGAGCGCGGCATCGAGTTGACGTTCGCCGACGAAGACATCGATGTGACCACGGTTGGAGACGGACAGCTCGCAATCGAACGCCTCGATACGGATCCGCGGTACCATTGTGCGCAATGGATCACAGTGTAACGTCGCGCGTTCCCGAAAAGCCTGCGCTCGAGGGACTCGAGCCGAAGTGGCAGGAGCGTTGGGAGAACGGTGGCACGTATCGTTTCGATCGCACCAAATCGCGCGACCAGATTTTTTCTATCGACACGCCGCCGCCGACGGTCAGTGGCTCACTGCATATCGGCCACGTGTTTTCATACACACATACTGACGTCATCGCGCGGTTTCAACGGATGCGCGGGCGCGAAGTGTTCTATCCCATGGGATGGGACGATAACGGGCTGCCGACCGAGCGTCGTGTGCAGAACTACTACGGTGTGCGCTGCGATCCGTCGCTGCCGTACGAGCCGAATTTCCAGCCGCCGCCGGAACCGCCGAAGCAGCCGATCTCGATCTCGCGTCCCAACTTTGTCGAGCTCTGCCTCAAGCTGACGAAGGAAGACGAGCAGGCATTCGAACACCTGTGGCGCTACCTTGGCTTATCTGTCGACTGGTCGATGACCTACGCGACGATCGACAGGCGATCGCAGCTCGCGTCGCAGACCGGCTTTCTGCACCTGCTCGAGCGGGGCCTGGCATACCAGCTCCAGGCACCCACACTGTGGGACGTGGACTTTCGCACGGCTGTGGCCCAGGCGGAGCTCGAGGATCGCGAGCGCGAAGGTGCCTACCACCGTCTGCGGTTCGACCGGCCCGATGGTGGCGCGGTCGAGATCGAGACGACGCGGCCCGAGATGCTTCCCGCCTGCGTCGCGCTGGTGGCGCACCCGGAGGACGAGCGCTACAAACCCCTGTTCGGCAAGGACGTGCTGACTCCGTTGTTCCGCGCGCGTGTCCCGGTGAGAGCCCACGGGCTCGCCGACCCCGAAAAGGGCAGCGGCATCGCGATGATCTGTACCTTCGGCGACATCACCGACGTCACCTGGTGGCGCGAGCTGTCGCTGCCGGTTCGCGCGGTGATTCAGCCGAACGGCACGCTGCGTCGCGTCATGTGGGGCGAAGCCGGGTGGGAGTCACAGGACCCCGCAGCGGCTCAGCTCGCGTACGACCAGATCGCCGGCCAGTCGATCAACAAGGCGCGCTCGAAGGTGGTCGAGCTGCTGCGCGAGAGCGGATCAATGATCGGCGAGCCGCGGCGGATCATGCACAACGTCAAGTTTTACGAGAAGGGCGATCGTCCGCTCGAGATCGTGACGAGCCGGCAGTGGTTCTTCAAGACGCTGGAACTCCGATCGGCGTTGATCGAGCGGGGCCGTCAGATCGCGTGGCATCCCGAATACATGCGGGTGCGCTTCGAGAACTGGGTCAACGGCTTGAACGGCGACTGGTGCGTCAGCCGCCAGCGGTTCTTCGGCGTGCCGATCCCGCTCTGGTATCCGATCGGCACGGAGGGCGGCGTGGACTATTCACGCCCGCTCGTGCCGGATGAATCGCGGCTTCCGATCGATCCGTCCACTGACGTGCCGGACGGGTATCGAGCCGAGCAACGAGGCCAGCCGAATGGCTTTGCGGGAGATCCCGACATCATGGACACGTGGGCGACTTCGTCCATGACGCCGCAGATCGTGTCACGCTGGCGTGAAGATCCTGAGCTGTTCGCGCGTGTATTTCCGATGGATTTAAGGCCGCAAGCGCACGACATCATCCGCACGTGGCTGTTCACGAGCGTGCTTCGCGCGCATCTCGAGCACGACAGCCTTCCGTGGTCCCACGCGGCGATCTCCGGATTCGTGACCGATCCCGACCGCAAGAAGATGTCGAAATCGAAAGGGAACGTTGTCACGCCGTTCGCGCTGCTCGAGGAGCACGGCTCCGACGGCGTGCGTTACTGGGCGACGCGAGGCGGTCCCGGGGTCGACACCATGTTCGACGCGGCACAGATGAAGGTGGGCAGGCGTCTGGCCATCAAGCTGCTGAACGCATCGAAATTCATCCTGTCGTCCCTCGACGAAGGCTCAGATCCGCATGGACCGATCACGGCCGCAGTCGACCGGGCGATGTTGGGCAGCCTCGCGAGCCTGGTGCGCGAGGCGACGCAGGCGCTTGAGGGCTACGAGTACGGGCGGGCAATCGAACTGATTGAGCGCGAGTTCTGGGGCTTCTGCGACGATTATCTCGAGTTCGTCAAGGGCCGTCGGTACGGAGAGCAGGGACCCGAAGGGGCCGGGTCGGCGAACAGTGCGCTCGTCGCAGCGTTGTCTGTGTACTTGCGACTGTTCGCGCCGTATCTTCCGTTTGCGACCGAAGAAGTCTGGTCGTGGTGGAAGGACGGGTCTGTCCATCGTGCGTCGTGGCCCTCGGACGATGAGCTGGCGCCGCTGGTCCGCGGCCTCAGCGACGATGATCAGCAGAAGTGGAGCTATGCCCGCGAGGTGATAGGGGAGGTACGCAAACGTCGCTCCGAGGCCAAACAGCCGTTGAAAGTGCCGATTGTCTGCGCAGTCATTGCAGACGCTTCGGTGCGTCTTGCGCACCTCGATGCGATCGAAGCCGATCTGCGCGCAGCGGTGCGCATCGAGACTATCGAGCGAAAAAGCGCCGACGCTCTTTCCGTCGAGGTGCAGTTTGGCGCCGCCCCGCAGGCTTGAGCCGGGCGACTATCGCGACCTTGTGCGTCGCGCGCTGGCAGAGGATCTCGCCGGCGGCGATGTCACCACGGATGCGATTGTCGGCCAAGGCGATAGGGCGCGCGGCGCCTTTCTCGTCAAGTCGCCCTGCACGCTCGCCGGCCTCGATATCGCGCTCGAAGTGTTCGTCCAGCTCGATCCGCGTGTCGGCGCCGAATGGCAGTTTCGCGACGGCGATACATGTGACGCTGGCGTGACGATCGGCCATCTTACAGGGAGCGCGCGCGCCCTGCTCTCCGGCGAGCGCACGGCGCTGAACATCCTGCAGCATCTGTCAGGTATCGCGACGCTCGCTCGACAGTTTGTCGAGGCGAGCGGAGGCACCATCACGATCCTCGACACACGCAAAACGACGCCCACGCTGCGATCCCTTGAGAAGTACGCTGTCCGGATGGGCGGCGCCACGAATCATCGCATGTCGCTGAACGACGGCGTGATGATCAAAGACAATCACATCAGGCTCGGCGGGGGTATTGCCAACGCACTCACGCAGGTGCGTGCGTTCGGTGCGAGGCCGGTGGTCGAAGTCGAAGTCGAGACGCTGAAACAGGTCGACCAGGCCCTCGACGCCGGCGCGGATATCCTGCTGCTCGATAACATGACCACCGACGACATCCGCGAGGCCGTGCGACGATGCCGGGGCCGTGCCAAGACCGAGATCTCAGGGGGTGTCACGCTCGCGCGTATTCCAGAGCTGGCCTCGACGGGCGCTGATTTTGTGTCCGCCGGAGCGCTCACGCATTCTGCTCCCGCGGTCGACATCAGCCTTGACATCCAACCCGCCTGACGAATCGTTCGACTGGCATGCAGTTCCGGCGGATATCGCGCGGGAGATGTCACGCGTCGCCCCGCGCACGCGGGGCATGGGCCGGTGCATCCATTGGCTCGAGTCGACCGGGTCGACCAATGACGTGGCCGCACGCCTCGCCGAATCCGGCGCCGAGCAAGGCACGATCGTCGTCGCGGACATGCAGACCGCCGGTCGCGGTCGACATGGGCGCGTATGGTTTTCGCCGCCGGGAGCCGGATTGTACGCGTCGATCATCATTCGTCCCGCGCACCCGACCGCGGGCGAAGAGCGGCCGGCCGCGCTGTTGACGCTCGCCGCTGGAGTGGCGATCGCCGAGGCCGTTCGTGGGCTGACAGGGCTGCCTGCGAAGATCAAATGGCCGAACGACGTCGTTGTCGGCCCGCGGAAGCTCGCCGGAATTTTGGCCGATGCGGCGATGCAGGGAGGCATCCTCCAGCACATCGTACTTGGCTTCGGTGTCAACCTGCGATCCGCCGCGTATCCGCCCGAGCTCACCGCGCGGACGACTTCGATTGAAGCAGAAACGAATCGGCCGGCCGAGCGCGGATTGATGCTTGCCGAAATCCTTGCGGCGCTGGCGGATCGCTGCGCAGATCTCCAGGCCGGAAGGTTCGATGCTATTCTGAGCGCCTGGCGACAGAATGCGGCGCGCGTCCCTGGCGCGCGAGTCGAATGGGACTCGCCCCATGGCGTCGTGTGCGGCTGTGCGGAAGATATCGATCGAGACGGTGCTTTGCTGGTACGCGTCGGGGACAAGTTAGAGCGCGTGGTCGCTGGAGAAGTGCGGTGGATCGACTGAGAACTGAGAGCTGAGAGCAAAACGCATGCTATTAGCCATTGACGTCGGCAATACCAACATCGTGCTCGGCGTGTTCGAGGGCGAGCAGCTCGTGGAGAGCTGGCGTCTGGCGACTCTGCGCGAGCGCACGTCCGACGAGATCGGCATCTGGGTCGCGCAGCTCTTGCAGCACCGTATGATCGATGTTGACAAGGTGACCGGCATCGTCATGGGATCGGTGGTGCCGCCTTTGACGAGCACATTCATGACGATGGCCCAGCGCTATTTCGGCATGCGGCCGTTGAATGTGGACAGCGCGGTCGACACGGGAATGCCCATCCTGTACAAGAATCCCGCGGAGGTGGGCGCCGATCGTCTTCTCAACGGCGTCGCCGCATTCCGTCTGTACGGACGCGAGCGCCGCGCGCCGACGATTGTCGTCGATTTCGGTACTGCCACGACGTTCGACGCCATTTCCGCAAAAGGGGAATATCTCGGCGGCATCATTACTCCGGGCATGCAGATTTCCGCCGATGCGCTCTTTCAGCGCGCCGCTCGGCTGCCGCGTGTCGACATCAAGAAGCCGTGCGAGGTGATTGGGCGGACCACGGTCGGCGCAATCGAATCGGGTCTCTATTACGGGTACGTCGGGTTGGTGGACGGCCTCGTCCGACGCATGCGCGACGAGCTCGGTCAGAATGCGGTCTGTATCGCGACGGGCGGACTGGCAGGGGTCATTGCCCCGGAAGTGGAGCTCATCGAGCACGTCGACGCGGATTTGACGCTCCAGGGATTGAGAATGGTGTGGGAGAGAAACAGACCCCGTTGAGCGGGGCCAGCCGCCCCGAGATGGACACAGACGAGTACCTGCCGGGAGATCGAAGCCTACCTCTGCCGCAAGAACGACGGCCACCTGATCAGAATCGTCGGACCTTCTTTCGAGCGTGTCCGCAGCTGGTCCGCACAAGGCGTTCCATTGAAGATCGCGTGCCAGGGCATCGACGCCTACTTCGTGAGGTACTACGCCAAGGGGGTTCGGCGCCGGCCGGTACAGATTGATTTCTGCGAGAACGACATCCTTGATGCCTTCGATGCCTGGCGCCGCGCCGTCGGCGTGCGCCTTCCTGGCGCAGAAGAGATGCCGGCAGAGAACCAAAGCAGGCGGCGCAAGCGAAGTCTGCCCGAACATCTGGATCGTGTGTGCGAGCGCGTTACGGCGCGGCGTGCCGGCATGACGCCGCCTCCTCCCGAGTTTGATGGGGTGCTGGACATGATCGCTCGGGAAGCGGCGGCCTTTCGCGATCAGCCGGGACCGTTGCGTGGAGAAACGCGGGAACGGATTATGGCGCGCCTCGCCGAGTTGGATCGCCTGATGCTCGACGCCGCGCGCGCGCAGGCGGATCCGGCGGCCGTTCAGGCGATGCGTATTGAAGCCTCGACGCAGCTGCTGCCGTTCCGCGAACGCATGGCGGCCGAGACGTACGGGCGCGCGATCGAAGCGGCGGTCGACCGTCTGTTGCGCGAGCGCGAACATCTGCCCGTTGTGGCGTTTGGCTAGCGCATTTTCGATTTCGCTGTAGTTGATGTAGGCCGGGTCCTTCGGACCCGGCAGCGGAGGCGGGTCGGCACGACCCGCTCTACGTACTACAGCGAAATCGAAAATGCTCTAGGTGGTAGGGGAGAGATGAGAGCGGAGAGCCGAGACTAAGCGCCGAGAGCTACGTCGTAAGCACCGCCAGCGTCTCGACGTGGGCGGTGTTCGGAAACAGATCGAACGCTTCGAGGTGCTCGAGCCGGTAGCCGGCCTCCGAGAATCGTTTGACGTCCCGGGCGAGCGTGGCGGGATCGCACGATACGTACACCACCCGCGGGGTTTTCAGGCCGATGATGCCCGACATCGCCTCGGTCGAGATCCCCGTCCTGGGCGGATCGAGCAGCAGCGTGCCAGGCCGCTGAAGACCGCGCCGCGTCAGGTAACTTTCAACCGAAAGATGCTGAACGTGCGTCGCGGCGCCATAAGGCGCCGCATTGGATTCGAGATCGCGCGCGCTCGAACGGTCGCCCTCGACCGCCACAACCTGAGTGTTTCCTCGGGCTGCGAGCGAAACGGAGAACAGGCCCACGCCGGCATATAACTCCGTCACCGTGCCGGCCGGAACCTGTGCGAGTACTTGCGTCACGAGCTCTGGCAGCAGGTGACGATTGCCCTGAAAGAACGACTGCACGTGGTGGGTCACCGCGATCGACGCGTCGTACACGGGAATCAGGTCGCAGACATATGGCGAGCCGTACGAGACCGTCATGTGTCCCTGTTGATGATCGATGAACAGCAGCCCAGAAATGCCCTCAATCGGATCGATGAGGTCAGGTCTGGCGGCCGACGGCGCTAACTCCAGCAGCACCGCCCGTTCGGTTGCGGCGGCGTTCTCTGAAAGCTCGCACGACGTGACCGCGACGCTGTGCAGGGCGCGCTCGAGCCGCCGCAGCGCATCCATGGAATCGGGCAACAACTGTTGCGTTAGCGCCGCGTCGCAGAGATCGTGAGTGCCTTCGCGGAAATATCCGAGCTTTCCCTCTCGCGCGTGAAGACGAGCCCGCATGCGATAGCCCTCTTCCCTGGAGGCACGGACGACGACCTCCGCGGCGAGTGTCATTTTGGCGATGCGTGCAAATGCGTCGGCGATCACTTCCGACTTCAGCTGACGCTGGCGCTCGTACGCGATGTGCGCATACAGAGATCCACCGCACGCCCAATCGACATCGGCCGCTCTTCGATCGGGGCTCGGATCGAGGATGGCGACGACGTTTCCAAACGCGAGTTGTTTCTGAATGCGATCGATGCGCACACGTGCGCGCTCTCCGGGGATCGCGCCGGCGACGAAGACAATCTGTCCTTCGTGCCGCGCGAGCATGCGCCCGCCGGCGACCGGCTTCTCGATCGTTGAAATAATTTCGTCGTGGAGTTTAAGAGGCATCGCCTAACAGGAGACTGACTCCTATTCTCCTAAACTCATCTGTTTCGTATTTCTCAGCGGGTCTCGGCTGCTTTCACGAATTCCTCGAACAGCGAGCGGAACTCGCCCGTCCGCCAGAAGTTCTCGGGGTGCCACTGCACCGCGATACAGAAACGACTCGCGGGGCGCTCGATCGCTTCGATGACGCCATCGGGCGCGGTCGCGGAGACGGTGAATCCTCCTTCGGTCTTGTCGACGGCCTGGTGATGGCGGCTGTTGACCTGGAGTACTTCGCCGTCGACGAGCTCTTCCTGCATGACGCGCGCGAGCACGCTGCCGGGCGTGACCCAAACCTCGTGCGCGATCGCGAACGGCGGGGCATCGACCTGATGGCCGAGCGCCTGGTTCACCTGCGCCGGAATGTCCTGCGTGAGTGTTCCGCCGGCGGCGACGTTGACGACCTGTAGTCCGCGGCACACCGCGAGCAGCGGCGTGTTGCTTGCGAGCGCAAGCTTCGCAAGCGCAAGCTCGAACGCGTCGCGCGCCGCGTCAGGTTCGTTCGTCTTTGGATGTCGCGTGTCGCCGTAGTGGGCGGGGTCGATGTCGCCGCCGCCGGTAAAGAGCACGCCGTCGAGACCGTCGAGTGTGGGCGCTGCATCCATCGAAAGGACACGCGGGTCGCCGCCGGCCCGCCGAATGGATTCGACGTAGTCGGTCAACCGGTTGGATGGCGTGATGCCGATGACGGCCATTACATTCTCGGTGGTACGGCAATGCCCATGAGATCAAGCGCGCGCGTCAGCTGCGCACGCACGTACGCCACGCCGGCGGCGCGCCAGAGCCGGGCGGCCGCCTGCTCCTCGTTGAGGATCGGATACCGATGATAAAAGCCGTTGAACATCTGTGCCAGCCCGAACGCGTATTTTGCGAGCACCGAGAACTCCAGCGTCCGAACGACTTGCTCGACGATTTCATCGAGGCGCGAGGCTTCGAGGATGAGCGCCCACAAATCATGGCTGCCTCCCTCGCCAGTCAGCTCGGCAGCGTCGATCTCGCCAAGCGTCGCAAACACCGCGGCTTCGTCGACCTTGTCGCGGTCGCGCAGCTTGGCCAAAATGTTCTGGGCCCGAACGACAGCATACTGTAGATACGGGCCGCTTTCACCCTCGAACGCGAGGGCTTCGTCTATATCGAAGGCAATGATCTTCGTGCGCGAATACTTCACCATGAAATAGCGCACCGCGGCGACCGCGATCATGTCGGCGATGCGCCGATGCTCCCCGGTGGCGAGCTCTGAATTGCGCCTGGCCACTTCGGTTTCGGCGCGCGCGATGAGGGTGTCCAGCAGGTCATCGGCCTTCACGCCCTGTCCCTTGCGACCCGACACATCGACGAACCCGCGCTTGTCATCGGCCGCATCGGCGGCGAGGTATCCGAGCGCTCGCGCTGCAGCGTTCGAGAGTGCCACCATTTCGTACGAGAAGTGCGTTGCCCGCTCGGCTTGCTCGGCGTAGCCAAGAGTCCGAAGCGCCTGTTTCAGGAGCTTCTGAAGATACGATTGCCGCACATCGATGACGTTGTAGGTCGCGTCGGCGCGGCCGAATGGGGGATGCGAAGCATCCCCGGGTGTCTGCGAAGTCGACCACAGGACTTCGCCGTTTGTCCGGGTTCCGAACCGGCAATAGTAGAAGTCGCGCCCCAACAGCCCGAGCTTCCAGAACTGATAGGCGATGTCCTTGCCGACGTACGTAACGGTGCCGTTCGATCGGACAATAACCTTTTCGCGTTCGCTTTCTCCGCTTTCCCTAATCCCTAATCCCTCATCCCCAATCCCTAGTCCAGCATCTCCAATCCCTAATCCCACATCCCCAATCCCTTCAGAGGCAGGCTCGTCCTCCTCGATCTTCATGACCCAGCAACCAGCCAGTTTGCCTTCAGTCTGGAAATACACCGCGCCTTTCTCTTTCAAGATCTCGAAGGCCCGCGCCCAGAACTGCAGCCGCAGAATGTGGCCTTCCCACGTCAGAAGGTCGTAATCCACGTTCAGCCGCGCCATCGTCTTCAGGTGGCATCGGACGATGCGTTCGGCGATGAACGCGGCAATGTCTGAGGTCGCCGTGCCGCCGTGCTCGATATCGTGCAACGTCGCCGTGCGAATCTTGAGGCGCTCTTTGTCTTCGTCGTACCACTGCGTAACGCGCGCGTAGAGATCCCAGCAGTAATAGTCGAACCGCGTCGAGTCCGCGATGGCGCGGATGTCCTCGATCGTCTTGTCTTCGAGCTCGCGAAATCCGACGACGACGTCGGCCACCTGGACGCCGGTGTCGTCGATGTAGTTCTGCACCTCGACGGGAACGCCTCGGAAGCGCTGCACGCGTACGAGCGTGTCGCCCAGCGCGGCATTGCGAATATGGCCGATGTGCGCCGCCTTGTTCGGGTTGATGGCCGTGTGCTCGACGATGGCTTTTTGGGGTCTGACCCCCGTACCGGTACGGGGGTCAGACCCCGATGGCACGACTTTCTTGACGAAGGCGATGCGATCTAAATAGATGTTCAGGTAGCCGTTCGGCGCGGCCTCGACGCGAACGACGCCGTCCAGAGGCCCGAGGGCCGCAGCGAGCTCCTGTGCGATGACGCGCGGCGCTTTGCGCAGGCGGCGCGCAAGCTCGAAGGCCACGGGCGTTGCGAGATCGCCGAGCTCGCGCTTCGGCGGATATTCGATCGGCAGTTGTGGCAGTGCGTCAGGCGGCACCTGATAAAGGTGCTGAAGCGTCGTCGATAACCGCTCTCGCAACTGTTCGTGAATTGGAAGAATCATGAAGGATAGTGATACTCTCCATCGAGATCGATCGCACGTATGTGGTCATCCGGGGTGTTGAGGTTGAAGAACAGCACCTCTTCGGGCCCGAACGCGTTGAGCTCGTCCCGTCCTACCTCGTGGACGTTCAAGCCGGGAATCCGGGCGACATCGCTCAGCCTGAATCGCCGTTCGTCGATCAGGCGCCGCAGCTCCGTCGCGGAGCGGCGGGAATAAGTCGCGCACAGCGGCTCATAACCGCGCGCCGTGCGGGGAATCGCAATGTCGACGGAGCCTCCGACCGATACAAGATGTGCGAGCAGCCGCTCGCTGACAAAGGGCATGTCGCACGCAATCACCAGCGTCCAGTCGGTACCGGCCGCATGAACGGCCGTGTAGAGCGCGCCGAGCGCGCCGCCGTCCGGCACCATGTCGGGAATCACTGGAACGCCGGCGCCGCTGAACGGCTCCGCGTCGTTGGCAATGATGATTGTCCGATCGACCACGCGGCGGAGCCGCGCCAGTTGACGATCCAGAACGGACGCGCTGCCGGGGTGCAGAATCAGCGTGGCCTTGTTCAGCCCCCCCAGGCGCCGCGCGCGGCCGCCTGCGAGGATGGCTCCCGTCCACATCGAAATCAGGTCAGGCACCACAACAGTGGTGCCATGGGCGGAAGGATATCAGAAGAATGAATCGAGGGGGAGTCGGGCGGATGCTTGTGGCAAGCCTGCATCAGGGCATCTCTGATCTCATCCCCACGCGGCTGGAATTCTACGAAAACTGGTTGAATCCGACCGGGATGCGCGACGGCAGAATCGGACTGGCGCCACTTGCCGCCGTTCTGAGTTTTCTCAGGCAGGAAGGTGAGCCCTACACGCTCGTCACCTCGCGAGCGGGTCAATACGCGGCGCAGTGGACGTTCGACAATCTGACGCCGCTCGAGCGATCGATCATCCGCGCGCTGCCGGCCATGCTGCGGGCGCGGCTGGCGATGCAGCTCGCGAGGAAGGTCGTTCGGAGGAGCTACGGCGGCAGCCGGGCGGTAGCGAAGCTGCGGCGCGGACGCGGGACCCTGATGCTGCGTAACTCGATCTTCTGCGCTGTTCGGGAGCCGTTCGACTGGCCGTTGTGCGTCTTCTACTCAGCAGCCCTGTCGCACCTGTTTGCCCTCGTCGGCGTAGGCGGGGAGGTGCGGGTTCACGCGTGCCAGGGCGTCGGTGACACGAGCTGCATCATTGCGGTGCATGTGCCGCTGGAGCAGAAATAGAGATGAGGTTCCGGTTCCAATTCCTTTTCCTGTTCTGGTTGCTGATTCCGTGTTCCGGGTTCGCGGCCGCGCAGCCAAACGAGCGCGTGCTCGTCATTCCCTTTGAAAACCCCACGCGAGAGCCGCGGATCCTTTGGATCGGCGAGGCATCGGCGGTGTTGCTCGCCGACGATCTAAACGCCTTCGGTAAGCGCGCGTACACGCGGGAGGAACGTCTCGATGCCTTCCAGCGCCTGCAGGTGCCTCCCGTCGCCACATTGAGTCACGCCACGGTCATCCGGCTGGGACAAGTCGTGGGCGCGACGCATGTCGTCATCGGCTCGTTCCGGTTGAACGGTGGAATGATTTCGGTGCGCACCCAGAATATCCGGCTCGACACCGGCCGGATGGAGCACGAATTCGTCGAAGCCGGACCGCTCGAAGATCTGTTTGCCATTTTCGGGCGCGTCAGCCGGCGCCTCGCGGGCCAGCCTGTGTCAGACGCACCGCCGCCGCGGCCGGCGCTGCCGGTGTTCGAGAACTACATCAAAGGGCTCATCGCGACGTCGACGGCGGCGAAAATCGGCTATCTCGAAGCGGCTATCAAGGTCGATCCCGGATTCGATCGTGCGCGCCTGGCGCTGTGGAACGTGCAGTATGACGACGCGAACGGACAGGCCGCCCTGGTCGCCGCGGCGGCGGTGGCGGAGACCTCTCCGATGTACGCGCCTGCGCGGTTCAGCGTGGCGCTGTCGCTGATCCAGCTCAATCGCCTGGACGATGCGTTTGCCACGCTGAGAACGCTCGCCGATCGTGCGCCGTCGGCGACATTGATGAACAACATCGGCGTCATCCAGTTGCGGCGGCCCGTCACGCCGGAGACCGGCCGCGCGACGTATTACTTCAATCAGGCATTGAAGCTCGACCAAGACGATCAGGACTACTACTTCAATCTCGGGTACGCCTACTGGGCCGAGAAGGATGCGGCGTCCGCGACCTTCTGGTTGCGCGAGGCTGTCCGCCGCGATCCGGCGGATGGAGAAGCGCATGCCGTGCTCGCCGCCGCGCTGCAGGCAACCGGCGCGGCCGCCGAGGCAGCGCGCGAGCGCGAGCTCGCTACACAGTTGTCCTCGACGTACGCCGAGTGGGCGAAGAGACCGGCTACTCCGGGCGGCGAGACTATCCCACGCAGGCTCGAGCGGCTCAAGCTATCGTTGGAGGTCTCCACGCTCCACAGAATCGACAACGCGATAGCGATTACGGGCCAGCGCGAGCAAAAAGAGCTTGCGGCCTTTCATCTCGATCGCGGGCGGAGGCTGTTCGAGCAGGGCAGCAACACCGAAGCCGTCACCGAGCTGTCTCGCGCGATCTATCTGTCGCCGTACGAGGCCGCGGCGCACCTGCTGCTCGGTCGCATTCATCTGAGAACGGGCGAGACTGCGGCGGCCATCGGCGCGTTCAAGATCGCGCTGTGGAGCCAGGAATCGGTCGAGGGGCGCATCGCGCTGGCCCAGGCCCATCTCCAGATGAAGGATACGGCCGGCGCCCGCTCGGCGCTCGAGCGCGCGCTGTCGCTCGATCCGAATTCCTCCGAAGCCAGGGAGTTACTCGGTAAACTGGCACCGTGATGGGTCTGCCGACACGCGGTTCCAGGCGCTGGGCACTGGGTGCTGCGGTTCTGGTTCTGACGTCGGCTCCAGCGGCCCAGCCGGCACGGTCGCCCGCGCAGGGTTCGCCCAGGCCGGTCGTCTACTCGGCCGAAGTCGATAGCATCATTCATCCCGCCTCGGCCCGCTACATGATCGACACAATCGATCGTGCTGACGAAGCGAATGCCGCACTTCTGGTGTTCACGCTGCGCACGCCCGGCGGCCTCGTCGACTCGACGCGCGACATCGTCACGAAGATGATCGCCGCCAAGACCCCGATCGTGGTCTTCGTTGCGCCGTCGGGGGCGCGGGCGGCGTCAGCGGGATTCATCCTCACGATTGCCGCAGACGTCGCCGCGATGGCGCCCGGAACGCACATCGGCGCCGCGCATCCGGTTGGTGGCGACGGCGCGCTCATGGATGAGACGACGTCGAAGAAGGCGGCGGAAGATGTCGCGGCGTACGTGCGCACGATAGCCGGCCCTCGTGGCCGCAACGCGCAACTGGCTGAGCAGGCGGTGCTGCAGAGCAAAGCGTTCACCGACGACGAAGCGATCAAGGCGACGCCGCCGTTGATCGACGTCGTGGCCACTAGCCTTGACGATTTGTTGAAGAAGCTCGACGGCCGCTCGGTCACGCGGTTCGACGGTCGCATCGCTACGCTCCGCACGGTATCGGCGACCGTTGTGCCGATCCAGATGACACTGCGGCAGCGCATCCTCAGCGCAATCGCCCACCCGAACATCGCGTATATCCTTTTGAGCCTGGGCACGCTTGGATTGACTATCGAGCTGTGGAGTCCTGGTGCAGTCCTGCCCGGCGTGGTCGGTGGCCTGTCGCTGCTGCTCGCGTTTTTCGCGCTCCAAGTGCTGCCCATCAACTTCGCCGGCTTGCTGCTGATGCTCTTTGGGCTGCTCCTTTTCGCGCTCGAGATCAAAGTGACCAGTTACGGGCTGCTCACTGTGGGCGGCATCATCAGTCTGATCTTCGGATCATTGATGCTGATCGATTCGCCCGCGCCGGAGCTTCAGCTCAGCCTGGCGCTCGTGGTCTCGGTAGTGCTAGGGTTCACAGCCATCGCCGCATTTCTGGTACGTCTCGCGCTGGCCTCCCGGCAGGGTGCGCCGGTGACCGGCGCCGAAGGGTTGATCGGCGAGCGCGGCCTCGCGCTCGAATCGCTCGGCCCGGGAATGCGCGGCCGGGTCCGAGTACACGGCGAGATCTGGGCGGCAATCGCCGGCGAACCGATCGTCGACGGCGCCCCGATAACAGTCACGAATGTCGACGGGTTGACGTTGACCGTCCGGAAGCCATGAGGCACAGCCATGTTGTTTGACCTCTCACCGGTGCTGATCGTTCTGTTCATCTTCGTCGTGTACCTTCTGATGTCGATCAACATCCTGAACGAGTACGAGCGCGGCGTGATCTTTCGCCTCGGCAAGCTGCTGCCGCAGCCGAAAGGCCCGGGCGTCGTTCTGGTGTTTGCGCCGCTCGACCGCATCGTACGGGTAAGCCTGCGGACCGTCGTCATGGACGTGCCGCCGCAGGACGTCATCACGCGCGACAACGTCTCGGTAAAAGTGAATGCGGTGGTCTATTTTCGCGTTATCGATCCGCGGCGGGCAATCGTGGAGGTCGAGAGTTACCACTACGCAACCTCGCAGCTCGCCCAGACGACGCTGAGAAGCGTCCTGGGCCAAGTTGAGATGGACGAGCTGTTGTCGGAGCGCGAGCGCTTGAATCAGCAGCTGCAGCAGATTCTCGATCAGCATACCGATCCATGGGGCATCAAGGTGTCGTCGGTCGAGGTGAAGCACGTCGATCTGCCGCCCGATATGCAGCGCGCGATGGCGCGGCAGGCCGAAGCCGAGCGCGAGAAGCGTGCTAAAATCATCCACGCAGCGGGCGAACTGGAAGCCTCGGAGAAGTTGTCCCAGGCCGCTGTCATAATCGCCTCCGAGCCCGTCGCGATTACACTGCGATATCTTCAGACGCTGACGGAAATTGCTGCCGAGAAAAATTCAACGATCGTCTTCCCTCTGCCGATCGAGATGATGCATCTGTTGAAACAGATCACCGGAGTGGAGAAGAAACCGTGAACGACGAAGGCTTTCGCGAAATACAGCTGAACGGCAAGCAGCTGATCTTTCTGTTCATGGCCGTGACGGTCGTGCTGGTTGTCACGTTTCTTTTCGGCGTCCTCGTTGGTCGTGGTGTGCGCGAAGGCGGAGCGTCCCAGATTGCGAGCAGCGACATCGCATCCGATCCCGGCCTCGTTCCGGCATCAGAGCAGGCAGACCCGCCGCCCGCCGCCGGGGGCGCGGCAGCTCCCGCGCCGCCCGCAGAGGAGCTCAGTTACGCTGACCGTCTCCTGCGCGATTCGGCTCCGCCAGAGACGCTGAAACCCGCGGCCCAGCCTACTCCCGCGCCGGTCATTCAGGAGCCGGTGTCTCAGAAGGCTCCGGTTCCGCCTCCGCCGGCAACGGCCCCTAAGCAGCCCGCACCGGCACCCGCACCTGCTGCCGCACCTAGCGACCGTACACCCACGACTGCCACTTCCGGGTCTCAAAATGCGCCGGTGACGCCGGCTCCTGCGCTCGAGACGGCCGCAAAGGCGTCCGATCCCTCCGGCCCGGGCTTTGCAGTGCAAGTGGGCGCGTACAAGGATCGTCGTGATGCGGACGGCCTGGCGAAGCAGTTGGCGGCCAAAGGCTATCCGGCGTTCGTCATGGATCCAGTGAAAGGCACATCCACGGTCCTATTCAGAGTACGCATCGGCAAGTACAAGACTCTGAAGGACGCCGAGGCGGTTGAGAGCCGGCTCCAGACTTCGGAGCAGCTCAAAAACCTCTGGATTGCCCGGTAAATGGAGGCATGAAGCCACTACGACTACTGCTGGTTGAGGATTCGGAAGCCGACGCGACACTCCTCATAGAGTACTTGCGGCAAGGGGGATACGAGCCGGCCGTCACTCGTGTCGAGTCCGCGAAGGCCCTCAACCGGGCTCTCGACGGGCAAGACTGGGATCTGGTGATCGCCGATTACACGATGCCCGGCTTCAGCGGGTCCGCGGCCCTCACGATCGTCCGCGATCGTGGTCTGGAAGTGCCTTTCATTTTCGTGTCCGGCACCATCGGCGAAGAAATCGCCGTCGAGGCGATGAAGAATGGCGCCGACGACTACATCATCAAGAACAACCTCAACCGGCTGATTCCCGCGATCAACCGCGAACTGCGTGACGCTGATGTTCGCCGCGAGCGTTCGAAAGCCGAAGAGCGCATCCGCCATCTGGCGTACTACGACAGCCTCACCGACCTGCCGAACCGCACGCTGTTTCAGAACCGGCTCGAGATGGCGGTCGCGAATGCGGTGCGCACGCGCAATCCCTTGTCGGTGTTGATCATGGACCTCGATGGGTTCAAAGAGATCAACGACACGATGGGGCACTTGATGGGTGATGCCGTGCTTCGCGAGATTGGCCGTCGGCTGCAGACGGGCCTGCGCGAGTGCGATACGGTCGCGCGTCTCGGCGGCGATGAGTTCGCATTGATGCTGCCGGGTGTCGGACAGCCAGGCGCCGAACTGGCGGCGCGCAAGCTGATTGCCGCCGTGCAGGAACCTCTTACCATCGAAGGGCTCAACCTCGACGTACACGGCAGCGTGGGGATTGCGATCGCGCCGGAGCATGGCTCTGAGGGCGAAGTGCTGGTGCAGCGAGCCGACGTGGCGATGTACGTCGCGAAGGAGGATCGATCGGGCTGCGTTGTGTATGCGCCAGAGCTCGATCGGCACAGCCCCGAGCGCCTCGCGTTGATGGGCGATTTCCGTCATGCCATTTCGCGCGACGAGCTGCGCGTGGTGTACCAGCCGAAGCTCAACTTGAAGACGCGCCAGATTTTCGGCGTCGAGGCACTGGTGCGCTGGCAGCACCCGCAGCTTGGCTTCATACTTCCCGATCGTTTCATTCCCATGGCCGAGCAGACCGGCGCGGTCCGGCCGCTCACCTTGTGGATGCTCGAGCGTGCCGTGCAGCAGTGCCTCGAATGGAAGAAGCTCGGCCACGCTCTCGTCGCTGCGGTGAATCTTTCGCCGCGCAATCTGCACGATCCGGAGCTGCCGGAGCGCGTCCGTGCGCTGCTCGACGTGTTGGGCGCACCGGCAGCGATGCTCGAGCTGGAAATCACCGAGAGCGTGATCATGTCGGATCCACTCCGATCGCTCCAGGTACTCACCCGACTGAGCAAAATGGGATTGCGGTTGGCAGTCGATGATTTCGGCACGGGCTACTCGTCATTCAGCTACCTGCGCAAGCTGCCCGTGCACGAAATCAAGATTGACAAGTCGTTCATCGACGACATGGTGGAAGACGGGGATGAGGTGATCGTGCAATCGACGATCGATCTCGCGCATAACCTCGGCTTGACGTGCGTGGCCGAAGGAGTGCAGGACGAGGTCACGCTCGAGCGGCTCGCAAAGCTCGGCTGCGATACCGCGCAGGGGGACTTCATTTCTCCGCCGCTTGACGGCCCGGGTGTCACCGACTGGCTGCGCCAGCGCGGACCCGGCCGGGTGACGCAGCCCTGATCCTTCCGGCTCCGCGCGCAGCGCCACGGCGGGACCTCGCCGACGCTTTAGCAAAGGCGGGCGCCTCGGGTATTCTCCTCGCGCTCAGCTTCCCGCGATATGGTCAGCCGGCGCTCGCGTGGGTGGCGTTGGCGCCGCTCATCGTGGCGCTGTTTGCGTCACCGCAGGGCTTTCGAAGGGGGCGGGCGTTTCTGCTCGGCTTTATCGCCGGACTCGGGTATTTCGGCGGAACGGTCTACTGGACAGGCACGGTTGTTACGCAGTTCGGCGGCCTGGCCTGGCCGGTTGGCGTCATCGTCGGGGCCTTCCTCGTCGCCTACCTCGCACTGTTTCCAGCGTTGTTCTCGCTCTGCCTTGATTGGCTGAGGTCCCGGTACGGCGATCGCGCCATCCTGCTTGCGCCCGCGGTGTGGGTGACGACCGAGCTGGGGCGGACGTACTTCTGGAGCGGCTTCCCCTGGCTGCTGCTGGGTTACAGCCAGACGACCGTGCTGCCAATCGCGCAATTCGCGAGCGTGGCCGGGGTGTTTGGGCTGTCGGCGCTCGTCGCGCTCGTGAGCACGGCCCTCGCCTGCCTTGTCGTGTCACGCTCGGTCAATTCGATTGTCGTCGTGGGTGCGACTGCCGTGGCAGTGATCGCTCTCACGGCATGGGGTCACCGGCGCATAGAAAACGACGGGCTCGCGCAGCGGGGTCGCCAGGTCCGGGTCGCGCTCATCCAGGGAAACATCCCTCAAGATCAGAAGTGGGACGCGGCGCACGCGGACAGCATACTGAATACGTACCTCTCAATGACGCGCGAGGCGGCCGGCCGCGGGGCGCAACTCGTCATCTGGCCCGAGTCGTCTACGCCGTTTCCCTTCCTCGATAACAAGGGCGGAGGCGAACGGATCCGTTCGCTCGTGCGGGAGACCGGAATCGAGCTGCTGCTCGGCAGCGATCAGGTCGATCATCAGACTCGGGCGTACTACAACGCGGCGTTTCTGGTCCGGAAGGACGGCGACGTCGCCGGCGTGTACCAGAAGATGCACCTGGTGCCGTTCGGCGAGTTCGTCCCGCTTCAACAGCTCTTGTTTTTCGTCGGACCGCTTGTGGAACAAGTGGGTGGCTTTACGCCAGGCCGGGACATGGTGATGCTGCGGACGACTAACGGCCCCATAGGTACCGCCATCTGCTACGAGATTGTATTTCCTCGGCTGGTGGGTGAGTCGGTGTCGCGCGGCAGCCAGCTCCTCACCACGATTACCAACGACGCGTGGTACGGCCGGTCGTCTGCGCCCTATCAGCACTTTCTGCAGGCGTCGATGCGGGCGATCGAGCAGGGGCGGTATCTTGCGCGTGCCGCCAATACCGGCATCACAGGGTTCGTCGATCCATATGGGCGAATCGTCGACAAGACTGAGATTTTCGAGCGCGCCATCCTGATCGGCGACGTGCGCATGCTCGAAGAGCGCACGTTTTATGGCAGAATCGGAGACCTGTTCGCATACATCCTGGCGGCGCTGACGACCGTCGCGCTGCTGTTCGCCCCTCGACGGCGCTCGGGGCAGTCCTGAGCCGCGTAGACGGACGCTGGAGGCATTCGTGGCCATCGCACTCGATGATTTGACCCGCAAATATCAGGACCTCGTGAAGCGCGCCGCCGATCTCCGGAGTTATCTTTGAGGCCGCTCGCCCCGGTGACGAGCTCGCACAGATAGAAGCCCGCGCATCGGCGCCAGATTTCTGGAACAACCAGATCGAAGCGCAGAAGATCCTTCAGCGCCGGCGGCGCGTCGAGGAAGAAGTCGAGCTGATCGCCGCGCTCGCAGCGAAAACAGACGACCTGGGTGTGCTCATCGACTGGGCCGGCCAGGGTGAAGACGTGTTTGCTGAGCTATCGGCCGGCCTCGAGCAGCTCGCCGGCCTCGTCGAAGGCGGGGAGATCAAGAAGATGCTCGGCGGCGAGCACGACAGGAAGAACGCCATCATCACGATTCATCCGGGCGCCGGAGGAACGGAGTCGCAGGACTGGGCCGAGATGTTGCTGCGGATGTATATGCGATGGATCGAGCGGCGAGGGTTCAAGCGCGATGTCATCGACTATCAGCCGGGTGACGAGGCCGGTCTCAAAAGCGCGACGGTGACTGTGCAGGGCGAGTTTGCATTCGGTTTGCTCTCGGCCGAGGCAGGCGTGCATCGGCTCGTGCGCATCTCGCCGTTCGACTCCGCCGCACGCCGCCACACGTCGTTCGCCTCCGTCTATGTATGGCCGGAGCTGCCGGAGGACGAGGACATTGTCATCGACGACAAGGACATCCGCATCGACACGTTTCGGTCGAGCGGCGCCGGCGGCCAGCACGTCAACGTGACCGATTCGGCCATTCGCATCACGCACCTGCCGACCGGCATCGTCGTATCGTGCCAGAACGAACGGTCGCAGCATCGTAACAAGGATTCCGCGATGCGGGTGCTGAAAGCGCGCCTGTTCGATATCAAGATGAAGGAGCAGCAGTCAAAGCTCGATCAGATCGGCGGCGCGAAAAAAGAAATCGCGTTCGGCCATCAGATTCGCAGCTACGTGCTGCATCCCTATCAGATCGTGAAGGACCACCGCACGAAGTTCGACATCGGCGATCCCGGCCGCGTCCTCGACGGCGATCTGGATCCGTTCATCAAGGCGTACCTGATGCAGAAGGCATCCGGTACGTTAGGGCAGCCTTCGGCGGAGGACGACGAGTAAATTCAATATCCCACCGCAAGGACGCCAAGACGCAACGAAACCTCATTGAGGAAGAAGTCACCACTACCGGCTCGGAGCGGGCAGGGAGTAGGACACTGCTGCGCCAGGTCCGACCGGGATTTCGAGCGCAACCCAAATCGCGGTCAAGACAGCGCCGCCCAGATAGAACGCGATGCTCACGGGCAATACCAGCGCGAGCAACGTGCCAAGGCGGAAATCCGGAATCCAACGACGGCAGAAGGCGAGCGTCATCACAAAGTAAGGATTGAGCGGCGAGATCAGGTTGGTAACGGTGTCTCCGACCCGATACGCCGCTGTGGTCATTTCAGGAGAGATGCCCAGCAGCATCATCATCGGCGCCGCCACCGGCGCCATCGCCGTCCACTTCGCCGAACCGGAAGCGATGAGAAAGTCGAGCCAGGCCGACATGGTCGTCAACATCGGCAGCAATAGCGCCGGCGGCGCATTCATGTCGCGGAGCTGCCTGGCGCCAACAATCGCGGTAATCGGGCCGAGATTCGACCAGCCGAACATCGCCACGAACTGAGCGGCGAAGAACACCAGTACCAGATAGGGCAACATCCCGGCTAGCCCCTTTTCCATCATCGCCACGATGTCGTGATGGGACCGGACCGTTCCCGTGGACGCGCCGTACGCCCATCCGCTGGCGAGGAAAAGCAACAGGAATGCGGGCGGCAGGCCCCGAAACAGCGGCGTGAGCCGCTGGCCGGGCGCCGCCGCTTCGTCATACAACGGCGTAAAGTTCGGCCAAAGTGCCAGCGCGGCGAATACTGCGAACACTGCCAGCGCGGTCAGCCCCGCCGCCCACAGCCCACGCCGTTCCACCTCCGTAAGCTGCGCAGCCTGACGTTCACACACTTCAGAGCCGTCACCGTGCCAGGCCCCGAGTCGCGGGGCGACGATGCGCTCTATGACGAACCAGCCCAGCGCGGTGAACACGACCGCAATCCCGATGCTGAACCACCAGTTGCCCACCGGATTCATCGACCAGCCGGGCTCGATGAGGCGAGCCCCGGTTTCAGTGATGCCGAGAATCAACACATCGTACTGACCTGGCAGCAGATTGCCCGCCAAACCGACGCACACGCCGGCAAAGCCAACCGTCACTCCCAGAACCGGGTGGCGTCCAGCGGCGGCAAAGGTGAGACCGGCCAACGGGACGAAGACGACATAGCCAGCATCGACTGCCTGGCAGGTCAGCATGCCGATCAACAGCGTTGCAGGTACCAAGGCCCATTCGGGGACGGCGTTGAGGGACGCGCGGATGAGCGCGGCGAACAGGCCGCTGCCTTCGGCCACCCCCGCGCCGAGCATGATCGTCAGCACCAAGCCCAGTGGCGCGAATCCCGTATAGGTGCGCGGGGTCTCCGCAATGATCAACTGCAGCGACTCTTCCGACAACAGACTCTTCACACTCAGCGTGTCGCCGGTGACGGGATTGATGGCCGACCAGCCGGCCGCCGCACCGACAGCGGACATCGCCATGAGGAGCGCGATCAAGCCGATGAAGATTACGACTGGATCGGGCAGGGCGTTGCCCAGCCGCTCCACTCCGTCCAAAAAGCGGCTGCGCTCCTGCATCGACTACGGAAAGGTCAACAACTCAGTCCGGCGGCGTGAAAACCTTCGGATGACGTTACGGCGAGACGCGTGAGCGGTATGAAGGCCAAAACGGTGTGGATTATACCGGGCTGGGCCGGCGAAGCAGGATGAATCCTCATTACGCCGTAGGGTAGACCGAACACTGGCCTGGGCCCTCAGTGCCAGCGCAGTTTCAGGATCCTCTGCGCCTTGGCGTCTTGCGGTGAGACAGAAACTCAGTGCGGAAACGCCGTGCCCGGCTGTGTGCCTGAGATGAACGCTTCGTTGAGGCCGGTTGCGCCTTCCTCGGCGACCTCGCCGCTCGCGGCGTTGACCGGCACAAACACGATGTTGCCCGGCGGCGTGAATTCGGGTGGGTTCTTCGGGTCGCGCGTCTCGAGATACGCGCGCATGAATTCGATCCAGATCGGCAGCGCGGCCACGCCGCCCGTCTCGTTGTGGCCAATCGGCTTCCGCTCGTCATGGCCCAACCAGACGCCAACGGTGATGTCTGGATCGAAGCCGATGAACCACGCGTCGCCATAATCGTCAGTCGTTCCGGTCTTCCCCCCGAGCGGCCAGCCGAGCTTGGCGGCCGAGGCTGCCGTTCCGCGCTGCACGACGCCACGGAGGAGGTTCGTCATCACGAATGCCGTGTCGGCTCTAATCGCATCCTGCGGATCGGAGCGGCCCTCTTCCAGAAGATTGCCCTCGCGATCTGAAATCTTGAGGACCGAATACGGCCGCATGCGCACGCCGCCGTTCGGAAACACCGAATAAGCGGATGTCATGTCCAGAAGTGTCAGGTCGGCGGCGCCGAGGGCGAGTGACAGGAACGGCTCGAGCTTCGTCTCGAGGCCGAACCGCCGCGCGTAAGCAATCACTTGCGGCGGCGTCAGCGCGTCCATCATCTTCACTGCGGGCACGTTCCGCGAATCCTCCAGTGCGTGGCGGAGCGTGACGTTCCCCTCGTACTTGCCGTCGTAGTTCCGTGGTTGATACGGCGGCTGCCCCGGACCGGGCTCGTACCAGACGGGTTCGTCCACGATGACCGACGCGGGCGTATATCCGCGATCGATGGCGGCGGTGTAGACGATGGGCTTGAACAACGAACCCACCTGCCGGCGAGCCTGTGTGGCGCGATTGAATTTGCTGCGATCGAAGCTGAAGCCGCCGACCATCGCCCGAATCTGGCCCGTGCGGTTGTCGATGGCAACGAGCGCGCCTTCGACGAGAGGCGACTGCTCGAGCGACACCGCCGAAATCTTCCCGGAGTCGTCCATCTGCGTGACGAGAACGTCAATCAGGTCGCCCACCTTGAAGAGCGCCGGTGGCGCGCGTCTCCCCCATGCGATGCCGTCGCCGCGCAGCTCGGCAATCTGCTGGCCGATACGGACGCGCGCGGATGTCGGCGACACGTTCATGACTACGGCCGGGACGATGTCATCCTGCGCTATGGGCTGCGACCATCGTTCGTGACGGAACGTCTCGATGTTCTGGCCCTGTGCGGCGATGTTCGGCTTGTCGCGGCGGTAGCCGCGGCGCTTGTCGACAAGGCGCAGCCCGCGGTCGACGGCGCGGTTGGCGGCCCGCTGCAGGCGGATATCGATGCCCGTCTGGACGGAAAGCCCGCTTTCGTAAAGGGCCTTCGCACCATATTTCTGCTCCAGATATTTGCGGACTTCTTCTGTGAAGAATGGGGCCACCGATCGAACCGGCTGCGGCTGGCCGCGCGTGACAATCGGCGTTTTCTTCGAGGTGTCGGCCTGTTCCTGGGTGATGTACCCGTTGTCCGCCATCTGCTGCAGCGTGTAATCGCGGCGGAACTTTGCGGCGCCGCGATTGACGTACGGGCTCTGACGAGCGGGTGTCTGAATGATGCCGGCGATCATCGCGGCCTCTTCCAGCGTTACGTCTTTTGCGCGCTTGCCGAAGTAAAGCCGCGCGGCGGCTTCAACGCCGTACGTGCCGTGCCCGAAAATCATCTGATTGCAGTAGAGCGTAAGGATCTCGCGCTTCGTATACCGTTTTTCGATCTGTATGGCGACGAGGATCTCCTTGATCTTCCGCTCCGGGCTCTTGTCGCCAAGCGTGAATCCCACTTCGGCGGCAAACAGGTTGCGCGCGAGCTGCATGGTGAGCGTGCTTGCCCCTGCGACCATACGGCGACGCAGAAGGTCGCTGGAGAGCCGCACGAGCATGGCTGACACGCTGAGCCCGAAGTGGTTGTTGAAGTCCTTGTCTTCGGCCGAGATGATCGCGTTGCGCAGGTGCGGAGAAATCTCGTCGTACCAGATGACCAGACGGCGCTCCGTCGCAAACTCTCCGAGCGTCTCGCCATTCGATGCGTACACACGGGTGATGGCGTTCGGCGCATAGTCGTCGAGCGTGGAAATAAGCGGGAGGTCGCCTGCATACGCGAACATGACGCCGCTGAGCACGCCGAGGAGGGCGACGGCGATGAAGAGCGCGGCAAGTCCCGCGTGGCCGGCAAAGCGGATGACGAAGGTCTTGGTATTGGCCACTGCGTCACTATTCTAACTGGCTTTAGGCTCTAGGCTTTAGGCTTTGGCTAAAGCCGCACAGTCTACGCCCAGAGCCGGCTTGTGCTTTACACAGAAGCACTCACATTTCATAATCAAAGAAGCCTAAAGGTTTGACGCGGCATTCACTCGTACGAGGGATTTCATATGAGCAAAATCATCGGCATCGATCTCGGCACTACCAATTCAGTCGTCGCGGTCATGGAGGGCGGGGAGCCAACCGTCATCACGAATCCAGAAGGCGGACGCCTGACGCCGTCCGTCGTGGCGTTCACGAAAGCGGGGGAGCGCCTCGTCGGCCAGGTCGCGAAGCGGCAGGCCGTGACGAATCCGGAGAACACCGTCTTTTCGATCAAGCGCTTCATGGGACGCAAGTTCGATGAGGTGAACGAAGAAATGAAGATGGTGCCGTTTCGCGTGATACGCCCGGCCAACGGCGACGTGCGGATCGAAGCCGGTGCCAAGGAGTCCTCGCCTCCTGAGATCTCCGCGATGATTCTGCAGAAGCTGAAACAGGCGGCTGAGGAGTATCTCGGCCAGCCGGTGACCAAGGCCGTGATCACCGTCCCTGCGTACTTCAACGACGCCCAGCGCCAGGCCACGAAGGATGCGGGGCAGATCGCCGGCCTCGAAGTGATGCGTATCGTCAACGAGCCCACGGCCGCGGCGCTCGCCTACGGGCTCGACAAGAAGAAGGACGAGACGATTGCCGTGTATGACTTCGGGGGCGGCACGTTCGACATCTCGATTCTCGAGGTCGGTGAAGGAGTCGTCGAGGTCAAGTCGACCAACGGGGACACGCACTTGGGAGGAGACAACCTCGACCAGAAAGTCATCGACTGGATCGCGGCTGAGTTCAAGAAGAGCGACGGCATCGATCTCACGAAAGATCGCATGGCCCTTCAGCGCCTCAAGGAAGCCGCCGAGAAGGCGAAGATGGAGCTCTCGTCGGTGATGGAAACCGACATCAGCCTGCCGTTCATCACGGCCGATGCTAGCGGCCCAAAGCACCTGGCGATGAAGCTGACGCGCGCGAGATTCGAGCAGCTCGTCGAAGATCTGCTTCAGCGCACGGTAGGCCCGACCAGGCAGGCCCTCAAGGATGCCGGCGTCGAACCGGGCAAGATCGACGAGGTCGTTCTCGTCGGCGGGTCGACGCGCATTCCACGCGTGCAGGCGATCGTCAAAGAGCTGTTCGGGAAGGAGCCGCACAAAGGCGTGAACCCCGACGAAGTGGTCGCCGTGGGCGCGGCGATTCAGGCGGGCGTGCTCGCGGGCGAAGTGAAGGATCTGCTGCTCCTGGACGTGACGCCGCTGTCGCTCGGGATCGAGACGCTTGGAGGCGTGATGACGACCCTGATTCCCCGCAACACGACGATTCCCACACGCAAGAGCGAAGTCTTCTCGACGGCGGCCGACAACCAGACCAGCGTCGAAGTGCACGTGCTGCAGGGCGAGCGGCCGCTCGCGCGCGACAACCGCACGCTCGGCAGGTTCCATCTCATCGGTCTTCCACCGGCGCCGCGCGGGATCCCGCAGGTCGAAGTGACGTTCGACATCGACGCGAACGGCATCGTCAACGTCCAGGCGAAGGATCTGGGCACCGGCAAGGAGCAGAAGATTACGATCACTTCTTCGAGCGGCCTCAGCAAAGACGAGGTCGACAAGATGATGCGGGAGGCCGAATCGCACGCCGACGAAGACAAGAAGCGGCGGGATGAAATCGAGGCGCGCAACCGCGCCGACCAGACGGTCTATGCCGCCGAGCGAATGTTGAAGGACACCGGCGACAAGCTTTCGAGCGCCGACCGTACGGCCGTCGAATCCGCGATCGAAGAAGCCAAGAAGGCCAACGCGGGCACGGACATCTCGGCGATCAACGCCGCGATGGAGGCGTTGAACAAAGCGCAGCACGCCGCGGCTGAGAATCTTTACAAGCAGGCCGCCCAGACGCCCGGCGGGACCGCGCCATCCCCCGAAGACGGCGCGTCGCAACCCAACGGCCAGAAAGAAGGGGACGTGATCGACGCGGAAGTGGTGGATGACAAATAGGGATTAGGGATTGGGATTAGGGATTAGGGATTTGGATCTATACGAGCTCCTCGGAATCGCGCGGGGCGCGACGCTGATTGACATCAAGCGGTCGTACAAGCGGTTGGCTCGGAGGTATCACCCCGACATCAATCCTGGCGACCAGACAGCGGAAGCTCGCTTCAAGGAAATCACGCGAGCGTACGAGACGTTGAGCGATCCCGAGCGGCGGCTGCGATACGACGCCGGGTCGCTCTCCGCCGCGTCGGCAACGGTCTCGTTCGAGTTCGAGGGATTCGACTTTTCGGGTGGCGTGCCTCACACCGACGCGCCCACGTTCGGGGATCTGTTCGCGGAAGTGTTCTCGCAAAGGCAGGACACGCAACGGGCCGAACCGGGGCGGGGTGCCGACCTTCATGCATCGGTGTCGCTGACCTTCGACGAGGCGATGCGTGGCACGCGGCGGCAGATGACGCTCACCCGCCGCGACACGTGCCAGTCTTGTCGAGGGGCTGGCGTGCTGAAAATCGCAGAGTCGCGGTGCCAGCATTGTGAGGGCAGCGGTCTCCTGCGCTCGCGCCGCGGGAGCATGGTGTTTTCGAAAAGCTGTGACACGTGCGGAGGAACAGGTCGACTGGAGCACACAGCCTGCGGGCGTTGCGGCGGTCTCGGCGTGGAAATGCGCAGCGAGACAATCACGGTCGGCATTCCGGCCGGCATCAGCGACGGCGCTCGCATCCGAGTGCCGGAGAAGGGCAATGTCGGAGAGCAGCGGGGGCGCACTGGGGACCTCTATCTCGCGGTCCAGGTGGCGCCGCACGGGACATTTGTGCGCGAGGGCGACGATCTTCATATCGTCGTGCCGATCGGCGTGCACGAAGCGGCGCTCGGAACCAGGATCGAAGTGCCCGCGCCAGACGGCACGGCGCGCCTGCGCGTGCCGCCTGGGACGCAGACGGGGCACCGGTTTCACATCAGGGAGCGTGGCGCGCCATCGCCGAGGAGCGGCGAGCGCGGCGATCTCGTGGTCGAAGTGCGCATCGCTCTTCCCACGGTGCTCGACGAACGATCGAAGGAGCTGCTTCGGGAGTTCGGCAGGATTAACGACGATCAGTTCCGGCGAGGCGCGGGTAACGGCTCCCGCCCCTCGACAAGCTCGGGGCGTCCTGAGCCTGTCGAAGGACGCGACAAATGATGAAGAAGACCGGCAAGGCCTATTACATGATCAGCGCCGTGGCGCAGAAGTACAACATCCATCCGCAGACCCTGCGGCTGTACGAGCGTGAGGGGCTGCTCAAACCGTCGCGCACCGACGGGAACACCCGGCTGTACTCGGAAGAAGACCTGGAGCAGCTCGAGACGATCCTCACATTGACGCGGGATCTCGGCGTCAATCTTGCGGGCGTCGAGGTCATCCTCAACATGCGGCGCAAGATTCAACAAATGCAGGGCGAAGTCAACGAGTTCATGGAGTATGTCAAGAGCGAGATGACCCGAGGCATCGATGACTGGGAGCAGCGGCTCAGCACCGCGATGGTCAAATCGACGTCCACGGATCTTGTCCGCGTAAATCCGCCGGCTATTGGAGCCGCCGCGGCGCCAAAAAAACACGCGCGCTGAAAAAAGTTCGCGCTATCATGATCCGTGCTTCCGCCGGCGCAACGCAATCCTGTCTGTTCGCTCTGTAACGGTACCGGTTGGAAGTCTTTCCAGGATGGCGGGGTCGAACGCGTTACACGCTGCGACTGCTGGCGCGACGACATCAACAGGCGGCTTATGGCCGGCGCGCGTATTCCACACCGCTACCATCACTGCACGCTTGACGACTTCGTCACCTACGACAACGACACACTCGAAGACGCGCTGAGCCGTGCACGCCAGATGGCGCAGCAGTTTCCCGTGATCGAACGCGGGCTGTTCTTTCTCGGCGAGCCCGGCGTGGGGAAGACACACCTCGCTGTCGCGATTCTCAAACAGGTCATTCTCACGCGCGGCGCGCGCGGCATCTTCTACGACACGCGCGATCTGCTCAAGCTGATTCGCGGCACCTATAACGACACGAACAAGACGACGGAGCTCGACGTGCTTCGGCCCGTGATGGAGGCCGATCTGCTGGTGCTCGACGACCTCGGGGCGGAAAAGACATCGGAGTGGGTCGAAGAAACGCTGAATCTGATCGTCAACACCCGTTATAACGAACGGCGCGCGACGATTTTCACGTCGAATTATCCGGATCTGCCGCCAGACGCGAGCCCGGCAGTCGTGACACTCCACGACCGCATCGGCTTCCGCATGCGTTCACGTCTGCATGAGATGTGCGATTTTCTCGATCTGGAGGGCGCCGACTATCGGACGCTGATTCCGAACGAAGGCGTGGCGGCGCTCAAGCGCAACTGGGAAGAGCGGCGGATGCGTGGAAAACTGGAGCAACCAACCCGGTCGAACCGGCAGGCCAAGGCTGTGCTGCGGAACGACGGGAAAGCCGACTTAAAATGGCCGGGTGGCCGAGCCGGCTCAAAATAACGCCTTTCGGGATCCCCTAGTCCCTAATCCCCGATCCCCAATCCCTGGTCTTTACGTACACGTCCCCTTCTGCAGCTCCATCTGCAACTACTGTAATTTCAATCGAGGCCTCTTCGACCAGACGCTGAAGGATCGCTTTGTCGAAGCCGTTCGCCGGGAAATTCGCACTGCTCAACCGCTAGCCCTTGCCCCCGACACCTTGTACTTCGGCGGCGGTACGCCTTCACTCCTGGCGCCGGCGGAAATCGCGGCGATCGCCGACGACGCGCGCAACGTGTTCGGGCTGGTCCGCGGCGCGGAGATCACGCTCGAGGCGAATCCCGAAAGCGTGACGGCCGAATCCCTGGAACAATTTCGCGCAGCCGGTGTCAATCGTCTGAGTTTCGGGGTGCAGTCGTTTCGGGACGACGAACTGACACGTCTCGGGCGGATGCACTCGGCCGGGCGTGCCATGGACGTCGTCGGACTGGCCCGGGCCGCTGGATTCGACAACGTCAGCATCGATCTCATGATGTGGCTGCCCGGACAGGACGTCGCGCAATGGCTCGAGAACGTCACCAAGGCAATTGACGTGGCTGCGGACCATCTTTCGCTCTACATTCTCGAGGTGTATCCGCATCTTCCGCTGAAGCAGGAGATCGATCGGCACGGCTGGACGCAGCAACCGGACGACGCCGCAGCCGACATGTACGAGTTGGCGATGGCGCGCCTTGACGCGGCCGGTTACGAGCAGTACGAGATATCGAACGTCTGCCGGCCTGGTCGCGAGTCGCGCCACAACTTGAAGTACTGGACCGACGGAGACTGGCTCGGCTTCGGCCCTGGCGCGCATTCGACATGGCGTGGGGAACGCTGGCGCAATGTCGCGTCCACGGATGACTACGTCCGTAGAATTGCCGATCAAGGGTCCGTGGTGGCTGAGCGTCGCCTGCTGACCAGCGACGAACGTCTCGGCGACGCGCTTTTCACTGGCCTTCGGCTGAGTCGGGGCGTCAATATTAATATCGTGTCAGAGCGATATGGCATCGACATCTGGCAGCGCTTCGGCGACCGACTCTCAGGATACGTCGACGCGGGTATCCTGTTAAGACAGGATGGACACCTGCGATTGACCCGTACGGGAATGCTCCTGGGCAATGAGGTGATGTCAGTGTTCGTTTAGACTTGAGTTTGCGGGGCGTACCGGTAAATATTAAGCCCCCGTTCGACAACTAAGGAGGAGTGAATGCGTGCAATTACCCTGGCTCTCGCCGTCTTGGCCTTCACTGCGGTGAACGCCGATGCGCAGACGCCGAACGCCCGCGTCTTCAACGGCGGCGCCGGACTCATTCTCTACACCGTCAAGGCCGCCAGTACGGCCGATTTCGAGATGGTGCTGAACAAGACGAAAGAAGCGCTCATGAAGAGCGAGAAGCCTGACCGGAAACAGCAGGCAGCGTCATGGCGCGTGTACAAGTCGGATGCGCCGGGCGCGGGCGGGAACGTCACGTACGTGATGATTATCGACCCCGCCATCAAGGAGGCCGACTACAACATCGTCAACATCCTGAACGAGGCATTTCCAGCAGAGATTCAGGCGCTCTTCAAGGCGTATACCGAATCGTTCGCCAGCGGGTTGATTCCGATCAACCTGGTGCCGGTTGTGGACTACTCGAAATAAGCAGACTTCGCAGAAACTGACAGCGCGGAGGGACGAGGGCAGATGGCAGCGAGTACCGTGTGCCCTCTGCTCTCTTCGCGCTGCCCTGTCTGAGGTCAGAACGCCAGGTTCAGCCCCGCATAGATCCGATGAATCGTGCTATGCCGTGGATGGCCTTTCAGGTTGAACACGCGGTAGTCGACGCGCGCACGCATCGGGCCGGCGACAGGGATCTTGATGCCGCCGCCGGTGTTGATGAGAGCGGCCGTTTCTTCGTCGTTCCCAAGCTGTTCACGATACACGCCCCCGCCGATAGTGGCATAAAGCTGGACCGGGAGGCCGAAAGTCTGAACGGACACGTTTCCCGATGTCGTGCGAAGCGAAGGGCGCAATTCCACCTGGTCTTCCGAAGAGTTGGCGTACTCGAATTCGAACCCTACGACCAGCAAGCTGACGCCGAAGGCAAAGCCGCGGGTAAACGATCGATCGTTGTCAGCTGAGTTTCTCCCCAGAAATGCCGTTACATCCGCGCGTGCGATCGCGGGAGTCACCGCGATCAGCGCAAGCGCGATTACAGCCAGTCGCATCCCCATGTTGGCCCGTATTGTACCAGTCCTATCCGAGGGTACAAGTCCGTGATAAATTTCGCGGATTGTCGGCTCTCGCAGCATCGATCCTTTCCGGTGATCCGCGCGCGATCGCCCGCGGCATTTCGCTCGTCGAGAACGAGAGCGACGACGGACCCGCGCTGGTGCGGGAACTGTATGAGCAATCGGGACGCGCGTTCCTCGTCGGCGTGACCGGATCGCCCGGAGCGGGCAAGAGCACGCTGGTCGATGGCATCATCATGCGCTGGCGCAAAGCCGGACGCACGGTCGGCGTTCTTGCCGTCGATCCCACAAGCCCGTTCAGCGGCGGCGCCATGCTCGGCGATCGCGTGCGCATGCAGGCACACGCGCAGGACGCTGGCGTCTTCATTCGCAGCATGGCGACGAGAGGTCACCTCGGCGGGCTGGCGCGCGCGACCACGGATGCGGCCTTGGTGCTCGACGCGGCCGGCAAAGATTTCGTCGCGATCGAAACCGTCGGAGTCGGGCAGGACGAAGTTGAGATTGCGGGCGCTGCAGACGTGTCGGTGGTGGTGCTCGTGCCAGGAATGGGAGACGAGGTGCAAGCGTTGAAAGCCGGCGTCATGGAAATCGCAGATATCTTTGTCGTCAACAAGGCCGACCGTGACGGCGCCGACCGCGCCGTCGCCGAAATCGAATCGATGCTCGGCCTGAACACATACTCGGATGGCCAATGGCGCCCGCCGATCGTTCGGACCGAGGCGACCACGGGGCGAGGCCTTGACGATCTGGTCGATGCGATCGCTCGGTTCAGTAAACAGTCACCCACGATCGAAGTGCGCCGGCGCGGCCGTGCGCGGACCCAGCTCCGCGCGGTTCTTGCTGCTCGCCTGATGCAGCAGATCGAGTCGAGCGTGTCGGAGATGGACATGGACACCCTGGTCGAACGGATCGCGGCGCGCACGATCGATCCGTACACGGCGGCGGATCGCGTATTGGTATTGGGTGTCAGGGGCTCGAAAGAGCGACGCAACCAATCATGAAGGCGGTACTGGATCATGTCGGCGTCGCGGTTGCCGATCTCGACGCGTCGTTGGCGTTTTTTCGGGATGCGTTGGGCCTCCACGTCGAGGCTCCCGAAGACGTCGCGTCGCAGGGCGTGCGCGCGCAGTTTGTGTCGATGGGCCCCACGTCTCTCGAGCTTCTTCAGGCGACAGCGCCCGATTCGCCGATCGCGAAGTTTCTCGAAAAACGCGGTCCAGGGCTGCACCACATCACGCTGCGGGTCGACGACATCCACAAGACGTTGGCCGAATTGCGGGACCGCGGGGTGCGACTCATCGACGCACAGCCAAGGCCTGGCGCCGAAGGGGGCAGCGTCGCCTTCATCCATCCATCGAGTGCGCAGGGCGTGCTCGTCGAGCTGAAACAAGCCGCACTCGTTCGCCCGGCACCGGAGCTCCCCAAAACCATTCGCCTCGGGAACATCGACATCGTGACGGTGTCGGACGGTTTTTTCTATCTCGACGGCGGCGCGATGTTCGGCGTCGTGCCGAAGACGTTCTGGGAGCAGAAGGCGCCGCCCGACGATCGCAATCGCATTCGCATGACGATGCGGTGCCTGCTCCTGCGAGGCGCGCGAACAATGCTGATCGATGCCGGCGCCGGCGACAAGATGACGCCGAAGCAGGCGGAAATCTATCGCTTCGAGCGCGAGTTCAACCTCACCCATGCGCTCGCGGCGGCGGGTACATCGCCTGACGGCATCGATGTCGTTCTCGCGACGCACCTGCATTTCGATCACGCGGGTGGGTTCACCGAGCGAACAGCGGACGGGGGAATCAGGCCGCGGTTCCCGCGTGCGCAATATGTGGTCCGGCGCGGTGAGTTCGAAGACGCGATACATCCGAACGAGCGCACGCGAGGCAGCTATTTTCTCGAGAACTACAAGCCTCTGGCCGATCACCACGTGTTGCAGCTGGTCGATGACGACGCGGCGATCATGCCGGGTGTGCGCGTGCGGCGCACCGGCGGCCACACGATGCACCATCAGGTCGTGCTGATCGAATCGGCCGGCAAGACCGCGGTATTCGCCGCGGATCTCCTGCCAACCGCCGCCCACCTTCCGGAAGTGTGGGTGATGGGCTACGATCTCTTCCCGCTCGATACGCTCAACTTCAAGCGAGCCTTCCTGCGAGAAGCCATCGATCGCGAGTACCTCATCCTGTTCGAGCACGATCCGGACATCGCGGCTGGGTACATCAGGGAACAGGGCGGGAAGAGATACGTGGAGCAGGTGGCGTGAACGGCTTCGGGCTCCGGGCTCGCGGAAGCCGGAAGCCGGAAGCCGGAAGCCGGAAACCAGGGGGTGTTTTTGACAGTTCAGGTAGGTGTGATTGGCGGCAGCGGCTTGTACGACATGGCGGAGCTGACCGACCGCGAAGAAAAGGCGCTGACGACCCCATTCGGCGATCCGTCGGGTCCGTATTTGATCGGCACGCTGCGCGGGAAGAGGGTCGCGTTTCTCGCACGGCATGGCGCGGGACATCGGCTCCTCCCCTCGGAGCTCAACTTCCGCGCGAACATCTTCGGCTTCAAGCTGCTTGGCGTTGAGCGGATTATTTCGGCGAGCGCGGTCGGCAGTCTCAAGCACGAATACCCGCCCCTCGACATCGTCGTGCCGGATCAATTTTTCGATCGAACGAAGGGTCGCATCAGCACGTTCTTCGGCGACGGCCTTGCCGCGCACGTCGCGCTCGCGCATCCTATCTGCCCCGAGCTCGCCAGGGTCGGCGGCGATGCCGTCGCTTCCGTGGGTGCGAACGTGCATCGCGGCGGCACCTACGTGTGCATGGAAGGGCCGCAGTTTTCGACCCTTGCCGAGTCCCGGTTGTATCGCTCGTGGGGCATGGACGTCATCGGTATGACGAACCTGCAGGAAGCGAAGCTGGCCCGCGAAGCGGAGATCTGTTACATGACGCTCGCCCTCGTCACCGACTACGACTGCTGGCATCCCGATCACGATTCGGTGACCGTCGACATGATCGTCCAGACGCTGATGAAGAATGCGGACACCGCCCAGCGCGCTATCGCCGAAGCCATCACGAAGCTGCCAGTCGCGCGCTCCTGCGAGTGTGGCTCGGCCCTGAAGTTCGCGCTGATCACGCGGCCCGACGCGGTGCCGGCAAAACTCAAAAAAGACCTCGCGCCCATCATCGGAAAATATCTCGGCTAGCCGGTGGGTGGTAGCCGGTAGCCTGTAGCTTGGAGATCACGTGAATCCGATACTTGCGGTTGGTTCTGTAGCGTTCGACTCGATCAAAACGCCGTTCGGCGAAGCGAATCGGGTTGTCGGCGGCGCCGCCACCTACTTCGCGATTGCCGCGTCATTCTTCACAGAGGTCCGTATCGTGGCCGTGGTCGGCGACGACTTCGGCGGCAATGTCGAAAAGGTCTTCGGCGGCCGGCGGATCGATCTGACGGGCCTCGAACAGGTGCCGGGTGAAACGTTTCGCTGGAAAGGGGAGTACGGGTTCGACCTGAACAGCCGCGAGACGGTTTACACGCACCTGAACGTGTTCGAGAAATTCACGCCGAAAATCCCGGCGGCCCACATCACGTCGCCATTTGTCTTTCTGGGAAACATCCATCCGACACTGCAGATCGATGTGTTGAACCAGGTGCAGAAGCCGACACTGGTCGGGGCGGACACGATGAACTACTGGATCGAACGCACGCCCGATGAGCTGAAGCAGGTGCTGAAGCGGGTGGACGTGCTTCTGATCAACGATTCGGAGGCCCGCGAGCTGGCGGGAGAGGCGAACCTGGTCAAGGCAGCCCGCAAGGTGCAGGCGATGGGTCCGAAGACGCTCGTGATCAAGCGCGGCGAGCATGGCGTGCTGATGACGCGGTCGCGTGGCGGCTTCTTCGCGGCACCCGCGATGCCGCTCGAGGAAGTCTTCGACCCGACAGGGGCGGGCGATACGTTTGCGGGAGGGTTTCTCGGGTATCTCGCGTCGTGCGAAGGCGTAGACGACGGGGCGCTAGCCCGGGCCATCATCTATGGGAGCACGCTTGCCTCATTTGCCGTCGAGGACTTCAGCGTCGATCGGCTGCTGCGTCTGAAGCGCGACGAGGTCACCGCGCGCTTCAACGAGTTCAAGCAGCTCACGCACTTCGACGTGGTGTAACGGAAAATCAGAAGATCAGAAGATCAGGAGGTTTTCTTGAAACCGATCTTCTGATCTCCTGACCTTCTGAGCTTCTGTTCTCCGCCTGAGCGTTTTATTTGAACTCCGATCCGTCCTTCCACAAGGCGGCAGGCGGATCGTTGACGACGAGATACTCGAACTCCTTGCTGAACTCTTCGTTCGAGAGGCCCGCTGTTGAGGCGAGCTTGGCGAGCTCGTGCGCATCGTGGAAGTCGTCCTTCCTCAGCCGAATCATGTAGCGGCGCGCGATGTGATACCGCGTCGAGTCGACGTCCACCAGGCGCGTCTTGGCGCGGCCGGTCTTCGGATCGAGCATGTCCTTGAAAGGGATCGGCACGAAGCGGCCTGCCTGCATCGAGACCATCGCGTTCGACCCGCCCGACATGATGTACTTTGCCGCGCAGTAGCCCAGATCCCTGGTGTATTCCATATCGAAGGGAATGGGATCGGCGCAGCGCAGCTCGTAGCCGATGTTTTTCGCGACCAGCGTCGACTTGAGGCCGAACTGCTTCAGCCGTTCGGTGATTTGCGTCTTCAGGATCTCGCCGATGTTGACCTCTGCGATACGCACGTGACCGTGCGCGTCGCGCTCGACGCCCTTCAGCTCGGCGAGATCTTCCTCGCTGATGTGCAGCACGACGCCTTCGCCGATCACTGCCACGCCATCGCGCCTGCCATAGCTCAGCCGCTTGATTATTGCGCCGACCAGCGTGTCGACGAGCACCTTGAGCCGCAATGGCGCGGAGAACTCTTCGGGAATCAGCGATAGCGTCGCTCCGGCGGCCTTGGCGATACCGAGGCTCAGGTGACCGGCGGTGCGGCCCATCGCAATCACGATGTACCACCGGGACGTCGTCTTTGCGTCGACCATCAGGTTCTTCACAATCTCGACGCCGTAGTGACGCGCGGTCTGGAATCCGAACGTGTCGATGTGCGGAGGCAGATCGAGATCGTTGTCGATCGTCTTCGGCACGTGCACGACACGGAGCCGGCCCGATGCGTGTTCCGCGAGCTTCATGGCCGAGAATGCGGTATCGTCGCCGCCGATGGTGATGAGCTGCGACACATTGAGCCGCAGCAGCGACTGCACCGTGTTCTCGAGCAGTGCCGCGCTCTTCGACGGATTTGCGCGCGCGATGCCGATGTGCGAGCCACCACGGAAGTGAATGCGGCTGACGCCTTCGATTGTCAGCGGAAGGACGTGATCGATGTCCCCTTGCATGACCCATTCGAAGCCGTCGCGAAGCCCGATGACCTCGACTCCCTCCAGCCGAGCCCGGATTGTGGCCGCCGCGATGACGCTGTTGAGACCAGGTGCAGGCCCGCCCCCGCACAGAATCGCAAGATTGTTATGCGTGTCCATGTGCGCGTATTGTAATTTCGCGTGCGGCGACAGTGCAATTTTCGACCGAAAACGCGTAGTTTTGCCTGTTTCTTTGCTCGAACCCGTTTATTTCTGATATTCTCTCGCTCCCTATCAGTACGCGGACAAGGAGCGAGTAATGCAGATAGCAGAGCGCGAAACAGGGGCGGTGACCGTCCTCGATCTTTCCGGAAAAATTACCCTGGGGGAAGGCGACACGCAGCTCAAGGACAAGCTGCTTAGCCTGCTGCACCAGGGAAAGAAGAACGTGCTGCTTAACCTGGCAGGGGTGAGCTACGTCGATAGCGCGGGCTTGGGCGCGCTGGTGAGCGCGTATACGACGGTCACTCGCGACGGAGGACACCTGAAGCTGCTCAGCGTCACCCGCAAACTGCAGGATCTGCTGTCGATCACGAAGTTGTTGACGGTCTTCGAGACATTCGATTCGGAGGACGAGGCGCTCAGAAGTTACAAAACGTAACACGACGCGGAGACGCAAAGGCGCAGAGAACATTCTTCAAAAGATTTCTCTGCGGCTTCGCGGCCTCTGCGTCGCGTGTTTCCTCTTAACCCTTCCGGAAGATCACAATCCTGTTAGTGTTGGTGCCCTTCGAATTGTTGCGCACCCCCCAGCAGTTCGCCGTCTTGGTGAACTGCTGGGCGTTGATCACGACGAGCAGCGGTTCCAGACCGGACGCGACGCCGCACGGCAGCACGGCTTCTTCGAGCTTCACCTTGCCGTTGCGGACTTCGCCCACTTCGAACGCCACGTGGCCTCCAGGCCGCAACACGCGGACGAGCTCGCGGAACACGCTCGTCATCGCCCCCTGCCATTCGTCCACCTTGCGGTGGATCGAGATCTCGACGGCCGACGTGTCGATCCCGCAGAACCACCCGCGCAGCCAGTTGTCGCCCGCGTAGTCGACGACATCGAGAAACGGCGGCGACGTGACGACGAGGCCTACAGAATTCGCCTTGAGCTGCGGGGTCGAGCGCGCCGGCCGCGTCAGCAGCATCGCCCGGTTCGCCGAGCGCAGCAGTGCGGCCCGTGTCGCCGCGTCGCAGTCGGCCAGCAGCGATCGCGTCTTGGCCACGATGAGATTGCGCACGTTCCGCCGCGGTGGGACTTGCTTGCGCCTCACGTTGATCCTGGCCTGCGCGTCGATCGAGGTCGCCTGGTTAGGCGGCAGCGTGTAGACGGAGAAGAACCCGGGCGAGTGCCCCGTCAGCCGGTTCACCGCCACCATGCGAATCCACCTGTCGATGCCGTCGAGCGATCCGCTGCGGTCGCGCGCGAGCAGATATTCCCGCAGAGCGCAGATCTCGCGCAGCGTGTCCGGGTGATAAAACACCTCGAGCTCTCGCGGATAGGACAGCGCAAGCGACAAGTCGATCTCCACGAGCCTGCGCTCGACCTCTTGCGGCGTGGGCGGAGAGAGGCGCGGCTGCGCGAGCATCGCGCTCAGCGGGTTAATGTCGCAACCGGCGGGTGTTCGCCCCGCCAGCGCCGCTTCGAGCACCGTCGTGCCGCGTCCCATGAACGGGTCGTACACGACGTCACCTGGCGTTGTGAAACGGTCGATGAAGAAGCGCGGAAGCTGCGGCTTGAAGCACGCGCGATAGGACACCTCGTGGAGACTGTGGGCGGCGCGCTGTTTGCTGGTCCAGAATTCGTTGACGAACGTTTCCACGACGATCGGCCGCCTCTTCGCGAAGCCGACACTGGTCACGGCCCGCCGCGTGGCACGGCCGTTCCATGTGAACGCGCGCAGCTCGCGGACGATCCGGGGTTGGGGAGATGATGGGCTCGGAAGGCGTTGGGGGACGCTCACCCCCTATCTATCGGCAGAACTATGCAGAAATACAGCGGCGGCCAGATAGATGGCGGCGCCGGTCATCAAAGTGACCGAAAAACCCCAGTTCATGGCGATAAAGACGGCCAGCGTAGCCCCGATGACCGACAGCGCCCCATTCATGCCCCACGCCCAAGGTACGAGGGCAGAGTCCTTTGCGGTCATCAACCGGATGCCCGCGGGCAGCGGCATTCCCATCAGCACTCCGGCAGGCGTGATCAGCAGCACCGTCAGCGCGATGCGTGCGGCGTGGCTCGCGCTGATGGCCGAGCGAATGATCAGCGGCAGAGCGACGATGCCGAGAATGGCGACACCGGCGATGCCGAGCAGCACGAGCTGAATGGTGCGGCGGAGCGCGGCGTCACTGATGCGGCGGCTCACGAGGCTGCCGATGCCAGTTCCGAGCAGAATCGAAAACAGCGTCACGGTGAGGGAGTACACCGGATGCCCGAGCAGCAGCACGAACCGTTGCAGCAGCGCCACCTCGATGAGCATGAAGCCGGCGCCGAGCGTCCCGAAGTATCCGAGCCAGCGAGGCCAGTGGCTGCCGCGCAGCTCGCTGCCCGACAACGCCAGCGGTCCCACCACGAACAGGGAGACGAACGTGACGGAGATCGCCATCAGCGTCATCAGCGCGCTCAGGCCGTTGCCGAACAGCATGCTGCGGCCGAAGGCGGTCTGAAACTGGTCCTGAATTTTGGTCGTGTGAAAGAAGAACGGCCTGTTATCCGTGGTTGGAGACACGTCGTGATGGTAGCTGTCGTAAAACGCCCGTCGATCCGGTGCGAGCACAAGCTTCGCGTAGTCGTTGCCCGTGTCGCGTTGTCCGGGCGCGTACAGCACTCTAAAGCCCAGCCGGTTGGCCGTTGCGCGCAGGTGTGCGACATCCTCCGGCGAGAAGGCGGTCTTCTTCAAGAGGAAGGTCGCCACACGATCCTGCTGGACGATCGCCATGTGCTGGGCAGCCGAGCACCCGCGGCTTTCGCAGGCCGCCTGGGCCAGCGACACCAGCCGGAGTCCGTCGAAGACCCACCGCGTGATGGTCAGCATCCCGCGCTCGGTGAGGTGATCGTAGTAGTCCTCGAAGGCTTCCTTCGTGTACAGGGTGTTCTCCGTCAGGGTGTAGGCGCCGGCCGCCGTCGCCGCCCAGGTGTCGACGAGCGACGCCTGGATGACGTCGTACCGCTCCTTCGATCGACGGATGTAGCTGCGGCCGTCATCGACGACGACGTGGACCTTCGGGTTGCGGTAGATCGAACCTGAAAAATCGCGGAAGCGGCCGAGCATGACGTCGTCCGCGATGATCGGGTTGACCTCGACGCCGTCGACGCGTCCTGCGCCGAAGACGAGCGCCGTCAAGAGATCTCTGCCGCCGCCGGGACCGATTACGAGCGTCGTAAAGCCGACCGATCGGTTCATGAGGTGGAAGGCGAGCCCGGTGAGCTCGTACTTCAAATACTCGACCTTCGACAAGTCACCATCGAAGCGCAGGATCGGCGTCGACGCCGCCGAATCGATGTCCATGAATCGCGTTTCAGGCTTGGGGCCCTTGTAAAGCGAGCTCAGCGACCAGTCTCCGTGCGACCGGTCGTACACAGCCACGCGCGAAAACGAATTCCATTTCGCGAACAGGACCGTGTCGTCGTCGTGCCCCTTGGTGTTGCTGACGTCGAACGGCGCCGAACCCATCAGCTGCAAGCCGCCGGGGATTCCCACGGCCAGCGCGGCGATCACCGCCGTGCGAAACAGCGTCTTGGCCGGCGAAAACAGCAGCGCGGCGACGCCGCCGAGCACTGCAGCCAGCAGCACGACACCCGGCGCGCCAAAGCGGTTCAACAGGGGCAGCAGCAACAGGCAGCCGAGAGCGGCGCCGATAAGATCGGCGCCATAGACGATGTTGACGCGATTCCTGAGGCGCATGATCGCCAGCGAGATGGCGGCGCCACCCGAGAAGAAGGGCAGGGCGGCGAGCGTGTAGATGGCGATCATCTTGACGAGGTTCGCGTGCGAGTAATTGAGGCCGACGCGGATGCGCACGAGCGCGGCGAGCGCCACGACCGTGCAGGCGGCGAACAGGAGCGAGTGCGCCGTGAGCAGGCTCGCCGTCGAGCGCGCGTCGAACGTGCGGCGCATGACGAAGACGTAGACGCCGCTTGCGCTGAGCCCGAAGAGCGCGATCGAGATCGCGAGGAACGCGAAATGGTAGTACATCGTCACCGAGAAGATGCGCGTCAGAGCGAGCTCGATCATCAGGATGGCGCCGGCAATCGCGGCGACGCCGGCGAGCGCCCGCACGAAGCGGCCGCGCGTGAATGCATCATCGGTGTGGAGCGCGTTGGTGGACATCGGCGTCGAAGTTTAGCATCAGAGACTTGAGGTAAACTGCAGCGGTGCCGGCGACAGCAACCGTTCGCGCGCAATCGCCCAATCACGTGCTGATCTGCGCGGCGGGTCTGCTTGTGCCCGGACTTGCGCATCTCTGGCTCGGCCGCCGCAAGGGACTGATCTTTGTGGCCGTGCTGCCGGCGATGTTTGCGTTGGGTCTTGTGCTGGAAGGCAGAATTTTTCCGGTCGACTTCTCGCAGCCGCTCGTCGCGCTCGCGGCACTGGCGAACATGGGCATCGGTCTGCCATATATCGCCGCTCGTATGATGGGCTACGGCGCCGGCAATGTGATCGCCGTCACCTACGAGTATGGGAACACCTTCCTCATCGTCGCCGGCCTGCTCAATACGCTGGTGGTGATTGACGCCTTCGACATCTCCATGGGACGCAAATGATGCACAGCCATCTGGTCCTGATGCTGATCTTTTCGCTGTGCGTGTCGGCGGTTTTCGCCGGGCTGCTGCGCGAAGAGGCGCACGAGCAGCTGGTCATCGGCGGCAAGATGTTCGGCGGCATGATTGTCGCGGCGCTCGTCCTCGGCTGGCTGATGTTTCCCTTCCCGGTCTGATCTCTTTGCTCTCTGCTCTCAGCTCTGCGTGGGTCAAGCTCTGGCTGCCAGTCATCGCTTACATGGCGATGCTGTTCGTGTTCTCCTCGTTTTCCAAACTGCCGACGCCGCCGGGAGATTTGTCCTTCTACCATGTTCACATCGCCGCGTACGCCGGGCTCGGCGTGTTGACGACCCGCGCCGCAGCGAAAGGACTGCAGCATGTCTCCTTGACGGCAGCATTCGTGGCCATTGCGATCTCCACTCTCTACGGCATGACTGACGAATATCACCAGCTGTTCGTGCCCGGACGAATGTTCGACGTGTTGGACATCGCGGCAGATGCGTTCGGTTCGATGCTGGGGGCGGGCGCGATGTGGGCGTGGGGTATAATCATGCGTCGCTTCTGAGTGTGCGATGCCCTTTGACAACCTGCTCGTCCAGCGTGAGTCCCGGATCGCGGTGCTCACGGTTCAGCGCCCCACGCGCCTGAACGCGCTTGACGCAGCGACCCTCGAAGAACCCCGACAGGCTGCTCTCGATCTTCAACACGACAAAGATGCCCTTCGTAGAGGCGTGCCAGGCCGAAGCCTCGCTGTGCGGCATGGTCACGGAAAGCCGGAGTTCAAGGGTTGAAGACATGCTGAAGGTCGAAGGCTCGCAGAAAGCGCCGGGATTGAAGTTTGCGATCGTCGTGTCGAAGTTCAACGACTTCGTCACCGAGCGTCTCCAGACCGGGGCGCTGGAGGGCCTGAAGGCCGCGGGAGTTGCCGGCGACGACATCTGCGTCATCAAGGTGCCCGGCGCGTTCGAAATTCCCTTCGCGGCGAAGGAAGCAGCCTCTCGAGGACGATTCGCTGCGGTGATTTGCCTGGGATGCCTGATTCGGGGCGCGACCGCCCACTTCGAGTACATCGCGTCAGCGTGCGCGCACGGCATCACCGACGCAGCGGCGCAGACAGGCGTACCCATGACCTTCGGGGTGCTGACGACCAACTCTGTCGAGGAAGCCCTCGAACGAGCGGGCGAAGGATCTGCCAACAAGGGATGGGAGGCGGCAGCCGCAGCGGTCGAGATGGCGACGCTTCAGCGTGTTCTTCGCCAGCCCAGACCGGCGACAGGCGTGAACGTATGACCGCTTCTGACGCCACAACGCCGGGGTCGAAGCATCGCACGCGCCATCGCGCCCGGCAGGCCGCCGTGCAGATGCTCTATCAGTGCGAAGTGGGACAACACGATATCGAAGAGGTAGTGCGCACATTCTGGTCCGCAAATCTGCCGGGATCGGAAGGCGCGCCAGAGGCCGTGCGGACGTTCGCCGAGCAGCTCGTGCGTCTGACGACGGCGAATCTCCAGAGGATCGATCCGCTGATCGTGGAGACCGCGGAGCACTGGAGGTTGTCACGAATGGCCGCGCTCGACCGAATCATCCTGCGTCTGGCGATTGGCGAATTCCTCGACGGATCCACGCCCCGCAACGTCGTGATCAATGAGGCGCTCGAGCTGGCAAAGACATTCAGCGGCGAGGAATCCGTGAAGTTCGTGAATGGAATACTGGACGCGGTGAAGAAGAAAATGCCATGAATGGTCGCGTAGGCCGCGTGGGTCGCTTGAGGTTCGTGGGATCCGTGGGGTTGGTACTTGCCGCCGCTTGCGGGATGAGCTCGCAAACGCCGCCAGGTCCATCGCCCGTCGCGCCGACGTTTTCCGTTCTGGTCTTCTCGAAAACAGCAGGCTTTCGGCACGACTCCATTCCTGCCGGCATCAATGCTGTCCGCCAGCAGGGCAGCGTGCGTGGGTTTTCGGTCGACGCGTCCGAAGACTCGGCTGTGTTCGCTGACGAATCGCTCGCCAAGTACAAGGTGGTCATGTTTCTCTCCACCACCGGCGATGTGCTGAACCCGGCGCAGGAAGCCGCGTTCGAGCGGCATATCCGCCGGGGAGGCGGTTTCGTCGGCGTTCACTCGGCCACCGACACGGAATACGACTGGCCGTTTTACGGGTCCCTGGTTGGCGCCTACTTCGACGGACATCCCGATATTCAGAACGCGACGATTCAGGTCGAGGATTCCTCGCATCCTGCAGTCGCCTCGCTGCCGCGTCCGTGGACGCGACGCGACGAGTGGTACAACTTCCGTCGAAATCCACGCGTCAACGTCACCGTGCTCGCCACGCTGGACGAGCGCTCGTACAGCGGCGGGACGATGGCGCCAGACCATCCGATTATCTGGTCGCACACCTACGAAGGGGGGCGGGCGCTGTACACCGCGCTCGGCCATACACAGGAAAGCTTTTCGGAGGCATCCTTCGTCGAGCATCTTGGACGAGCCATTCTCTGGGCGGCCGGTGCTATATGATTTCGACGAATGTCATCTGAGGACGAACAGATCCAGCAGAGGCGCGCCAATCTTGCGAAGCTCGGCGAGATGGGCGTCAGCGCCTATCCCCATCGATTCAATCGCACAGACACGATTGGCGATCTCGTCGGCGCTTACGGTGCGAAGTCCGGCCCCGAGCTCGAAGCTACCCGCATTACGGCGACCACGAGTGGCCGTATTCTCGGCATCCGCAGCTTCGGCAAGGCGAATTTTCTTGTGCTGTCGGATGGCCGATCGCGTATTCAGGTGTACATCAAGAAGGACTCGCTCTCGGAGCGCGATTTCGAGGTATTTCGCTTGCTCGATTTCGGAGACCTCATCGGCGTCGAAGGTCACCTGTTCCGCACGCGCACCAACGAGCTCACCATCTGGGCGTCGCGCCTGGAATTTCTCGCCAAGTGCCATCTTCCGCTGCCAGAGAAGTGGCACGGACTGACCGACATCGAAATCCGATACCGCCAGCGCTACCTCGATTTAATCGTCAATCCGGATGCGCGTGAAGTGTTTCAGGTACGGAGCAAGGTGCTCGCCGCGCTGCGCGAGTTCCTCGACGCCAGGGGCTATCTCGAAGTCGAGACGCCCATGATGCAGCCGATCGCCGGCGGCGCCATGGCGCGGCCGTTCCGCACGCACCATAACGCGCTCGACATCGATCTGTACCTTCGGATTGCGCCGGAGTTATACCTGAAGCGCCTCGTCGTCGGCGGCCTCGAACGCGTGTACGAGATCAACCGCAACTTCAGGAATGAAGGGGTCTCGACGCGGCACAATCCAGAATTCACCATGCTCGAGTTCTATCAGGCCTACAGCGACTATCAGGACCTGATGGCAATGACCGAGGAGCTCCTGACGTTTGTCGCGATGTCGGCAACGGGCAAGGACACGATCCAGTTCGAGGGTGAGACAATCTCGCTGCGCGCGCCGTTCGCGCGCGTGTCGCTGCGGCAGGCGGCAGCCGATGCGGCATCGAAGAAGCTGGGGCAGCCGGTTGCCGAGGCCGATCTGCGGGATCACGATAAGGTGAGCGCGCTCGCCGGCCGTCTCGGGATCGGCGTGGATCCGAAGTTCGGACCAGGCAAGGTCACGACCACGATCTTTGAAACGCTCGTCGAGGAATCGCTGGCGCAACCGACGTTCGTGTACAACTTTCCGACCGAGGTGTCGCCGCTCTCGAAGCAGCGGCCGGGCGATCCCGATACGGTCGAGCGCTTCGAGCTGTACATCGGGAAGATGGAAATCGCGAACGCGTTCAGTGAGCTCAACGATCCCGTCGAGCAGCGCAATCGCTTCGAGCAGCAGCTCGAGGAAAAGGCCAAGGGGGACCAGGAAGCGCATGCCATGGACGACGATTACGTGCGCGCGCTCGAGTACGGGCTGCCACCGACCGCCGGCGAAGGCGTCGGCGTCGATCGGCTCGTGATGCTTCTGACCGACAGCAAGTCGATCCGCGACGTGATTCTGTTTCCTCTCATGCGGTCAAAATGACCGGGGTCTGACCCCTATATGCCTTTCGAGCTCCAAATCGCCCTGCGGTACTTGCTCGGCCGACGGCGGCAGGCGTTCATCTCCATCATTTCCGTCGTGTCGACACTGGGCGTGACCGTCGGTGTCCTTGCCCTGATCGTCGCGATGGCGATGATGACCGGGTTGCAAAGCGAGCTGCGCGATCGCATCCTCGGCTCGACGCCCCATGCGTACGTCTTCAAGACCACCGGCATCCAGGACTACCGCGCCGAGATCGAAGGGCTGCGCAAGATTCCGCACGTCGTCGGGGTCGCACCCGCCTTTCTGGGTCGCGCCATGGCGTCGTCCCCGAGCGCCGATGCCTTCATCAACTTCAAAGGCATCGACCCCGAGCTCGAGGGCACTGTGACGGAAATCGAGCAATCGATCGTGGCGGGGAAGCTGGCCGATCTCAAGCCGCGCAACGATGAAGACCACGACGGCATCGTGCTTGGCCAGGATCTGGCGAAGCAGCTCGGTGTGGGCGTCGGCGACCGCATCAACCTGTTGACGCCGACGGGGACGCTCAATCCGTTCACCGGCATGTCGCCCCGTATCAGGCCGATGCGTGTGGCCGCCATCTTCCGGCTGGGCCTCTACGAGGTCGACAACACGTTTGGCCTCGTCTCGCTGGATGTCGCTGCCCGCGTGCTGAACAAAACGCAGCCGGAAATGATGCAGCTGGCGTTCGATGACATCTATGCGGCCTCCGAGGTCACGGCGATCATTCCCCGAATTCTCGGCGACCGCTACGTCGTACAGGACTGGACGACGATGAACCGGCCGCTGTTCGAGGCGCTGTTTCTCGAGAAGCTCGCGGTCTCGATTACCATCGGCCTCATCGTCATGGTCGCGGCTCTCAACATCATCGCGTCCCTGGTGCTGCTCGTGATGGAGAAAACTGCCGACATCGCAATTCTCAAGACCATAGGGGCGACGTCCCGCAGCATCATGTACGTATTCATGTTGCAGGGCCTCATTATCGGCACCATAGGCACGGGCATCGGCGCGGTCGCCGGCGTGGTGATCTCATGGGTGATGAACCGCTACCAACTGCTGCGCGTGCCAGGAATGGGGGAGGTCTACCAGATCTCCTATGTGCCGTTCACGCTCAGACCTGTCGAGTTGCTGGTTGTGATCGTCATGGCCGTGGTGATTTGCTTCCTCGCCACGATTTATCCGTCGCGTCAGGCCGCCAAACTGAAGCCGGTCGAAGCATTGCGGTATGGCTGACGCCGTTGACCGACTGTTCTGAGATGGGGACAATCTGCGCTGCAATCAGGACACCACCAGCGCCGTAAATCCTTTTTGTCCAAGAAAATTAGTGGCACCCTCCTTGATGTGAACAGCGCAGGGGGTTATCACCATGAGAGCAGCCTTTGGAGCAGTGGGGGGAGCATTGGCGGTTGCCGCGATGCTCGTGGCGTACAACATCGGCGCGCGCAACGCGTCCGGCGGCCTGATGACGGCCCCGACCACGCAAATGCTAGTGGGTCCTGACGGCATCGCGCGGCCGTATCTTGTGCAAGCGGCTCAAGGTGGTTTTGGCCAGGCAGCGCCCGGGCAGCCATACGGATGGTCACCGTACTCCACGACGACTCCAGGCGCAGTGACTCCGCTCGCTTACGCGTACCCGGTGAATCAGGCGCCGTATCCGGTCCAGACGCAGTATACGACCGAGCGCGCGGTCGCGCAGGCACCCGTCCGTCGTGTGTCGACGCGGAGAGTCTCATCTGAAGTCGAGCCGCAGCGCACGTGGCAGAAGAGCGCGCTATTGATTGGCGGTTCGGCAGGCACAGGCGCAGGCCTCGGCGCGCTCATCGGCGGTAAGAAAGGCGCGCTCGCGGGCGCAGCCATCGGCGGCGGCGCGGCGGCCATCTACGATCAGGTGAAACGACACTAGAATGGCTACGGGCTTCCGGCTTCGGGCTTTAGGCAATTCGCCTGAAGCCTGAAGTCCGGGGCCTGAAGCCTTCATGTCCTTCCTCATCGCCAGCCAGATCAACAAGAGCTATCTCGTCGGAACCCAGCGACTACACGTGCTGCGCGACCTCGATCTCGCGGTCGAGCGGGGCGAGATGGTGGCGGTCGTCGGGGCGTCAGGTGTCGGAAAAAGCACGCTGCTGCATCTGCTTGGCGGCCTCGACCGCAGCGATTCGGGCTCGGTCATTGTTGGAGATACCGACCTCGGCGCGATGCCAGACGACGCGTTGACGGCGTTTCGGAACAAGCACGTCGGCTTCGTTTTTCAGTTTCATCATCTCCTTCCAGAATTCACAGCGCTTGAAAACGCGGAAATGCCCTTGCGCATCGCTCGCATGCACCCGGCAGAGTCGAAACGGCGGGCCGAAGTGGTACTCCAACGGCTTGGACTTGCCGATCGCCTTACCCATCGGCCAAGCATGCTGTCGGGCGGTGAACAGCAGCGGGTTGCGGTGGCCCGTGCGTTGGTGACCGAACCATCCGTCCTGCTGGCCGACGAGCCGACCGGAGATTTGGATGAGCGAACGGCCGAAGCTTTGCACGCGCTTTTGCGGGAGATGCACCAGGAGCGGCATCTCAGCTCGGTGATCGCGACTCATAACATGCATCTCGCCGCGTCGTGCGATCGCGTGCTGCGGCTCGAGGGCGGGCGACTGGTCGAACAGTCAGCTCCTTTTCGAGCCGATACGACGCGTAACGGATAGGAAGGTCAGGGGTTTGGCCGTATAATGCGTATAGGTCGTTTACGCGTTACCACCACCCCTATTTCGCAGGTTGAAACGGATGTTCGAACGCTACACTGAACGAGCGCGTCGCGTTCTGTTCTTCGCCAGATACGAGGCCAGCCAGCTCGGGTCCATCTCAATCGAGACCGAGCATCTGCTGCTCGGTCTGATTCGCGAAGGCAAAGGGCTGACCAGCCGTATCTTCGCTCGCTCCCACCTGTCTCTCGAAAACATCAGGAAGGAGATCGAGGGCCGGACGGTCTTCCGTGAGAAAGTCTCGACGTCCGTCGAAATACCCTTCAGCGCTGAAACGAAACGCGTACTGCAGTTTGCCGCCGAAGAAGCGGATCGGCTGCTGCACAACTACATCGGGACCGAACACCTGCTGCTCGGCATCCTGCGCGAAGAGCGCTCGGTGGCGGCGTCCATCCTCATGGAGAAGGGGATGCGCCTCAACACCGTACGAGAGGACATCGTCCAGCTGCTGAACGAAAAGACCACGCTGACGCGCGTCAAGGAAACGCCGCTGCTCGCCGAGTTCAGCCGCGACCTCACGGAATCGGCGATGAAGAACCAGCTCGATCCGCTCGTCGGCCGCGACTACGAGCTCGAGCGCGTGCAGCAGGTGCTCTGTCGCCGCACCAAGAACAACGCCGTGCTCATCGGCGAGCCTGGCGTCGGCAAGACCGCCATCGTCGAAGGCCTGGCGCAGAAGATCGTCTACGGCGACGTGCCGCACTTTCTGGCCGACAAGCGCATTCTCGCCCTCGACATCTCGCTGATCGTCGCAGGCACGAAGTACCGCGGGCAGTTCGAAGAGCGCCTCAAGGCCATCATGAAGGAGCTCACGGACAACCCGAACATCATTGTCTTCATCGACGAGCTGCACACGCTCGTTGGCGCGGGCTCGGCCGAAGGCTCGCTCGACGCGGCGAACATTCTCAAGCCGGCGCTGTCGCGCGGCGAGATCCGCTGCATCGGCGCCACCACGCCGGCCGAGTACCGGAAGTACATCGAGAAGGATCGCTCGCTCGAGCGCCGGTTCCAGGCCATCAAAGTCGATCCGCCGGCTGAGAAAGAGACGATCGAGATCATCCTCGGCGTCAAGGACCGCTACGAGTCATTCCATCACGTCGAGTACACGCGCGAAGCCATCGAGGCCGCGGTGTACCAGTCGAGCCGATACATCACCGACCGCTTTCTGCCGGACAAAGCCATCGACCTGATCGACGAGGCGGGAGCGCGGGCCAAGCTGCGCGAGGCCGGCTACAGCGAAGAGTTCGGCGAGATCAACCGCAGCATCCGCGTCGCCGTCGAGCAGATGGAGAACGCCGTTTCGCAGAAGGACTTCGAGAAGGCGCAATTCTATCGCGAGCAGGAAGTCAGCGCGCGTGAGAACCTGCAGTTCGTGCGCGAGAAGTTCGACGTCAAGTCGAGCGCGCGCCGCGTCGCCGTCGGCAAGCAGGAGATCGACGAAGTCGTGTCGAAATGGACAGGCGTGCCGCTCGCGTCCATCAACCAGGACGAAGGCGACAAGCTGCTGCGCATGGAGCAGGAGCTCCATCGCCGCGTGGTGAGTCAGGAGCGCGCGACGTCGGCGGTCTCGCGCGCCATCCGGCGCTCACGCGCCGGGTTGAAGAACCCGAACCGGCCGACAGGCAGCTTCATGTTTCTCGGCCCGACCGGCGTGGGCAAGACTGAGTTGGCGCGCGCGCTTGCGAACTTTCTGTTCGGCAGCGACAACGCGCTCATCCGCTTCGACATGTCCGAATACATGGAGAAGCACTCGGTGTCGAAACTCATCGGATCGCCGCCGGGATACGTCGGCCACGAAGAGGGCGGCCAGCTCACCGAGAAAGTCCGGCGCAACCCGTACCCGGTCGTGCTGCTCGACGAAATCGAGAAGGCCCACCCGGACATCTTCAACATCCTGTTGCAGGTGTTCGAGGACGGCCATCTCACCGACGGGTTGGGGAATCGGGTGAACTTCAAGAACACGATTCTGATCATGACGTCGAACATCGGCGCGCGCTTCATCCAGAAGAAGGCGTCGCTCGGGTTCCAGTCGTCCGAATCAGAGAGCATCGCCAAGAGCGTCAACGACATGGTGCTCGGCGAAGTGAAGCGGACCTTCAATCCCGAGTTCATCAACCGCATCGAAGAAATCATCGTGTTCGAAGCGCTGGGCGACGAGGACCTGCGGCGGATCATGCTGCTGCTGGTCGACCAGTTGAACGACAACCTTGTGAATCGCCAGTTGAAGATCGCGCTGATGCCGGAAGTGATCGATTGGATTATCGACGTCACGTGCAAGGACCGCTCGGTATGGAGCACGTCCGCTCCGTCGCGCGATCCAGCGATATGTCGAAGATCCGCTATCCGAGGAGCTCATCAAGGGGCACCTCAGGGGAGGCGACATCGAGGTGTACCTCGACAACGGGTCGCTGGCCTATCGCGCACCAGGGGAGGTGGCGGCAGGCCGCCGTCTCGTGTAAGACGTCTAAAAAGGGGCTTGGAGAGACACTCCAGACCCCTTTTGAGGGCCTTTTTCTCCATGAGAATTCAAAGTTTGTTTCTTGCGACCGCCCTATGGGCCGGCCCGGCATGGGCGCAGGCGCCCGTGGCGCCGGCGCCGATAACGCCGGCGGCGCCGGGCCCGGCCGCGCCCTCCGGGCTGACTTCCAAGGGCACCCTGTCGGTGTGCGGCGGGCATCAGGAGGTGCCCGCGCCATCGACGCTGCCCCCGGCTGGTTCGGACCCGGTTATCTATACAGCCGTCGTGTGCTTTCCGAGACAGGGGAACGTGTCGCTGGTCGAACCGCAGACCTATCTCTATTACATGCAGGTCCCCGACCTGGTCAGCCTGCCGTCGCAGAACGTCTGGAAGCCGTACAACCAGGCCGCCGAACAGACGATTATCGGCGACCACAAGCGGCTCTGGGCCACCAACTTCCTGGACGATTTGAAGATCGAGGCCATCGACTTTCCGTTTTCGAACGGCGTCATCGGCAAGGTCATCGTGTACGACATGGAAGAGCGGCAGCGGATCAAGAACACGATTTACAACGAGGGAACCAAAGCGATTGAGCAGGCGAAGGTCGAGGAGCGTCTGCGCGAGCTCGGCATCACGATTCGTCTCGACAGCTTCGTCGATCAGGCGACCGAGAAAAAAGTCGCCAACGTCATTCGCGAAATGATGGTGGAGAAGGGATTCCAGGAAGCCACGGTCGTGCCGTATCACGAGGCGCTGCCTGGCGGTCCGAAGACCGTTGCGCTCAAGTTCAAGATAACCGAGGGGCCCAAGATCAAGATTTCGAAGGTCGACTTCGTCGGCAACAAGGTCTTCACCGACGGCAAGCTCAAGGGCAAGATGAAGACGAACAAGGGCGGCGGGTTCTGGATCTTCCCGGGCAGCAGCGTTTATCAGGAAGACAAATTCGAGGAAGACGCCGAAATGGTCGTCGCGTTCTATCGCGATCGCGGCTACCTGCAAGTCGATGTCGGACAGCCCGATCTCAAGCCGATTCGCGACTCGAAAGACGGCAAAGAGCGGTTCATGACCCTCGAGATCCCGATCAGCGAAGGGCAGCGCTTCCGCGTCGACAAGTTCGAGTTTGCCGGCAACGACAAGGTGCCCGCCGACGTCATGCGGCCGCTTTTCAAGATGAAAGCCGGCGACTACTACAACGAGAAGAAGATTCGCGAAGGTTTCCAGAAGATCCAGGAAATCTACGGCGCGGGCGGACACTTCGAGATGACGCCGTATCCGGAGTTCAAGCCCGAGGGCGACAAGGTGAACGTCACGATTCGGATCAATGAAGGCAAGCAGTACTTCATCAACCGCATCACCTTCGAGGGCAACACGACGACGCGCGACAGCGTCATCCGGCGCGAGCTGCGGCTCTACGAAAACAACGTCTACAACACCGAGGCGCTCAAGTACAGCGTCAAGCGGCTCAACCAGCTCGGGTACTCAAGCCGCTCGAGGACCAGAAGAACATCGTCACAGAGAAGACCCCGGGCACTGAAAACAAAGTTGACGTCACGCTGAAGCTCGAAGAGCAGAACCGCAACCAGCTCTCGTTCGGCGCGGGTGTGTCGCAGTACGACGGCATATTCGGCCAGCTCTCGTTTTCGACGGCGAACTTCATGGGGCGCGGCGAGACGTTCACTGTCTCGATGCAGACCGGCGCCCGCGTCAGCGACTATCAGATTGCATTCACCGAGCCGTTCCTGTTCGATCGGCCCATCACCGGGTCTGTCGATATCCACAAGCGCAACATCGGTACCTGTACCAGTTCACGCAGGGCTCGACCGGGGGCAACCTCACGCTCGGGCTGCCGCTGAAGAATTTCTCGCGGTTCTTTGTCAACTACAGCTATGACCGGGTGTACGTACGCGATTTGAACCAGGCGTTTTTTGACACCGAGTGCCTGATATCGGAAGCGGGCTGCAGACGATCGACTTCGACAGCCTCACCGACCAACAGCGCGCGATCATTGAGGCCAGCCCGTACCTGAAGGACGCGTTGCTCATCGGCGAGGATGGGCGCCGCGTCATCAGCAAGGTGACGCCGACGTTCTCGCTCAACTCGATCGATAACCCGGTCACTCCGACCTCGGGCCGCCGTTACACCGCATCGCTCGGCCTGGCGGGCCTGGGCGGGAACACCAGATATATCAATCCGACCCTTGAAGGCACGTGGTTCCTGCGGCAATCGTCGCGGACGTCGCTCGGACTGCGTGCCCAGGCGGAGTACATCCGTCCGTTCGGCGACGCGATGCCGCTGCCCATCTTCGAGCGCTCGTGCTCGGCGGCGGGTACAGTGTGCGCGGCTACGACCTGCGCAGCATCGGACCCAGGGATCCGAGGAGCGGCATTGTCATCGGCGGCAACAAGAGCCTGCTCTTCAACGCCGAGTACCTGATTTCGGTCGCCGGGCCCGTGCGCCTCATTTTGTTCTATGATGCTGGCCAGGTTCAGAACGCCGGTGAGCCGTTCCAATTGAAGGGTCACTTCGAGGGCGGGCTCGACGGCCTATACGTGCCCGGCTTCATCACGTCGACGGGGGCAAAATACGGTTCTTCATGCCGGTGCTCAACGTGCCGTTCCGGTTGATCTTTGCGTCGAATCCGCAGCGGAAAGGGGTCCTGAACTACAGTACGGGCCAGCAGGAAAAGGCATTCCGATTCCGGTTTGACGTCGGCTCAACTTTCTAAGCAGCGAGGATCGTTTCAGATGATGAGATTTTCAGCGGCGGCGGCGTTCAGTGTGATGGTGTTCGGCGCGACCAGCGTTTGCTCAGACGCCGCCTCCCCCGGCGGGCCGTGCCCCGCCCCAGGCTCCTCTACGAATGGCCTTCCTCGATCTGCAGCGCATCGCGGCAGAGTCGACAGAAGGCAAAGCGGCGAGCGGGAAGGTGCAAGCGCTGACTCAGAAGAAGTCCACCGAGCTCCAGGACAAAACCAGAGCTCTAGGGTAACCAGCAGAAGCTGCAGCAGGGCGGAGCGGTATTGAACGAGGCGGCTCGCGCGCAGACGCAGAAGGAAATCGATCGTCTCACCGTCGAAATCGATCGCTTTCAGGAGGACGCGAACGCCGAGGTGCAGGAGCTCCAGCAGTCGCTCCAGGCCGAGTTCCAGGAGAAGCTGCGCCCGGTCGTCGACGCCGTGGTCAAGGAGCTGGCCATTGGTCTGCTCTTCAGCGCGGGTGATGCCGGCGCGATCTATGTCGATCCCTCGCTCGATATCACCGGTGAAGTGATCAAGCGCTTCGACTCCGGCAAGTATGCCGCGGCTCCGAAGCCGCCCGCGCCGGCCACTGCGAAACCCGCGGCGCCTGCGCCATCGACTGCAAAGCCCGCTGCGCCGCCGGCCGCGCCGCCCGCAGCGACGACGCCGCCTGCGACGCAGAAGCCGGCGGCTCCTGCGCCCGCGAAACCGTAAGAGCACCTTCGGTTAGTCAGAGCAGAAGGCAGAGAGCAAAGACCAAAGAACTGAGAGCCGAGGTTGAATTTCGGCTCTTCGCTCTTGGCTCTTCGCCCTTTCGGATATTCTTAGTCCCACCGTGTCCATGGACCTCTCCGTTTCCTCGATCGCCTCTGTTATCGCCATCCGTCCGTGCTGGTCGACGCCATCGACGAGCACGAACCGGGGAAGCGGCTCGTCGCGCACAAGAACGTCACGATCAACGAGAGTTTTTTCAGGGCCATTTCCCGGCGTACCGCTGATGCCTGGCGTGCCTGATGTTTGAGACGCTGACCCAGGTGGCCGCGGCGCTGGTGCTCGATCGTGAAGGACCGATGCCAATGTCGCGCGTCTTTCTGCACGGCGTCGACGGTGCCAAGTTCCGCCGGCAAGTCGTCCCGGGCGATCAGCTTCGACTCGAAGTGACGCTACTGAAGGCGCGCACGACGATGGCGAAAACGCGCGGTGTGGCGTATGTCGGCGATCAGATCGTGGCCGAGATGGATTTGCTGCTCGCCGTTGTGCCCGATGGCGTCCGGATCCACCCGACCGCCGTCGTCATGAAAGGCGCCCAGATCGGGGCCGGGACGATCATCGGTCCGAACGCCGTGGTAGGCGAGCACGTTCGGCTTGGCCGCCGATGCCGCATTGGCGCGTCGGCGGTGGTGGACGGATAGACGGACATCGGCGACGAGACCGAGATCTATCCCTTCGCGTCGATCGGCCTCATCCCGCAGGACCTCAAATTCCAAGGCGAGGAGACCTACCTGACCATCGGCCATCGCAACATCTTCCGTGAGTTCGTGACGATTCACCGCGGCACGAAAGGGGGTGGCGGCCGGACGCGAATCGGCGACCGGAACGTGTTCATGGCTTACGCGCACGTGGCGCACGACTGCCACATCTGCGATGACACGATCTTCGGCAATCGCGCCACGCTCGGCGGCCACGTGTTCGTCGACGACTTCGCGACCATCAGCGCCGGCTCCGGCGTGCATCAGTTCTGCCGCATCGGGCGGCATGCCTTCATCGGCGGCTATTCGGTCGTCACCAAGGATGCGCTTCCGTATGCCAAGACGGTCGGCAATCGCACGCGGGGTACGGACTGAACACGCTTGGCCTGATGCGGCGCGGCTTCACTCCAGAGGTCGTGGGCAAGTTGAAGCGCGCGTACCGGTAGCTGCTGACGTCACGTCTGAACACGACGCGCGCCCTGCGGAAGATCGAGCAGGACACCACGCTGGCATGCCCGGAGAGTACAGGTCTTTGTCGACTTCATCCGCAACTCACAGCGCGGTCCGCTGCTGCGGCGGCCGACTCGGCGAACGGAGGAAGCGGTCGCCGATGAATAGGAACCACTCGGGGTTGGGGATCGGGGATCGGGGATCAGGTTAGGCCTGATCGCTGGCAACGGGCGGTTTCCGTTCCTGGTCCTGGAGGCGGCACGTGCGATGGGGTACGACGTCACCGTCATCGCCGCCAAGGAAGAAGCCTTCGCCGATCTGAATGACGCCGCTGCGAAAGCCAGCGCGGCGATTCACTGGATATCGATAGGCGAGCTGGGCCGATGCATTGCGCTGTTGAAGAGCGCCGGCGCAAGCCACGCCGTGATGGCCGGCCAGGTGAAGCACACGAAGATCTTCGCCGGCGGCATCGTGCCGGACGCAAAGTTCATGTCCGTGCTCATGAAGCTGCCGTTTCGCAACACCGACGGGTTGATTGGCGCGGTCGCTGCGGTGTTGAAAGACGAGGGGATCGAGCTGATCGATTCCACATCGCTGCTGAAGCCGATGCTGGCGGCGGCAGGCACCATGACGCAACGTGAACCGTCGGAAGAAGACCAGAAGGACTTCGCATTCGGATACCAGTGCGCCGACACAATCGCCGGGCTCTGACATCGGCCAGACGATTGCGGTCAAGGCGAAGGCGCGTAGTGGCGGTCGAGGCGATGGAAGGCACCGACGAGGTGATCGCGCGCGCCGGCCGCCTGGCCGGTACCGGCGTCCGCATCGTCAAAGTGGCGAAACCTAAGCAGGACATGCGCTTCGACGTGCCGGTCATCGGGCTCGCGACGATCCAGACGATGCGCGTCGCAAGGGCACGGCGATGTCGGTCACACAGGCAGGACACTGATGTTCGACCGCGACGAGCTCCTCAAGAGCGCCGACGAAGCAGGGGATCAGCAATCGTGGGGCGGGAGAAACGTTAGTATCTCAACGCGAAGACGCCAAGATGCGAAGAATGTCTTCAAAAGAAGTCTTTGCGTTTCTGCGTCTTTGCGTTGGGACACAAAAGACATGAACACACGCGTCGCTGTGATTGGAGTGGGAGCGCTCGGAGGCACCACGCGGGGATTCTCGCGGCGCTGCCCGGGGTCGACCTGGTCGGCATCGTCGACGTCAACGAGCCGCGCGCGCGGGAAATCGGGAGCCTGGTGAATGTCCCCTCGTTCTCGAGCGCGGCCGAGATGCTCGGGCATGTCGACGCCGTTACCGTCGCCGTGCCGACCGAGGCCCATCTATCGGTGTCGCTGCCATTCCTGCAGCGCGGCATTGGGGTGCTGGTGGAGAAGCCGCTCGCGCGAG
>CAWAPZ010000004.1:0-311340 GCA_963784045.1 Vicinamibacterales bacterium
TCGTACGCGATTCCCGAACGAAGCCCCCGGGACGAAAACGCACGATTCATTCTTGTTCACAAATTACCTCCTTGTATTTACCTGCCAAATAGTATCATTTCTCCATGCGACTGGAGGCGATCAAGGTGTTCTGCGATCTGATCAACTCGGGCAGCTTCTCCAAGGCGGCCGAGGCCAACGACATTTCTCAGCCGGCGGTGAGCCGGATCGTCCACGAGCTGGAGGAGCGGCTGGGCGGCCAACTCGTCGACCGCTCGCAGCGGCCGCTGCAGCTGACCGCGCTCGGCCAGGCGTACTACGAGGGCTGCAAGCGGCTGCTCGAGCAGTACCTGGAGCTGGAGGCGTCGCTCCGCCAGGCGCAGGCGAGCTGGCCCTGACCGTGCGCGTGGCGGCCATCTACTCCGTCGGGCTGGGCGACATGGGCCAGCACGTCGAGCGCTTCGAGGCGCGACAACCCGCACGTCAAGGTCCACATCGACTACCTCCACCCCGACCAGGTCTACGAGCGCGTCCGCGACGGCCTGGCCGACCTCGGCCTGGTGTCCTTCCCCGCGCGCTCGCGCGACCTGACCGTCCTGCCCTGGCGCGAGGAGGAGATGGTGGTGGCCTGCACCCCGGCCCACCCGCTGGCCCGGCCGGCGCGTTCGACCCGGCCGGGCTCGACGGCGAGAAGTACGTCGCCTTCGAGAAGGGGCTGGTCATCCGCCAGGAGGTCGATCGCTTCCTGCGCCGCCACGGCGTCGGCGTCGAGGTGGTGCTCGAGTTCGACAACATCGAGAACATCAAGAAGGCATCGAGGTCGGGGCCGGCGTCGCCCTGCTGCCCGAGCCGACGCTCCGCCAGGAGGTGCTCGCCGGCTCGCTCCGCGCCTGCGGCTGGCCGGCTGCCAGGCTGGTGCGGCCGCTGGGCATCATCCACCGCCGGCATCACCGGCTCGGCAGCGCCGCCCTCGCCTTCATCGACCTGCTCCGGGCCAACGCCGGCGACGTGCCCCGGCCGCCAACGGCCGCCGATCGCCTCCGGCTCTGACTCGCCACGCCCAGGCCGCCCGCGGAAGAGGAACGTGCCATGACACACGCATCCTTCCCCCGCAGCAGGGCCTCTACGACCCCCGCTACGAGCACGACTCCTGCGGCGTCGGCTTCGTCGTGGACCTCAAGGGCCGCAAGTCGCACGACATCATCCGCAAGGCGCATGCAGATCCTCGTCAACCTGGAGCACCGCGGCGCGTGCGGCTGCGAGAAGAACACCGGCGACGGCGCCGGCATCCTCCTCCAGATGCCCGCACGCGCTTCCTCGCCAGCGAGTGCGACCGGCTCGGCATCGACGCTGCCCGCGCCGGCGAGTACGGCGTCGGCCTGGTCTTCCTGCCGACCGACCCGCCGACCGCGCGCTCTGCGAGGGCCTCTTCGAGCAGATCATCCGCGAGGAGGGGCAGGCCTTCCTCGGCTGGCGCGACGTGCCCACCGACAACTCGATGATCGGCCCGACGGCGCAGTCCGGCGAGCCGGTCATGCAGCAGGTCTTCATCGGCCGCAGGACGCGACGTGCGCGGCCTCGGCAACGACGAGCTGGCCTTCGAGCGGAAGCTCTACGTCATCCGCAAGCGCGTCGAGAACGCCGTCCGCAAGTCGGACCTGCAGCAGCGCGGGCATGTTCTACGTCCCGAGCCTGTCGTGCAAGACGCTCATCTACAAGGGCATGCTCAACGCCGCGCAGCTGACCCCTACTTCCCCGACCTCGGCGACCCGAGCCATCGAGACGGCCCTGGCCCTGGTCCACTCGCGCTTCAGCACCAACACCTTCCCCACCTGGGCGCGCGCCCACCCCTACCGCTACATCTGCCACAACGGCGAGATCAACACCCTGCGCGGCAACGTCAACTGGATGCACGCCCGCGAGAGCCTGTTCCGCTCCGAGCCTGTTCGGCGACGACATCGAGAAGATCCTGCCCGTCATCGACGAGAGCGGCAGCGACTCGGCCATGTTCGACAACGCCCTGGAGCTGCTGGTGCTGGCCGGCCGGTCGCTGCCGCACGCGATGATGATGATGATCCCCGAGCCGTGGGGCGGCGACGCCGCGCATGAGCCCGAGAAGCGGGCCTTCTACGAGTACCACGCCTGCCTGATGGAGCCGTGGGACGGCCCGGCGTCGATCGCCTTCACCGACGGCCGCCGGATCGGCGCCGTCCTCGACCGCAACGGCCTGCGGCCGTCGCGCTACTACGTCACCAAGGACGGCCTGGTGATCATGGCGTCGGAGGTCGGCGTGCTGGACGTCGCCGCCGGAGGACGTGCTGCACAAGGGCCGGCTCCAGCCGGGGCGCATGTTCCTCGTCGATCTGGAGCAGGGCCGGATCATCGCCGACGAGGAGCTGAAGCAGGGCATCGCCACGCGAGCAGCCCTACGCCGAGTGGCTGCGCGACAACGTCGTCTCGCTGGAGGACCTGCCCGCCGGCGCCGGTCGTCCACCGCGCCCGGACCACGAGAAGTCGTGCTGCAGCGGCAGCAGGCGTTCGGCTACACCTGCGAGGACCTGAAGATCCTGCTGCCGCCGATGGCGCAGACGGGCAACGAGGCGATCGGCTCGATGGGCAACGACGCGGCCCTGGCCGTGCTCTCGGACCGGCCGCAGCTGCTCTACAACTACTTCAAGCAGCTCTTCGCCCAGGTGACCAACCCGCCGGTGGACTGCATCCGCGAGGAGGTCATCATGTCGATGGACACGACCATCGGCGCCGAGGGCAACCTGCTGGAGCCGACGCCGCAGCTCGGCCCGGCAGATCAAGCTGAAGTCGCCGATCCTGACCAACGAGGAGATGGACAAGATCGGCGCGCTCGACGGCCAGCCGCCGGACGGCTTCCGGTCGATGACGCTGCCGATCCTCTTCCCGGTCAAGCAGGGGGCGGCCGGCCTGGAACAGGCGATGGACGAGCTGTGCCGCGACGCCAGCCGAGGCCGATCGCGCGAGGGCTACGACTTCCTCATCCTGTCGCGACCGCGGCGTCGACGCGACCACGCCCCGATCCCGGCGCTGCTGGCCGTCGCCGGGGTGCATCACCACCTGATCCGCGAGGGGACGCGCACGCAAGGTCGGCCTGATCCTGGAGAGCGGCGAGCCGCGCGAGGTGCATCACTTCGCGCTGCTGATCGGCTACGGGGCCGGGGCCATCAACCCCTACCTGGCCTTCGAGACGCTCGAAGACCTGATCCGCCAGGGGTCGCTCGACGGGCGTCGACGCACGAAGAAGGCGATCGAGAACTACGTCAAGGCGGTGGACAAGGGCGTGCTGAAGGTGATGTCCAAGATGGGCATCTCGACGGCGCAGAGCTACTGCGGGCGCAGATCTTCGAGGCCATCGGCCTGGGCAAGGAGGTCGTCGACCGGTACTTCACCTGGACGCCGTCGCGCATCTCCGGCGTCGGCCTGGACGTGATCGCCGCCGAGGCCGAGGCGCGGCACCGCCGGGCGTTCCCCGACCGGCAGGTCAACGGCCACACGCTCGACGTGGGCGGGCACTACCAGTACCGCAAGGACGGCGAGTACCACCTGTTCAACCCGGAGACGATCCACAAGCTCCAGCACGCCTGCCGCGCCGACAACTACGAGGTGTTCAAGCAGTACAGCAAGCTGGTGGACGACCAGGCGCGCCGGCTCTGCACCATCCGCGGGCTGTTCGACTTGAAGTTCGACCGGCCGCCGGTGCCCCTGGAGGAGGTCGAGCCGGTCGAGTCGATCATGAAGCGGTTCAAGTCCGGGGCGATGTCCTACGGCTCGATCAGCCAGGAGGCGCACGAGACGCTGGCCATCGCCATGAACCGCATCGGCGGCAAGAGCAACACCGGCGAGGGCGGCGAGGACCCGGAGCGCTACCCCTGGACCAACGAGCGCGGCGACTCCAAGAACAGCGCCATCAAGCAGGTGGCCTCGGGCCGGTTCGGCGTGACCAGCGAGTACCTGGTCAACGCCAAGGAGCTGCAGATCAAGATGGCCCAGGGGGCCAAGCCCGGCGAGGGCGGCCAGCTGCCCGGCAGCAAGGTCTACCCGTGGATCGCGAAGGTGCGCCACTCGACGCCGGGCGTCGGCCTGATCTCGCCGCCGCCGCACCACGACATCTACAGCATCGAGGACCTGGCCGAGCTGATCCACGACCTGAAGAACGCCAACCGCCAGGCGCGGATCAGCGTCAAGCTGGTGGCGGAGGTGGGCGTCGGCACGGTGGCGGCGGGCGTGTCGAAGGCCCACGCCGACGTGGTGCTGATCTCCGGGCACGACGGCGGCACGGGCGCCTCGCCGCTGACGAGCATCAAGCACGCCGGCGCCCCGTGGGAGCTGGGCCTGGCCGAGACGCAGCAGACGCTGCTGCTCAACGACCTGCGCAGCCGCATCGTCGTCGAGGTGGACGGCCAGTTGAAGACGGGCCGCGACGTGGTGATCGGGGCGCTGCTGGGGGCGGAGGAGTTCGGCTTCGCGACGGCCCCGCTGGTGGCCCTGGGCTGCGTGATGATGCGCGTGTGCCACCTGAACACCTGCCCGGTCGGCGTGGCGACGCAGGACCCGGAGCTGCGCAAGAAGTTCACCGGCGACCCGGAGCACGTCGTCAACTTCATGCGGTTCATCGCGAGGAGGTGCGCGAGCTGATGGCCCGGCTCGGCTACCGCACGCTCGAGGAGATGGTCGGCCGCACCGAGCGGCTGGAGACGACGCAGGCCGTCGAGCACTACAAGGCGAAGGGGCTGGACTTCTCGCCGATCTTCTACCAGCCGGCGGTCGGCGCCGACGCGTCGGCCGGTACTGCAGCCAGGAGCAGGACCACGGCCTGGACCAGGCGCTGGACCGTGACGACGCTGCTCCCGCTGTGCAAGCCGGCGCTGGAGCAGCGGCGAGCCGGTCGCGGCGACCCTGCCGATCCGCAACGTCAACCGCGTGGTCGGCACGATCCTCGGCAGCGAGGTGACGCGCCGCTACGGGGCGGCCGGGCTGCCGGACGACACGATCCGGCTGCAGTTCAACGGCTCGGCCGGCCAGAGCTTCGGGGCGTTCGTGCCGCGGGGCATCACGCTGGCGCTGGAAGGCGACGCCAACGACTACGTCGGCAAGGGGCTGTCCGGCGGCAAGATCATCGTCTACCCGCCGGCCGGCTCGACGTTCCGGGCGATCGGAGAACGTCATCATCGGCAACGTGGCGTTCTACGGGGCGACGGCCGGCGAGGCGTACATCCGCGGCATGGCGGGCGAGCGCTTCTGCGTGCGCAACAGCGGCGTGAACGCGGTCGTGCTGTCGGTGGGCGACCACGGCTGCGAGTACATGACCGGCGGGCGGGTGGTCGTGCTGGGGCCGACGGGCAAGAACTTCGCGGCGGGCATGTCGGGCGGCGTCGCCTACGTCTACGACGAGGACGGCGACTTCCCGGGCAACTGCAACCGGAGATGGTGCAGCTGTTCGGGCTGGAGGACGCGGAGGAGATGGCCGAGGTGCGCGAGCTGGTCTGCAGAAGCACGCCGAGCTACACCGGCAGCGACCGGTCGCGGCAGGTGCTGCGACGACTGGGACGAGCATGCGGCCGAAGTTCGTGAAGGTCTACCCGAACGACTACCGCCGGGTGATCGAGACGCAGAGGCGCTTCCAGCGCGCAGGGGCTGTCGGACGAGGAGGCGGTCATGGCGGCGTTCGAGGAGAACGCCCACGACCTGGCGCGTGGGCGGAAGTGAGGCGACGGACAGAAGTCGGACAGATGGGCAAGCAGCAGGACGCTGGACTTCTTCATGGTACCGTGTCCCTGCTCGGGTGTCGAACGATGGGCAAGCCGACTGGATTCATGGAGTACGCGCGAGCTGCCGCTGGCGCATCCCGCGGAGCGCGTCCGACTGGGACGAGTTCCACGGCCACGCCGACGACGCCACTGCTGCACAAGCAGGGCGCGCGCTGCATGGACTGCGGCGTGCCGTTCTGCCACACCGGGACGCTGATCGAGGGCATGGCCTCGGGCTGCCCGATCAACAACCTGATCCCGGAGTGGAACGACCTGGTCTACCGCGGGCTGTGGCAGGAAGCCCTGGAGCGGCTGCACAAGACCAACAACTTCCCCGAGTTCACCGGCCGGGTCTGCCCCGCGCCGTGCGAGGGGTCGTGCGTGCTGGGCATCAGCGAGCCGCCGGTGACGATCAAGAGCATCGAGTGCGCCATCGTCGACCGGGGCTTCGAGGAGGGCTGGATCGTGCCCGAGCCGCCCGCGGTGCGCACCGGCAAGAAGGTCGCCGTCGTCGGCTCCGGCCCCGCCGGGCTGGCCTGCGCCGACCAGCTGAACAAGGCCGGGCACTGGGTCACGGTGTTCGAGCGCGCCGACCGCGTCGGCGGGCTGCTCATGTACGGCATCCCCAACATGAAGCTCGACAAGAGCATCGTCCAGCGCCGCGTCGACTGCATGCGGCCGAGGGCGTCGCCTTCGTCACCAACTGCGAGGTCGGCAAGGACTACCCCGCGGCGAAGCTGCGCGAGGAGTTCGACGCCGTCGTGCTGTGCGGCGGGGCGACGAAGCCGAACGACTTCTTCGCGAAGACGGAGGGCCGGCAGCTCGAGGGCATCCACTTCGCCATGGAGTTCCTGCACGGCAACACCAAGAGCCTGCTCGACAGCCAGCCACGCCGACGGCCAGTACCTCTCGGCGAAGGGCAAGGACGTGGTCGTCATCGGCGGCGGCGACACCGGCACCGACTGCGTCGGCACCGCGCTGCGGCACGGCTGCCGGAGCATCCTGCAGCTGGAGATCGTGCCGCAGGCCGCCGCTGGAGCGGGCCGCCGGACAACCCCTGGCCGCAGTGGCCGAAGGTCTACAAGCTCGACTACGGCCAGGAGGAGGCCGAGGCGCTCTTCGGCGCCGACCCGCGGCAGTACGCGATCCAGACGACGAAGTTCGTCGGCGACGAGCAGGGCCACCTCAAGGAGATCCACACCGTCCGCGTCGAGTGGGTGAAGGACAACGGCCGGGCGGTGCCGCGCAACGTCCCCGGCTCGGAGCAGGTCTTCCCGGCCCAGCTGGTGCTGCTGGCGCTGGGCTTCAGCGGGCCGGAGAACCAGCTGCTCGACCAGCTCGGCGTGGAGAAGGACGCCCGCACGAACGCGAAGGCGGAGCACGGCAAGTTCGCACGAGCGTGCCGGGCGTGTTCGCGGCCGGCGACATGCGGCGCGGCCAGAGCCTGGTCGTGTGGGCGATCAACGAGGGCCGCGGGGCCGCCGGCGAGTGCGACCACTATCTGATGGGTCCGGCGTGTGCGGCGCGTCCGGGCCGGTGAGTGCCTAAAAAAGCAGCCTCCGCGCGGCGATCCCCGGCGACCCGTCTTCCGACGCGCACGATCGCTTCGGCAGACGGGATCTCGCCCGGGAGCTTGAAGACCGGCAGACGCCGACCGCTGCCGCCGGAGTGCGACGGGGCAACGGGGCCGAGGCGTGGCGAAATTCGGAGGGCGGGCCGGCTTTCGGGTCAGTTCCGCTGCTCGCCCGGCTCCGGATCGACGACCGAACCGAAGAGCGGTTCCCAGAACCAGTCGATCCCGGTCCCGCCGGTGAGCGGGTCGGCCGCCCCGTCGTCGGTGATCACCAGCCGGTTCCGGATGTCCGCGTACCCGCCGACGCCGCCGGACGGCCGGGTTCCAGTCGGTCAGCACCTTCCGGAGCGAATCGGAACTGGTGCTCCGGACCGAAGCCGACCCCCCGACCAGGATGTCGTTGCCGGCCTGGCCGAACAGCTGATCCACCCCCGGCCCGCCGATCACGAAGTCGTCGTCGTCCCCGCCGTAGAGTTGTCGTTTCCTGCCCCGCCCTGGATCAAGTCCTCGCCCGCCCCGCCGGCGATCAGGTCGTCTCCGGCCCCGCCGTCGGCGGTGTCGGTGCCGGCGCCGAGGTAGATCTGGTCGGCGCCGCCGCCGCCGGTCACGGTGTCGTTCCCCGCCCCGGCGTCGGTCCACGTCGGGATGGTCGTGACCCCGGCGAACGAGATCGTGTCGTTCCCGCCCTCGGCGTCCACGCGGATGCGGGTCACCCCGCTGAACGACTGGTTGTTGTACTTCTTCCCGTTGAGCGTGGCGTTCACCTTCACCGCGCCGTTCCCCTGCTGGGTCACGGTCACCGTGTCGTTGGTGTCCGCCCCGGTGATGACCAGCTCGGTCCCGACCTTTCGGATGCCGGGCGTGGTCGGCAGTCCGTTCGGGTTGACGGTGATGGTGAATGTGCGGACCGCGGACGTGTCCACGCCGCCGTTCGCCGTCCCGCCGTTGTCCCCGAGGACGACGGTGACGGTGGCCGTGCCGCTCGCGCCGGCTTCCGGGATGAAGGCGGGTGCCGGTCGCCGGGTCGATGGCCGGCGGGGCGACGAACAGCCCGGGGTTGGTGGTCGTGACCACGAACGTCAGCCCCTGGCCGGCCTCGTCGGCCGGGCCGCGGGAGACGTTCGTCGCCCACCCGGCGACCGTCTGCGGCCCGGCCCCGGCGGTGACCGTCTGGCTCGCACCGGGGGTGAACAACGGGGCGTCGTTGACCGGGGGGACGGTGACGGCGAACTCTCGGGTCACGGTCAGTCCCCGCGTCGCTGACCGTGACGGTGATGGTGGCGGTCCCGGTGGCGTCGGCGACCGGGGCGAAGGTCAGCGTAGCCGGCCGAGTTCGGGCTGGTGTAGCCGACCGTCGGGTTCGGGATCAGCGCCGGGTTGCTCGACACGGCGGTCACGGTCAGGGTCTGCGACTCGTTCGGCCCGGCGGCGATCCCGGTCAGGTCCACGGTCCGGGCGCCGGCGTCCTCCGGAATCGTCAGGTCGGCGAGCAGCCGCCGGGGTCGGCGGGTCGTTCACCGGGGCGACGGTGACGGCGAAGGTCCGGCGACGTGGTCAGTTGCCCGTCGCTGACCGTGACGGTGACGGTCCGGTCCCGTACCTGTCGGCGACCGGGGCGAAGGTCGTCCGGTCGAGTTCGGGCCGGTGTACGCGACGGTCGGGTCCGGGCGCGCCGGGTTGTCCGAACTGGCCGTGACCGTGAGGGACTGCGACTCGCCCGTCCGGCCGTGATCCCGGCGAGGCTCACGGTCGGGCGCCCGCGTCCTCGGCGACCGTGAGGTCGCCGGCGGGTTGAGGGTCGGGGCGTCGTTCACCGCGGTCACGGTCACCGCACGGTCCCGGTCGGCCGAGCCGCCGTTCGCCGTCGGAGACCGTGTAGGCGAACGTGTCCGTCCCGGAGAAGTTCGCGGTCGGGGTGTAAGGTGCCCCGGCCGGGCCGTGAACGTGACGGCCCCGTTCGCCCCTGGGTCGCCGCGGTCACGGTCAGCGGGCCGCCCTCGGGGTCCGTGTCGTTCGCCAGCACCGGCCACCGTGACCGCGGCGTCCTCGTCGGCGGCCGCGTCGTTCAGCCCCGCCAGCGGCGGGGCGTCGTTCACCGCCGTCACGGTGAGCGACACTGTCGCCACGTTGCTGTCGGCGTGCCGTCGTTCGCCTTGTAGGTGAACGAGTCCGGCCCGTTGTAGTTCGCGGCCGGGGTGTAGGTGAAACTGCCGTTCGCGGCCAGGGCCAGGGTGCCGTGGGCCGGGCCGGACACCAGCACGGCGGACAGGGCGTTCCCCGTCCACGTCCGTGTCGTTGGCCAGCACCCCGCCGGGGGCCAGCATCCGGGTGCGGAACTTGAAGTCGGCCCCGCCCCCGCCGCCGCTGTCCACGGGCGGAGGTTCCGCATCAGCCGGCCGCCGGGGTACGAGTCGCCGCCGTGGTCCGCGTAGAGCCGACCAGGAAGGCGCGAATCGCCGAACCCGTCCCGGGTCCCGATGGTGAACCACTCGCCGGCGGCCAGCTGGATGTTCGCCGCGGACACGTCGAACGTCACCCACTGGTTGATATCGCCGAGGTGACCGTCAGCTCGGTGACGAACTCGGGGCGCGTCCGGGCTGCCACGGGGCGCCCCGGTTGACGAACACGTCGAACACCGAGGCCGGGGCCCGCTGACGATGTACAGGTCGAACGACGCCAGGGTGCCGGCCGACCCGGCCTGCACGCCCTGCTGGAACTCGGTCAGGTTCTGCGAGACGGTGAAGTGGGTGCCCGTCCCGCAGGCTCTGCTGGTCGAGGGCGACCCCGCCGCCGACGGACGGTCAGGGTGCCGTCCTCGGCCACGGTGTACGCGTCGGGGGGCGACCGGGGCGTCGTTCACCGGGGCGACGGTGAGGCGACACCGTCGCCGACGCGCCTGGGCCTGCCCGTCGGACGGCCGGTAGGTGAACGAGGCGGTGCCGTTGTAGTTCGCCCGCGGGGTGTAGGTGAAGCTGCCGTCGGCGTTCAGGGTCACGCGTGCCGTTGCCGGGCCGGTGACCAGCACCGCGGTAAGCGGGCTCCCCTCCACGTCCGTGTCGTTGGCCAGCACGCCCGGGCGCGGCGACCGTGAGGGGCGTGTCCTCGGTCAGGGTGTAGGGGTCCGGCTGCGCCGACCGGGGCGTCGTTCACCGCGGCCACGTTAATGGTCACGGTGGTCGACGTTCCCCTGAAGTTGCCCGTGGTCCAGCGGCCGGTAGGTGAACGAGTCCGGGCCGTTGTAGTTCGCGTGCGGGACGGTAGATGAGCCCGCTGAACGTCACCGCCCGGGTGAGCGTCCCGTGGGCCGGCTGGGTGAAGTCGCCGATCGAGAGGACGTCCCCGTCCGGGTCGGTGTCGTTGCGTCAGGGCGGTCACGAGGATGGTGAGCGTCGTGTCCTCGGTCGCGGTCAGCGGTGTCGGGGTCGCCGACCGGCGGGTCGTTCACCGGCGATCACGGTGATGGTCACCTCGCCGACGCTGCTCGAGCGCCCCGTCCGACACCCGGTAGTAGAAAGTGTCGGTCCCGCTGAAGTTCGGCCGCGGAGTGTACGTGAAACTGCCGTCGGCGTTGACGGTCACCGTGCCGCCGTCGGTCCGGAGACGACCGCCGTTGCCGTCAGCGGGTCGTTCTCGGCGTCGGTGTCGTTCCACAGGACGCCGAGCGGCCGGTTCGGCTCCACCACGGTCGACGGTCAGCGTGTTGTCCTCGACGACGCTGAACGAGTCGCTCTGCGGCGATCGGGGCGTCGTTGACCGGGTTCACGGTTACCGTGACCGTGGCCGGCTCGCTGTACGCCCGGCCGTCGAAGACGCGGTAGGTGAACGTGTCGGTGCCGTGGAAGTTCGCGGTCGGGCGTGTACTAGATCCGCCCGTCGTTCGCGCTGTACGCGGCCGTGCCGTTGGCCGGCTGGGTGAAGACCACCGCCGGTGACGGGTCGCCGTTCGGGTCCGAGTCGTTCGCGACGCACGGCGATGACGACCGGCGTGTCCTCGTTCGTGGTGGCCGCGTCGTCCGCAGCAACCGGCGGGTTGTTGGTCCGGAGGACGGTGAGCGTGACGGTCGCGGTCGCGGTCAGCCCGGTGCCGTCGTCGGCCGCGTAGGTGAACGAGTCGGTCCCGAAGAACGCCGGGTCCGGGGTGTAGGTGAACGAGCCGTCCGCGTTCAGGGTGAGCGATGCCCGTTCGTCGGGCCGGTCACGAGCGCCGCGGTGAGCGGGTCGCCGTCCGGGTCGGTGTCGTTGGCCAGCACCCCGGTGTACAGGACGACGGTCAGGGTACGCCCTGGTCGGTGGTGTAGCTGTTGGCCTGGGCGACCGGCGGGTCGTCGACCGGGGTCACGGTCACGGTCACCGTGGCGCGTTCCCGGTCAGCCGCTCGGCCACGGTCGCTCGGCCGGTAGGTGAACGTGTCGGTCCCGTTGAAGTTCGCCGCCCGGGGTGTAGACGATCTGGCCGTTCGCGTTCACCGACCGTGCCGTTCGGCCGGCTGGGTGACGTCACCGCCGTGATCAGCGGTCGCCCTCCGGGTCGGTGTCGTTGGCGAGCACGGCGATCGTGACGGCGGTGTCCTCGGCGGTGGTCGCGGTGTCGTTCATCGTGGCCGGCGCGTCGTTGACCGCGGTCACGTTCAGGTTCACGGTGGCGGCGTTGCTGTCGAGCGCCCCGTCCGACGCCGTGTAGGTGAACGAGTCCGGCCCGTTGTAGTTCGGCGTCCGGGGTGTAGGTGAACGTGCCGTCCGGGTTGAGCGCGAGCTGGCCGTGGGCCGGGCCGCTCACGAGCGACACCGTCAGCGGGTCGCGGTCGGGGTCCGAGTCGTTGGCCAGCACCCCGGGGCCGGCCCGGGCGCGTAGTTGAACCGGACCGTCCCGCGGAGGGCCGGCGTGCCCCCCTCCGAGTGCTGCTCGAAGTCGGCCGCGAACCGGCTGATGGTGCCGTTCGCGTTGGTGTCGAGCTGGAGGATGGTGAAGTAGCCCGGTCAGGGTGTTCGACCCGCGGTGCTGGCCGGTGACGTCCATCCCCGGCCTGCCGACGGTCCGGAACGCGGCCCGCTCGGCGTTGAGGTACGTCCCCGGCGGACAGCGGGACGTTGTCGAACGGCGAGCGGAAGGAGAGCGACCAGTAGTCCGAAGAGTTGCTCGGGTTCTGGTAGTTGACCGTCAGGTACGTGGCGTTCCCGCTGACGGTGAAGGTCCCGGTGGACGGCGACAGGTTGTACGTCCGCCCCTGGCCGATCCAGTCGCCGGGGTCGCTGACCATCGACAGCGAGGTTGTCGCCGCGGTGGTGCTGACGGTGAGCGGGGCGTCCTCGGCGGTGGTGTACGAGTCGTTCACCGCGACCGGGGCGTCGTTCACGTTGGCCACGTTGATGGTGACGGTGGCCGTGTTGCTCACCCCGATGCCGTCGCGGAGCCGGTAGGTGAACGTGTCGGTGCCGGAGACGTTGGCCCCCGGGGTGTAGGTGAAGCTGCCGTCGGCGTTGAAGCTCAGGGTGCCGCGGGTCGGGCTGGCGACCAACTCGGCCGTCACGCTGGTGCGCTCAGCGGGGCGGTGACGGTGTCGTTCGACCGCACGCCGTTGGCCGCGGTCACGGTCAGCGGCGTCTCCTCGGTCGCCGCGAAGCTGTCGTTGACGGCCGCGAACGGCTCGTTGTCCAGCACGTTCAGCCCGGCCGACCCGGTCACCGCCGCGCCGACCGTCCGGTACCGGTCCACGTACCCGCTGGGGCCGGACGACGCCGTAGTTGTACGCGAGGTAGATGTTCCCCGCGGAGTCCTGCGCGATCGACTGCACCGTCGAGGTGGACCACGCCGAGTCGGTGCGGTTCTCGAACACCCCGGCCGGGGACAGGCGGACGAAGCGGCCGCGGATCGTGCCGGCCTGGTACGAGCCGGCGGTCCCGGCGGCGAGGATCGCGGCCGTCGGGCTGGAGGATGACCCGGGTCGCTCCGCCGAGGCGCTGGCCGCGGCCTCGGTGTAGACCCCGCTGGTGGCGAACCCGGCGTCCGGCGTGCCGTCGGCGTTGAACCGCAGGACGGCGAAGTCGGTGCCGCCGTCGGCGGTGTTCCCGAGGGTGGCCGCGACGACCACCTTCCCGTCCGGCTGGACGACCACGTCGGTGGCCTGCTCGTAGTAGGTGGTCGCGCCGCGACGGTCGCGCTGACGACCCCGCCGGTGCCGAACCCGGCGTCGGGGGTGCCGTCCGCGTTGTACCGGGCGACGACGAGCCGCTGGTCGGTCGCGCTCCCCTCGGCCACCGCCCCGACGGCCACGATCTTCCCGTCCGGGGCGACGGCCACCCCGTACGCCGTTCGCCCGCGGCGCTCAGGGCCGTCTCGCACGACCCCGTCGCCGTCGAACGTGGTGTCGAGGGTGCCGTTGGCGTTGAGCCGGACGACGGCGAAGTCGGCCCCGATGTTCCCGGCCAGGAGGATCTTGCCGTCCGGCTGGAGGGCGGCGTCGAAGACGTTGGTGAAGACGCCCGACCCGAAGGTGAGCCGGACGATCCCGTCGGTGTCGAACGCGGGCGTCGAGGGTGCCGTTGGCCCGGAGCCGGACGACCACCATCTCGCCGGACGCGGTGGCCGAGGTGGTGCCGTAGCCGGCGACGACGATCTTGCCGTCCGGCTGGACGAGGACCGCGGCCGGCTGGTCGGACGGGCCGACCGGGTTGAGTTGCACACCGTACCCGACGATCCGAACGTGGCGTCGGGGGTGCCGTTCGCGTTGTACCGGTAGACGCCGAAGTCGGCGTTCGAGCCGACCGTCCCGTAGGTGCCGGCGACGACCATCTTCCCGTCCGGGGCGATCGCCACCCGACCGTTGACCCATCCGTTCACCCACCCGCCGTTCGGCCCCAGCGTGGTGTCGTAGGTGATCGGGCCGGTCGGGCGCCGGGCGCGGTGGCCGACGCGGTGATGGTCACCGCCGGGTGCCGTCGACGAACGTGTCGTCGACCGAGGTGACGCGAACGTGGCCGACGCCTGCCCGGCCGGGATGGTGACAGTCGCCGGGACGGTCGCTTCGGTCGTGTCGCTGCTGGTGAGGGTGACGGTGAGCGCCTGGTCGAGCGGAAGCCGTAGCGGGTGACGGTGCCGGTGGCGGCGTTGGCGCCGGTCTGCTCCAGCACGCCGGTCCGGTTGATCGTCACCGTCAGGGCCGGGCCGGGCGGCTCGTTGTCGGTGACGCTCACGCCGGCGGTCGCGGTCAGCCCGGCCGGCGGTCGCGGTGATCGTGACCGCCTGCGTCCCGTCGGGGATGGTGTCGTCCACGGCCGCGATCGGGAACGACACCGACGCCTGCCCGGCCGGGATGGTGACCGTCGCCGGGACGGTCGCTTCCGTCGTGTCGCTGCTGGCGAGGGTGACCACCAGATCGGCGGCCAGCGAGGCGTTGACCCGCGTGACGGTCGCGAAGAGGTTCTGCATGAACGCGCCGATGTTCAGGCGAATCTGCGCCCACAGCGGTTCGTCGTTGGGTTCGAACACCACCCACTGCGTGCCGCGATAGAGGCTCTCTTCGATGAACAGGGCGAGGCGGCGGACGGGAATGTACTTGTATTCGTCGGCCAACTGGTCGGCGCCGCGTAGCGTCCGCGCACCCCACACCACGCGGCCGTTGGCCGGAAACGAGCGCAGGCAGTTGATGCCGAGCTGATTCAGCTGGCCGTTTTGCGAATCGTTGAGGTTGACTTGCAGCCCCTGCACGCCGGCGAGCGCAGCGTCGAGGCCGGCGGGCGCCTTCCAGACGCCTCGGGACGTGTCGGTGCGCGCCATGATGCCGGCGATGATCCCGGACGGCACGAAGATTTCGAGTCCGTTGTCGCGCAGCGGATCGACTTCGCGGACGCAGGGGAAGTACAGCGCGGCGTTGCGCGCCGCCGGCAGCGACGGATTGAGTGTCGTGCGTCCCTGAATCGCGTTGGCGACGGCGTTGTCGATCGATTCTCCCCAAGCCGGATCGGGATCGATGATGAGCATCGCCCGGCGCTCGACACACAGTGCCAGCGCCGCTTCATACACGTTCGGCGGCGTCGCCGTATAGGCGGGCGGCGACACCGACGTGTCGCGGATGATCGGCGGGATACAGAGCAGATTGAAGAGGTCCGTTCTGTTCAGCGCATAGATTCCCGTTCGTGGATTCGCTTTGCCGATGATGTCGTCGGCGTCCAGGTCGCTGCCGTTGTCGCCGTCGTTGTTGGCGTCCACCCATGTGATGTCGCGGCGGGAGCCGGTGAGGGTGACGTTCGACGCCGGCCGAACGCTCGTCATGTCGCCGAGCACACCGTACAAACGATGATTCGCGCTCGAGAAGCCGCGACAGGAACCGCGGGTCATCGGCCTGCGTGGAGACGGACGTGAAGTTTTCGGTGGCAAACTCGTCCCGCCCCGGACGCAGCCGGTAGCGAACAGTCAGATTGAACCGGCGCGCGTCGATGGCCGGCGGCGAGGTCTGGGGCAGCGCCGCATCGGTGTCGTGATCGACGGCGGCGCTCAGCCGGTTGCCCCAGTCTCCGGCGCTCGTCGCCTCGAGCGTCAGCTGTTCGGCGGGACTGTCCTCCGTCTGCAGCGCAATGGTCGCGGTGTAGGCGTCGTCGGGCAGCACGCGGACAATGACGGCCTGGCTGCCGCCATTGAGATAGAAGTCGCGAACGGCGTAGCTCATGGAGCTGTTGACGTCGAGCCCGCCGAACCGGCGCTCGAACTCGGCGAAGCCGCTGATGAGCACCGGATCGTCGGTCGGACCGCTCACCGCACTCCCGATGAAGGCCGTTATCGACGTGGCGACGCCGGTGATCGTCCGGACACCACTCGGAACCTCCTCGATATAGACGCCCGGGTAAGACAGCGCACTGGGCATGGGACCGTTCTCCTTCTCGTTCGTAACGTCACATCACCGCCTGGTCAGGTCCGACGCCGGCGTTTCGCGACCGTTCGGTTCGAGCACGCCTGCGTTCGCGCTCTCTATCCGTCAGAGGGACGCTTCGCCCGTAGAGGACGCAGTATTAGAGAATGAAAGACGACGAGTCATGAAGTTTCGTCATCTGATCCTGCGCCGGCGAGTGATGCAGGAGACGGTCAGCGCTCCGAGGGCGGAGACTGAGGTGGCGCTGCATCCGCCGTGGTTGGCACGAAGCGGTAGCCGCGGCCGGAAACCGTCTCGATGTACCGCGGTCGTCTCGAATGGTTCTGCAGCTTGATGCGCAGGTTGCGGATGTGCCGGTCCACGATGTTGCTCTCCGCCACGTAGTCGGCGCCCCAGAGATGATCCAGAATCTCATCCCGCGTCAGCAGCCGGCCCGCGTTCGCGGCAAGCAAATACAGCAGGCTCTGCTCGAGTGAGGTGAGATGTAACTCCGTGTCGCCGGCCCGCACGCGACGGTTCAGAATGTCGATCTGCAGGTCCCCCAACCGCAGCACCGGCGTGAACACCACCGCGTCGCGGTAGGTCCGTCGCATGATCACGAGCACACGCGCGACGAATTCCTCAGGGGAGAAGGGCACCGTCAGGATGTCGTCGACGCCTCGCTCGAAGGCGGTCAGTTTGGCTTTGAGGTCGCCCCGCCGCGTGAGCGCGATGACCGGCACGCCGCCGCCCTGTCGTGTCGCGTCCGCAAGGCGTTCCAGAATGTTGCTTCCACCGGTGTCCATGTCGAGAACGACCAGATGGGGCTGCCAGTCAGCAAGAGCCGTTGCGGCTTCGTTGGCCGTCTGCGCCACGCGCGTGTTGTAGTGGCCATGATTGAGCGCAAGCTTCACCACGTCGGCGAGCACGCGCTGTTCAATCACAAGCAGCGCGCGAGCAGGGCCGCGCAGCCGCTGATCCTGGGAGGTCATGACGCTCCTCCTAATCCACTCAATAGGACTAAGCGATCTCTCGTCCAGAATGCTACCAGATCACCCGACGCTCTCTGACCTTCCGGGTCGTAGCGACGCTGAGGGGTGCCCAGCTCATTGGGAACGTCTTCCATCCGGTGGGAGTGAAGGATGACAGAACTTCATGACACTGCAGTCGACTGCTGCGACTCTGTCGTGAGACGCCAGTTCCGCCGCGATCATCCTATAGCTCGTCCTCGGAATCTCAATTACGCGTCGTTCCGGAGGAAAGACCATCATTGATTTCAGATCACGAAGCGCTCGTGCGTCGGGCAGTCGAGGCGATCTGGAATCGCGGCGACCTCGACGTGGCCGATGAGTTGTTCGCCGCCAACTACGTGAATCATCAGGGACTAATCGCCGATCTCCTCGGGCCTGAAGCCATCAAGATCAGCGCCGCCTTGTATCGAGTCGCCTTCCCCGGCTTACATGTCGATGTGGAAGGGCTAAGCACGGTCGAAGACACTGCGGTCCTCCGATGGACAGCCAGTTACACCTCTGACAAACAGGAAAAGGGCGGCCTTGCGTCCAGGCCGAACTCGCTCACGGGGACCACGCGCAGCCGCATCGCTGCCGGAAAGATTATCGAGAGTTGGACTGAATGGGATCGCATCGGTGTCCTGCGTGAACTGGGAGTTCCAACTGAGTGAGCCTGCGGCGCCCGATTCACACGTTAGAACATGCTGCGCAGTGTGCCCAACAGTGTGCCCAAACTCCGTCCAAGAACCTTCATTCGGTACCCAACGCGAACCAAGCTCTCCATAAAAAAACGGGCCTGAAATCATCGATTTCAGGCCCGTTCTGGGATTCCTGGCAGCCTTAGCAAACCGCCGCCTTCAGCCTCTCGGCCACCTCACCGCGAACGGTAAGTATACGAGAAGATGGCACTTGCGCGATTGCGATTCGATCTTCCTGAAGGCGACGGTTTTTGTGAATCCGCCTTCGTCGAAATGCTTAGGAAATCGCCTGGTTTCCGGCGGTCAAGCAGGCACAGTTTTGGGCACAGTCGCCGTGGAGCCAGTACACAGGGGCGCCAGTCGGCGACCGAAGATTTTCGTTTCGCGCCGTTGATCGCGGTTGCGGCGCTCACCAGCCCGGTCCGGGCGTGCCCGAGGCTCTTCCGCCGGCCAGCGGACTCGAGGCAGTGCGCCATCTCGTCCAAACTGTCTAACTGACTAGACACATCGTGCAGGCCGGGCTATTCTGTGCTTGTGACGGCCAAGGACCTGCGACGGCTGCTTCGGTCCTTGGGCTGCGTGGAAACCCGGCAACGTGGATCGCATCTCCGCGTTGAGTGCGGTCAATGCGTAACGACGGTACCGGTACACGCGGGCGAAGACATCGGACCAGGCCTGCTCCGCCGCATCGAGCGCGACTTGGAGCCGTGCCTCGGGAAGGGACGGTTGAAGAGATCGTGAAGACCTATCGCGTCGCCTATGAACGAGATGAATCCGGCTGGTGGGTCGCGTCAGTGCGCGGTGTACGCGGCTGTCACACGCAGGGACGCACGGTTGACGAGGCCCGCCGTCGCATTGTGGAAGCGATGGAGCTGTTCGTCCCCGACGCACGCCGCGCGAAGATTGTCGACGAGGTGAAGTTGCCTGCCAACGCAGCGCGGGCGCTTCGGACGTATGTAACACTCCGCAGGCGGGCCGCCGACGAAGAACGGCGTTCCGCCCAGGCGGCTCGACGAGCCGTGCGTGTCTTGCGCGGAGGGCGCTTGAAGATGAGCGCCCGTGATGCCGCCCGATTGCTTGGACTGTCTCACCAGCGCGTGCACCAGCTCACCCAGGACGAGGCAGACTGAAAAGGCGCCGAGGTCAGCGGCCTCAATTCGATAAGGGCGCTCCGAGGCTTCTCCATCGCGCGCGTCAGTTCCTCTGTGAACGCTTAACGACGAGCCCATCGCTCCGCTGAGTCAGCGAAGCGGGCCGACGTGCCCTGCCATCAGACGCTCGGCCGCCTCCTGGTCTCCCAGCCGCATATCGCGATGGTGCCCGGCGGCTCAAGCTCTCCAGTTTACCGACCCGAGTCCAAAAAGCGCCTCGGAGCTCATTCCGGCACTCGACCAGAGCATTGCAAGGCGGCGAAGGTGCTCGGCGGCTGGACGACGCCACGCTGATGGCGACGTGGCGACTGATGCAGGGTAATCGGAGCTGTTAGCGGTGCCGGGGGTTGCGATGCTGCGATCGGTCATGGTCAACCACTGGCATCACCACCGCGGCCAGTTGACGGTGTACCTGCGCGAACTTGGCGTCCCGGTACCCGCGATCTACGGCCCGAGTGCGGACGAGAACCCCTTCGCCTAATTTCTTTATCTCGGTCCGGGTTGCCGCCTCGAACGCCTCGCTCCGGCGGAGTGAGGTCTGGTGTTTCGCAGTGTCGTGGCCGTGCACCACGATCGACATAGGCCAAGGCTGGCCGTCTTGGCCTCCTCGTCAGCGCACCGAATGACCCTATCGCGGTATGTGCCACTCGTGATCGACATTGAGGGCCTGCCTCGCTAGACACAGCCTTTAAGTTACGAGACGCCTCGCTGTCCCGAAAATCGTCCCTGAAAGTCCCTGCCGGCTCCTATAGCCCGCTGCGGTGTGGCTTGCCGACCGCGTTCTGCGATTTGATCCGAACACAAATTCAGCGTCGAGAACTGATGTTTTGTAAGGTCTGTTTCGCAGCCCAAGGCACACGATTCCTCGCGGCGTTCCACGATGGCGTATACGCCACCTACATGGCCGCGATTCCACCGGGTGGGCCGAAAACGATTGGGACGCTCGTCGGGACGGAAGTCGCAAACGCACTTGCGGTACTACGCACGGGCGACGGCCGTAATGCGAATGTTCCATACTTCTTTAGCTCCGGTTCAGGGGCGTACCAGTTGACGCCCGGATGTCCTCCGTCGCCGGCCACGCCGTGGGTGGCGCAGATGAAACCGTTCGCGATTGAAAGTGCCTCCCAGTTTCGTGCGGACGGCCCTCCCAATCTGACGAGCGCGCAATGGGCGGAAGATTTGAATGAAGTCAAGGCCTACGGCGCGCTCAGCGGATCACTGCGAACGCCCGAACAGACGGCGATCGGTCTGTTCTACGCGGAGAATCCAGGTGCGCAGTTCAGCCGCAACGTCCGCTTGATCTCTGCCAGCTATCAGCTGTCCGCCGCGGATAGCGCCCGCCTGTTCGCGCAGGTATTCGTCACGGCCGCAGACGCGCTCATCGCTACGTGGGACTCGAAGTACTACTTCAATTTTTGGAGGCCGCTCACCGCGATTCGAGCAGCGGACACGGACGACAATCCCGCCACCGATCCCGATCCCATCTGGGCGCCTTTGGTGGCAACGCCGTGTCATCCTGAGTACCCGGCCGCACACGGTGCAGGGACCGGGGCCCTGGCACATGCGCTGGAACAATTCTTTGGCACAAAGAGCGTGGACGTCACGCTGACGAGCACCTCTGTACCCGGGGTCGTTCCCTATGCGTACCACCACTTTTCAAACACGCAGGACATCGTCAAGGAAATCATCGACGCACGGATTTACGGCGGCATGCACTACCGGACGTCCGGCGTGCACGGTACGGTGATTGGTAACAAGGTGGCTCACTACGTCGCCAAGCATTACTTTCGACCTGCTGAATAGCCGCGAAGGGTGCCTGGGCAGCCAACGACCGAAACACGGCTGTTGGCTTGCCAATTCCCAGACTCGCTCGAAATGAACGTTGGGCGCCCCTCGGAGGTAACCCTAAGGATCGCGACTCCGGGGTTGTTCACGCGGACGATGCGGACTATTAAAGCTCTTTGAGGCGCCCGGCTGCGTACTTGTGCAGCAGGCTCGCGATCAGCGTCTGATACGGCAAGCCTTCCGCGAGCGCTCGCTTCTGAATCGCCTCCAGGTCCTTGCTCGACAGGCGGATGTTCAGCCGTCGGTCTTTCTTGAACGTGGCCTTTGCGTAGCGAGAGAAGCGAGCTCGTTCGCGCTTACCGCCACCGGCGGACTTCCATTCGCCCCGTTCGACGGACTCGAGCAACTCCTTCTCGTCGGCGTCAATCTTCATGGTCGGACTCCTCACCGAGATACTCCTTCGTTCGCCTTCCGGCTCGGGATGATCGTCTTCAGGAACACCGTGTGCTCGTCCTCCACGAACGGCACCAGATACACGTAGTCCTCGCGCCGGACGACGAAGATGCGCTGGCCGGCGTAACGGTCCGGGTTCGGGTGCTCCAGGATGTCGAGCAGGTCGCCGCGCTCGATGTGGAAGACAACTTCCTCGAACCCGATGCCGCGCTCCGCCCTGAGCTTCGCGTTCTTTGCGTCGTCCCAGTCGAAGTACTTCACCGCCATTCTAGCGTATCACAATGTGTGCTTGATAGGCACACGATGGCATCAGCTTCAGTGTGCCCGCCAGTGTGCCCAAACCCGGTCCGAGGACCATCAATCGGGAGCCAACGCCAACCAAGCTGCCAATAAAAAACGGGCCTGAAATCATCGATTTCAGGCCCGTTCTGTGATTCCTGGCAGCCTTAGCAAACCGCCACCTTCAGCCTCTCGGCCACCACTGGGGACACTCGCGAAAAAGCATTGAGAATCCCGGGCGCGCGTGGTGCGTCGTTGCGGTTAGGGCGGAATGTCGCGGCCTGCAGGACACTGGTGACTGCCGGTCGGCCGCCGAACATGTCGGACCACCGCCGGTCGAGGTGATGCGCTCAGGTATCGGCCCATATGAAGGACTTCGATGCCGCTATCGCGGCACATGCACTCGCGACGTCGAGGATCGCTTCTGATCATCGTGTCACGTCGAGCCCACCCTGAGCGGCGCCCTGGGCGGTTCTCTCCAGACGGTCGACATTGAATCCGTTGGCACGTGCGACCGCCATTGCGTGCCCAAACGCGTCCTCGCCGAGGGTAGGAGTCCGCGCTAGGACCCACAGGTAATCCCTGTCGGGTGATCCGACCACGGCCCACGAGTAATCGCCAGCGAGCCCGAGAATCCAGTAGTCGCCCCAAACGAACGGCAGAAACGACAGCGCCGCCGGCGCAAAGCGCACTTTCAGCCTGGCGCCGGTATCATCGACGACCCGGGCAACGCCGCGCGCGGCAATCGATTCACCGTCGGTGCGGCAGCGATTGATCACGTCGAGCGTCCCGTCGCTGCGGCGAGCGTAACGGGCCGTGACGTCGTCGACGCACCGGCGCTGAAACCGATTCGGAAACCGCCCGATCTCGAACCAGTCGCCGACATACCGGTCGAGATCGACCGAGGGGACCGTCCGAACCGGCGTATTCGGCTGCGCGTGCCCGGTTTCAGGTATCAGCGCTCCTGCGCACAGGAGGAGCACCGCAGTCGCGTGCACCGCACCGCGGCCGCCTTCCTCGAGCGCTCGAAGCAGGCGGCCGCCGATGTAGCCGGAGGCACTGGTGAGAAGAACGATGTCCTTGTGCATTGGGAAAAGCGATCAGAATCTGAACGTGATCCCACCCGTAACGGGAAGCGACCATCGCCGGCTCTCGTCGTTGATGGACTCGAGGCCGGTGCCGGCGAGTCCATCGTTATCTTCGGCATCACCCTGCCACTTGAACTCGATGCCGCCCTGCAGCGCAACCATGTCGGAAAGGCGGATCTGCATGCCGCCGCCGGTAGCGAACGACGGAACAACAGAGGTGCCGTAGAAGTCCACGTTCGACAGCACCACCCCCGCCGCGGGAACGCTGAACTCGCTCTTGACCTCCTCGAGCCGTACGAAGCCGGCGCTCGCGCCGATAAAGGGCCGCGCCTTGGCGCTGCCGAAGTACTGCCGATAGCCGAAATCCATCCCGAACGCCTTGTAGTCGTCGAACAGCGCGAACAGCGGCAGTCCGGCAACCGAACCCACCTGAAGGCGCTCGGCCGGATTGCTCGTGTAACTGCCCTGGACGCGGAACTCGCCCGTTTCACCCAGGCGATAGCCGATGCCCGCAGCCCAGCCGAAGCCGCTGCCATAGACGTCGTCGTACGACCGCGACTCCACTTGCGTGGGCAGGCCGAGCACCTGGCCGGAACCCGCGCCGTGCACGTCCCCGCTCACCGGCACCTGAGCTCCGAGGTCGAACGACACCGACCACGGCGAACTCTGCGCGCTGGCGTCGCCCGCCACCAGCACAGCCGCGATGACGGCGACATACAAGGGTCTACGCATAATCGTGCTCATGATTCGCTCCATCTCCTTTGTGTGTGTGTGTGTGTGTGTCAGAAGCCCTTCGGCAGAATCACCGTGTCGATCACGTGAATCACGCCGTTGCTGGCTTGAAGGTCCGCCTTGATGACCTGCGCGCCATCGACACGGACGATGCCACCCTGCGCATTGATGGCGATCGTGTCGCCGCTCACCGCCTTGGCCGATTGCAGCTTCACCACGTCATTGGCGCCCACCTTGCCGGCGACGACGTGATAGGTGAGAACACGGCGCAGCTTGTCCTTGTTCTCCGGCTTGAGCAGGGTTTCGAGCGTGCCGGCCGGAAGCTTCGCGAACGCCTCGTCGGTCGGCGCGAAGACCGTGAACGGTCCGGGCCCGGTCAGGGTCGTGACGAGATCGGCCGCCTGGAGCGCTTTCGCTAGCGTCTTGAAGGAACCGGCCGCCACCGCCGTCTCGACGATATTGGCGGTTTCAGCCTGAACGATCTGGCGCGGCGTGGCCGCGACGACGACAAGAGCGGCTGCGACGATGACCGATGCTTTCTTCAACATGATGGACTCCTCAATGTGTGATGCGGGTTAACGGACGTGCTGTGCCGCCGGTGTCGCCCAACGGTCCTGAACCCTCTTCCAGAACATCGCTTGGTACAGCCCGGCCAGGCCGACCAGACCGTAGATCACGCCAGTCAGTGCTGACGTTTCACCGAACGACTTGCCAAACAGCGCAGCAACGAGATCGAACTGCGCGATACCCACAAGGCCCCAGTTGAGAGCTCCGACAACGACGAGTACGGCTGCAACGATGTCGATTGGCTTCATGAAAACCTCCATGAATTGAATCTAGTGCAATTAAAATTGAATACAAGTAAAATCAACCGTCCCGAAAAGTCGTGTGAGCGACACGAAACAAACGCCGGGAAATGTGACTGACAGTCAACTGGACGGAGGAACGATGCTGTCGAAGACCCTGCAGGACGGGTTGGGCGACTATCGGATCGGCGACAAGATCCGGAGGCTGCGCCTGAAGAAGAAGATCGGTCTCGTCGAGCTCGGCAAGCACACAGGCCTTTCACCAGCCCTGCTCTCGAAGATTGAGCGCGATCGGTTGTTTCCGACACTGCCGACGCTGCTCCGCATTGCACTCGTGTTCGGCGTTGGACTCGAGTTCTTCTTCGCCGGCGCGCGTGAGAAGCCGCTTGTTGCGGTCGTGCGCAAGGACCAGCGCGTGCAGCTTCCCGATCATCCAGGCACGCGCGACGTGACCTATCGTTTCGAGTCGCTCGACTATCCGGCCACTGAGCGCCGGTTCAGCTGCTACTACGCGGAGTTCTTTCCGGTCGCGCCCGACAAGCTTCGGCCGCACGAGCACGCGGGAGTGGAATTCATCTACACGATTGAGGGCACCCTCAGCGTGCACATGGGCGCTGACGAGCACGCACTTGCGGCCGGCGATTCGATGTACTTCGATTCAACGGTGCCGCACGCCTACCGGCGGAGTGGCGGCCGGGCCTGCTGCGCTGTCGTCGTCACGTCCTCCTGAACGCGGCACGAATAGTCGAGCGCATCGAACTCTCTCAGACCCGCTACCGGCATTCCGATGCGAGCGTCACGACGCGGGGTGGGGTGCTCACCGCAGGCGCCGGCGTGCGCGCACCGGGCAGCGGGCATGTCAACTTCGGCCTGGAGGCGCGGGCGGGATGGGAGTCTCATCTGCGGGTGACGGGGTCGATCGGGGTGAAGCTGGGTACACGCGAGACGCCTCGATGAATCGCGTGTCGGACTCGCGAGTTGGAGCGCCATGCCGACGGAGTGGCGCGCTGGACGGCAGCGCTACTTCGCGATCAACTGGATCCAAGCCGCGGCAACCTGGACAGTGTTTGCGTTGTTTCTAGTGGCCCTGATCGCGGTCTCGGAGTCTGGATGACGCGACGGGACGGTCGGTATACGTCGCCCATTCGCGATGGACGCGACATCATGAACACTCGTTCGACTTCACTGAGACGAGTGGTTGGTCCCGCTATCGTCGTGATCGTCCCGCTCGTCGCATGGGCTGGACGATCGGCCTCGCGTCAGTGCTGCTTGCGGCGCTGCTCGCGTATCCCTTGATAATCGTCTTCGACCGCGGTACTAATCGCTGGACCGGCGATTCTGCACACGAGCTCGAACGCCCCTGTGATGATCTTCGCACTGCCGGAGGACATCATGACGATAGCGCTCCTGCCGCACAAGGGAGTGATCGGCGTGTCTCTGTATTTGCTAGTGCCTCGATCAAGGAAGTTTGCAGGGACACCCGCGTGTGGCTAACGACATGGGCCGCTCGAACGGCCCGCCGCCAGCCTTGTAAAACCCGCGGTAGCTGAAACGCTTCCGAGATTCGTGCGAAGCCACTGATGGTGGCCAAGCGTCCGTCTCTTTGATTGGCGGAAAGTCCTCCGGTCCGTACCGCACACCCACGTTGATGATGGACGCTCCGCCTCACAGAATGGCCGCCGCCGCAATGACTGAAACGATCGTTCTCATATGCCTCCTCAATCGCAATGGCTAAATCCCGCTTACAATCTCGCGCCTACGGCGCGATTCGTTCGCACGTTCATCTTCATCATCCCTGGTTACCAATAGCCGCTCGGCCCGCGTCCGCGGCCGTCGCGAGGGCCGGCTCAGAGGCGACAAGGAACCTCGTCACCAAGTGATTGAACTCGTCCGGACGCTCAATTGGCACCAGATGCGACGATCCCTCGCCCTCGATGATCTCGAATTGGGAACCGGGAATTCTGTCGGCGACCTCGCGGCAGATCCATGGCGGCGTGAGCAGATCCTGCTCGCCGACAATCACGAGGGTCGGCGACTTGAGCTCGGCGAGACGGTCGAGCGCGTCATACCGAAGGTACGCCTGCGCCTGACGGTTGTAGGCCTCAGGGCCGACGGGATTAGGGTTGCTCGTCAACATACTGATGGTCTGCTGCACCGCCTCTTTGTTACGCAGGAAGGCCGTGGAGAAGAGCCAGGTGAACTGCTGGCAGGCGAATACCTCGCCACTTTGGTCGTTGGCCTTCACCCAATTCCAGGTCCGGATCGGATCGAAAGCCACTCGCGCGGGTGCCGCGCCACAACCACTCAGCACCAGCCGGTGCAGGCGATCCGCATGCCGCAGCGCGAACTCCTGGGCGATCATGCCCCCCATCGAGAGGCCCAGCAGGTGCGCTCGCTTGATGGCGAGCGCGTCCATCAATGCGGCGACGTCATCTGCCATGTCTGCGATGGTGTAGGGGGCCACAGCTTTCGAACTGCGGCCGACGTCCCGGTTGTCGAAGATCACCACTTGGAAGGTCTGGGACAGCGTGGGCACCTGCGCGAGTGTCCACAGCGTGGCGTCGTACCCGATCCCCATGACCAGTACCAGTGGTGGTCCCTCGCCGTGGACTTCGAAGTAGAGTTCCTGCCCGTTCGCTCGCACCGTCCCGGACCTTGACATTGACATGGGCGCCTCTCATGAAGCGAAACTCGCTTCAGACCAACGAATAACGGATGGCCGGGGCGACTCCAGAAACTCACCGACTGGAGGCCCTTCAACAAGAATGCGTAACGAAGAGTGTTACGGTGGGAACATTCGTCGTTACAATCCCGCACGGGGCGCGAACACTGCCACCCACAGCCCCAAGCCGAATACATGAGGTGACCGAAGCACCGCTCTTGAAACGCGCGCATGACGCCGCCTGTGAGGGCGACTGGCAACAGGCGTATGAGCTATTCGTTGCGGCGGACGCGCGTGAACTTCTGGACCCGCCCGATCTCGCGGTGTTTGCCAACTGCGCGTATGCCGCGGGCCATGTCAACGCGACGATCGATGCGTGGGAGCGGGTGCATGCAGAGGGGTTGCGGGCGGGCGACCATCTCATGGCGGCGGGCGCGGCCGTGCGCGTCGCGCTCCATCTGCTGTTTGACACGGCCCTTCTGGCCCCGATTCGCGGATGGGCGAGTCGGGCGGAGCGACTCCTCGCGGGGCAGGAGGACACGCCGGTTCATGCGTGGATCGCGGTGGTGCGGAGCTACGAACGGCTACTGTCCGGCGATTTCGGACGCGCTCGCGAGTGGGCCCGTCGAGCCATCGACGTGGGCACGGGCCGCGATCCGGCGGCCGCGGCGCTCGGACGGATCGCGGAGGCGCGCAGCCTCATCTTGGAGGGGGAGGTCGCGCGCGGATTGGACCTCCTCAACGAAGCGGCGGTCGCGACGATGTCCGGTGAGCTCGATCCGCTCTCCACGGGCGTGGTCTACTGCGAGGTGGTCTGTGCTCTTCAGGCGGTCGCGCAGTACGACCTTGCCGAGCAGTGGACGCAGGCCATGGAACGGTGGCGCCAGGGTCAGCCCGTCGGAAGTATCCACGGACGTTGCCGAGTGCACCGCGCCGAGATCCTTCGGCTGCGTGGATCGTGTCTCGAGGCCGAGCAGGAAGCGCTCGGCGCTTGCGAGGAGCTGCGCCCGTACCTGCGACGAGAATTCGGATGGCCGCTGACGGAACTCGGTCGAATTCGCCTGCGCCTCGGAGACGTCCGCGGCGCGGAAGAGGCGTTCCTGGCGGCACACGAAGCGGGGTGGGATGCGCAGCCAGGCCTTGCGCTGGTGCGTCTGGCCCAGGGTGACGTGCCGCTGGCGGCAGCCTTGATTCGAGAAGCCCTTGACCATCCCTTGAACGTGCCATCGAAGGAGTTGCCGCCCAATTCGGACCTTCGCCGGGCGCCGCTCCTCGCGGCGCAAGTGGAGATTGAGATTGCCGCTGGCGACATCGACCGTGCGCGCTCGGCAGCCGACGAGCTCACGCGTGTGGCGGCAGTCTTCGAGAGCAAGGCGCTCACGGCCGGAGCGGTCCTGGCGCACGGACAGGTACGACTGGCCGCCGGAGACACGGCCGGGGCCCGAGGGGATTTTGAGGCAGCCGTCCATCAGTGGGGCGAGATTGGCGCGCCCTACGAAACCGCACTCGGACGAATGGGGCTTGCGTTTGCACATCGTGCCGAAGGGAATGAGGCACACGCCGTCCTGGAGTTCCGAGCGGCTCACATGGCTTTCGAACGCGTCGGCGCCGCGTCTCAGGCGGCTCGAGCGTCGGACGCCATGGGCGAGATGCCACGAGACAAAATCAGAGCGTCGGCGTCACGGACGCGTCCGACTGTCGTCAGCAGTGCGCAGCGAGATGCGGACAATGTCTTCCGGCGCGAAGGCGATTACTGGCTGGTGGTCTTCGAGGGACAGATTGTACGCCTGCGAGATATGAGGGGCATACGGTACCTCGTCCGGCTGCTCGCCAACCCGGGACGAGAATTCCACGTCGTGGATCTCGTTGGCCTCGAGCAGGGTGGCCCTGCTGACACGACTCATGTTAGGGAGCCGGGCTTGCGTTTTCGGGATGCAGGCGATGCCGGCGAGATGCTCGACGCGCGCGCGAAGGAGGCGTACCGCCGGCGGCTCACCGAGATTGAGGACGATCTGGAGGAGGCTCGAGCATTTGGGGACGCATTACGGGTAGCGCAGGCAACGGCCGAACACGACTTCCTCGCGCGCGAGTTGTCACGCGCGGTAGGACTTGGAGGCCGCGATCGACGCGTCGGGTCTGCGGCAGAGCGCGCCAGAGCCAGTGTGACACGCGCGGTCCGACAGGCCATGGGGCGCATCCATGCCCAACATCCTCCGTTGGGAGCACACCTCGAGCGGGCCATTCGCACTGGCACCTACTGCGCCTATCTTCCCGACCCTCGCGTCCCCGTCGCGTGGAGTCTGTAACGATCCCAACGATTTCGATCCGCATACACGAGCCCGAAGCGCGTCCCGCCCTCGTCCGTCTACAGGTACCGGCGCGGCCACACGACGGGGATCGGATTTCAATACGTGCAACGTGACATGGCAGCTCGTAACGTTCTGAACGTGTGTCATCTTAACCAGAGGGTTCCTGACGGGCGTTGCGATCGGCAGTTCGGTGGTCGCGATGCTCATGCTGCTCATGACTGCCCAAAAACCTTCGGCGGCCCACCCGTTGGCTCCTGACACGTCACGGAGCGCTGAGCAGCCGCAAGATCCCCCGGGCGAGGGTATCGACACCGCATCGCAGTGGATGCGTTTGATTGGTGGAGTCGCCTTGGTGTTCGCGGTCTTTCACTGGTCGGCGCAAGCCCTCGGCAGCGACCGCGGTCAGGCCGGCGTCATCGTCAGTCTTCTCGTTGTCGGGACCACACTGGCGGTCGAGCGCGTGCTCTTTCGGCGCCGCATCACGGCGGCCGTTCGTTCGCTTGGCCTCGGTCCACCCAAGGCACGCGGCCTGGCCACCGTCGGCGGATGCTGCGTGGCGCTGCTGCTGGTTGTTCCTCTCTTCGCCGCCGTCGCGGGCGCGTCTATGACATTCGCTCCCGGATGGCTATGGCTGCTCCCCGGCCTTTTCGCACAAGGAGGCGTCGCGGAAGAAGTCTTGTTTCGCGGCTACCTGTTCGGCCGGGTGCGTCTCGGCCGATCGTTCTGGCGAGCGACGGGCCTATCGATGCTGCCGTTTGTCGGCGTTCACCTGCTGCTGTTCTTCACGATGCCGTGGCAGATCGCCATGGCAGCGTTGCTTCTGTCCGTCGTCCTCTCAATTCCGCTGACGTATCTCTTCGAGCTCGGAGGTGCCACGATATGGTCGCCGGCAATCCTTCATTTCGTCGTCCAGAGCACTGTCAAGATCGTCGCATTCGCCGATATCGGGGCGTCCTGGTTCCCATTGGTGTGGATGGCAGCCAGCGCACTGCTTCCGATGGCTGTTCTTCTGGTGCCTCGCTCCTGCATGAGAACCGCGGTGCACAACTGAAGGATCGCGAGTATGGAGGCGCGTTGAGCCATCACCACGACGCAGAGATCTACGTATCTGATAGCTCGCCTGGTGTCGGCCGTCTCGCTCCACGTCGCGGTGCACCACGCGATCAGGGAATGAGAGCCTGGCGCGTGATATGTCCGTTGCTCTCCCAGAAGGTCACTTTCCTGGCAAGGAACGGATCGTCCGGCGCCGGCTGCACATTGCCGTCGGCGTCGAATGCCCTGGACGTCACCATGTGCTGGCCGCTGACAGGCATTCCCCAGTCGAACGTCCAGAATCTCCACGCCAGGCCGCGCCTGTTCCGGTTGTGGGCCACCGGACCGAAGAGCCTCGCCGGCAGCCACGGTCCGTTGTCGATGCGGACTTGCACTGCCGCGATCTGCTCACCCCAAGCGGCGCCAAGGACGACGTAGCGGCTGCGTCGACGTACGACTCTTGCTGGGGCTGACTTGAGGCGATCGTGCCTCACGGTGCTGAACGTCCAGAGCGGCTGGCCGTTGCGCTGCTCCTCGCGGATGGTCACGTAGTCTCGCGCCATGAAGTTCCCCGCATGGCGCTGATTGCGTACCTCGATGCGCGTCAGCCATTTGACGTTGGCCACGCCATACCAACCCGGCGCGATCAGGCGGATCGGGAACCCGTTCTTTTCGGGAAGGGGCTCGCCGTTCATTTCGTAGCACAGCAGGTTGCGCGGGTCGAGCGCATCGTCGAGCGACATGCTGCGGGCGAACTGCTCGGTGATCGTCAAATCCAGTCCGCCACCCGCATCCGGTTCGACGGCGCCCGTCAGCCCACCGCTCACGATCCCCGAGTTGTCGCGGATTACCTGGGTTCCGCGATCGATCCCGTAGAACACGATCTCGACGGCTCCCTCGAGGGGACCCGCTTCCTCCAGTAGTGGAGCGAGAGGTGTACCGCCCCAGCGGGCATTCCCGATGAACCCAGTGGCAAAGGGCAGCCCGGTGCCATGATTGCCGGAGCACTCCAATGTGAAATCGATTTCGCGGCGCGGGCGGTCCTTCAGGTCTGCCAGCGACAATGACAAGCGATGCTTGACCAGGCCGGCAACCGCGACGCGCCACGCGGCAGGGTCGTCAAGGCCAGTCGGGACACCGTAGTGGGTGACGAAATGGAACTTCTCTGGAGGTGTGAGCCAGGAGTCGAGCTCCTCCCAGACGAGCTGGCTTCCGCCGGCCTCCTCAGGGAAGGGAAACGGCGGGGGCTGGTCAAGCCACGGGAGGACCACGTCGCCGGGCTGTCCCAGCGATTGCGACGGGTCAGGCTGGCCGTCACCCCACGCGTGTTGCTCTCGATCGTCATCGCGTTGGAAGGCGTGGGCCGGTCCGGCCACCGACAGCCCTGCCAGCGCCGCACCCCCACCTTTCAACAACCTTCGCCGTGAAACGTCTCGATGCCCCATGGGGTCGCCCTCCTTCTTCAGACTTCAGACGTCTTCATATGGGTAAGCGAAAAACTGGGGCAAGAACTACAACGCCTGCGAGAACTAACGTGCTGGTCGGCGAGCGTCAGGCGCTATGGAGGGGTCAACCCTATGTCTCGTAAGAGCTGTGCGTAGCGCGGATCCGAGCGGAAGGAATCAATCCAGGGCTCAACGCCAAGCCATGCCATGCAGTCTGAATGTTCGTCGGTGCCCTTGCGGAACAAGTCATAGGCGGTATCGTGGTCACCAAGACTCACATACACACAGGCAATTTCGTACGGGCAGAAGTATTGGTGCCTGGCGGCGTCCTGCACACGCTGTATCAACACTTTGGCTTGTTCCTTCTGACCTGAAACAGCCAGAACGTGCGCTTGCAAGGCCAAAATGGTCAGGCTGTTGTCCAACCGCGCAGCTCTTTCGAGATTGTCAACAGCTTCTTTGAACCGACCTTGTTCCGCATACGCGACACCCTGAAAGGCCATGATGAACGCCGAATCCGGCTCGAACTCTAAACCTTTTCGAGCGAGTTCGATCGCGTCGCCGTAGCGCCGCGTGAACAGGAAAAGGACGGTGCCCTGCGTGTGCGTTCGTATCGAGAGCGGATCGAGGTCGACCGCTCTTCGAATCTCCCGAACGGCCTCGTCATGCCGTGCCTGGGTGCTCAGGTAGGACGCATAGTTCAACCGGGCCGTCGCAAGCGTCGGATTGAGGTCGAGCGCACGCAAGAGCGACTTGGCCGCGGCCGGTCCGTCCCACTCGTACACGAGATTGACGTACCCCAACGCCGCGTGCGCCTCGGCGAGCGCCTCATCCAGACGCAGCGCGGTTTCGGCGGCCTGCTTCGCTTTCGGCATCGCTTCTCGCGGGTCCAGGTAGAAGCCGGACAGCTGCGTGTAGGCTTCGGCGAGACCGGCATGAGCGTACGCGTTCGCAGGATCCTTTACGATAGCAGCGTCGAAGTATTCAACGGCCCTCTTTAGTCCTTCCTCATCTCCTCTAGCGGCGTGGTGGCGGCCCAGAAGTACTTGCCGATGTACGTCTGGATCAACAGGCCGTGCATTCGCAAGGCGCGCCCGCTCCTGCAGCGTCGGGGTGATATCGACTTTGCGGGTGATGGTTCGCGCCACTTCATTCGGCAACGCCCGGGCATCGCGCAGTTCACCGTCGAAACTCTGGGTCCAAATGACTTCTCCTGTGACTCCCGTGATGAGTTTTGCGACGATTCGCACCCGGGCGCCCGCTCGGACGATCGAACCCTTTACGATGGCATCGACCCGCAATTCCCTCGCAATTGTTGGCACGGCCTTCTGTGCCTGTTTGTAGTGCATGACCGAGGCGCGCGAGATCACGCGGAGTCTGCCGATCGTCGCAAGGTCGGCAATGAGGTGCTCCGTCATGCCATCGGCAAAGTATTCCTGTTCGGGATCGCCGGACAAGTTCTCGAGCGGGAGTACGGCGACTGATCGAATCTGATCGGACGGCGTCCTCATTGTCCAACGCTGGGACCCGCCCGCCGTCACCCATGCGCCGAATGCGGAGAGCGCGGCGATCAAGATGCCGGCGACCCATTTCCACGCGTGGCGCGCCCTGGGGATCGCCTCCGTCGGCGGCACCCGTGTACGCGTCCCAACGACCCCATCGAAGACCTGCTTCAGCTCTCGCACCAAGTCGCCGGCAGTCCGCCATCGTTCGTCAGGATTCTTGGCGAGACAGCGGCGCACGACCGCGTCGATGGCCGGCGGCGCAAGCGGCTGAAGCGAGGACACGGGGGGCGGTTCGTGATGAAGAATCGCAGCGCGAACCATGGTCACGCTATCGCCGTCGAACGCGCGTTTCGCGGTCAACATTTCGAACAGGACCGCTCCGAAGGAGAACAGGTCACTACGCGCGTCTACTTCGCCGCCTTCAATCTGTTCGGCCGCCATGTACCTGACCGTGCCCAGAATGGCGCCGGTGCTCGTCTCGTTCGCCTCGTTAGCTTCCGCGCCAAGCGTGGCAGCGTCGGTGGCCACATCGGCGTCTCGCAGTTCCACATTCGCCGGCCGGAATTTTGCGACGCCAAAATCGAGAAGCTTCGCTCCACCTGCGGTCAGCATGATATTGGAGGGCTTCAGATCGCGATGGACAATCCCGTGGCGATGGGCGTGGTCGAGCGCGCTGGTGATCTCGATCCCATACCTAAGCGCCTCGTCCAACGATAGTCGTCCTTTCGTCAGGCGCGCGGCCAGCGTCTCACCCTCGAGGTACTCCATGACGAGAAAGTCGACCTCGTCATGGCAGCCGACGTCATACAGGATGCAAATGTGTGGGTGAGTGAGCGCGGCAACTGCCCTCGCTTCGCGGGCGAAGCGAGCGCGCACTTGCTGATCGAATGCGGCACCCGTCGGGAGAACTTTGACCGCTACCGGGCGATTCAGGCGGGTATCAGTGGCCCGGAACACTTCTCCCATGCCGCCGGCGCCGAGAGGGGCCTCAATGCGGTACGGACCCAGTGCGGTGCCGGGACCAACATCCAACTCCTCGTGGAACAGTGATGCCGCGGTTGCCCAGACAGACCGATCCACGACGACGCTCGACGCGTCCTGCCGGAGCAACGACGCGACCTCGCTGCGCAATGCGTCGTCGCCCGCGCACACGTCAGAGAGAAACGCATCCCGCGTAGCCGGATCCTGGTCCACGGCCAACTCGTAGATTCTCGCGACGTGCTGCCAGCGTTCTGGAGTCAGATCCACTTTGTCTCCGTGCGATCGAAACAGCAAGGAATTTGACCGGTGGAGCGTACTCGCATACCTGACACGGAGCAAGCGCCTGGCCACAGCGAAGGAGAGCGACAAGCAACCCTGGGAGTTGATGTCCCCCATCCGGTTAAGCGGAGGAAGGTAGACGAAACTACAATGCGGGCGTGACGCGGGTCGACTCGACCGACATCACGGCGCTCCTGAAGGCATGGGGGCAGGGAGACGAGCACGCCCTTGAGCGGCTCACACCCCTGGTGTACAGCCAGTTGCGCGGACAAGCTCGGCGATATATGCGCAACGAGCACTCTGGCGTCACGCTGCAGACCACAGCACTCGTTCACGAAGTCTACCTACGTTTGACAAACGCACAGCATGTCGATTGGCACGATCGCGTCCACTTCTTCGCTCTGTCGGCGCAGCTCATGCGGCGTATCCTCGTCGATGCCGCCAGGGCCCGGGCGGCGTCGAAACGCGGCGGCGGGGCGGCGCCCCTCGAGCGCGCCTCGGCCGTCGACTTGGATCAGATTCCAACCGTCGACGTGAACGCCTCGACACTCTGCGCACTCGACGACGCCCTCGAGAGGCTGACACGCATCGATCCGCGTCGCGCGCACGTCGTTGAGCTGCGGTTTTTTGGTGGGCTGAGCGTTGAGGAGACCGCCGAGGTGCTTCAGGTCTCAGCGCAAACCGTAATGCGCGACTGGCGCCTGGTTAGGGCTTGGCTCGCGCGCGAGCTGCGCAGTGATCGGGCGCCTCGAGCTTGAGAGCTCCCGCGGGTCACTTCCTATAGATCGTCGATCACGCCTTTCGCGTCTTCGGTGTCAGCCGCCGTTCACCGGCCGCAGACCGCTTCGTCGGCGTCGCCGGAGCCATTTCTATGCCGAACATCTCCGAAAGATTGTCGCTCGCGAGCACCTTCGCGCCAACTGGTGCCTTTCGCTCCTTCGCGAGACCGGAGCCGGCCTTCGCGATCAAGTCCTGCTGATTGACCTTGCGGAGCGTGAAGAGCAACGCTGGCTGATGATCCAGTCGCGCGCCGATGGCGTACAACACCGCCGCTACGTGCTTGCACATCGATGCCCAGTCCGGACAACTGCACGTGAAGTGAATATCCTTCGGTGACGGGAACAACCCAGTCTTCTCCTCGCAGAGGCGCGTCATCACTCCGATGGAGAAACGGCCCTGCAGGAGCTCAACGAGCGAGTCGATGGCGCCCGAGCAGTCCTTACAGATGGCGTTCCAGCAGGCCCGAGGTACCGGCCCGACCGTGACTTTCACGTCGTACATCGTCGAGCCGCTGACCAACGCGGTGACGCTGCCCGGCACGACCTGCAAATCGACTACCGACCCGTTGCGCACGTAGGTCCGCCCGCGCGGCAGCCGATTCGCATAGTCGCTGTAGCGTTCGAGATTGTCGCACCAGGCTTCGCCCCAGAACGTCCTGGCGATCTTGCGGCCTTCGATCGTAACCGGGGATATCGTCCGGCCCTTCTTCTGGAGCTTCGCCACTGCGCGCCCAGCCTGCGCCCGTCGGGCAGCGACCGACAGGTAGGGCCTGAAGCCGTAGTTGTAATAGTCGTCGTACGCCATCTCACTCCCCGGACGCGGTGTGGATATCGAGCGCGACAAGTTTCAGCAACTCGTCGTCTTTGATCTCCGTCAGCAGCATCTCGCCGCCGCCTGCGAGCAGATCATCCGAGAGCTGCCGCTTGGCGTCAATCAGTTGGTCGATCCGTTCTTCCACGGTCCCGCGGCAGACGAACTTGTGCACCAGGACGTTCCGGGTCTGGCCGATACGGAACGCGCGGTCCGTCGCCTGGTTCTCGACTGCCGGGTTCCACCAGCGATCGAAATGCACGACGTGCGAGGCGGCTGTGAGGTTGAGGCCGGCGCCGCCGGCCTTCAACGAGATGACGAAGAACGGCACACGCTCATCCTCCTGGAACTGCCGCACCAACGGTTGTCGCTTGCCGATCGCCGTCTCGCCATGGAGGACGAGCCCGGGCCGGCCGAAGACCGATTCGAGAAACGCGGCCAGCGGTGCCGTCATCTCGCGGAACTGCGTGAACACGAGCACCTTTTCCTGTTTTGCCGCAATGACCTCAGCAACCTCGCGCAGTCTGGCCAGCTTGCCGCTGTCGGCCTCATTCCACGATCCATCGCCCAGCCACTGAGAGGGATGATTGCAGATTTGCTTGAGTCGCATCAGCGATGCGAGCACGACGCCGCGGCGTTTCATACCCTCGGCTCGTTCGAGCTCGGCCGCCAGGTCGGACACCGCCTGCTGATAGAGCGCCGCCTGTTTGCGAGTCAGGTGACAGTACGCTCTCACCTCGGTCTTGTCCGGCAAATCGGCGATGACGGACTTGTCTGTTTTCAGCCGTCTCAGGATGTACGGACGCACGAGCGCGCGCAGCGGCGCGTACGGATTGTGCGGTGACGAGAGCTGCTTGGTGAACGTCGAGAACGCCTTCCCCGTTCCCAGCAGACCGGGATTGAGAAAGTCGAAGATGGACCACAAGTCGCCGAGCCGATTCTCAATCGGCGTGCCGCTGAGCGCGACGCGCGCGCACGCGTCGATTTGCTTGGCCGCTCGCGTCTGCTTGCTGCCCGGTGTCTTGATCGCCTGCGCTTCGTCCAGGATGGCGAGACGCCATGGCACGGCAAGGAGCGCGGGCACGCGCAGCAGAGACGCGTAGCTGGTGATGACGAGATCAACGCCGGCAAGCCGATCGCGATCGAGTGCCTTCAGATCCTCGCGGGTCATTGCCGAGGGATGCGCGACGATCGCGGTGAGCGTCGGCGCGAAGCGTTCGATCTCCGCAGCCCAGTTCGCGAGCAGGGAGGCCGGCGCAACCAGCAGGCTCGTGCGCCGCCGGTCTGTGTTCAGTCGCGGGACCCCTCCCCCACTCCCCGATGCTTCGCTTGCGGGGTCCCCACGCTCCGCACCGCTCGCGCCGGCGTTCTCGTGGCGCATCACTAGCAACAGCGCCAGCACCTGCATCGTCTTGCCGAGGCCCATGTCGTCGGCGAGGCAGGCACCCAGGCCGAGATTGGAGAGCAGGTACAGCCATCGCACTCCGACCTGCTGATAGGGGCGCAACGTCGCCTTCAGCGCGGCACCCGGATCGACCTGCGCTGCGTGGGACGGCTCGCGAAGATCGGCCAGCGTCTTCGCCAGCCATGGCCCGGCGACGACGCGTGACCAATCGGGTGCGGTGGCGGCAACCATATCGCCAGGCACGCGCGCACCGGCGAGCAGCCGCATCGCTTCCCCAAAAGAAAGCCCGCCCTGCGTAGCGGCCGTCTCGACCGTCTGGAACTCGTCCAGCAGGCGCTTCAATCTGTCGCGATCGACTTCGACCCAGCGTCCACGCACCAGGTGAAGACCGTTGGATGAGGCGAGCAGTTGTTCGACTTCCGCTTCGGAAAGCGTTTCGCCATCGAGGCTGACGCCCATCTTGAAGTCGAGGACCGCCTCCGTGCCCAGGCCCGAGGCTGGCTTGCTCCCGACGGTGGCGGTGACTTGCGGGCGTGGTGGACGACTCGAACGCCATGCGTTCGGTACGCGCACGATGACGCCGGCAGTCTCGAGGCGGGGCGTATCCGTCAACAACTGAAGAGCCTCCGCGGGCGTCCACCGCAACGGGTGATAGATCTCTCCCGACTCGACCATCGTCTTCAGCCAAGGACACTCGGCAGCCGCGCGCTGGACAGGCAGGAGCAACGACAGCAACTGCGATTTGTTGGCGGCGCCTGAGTATTCGCTCAACGCGCGGCCGAGCGGCAGGTGCTGCGCCTTCGCGTTCGTCGACAATCGGGTCGTATACGTGGCCAGAAACGCGAATGGCGCCTCATCGTCGCGCCGGTTCTCGGCGAGATTGAAGTGGACGCGGCCCACGACATGCCACGCGGCGTTTCTCCGTTGAAGGAACGACTCGACCGACGCCTTCGACTCGGCGAGCTCGGATCGAAACGCGATCGCAGTTTCGGTCCAGAGCTCTTCCAGAACCGAAGCCGTGAGATACTCCGCGCCCGTCATCGGCGGCGCGGCCGCCACGAGCGCTTCGAGCTCGTCGAGCGCGGGCGCAGGGATGGTCGTGTGGTCGGTCGCGGGATCGGGATGGGTGCAGATGGCCGAGACCAACCGCGCTCCGAAGTCGCGCCAGTAGCTCAAGCCTGCCGGAAGCGCGGTCGCAACTTCGCCAGAACCGAGCTCAAACAATCCATGACCCGAGCCCCGCCCGAAAGCGGTTTCGAGCCTGCGCACCAGCGGTGCCGACAGAGAGAATGCGTCGTCTTCAACGGTGAACAGCAAGTGGCCGCGCGGGGTCAGCGAAAGCGACGCCATCGTGGGTGCAATTGATAGTGCTACACATTGGCGTCGACTCAGAGGTGTTTTCTGTCTGGCGTCCGCCGGTCGCGACTATTCCCTGGTAGCGTGCCAGTCCGCTTCGACGCACGGGCCGCGCACCTCGTAGACTGGGTCGACGGTCACGGTGCCCTTCGCTTCATTCGGTGCCACGATCCTGCCAGAGACGTCGCCAAACTCTCCGATGAACAGGAATTCACCGTCTATGATTGGGGCCGGCGGGGACAGCCTTACCAACCCTGACGTCGAGCACGTGATGCTCGCGACCGCGCCATTCTCCACTGTGAATGTGAACGGTTCATCGTAGTCGCCAGCGAAGGAAATTCCTCGCCAGTTGCCATTGACGTCGAAGGACTCAGGGGCAACGAACGTGTGCGCGCCAATCGCCACTGCGTTCTGACCATCGACGTTCATCACCACGATGTCGACCGATCCTGGCGCGTGGCTCGGCGACGTCACGGAGATCCGGTCGGGATTCGAACTGAAAAATGCCACCACATGCGCCGAGCCGAAGGCCACGCGGACCCCTGGCAACAGCCCGTCTCCTGTAATCAGGATCGATGCGCCACCGTCGCTCGATCCGATCGACGGCGTGACCGAGAGAATCGTCGGGGGAGGATTCCTCAGGTCCGGCGGAGACGTTGGGGCAGGGCTCCTCACGTCCGGCGATGTCGGCGGGGACGGCTCAGTTGGCCCTTGGCCGCACCCCGCGACGCCGCAAGCTGCCAGAAATCCTGCCGCAAGTAGTCGCTCCCAGTGAATTGCATCTGATTTTTTCGTCATGCTGGCCCTTCTCATTTAAGAAGCGGGAAATCGTGACCAAGGGTTGAAAGGGCTTAGAATGCGGGCATTACCGACCACAACCCGACAGTCACCGGACTCCTGCTCAGATGGGGACAGGGAGACGACGGCGCCCTCGAGCACCTGATCCCGCTCGTCCACCACGAGCTGCATCGCATCGCGCGATGCTGTATGGCGGGTGAGCGTGTGGGGCACAGCCTCCAGGCGACGGCGCTCGTCAACGAAGCCTATGTTCGCTTGGTCGACGGCAAGGCAGTCGCCTGGCACGATCGCGCGCACTTCCTCGCCGTGTCCGCGCGCGTCATGCGCCGCATTCTCGTGGACCACGCGCGCGCGCGCCATTATCAGAAGCGTGGTGGACAGGCGGCGAAGGTGACCTTCGATGAAGCGCTCGTCGTCACCAGCGAGCCGGCGACGGACTTTGTGGCACTCGACGATGCCCTCGAGGCCCTGGCGAAATTCGACGAGCGGAAAAGCCGTGTGGTCGAGCTTCGTTTCTTTGGCGGGTTGAGCGTCGAAGAAACGGCGTCCGTTCTCAAAGTGTCGCCCGCAACCGTGATGGGTGACTGGCGCCTCGCGAAGGCCTGGCTGAAGCGCGAGATGCGCGGCGATCACACACATGACGCCTGAACGCTGGAAGCGGATTGAAGCGCTGTATCAGAAGGCGCTCGAGAGATCACCGCCTGATCGCTCGGCGTTTCTCGCTGACGCCTGCGACAACGACGACGCGATGCGGCGCGACGTCGAATCGCTCCTCGGAGAGTCAGAGTCCGACGATGGCTTCCTTGCCGAACCAGCGCTCGCTATCACGGCTGCCGATTTCGTGCCGCCAACGATGACCGGTACGTCTCTCGGCGGATACCACCTGGAGGCGCTGATCGGCGCGGGCGGCATGGGCGAGGTGTACCGCGCTCACGACGCGAAGCTTGGGCGGGACGTCGCGATCAAGATCCTGCCCAGTGCGTTCACCAGCAACCCGGATCGGCTCGCGCGTTTCGCGCGCGAGGCGCGGATGCTCGCGGCGGTGAACCACGCCAACATCTGCGCGATCTATGGCTTCGAGGAAGCGCTAGGTGTGCGCTTCCTGATCCTCGAATTAGTCGAGGGGGACACTCTCGCGCACGAGCTCGCACAAGCGTCGAATTCGCACCCGAAGGACGCCGGCCTGCCATTGGGTCGCGTGTGGGACATCGCGCGGCAAATCGCCGATGCGCTCGAAGTCGCCCATGACAAAGGCATCATCCACCGCGACCTGAAGCCCGCGAACATCAAGATCACGCCGCATGGAACCGTCAAAGTACTCGACTTCGGCCTCGCCAAGGCTGTTGGTGGAGACGGTTCGTCGCCCGATCTGTCGAGCGCACCACTCGAGGGCGTGAGGCGCGAGGGCGCCGTCGTCGGTACCGCCGCCTACATGAGCCCCGAGCAGGCGCGCGGACTGCCCGTCGACAAGCGCACCGACATCTGGGCCTTCGGCTGCGTCCTCTCCGAGATGTTGACCGGTCGCGTGACATTTCCGGGCGACACGGCCTCGGACTCGATCGCGAAGATCCTCGAGCGCGAGCCGGACTGGTCAGCGCTTCCCGCCGCAACACCTGCGTCGATTCGACGTCTTCTGCTCCGCTGCCTGGCGAAAGATCCGAAGCAGCGCCTGAGAGACATCGGCGACGTGCGGCTCGAGATCGACGCGATCGACGAAGTGCTCCCGGCCGCGAACGAAACGGCTGACGTGCTCGCGCCCGGAAGGCGTCGCACGACGTGGATGCCGTGGATCGCGCTCGCGGTGCTCGGCGCGGCGGTTGTCGCGTGGGAGGCCAGACGCCCGGCAACGACCACTGACGACAACCCGCTCGCCAATGCCACGTTCTCGCGCGTCACGAACTGGGAAGGCACGGAAGAACACGCTGAGATTTCGCCGGACGGGAGGTGGGTGACCTTCGTCGCAGACAAGGCTGGACAACTCGATGTCTGGGTGAGTCAGGTCGGTACCGGAAAGTTCGACAACCTCACCGCTGACCTCGATCCGCTGCTGACCCCCGGAAATCTTTTGCGCAGCCTCGGGTTTTCGGGCAACGGATCAGAAATCTGGTTCAATCCCGAAGGCAATCCCGGACTAGAGAAGGTCCTCATGCCGCTGACGGGCGGCATCCGTCGAGCATTCCTGGGCCGTGGCAGGTCCGCTCCATCGTGGTCCCCAGACAACGCCGACCTCGTCTACCTCGGCTCTTCGGAGGCGGGCGATCCGTTGTATATCGCCGACCGCACGGGCGGCGACGCGCGTCCCATCCCCGTGGCTGACGAAGGCACGGAAGCGTTCGTCAGGAAAGGCGTGCACACACACAATCCGGTCTGGTCACCGGACGGCGAATGGATCTACTTCGTACATGGCAGAGAAGCGGCCGGTGAGATGGACATATGGCGGATGCGCCCATCCGGCGAATCTCCGGATCGGCTTACGCATCAGAACGCACCGGTGAATTTTCTGGCGCCGATAGATTCACGCACGGTGCTCTATGTTGCGCGCGCGGAGGATTGGTCCGGGCCGTGGCTGTGGGCGCTCGATGTGGAGAGCAAGGCGACTCGGCGGGTGACCGCGGGCCTCGAGCAATACACGTTCGTGTCGGCGAGCCGCGATGGCCGGCGTGTCGTCGCGACGGTCGAGAATCCCACGGCAAGCCTGTGGCGCCTGCCCTTGCTCGATCGGCTCATCGAGGATCGCGACGCTCAACCCTATACCATGCCAAGCGAACGTGCCCTGGCACCGCGCTTTGGTGGGCCGTCGCTGTTTTATCTGTCGCTCTCGTCCCGTGGAACCGGCGACGGGCTGTGGCGGGTTGAGAACGATCAGGGCTTCGAGGTACGGAAGGGCGCCGATGGCGTGCTGACCGAGCCTGCCATCGCATCACCAGACGGCAGCCGCGTCGCCGTCGTCATCAGACTAGAGGGGAAGCGGCATCTCGCAATCATGTCGGCGGACGGTACCAACGCACGAACGTTGGCTGCGTCCATCGACCTCCGTGGCGTGGAAGGGCAAGGCACAGCCGACTGGTCGCCTGATGGCTCCTGGATCGTCGCGGGGGGCGACGACGGGCACGGGGCCGGCTTGTTCAAGATCCCGGTGGACGGCAGCGCCCCGGTGCGGCTCGTTGCGGATGAGGCGGTCAATCCGGTCTGGTCACCGAAGGGTGATCTGATCGTGTATGCGGTCCCGTTCGGCGGGGCCGGAGGGCGGAACTCGCTCCGTGCCGTGAGGCCAGACGGCACCTCGGTGCAGATGCCAGAGGTGCGAGTTCGCCGTGGAGGCGCCCACCGTTTCCTGCGCAGCGGTGGGGGTCTGGTCTATCTGCAAGGCCCGGAGTCCAAGGACTTCTGGCTCCTCGATCTCGCGACGAACAAAACTCGTCAGCTCACGAACCTCAGCGACCGCGGTTATTTGAATCACTTCGACATTACGCCGGACGGGAATTACCTCGTGTTCGACCGTTCGCGGCAGAACTCCGATGTCGTCCTGATTGATCTTCCGAAAAAGTAGCGGCCCTACTTCCTGACAAGCTCAACGTCGAACCGCGTGTCCCCGCTGACCAGTATTTGCCGATAGCCGGAAGGCGCGACACCGAGCGGATAGTCGTACCCTTCTTTTCCGAACCAGACGGGAGTCGGCGAACCGGGCGTCGTCCACACTCCGGTGAAGCTGTAGATTCCGCGTGAGTCGGTCAACGACCACGAGTGCGTCTCCTCACCGCACAACTCGCAATACACGTCGACGCCCCCGAGCGGCGTCTTGCCTATTGTTGTGATTTCGAAAACTACGCCCGAGAGGGTGTAGGCGCTAAACGCGCCCGGGGGAAATATGGCACGTATTGGCGTTGGCACGGGCGGTGGAGCTTGGACTGCGGAGGGAGCTGTCGGCGCCGGCGAATTGGCATCGTCGCATCCCGCCAGTCCCGTGGCGAGCGCCAAAACGAGAAACCCGGTCTTCGTTCTGATGGTCATTGCCCTTTCCCTCCTACTCATGGAGCGAGAAAGGACCGTGAAAACTTGAAGGCGCTAACGGCCCAGATTCAGCCTGACGCCGATCATTGCGCGTCGCGGATCCACGAAGCTGACAGGCCGACCGAACGTCGGACTGAACACCGACTCCGTCATCTGCGTCTCGGTCGCCAGGCTTTCCTCTGCTGTCTCGTTCAGAAGGTTGAGCACGTCGAGCAGCAGATCGATCCGTCCAAGCTTACCCACAGTGATTGTCGTCGACAGGCGCACGTCGAGCAGGGTTTGTGACGACAGCCGGCGCGATCCGCGGGGCTCGAGCAGGACGCGCTGCGGCCCTTGCGGCAGCGTGATCTGCGTGGCGGCGGTCCACGGCTTGCCACTGAACTGCTGCAGGTTGGCCGCGAGCACGAACCCTGTCCTCGGCACGTCCACGCTTCCCATCAGCCGTACAATGTGCGGGCGATCGTTCGGCAACCGGCCGCGCGCGTTAGTGAGATCGTTGGGGTCGCGCCCGAACGTCGAGGGTTGCGGTGGCGAGACGGTGCTGGTCTGCGTGCCTCCAGCTGACGCATTGCTGGATGGCAGCAGGCCATACGCCTTCGACCACGTATACGAGGCGAACGCCTGCCAGCCATTTGTCCGGCGTTTTTCGGTCGCCATGACGAGGCCGTTGTACGTCAATGAATATCCGGAGGGATTGGTTAGCAAAAACCTGCGATCCGCCGCTTGCGTGACAGTCGTGTCCAGGCGGTACACCGTCACACTGCGGCCGTCGGCCAGGCTCTGAGTTCCTTCGACATACTTGCCGGCGACATCCGTCCAGCTGATGAAGTTGCTGCCATCCTTGTGGACATAGGACATCGACACCGTCAGCGGGCCTCCGACGGCGCGATCGACGCTGATGGAGTACTCGTCGGTCCTCGGTGCGCGCGTCTCGGGATCCCACCTCAGGTTGACCTTCGGATCGACCGTGATGCGTGGGCCCGAGTAGTCACCGGCGACGGAATTGAACATTGCCGTCGTAACCGCCATCGCGCCTGGGTGGAACGGCTCCAGCTCTCCGGTGAAGACTCCTTGAAAGAACCGCCCGTAACTCACTCTCAGGATCGTGCGACCGTCGGCACTCAGCTTTGTCGTCGCACCGAACCGCGGTGACCACAGATTCCACGTATACATCGTTCCGAGGCCATTGATGACGGCGTCGGTCTCGCGACCTTGCTCATCGACCGCGGGTAGGTCCTGACTGATCGCACGGCTGTGATCGAAGCGCACGCCACCAGTGATCGTCAGCCGATCGCCCAGCGTGATGGTATCGGTCGCGAACGTCGAATATGTCAGGGACACGCCACCGATGTTGGATGGAAGGCTCGAAATGGACTGGAGCGGCTGCCCGGCCCTGTCGTCGTACCTGACATTGGTTGGAATGAAGTTGACCGCGTGGTGCTCGCCCCGTTCGAACTGTCCGCCGATTTTCCACTGGTGTTCGGCGTTCATCGCGCGCCGGTAGTGCGTCAGGGTCGCCTTGGCGGTCGTCCGGAAGAGATCGACGGCTGCGCCATTCTGCCGTGCGCCGGTCGTGACACCCGTCACACGGTCGAACCGGCTTGGTGTGGTCGGACTCAGTGCGTTCAGGTCGCCACTCCGGTGGGAGACGAACCGGCCGACACGAACGTCCCACAGGGTGTTGGCCGACATCGTGTGCGTGAGATCGCCGAAGTTCATCGTTGGCGTCGAGATGTGCGAACGGGCTGTCGCTTCGAACGGCGTGACGATGGTCGGTCGCTCGGGGTCGATACCGGTTTCGTTGTGAAGGCTTTGCGCCAGCTGCCACCTCGGGGCGAGCCGCCACGTGAGTTTCGCAAAAAGTTTCTGCATCTCGTACGCGCGCGGGAGCGTGGGATCGGTGCCCGGCTGGCTGTCGTAATCGCGCAGCCACTGATATCCCGCAAAGAACCACAGCCGATCTCGAATGGCTGGACCGCCGAGGCTATTCATGAAGTCCTCGTACTTCGTTCGCTCATAACCACTTTGCTGTTCGCTCGAGCCGAGATACCTGAGTGTGACGGGCTGGCTCGTGAGCGCGGATGCCTGTCCGTAGTACGACGCGTCGTACGAGAACCGCTCGCCGCCCTGCTTCGTAACGACGTTGATCACCGCGCCCTGCATGTTGCCGAACTCAGCCGACGCTCCGACCGCCTGTACCTGGACTTCCTGGATGAAATCGACACCCGGCTCGCTGCGAGCAACGCCACTGCATGGGCAGGTCGTGTTCATGCCATCAATGAGATAGTGGTTTTCGTTCGTGCCGGACCCGAACGCGGAAATGGTCGTCTGGATACCGCTCGACGGCGAGGTCGGCGAGACGCCAGGAGCGGCCCTGATGAAGTCGAACATGCTCGCCCGTCGCGTTGGAATTCCGTCGATATCTTCGGAGCCGAAGCGGGTCCCGAACCCGGCATTTCGGGCTTCGATGCGCGAGCCCGTTCCCTCGACCACGATCGATTCCTCACCGCCTGCAAGCCTCAGCGTCGCCGTTCTCTCAATCGTCGAGCCGGCGGCGATCAAGATGCCCCTGTCGTGCAAGGTTGCAAACCCCGGCATCTCAATCTCGAGAGCGTACAGGCCGGGAGGGAGGACCGGGAACCGCAGCCCGCCCCTCTCATTTGTCATCTGTATCGCCGGGCCCCCTATCAGGGCCGGCGAATTGATGCTCACCCGCGCGCCTGCGAGGACGAGACCCTGTTCGTCCTTGACCGTGCCTATTAGAGTCCCCGTCAACCCTTGGGCGGCTCCGACTCGTGGGAGCAGGACACAGAAGACAGCGACCAACAACAACAGAGTCCGCCGGGCTCGCCTCATACACCACCCCTTCGCGTGATCGCCATTTGGCTTCTACTCACGAAGCGGGAAAAGGTCACGAAAGCTTCAACAGTGCGCGCCTTGACGTTTGAATGGTCCTTTCCCGCTTCTCAGACAGCAGGGAACGTGCGCAGTGTGCGAGGCGCACGATATCACCCCTGGGCGAATGTCGGAGCTAAAGGTCTTCATGCGTATTCAAGCAGCGGTAATCATCGTCATCGCGCAGGGGTTGGCCGGATGTTTACGCTCGTATTCCCCACCGACGGTGCCTTCGTTTTCGACGCCGACGGCGCCTTCGTTTTCGCTACCCGGCAGTCCTGCCGAGGTGACCCTCATCACCTTCAGGGACGCAGCGTCGGCATTCGAGACATCCGATCTGTACGATTCCGAGGATGAGGTCATGCAACTGAGCACCGCGGGCGAACTTGTGTTCCCCGCAACAAATACGCGGCTTTCAGGATTCCGGCCGTTTCGTGATCTCGAGGAGGGCGCCGATCGATGCCGAGTTGGCCGGATACGGATGCACGACCGACGCGTGTCGTATCATCAAGCCACATGTGCGAGGTCAGGCTGAGGCGATGCGGTCGGCCCTTTCAGAATCCGGGCTCACGCCCGATCACATCAGCTACATCAACGCTCACGGCACCGCGACATCGGTCGGCGACGTGGTGGAGACCGAGGCGATCAAGGCGGTGTTCGGAAGCGCGGCACCCACGATTCCAATCAGCTCGACCAAATCCAAGCACGGACACTTGATACCTCGATTATGTGCCCAACGAAGCGCGACATCCGGCGTTTATGCGCGCCGTCATGTCCAATTCGTTCGCGTTCGGTGGGAACAACGCCGTTCTCGTGGCGAGGGCAATCTGACGTTGACGCCACCGCACTCGCGCTTACACGCTCCTGATGGCTAGACCCTTACTGGCTTCACCGCCGACCTTCGAGTCGCTGGCCGCTACGCTGATGAGCGCAGGGGTGAGCGCGCTTCTTCTGCGGCACCGCATCCTGCCGCTGGGAGGCCATGATGTCGAGTTGCTCGTACGCCCAACGCAATCTCGTGTGGTCATAAACGCACTGGAAAACGAAAGTTGGCTGTATGTTCTTGGCGACCGCGTCGCATGGCGTCTGTTCGCTATGCGCCATTACTGGTGGGCTGGTGGCTTCAATCTCGGACTTTACTGGCGGTTGACGGCGGCACCGTTTCCGGCGGTCACACTTCGCCCTGTCGAGCGTGCGCTGTGGGAAGGCGCGACGCCCACGGCGGCCGGCTTCTTGGAGCCGAACCCGGCGGGGCTACTGGTCCATCGGGCGTGTCAAGCTGCGAGGCCAGACGCGCGATACCACGAGAGCGATTGGCTCGACTTCGTGGAATGCCTGCCTCGGGTGACGGATTGGAACCGCGTCTGGGCTGTCGCGCGTACAACTCGCGTCTTGAGCCTGGTGCGTAGATCCATTGCCGCCGCTGAGCGCGGCAATGGATCGCCTGGTGGACCGCTGTTCGACGGCATACCGCGGTGGCCATGGCGAATCGCGACGTTGCCTCACAGGCTGCGGCCGAGCGCTCTAACGCGGTATCTGTCCGCCAGGCCGCGGCTCGGCGAAATCACCGCCAGGTGTCGCGTCAACGGAACTGACGTACTCGCGGGCTCAGGCGTATTCGTGCCGACACCCGACGCCGAGTTGTTCGTTCAGCTGACGCTCGAGCGGCTGCAGGCGCAATCCAATCCCGTCGTCGCGGAGATCGGTACCGGCTGCGGCGCGATCGGACTTGCAGTGGCACGGGCCCGGCCGGATGCGCAAGTTCACCTGACCGACCTCTCTCGCGCGGCAGTACGGTGGGCGCGCCGGAACCAACGGATATTGGGGCTGCGCAACGTGACCGTGCGGCGTGGGGCTTTGCTGCAGCCACTCGGCGCCGGGCTAAGGGGGAAGATCGACATGATGCTCGCCAATCTCCCGTTCTATCCACCGGACGCCTACGCCAGAATCGGTAACGTGCCTCGGGACACGATCGAGGGCGCGGGCAACGACGGCCTCGGCCTTATCCGGGAAGTAATCCTCGGCGCGAGACCGCTGCTTGCGCCAGGAGGGGCACTGTTGCTCCAGATGTTCGACTGGCAATGGGACAGGCTCGGGCCCGAGCTCATGGCCGCCGGATACGCGCCAGGCGAAACCGTCCGCTCCGGGCCCTTCACGATCGGTCGGGCGGATCGCGTTGCGTAGTCGTAGGGGCGCGCGTAACGGGATAGTGTTCGTGAGCAAAAAAAGGCGGATCCCAACAGGGATCCGCCTTCATCAAACGTCGTGATCAGATGCAGCTCGGTCGCTACGCTACTCAGCGCACGCGGTCTTGGTGGCTAGCGGGAGGTCACCGTTTCTACCAGTCGCTCAACGACGTCATCGAGGTTCGATACCTGCAGCGGGCGATGGAGATTCCAAACTGGAACGGCGGCCGCCAGTTGTGCCAGCTCGCTGAACGATCGACGCCGATCGGCAGTACTTGGCAATCTGAAGGTTAACGCCCAGAGGTCCGGCAAAATCCGTCCACCTGTCACAGGTTCTAGAAATAGTCTGTCCGACGATTCCCGAAGGAAAACAAGGCCTTTGATCGGCACAGGTGCTCCATCGCCGCTGCGGTCGGAATTCAGGACCACGTGAATCCGATCGTCTCGCACGGCCGCGATAGTCGTTCCCGCCGGAGCTTGTCCGTCAAACATGTCTGGCCTCAGGCGCACCGAGGTCGGTCCGGGGTACAGCTGGGGACCTGGCGTCAAACTGCAGCAGGCTGTGTCTTCCGTGAGCAGGCGATAGCCAGCTCGATGAAGTGCGACAGCCAAGGTCGTCTTTCCGAATCGCCCTGGCGCCGCGAGAAGAACCGCTCCGCCGTTGATCTCGGCTGCAGCCGCGTGAAGAACAAAATCGCCGCGGTGCTTGGCACAAACCACTGTCGGGAGACCCCACAACCGCTGTTCCCGGCGAATCCCATCCGGATGGTCTGACACATCAATCGTGCGCGCGACAGGGTCAATACGATACCAGCCTGCATCGCTCGCCCAGAACCGGAAGATCCCATCGCGCCCGTAAAGCCTCGCTGTGACCGTCGAGCTCCCGTCGCGAAGCGTCCATTCAAGAAGCAGGGGATCGTCCGCTGCGACCAGAGACTCGGCGGTTCGCCGCACGGTCAGGATGTCTCGCCCGCCTCCTCGTCGAACGAACTGGAACTCTTCCGGCGAGCGCACCGTAAACCCGAAGCATGATGGCGCGACGCGGGCGTCGGATTCGTTTCCGAAACCGGCTACCATCGAGTCAAGAGCGTGCGAATAGGAACCCATGTCCGCCTTCGTTAGCCCAGACCTACACGAAGTCCGGACACAGCCGCAGAACAACCCTCCGCAATCGAAGTACAATGCGACCGACCGTAAAGTACATCCGCAGTGAATTCCTCCCGGTGCGCAGGGTTTCAAGTGTGTGCCCCGAAGCAAAAGCCGCATGGCGAGCTCGTTCGAAGATGGCTTTTCTCCGGAATACCCGAAGCGTCATTGCCCAGAAGGCCCACTGCATAAGGTTTGCCGCCAGTCTGGACAGGACCTTGAAGGCGTTGTGTTTCGGAACGCTATTAAACTCGCGGAAACCATGACTACTCTGGCTCGCGAGTTGGTTCCGGCCGCGAGCAAAAGCCGCGGCGGTAATCCGCCGTGGCGTCAACGTCTCGCGGGCAATCCGATGACGAATGACTGCACCAGGGCAGAACCAGATCGCAATGCCTTCAGCCCTCGCTCGATCCTGGAACTCGGTATCTTCGAACGTTCCGCGAGAATCCCCTTTCGGACCAACCGTCTCATTCCATTCACCGCACTTGTCGAACACGCTCCGCGGAATCGCCATATTCGCGCCCCACACGTATTCGAACGGCGTTAACTTCCGCTCCTCCCCGTAATCGAGCATAGCGACGTTCACCATGGCAGGTTCGGCGAACCACTCCGGCCATAGCCCGAGATCGTGCGGGATTGGAATCTGCGTACCGCCTGCGATCATCCGTTCACCCCGGTGTCGGGCGAACATGTCGACGTACGCGTCAATCCAGTGTGGGTCGGTAACCGTGTCATCGTCGGTGAACAACAGCAGCGGAGCTCGCGCGAGACGAATCCCCGCGTTCTTTCCATAGCTCAGCCCTGTGCGCCCTTCGTATGCCGTTCTAAATCGACCGTTCTTACGGCACCAGAATTCCAGCACCCTGTTCGTGTCGTCGATCGACGCGTTATCGATGACAATCACTTCGAATGCCGCGTCGCAGTTCTGTGCGGCCAGCGCGCCCAGAGCGTCATCGAGATAATGGGCGCGATTATGCGTGGAGATGATGACGCTTACATCAACTTCGAGGTTCACCGGTCGCTAGCCTTGTGATACCAACCTCCGATGCTGAGTCGCTGCCATGTTCCTGCTGCAGACGTGATTGGTGAGACAAGATGCGCCGGCGACGCGAGAACGTCGAACGCGATCATGGTGTTGTAAGTCGGTTCCACATCCGTGAAGCTCCCGTCGGGGTGGGCAACACGAAGCAAGCCGCCGAATTCTCGCCGCCATCCTTCGGACAGGTAGATGACGAGCGCCAGTTGCCGGTCGCGGTTGTCATCGGAGTGCGGCCGAAGGAAATCGCCTTCGACCATTGAATGGGCTCCGAAATCATCGCTCCAGCCTAGAGGCAGTTCGGAAATGACTTCGAAGAACGCTCTCATATCATCGCGCTGAAACGCTCTTCGGAATTGCAGATACGTCAGCGCGTTGGAGCCCATGCGAAATCGTTCCGGTGTCGCGACCAATTTCCGTAGCCGGAAAAAACGATCCGATTCATCGGCCGACTGCCATTCCATTGCCGTGACTGCAGCTTCCTTCGAGTAGCATCCTTGCTCAGCCTCGAAATCGGCTTCAGACCCGAGGAACCGGCTTAGTCGCTCGGCCACACGAGGCTGCAGGAAGTCTGGAATGACGACCAGCCGTGCGGGATGCGCGGAAAACGAATTCCGGTATCCCATAAGCTTCTCCTCGTGGAGATGCTGCGGCTGAATCCACGTTTCCAGCGAACCCAGATCGTTCATTGCTGCGAAGCCATGCGATGTTTGGGGGGTCGAAGTGCGTCGGAGGATAAAGTACAGACCGAAAACAGGATCTGCTTGCGGCGCGACCCTGCAGCGAGCACCCGGTTTCAGAAAAACGCAGGGCTGTGCCTCCGAATGCCGGAGGAACAGCCCCTCAACACGATGCAGCTAGCTTGCCGGATGCGAAAACTCGCCAAATTTGTCCGTTGCCATAACGGTGGCGCTCTTGTCTCCTGCTCCGGGGTTGTTGAACGTGTGATCCCCGATAGGGCCATACGTTACGAGTGTTGGCGGCTGATACGACTTCTTCATGACTGACTCCTTGGCTGGGGTGACCGGTCGTTCCTTACTTTACGGGTAGAAAAGCGAACACGTCAAGTAGTTTTGTTGATTTTTTCCTCGTTTTGTCGCATGGCAGGCGTTGGTCGTCTGGCGAGGCCTTATGGAGTCCGTGTTCAAGGCGTTCATCACGAAGTTCGTAGTTATAATCGCGGGCAATGGGATCAATGGCTGTGATGTTGACGCGATCGGCACGTCCCGATCCTTCGGTGATGGGGCGCATGCTGGCGGCATCACCGCATAGAGGAACCGACATTTGCCATCATGTCTGCGGACTCGCAATCCTCGGGGCAAGCAATCACGTCGATCGCGTGGATTCGACGATTACCTCCGCCGGTCAATTCGCCGCCGTTCTCTCGGGTACGATGCGCAACGCCCCCGAGCTGGCCAAAACTCTCACTGAAGCGGGATTTCCGCCGACCTCCGTCAATCCCGCAGACGTTCTCCTTGCGGTCTTTCGAGCGTTTGGCCCCCAAGGCGCCAACCGCCTGCGGGGCGAGTTTGCGGCGGTCGTTACTGACGGTCGCGGTTTGTGGTGCATCCGCGACCATCTCGGGATCCGGCCCCTTTTTTACCGGGATGACGCTAAAGCCTTTTTTGCCGCCACCGAGGCCAAGCAGGTTCTGGCGGGGGCAGAGGTCGGTCGCGAACCGAATCTCGACGTGCTCGAGCGGATTTTCTACGGACGCATGCCCGAAGACATGCCGAGCGCGTACAAGGGGGTGAGCCGCCTGCCGAAGGCGACAACCCTCGCTATCCTTCCGAACGGGACATCCGCCCCTGAAGTTTATTGGCATCCCGATTCGTTTCTTGAAACCGCCCGCGTCACGCCTGCCGAAGTGGCAGAGCGATTCACCACCATATTCGACCAGGCCGTTGCACGAAGCGTCACCGGTACTGACGTGGTCTCGCTGAGTGGGGGGATCGATTCGCCAGCCGTTGCGGCGTTCGCCGCGCCGCGCTACCGGAGCCTGACGGGCGACCCGCTGCCCGCGTTGTCCAGTGTGTTTCCAGACCTTCCCAAGGTAGACGAGCGCCCGTACATTGAGACGATTACGCGGTATCTCGGCATGACGCTTCACACCCACAGGCTGAAGGCGCGGGGCCTGGATAACGTGGAGCACTGGTGCAGTCTTTTCGATGGGCCTATACCGACCATTAATACTCCTCAAATCCTTGAGTTCTACGAAGAGGCAAGGCGCCTCGGATTCACGAATATCCTGACCGGTGAGCTCGCCGAACCTGTCGTCGATCTCAGGTACCACCTGACCGGCCATCTTCTGGTTCAGCGCAGGTGGAACGCGTTGACCAGTCTACTCAGAACACAGCGGCGACAGGGCGCGTCGATAAAGACACTCGCTGCGCAACTGGCGAATCCACTCATTCCTGGCCGCCTCGCAAACTGGTATTTGTCTGTCCGCGGGTTTGATTTCCCGCAAAGAATTCCGAACTGGCTGGACAAGAAAAAGGTCAACGAAGTCCCCTATCGCCGTGACATCATGGTGCCCGGCCACCGTCGCTGGCTGACATTGCAAACGCTGCCACTTCAGGGGTGCCCGATCACGATGGAGGCATCGCAGCTGTGCGCCGACCTTGCCGGGGTGACCGTTGCGAGACCCTTTGTCGACATCGATCTTTGGGAGTTCTTCCTCAGTCTTCCAGCCGAAATCAAACAACCCGATCTCAAATCCAAGACCTTGATCCGAAGCCTCTTGCGGGGCCGACTGCCCGATAAGATTCTCGACCGGCGCGACAAGACGACATTCAACGATCACGAGATGACCCAAATCGATTACCCATTATTCCGGCGGTATCTCGTGAATCCTGTATATCGGATGAGCGGCGTGGATTACGCGGCGCTCGCGTCTCGGCTCGACCGAGAAGACTTCACTCTCTGGGATTGGGTCTGGGCGAGAGATCTCCTTCGATCTCACGCGTTCATGAGCCAATGGTAGAACATGGCTCGCCGAAAGTTGGAACCTCGATCTTGGCGCGGCGAGGAGCTGCGTGAACCGTGGCTGTCCAAGATTGACAATACAAACCGCCCAGAGCGATTAACTCGTCGTGATTGCCCGACTCGACGATCTTCCCGCCCTGCATCATCAGAATAAGGTCCGCGCGCATTGCAATCGTCAGACGATGTGTTGCGAGGAGCACCGTGCGTCCTTCCGCAAGGTGCTTCAGTCTGCGATACCAGTCCGCCTCAGCCCACGAGTCCAGGGCGCTCGTCGGCTCGTCGAGCAGCATGATCTGCGCGGGCCGCAGAAATGCGCGAGCAAGTGCAAGGCGCTGCCACTCGCCGCCGCTCAACTCGGTTCCACCCGGAAACCAGCGGCCGAGAAGATTATCGTATCCCTTCGGCAGGCGGCCGATAACCTGATCGGCTCCTGCACTGATGGCAGCTTGTCGTATGAGAAGCTCGTCGTCGGCGGCTGCCAGATTCCCCAGGCTGATGTTTTCTCGTGCCGTCAGGTGATACTGGATCGGCACTTGAAACATGAACGTCAGCATCTTCCGGAGCGAGTTGAGCGAGAAACGTCGAAGATCCACTCCGTCGACGTCGATACTCCCGAAGTAAGGATCGTAAAACCGCGCCAGGAGCTTTAGCAGCGTCGTTTTTCCAGCACCGTTTTCGCCGACGAGCGCGACGATTTTTCCTGCCGGGATGAACGCAGTGAAACTCGTCAGGGAATCGGCATTCGCGCCGGGATACCGGAAGCTCACATCGTTGATGCGGATGCCCGAGCTCACGTGGTCCGGCGCTGAAATAGCATCGGGCTGATCGACGATCTGCGGTGCCAAATGTAGAAAGTCGAAGACGTTCGAGACGTACAACGTGTTGGTGTAGATCTGCCCGAGGTTCTGAAGCAGCGTACGGACCAACCCTTGTCCCCTTTGGAACGCCTGGTAAAACAAGGCGAGGTCTCCCAGGGAAAGGGCACCCAGGAACGCGCGGTAGAGCATCCACACCATCGCCGCGCCGGAGATGGCCAGGGCGATCAGTTCCGCTGTGAGCCTGGATCGGTATTGTTGGGTAAGAAGCTGAAGGCGCTCCTTCCTGAAGCGAGTTCGCAGCGCCTGATATGCTGCCTGGAAGTGTCCGCCCAGACCAAAGAGTCGGACTTCGCCCGCCGAAAACGGCTCGGTCAGAAGCAAGTCGAAATACTGGATCCGCCGCCTGGCAACGGTGGAGTCGTTCCACCACGTGTGATAGCGGCGACTGGCACGAATCACGACGTAGAACGCGGGCAGGGTGCTGATCAGCAGTGCGGGAGGTAACCACAATCCGTACGGCAGGAGTACCGCCGCCATTGCAACAAGAGTGATCCCGTTTTGAAGCGCACTCCCCGAACTTTCGAGGATCGCGATCGGACGGGCTGTGGCATCGGCACGCGCACGATGGAGATGATCGTAGAAGTCAGATTTTTCGAAGAAGCCGATGTCCATCGAAACCGATTTGTCATGAACGAGACGGGCGATATGGTCCTGCAAAAGCTCGGACTGAACCGTGCGCGTCCATTCGGTGCAGAGCTGCAGGAGCTCTGTCACCAGAAGTACTCCCGCTATGAGCGCTGCCGGCACCAGCACAGGCATCATGGTCGTGCTCGTTACTCCAGCGCCGATCGCGGCGGCGAGTCCGTCCACGAGTGTCCTGGTTAACCGTACGGTGACGACGGGCAGCATTCCCTGGAGCACCAAGAGGGCGACCCATAGCAGTGTCCAGTATCCGCATCCGGCCACGACAAGCCGCAGCGTTCGCGCGAGATCCCGCAGCCAATTGACGACGTGCTTTTTGCTCAAACGGGCAAAGCTGGGCATGGAATCGCGTGGTCGTTCAGTGACCGGCATCCGACGCCGGCACTCGCGGGTCCAACCCGTTCAGAACTGGCATCGGCGTGTACGTCGGAATGGCATGCACCGCCGATGAGGACCCTTCCGCGATCTTCTAGCCAGGCGTGTGCGATAAATGTCCCTTCCGCGCTTCGCGTCACACCGATCCGCAGATCGGCTCTGTGACCCATCCTTCCCATCAGCACGTGGGCAGCCAGCGCTTGGGTCAGGCAGGTGCCAATCGCCGGCCAGTGCCGCCCCACTGTTTCGACGGCCCAGACGGCATGCGATCGACGCCCGTCGTCGTGCTCACATTCCGACAAGCGAACAATCGGACCCGGCGCGGCCAAGCGTGAGAGGATGCGCCGCAACGTCGCGAACGGAACAACGCTCAATGCCACTCGTATGCCCGCCAGCAGAACGGCCGCCTGGATCAAAACTGCCCGCTGTCTGTGGGAGAGACCCAGGAATCGGCCGGTCAGTCTAAGGGCGGGTTTGCATTGCTGATTTCCACCAATCCGACAGCCTGCATTTTGTCGAGAAATGCCTGGATGTCGCGCTCACAGCTCTCCGCATCGACATCGTACTCGGACATGATCGTGTCGCGAATGGCACCAAGAGACGACGGCTGCTCGATCAGACTCCACACGCGGGCGCCGACGGCATCCAGACCATAGTAGCAGCCGGATTTCAGGTCCAGGACCACGATCTCTCCACCCATATCGCACGCGACCTGATTTGTCGACCGTTGTATTACAGCGCCCATGTCTACGCTCAACCGTTCGGCAAAGAATCAGCTGATCCGTGTGCCGGCTCAAACGCTTTCAATCGCGCGCTTTCAATCGCGTCGGTGCCCTGTCGCACGAGTTTGTGATCCCCGGTTCCTACGATGCGAGCGACTTCAACTTGAATCTCGGGCACACTTTGCACTTGAATCGCGGACACACTGTGACGGGCTTCATAATTACGCGCGCGCGAGTTGCGATAACCAATATCAAGCGCTTCCAGCCGCTCGTATATCTTGCCGACGTCACCGGCGCGGGCTGCAATCTCCAGGTCCTTGACCGCGTCGTCGAGTGCGATACCTGCGCTGCTGAGCGCCTCGACGACAAAGATCTTCGAATATCTCGTGCTCCGCACGCCCCGTTCGCCGGTGACGAGAAGCTCTTCATTCAGCTTTTCACCCGGTCGCAGCCCCGTGAACTCTATGGTCACATCTTTACCGGGAATGAGACCCGAGAGCTCGATGAGATTCCGCGCGAGATCGACAATCTTGACCGGATCTCCCATATCGAGAAGGAAAATCTCTCCTCGTTTACCCAGGGAGCCCGCCTGAATGACGAGCTGCACGGCTTCTGGGATCGTCATGAAATATCGACGAACATCAGGATGTGTGACCGTGATGTTTTTACCCCGACTGATTTGCCGTTGGAAGATCGGCACCACGCTGGCACGACTGCCGAGAACATTGCCAAACCGAACACAGCAAAAGCGCGTGCTCGGATTGGCTGACGCGAGTTGCTGAACAATCATCTCGGCGACGCGTTTCGATGCGCCCATCATGCTGCTGGGGTTCACGGCCTTGTCAGTGGAGATGAGCACAAACGTCTCTACACCGCAGCGGTGGGCAGCCTCCGCCACATGGCGGGTGCCCATCACATTGTTCAGGATCGCCTCGGCAGGATGATGTTCCATGAGAGGAACATGCTTGTAGGCAGCCGCGTGAAACACCACATCTGGTTTGTGCAGCTCAAACAACTTCTGAATCAGTCCACGGTCACGAATATCAGCGATAACGTCGACAACCTGATCGAAGTCCTCCCTGATTTCACAGGCCACCTCGTAGAGGTTGTTCTCATCCTTGTCGAGAAGGATCAAGGCCAAAGGACGGAACCGTCTGAGCTGGCGAACGAGCTCAGAACCGATGGAACCGCCTGCGCCAGTAACGAGGATCCGGCGGCCTGAATAGGCGCCTTTCAACTCGTCGAGGTCGGGAGTGGCGCTCACGGTGTCTCGTCCGAGCAAGCGCTCCATCCTGATTGGTCGCAGTTGCCCGATGGCGACGTTGCCCGCCATAATCTCTGCAAGGGTCGGCACTGATTTGACCGGCACCGGCACCTTCTCACACGCAGCGACTATCCGCTGAAGAACACCTTTGGACGCGCTCGGGATGCAAAGCACTACTTCGTCGACGTGGCAAGTGCGAACGACTGACTCCACGTCGTGGGTTGTCCCCAGCACCTGCCAGCCGCACACACGCCGGCTCTGCAGCGCGAGGTCATCGTCCAGGAACCCCACGACTTTGAAATCGGTTGCCCTCAGGTCGTGCAACAACAGAAGACCCGCTTCACCGGCACCTATCAGTAGCAGCCGTTTCGGCTGGTCAGTAGCCGTACCTATTCGGGCGCGGCTGCGGTGGTAGAGTGCGCGGCGGGCGGTGCGGACACCAACAAGTGCCGCGAACGTCAGAAGCGGGTACACGAGGAGCACGCCGACCGGCACCGGCTTCCCTGCCAACATTCCGCGATCCAACAGACGCCATGCGATCGAAATCGCAAAGCCGACCATCAGCGACTGAGACATCGCAATGGCGTCACGCATTCCGAAAAAGCGCCAAGTCCGCTTATGGTCTTCGAAAAGCAGGCTCGCAGCGAGATAGAGCAGTATTGCAAGCGGTAATACCATCAGGACTTGCTGTTCGTACGGCGGCGGCGGTACGCCGTCGAAACGAATCAAGTAGGCCGCGCACACTGACATCGCAATCAGGACGGATTCGATGAGGACTCGACTCGGGCGGCTGTAGAGAACCTTCTTCGATGCCGGACACAGGTTCTCGACGACTGCGAGCGGGCGCAAAACAATCCGCTGGAGGATGAGTTCTCCTCGTGAGCCACTCTGCGCTAAAATCGTCGGTTCGCCGAGCATTCGGTTTCTCCTGAGGTCTACGGGTCCGGAGGCCTGGGCGAAATCCCAAAACGTTCAGTTGGCATAGCTTCACCCCCCACCTACATCGTGGGTTGCGGATGCGCCGCAACCGAAGAGTAGTATATCGTCCTACATAATAAGTAGTATATTGTCCTACAATGGCCAACTTACGCAACCAAGGCCTGTCTGCCCTCGGTGCAAATTGTTCGCCGGGCAGGAACCGGTGAATGCAGGCGATTTCTTGCCGTTGGCGTCGGCCGCTGTCTTACAACCGGCGGACAAAAGGCGCGGTTCCGGACCGCAGATCGCGCCGGGCCGGGATGATGGTACGAGTGGACCCGATCGCGCGTAATTTACGATATGTAGACAAATATTCGCGCTTGCGTAGACTTTTCGTGCAGCTGATAACCCGTAGGACTAGAAGAAGAACCCTGCGGCTTGATTGAAGACGCCCAAATGCACCGCGCGGTGAATGGCGGTGGCCTTGCAGAAGTGGAACCGACGGGCAGGGATCCTTGTCCTCACCTGTAACTCAGAGGGCGAAGCTATGTGTAAATCCAGTGCGCCCGTCCTGTCCATGCTTCTCTTGCTGGGCCTGACGACCGCACCCGTGGTACTGTGGGCGCAAGACTCGGAAGAGCCGCCGGACGCCCCCTTCAACCTTGGTCCGGTGGGACTGTCACCAACCATTCGTCAGAGCCAAGCGGGCTGGGACAGCAACGTGTTTTACAGAAACCAGGACGACCGTCCAACGGGCGACATGACTGCGACCCTCACTCCGGCTCTCGATGCCTCGATACGGTTATCACGTGTTCGTGTCAGTTCCCATAACCAGGTCGACCTTTACTTCTTTCGCCGTTACGACCACCTCAATGCCGCCGATACCGAATCGGCCGCAAGGGCCGAATTCCAGTTGAGTCGGCTGACGCCTTTCGCGTCGGGCCGTCTGCTCAGGACGCGCCACCGTCAGGGCCTCGAAATTGATGCTATTACCGAGCGTCGAGAGGACGAGCTGCAGGTGGGTGCAGATCTACGGATTACGCCGCAGGCGAGCATCGGAGTCTACAGAAGGCGCTCTCATTGGGGATACGAGGCTGGCAGCCTGTTTCGTGAGACGGATCTCGCTCACGCACTGAACCGCGCCGGGACGACGAACGGCTTCGTTGTTCGATACGCGGCCACACCGTTGACCACTCTGTTTGTGAATATCGAGCAGCATCGAGACCAATTCGTCTCCTCTCCCGAGCGTAATTCGTCGAGCCTGCGCATCGAGCCCTCCGTAGAGTTCAAACCGTTAGCGCTGGTTAGTGGACGAGCGGCTGTCGGTTTTCGAAGGCGCACCTTCTCGGAGGTGGGCACCAGGACCTTCAAAGGCACCGTTGCATCAGTCGATCTCCACTACACCCTGCTCGGACGAACACTATTCACCGTTGGAGCCCGACGCGACTTGGAATATTCGTACCTAAATCAGGATTATTTGTACGCTGGTTACACGCTGGCCGTGACGCATCGCCTCGGTGAATCGTGGGATGTTGGCGGATCGGTCGGTCGATTCCGCCTGCGTTATCTCATAAACGTATTGCAGGGAGCGGACTCGAACGAGACGACAATGAACAGCGGACTCACTTTTGGCTATAAAATTGGGCCTCCAGCCCGAGTCGGATTCTATATAACCCAAGACACGCGGACATCGGAGGTCGCTCGCCGTTACGGGTACGACAGGCTGCGGGTTGGTTCATCCGTGTCTTACAATTTCTGACATGGACCCGTATCGCGACTGATGTCAAGCGAGTGGTCGATATATTTGACAACACCTGGCTGGAGAGCAACGCTCATCGTCGCGATTCTGCTCTTTCCGTCGCTCGCTGCGCCGCAGATCCCGCTTGCGTATGTTGTCGGGCCGAACGACGTGCTGACAATCACCGTGTTCGACAACCCACAGCTTACAGGGCGGTACATGGTGCAGAGTGATGGCATGTTTACCTTTCCCCTGCTGGGGAGCATCAAAGCCGGCGGTCTAACGTTACAGGCAGTTGAACACGACATTCGAGAGCGGCTGGCCAGAGGGTATTTGAAGAATCCACAGCTGAGCGTTGCTGTCGAACAATATCGCAGCCAGCGTATATTTGTGATGGGCGAGGTGCGACAACCGGGCGGGTTCGAGTTCACCGGGCAGATGACGCTCATCGACGCGCTGGCGCGTGTCGGGTCTATGACCGAGCGCGCAGGGGGGAGGCGATCGTCGTCCGGCCGCCGCTCGGCGCTGCACCGCCGGAAGTTTCGATAGCCGCCAAGATAGACGATGTGAAGGATACGAATGCGGAGGTGATTCGAGTCGATCTCGAACGTCTCCAGGGCGGTACCCTTTCCGAGAACATCGCTTTGCGCGGTGGTGATACGATCTTCGTCCCTCGCGCCGAGTCGGTCTTCGTATCGGGCCAGGTGAGATCGGCCGGAGAGTTTATGGTCCGGAAGGGTATGACCGTCAGGCAGGTCCTCGCGCTCGCCGGAGGGACGACTGACCGTGGATCCACGCGTCGAATTCAGATAATCAGGCGGGTGGACGGCAAAGAGGTCACAATGGGCGTGACCCTTCAAGACCAGGTCCAGCCTGGGGATACCGTTGTCGTCCGGGAGCGATTCTTCTAGTCATGGTCCTGACGCGTCGCTCCCTCTGATCACCACATGTACGAACAGTTCTACGGACTTCGGGAACGTCCCTTCGATCTGACACCAGACCCCCGATTTCTCGTGATTACCGACGTCCATCGCGAGGCGTTGAGCAATCTCGAGTATGCAATCGCCAGCCGCAAGGGAATTACCTTGTTGGTCGGTGACGCCGGGACCGGAAAGACGACAATCATCCGCACGGCACTGGAAAAGCAGGCGGGGAAAACCCATTGTGTGTACCTGCACAATCCGGCGCTGACGCGTGATGAGTTTGTCGAGATGATCGCCAGCCAGTTTGGGCTCAGCCGCACGGCTCAAAATTCGAAAACCGCGTTGCTCCTCGAGCTGGAAGAGCTGCTTCGCCACCGCCACAATGCAGCAGAGACGACTGTCCTGGTCGTGGACGAGGCTCAGAGCCTTCCGTTCGAGTTGCTCGAGGAAGTCCGCCTGCTCACGAATATCGAGACCAATGAGCAGAAGCTGCTGTCGCTGATCATCGCCGGTCAACCGGAGCTGGTTGGTCGTCTGAACAATCAGGACTATCGGCAATTGAAACAGCGCATCGCGTTGCGGTGTGAGCTGAGGCCTTTGAGTGTCGCGCAGGCCGCCGGGTACGTCGCAGGTCGAATAACCGCTGCCGGCGGCACACCAGTACAGCTTTTTACGCGTGAAGCCGTTGTCTTACTCTGCGAACGATCGAAAGGCATTCCACGAACGATCAATGTCATTGCCGACAACGCGCTGGTCAGTGGCTTCGCGGCGGGAGATAAACCGGTCAGGAGCGACCTCATCAGGGAGGTGTGCCGGGATTTCGATATCAGCGCGAGTGCAGCGCCAGAGGGCCGCATTCCCGACCCGCAGAAATCGGCTGTGTCATCGCAGGCGTTGAGCAGCCGCGATCGAAGTCTGCTGGATCGGAGTACCAGTTCCTGGATCGCGCGCGGACAAGACGTGGCGGGCGGATTAAGAAGAGTGGAGAAAGAGACCAATGACCAGGGTTAACGCTGCAATGCGACGTGCCGGAGGGAACGCAGAGGAATCAGCCTCTCTGCCCGATGAAACCTCTTTCAATGCCGGAGAGGACGTCGAGGACGTCCAGGTGGAGGCGGGCGCGCAGATCCAAGACGGTTACCGGCCTGCAGAACCCGGCGCGCAGCTCGAAGCCGTGGAAGAGGCGCCAAGGGCTCGCGGCTTGATGCCGCGCAGCCGTAACATTTCCCCGGAGGTGATTGTTCCCCCGTTGCGGGAGGATGTCCAGCTTATTGATGTCGTCCGGGTGCTCCTGAGCCGCTGGAAGTTAATCGCCGCGATTGCGATTGCTTCGCTCAGCCTTGCGATCACCTACAACGAGATGGCGACGCCGCTTTATCAGGCGCGCGCGCGGTTGCTCATCGAGCCCGATGCGCCCCAAGTCGTACCGTTTCGGCCGATCACCGAGGACACCGGTCGATTCGACTACTTCAGTACTCAGCTCGAGGTACTCCGGAGCCGGTCGCTTGCGAAGCTTACGTTGGAAAAACTGGGCCTTCTAGATAAAGATCCGGAGCAGCAATCATTCCAAATTGGGTCGTTCTTGTCGTCTGTGAATATAAGTCCGGTTAAGAGCGCCACCGGCGACAGTCGGGTTGTCAACGTGACGTACTCATCTACAAACCCTCAACTCGCCGCAAGATATGCGAACGGCCTGGCACAAGCCTACGTTGATCAGAATGTGGACGTGCGACGCCAGAAGAGCCGCGACGCATCGACCTGGCTGAAGGAAAGGCTCGCCGAGTTGCGCCAACAGGTACACACGAGCGAGGACGCCCTTCAAACGTATCGTGAACGTAAGGACGCCGTGTCGTTGGACGATCAACAGAACATCGTCGTGCAGAAGCTGGCGCAGCTCAACGCGGCGGTTACCACGGCGCGTACGGACAAGGTGGAGAAGGAAACGCTGTACCAGCAGCTCATTGCTCTGCAGCAGCGCGGTGACGCGCTGGATACGTTCCCACCCATTCTGTCCAATACATTCATCCAGGGCCTGAAAGCAGATCTTGCTACGCTGCAGCAAGAGCGCGGAGAACTTGCGCAACGATTTGGCGAACTCCACCCGGACATGATCAAGGTGGAGACGGCTATCGCTGCCGCGGAGCACAGGCTGAACGCGGAAATCGCCAAAATCGTCGGAGGTGTTCGCAACGATTTCAGAACCGCTGAAGCACGGGAACGCAATCTCCTGGCGGCGCTCGAGACTCAGAAGCAGGAAGTGCTCGAACTCAGTCAACAGGCGATCGGGTACGGAGCACTCAAGCGTGACGCGTCGAGTACCCAGCAGATCTACGAAAGTGTCCTCCAGCGCATAAAGGAGACCGAGCTTTCCGGTGAGTTACAGGTAAACAACGCGCGTATTCTCGATGCGGCGCAGGTGCCGGGAGGGCCGGTGTCGCCGCAGACCTTTGTCAACGTGATCATCGCGCTCTTCGGCGGCGGCATCGTGGCCATCGGTCTCGCGCTCGGTGTTGAATATTTCTACCCGCGCATCGTCAAGCCGGAAGACGTCAGCGACGCGCTCCACCTGCCGTTGCTCGGAATTGCTCCTCGCTTTGCGCGGACACATACACGCTCACTTGACGGCTTGCCCTCGGAATTCCAGGAAGCTCTCAGAGACATCCGGACGAGAATCCTCCTGTCGCCGGCAACTGCCACGGCACGAACACTCGCCGTGACGAGCACGACCTCAGGTGAAGGCAAAACGGCGATTGCGAGCGGCCTGGCAGCCTCCATGGCGAAAGCGGGCCGCCGTGTGCTGCTGGTCGACGGAGACATGCGACACCCGCGGCTGCACCGTGTTTTCGCGATCGCTGCATCTCCGGGTCTTGCGAACATCATGTCCGGAATGACCAAACCGAGTGAGGCTCTCTTCACCACCAGCGTCGAGGGACTGTATGTGCTCCCTGCGGGGGACGGTGTCGCGAACCCATCGGAACTTCTCGACCGCGATCGCCTGATCACGCTGATTCAGGGATTCAGCCAGGTGTTTGATCTCATCGTGTTGGACTGTCCCCCGCTCGTCGCGCTCGCCGACGTGTCGATCATTGCCAATGCCGCATCGTCGGTACTCTTCGTCGTTGGTGCCGGCACCAGCCGCGAAGGCGCCCGGGTCGCCATCGAACGGCTTACCTCTGTCGAGGCGAACGTGATCGGTGTGGTTCTTAATAAGGCGAAGCTCGATCGTCTTTCGGCGTATCACTATCCTTACTATTATGAAAATGATGGCGTCGCCCGGGCATATCGGGGCTGAGCGCATTTCGAAACGATGGGTTTGGTGGCGCCGCTCCTCGTCTCTTGGCTGATTCTGGCCGCCACCGTGACTTTGGGTCCTTTCAATTTCCAAACGACGGGGCCCACACGCGATTTTCTTGTCATGACGGATGCGTCAGATCAGTCCAACCCGACGCACCTGCTGCTCAACATGCTGCTGTTTGTGCCGCTTGGCGCGCTGGTGCACCACTACAGGCGCCATTCGCTCAAACTTCTGCCGATCATCACCCTCGTTGGCTCCGTTGCGCTCGTGATCTCCCTGACGATAGAGTTCGTCCAAAGATTTCTGCCTGCCCGCGAATCCTCGCTCATAGACCTGGTCGCAAACATTCTTGGCGCTCTTGCCGGTGTGTACGTAGGGAGCGCATGGGGCGGACCTGTAGCAGCTCGAATCGATCAGCTGCGGGCGTGGAGATCTCCGGCACTACTCGTTGGATCATTGGCTGTATTCATGACCGCGACGCTACTGATATCGGCGGCGCTACAGGCTCAGACGCGGCTGAACAATTGGAGTCCGGATTACCCACTGCTGATCGGCAACGAGCGGACCGGAGATCGGCCCTGGCGCGGTCGCGTGTTTGAGCTGGTCATGACGGACGCGACAACGCCGCTGGTCGATGCCCGGCGATTCGCTGCGGGCGGCTCGGTGGATCTGGCGGGCTCGATAATCGGCGCGTTTGATCTCGCCGGCGCCGCCCCATATCGAGACGCAGCAGACAACCTGCCGCAACTCGATTGGACGCAACTGGCGGCGAAAATAGATGATGGCCGCACCGGGACGCAAGGGAGATGGCTGCAATCCGATCGGCCGGCTTCGCACATCGCGGAGCGGCTCCGCGCCTCAAACGCGTTCACACTTCGCCTCAGATGCGCCTCCGAGGACACGAACCAGGAAGGGCCTGCACGAATCGTGTCGAATTCTGCGGATCCGTCGGTACGCAATTTCACGGTCGGCCAAAACGGCTCCGCCCTCGTAATTCGCCTTCGAACGGAGCTCACCGGGCTCAATGGGTCCCCTCTTGAGACCGTCGTTCCAAACGTATTCACCACCGAGCATCCGCGCGACATTCTGGTCGCTTACGATGGCGCGACAATTGTTGTCGCCGTCGCACCGACGAACCAGATTGTGCGGACTGAGCTGACTCCCGGATTAGGTGCGGCAGTTGCGCTGGCTCCGGAGGGCCTCGATCTGTCACACCACCACACCTATACAATCAGCTACCTCGTCGCTCTCTTTCTGGGACCCGGAGTCCTGATTTTCGTGTTTGCGCGATCATCGCGTGACCGAGTGGTTTTCAGTGTCTGCTACATCCTCACTGCCTGTGTCGCGATGGAGACAACTCTTACGCTGGCGAGTGGTCGTGCCTTCGACTGGGTGAATGCCAGCCTGACGGCAACAGTGGCAGCGATTGTTCTAACCCTCACCGGTGGAACAGTTCCCATGGCAAGACATCGGTAATCTCAGCAGTGCTCGGCACCGTGTTCCACCGCACGAGCGTCGACATGCTGGTCCTTGGCAATGTTTTTGAGACAGGCGTTACGATTCGCTCGAGGGAGCGCCGCATTATTCTTCGACATAGATCAGCGCCAGCTTCGGTTCGGTTGTCACCCGTGGACGAACTTCGACCGCGCGTTCTGGGAATCGCGCCTTCTGCCAGCCGCCTGAGGGACAAAACATGAAAGCAGTCATTCTTGCTGGTGGATTCGGGTCACGTCTCAGCGAAGAGACACAGGTGAAGCCCAAGCCGATGATCGAGATCGGCGGCAAGCCGATCTTGTGGCACATCATGAAGATCTACGCCGCACACGGCATCGATGACTTCATCATCTGCTGCGGGTACAAGGGTTACATCATCAAGGAGTACTTCGCGAACTACTTCCTTCATCAGTGCGACTGCCGCTTCGACCTGAAGAACAATCGGATGGAAGTGCTCCGCAACGGCGTCGAGCGCTGGAATGTAACGCTCGTCGACACCGGTGAGAATTCGATGACAGGCGGACGGCTGAAGCGCGTACGAGAACACATCGGCGATGAAACGTTCTGTTTTACCTACGGCGACGGCGTCAGCGATGTAAACATCCGCGACCTCGTTCAGTTCCACCGCACTCAGCGTGCGATGGCCACTCTCACCGCCACCCAGCCCCAAGGGCGATTCGGCTCCCTGTCACTTGGCAGCACACAAACCTGGGTCAACGGATTCAAAGAGAAACCGGCGGGAGACGGCGGGTGGATTAACGGCGGCTTTTTCGTTCTTGAACCCCAAGCCATCGACTACATCGACGGTGATGCCACCGTCTGGGAACAGGAACCGCTGCAGAACCTCGCTCGCGACGGCGTGCTGGCCGCGTATGTCCATCGAGGGTTCTGGCAGCCGATGGATACACTGCGTGACAGGATGGTTCTCGAAGAGCTTTGGAAATCAGGGCATGCGCCCTGGAACGTTTGGCAATCAGACAAGCAGACGCAGAGCATATGAAGATATTGATCACCGGCAACCTGGGCTACGTTGGTCCTTCCGTCACGCGTCAGCTCCGCGCTCGATATCCTGAAGCCGTCCTGATCGGTGTGGACATCGGGTTCTTCGCTCACTGCCTGACGAATGTGTCGCGGGTGCCGGAGACGCTTCTGGACACCCAGCATTTCTGCGATATCCGTCGCGTGTCTGACGAGCTGCTCTCAGGTGTTGACGCGGTCGTACACCTGGCCGCCATTTCCAATGATCCGATGGGCAGCGCCTACGAAGAAGCGACGCTCGATGTCAACTACCGTGCTGCCGTCGAACTGGGGCGGCGCGCCAAGGCGGCCGGTGTGCGTGCGTTCGTGTTTGCATCGAGCTGCAGTGTGTATGGCTACGCCGACGATGGGCCGCGGACAGAACGCTCCCACGTGGATCCGCTGACGCCATACGCACGCTCGAAGGTGCTGGCCGAAGAGGGCCTGGGCGAATTGGCGGCTGCCGACTTTCGAGTGACGTGTCTGCGATTCGCGACCGCATGCGGCATGAGCGACCGGCTCCGCCTCGACCTGGTGCTCAACGATTTTGTTGCATCTGCAGTGTTGGCCCGTCGTATTACCGTGCTCAGTGACGGCTCGCCGTGGCGGCCCCTCATCAACGTCACCGATATGGCGCGTGCGATTGAGTGGGCCGTCGGAGCGGATGCAGATGCGGCCGGAGACTTTCTCGTCGTGAACGCCGGCAGCAGCGCGTGGAACTATCAGGTTCACAGTCTGGCGAACGCTGTTGCAAGCGTCGTGGATGGCACCGAAATTTCCATCAATCGGGACGCACCGCCTGACAGACGTTCGTATCGTGTCGACTTTTCGATGTTCGAGGCTCTCGCGCCTCGCCATCAGCCGCTGTCGGACTTAATCGGCACTATCGAGCAGCTGCGTGAGGGTGTGGAACAAATACGTTTCGCGAGCCCGAATTTTCGAGACTCGGCGTATGTGCGCTTGCGCGTACTTGGCGAACTCCAAGCTCTTGGGCTCCTGTCCCGAACGCTGGAGTGGACCGACAAACGTGCAGCACTGGCGACCACCGTCACTCCGCTCCAAGTTAGCTGAAAAGTCCTCCCCTCGAGCTGCGATTCACCATGATTTTCACTGAAACTCCGCTAGGCGGCGCGTTCGTCATCGATATCGAGAGGCACCAGGATGAGCGGGGCTTCTTCGCCAGAACGTGGTGTCAGCGCGAGTTCGACAGCCACGGACTGGTGGTGGACCTTCGACAGGCCAATGTCTCGCACAACCACCGAAGGGCGACCGTGCGCGGGATGCACTACCAGGTTGCGCCGTGCCAGGAGGTGAAGCTGGTTCGCTGCGCCCGCGGCGCGATTTGGGATGTGATTATCGATCTGCGCCGCGACTCTCCGACATATCTGAACTGGTTCGGCATCGAGCTCACCGCCGATAATCGCCGGCAGCTGTACGTTCCCAGGGACTTCGCCCACGGCTACCAGACATTGGTCGACGAGACGGAGGTGTACTACGCCGTTTCGGACTTCTATGCGCCAGGGTCCGAGCGTGGCATTCGCTGGAACGATCCGCAATTCGCCATAGATTGGCCGCTGAACGCGGAGCTGACTATCTCGCCGAAGGATTGCAGCTGGCCCGACTTCACACCCGAGCGCGCGCTTTCGCCTGTTGGCGTTCCCGCGATCAGTAAGGATGCACTCGATACATGAGACGAATACTTGTGACCGGAGCCCGAGGCTTTATCGGATCCCACTGTCTTGCTCCGTTGGTTGCACGCAACTATGAGGTTCATGCTGTCTCGCGCCAGGTTCCGGCCGCCGCACGCGACGGTGTTCTTTGGCACCGGGCTGATGTGCTTGATTTCGCGGCAGCCGCTCGTGTCCTGGACGAGGTGCGGCCGACTCACCTCCTGCATTTGGCGTGGAACGTCACGCCAAGCCAATACATGCAGTCGAAGGAGAATTACTCGTGGGTCTCAGCGTCGCTCGCGCTCGTGCAACGATTCGCGGAGCTCGGCGGTGTGCGCGTCGTAGCAGCCGGGTCCAGCTACGAGTACGATTGGAACTACGGGTACTGTTCGGAAACGCGCACGCCGACTGCACCCGACACGGTCTACGGTGCCTGCAAACATGCGCTTCATGTGATGCTTCAAGCTGCCGCGTCCACATTGCCGCACGGGATCGCCTGGCCGCGAATTTTTTTCCTTTACGGACCTAACGAGCACCCCGACCGCCTCGTCTCGTATGTCATTCGCTCGCTGCTGAACGCTGAACCGGCGAAGTGCTCGAGAGGCACGCAGGTCCGCGACTATCTACATATCCAGGACGCCGCCGACGCGCTCGCCGCGTTGGTGGATTCCGATGTCACCGGGCCCATCAATATCTGTTCGGGTGTTCCTGTGCACGTTCGGGAGCTCGTGCAAACGATCGGCAGGATGATGGGACAGGAGTCGTTGCTGCACCTGGGCGCCATTGCCAGCCGGACGAATGACAAACCGCTGGTTGTAGGCGCCACGGACCGTCTCGCGTCGGAGCTTTCATTCCAGCCGAAATACGCCCTCGAAGAAGGGTTGGAAAACACCATCGCCTGGTGGCGCGCCCAATCGATCACCAGGCCGACAGGAGTGATATGAGTCGCATCGCCATCCTCGGTTCAGGCATGGCCGGATGCGGAGCCGCGCATCGGCTTCACAACGCCGGTATCAAGGCAGTCATGTTTGAAAAACGGCGGTACGCCGGCGGTCACACCGCGTCACAGCAGTTCGAGGGCGGGTGGGTGTTTGACGAGGGCCCGCATATTTCGTTCACGAAAAATGAGCGGTTCCGTACCATGCTTGCGGAAAATGTCGGTCATCAGTATGAGCAGTTCCACGCAAAGGTGAACAACCACTGGAAGGGCCACTGGATTAAGCATCCAGCCCAGTGCAACCTGTTTGGCCTGCCCGAAGATCTTGTCGTCGACTGTCTTAAGGATTTCATGGAGGCGCACCACAAGGATTACGGTCCTCCACGGACCTATGCCGACTGGCTGACGCAATCGTTCGGAGCCACGTTTGCGCGAACGTTCCCGATGGAATACACGGTGAAGTATCACACGACGACAGCGGACAACATGAGCACCGACTGGATCGGACCGCGTCTGTATAAACCAAAGGTCGACGAGGTGCTGCGCGGAGCACTGTCGCCGTCCACGGCCGACGTTCATTACATCGACGCGTTTCGTTATCCGTCATACGGCGGGTTCTTCTCGTATGTCCGCAAGTTCCTCGAGGCGACCGACGTCCATACGGGTCACGAAGTTGTGGGAATCGACACGCGACAAAAGCGGCTGCGTTTTCGGAACGGGACTGCTGCGGAATACTCAGAGATTATATCCTCGGTTCCGCTGCCCGAGCTCGTGCCGTTGATCGACGGCGCGCCGGCAGACGTGCTCGAGGCGTCCGACAAACTCGCGTGCAGCACGGCCGTTGTGGTCAACCTTGGTATCGACAAACCGGACATTATCGACGCCCACTGGACGTATTTCTACGATCGCGACTACTTCCTCACTCGTCTCAGTACACCGTACCTTCAATCACGGCATAACGTGCCCGAGGGGCATTCGAGCCTTCAGGCCGAGTGTTACTACTCGAAGAAATACCGGCCGCTTGATAGGGCGCCAGAAGATTGCATTCAACCAGTCATCGATGATCTGAAACGATGTGGGTTGCTGACAGATGACGACCGTGTGGTCTTCTCACATGCCATGGTCGTTCCGTACGCCAACGTGATTTTCGACCTCGATCGCGCACCGGCGCTGAGCATTGTCCATGGATACCTCGACGATATCGGGATTTCTTACTGCGGCAGATACGGCGATTGGGGCTACATGTGGACTGACGAGTCCTTCATGAGCGGTGAGCGGGCGGCCGAGAAGGTGTTGAGCCGATGCCCGACCGTATGAAGTCGGGAACGGTGGCAATCGTGGTGCCGCTGTCTCTCCGGCCGACTCTCACGCCGGATGAGGAGATTTCTCTTCGCCATCTGGTCCACTTCCTCGGGAAATATGACAAGTACTTTTTGACTGCCAGGAGCATGCAATTCGGTCGCACGGGGTTCGAGGTCGTGTCTTTTCCCGACCGGTTTTTCGGAAGCAAACTGGCACACGCACGACTGCAGGTCGCGGAAGAATTTTATGCACGCTTCCGCAGCTACAGGTACATCCTGATTTATCACCTGGACGCTTTGGTGTTTTCTGATCAGCTCGAGCAGTGGTGTCAATCCGGCTTCGATTATATTGGCGCCCCGTGGCTGCACTGCGAGGACAGCCCGTGGGTCAAACGCCCACGGGTCGGCAACAGCGGCTTTACGCTGATGAACGTTGAGAGCGTTTTGAAAGTGATGCATTCCCGGCGGCCGTCAGTCGACGCTGACGAATATTGGAGCGAATTCTGCGCTGCCAATCCCGGGTACCGTCAGTGGATGAACCTGCCCAGGAAATATCTGAAGCGCGTGCGTTTTTTCAATGGCGTGAAGCGAGAGATGCGGCGCTGGCCGTATCAACCCGATGGATTGGGCAATACAGATCTTTTCTGGTCGGACCGTGCTAACACGTATTGGCCGGACTTCAAGATCCCTTCCGTGGAGACAGGGCTCAAGTTTGCCTTTGAGGTCGCACCTCGGATGTGCTTTCAATTGAATGGGCACCAACTTCCATTCGGCTGCCACGCCTGGCCGCTTTACGACCGCGAGTTTTGGGAACCGTATTTGTTGAAATGAAGTGGCTTCATGTTGCAATGTTACGTGCCGATGACGGGTGCGGGTGCCGGACTCTCCCCGAGCGGCGCTCGCTGCCATTGGCCGCCCGGTGTCCGAGGTGATGACGTGCGTGAAGCGGTGTGCTGGACATTGAAACGCGTTTTCAGACGGGCGAATACCTGCGAATCGCGCCACGTGACGGGCTTCGACGTGCGAGCGACATGAATGGCGAGCCAGCGTGAGAGACACTATTCAAGAACTGATCATCGAACCAGGTCGCACGGGACGCCACTACTGGAGAGACCTTTGGCGCTACCGCGAGCTGTTCTACTTTCTGACATGGCGCGATATCCTCATCCGCTACAAACAAACTGTCGCCGGTTCAGCGTGGGCGTTCATTCGACCGTTTTTGACGATGGTCGTCTTGACGGTGGTGTTTGGCAGGCTCGCCGGAATGCCTTCCGGTGGTGTTCCATACCCGATTCTGGTCTTCTGTGGAATTCTGCCTTGGCAGCTCTTTTCGACAGCAATATCGGCCAGCGGCGACAGCCTGGTCGCTAACACTTCGCTCATCACGAAGGTTTACTTTCCGCGAATGGCAATTCCGGCCAGCAGTATCGGAACGAGCCTCGTCGACTTCGGGATTTCGCTCATCATGCTCGTTCTGCTGATGATCTGGTACGGATATGTGCCGACCTTTCGAGTGGTTGTATTACCTCTTTTCCTCGTGATTGCGGTCGCGGCCGCCTTCGGCCTGGGTCTGTGGTTCTCAGCGCTGATCGTGCGATATCGGGATTTCCGCCATGTCCTGCCCTTTATCGCCCAGTTTGGGGTATACATCTCTCCGGTTGGATTCACCAGCGATGCAGTGCCCGAACGATGGCGGTTGCTGTATTCGATCAACCCGATGGTTGGCGTCATTGATGGCTTCCGCTGGGCCATTCTGGGGACCACGCAACTGCACTGGCCGGGATTTCTGCTTTCGCTCCTGATCATCGCGATCCTGCTCGCGACCGGTATCCGCTATTTCCGGCAAACGGAGCGGACGTTTGCCGACGTTATCTAACGCCGGCGCGTTTCTTCAGATATCTGTGCACGACCGATGAACGATACGCGCCTAACGTGGTGTCATGCTGGCTTCTGTTTTCAGACACACTCTGCTGTCGCATCTCGTGTTTGTCTCGAGATCGGCTCGGTTATGAAGGACGCCCACGGCAAACTTGCCGGACCAATGTGGCTGACGACGATGATCATCTAATGCGGAAGAGGAGATCGTTGTGGGTTCGCGTGCGCCCGTCGCATTGATCATTTTTCGACGGCCGGACCTGACGGAAAAAGTGTTTCAGCGCATCGCCGAAGCAAAGCCGCCGAAACTGTTCATCTTCGCGGATGGTCCTGCACCGCACAGGCTCGGCGAGGCAGAGAAATGCGCTGCGGCCCGCGCCGTCGTCGAACACGTCGATTGGGAATGCGACGTCGTCCGTCAGTATTCACCCAGTAACATGGGCCCTTGGAAGCGCATCGCCTCTGGTATCACTTTCGCCTTCCAACAGGTCGAAGAACTGGTCGTCCTGGAGGATGACTGCCTTCCTGATCCGACGTTTTTCCAATTCTGCGACGAGTTGCTGGAACGGTATCGCGATGACGAGCGAGTGATGCACATCGCCGGTAACCACTTCCAAGAACAGGACCCGAGACCGATTTCCTACAGCTATTCCTTCGCGCGGCACAATATCGCGTGGGGTTACGCTACTTGGCGACGCTCGTGGCAACATTTCGATCTGGCACTGCCGACCTGGCCTGAATTACGGAACTCGGATTTCCTCGATGAGGTGGTCGAGCATCCCTCAGCGGTACTGCAATATCGGCACATTTTCGACCAGCTGCATGCTAATCCTGGGGAGTTCGACGGGTATGACTGGGCATGGTCGTATGCCTGCTGGAGCCAGGGCGGGTTGTCGATCCTACCGGCGGTGACGCTCGTTCAGAACGTCGGGTTTGGACCCGATTCCACGCACTTCCAAGGGACCACCCCCGACCCGCGGATGGCGTTCAACGCCAAGCCCATCAGTTTCCCGCTGCGACATCCCCGATGTATTGTTCGAGATACTGCCGCTGACAGGTACATCATCAACAGGTACTGCGCGCCGCCAGAAGCACCGCTACTGAAGAGAACGCTGAGAGCTTACTTGCCTGTGCCAATGTATCGGGTCATTTCAGCTGTGGCTTCGTTCATTCGCGCTGCGCGAGGATATGCAACTGCGACGAAAGAACGGATCACAAGTATCGGTCTTCGTCGAGGCGATGAGGTGTAATCGGTGAAGGCGATGATTCTAGCGGCGGGTCACGGCACACGCCTGCGTCCGCTAACCGAAAGTGTACCTAAATGCATGGTTCCGCTGGGGGGAAAGCCCATTCTCGAATACACACTTGCATGGCTCGTGTCGTTTGGCGTTGTCGATATCATCATTAACGTCAGTCATTTGGCTGATGTGGTGATGGAGCACTTCGGCGATGGGGACCGCTGGGGCGCCAGGATCACTTACTCGATGGAGACACAACCGCTGGGAACGGCCGGAGGTGTGAAAAACGCATCCTGGTTCTTCGACGGCGCTTTCCTGGTGTGGTACGGCGATAACTTCACGAGATGCGATCTCGCCCGTCTGGTGCGGTTCCACCGTCGGAAGACCGCGGTGGCAACAATGTGTCTCCACTATCGTGACGATGTGACTCAGAGCGGCATCGTTGATCTGGGCGAGGAGGACCGTGTGCTCAGGTTCATCGAGAAACCACAGCCCGACGAAGCCTCGTCCCACTGGGTAAATGCGGGACTCTACGTGTGTGAACCCGACATACTGCGCTACATCTCGGATCAGGGAACTCCCGACTTCGGACACCACGTGTTCCCCAGCCTTCTGATGGCTCATCAGCGGGTTTGCGGCTACAAGTTATCGCCCGCCGAGGGGTTGACGTGGATCGACAGGCCGGAGGACCTTCGAAACGCGCGGCTGCAGCCGATCCTATGATTCTCGCGAGAGCACCTTACCGCATCTCCCTTGGTGGCGGCGGCACCGACTTGCCATCGTACTACTCCAATTACGGCGGGTTCATTCTCAGCGCGGCCATCAATAAATACGTGTACATCTACGTCAATCGGCCAGCTGCCGACGAATTTATACGGCTCAAATACTCACGGTCGGAGCAGGTCTCATCGCCGGACGAAGTTGAACACGATCTTGTCCGGCCTACGCTCAAGCTGCTCGGGATCCGCGGCAGCCTCGAAATCGCGTCCATGGCGGACGTGCCAGGTGGCACCGGGCTCGGTTCGTCGGGAACGTATCTCGTCGGGCTTGCTGGCTGCCCTGCACGAGCTGAAACGCGAGAAGATTCCGCAACTCGCGCTTGCGGAAGGCGCCTGTCATATCGAGATAGACATCGCCGGTCATGCGGCCGGTAAACACGACCACTACCTCGCCGCCTTCGGCGGCATCACCTGTCTGGATATCGCCCGCGACGGCCACGTCACGGTCACTCCGCTCAATATCTCGCTCACGGCAATCGAAGAGTTCCGGAACAACGTGCTCCTGTTCTATACCGGGCTCACCCGTAACAGCGGTCTGATTCTCGAAGCGCAGCGCCGCGATACGACGGAAGGGTCTCAGCATGTCCTTGACAGCCTGCATCGGACACGGGAGTTGGGGCTTCGAATCAAGGAGACGCTCGAACGAGGAGACATCGAAGGGTTCGGGCTGTTGATGGATGAACACTGGCAGAACAAGAAACGGCGATCGGCACATATCAGCGACAGCCGCATCGACCGATGGTACGAACTGGCTAAGAAGAGCGGCGCAGTCGGCGGCAAAATCGTGGGCGCCGGCGGCGGCGGTTTTCTCATGCTCTGCTGCCCCAACGGGCACAAATCGAAACTGCGGTCGGTAATGGCGTCTGAAGGGCTGCGGGAGATGGGCTATGACTTCGATTTTGAAGGCGCTAAGGTGTTAGTGAACTTCTGATCTTGCAACAGCAGCGATGACTTTTACCACCGCATATCTGAACGAAGCGATCGAAATTTTGCAGAAAATCGATCGTGAACGGATAGACCGGATGGTCGAACTCCTGGCGGAACTGCGGACCGGCGGAGGGCGTTTGTTCCTGCTGGGCGTCGGCGGCAGCGCGGCTAATTGCTCTCATGCAACAAACGACTTTCGCAAACTGGCTGGTATTGAGGCGTACGCGCCCACTGACAACGTGTCCGAGCTCACCGCGAGGACCAACGACGAGGGCTGGAGCACCGTGTTTGTTGAATGGCTCAAAGTAAGCCGGCTGTCCAGCCAAGACATGCTCTTCGTATTTTCGGTCGGCGGAGGTAGTCTCGAAAAGAATATCAGCCCTAACTTAGTTACCGCCATGCAGTTCGCCAAACAGCTCGGCGCCAAGATTATCGGCATTGTGGGGCGAGACGGGGGCTACACCGCTAGCGTAGCTGACGCTTGCATAATAATTCCGACGATCAACCCGAATAACGTAACGCCGCACGCCGAAGCCTTCCAAGCTGTAGTGTGGCACCTGATCGTCTCACATCCCTCACTGAAGGCTGCACCAACCAAATGGGAAGCGACTGCCTGAAACAGAGCCCATGCTAGATAGGTTAAAACGTCATCTTCGACTCGCAGCAGCAATGGAAACGCACCTGCGCAAAGCCGTTGACTACGAACGGCTTTCGGCTGTCCATGCTGCTCAAGATTTCTATGTGACGCTCGGATTGCCGAAAGACAAAATCCCACATTGCCGCTACATAACCAAGACGAGGCTCATGGACCTCTTCGAGAGGAACATCGTATATGACCGCGTCATCGACACAGGCTGCATTTTCTATCATCTTGAACGTCATATCTCGGTGTTCATTCCGTTCGCGGGATTTGATGAATACATCGGGCTTTGTTGTGATGTGTTCGTTGATGGCTACACTGTGGACATCAACAGGCGTTTCATTCTCATAGACATCGGTGCCAATCTGTTCAACGCTTCCCTACTGTTTGCTTCAGATCCGTTATGCGACAAGGTGTTCGCGTACGAGATCATTCCCTCGATTTACGAGACCGGCCTGGTAAATCTGGAATTGAATCCACATCTGAAAGACAAGATCCAGGGTTTCAACGTGGGCCTTTATAACACCAGTAAAGTGGTTGAGGTCATTTACTATCCGACGAGATCCGGGGCAAGCGGTATTTCTGAAAGACTCAGCGAAGCGGAATGGCTTAAATCCACTCGCGACCAGGATTTCCTTGCGCCGGAATGCGTTCAACGCTCATTCGTTCAAGTCGAGGAAGCGTGCGGCGCGATCAGCGATCATTGCCGCCAATATGCTGAAGCTGAAGTTATCGTCAAGATAGATGCTGAAAACGCAGAGGCTGAGATCGTGGAGAATCTCGGATCCCTGTTCGATCGCGTCTATTGCTTTGTCGTGGAGGTTCACTCACGGGCAGCAACTGAGAAACTGGCGGCGATCTTCAAGGACAGAACGTACACAAGAGTGAAACAGGCAGAGAATATTTTTGCGTACTACAACGATGGCAGAAAACAGCATCGCCAGCGGCTTGTTTCGTGGGTCTGGGGCCTGCTTCTGCAAGGGGGTCTTGTCGCAGGGGAGTGGGGCGCCGTCGCCGAGGCTGTCATGTTCGCCTGATGCAGTTGATGACTCAGCGGGCGGTGTTCCTGGATCGTGATGGGGTGCTGAATCGTGCCATCGTCAGGGACGGGAAGCCGCTTCCGCCGCAATCCCTCGACGAGTTCGAGATTTTTCCAGACGTTCCAGAAGCAGTACGGCGGCTGCGGCAAGAGGGCTTTCGGCTGGTCGTCGTCACCAACCAGCCCGACGTCGCTCGCGGCGTGCAACGGCGCGAGGTCGTGGAGTCCCTGAATCGTCAGCTGACCTCCTCGCTTCCGCTCGACGCCGTTGAAGTGTGCTATCACGACGACGTCGATGGATGTGAGTGCCGGAAGCCAAAGCCAGGGTTGCTGCTCAATGCCGCGACGAGAATGGGCATCGACACACGGCGAAGCTATGTGGTTGGAGACCGGTGGCGCGACATCGGTGCCGGTCGCGCCGCAGGCTGCTACACGATCCTCGTGGACAGAGGTTATGGCGAATCGCAGCAGTGCGTGCCGGACAGGATCGCGACGAACCTGGCGCGTGCCACCGACTGGATTTTGCGGCACGTCCGACTCTCGACCGGCGAGAGGATGCAAAGTGAGAGATTATGAATACGCTGGACCAGCTGAGCGTGAAGATTTTCGCCGACGGCGCCGACTTGGCGGGCATGTTGGACATGTACCGCAATCCTGTCATCAAAGGATTCACGACCAATCCTACGCTAATGTGCAAGGCCGGCATTCGCGATTACCGCGAATTTGCGCGAGCCGTTGTGGACGCTATTCCGGATCGGCCGATCAGCTTTGAAGTGTTCGCTGACGAGTTCGCAGAGATGGAGCGCCAGGCGCTCGAGATCGCCGCCTGGGGGAAGAACGTGTACGTTAAGATCCCCGTGACGAATACGCGAGGCGAATCGGCAGGCATGCTGGTTCAGAGGCTGGCGCGCGCGGGAGTGAAGTTGAACGTCACCGCCCTGTTCACACTGGACCAGGTGAGAGAAATTAGCGCGTCCCTGCAGCACGGCCCTCCAGCATTCGTGTCGGTGTTCGCGGGACGAATCGCCGATACCGGGGTTGATCCGATACCGCTGATGCGCTGTGCTGTGGAGTTGCTCGGACGGTTTCCGGACGTCGAGTTGATTTGGGCGAGTCCGCGCGAGCTGTTGAACATCTTCCACGCCGACGCCGTTGGCTGTCACATCATCACAGTAACCAATGACGTACTTAAGAGGCTCGATCTCATCGGAAAGGATCTTACCGAGTACTCGCTCGAAACCGTGAGGATGTTCTACGACGACGGTCGCAAAGCGGGTTTCATCTTGTGAGTATGAGCAATATCGTCATTAACGTCGAGAACCTTTCAAAAAGGTATCTCATCGGTCAGCAGCGCTCGAAAGAAGAAGGTCTCCGGCACGTCTTCGAGGACAGGGTGCGAGCACCGCTCAGATGGATCCGATCCGGTTTCCGTGGCAACGGAGTGAGGCACGAGGAATTCTGGGCCTTACGCGAGGTCAATTTCGACGTCAGCCAGGGGGATGTTGTCGGTATTATCGGCCGTAACGGCGCAGGCAAATCGACGCTGCTGAAAATCTTGAGCCGCGTGACGGAACCTACCATCGGACGTGTTCGGATCAAGGGACGGGTCGCCAGCCTGTTGGAGGTGGGTACCGGGTTTCATCCGGAGCTCACCGGGCGGGAGAATGTCCACCTCAACGGAGCGATTCTCGGGATGCGCCGCGCCGAGATCAAGCGCAAGTTCGATGAAATTGTCGCGTTTGCCGAGGTGGAACGATTTCTCGATACGCCCGTCAAACGGTATTCCAGCGGCATGCAGGTCCGTCTCGCCTTCGCGGTCGCTGCACATCTAGAACCTGAAATCTTGGTAGTCGATGAGGTCCTAGCCGTGGGGGACGCCGCCTTCCAGAAAAAGTGCCTAGGTAAGATGGGCAACGTCGTCAGTGAAGGCCGAACGGTTCTCTTTGTGAGTCACAACCTTGCAGCGGTCGAACAGCTGTGCGGCAAAGGCGTGACGCTCGAGAATGGCAGAGTCAAGTACGTAGGCACTCAGTCAGATGCAATCGCCTCGTATCTCAGCACTGGCGACGAGCAGCGGACAACATTAGGCGATCGCGAGGATCGTAACGGCACTGGGGAGATCCGGGTGGAAGCCATCGAGATCGTCGATGAGTTGGGCAAGCCGCTCGATACGGCCGTCAGTGGACAGGCGATTGGCATACGCCTCCACTTCACCAACCGCCTGGCAAATACTTCAAGAGTGATCGTTAGTGTTCAAGTGAAGACACACCTCGATGTACCGGTATTTCTCCACCATACCCGTTTAGTTCGGCAATCTTGGACCGCCGTCCCGGAGACTGGTTTCTTCCAGCTCAGCTTGCGTAAGCTACCGCTGCCGGCGGCGCAGTACCGAATCGGCTACAGCGTGCTCCAAGATGGTGAGTATCTCGACGCCCTTGACGCGGCAGCGTTTGTGACCGTTACCGACGGCGACTTCTTCGGATCGGGCGAAGTGCCACCGATCAGCCATGGGGTCTGTCTCGTAGAAGGGTCATGGTCACTTCAAGCTGTGCGCGCACTTCAGGTGGTGTGATCCAGCTAATGTACTTTCAAGTCGGTCGGCGGCTACGTGGAACGCCACGCTTCGATATGTACGGGTCGGAGGACTGGGTTGCAGGGCTTGCTAACAGACCGCCTCAACGCCATGGCGTGAACGTCGTCGATGGCGCTGAACACCAAGTGATGTTGGGCGCGGCTGGTATATTGAGTAACCACGGCATTGGATCCATCGTGTTCGAGTTCCGACAAACAGCCGTCGATATGGGAATATGCCCGCCCGAAATCATTCGGTACTTAGAGGGGCACGGTTACAGGGTGCGAGACCTCACCTCTACCGATCCTGTGTTCCCAGGCGGCACTGATGTATCCAATGCTCAGTTTTCAATGCACGTCGCTGAACCGCACAGATGATCGGCGAACTGAAGTGGGTAGTAGCACATACCCGCAATCAGCTGTCCCCACGGCGCAGAGTTGCTCGATGGCGGCGTCAGTTTGCAGATTGGAGACGCTTCTGGCAGAGCTACCACCGCTATCGAATGCTCGCAGTAGCCAATCGGCAACCGATCCCAAACGATTTCTACCCGTGCTTGGGAGACGACACGCCCGCAACAGAAATCGAACCGATCTACTTTTATCAGAATGCGTGGGCGTTCGGACACATCGTGAATCAGTGCCCTGCCTACCACGTTGATGTGGGGTCGCACCACACGTTCGTTTCTCTGCTGTCCAAAGTGGTGCCGGTCACGATGATCGACATCCGCCCGCTCTCGGTCCAGCTCGAGAGTCTGTCTTTTCGTCGAGGTAGTGTGTTGGAACTGCCGTTCGCGGACGGAACGGTACCTTCAGTGTCGAGCCTTTGCGTCGTCGAGCACATCGGTCTAGGCCGATATGGCGACTCGCTCGACCCGCGAGGGACCGAAAAGGCGATTGCCGAATTGAAACGTATCGTACAACCAGGCGGGCATCTGTATGTCTCTATCCCGCTCGACGACGATAATCGCGTGTTCTTCAATGCGCATCGAGCCTTCCGAGAAGGCTACCTGTTGGAGCAGTTCCATCCCTTCCAGGTGGTGGAGCGGCGGTACATTTACGGCAACAGCTTTGGGGAGTCCCTGCAGTCGGGATTTGGTACGGGCTGCTACCACTTGATGCGGAATTGATGGTCCGACTCCATCCCTACCCGGAACCGTTCCACCAGTGTCCTTCCTGTAAGGTCCTGTTATCGGTCACCGGCTGGTACATTCCGGGCATGCGCACGCTCGCTCAGTTGTGCTGCCAGCAATGTGACCGCGAGTTTTATGGTGATCTTCTCTCAGGACACGGATTGTATTGCCCGATGCTCCTCGATAAACAGTCGGGGGATGTCCACGATATCGGGCAGGGTTGTGACTGGTTTGCCACCTGGTTGAGGAATTCGTACGCTCAGCGGCAAAGCGCAGAGGTTGGGTTCACGACCGAGGTGTTCTGCCCTGTAAAGCGACCTCTCTTACTCAATTGCCTCGACGCACTGTATGGTCATTCGCTGCTAAAGCTGCTCAATGCCCAGCATTACATTGATAACTCGCGTGAATACGACATTATCTTGTTAATTCCACATTTCCTCCGCTGGATGGTGCCCGACGGCGTCGCGGCAATCTGGACCGTGGACCTGCCGCTCAGACGCGGCCTTGAGTGGAACGACTGGCTCGCAGCCGAGCTACGCAGGCGCTTGGAACGTTTCGATGAAGTCTGGCTGAGTGTCGCCTTTTCTCACCCACACCCGCAAGATTTCGGGGTCGAACGGTTTACACGAGTCAGGCCGTTCGCACTCGACGATTGGGAGGCCCGCATCGATCGACCGACGGTCTGTTGGGTGTGGCGCGAAGACCGTCCATGGCTCGACGAACCGTCGCCGATGACGAAACTGGTGAACAGGATCCAGACCCGCGGCGCCCGGCCGCAGCAGCTGCAGCGCCAAACGGCAAGAGTGCTCGCTTTCTTTACAGAACTGCGCCGTCAGATACCCAAGCTGCAAGGTGCCATCGCCGGTATAGGCGAGCCAGGGGGATTGCCAAGTTGGATTACTGATCTGCGGACGAAGCAAGTGGATGATCAGGTTGAACGACGATGGTGCGAGCAGTATGCCCGTAGCCAAGTCGTGGTCGGCATTCATGGGTCGAATATGCTGCTGCCCTCCGGACACGCAGGTGCAACAGTGGAACTCGTGCCGCCGGACCGCTGGGGAAATATTCTTCAAGATTTTCTGTTCAAGCCACACGATCTTCGCCTGGCCACGCTACTCTATCGAACATTGCCATCAGCGGTAGGTTTGACCGATCTTGCCGGTGTCGTAACTTCGCTGATGCTAACGGTGAGCTTCTACAAACTGACTATGGGCCGCGACTGTTTGCTCCACCAAAGCCCAGAGATTTCTGAGATTCCCGACAAATTTCGCAGTGCTCGGAACGTGTACGTGAGTCTCAGTCACTAAATATCGTGGCGACCTATATCCTCGGCGTGTCCGCCTTCTACCATGACTCTGCCGCTGCCGTAACGCGAGACGGGCACATCATCGCCGCAGCACAAGAGGAGCGCTTCACGAGGCGCAAGCACGATCCGGCGTTTCCCGCCAACGCCGTCGCGTATTGCCTCGAAGAAGCGGGCATCGGCGCACGCGACCTCGATCTGGTGGCCTTTTACGAGCGCCCTGAGGTGAAATGGGATCGGCTGATTGAGACCTTCCTCGAGTATGCGCCGCACGGCTTCGAACTATTTCAGGAAGCAATGCCGGTCTGGGCGCGGCTGAAGCTGCGCTTGCCACAGCGAGTCGGGATCGAACTGCCGGAGCTGCGCGCGCCGTTGTATTTCGCCGACCATCACGAGTCTCATGCAGCTAGCGCATTCTTCCCCTCTCCGTTCGAGGATGCGGCGATCCTGACCGTCGATGCCGTCGGCGAATGGGCGACGAGCACGCTCGGGGCGGGGCATGGAAATCGCGTCGCGCTCAGTCACGAGCAGCGATTCCCACATTCGCTGGGAATGCTCTACTCGGCTTTCACGTACTACGCCGGCTTTCGGGTGAACTCCGGGGAATACAAGTTGATGGGGCTCGCTCCCTACGGCACTCCACGATACGTCGATCTGATTCGGGATCGTCTCGCCCGTGTGATGGATGATGGCTCTCTCTGGCTCGATATGACCTATTTCGGATATGGCAGCGGGCTCACGGTGACGGCCGAACCGTTTCACGAACTTTTCGGCGGCCCCCCGCGGGCTCCTGAGAGCTTCATCACGCAGAAGGAAATGGATCTTGCCGCTTCAGTGCAGGTCGTATGTGAAGAAGTGCTCCTACGCGCCGCGCGACATCTGCATGAGATCACCGGCCAGCGTCATCTCGTGATGGCCGGCGGCGTCGCTCTTAACTGCGTCGCCAATGGCCGCCTACTGCGGGAAGGGCCGTTCGAACGTCTCTGGATCCAGCCGGCCGCCGGCGACGCAGGCGGTGCGGTCGGCGCGGCCTTGCTGGGCTGGCATCACGAGATGAAACAGTCCCGATCGCCGGTGCCATTCGATGCGCAGCATGGGTCTCTCCTCGGCCCCGCGTTTTCGAACGAGGACATCGGCCTGTTCCTCGACTGCATGGGCGGCGCATACGAGCACATCGCCGACGAGGAAGCACTCCTGGACCGGGTCGCCAGGCTGATCGCTGACGAGAAGATCGTCGGGTGGTTCCAGGGACGAATGGAATTCGGACCTCGCGCGCTTGGCTGCCGCAGCATCATCGGCGACCCGCGATCGCCGCGGATGCAGCAGAAGATGAACGTCTCGATCAAGTTTCGCGAATCGTTTCGGCCATTTGCTCCATGCGTGCTCCGTGAACATGTCGACGAGTATTTTGAAATGCGTCCAGACGAGGACAGCCCTTATATGCTGCTGGTAGCTCCGCTCCTTCAGCAGTGGCGCACGCCGCTCACCGACGCGGATCAACGCAACCTGGAAGATCCGGATCTCCGGGTTCGAGTATCAGTGCCGCGCTCTACAGTGCCTGCCATCACGCACGTCGACTACTCAGCACGCGTGCAGACCGTCGATGCGGACCGGCACGGCCGCTACTACCGGTTGATGAAGCGTTTTCACGCTCTTACCGGGTGTCCGATCGTCGTCAACACGAGCTTCAACATTCGAGGAGAGCCGATTGTCTGCACACCGGAGGATGCCTATCGGTGCTTCATGGCGTCGGACATGGATTGTCTCGTGCTGGAGAACCATGTCCTGGTGAAGGAGGAACAGACGTTCACTCTCATGCCGGATACCGATGAGTATCGAAGGCAGTATTCCAACGCCCTCGACTAAGGGTCTGATGCTGACAATTTCCTTCCGCCGGGCAGAAGTCACGGCGTTCTGGATCGTCCTTACGATCGCGGTATCGCTCACGCTCGCTGGTTCATCGGCGGCACTCGGCGCTCGCCTGCCTACCCTGTGGGGGGCTTCAGGACTCACTATTCTCCTGCCAGGAATGCTGTGGCCCGCGTGGTTCGAATGGGGCGTGCGGGGGTGGAACAAGGGCGTCAAGCTGTCGGCCGCTGTCCTCCGCCGGTATGTTCTGAAGGTTTACTACTACGTGATGTTTGCCGCCGTCGCGCGGAGCGGCGCATCGCTGGAGTTGATGCTGAGCGATGACGAACGATCACGGTGGATCCTGAGGTCAGCTGCCCCTATCGCGCACGCGAAAGGCGGCTGGATGTTCGCTCTGCTCCCACTGACGTTCCTCCTTTTCGTACTGGGAGACGATGCGCAGGACACCGCGCCTCCATCGGCGACCTATACGCTCTACTGAGCTTTGATGAGTCGAAAAGAGATCGTCCGATTACTGCTGGCACTCGTCGCATTCGTACCGTGCCTGATCCTGCTGCTGCCCGCGGTTATCGCAGCGGCGGGGATAGTCGGGTTCGTCACGTGCGTGCGCGCGCTCGCCGGCATGCTCGAACCGAGCTTCGTACCATGGCAACAGCTGATCGTCTTTGACAGCAAACTCGGATGGAAGCCCAAACCGAATCTGAATAGCCATTATCTGGCCGAGCTCGACGACGTGTTTCGGGTGGTCACCGATGCGGAGGGGTGGCCCGGACGGCGATCGCTCGATGAGAGCAAGGTAGTCGTGATCGGCGACTCATTTGCCTTCGGTTACGGCGTAGATGCGGGAAAGACGTTTGCTGACCTCAGCGGCTTGCCGGTAAAGGCCGTGGGCGCACCCGGCTACAGCATGGTGCACGGCGTGCGGCTGATGGAGCAGGTCGGCACACGGCTGACCGGAAAGCTTGTCGTGTGGTTCGTGTACACCGAGAACGACCTGCAGGACAATCTTGCGCCAGAGATGCGTCAGTACCGAGCGCCGTTTGTCCGGCGTCATCACATCCAGCACGGTTGGGAGATCGTCGATGCTCACGTTCGAGCTGAGAAATGGCGCTGCTCCAACCTCGACAGACGACGCCTGTTTGCACGATTCTGCGTTCCAGGCGATCTGGCCGACCGCGCGTATTCCGCGTGCGACTTTCTGATCGAGCGGGCCGGTGCCGCGTGCAGGCATGTAGGGGCTCATCTCGTCGTCGTCACGATTCCACATCCGATGCAACTGACGAGCGCTGGGATCGCGCTGATGCGCGTGCAGAGTGGACAGCCTGCCTCATGTGATCCCGGCCTTCCGGATCGTCGAATCGCAGAATCCTGTCGACGTTACGGCGTACCCATGGTTACGGCGAGGGACTCGCTCTCGATTATCGACTACAAACGGCGCGAGGGTATTCATTGGAACGAACGAGGACACCGCCGCATGGCCAGGCTGGTCGCCCAACTCTACGGCGCGTTCGTATCCGACGAGTTGGAGCAGTTCACGTCACGGGCGACTCCGACACTGCTTGCGCCATCGAAAGCAACTTAGCGCCGTGATTACACAAAGGTGCACGGAAGGAGAACGAAATGGTTCATGACGGCCGTATCTTCATCGCAGGACATCGCGGACTTGTCGGCTCGGCGCTCGTCCGCCATCTGCGGAAACACGGCTACACCAATCTCCTGACCGCGACACGAGATCAATTGGATCTTCGCGATCAGGCAGCTGTGAACTACTGGTTCAGGGCAAACCGGCCTGAGTACGTGTTCCTGGTTGCGGGGACTGTTGGTGGGATCCTCGCGAATTCGACCCGGCCGGCCGAATTCATTTACGATAACATGCTGATTCACGCAACCGTGGTTCATGCCTCCCACACATTCGGCGCCAGGAAGCTGATCTATCTCGGGAGCTCGTGCATCTACCCTCGCGATGCTCAGCAGCCGATGACAGAGGAAGCGCTGCTCACCGGTCTGCTGGAGCCGACAAACGAGCCCTACGCTATCGCGAAGATTGCGGGTATCAAGCTCTGCGAATCGTACCGCCGCCAGTACGGCAGCGACTTCATCTCGGCGATGCCCACCAATCTCTACGGGCAGAACGACAACTTCGAGCTGAACAGCTCGCACGTTCTGCCTGCGCTCATCCGCAAGTTCCACGACGCGAAAGTTTCCGGAGCCGCCGAGGTGACGGTATGGGGAAGCGGGTCGCCAAAACGAGAATTCCTGCACGTGGACGACCTGGCCGAGGCGTGCGTCTTTCTGATGAATACCTATAGTGGTGCGGGTCACATCAACGTCGGCACTGGTGAAGATATCAGCATCCGTGATCTCGCAGAGCTTGTACGAGAGGTCGTGTATCCGCGCGCGACCCTCACGTGGGATTCCTCGAAACCAGACGGTGCACCGCGAAAACTCCTGGACGTGACCCGCATTCACGCGCTCGGATGGCGGCATCGAATCGCTCTTCGAGCGGGCATCGAACAGACGTACAGCTGGTTCGTAGACAACGGTGCAACGGCGCGGACGAATACCGCGGCAACGACCGCGGCATGAAAGGACTGATGAATCCGACGGTCTCCATCTGCGTGCCGAATCTCAACACCCGTCGATTCCTCGTTGACAGGTTTCAGTCCATCTTCGAGCAGTCGTTTCAAGATTGGGAACTGCTCGTGTACGACAGTTATTCAGACGATGGCTCGTGGGAGTACATCTGCGACATCGCAGGTCGTGAGCCCCGGGCGCGGGCGTGGCAGGGTCCGCGACAGGGGGCGCCGGGCAGCTGGAATCCCTGCATTCGTGAGGCGCGCGGAGATTACGTTTACATCGCGACAAGTGACGACACTATGGGACCTGATTGCCTGGAAAAGATGGTTGCTGCGCTCGAGGCCAATCCTGACTGCGACATCGCCCACTGCCCGCTGAAGGTCATCGATGAGAACGGACGCGTCGTTGCAGACATGTGCGAATGGTGGTGGAAGCACTCGCCATTTGCACGAAGCAGTGGAGCGCTCGTCGATCGGTCGCACGTTCGCTATGCGCCGTTGGATGGTGCCCTCCATCTGCTGGGCGGGTCGGTGTACATCTCAGTCACACAGCTCCTGATTCGCCGCACGCTGTTCGATCGCATTGGCTATTACGAATCGTCGTGGGGATCGATCGGCGATTTTAACTGGAACATGCGGGCAGGACTTGTCGGCAACACTGTCCATGTCCCCGACACCTGGGGTGGATGGCGCGTTCACGCCGATCAGGCGACGGCGAACGCCGGATTATGGTCGGCGGAGCACGATTGCAGGATCGACGACATGATCGATGACGCTATTGGCGCCTGTGCGGCCTTTGCGAGTCCGACCGTCGGCCAGATGCTCTGGCAATGGCGGACCGAGGCGCAGGAACTGCGGAGATATATGCGAGAGCTGGAAAACTATCCTGGCCGGGTGCGACGGGGCAACTTCATCATGCGCCGAATAATGGGGGGCTCGACGGCTGCGCTCGAGCATGTGAAACTGCGTCTCCGCGGGCGACCACTAACGGATTGGATGCTGAACAGCCTGGAGGTCGCGCGTATCGGCCCGCTCGTCGTGCCGCAGTGACAGCCTGCAACTGACGTATGAAAGCCACAGGCCGCAAGATTGCCCTCTACGACCCGTCTGGAAGTGGGGGCATCACGCATTACACCTTTGAGCTGGCAGAAGGTCTGGCCAGGGCCGGCTGTCTTGTGACCATCATCACATCGGAAGATTACGAACTCAGGGATCTCGAGCGGAACTTTAGCGTCCGGTTCCTGTTCAAGAAGAGCCGCCTCAAATCCTGGCTCGCGAGAGTTTCTTCATTCACGACGAGAAAGACGACCGGCGAAAATCAGCCCCCCCACCGGGATGCGCTCCATGAAACTGATCAGGTGTGGGCTGACTGGTTGATGTGTCACCTCAAGACCCTCAGGTTCACACTTGTTTTGTTCAAAGCCGCACTGCTCCTGGTTCTGGACGGGACGCGTGTCGTGCATTTTCAATGGTTGATGGATCGCAGGGCCGATCTGCGCTTCATGCAGCTACTGCGTCTCCTCGGATTCAAGATCGTCTACACCGTGCATGACGTGCTGCCACACGATGAACGTACTGCTGAAAATCAGGTTTTTTATCAACACCTGTACCAATATCCCGACAAACTGATCGTACATTGTGAGAATAACCGCGCCGAGATGCTCCAGATGTTTGCCGTCGACCCAGAGAAACTGGTTGTCATTCCCCATGGTTGCCAAAGTGTCTTCTTTGACAACGACTTCGACGTGTCGCCGACCGTAGCACGGCAACAGCTCGGAATCCCAGACGACAAGCGAGTGATTCTGTTCTTTGGCCTGATCAGACACTACAAGGGGCTTGAGTTCTTACTTGAGGCATTCGAGACGATCGCCGCCCGATGCGACGACGTTATGTTGCTCATAGCTGGCAGAATCGCTGACCACGATCCTCATGTGCACCGGTATTATTCAGCGTTCTTGGCCAAGTATTCTTCGAATGACAACATTCGGTTCAGGGATGAATATATTCCTTTGGATCGGGTCGCTCACTATTTCTCCGCCGCCGATCTCGTCGTCCTTCCATATACAAACGCCTCTCAAAGCGGCGTATTGCTGTCGGCCTATGCCGCCGGCAAACCTGTCGTCGTCACCGATGTCGGTGGCCTTGGTGAGGTCGTAAAGAATGGGGAAAGCGGGTTTGTGGTTCCGGCAAAAGACGCTCAGGCAATCGCCGAAGCATCCATGCACATCCTTAATGACCCTGGCGTCCGCGAGCGATTTGGACTCGAAGCGAAAAGGCTCGGCGAGACTACTTACTCGTGGACTGCCATCAGTAGAACAACCGCAACGCTTTATGACTCGTTATTTCGCCTGCGTGGCCCTGTGAGAGCCGCTCAACATAGTGAGAATTGAATGCTGATGTCCCAACGCTGCGATCGTGCAGGCCGCCGACGCCGCCTCATTTTCTGTGAGCAGATACTTTTCGTGTCGCCGAATTGCCGTGCGTAGGATTACTCGTTACCTTCTTTGGATCTTCATCTTTTCGGTGCCCTGCGGCATCGAGAGTACGATTGCGGGACTGGGGACTGTCACCCGTCTGCTCGGTCTCCTGACCACCGCCTTTGGTGCGTGCACGGTCTTTGTCGAGGGGCGTGTGCGAAAACCCGGTGCCATCTTCTGGTTGGCGTTGGTCTTCGCGACTTCGGCCCTCCTGTCGCTGTTTTGGACTGTCTCTTACTCTGGCACCACCGAGCGAGTCGGAACGTACATCCAGTACGTCGGACTCATCTGGCTCGTGTTCGAGTTTGCTCGAACGCGCGAGGAGCAGCACTCGCTTCGATTGGCATTCTGTCTCGGTGGGCTCGTCTTCGTTGCCGACCTGCTGCGCAACTTCGCCTTAGGAGCCAATATAGGCGGAACCGGTGAAACCCGCTACAGTGCGAGTTTCATTAACCCTAACTTTGTTGGCTTCACGTTGGTAACGGGCTTTCCAATGGCATGGCAGCTGTTCCTCGACCACAGGGGAGCTGTCCGGGCCATCGCATCCCTCTATTGTGCGGTGGCGCCCCTTACGGTCATTCTCACCGCGAGCCGCAGTTCGTTCCTCGCACTCCTGGTTACCGTCTCGATCGTCCCATTGACGCTGCCACGCAAATCGATGCGCTCGCTACTGCAGGTCACGGTCGTGCTTTTCGCCGCCGGAGTGGCAATTGGCTTCGTCGTGCCTGGGAGCAGTTGGGATCGACTTCTGACAACCGGTCAGGAGCTCCAAGGCGGCACGATGAGCGGGCGCACTGACATCTGGGGTCGCGCGTGGAGTGCCTTTCAGGAGCGGCCATTCCTGGGCGGTGGTGCCAATGCATTCGGACCGGCGATCGATCCTGGCACCACGACCCCGCATTCGGCTCACAATTCGATGCTTGCGCTGCTCGTCGAGCAGGGAGTCGTTGGTCTTTGCCTCTTCTGCGGCCTGCTCGCGGCCTGCACCTGGGCGATCATCGGTTTGCCGTCGCGTGAAAGAAGGGTATGGGCGGCCTCGATGCTCGCGTGGCTGATCTTCGCCATGGCACACGATGCACATTCCGACCGGGTCACGTGGGTGGTGTTCGGAATGCTGGCCGCACAAGCGGGCGTGAGGAAGCGCGCGTATGCGTACGTTCCAGAACCCACACTTCGGCTGGCTCAGGCAGACGCGGATAATGCACGTTTGCGTCCCATATCCGCGCGGCGCATGACAGCGTCGCGTTAGCGCCATTCCCCGCTAGCATAAACGGAGAGCTCAACTTGCAGAAAATAGTCCCGTTCTACCGTCCGGATCTGCGCCAGGCGGAAATTGACGAGGTCGTGGCCGCACTGCGGTCCGGGTGGCTGACAACAGGTCCACGAGTGAGGCGGTTTGAGGGAATGTTTGCGGCGGCCGTTGGTAGCCCTCATGCGATCGCATTGAACTCCTGCACGGCCGCTCTACACCTCGCCATCCAGGCTCTTGGGCTGCGCCCCGGTGACGGCGTCCTCGTTCCTACGATGACGTTTGCGGCCACAGCCGAGGTTGTCCGGTACCATGACGGGATTCCGATTCTCGTTGATTGCGATCCGACCACTCTGAATATGGACCTCGATCAGGCGGGGCGCACGATCTCACACCTGAGGTCCGGAGGTGCTTTGGCCGCTTTGACGCGAGACATACGGATCGTGGGTATGCTTCCCGTGCACGTCGGCGGCATGATGACGAACGTCGGCGAGATCAACGCGTTTGCGTCGCGACACGGTCTCTGGGTCATTGAAGACGCAGCCCACGCCTTTCCGGCAGCCTGGCGCCGGGCTCCTGAGGAGCCGTGGCAATACTGCGGTGAGAACACTGCGGCCGTCTCGTGTTTTTCGTTCTACGCGAACAAGACCATCACGACCGGCGAAGGGGGAATGGCAGTAACTCCCGATGCGAAGCTAGCCGCGCATATGCGGTTGCTGTCGTTGCACGGTCTGTCGCAGGATGCCTGGGACAGGTACTCGGGAAACGGCAGCTGGGATTATCGAATCCTCGCGCCGGGTTACAAGTACAACATGACGGACATCGCTGCAGCCATTGGGATACACCAGCTCGCACGAGCTGAGGAGATGCGCCAGGCGCGCGAGGCGATCGCGAACGAGTACCTTCAGCGCCTGGCGGGTATTGAGGAAATCGAATTGCCACCGACCGATCCCAACCGAATCCATTCGTGGCATCTGTTTCCTGTCCGGCTGCGTCTGGAAAAGCTGGCGATCGATCGCAACACGTTCATACGCGAGTTGGCCGAGGCAGGAGTCGCATGCTCGGTGCACTGGCGTCCACTGCACCTTCACCCGTACTACGAGCAGACATTTAGCTGGCGACCGGTCGACCTGCCGGTCGCCTCCGAGGTGTGGACTAGACTTGTCAGCTTACCGCTTTTTTCCAGTATGGACCGGCAGGATGTCGATGCCGTGGTCGATGCCGTGCAGAGTACCTGCGCCCGCGGACGCGGGCTCGTGGCCGCGCAATAGGGATGAGAACGGGATGAATCGCACCCGCATCTTCGGCATATGCGTAGTGAAGGATGAGGACGACATCATTTCACAGACACTGATGTTTGCAAGTCAGTACTGTGATCAGATCTTCGTCCTCGACAACGGAAGTACCGATCGCACGTGGAGCATCGTGCAAGAGCTCGCTCGGGACAACCGCGTTATTGTGCCGTTTCAGCAGACAACGGAGCTTTTTGGGAACCACCTCCGCGCTTTAATCTACAATGCCTTCCACCGCGAGTTCTCCGAGAACGACTGGTGGTTGATCCTCGACGGCGACGAGTTTCTAGCTGAGGATCCAAGACCATTGATCCAAATGGCGATCGATTCTCGTGCCGAGCGCGTGAATGCGTGGCATATCCAGTTCTTCTTCACCGAACGCGACGAGCGCCAGTGGATGGAGGGGAAGGACACCCGCGACAAGCCTATTTTCGATCGCCGTCGTTACTATTCGATAAACTGGCAGGAATGTCGATTGTTCCGGAATTGCGCCCGTCGCAGCTGGGACATTAGCGTGAGCAAGGCCCTGCCTCATTGGCTGGGACCGGTGTGCAGACGCCGGATCCTCAACCGGCATTATCAGTATCGCGATCCGGAACAGATGGAAAAACGGCTGCGCGTCCGTTACGGTAATCCCGAATCATTCAAACACGTCCGTTCGATAGATTGGAGGAACATGATCTTCGATTCGCGCAAGTTGTTTTTGCACGCGGACGGAGACCCGTGGCGCTTTACTCCGTCAGGCGTGGTTTATTACTATCGACATTTCTGGTACGAGCGTATGAGGTCCGCGTTCCATGGCGGCGCTAAAAGACATCTGAAACGACTCCTTCAGTTGGGCATTGCAAAGTACGTGTGCCGGGAGCCGTAACAGCAGACCCGCATAATCGCATAATGAGGATCGCATAGTGCGCGTGCTGGTGGTCACGTGTGAGTGGCCGACTCCAGAGACCCCCCATTGGGTCCCGTTCCTCGCTCGTCAAGTGGAATTCCTGCGAATGGCGGGCATCGAGATCGACGTCTTCGCGTTTCGCGGCGCGAGAAACCCTGTCAACTACCTTCGTGCGTGGTACCACGTGCAACAGAGGCTGCGACGAACTTCTTACGACCTGATCCATGCCCAGTGGAGTCAAAGCGCACCGACAGTACTCCCGACTCGACTGCCGTTGGTCGTGACCTTTCGCGGGGGGGAAGGCGAAGGAATCATCGGGGATGACGGCCGTTATACGATCAGTGGATATATCCTGCGCGCAGTGTCGTGGTTGGTTGCCCGACGCGCTGACGAGCTAATCGTCGTTTCATCCCACATGCGGGATTATCTTCCGCCGCGTCCGGTCCATATCGTCCCTTCTGGTCTGGATTTTTCTCGACTTCCGTTGCTGGAGGCACCGGAAGCTCGCCGACAGCTCGGACTGTCACCTTCCAAGCGGCTCGTGCTGTTTGTGGGAAATCCTGCTGAGGCGCGAAAGCGATACAACCTCGCGCGTGAGATCGTGTCTCGGTTGGACAAGAGCCTGGATGCAGAACTGGTGGTTGCGTGGCGGGTGCCACACTCGCAGATTCCTGTCTATATGAACGCCTGCAACGCGCTTCTGTTCGTGTCGATGTACGAAGGTTCGCCGAACGTCGTCAAGGAAGCTCTTGCGTGTAACCTGCCAGTGGTGTCAGTGGCGGTCGGGGACGTTCCGGAGCGACTCAACGGCGTGGATGGATGCGCGCTGTGTTTAGATGACGACCCAGACCAAATCGCCGCGGCGCTCGCCGCAGTGCTGCGCAGGAACAAGCGCATTGAAGGCCGTACGGCGGTCAGGGAACTGGATGAAACCCTTTTGACGCAGCGAACGATTCAAATCTACCGCAACGCAATTGCAAGCTCCAGTCGGGCGAAGGCCGAGGGCCGCATACCTGAGCACGGCGCGTGAAACGAACACTCGCCCGGTTCCCCACCATCGACATCATCATCTCGACGTACAACGAGAGCGCACATATCGACAAGTGCCTCGAGCACGTCCTCGGGCAAGATTATCCAGCTGAATCGCTGACGATATGGCTCGTCGACGGCGGTTCGACCGATCAGACCGTAAAGCGCGCCAGAAGCTGGGCCCAGAGAGATTCCCGTCTGAGAATTCTGACGACGCGTGAACGCTTGAATCTGCCGGAGGCTCTCAACATCGGCATCGAGCATTCGTCGTCCGAGCTCATCGCGAAGATTGACGCGCACGGGTATCCCGAAACAGATTTCATCAGCCGCGCCGTTGAATTGCTGATGGAGGACGAATCACTCAAATGCGTCGGGGGCCGCCCAGTTCAGGAGGGGGAGACATGGTTTGGCGAGGCGCTCGCCTGTGCGCGCCGGTCTCCCGTCGGCGTTGGTGGAAGTGGGTATGCCGGTACGACCGAGTCTCAATACGTGGAAACCGTACAGTGCGGTGTCTATCGACGCGAAGCCCTGGACAAGGTCGGCTGGTTCGATCCATCGATGAATTTTGCCGAAGACGACGAGTTGAACTGGCGCCTGACTGAGCACGGTTACCGCATTCTTCTGGATACGCGCATACGATTCCACTACGTGACCCGGCCGAATTGGGGCGCCGCCTATCGTCAGTACCCGAAACTATGGCCGCGCCCGCGTGTTGGTCGTGCGCAAGCACCCGCGCTATCTTCGTCTTTATCATCTCGCGCCGGCGGCGTTCTTCCTCACGCTCGGGGCGTTGGCGGTGGGCGCCATATTCCTCGTCGAGGCCAGATACGCCCTCGCATCCATCGGCACCGCGTACCTTGGGGTGCTCTTGCTCGAGGCCGTTCGGGTGGCCGAGGTGCGGCTGGCGCTCGCACCCTGGATCGTGAGCGCCTTCCTCGCACTGCACTTGGGTTACGCCGTCGGCATGTTGAAGGAACTCGTGAGCCGAACGCTCGACGGGTTGTGCGCGCGGTTTCTACGTCGTCGGGTCGTCGAGAGCCCGTTTCAATGATAGGCAGGATTTGGCCCGATGTATGAGGCCGGCGATGTCGCCCTGGCTCGAGCCATGCCCACCATTAGGCGCCTGCTGGATGCCTCGATCGCGCTCTGCGCGCTCATCGCAGCCTCACCGATCCTGCTCATCGCCGCAATTGGGATCAGGCTGAGCAGTCCAGGCCCGATCTTTCACCGGGCGCGGAGAATTGCCCGCGATCGCCGTCGCTGGCCTGCCGATGCTCGTCCTGCTTCTCACGTCCCCGAGAGAAGACGTTCCGCGACGTATCAGGGTCGCGTGTTCACCGCCTATAAATTTCGGACCATGCGGGTACTCGCAAAGGGCTCAGCAACCCCAATCACGGCGTGGAATGACCCTCGTGTGTTCCCGTTTGGAGCCCTGCTGCGAGTGACGAAGGTCGACGAGTTGCCACAGCTGCTTAACGTGATAAAGGGAGACATGGCGATCGTGGGCCCACGTCCGGAAGCGCCAGAGATCGTACGCCAGCATTACACGCGGAATGATTTGCTCACCTTGCAGGTGTTGCCAGGCCTTACGAGCCCTGGAAGCGTCTACTACTACACGCATTGCGAGCGCATGCTCGCCCACGACGCGGTCCTCGACGTGTACCTCGATCGGGTGCTGCCGCTGAAACTCGCGCTCGATCGTGTCTACATCAAACGCGCCAGTCTCCTCTACGATCTCCGAATAATCGTTCGCACGATTGGGGTAATCGTTGCGCGGCTTTTCGGTACCAAGCGGTTCCCCGATCCACCGGAAATGGCCGATGTGAGCGTTTCTCCGCATCACTCGTCGAGGGTTTCCCGTGCCTGACGCCGGATCTCGGGGAAGCGATGCGATGACGGCAGCCGTTCAGGAGGCGGATGAACTTGCCGCCGTCAGAGCGCGGTACGCGACGCGGGTGTGATGATGAACCACGCTACAGCCTCCTGCATCCTTCAGTGCTGCTCACGGTGCAGGAGCGTCAGCGCGCCTTGGCGGATTTGTTCGTGAGTATCGGCTGTCCGGATCTGACGACGGTGCGGCTGCTGGAAGTCGGCTGCGGCACAGGAGCGAACCTGCTGGACCTCCTTCCGGTTTGGTTTCAGACCCGAGTGCCTGCAAGGCATCGAACTCCTGACAGCAAGCGCCGATCGGGCGCGAGAAGCGCTGCCCGCCTCGGTCCGCATCACCTGTGGCGATGCAGCTGGGGAGGTGGCGTCCTCGGTTGCTGCGGCGAGTCAGGATATTGTCTACCAATCCACCGTGTTTTCTTCGCTGCTCGATGATGCGTTTCAGCACCGGCTCGCCGATGCGATGTGGCGGTGGGTGCGCCGGGACGGCGGCGTACTGTGGTACGACTTCATAGTGAACAACCCGCGCAATCCGGATGTGCGCGGCGTGCCGGTGGCCCGCATCCGCCAGCTGTTCCCACGTGGGAGGTTACGAGTGCGGCGTCTTACTCTGGCACCCGCGGTTGCACGTGCCGACACGCGGCTCCATCCAACGCTTTATGCGGTTCTCAACACATGTGTCTGGCTGCGCACTCACGTGCTCGTCTGGGTTGAGAAACCGGAAGAACCACCGGTGACAGCTCTACCGAGGCCTTGATCGAATGTGCGGAATCGTCGGCTTTGTTGACACTCGGAAGACAACTGGCGCGAAGGAGCTTCGTGCAATTGTTGATCGCATGTGCGCGACCCTCGTCCATCGGGGTCCCGATGACGGCGGTTCGTGGGTGGAATCTGCAAGCGGTGTTGCCCTTGGACACCGGCGGCTGGCGATCATAGACCTCTCACCGGAGGGCCACCAGCCGATGGCTTCGGCTGACAACCGCTTCGTTGTCGTTTTCAATGGCGAGATCTATAACTTTGTCGAGTTGCGTAAGGAGCTCGCGTCTGAGGGACATCGATTCCGAGGTCATTCCGATACAGAAGTGCTGCTCGCCGCATTCTGCGAGTGGGGATTCAAGGAGACGTTGAAAAGATGTGTCGGCATGTTTGCGCTGGCGCTCTGGGACAGATCGCAGCGCACGCTGCACCTCGCCCGCGATCGAATGGGTGAAAAACCCCTCTATTACGGTTGGCAGCGAGGCGTCTTCATGTTTGGCTCCGAGCTGAAGGCGCTTCGTGTGCACCCGGACTGGCACACAAACATCGATCGCGACTCCACTGCACTCTTGATGCGGTACAGTTACGTTCCAGCGCCGTACTCGATTTATCGAGATATCCATAAGCTTCCAGCGGGCGCATTCTTGAGTCTCAGCTGCGAGAATGTCCCGCCCGGGCAGACTCCGGTGCCACAGGCCTATTGGTCTGCCCGTGAAGCGGCGGAACTTGGCGCTGCGAACCCCTTCTCGGGCAGTGACGCCGAGGCGATCGCGGCGCTCGAGCAGGCGCTGCGAAAATCGATTGCCCTTCAAATGGTCGCCGACGTGCCGCTTGGTGCGTTCCTGTCCGGAGGCATCGATTCCTCGACTGTCGTGGCGCTGATGCAAGCCCAGAGCACTCGACCGGTGAAGACGTTTTCGATTGGATTTCGAGAAGCGGATTACAACGAAGCGCAGCACGCCAAGGCCGTGGCCGCTCATCTGGGCACAGACCACAATGAGCTCTATGTCACGGCCGATGAGGCGATGACCGTCATTCCGTCTCTGCCTCGGCTCTATGACGAGCCGTTTGCCGACTCCTCTCAGATTCCGACGTATCTGGTCGCTCGGCTTGCGCGGCGGCACGTTACAGTGAGCCTTTCCGGCGACGGTGGCGATGAACTCTTCTACGGCTACTCGCGGTATGAGACCGCCAGTCGGGCGTGGAAAACGATCGGATCCATCCCGCGATCGGTGCAGGCGGGCGTCCAGGCATTGATCTGCTCCGTTCCTGCGGGGCTTCTCAATGCTGCGCTGCAGCTCAGCACTCCGTCGCTCGCCCGACGCCGGCGCAGCCGCCGCGAGTGGAGGCAGCTCGCGTCAGCACTGGGGGAAAGCCGGGGCGATGCGTTCTACAAGGCGTTCGTATCCGAGTGGCTTGAACCATCATCGCTCGTCAATGGGGCGGGCGAACCACCTGACGCCTTTACCGACGAATCTCGCCGTGCCGATCTTTCTGACTTGTCGCAGCGCATGATGTACCTCGACTCTGTCAGCTATTTACCTGATGACGTCCTGGTGAAAGTCGACCGTGCCGGTATGAGCGTCGGTCTCGAGACGCGAATGCCGCTGCTGGATCATCGCGTTGTCGAGCTTGCGTGGCGTGTGCCCATGACGCTGAAGCACCGGGACGGACGGGGCAAATGGCTGCTGAGACAGGTTCTCTACAAGTACGTTCCGAAGGAGCTCGTAAACCGGCCTAAGATGGGCTTTGGGCTTCCAATTGGCGCCTGGTTACGCGGTCCGTTGCGGGAATGGGCGGACGCCCTCCTTGACGAATCACGCCTGAACAACGAGGGCTACTTCGAAGCTGGTCTCGTGAGAAAGGCGTGGGATATGCATCTCAGCGGAAAGGTCGACCAGCATTCTCTGCTCTGGAACGTGCTGATGTTCCAATCGTGGCTGGAGAGCTCACGAGAGCCAAGTTTGCCGCACGAGCTGGAGATTGGGCGGCCCTGAGTTGAAAACTCGCGTGGTCTTTCTGATTCGACGCCTCGACCGCGGAGGTGCCGAGCGCCAGCTTATAGAACTCGCCTGTGGTCTCAACAAGAACAAGTTCGATGTGACCATCCTGACCTGGTATTCGGGAGGTGGTTTCGTATCTGCAATCACACCGCAGAGCGGGATCAAGCTTGTGTGTCTCAACAAAGGTGGACGCTGGGACATCGTGGGATTTCTCAGCCGGCTGATTAGGACGACGCGACGTCTGGCGCCTCACATTGTTCATGGATACATGGGCGGCGCAAATGAGCTGAGCGTCATCGCTGGGCGGGCGAGCGGCGCTCGGGTGGTCTGGGGGTTGCGTGCGTCGGGTCTGCAAGCAGGGGGCGTTTCCGACTCCCTGCGCGAGCGCTGTCTGTTTTACGCGGGGGCGGTTCTGTCCCCCCAGGCCGATCGCATCATTGCCAACTCGCAGGGCGCCCGGTGGTTTCACGCTGCCGCACACTACTGTGACAAACGAATCACGGTTATCTCGAACGGAATCAACACGCAGCTCTTTTCGATCTTTCCAGAGCAGCGCAAGATGGTTCGGGACGAATGGGGTGTCGGTGATGACGAGATCCTGATCGGACGTGCAGCGCGTCTCGCACCGATGAAAGACTACCCGTCATTCTTGAGAGCTGCTGCCCCTGTCAGTCTTGCGCAGCCCAACGCAAAGTTTGCCTGTATCGGAGACGGCACCGATTGCGCCCAGTTACGCCAGATCGCCGCAGCGGAAGGAATCGCGGATCGGGTGATCTGGGCTGGAGGCCGTAGTGACATGCCGGCGGTGTACAATGCTCTCGATATCTGCGTTTCGTCATCCGCTTTTTCCGAGGGCTTTCCGAACGCGGTGGCGGAATCGATGGCGTGTGGGACGCCGTGCGTTGCCACTGACGTGGGGGATTCGGCGTTGCTGGTTGGTAATGTCGGTATCGTCGTGCCTGCCGGTAATCCCGACGCAATCGCCAACGGCATACTGCGAATGATCAGCGACCGCTTGCAGTATCCGCGTGAGCTGGTTCGGCGGAGAATTACCGAGAACTTCAGCTCGGAACATCTGGCTGCCCGCACCGAGGCGGAGTTCGAGAAGCTGTTGATCCCATGACGACCGCCGGTGCAGCAGCGGATATGTGGCCCGAAGTCGTGTGCCCGATCGACGGTCAACGCCTCATTGCTGGACGGGATGAATTGGTATGTCCGTCCAAACACCGCTGGAGAGTCGATGCCGGCATTCCGCGCGTCGTGCCTGAGAGTAACTACGCCGATGCCTTCGGCATTCAGTGGAAAACCTATCGCAGGACGCAACTGGACTCCCATACCAAGACAACACTTTCTTTCGATCGGTAACGACGTTGCCTGGGGGACGAATGCTGGGGGCTGCTACACCACGCCAAAAGGTGCGACGTGCTGGAGGTGGGCTGTGGCGCCGGACGATTCACTGAGATACTCTTGTCCACCGGAGCATTCGTGACGTCGGTCGACCTGAGCGCGGCAGTCGAGGCCAATCAGGACAATTTTGCGCAAGATGCGCGTCATCGTGTGCTGCAAGCCGATGTGCTCCATCTTCCTTTCGCACGCGGGCAGTTCGACATCGTATTCTGCCTTGGTGTTGTCCAGCACACGCCGCACCCCGAAGAAACGATCCAGAAGCTTTACGAGCAAGTACGTCCGGGCGGCTGGCTTGTCATCGACCACTATGCATGGACGGTGTCGGAGCTGACAAAATCTGCAATCCTGTTTCGGCTGGTTCTCCGTCGCATGCGTCCGGAGCAAGGATTGAAATGGTCCCGGCGACTGGTTGATGTCTTTCTTCCACTTCACAGGGCGGTGCGCAGGTACAAGATCGCGCAGCAACTCCTCAGCCGCGTATCGCCCGTGCTGGCTTATTACCACCATCTTCCGCTTGACGACGACCTGCAACGGGAGTGGGCGCTGCTCGACACGCACGACTCTCTGACCGATTGGTACAAGCACTTCCGGACGAAGGGCCAGATCAGACGGGCTCTGGAGAGCAGCGGTGCCTTGTCCATCTGGTGCGAGTATGGAGGCAACGGGGTTGAAGCCCGGTGTAGACGACCGCTATCCTAGTTGCCAGCGCATATTTTGCGAGCCACGATTCTGTGATCAAGCTTACAATCTTGCCCAGTCGAAATAACCGCGTGGCGTGGTTTCTCACAGCATCCGACGTGGTCCGAACCTTGCACAACCGCCCCCCGTGTGTCCGCTGTTCGAGGCTCGCCAGTCGAACTCCAGAATACGAGGTATTTGATGTCCGTTTGCGGTCGAAGAATCTCTTTGTTCGCGACTCTGCTTGCAGTCGCGGCACTTGTCGGTCCGAAGGGCTCCGCGCAATCGCTGTCGCTCCCAGTCGTGCCAGGGGCCTACGGGTATGGCATGGGGACGCGCGCGTCCTATGGCGGCGGGACAGCTCCGGCGATTCTCCGCGTGACGAATCTGAACGATTCGGGCGCGGGATCGTTGCGGGCGGCACTCACGGCGCAATTTCCCCGCATTGTGATTTTCGAGGTGAGCGGCTACATCAACCTTAGCTCACAAATCAACATCGATAGCCCTTATCTCACCGTGGCGGGGCAGACCGCGCCCTCGCCGGGGATTACGATTCGGATGACCGGGACGTTTGCGAACGAAGCGATGATTCTGGTCTGGACGCACGACACGCTCTGGCAGCACTTCGCCATCAGGCCGGGGCACACCACGTGCAACAGCGGGATGCAGTTCTACGACGGCGGATCAGGATCGAACGTGTATAACAACATCCTCGATCACATGAGCGTGAGCTGGGCACAGGACGAAGGCGTGGCGTTCACGGATCGGGCGAGCAACTCCACGATGTGGCGGTCCATTGTCGCGGAAGTCCTGCAATACGCGCCCGGATCGGGCGGCTGTTCAGGGGGCGGCTACGCGCAAAACGGCGTGGGTATTGGGACCGGCGCCAACATTGCCATCCTCCAAAGTCTCCTCGCGCACAACGTCGATCGCAACCCCCAGATGGGCGGAAGCAGTCAGGTGTATCTGGCAAATAACCTCTTCTATGCGCCGGCGTTGGGTCCGTGGTGGGCGAGGCAAGACTGGGAGGGGACGGCGTTCAGGGGCGCCGCCAACGGGAATTACTTTCGGCGTGACTCCAATACCAAGTCGGTGTACTACGCTATCCGCGTCACCAAAGCCCTCGCGGGGTCTCAGTTGTACCTCAAAGACAACGTCTTCGACAACGGCCCGGTGTCACCGGCTTTTACCGAATTCGTCTACGATGGCGGCATTGATCCCCGCGTCGGTTCGCTCCCGTTCGCAGCGCCCGCGGGGTACACGCCGCTGTCGGGAGCCGCAACCTATGCCCACGTCCTCGCCAATGCTGGCGCCCGCCCTGCTGATCGCGATACGGTGGATCAGCGGATCGTGGACCAGGTGAAGGCGCGGACTGGACGGTACTTGTCGACCGTAAATGATGTCGGGGGTTATCCCACGCTGGCGGCCAATTGGCGGCCGCTCACAGTGCCCCCCGACCCGCATATGGTGACCTCATCCGGCTACACGAACGTCGAGGCGTGGTTACATACATTCGCCAACTCCGTCACAGGTGACCAATGAGTCGCGGCCCTCGGCGCCTACCGGTGTGCGCATCCTCTCGAATTGAGCCGCGGTCACAACTCGGGCGATAGGTGGCACCTGGCCCGGATCGCCACCGCAAGTCGATCTTCTGAATACTGAGACACTTGCACGATTGAGCTGTGCCTGATCTATCCGCACGCCTACCTAATCGAACTCAACGAGCTACCTCGATCGCTACCAGTGTGTGCCGAACTACGGCGTCATTCTGCCACGGCCGAGTTCGTGGGAATTCGTTGTACCGGCACGTTTCGGGTGTGCAAGAGTTACTATCAAATCACCCAGTTGCCTGAGACCCTAACCCACCACCACTTCACAAGCGTCGTACGATCGGAGCATCAGCACTGCTGCACTTAGGATGGCGAGCATGAATATTTCAGTTGAGTACACGATCCGCGATCAAGTACGCATGCAACGAGCCTCGCGGTACTTCAGTTGGCAGGCGTCGCTCGCCGCACAATACCTTGGTCACAGAGTATTGGAGGTCGGCTGCGGCGTGGGCAATTTTACAGGGCATCTCTTGAAGCGCGACCTAGTCATCGGTCTGGACGTCGTCAGCGAATGTGTTTCACAGCATAAGCAAAGATTTGCTCGTCATCCAGTTATCGAGTCGTTACAGCTCGACATTCTTGATCCGCGCGTGCTGGAATTGCGAGACCGTCGCCTGGACTCTATAGCCTGTCTTAACGTCCTCGAGCACATCAGCGACGACGAGCAGGCGCTGCGGCACATGCACGCGCTGTTAGTGCCGGGAGGCCGCGCAGTATTCATCGTGCCTGCGTTTGAGTCATTATACGGCCCAATCGACGGCAATCTTGGGCACTACCGCCGTTATTCCAAAACGTCATGGGCCCGCCTGGCGGAGTCGGTCGGATTTCGCAAAGTGATTACCAACTATATGAACCTTCCAGGATTCTTCGGTTGGTGGTTCAACGCCAAGGTTCTCAAAAGGACTGAGCAGTCGGAACATCAGATCGCCATATTCGATTCACTAGTCGTACCCATATGCTCGTGGGCGGAAGGGCTGATCGCGCCTCCATTCGGGCAGTCCATCTTTGCAGTCGTCGAGAAGCGGTGATTCCGGCGCGCGAACGTCAAAGCGATAGGGCCAGATCAAACATTACTGCGGACTTCGCGAGAGATTATGATGCAGGAAGGGACAATCACGTATTTCGATCGCTACCACTGCGAGCTAAATTATTCGTGGGACGAAGAGACGCACGCCGTCTCCCAGAGGGTGCGGCGAGCGCGAGTCGCAGTGCTGATTCCATGTTTTAACGAAGCCCAAACGATCGGCAAGGTTGTTGATGACTTCCGCAGCCACCTTCCGGAAGCGGATATCATCGTGATTGATAACTGCTGCACCGACGGCACAGGAAAGATCGCGACCCAACACGGAGCACTCGTGCTCCGAGAACCGCGTAAGGGGAAGGGCTTCGCTGTAGAAACAATGTTCGACCGTTTTGACGCGGACGTGTATGTCATGGTCGACGGGGACGATACATATGATGCTGCCGCCGTGCATCAGCTTATAGCGCCGGTGTTAGCGGGTGATGCTGACATGACCGTTGGAACCAGGTTGTCATCACACGCGCGCAACTCCTTTCGGCGATTTCACGTGCTTGGCAACAATCTGATTCGCTATTTGGTCAACTGGATTGGAAGCGCTGAATTGACCGACATTATGAGCGGGTATCGTGCGATTAGTCGGCGCGCCGCACTTCGGCTCCCTGTCGTGTCCTCCGGGTTCGACATTGAAACAGAGCTCACGTTGCAGATGCTCTATTACGGCATGCGTATCGTGGAGGTTCCTGTTGCATACGGGGAGCGGCCAAAGGGTAGTGTTAGTAAGTTAAGGACGTTTCGAGACGGGAGTGTGGTCGTCTGGAGGGTTTTCACCTTGTTCAGGGCGTTCAAGCCGTTGACATTTTTCGGCGGCGTCGGCATCGCGTTTTTCACGCTCGGTGTCCTCGCCGGAATACCGCCGGTCAACGATTATCTGACGGATCCCAACCACTTCGTCAGTCACGTCCCTCTCGCCATCCTGGCAATGGGGTTAACCGCTCTGGGGTTCGGGAGCATCTTTGTGGGCCTTCTTCTACATGCACTGAACTGGCGAATCCGCGAACTGCACAATGTGCTGACGCGAGGCCGTCTGGCGGTTCGGCCTGAGGGCAACGGCCGGTCGACCGCAACATGGTCTTAATCTACGTCAGGCATTTGTACTCCTGCAATTGATGCCGAGGACAGTTCAGAAGACCATGTTCTACCTGTGGGCAGGATGCGTTGGCATCGAAGTGTTGCTGTTCGCCTGGCTCAGTTCGCTCGAGACAGCGGTGTTCATGGGGTTTATTTCGACACCTGATACGCCGGAATATGTTCGCGTCGCACTGCACTTGGCGGATACCTCTACAGTGACGCCGAGTCCGCGCACAATCGGGTATTCGGTATTTTTGGCTTTCGGGTATGTTATTGGTGGCCTACGCTATGGGCCTTATTTCGTAATCCTTGTTCAGCTCCTGCTGAATCTTGCTTTTACCTTGGGAGTCTGGCGACTGCTGGAGCATCTTGCCCCTGATGCACTCATCGGCCAGAGGATAGTAGCAACGTTCGTCTTTTTTTGGGCGGGACTCGGACTCGCTACTTACTTGATGACGGACTTCCTGGCCTCGCTCTTTTTTGGCATTTTTCTTTATGGGATGCTTTTCTGGCGTACGCCTTCCAGCGTTGTCTGGTCAGGGATATCGCTCGCGCTGGCAACGGTTACGCGGCCGACATTCACATATATCCCATTTCTCCTCCCGCTCGTTTCGTATCTCATCGGGGGTGTCACCTCAAGAGTCCCCAGGCGTCACGTTCTGGCCTTTGCGGCCTTCTCGATGGCGGCAACGGGACTGTCTACCTTATATCAATACACCTCTTACGGGTATCTTGGTCCATCCCCGATTCTGATAACCCCGATCGCAGAAACTCTCTATCATGGCGTCGTTAAAGATCAAGCAACAGGAAGTGATTATGTGACGTATAGGAGGGGTTTCGAGGCAGAAGTCGCGGAACGAGCCGGCCGGCGATTCGAGACCCTCTCGCCGGGCGAGCGCGATGCGTACGCGAAGGAAATATTTCGTGAGGAATTGATCGCTCATCCAGCGCAGATCCTCGCGAACTATCTCAAAAACTTCGTCAAGTACGTGTTTGTGCCAGTTGAATCTATTTGGTTGAGACTGACAGGATTGTACTTCAGCGATCAGATGTACGTGACGTACGTGAGACCGCTCCTCGGTATAATCTGCCTACCGGTATGGTTGCTCTCGCTGATTCCACCGATCGGAACCAAGAGCCACAAGACGTATTATCTGCTCGCCATCGTACTGCTGGTCTACGTGGTGGGTCTCTCGGCGATTGGCACCGGTTCTGGAGAACGAATACGGTTTCCGGTTCTTGCCTTTATGCTGCCCGTCACAATTTGGAATATCCGTCGTGTACACGACTACTTGTCCGGTGTATCCCCTTCGACGCACTGAGGAGACACACGAATTTCTCATCGAGATAAATTCTTAACATGCACTGTATCGCCGGGTCGCCCGCGATTTGGCAGAAGGCTTGGCAAAAATCGATTGCAAGCTAACGATCTGAACGGCCGGCTGGCCATGAGCCGCAACTCCAGCCAGTGTGGTATGGCGCCCGCTCGGCGCAATTTGCGAAGTCCCGCGTCGCTCTAAGACAGAAGGCCGCCCAAACCTAGAAATGAAGATCACCTCCCGATTCTGGCCGCACTCGTGGCAATGGCCGATAGTGCCGTTGCTGTTGATTATCGCGATCAACGTTGCCTCATTTTTTGCCTTTCCGGCGGTGGGTGCTACGGTCGGAGCTGCAACAGGCACTGACGGCTACAAGGAAATTGCCGAGAGTCTCGCCCAAGGCCATGGATTCGTGTTCGCAACGGGAATGCGCTCGACCGGAATGTTGGGTTACATGAAGCGCGAGCCCGTCTATCCTCTCTGGCTCTCAGTCATTCTGCGCATCACGGGCACATTGGATACGCCAGTGTTGTGGATTTTCCAAACGTCTCTCAGCCTTGTATCGTGTTGTCTTCTGAGCTTTCTTGGGACCAAGGTATTCGATGCCAAGACGGCAACATTAGCTTCTTACATCTATGCGCTGCATCCGATTTCGTTCTGGTACTCAACACGCTTCGCAAGTGAGATCACGGCGGTGCCAATGTTTCTTATATGTCTCATAACAATCGAGCGATTTTTTGTCCTGCCTACTTACACCAAAGCGGTGCAGGTTGGACTGTTGATCGGGATTACCGCCCTCGCGAAGAGTGCCTACGTGATACTGCTCCCGCTGACGCTCTTGTTTGCGCCGTATCATTGGCGCGGGAAGTTACAACGAGTTTCTACCGTGTTGGTGATTGTAATGCTGTGCTACGCGACCGTCCATTCGCTATGGCTCGTGCGAAATTACAGGATCGGCTGGGAGATTGTTCCGTTTACGACAATGAATGGGTACAGTTTCTTCGTCGGGAACAGAATCGTTGATAAGTTTGACCTGAAAAGCCTGACAGCTGGCGCCGACCCTGATCGCTGGGGTGTTACGTTGTATCAATCAGTGCAGAACGAAATCTCGGCAGCCCGGCCAGATATCTCGCTGCCACGTCTCGAGGCACAGACGGACAAGCGACTGATCGCCATGGCAGCTCAATGGGTGTCTTCCGAGCCGTGGTTTGCCCTGCAGAAAGTTTTCGCTGGGTTGATTTTTCTGTGGTTCCTGAGTGATACCACGGCAAAGTCGTGGGGCTTGCTGATGTGGCAAGCACCTCTGTTGGCGCTTGCGGCAATCGGGCTGTGGAGACAACGCCAGTGGACAGTAAGTAAGCGCTTCTTGCTGTGTGTTGCCGCGGCATATTGTCTTTGTTATGCATTTGTAATCCCTCTCGCAAGATACGCTATGTCGATCAGTCCAATCGTCATGTTGTTTGCGAGTCATGGGGCATTGAGCTTGGTTAAACCGAACAGGTTCGGAAGTCGGAACGCCTAAACTCTGCCTTGCGTCCTGGCCATCGTGAATGAATCCAGTCCGAATCCTGCCTTGTTCAAGAAAAGCTGACTCACATTTGGAATCCTCGACATGCGCTGGATTCTTGACGAACAATCCCGCGCGACCGAGCACGTCCGGTTGCGACAGCGACCCACACAGAAGACTTGGCGTTCAGGCAAAGACACTGGCCGAGACCACCTACTCGCAGACTACGATTGCTTCGAGAACCGCGAGCCTCTTCCGGTCGCTTGTGAAATGACCCCCGACTCAGAGGCGCACCGCATTTCGCGGACCTCATAGCACATCCTCCACCTCCATGCCAAAGGTCAGCGTCGTTATCCCGACTCACAACCGCGCCGCACTTCTCCATCGCGCGGTGAGGAGCGCGATGGCCCAAACGTTCGAGGATTTGGAAATCGTCATTGTTGACGACGCATCCGCTGACGCTACACTCGACCTCGTCCATGCCATGAACGATCGCCGGATCAAGTACTTGCGGCACGACATAAACAAAGGCGTTTCATGTTCCCGTAATACAGCCATAACGAATGCGACCGGTGAGTACATCGCCTTCCTCGATGATGATGACGAATGGCTTCCGGAGAAGCTTCGGTATCAACTCGATCACATGCAAACCGTCGGCAGAAAGGTGGGCGCGATATGTTGCGGCCATTACGAGGTCGATAGTTCAAGCAAGCGGATTCTGACGGAAATTCGACCGGCTCTAAGAGGGCAAATATTCGAGGCGTTGCTGATTCAAGGCTTCTTCAACCATACCTCCACGATGCTGGTGAGAGCAGAGTGCTTTGAGAAAGTCGGTATGTTCGACCCGGCGTTTTGCTACGGTGAGGACCTTGATATGTGGCTGCGACTCGCAAGGGAGTACGAGTTCGATTTTGTTCCGAGGCCTCTGGTCAGACTTTACTTTCAGACGAGCGGCCTTACCCAAAACTACTCGGCGATCATCTCCGGTGCGGAGACACACTTAAGCAAGTACCGCGAGTTCTTTGAACAACACCCGAGGGTCTACAGCGATCGCCTGCACAGACTCGGCACATATTACTGCCTCATCGGCGATCTCGAAAAGGGAAGGGAAATGTTCCGTGGAGCCGTCGGCAAGAATCCAAGATCCCTGAAGAGTTATCTCAGCCTTGCTCTTTCTCGAGTAGGCCCTGAAGGTTTCAAAAGGTTTTTCGTGACCAAGGATAGGGTCCTTCGTTGGTGCATCAGATCTTGAATAATGCTCTGAAGCCAGTCGCGGATCTGTGACTCAGGCATTGGACGTCTTAAGTCGCGATAGCTCCCTTGTAGTAGCGAATCAGTTCACGATCAGACAATGTCTGCCTTGCTTTTCGGCCCATGAAGTAGAACCCGGACGCTCCGTCGTACGCGGCTCGTTTAGCGACAAGGTACGTATCAAAATATTTCAGATAGAACGATGTGACACTCGCAAACCCCCGAAGCAACCCTCGCAAGGGTCTGTAACTGGTGAAACTCAACAGGAAGTACTGGTAGGACCAAGCCAAGGCCATTCCCGGGCCGCACACCGGACCGCTCGCAATTTCCTCGAAAGAGCGAAAGAGCCGGCGATGGCCGGAATGTGTGAACCGCGTGAAATCGTACGGTCCCAAATGCACCTGCTGCATGAACGGGGTCTCCGCGTAGACCAATCCGCCGGACTTGAGGACCCTGTGAATTTCCTGCACGCAGCGATATGGATCGACAACGTGTTCGAGCACAGCCTGAACGACGACCCCTTCGAAGGTCTGATCGTCGAATGGGATATCATGCGCGTCGCTGATGATCGACGTCAGCGGCCCGAATGAGACGTCGGTGGCAACGAGCTCGAACGTCGGATTCGCCACGAATCTCTGCATCCCCTCCCCGAGAATACTGCCACCCACGACCAGAACTCTTGGAGCACGCGCGTCTTTCAGGAGCAGATCGCCAAAACGCGCGTAATTCCGTTCCGCGCCGACCGACTTTCCGATGGCAGGAAGAGACCCATGGAGCCGCTGAGCCATCCGCTCGAACAGGCCTGGTTGCAGTGGGAACGTTGTATCGCGGCCAGCGGCAAAATCGGCGATATTGAAGACGCTCTCTTTCTCGTTGAGCAGCACCGGCACGCCGTCAACCACCGGGAATTGCATGCCGCACTCGGAAGAGCCGCACACCAGGTACCCACTTGCGGTCTCAACCTTGCCTCGACATACGGGGCACCGGAGTCGCTCACGAATGTGTTCCGATAGCGTTGAACGGTTCATCAGAGACTCGAGCGGCGGAGGCTGTATTGTGCCACAGGTGGCATGGCGATCGCCGCGATCGCGGCTCGAAGAACACACTAATTGAGTCGATAGTTGCGGACAAAGCACGCATCATCTACAGCGGTACGCCAAATGTCGAACCACGATCGCGAGTTCGAGCTGATGTGTCTTTGTGCCCGGCTGACGGTGGGCCCAGCAGCTGAAGCGCGCATAGCCACGCTGGTCCGGCAGGATGTGGACTGGAATTCTCTGATTGCCACTGCACATCGACAGCGCGTGCTCCCACTGCTGCATCGAACTCTGACGCGAGTTGCTGCCGGGAGCGTGCCGGACGAGGCGAGGCGTCTTCTTCACGCTGCCACCCAGGAGAACGCGCGAAGATGCATGTGGCTGACCCGCGAGCTGCTTCGGATACTCGACATCTTCCACGCCCATGAGATCTCGTGTATTCCTTACAAAGGTCCTGTGCTGGCATTGCGGGTCTATCAGGACCTTTCGCTTCGGCAGTTCTCTGACCTGGACATCATCCTGCCAGAAAACCATGTGATGAGAGCGAGGGCCCTGTTGCTGTCGAATGGCTATCGTTCGGACACGGACTTGACCGAGACGCAGCTGCGCGATTACATCGCACGTGAAAGGGATCTGACGCTGCTCCGGGACGGCCTCAGGTTCGAGCTCGAGATTCACTGGAGAGTCACGCGGCACTGGCACGCCATACAGATACCCTCGCAGATGTTGTGGGAAGACCTTGACACATGCTCGATCGGCGGCAGATCCGTGCAGACGCACACATTTGAACATCTGCTGGTCATTCTGTGTACCCACGCCGCATCGCACGCGTGGGACAGACTCGGATGGCTCTGTGACGTTGCTGAGATAGTGCGTTCGCAAAATCTGGACTGGGACCGCGCCTTCGAGCACGCGGCCGCCGTAGACGGGCGGCGGATACTTCTCGTGGGCGTCGCTCTGGCGGTCGAGCTGCTGGGAGCCGAGCCTCCGCCGCATGTTCAGCGCGCGATTCACGAAGACGCAGGCCTGGAGCCCCTGACCAATCAGGTCAGAGTCTGGCTCTCGAGCGGAGCGCCTATCGCTCTCGGCGAACTCGAGCTCTTCTTGATGGGACTCAGAGAACGCACCTCAGACAAGGTGCATGTCGGCATCGAGCAGATCAAAAGGCGCCTGGTGCTCACCTCGCGCGATACGGAATCGTTCCCCCTGCCATATTCGCTGAAAGCCGCTCGGTACCTGCTCCGTCCAATCCGCCTCACCCGCGAATATGGTTTGATGCCGCTCATACGCTTCTTCAAGGGCATCTTTCAATCGTGAAACATGTTAAATCCAAGATAACGATGTTCATGGCGATGCTTTTGATCGTGAAAGGGCGAATTCGTGAGGTTATTGAACAACGCGATCACTGCTGCCAGGGACTCTGCCGTAGGGGTCGAGTACGCACGCTGGCGAATCCGGAGTGCGGAGGGTTGCGGCTGGTCATCCCGTAGTTTTTGGTGTTGGTGCGAACGGTGGCGTATGGACCGTCGCTCTTGCTGCGCGCAACCACGTTTACTCTTTTGAGCCGGCGCGATCAACATTCCGCACGCTGTGCAAGAACGTGGCTCTCAATCGACTTCAGAATGTCAGCGCGGCATAATCGCCGTGTCGGACGCGACGGGCGTTCTTGCCTTCCAGATCGGGGGCCGAACTCTCCATACTCACAGGTGCCGAGCGTTTGCTGAGGCGGCGGGCGATCGACCTCATCTGGATGGAAGTGGACGCAGAAAATCTGCGCGAGATGGGTGATTCGCTGGCTACCCTGCGATGCCTATTGAAAGAGATCGACTACACCCTGCATCTTCTTCAGCCGATACGCTATTCATCCGGCATGATTTGCGACTCGCCTTTGCCGTCGCCGCACATCTTGGAATTAGAAATTCTGATGGTAGACGAGGTGTTCGCCGTCGGTGACGCACAGTTCAGAAGAAATCCCTCGGATGATGAAGGTGGTCGCGACGGTGGGCGGACGGAGGCCTGAGGCGCGTCGTCGCCTTGTTCTGGCGGTTGATGGCGTTCCAGCCAGACTCACGCTGAAATGTAACATACGTACAGTTGGGTTTGTTGAGGCTAGACCTGTTACCAGTCAAATGTGCCAATCACATACTCCGGGCCACGACTTTAACTGACAACTGTCGAGTTGTCCGGGTCCGTCACACCCGAAATGCGCTACGATCTCGGATTGCGGACGTGGCGCCGTACCCGCTCGGAGCCGAATCACCGTTCCCACACCAAGTGCCCTTGCGGGCGGGTCACGAGGATTGTCCATGCACAGTCTTACAATCGTCATTCCGGCGCTGAACGAAGAGAACGCGATTGGCGCAACGATTACCAGATGTTTACAGGCGCGCGAGGCAATTCAGGCCACCGCCGGTTTGGACAACATCGAGATCGTCGTGGTCAGCGATGGATCGACAGATCGAACAACAGAGATCGCGCAAAGCTTCAGTGAAGTACCAGTAATCGTCTTCGAGAAGAATCGTGGCTACGGAGCAGCGATCAAGGAAGGCTGGCGACAAGGGACGGGCGATCTGCTCGGGTTTCTCGACGCCGATGGCACCTGCGACCCGATGTACTTCGCGCAAATGTGTCGAGCGGCTGTCGACGAACGCGCTGACGTTGTATTGGGCTCGCGGCTTGGACCTGATTCGCGAATGCCACGCGTGCGCCGTATTGGCAATCGAATTTACGCGCTGTTGCTCGGCTACCTTTGCGGGCGTCATGTGACCGACACCGCTAGCGGGATGCGGGTCGTACTGCGTGACGCGCTTCGGCACCTGCTGCCACTGCCAGACGGACTGCACTTCACACCTTCGATGAGCGCTCGAGCGCTGTTGAACGACCTTCGGGTGATTGAGCTACCGATGAAGTACCAGGAGCGGATCGGGCGCAGCAAGCTGAGTGTGCTGCGGGACGGTGTGCGCTTTCTCCGGGCGATCTTTTCAGGCGTGCTCTGTTACCGCCCCGAGAAGATTTTCCTCATGGGCGTGGTCCTGTGCATGTTGAGCGCGCTGGCGTTGGCCGCCTACCCAATCGAGTTCTATATCGAGAATGGACGATTAGAAGAATGGGTGATCTATCGGTTCATGGCGTGCTATCTCATCGGGTCCTTCGGCCTGTTGTTGTTATTGGCGACGGCCCTGACCAATCAGATGGCCCACTTGGGTTCTCGGCGGGCGGAGGGGGCCCAGTTCTGGTCGTCGCTCATGGCTGACGTGATGCATCGTGGCACGACCGTGGCGCTGTTGATCGGTTCGCTGCTGGGTTGCGCGATCTTCTTCCTCTGGCCTGGCCTCGTCGAATTGATCACGACCGGACGGGTGACGTTGCACTGGTCGCGTTTGCTGGCCGGTGCGTTCGCGCTGTTCAGCGTCGGACATGTGGTAGTATTCGGCGTTCTTTTCAAAGTAGTGACGATCTGGAAGGAGCAACGCGTCGAGCGGGAGGAGATGGCGTCTGTGGCTTCTGTGGACGCTCTCCGACTGTCGACCGTCCGCCGAGGCGTCTCTCGCCACTGACGTGCACGTAATGGAACGCGAGGAGACACCGTGACGGACGGCTGCGGTCTTCCTGCCGAGTTCGATGGCTATGCCGATGACTACGCGGGCGCGCTGCAGCAGGGCCTCAAGTACTCCGGCGAGGATGCAACTTTCTTTGCAACTGCCAGGGTGAGATGGCTGGCGAGCCGGCTGAAGGAACTACGGTTTGCGCCCCGCTCGCTCCTCGATTTTGGCTGCGGCACGGGTGCGAGCACCCCTTTTTTCTTAACCGTGCTAGATGTGCTCGAAGTAACGGGCGTCGATGTCTCTCAAGGCCTGCTCGAACAGGCCAGGGCCGCGCACGGTTCGCGGGCGGCGACCTTCTCGCTTCGGACCGACTACCAGCCCCGGGGGCACGTAGACATCGCCTTCTGCAATGGAGTCTTTCACCACATCCCGCCGCCCGAGCGGCTTAGCGCACTCGACTACATTTCAAAGGCGCTGAGACCGGGAGGGCTCGTCGCGTTCTGGGAGAATAATCCCTGGAACCCGGGAACGCGGTTGGTCATGAGCCGGATCCCGTTCGATCGCGACGCCATCACGATCTCTCCGCCCGAAGCGCGTCAGCTACTTCGCGCTACCGGCTTTGATGTCGTGCGGACCGATCATCTCTTCTTCTTTCCGCGGATGTTGCGATGGCTGCGCCCGATCGAGAAGCGCCTCACTGCCGTTCCCATGGGAGCGCAGTATCTGGTGCTGGCGCGCAAGCCGTGACCGAGTAGAGGCCGCGCAGAATAATCGCTGGGTACTGGCGATTACTTTTGGCCCCATGACGATCACGTCTGCGATCCAGCCGACGGCGCTATCCAGAAGCCGCTACGCTCATGGGCGAGGATTGATCCGGCGTCATCGTCCGACACACTGAACCCTCAATAGCAAATTGCGAGTTGTCTTATGACGACTGCTGATCGCCAGAGCAGACTGTTATTGACCACCGCCGCTATCGATCGCGCAGCAAGCGGGGCGTCCAGCAAACGAACAAACCGCAGTTGCTCTGAGCGTGAGTTTCTGCTGCTTTGGCTCTGCTCTGCCGATGTTGTCACCGTAATTCGGCTTCTTCATGTCGGCGATCTCGGCTACGACCTGACTATTCAAATCGAGGCCGGCCAGAATCCTCTCGCGGGAAGAGGGTTGACGGTCTACCTGCCTACCGCGGACAACCTCGCGGACCCTCCTACCCTGAGTGTACTCACTCACTTTCCTTCGGGCTACTCCTAGGAATAGTCAAGATCTGCGACCGAGGCTGTGCGTTCGTCGTCCGCTTCGGAATCAAGGACGGCGAGCGTCGGGCGTACCTGACGGTCGACTACGGTCACGACAATCCAGGAACCCTCGTGGACGTCGAGGTCGCGAATGCTGCGCTCGTCGTCACCCAGAGCGATTTGTATCCGGCAGGAAGCCCGACTCTTACCGGCGTCGTTACAGAGTCAACGTCAACGGGGCTGACGCCGGTCGAGGGTGTCCTGGTGTATCGGGGCGTCATCACCGGCTATCGGGTGGCAAAGACCAACAACCAGGGGTTCTACAGAATCCCGGGGTTGTTCGAAGGCGTCGACATTGTCTCAACTGATAAGGAAGGGTACGAATCTTCGCAGAGCTCGCTCTCCATCACGGGCGATACGAAGTTTGATATCCAGATCGCCAGGCGTTAAAGATTGGGTTGATCGGCAGCGCGCTTCACGTACTTGTAAATACGCGCAGCGTTTCTCCAGAAGTATTTCTCCGACTGGGCGCGCGTCTTGGTGGAGAAAAATTTCTTCATCAGACCGACTTCTTCCGAAATCGTGGCGACGCCATAGGAATTCGGATAGTCGGTGCCGAACATCACGCGATCCTCACCGAACATGCCGAAGAGATATTGCAGCCGATCGCGCAGCGGCACGTAATCGCCCACGACCTGCTTGGTGTTCAGGCGGGGGTGATACACCTCGGTCAGCTTGACGAAGATGTTCGGTCGCGCCGCCATCTCCTTCACCACAGCCTCATACGCCGCTAGACCGTCGGGCGCGGGATCGAACGACGGCAGATGGTCCATGATGATCCGCTGGTTGGGAATCGCATCGGCCAGCAAAACATTGGCGGTCATCAGCGGCATCGAAGGATTGGCCGTGTCCTGCGCGAGGTCTGCCTGGACGAGCAGCTTCAGGTTGTTCACGGCCACGGCGTCAAGCGTCACCTTGCCATCCGTGTTCGTGTAGAACCGGCTCGCGCGTATCGCACGGTACAGCGGATTCTTGTGAAGCCGCTCGACATTCTGGGCGAATTGCGCGTCGTACGGATCGAGCCGTCCCGACACGCCCACCATGAACGGATCGGCCTGCGACACCTCGAGGTACCAGTCGTTGTCCTCGAGCCTGCCGCTGGATTCCACGATGATGGCCCCAACGACGCCAGACGGCCGAGCCAGTGACGCGTACATCGCAGGAAGCGAGATCTGAGATTGCGCCCGATACGCCGCAGAGCCCATATAGCCGGCGCCTTGTGTCCTGCGGCCGTCGAACAGATGGATGTGCGCGTCGATAATCGGCACGCCGTCGACGCTCGCCCCGAATTTTTCGGTCCCCAGCGGACGTCCTGGAGTTGCGACTTCCGGCGGAGGGACGAACTCGCTCTGCGCGCGAAGCGGCACACCGGCGAACGCCGTCGCGGCCGCGGCCCTGCTGAAGAAAGTACGGCGCGTCATGCCTCCGGTGGCGCGGCTCATGTCATTCGCTCCAATGCGATCGCACTACTCGGCCGAGCTGCCTGCAGAGCCCTTCACCACAGTGTGCTTTTTGATGAATGCCGGATCGATCTCGATGCCCGAACCGGGGCCGGTCGGCACGACGACAACACCGTTTTCGGTCTTCAACGTCGACGTCTTGCATTCGAACGGCACGTTCTGGCTCAGTCCCTTGAATTCGTGGAACGGCCCAGCGTTTGGAATCGCGGACACGAAATGAATCATGTAGAGATAGCCGAGGCCGCCGGAGATGTGCGGCGTGTGCACCTTCCCCATGGCGGCGGCCATGCGGGCGACTTTCATGCAGCGCACAAATCCGCCGAAGTAGTACATGTCCGCCTGCACGATATCCAGCCCATCGTTGGCGATGAGCCAGCGGAACGCGTGCATGCTGGCCTCCTGTTCTCCGCCGGCGACAGGAATATTCACCGCGTCGGTCACGGCCTTCGTTTCCTCGTACCAGTCGAAGGGAACCGGTTCCTCGTAGAACGCGAACTTGTATTCCTCGAGCAGCCGGCCGAACTTGATGCCTTCTTCCACGCCGTACGAGCCGTTCGAGTCGGCGTAGCACACCATCTGGTCGCCGAACTCTTTCCGCACCATCGGGATCAGTTTCTCGGAGCGACCGGCCGGATATTCGACGTGGCTCATCCGGCCGCCGATCTTGATCTTCAGCGCCTTCGCTTCTGATTCCACCACCTGCCGCTTCAGGTTCTCCATCACCGCTTCGGCGGTGACATCGCGTTCACCGTTGGCGCGATAGACCGAAACCTTCGGGTTGTGGATCACGTCGCTCACCAGCAGCCCCAACGGCTTGTTCGCGATGCGGCCGAGCATGTCGAGAATCGCAAACTCGATGGCCGCAAGCGGCACCCACAAGGCGAGGCTCTGCAGCTTGTAGTTGCTCTGGTAGACGTACACCTCTTCCAGCAGCGATTCCAGATCGCGCGCGTCCTTGCCAATGAAGAACGGCTGCAGCCTGTTCACCTGGATCGGATACAGCGAGCGCTGCTGCGAATTGTTCGCCACCGAGATGCCGACCGCGCCGTCCTTGGCACGCACACGGCAAATGAAGCTGTCGCCCAGGCGCAGCATTTCGAGCGTCTCGATGATGACGGGCGACGAGAACAACTCGCGTTTGAGTACCGGGCTGCTTGAGCACTTCGTCGAGCTTTGCGTATTTAGGGTTGGCTAGACCAGTCGGTGCGGCTGCCGCCGCGGTGGCGGTGGGAGGCGCGGCACAGCCGGTCAGGGCAGCGCCAGCACCGCTGGCCAGCGTGCCCGCGAGGAACCCGCGACGGTTGGTTTTCATGGCACCGTTATACACCCTGCCGGCAAGGTTTATAGGGAAGCTCGCCAGCGCCCGTCCCTAATCTAAGACGGCCTGGTGCACGATGGCCTTGAAGCGCTGGCGAATTTGATCGGGATTCGACGGCGAGCTCTGGGTCATGAGGACCGTGACCATCTGCTTGAGGGGGTCGACCCAGAAGATCGTACCGGCCGTGCCGTCCCATCCATATTCGCCTTTGCTCGCGGAGTCGCTGGCGTTCGCCTCCAGCAGGACCTGAACGTTGGCGAGTCCCCACCCCATCGATCCGCCGCGCGTCTTCTGCACTGTCTCCGATAAGCCGTTCACTGTCATCATCTCCACCGTCTTCGCCCGCAGCAGGCGCACCCCATCGAGCTCTCCTTTGTTGAGCAGCATCTGGGCGAAGCGCAGGTAGTCGGGCACCGTCGAGAGCAGGCCGACAGCCCCTTCGATAAGCGTGGGACGCTCGGTGAACGGCAGGGTTTCGGTTTCAACCTGGACGAGGCCACCGCCGGGCGCCGGGCCGTATACCGTGGTGAGCCGCGAGCGCTGATCGGCGGTCGAGGCCCAGAACATCGTGTCGGTCATGCGAAGCGGACGAAAAACACGATCTTCGAGAAACGCTTCGAAGGATTTGCCCGACCAGATCTCGACGAGCCGTCCGAGCACGGACGTCCCCTCGCTATACCGGTACCGGGTGCCGGGTTCCTCCATAAGCGGCACGCGCACCAGATTGGCGATGAACTGCGCCATCGTGATCGTGCGTGCTCGCACTTGCTCGCGCCTGTAGATTTCCGACGTTCGGGCATTGAGGCCGGACGTGTGCAGCAGCAGGTCGCGCACTGTCATCGGATTCATGGCCGGGCGCGGTTGAACGCCCTGCTCGCCTGCCACGACGACGTTCTTGAGCTCCGGGATGAATCTGGCAACAGGGTCGTCGAGTTCGAAACGCCCTTCTTCGTGAAGCATCATCACCGCGACCGAAGTGACAGGCCTCGTCATTGAATAGATGCGAAAGAGCGATCGTTCGGTCATCGGAGCGCGCGTCTGCAGATCCTGAACGCCGGCGGTTTCGAGATACGCGACCTGGCCGCGTCTTGCGACAGCCGCCACGGCGCCGGCAATCCGCTGCTCGCCAACATAGCGGTTCAGCAGAGCGGTCGCCTCCCGGAGACCCGCGGCCGACAGGCCGGCCGCCTCCGGCGTCACGCGCGCTGCCTGCTGCCACGCTGCCGCGGTCGCCGCCGCAGAAATGGCGATCGACGCGATCAACAGGCCTCGTCGATGCTTCAGCGAAAACGGGCCACTAGCTTGCCGGCGATGCTGCATCTTTCACCATCTGACCGTACAGAACGATCTTCCCGTGGAGCGGCACGATGCGGTCGACGCGCAAGTTGCGCTTTTTCAGGTCCTCGATGAATTGCCCGGCGAACATGTGGATCTCTCCGATAGGCTCGTACACGTCGATGACGACGATCGCTCGGTCGCGCGGCAGATAGGCCATCAGCATCGACTGAGAGTGCTCGCTGGGTATCGAATAGAGGTGGACCGTCATCGCCCCATCGGTCATGACTTTCTCATCGGCAACAGTTTCGATCTTGACCGGTTTCGGATTTTTTGACAGCGCATCGGGCACGAGGGTGTGCGGCCGCTTGACGATCTCTTCGATGAACGCCGCGTTCCCCTGGTGCGTGACGACGGTCAGCCCTTCGGCCACCGCCGCGCGAATGCCACCAGAATGGTCGAAATGATGGTGGCTGTTCACGACGTGCGTCAGGGGCTTGCCCGGCCGCAGCTCGCGCGCCTTTGCGATCACCGCGAGCGTGCGGGCGTCGTTCTGCGGTGCGTCGATGAGCATCAGATGATCGGCGAACTCCACGACGGCGCTGTGATGCGATCCGCCGGCGAGGAGCCAGACGCCCCGCGACACCTCTTCGACCGTCACGTTCGGGGCCTGCACTGCGGGCGGCGCAGCGGCTGCGACTGCCGCCGGAGCTGCGAGATCGCCGGCGTCGGCATCGACCGTCTGCGTGGTCACACGCACCTCGGCGGTGACGAACTCGTCAGTTCTGGTGGTGAGACGGGTGGGAAGCTTCAGCCCGGCGACGTCCGTATACTCCGCAAACGCGGTGCTGATGATCACGTCGCCAAGATTGACGTGATTGGCTGGAGCCGCCACGCGCGACGGAAGTTTTGTGCCCGCGTCTATTGAGAGTGTGAAGATCCGCCCATCTTCCGTCGTGACATCGACGCTCGGCTCTCCACGCTCCGTGCGCAGATTCGTCACGCGAGTCGCAGGGTGAAGCGCCGCACGTACAGCCGCTATGGGATGGCGCAGCAGCTCCGCGCGACGATCGTCGACGGCAACCGCTGCGGTGCGACCGGCTGAACCATTCGGTGCGACGTTGTACCCGACTGACTTGTCGATGCCCTGCACCTGGATCTGTGGACGGAGGCCCTGCCAGAAGGTGAACTTCGGGACGCGTTCGAGCTCGGTGCGCGCGCGCTCGCCTTGCACGTCGATGGCGCGCCGATACCTGGTCACCTGAAATGTCTGGCCCGCAGCGCCGGGCAGGAGATCCTGACCGAGGTTGTGATGCGTCCCCTCGCCTTCGATGACCAGCGTGCGCACCGCGAGAATCGGTTCCGCGCCGCCGAGTGCCGAGGCAGCGTCTCTAATCAACCGCTGTTCGGGCGTCTGGGTAGAGCAAGCGGCGAGGGCCACCGTCATGAGCAGCGCAAGAGAGATGTGATGTTTCATGGGCGTCTCCCGCCGGGATTATAGTGTTCTCCAGTTTTGAACGACCTGTTTTCCGTTTTCGCGTCCGATCTCCTGCCCATCTTCGTCATCGCCGGCGCGGGTTTCGCTCTCGCCCGATGGCTCAAGGCGAGCGCCGTGACGCTGACGCACGTTGTGTTTTATGCGCTCCTGCCCTGTTTCGCGTTTCGGCTGCTGATCTCGTCCGTCGCAACCGGCCGCCGGTTCGGACTGATGGTGGCGCTCGCCGTGCTCGTCATGCTGACGATGGCCGCCGCCGGCGTGCTGCTCTCGCTGGCGCTACGGCTGAGCCGTGCGGAATCCACCGTGTTTCTTCTCGTCGTCATGTTCTCCAACGGCGGGAACTACGGGCTGCCCGTCGTATCATTCGCGTTCGGCGAGGAAGCGCTTTCGTACGGCACGGTGTTCTTCCTGACAGGTTCGGTTTTGACGAACACGGTCGGCGCGTTCCTGGCGGCCGCCGGGCGCCGCAGCCTGCGAACGGCAGCGACAAGCGTATTGAAAATGCCCGCGATCTACGGCATGGCGGCCGCGGGGGTCGTATTGGCAACCGGCATCTCGATGCCGACGCCGTTGCTCCGCCCAATTACGATGCTAAGCGACGCCGCGCTTCCGCTGATGATTCTGGTCCTTGGGATGCAGCTGGAGCGCGCGTCTACACCGAAGCGTCCCGCGCTCGTGGCGGCCGCCGTGTGCGTGTCGTTGCTCGTGGCCCCGCTCGTCGCGCTCGGCCTGACATCGATGTTCGGCGTAACCGGCGCGGCGCGTCAGGCGATTGTCGTGCTGTCATCCATGCCGGTGGCCGTGGCGACGACAATACTCGCCGTCGAGTTCGATGCGTCGCCCGACTTCGTGACGAGCGCCGTGTTTCTGTCGACGCTCCTCAGCCCGATCACGCTGACGCCGCTCATCGCGTATCTGCGTTGAAATGACCGCAACTTCCTACGCGAGGGCGTCCCGGCAGTAGTCGAGGCACTTCCGCACTTCCTTCACCGCATCCGATCCCTCGGGCACGTCGTATTCGACCTCGATTGTTGCGGGCATCCTCCATTTGTTCCTCTTGACGGCCTGCAGCAACGCCTTGAGCGGCGTGTCGCCGGTACCCCACGGGAGGTTCTTCTGCCCGTTCGACGGCGTCGTGCGGTCCTTCAGATGGAAGCTGGCGATGCGATCGTGGAACTTCGTCAGGAAGGCCATCGGGTCTCCGCCTGCGGCGACGAAATGACCGAAGTCGACATTTGCCATGTTCCCGTTCGATGCCGCGAACGCCGTATCAAACGCCGTCATGCTGCCCTGCAGATGCGTATGATACGCGGCGTAAATCTTCTTCTTCTCCGCGAACGCGCCGATTCGTCTGAGTTGCGCCACGTCGTCGGTCAGCTCCAGCGTCGTGTGAGTACAACCGAGCGCCTCGGCGACGTTAAACATGTACTCGAGCTCCTCGTCCGACATGTTCGGCGTCAACCGCTTCCACGCGTAGATCGTGACGCCCGCGGCGTTGTACATCCTGCGCAGTGCCTTGAAGCGATCCATCGACACCGACGTGCGCCACGCTTTCAGTTTGTCGGCGGCTTCGCGCTGTGCGGCCTGCTGCTCAGGACTTGGAGGCTGCCCGCCGCGGCGGCCACCGCCGCCTTGCGGCGCCGAAGGCGCGCCCGCAAACGCTTCGACAGGTCCTCCCATGAACTCGATCTGGCTGATGCCTGAGTCGACGACGTACTTCAGCGTTGCTTCCGCGCTCTGATCGGGCATCGAGCGATAGCTGTAGGTGATCGCGCCGACTGTAACGCCATTGATCAGGGAGTTCGGCCTCACCTGCGCCAGCGCGGTAAGTGGGCGAACGATCAGCGCCGCGGGCAGCGCTGTCAGTGCCAATTTGCCGGCTTCTCGTCGTGTGTAACGCATACGCCCTCCTCTTTAAGGCTCGTCGGCGCTGGGGCCGTAGATTTGCGGCACGGTCGATCCCATCGGACGCAGATACGTCGTGATCTGGCCACGGTGATGGACGATGTCGAAGAGAAAGCTCCACGCCATCGGGGACGCCGGCCGCTGCTTGCCGAACCACTCCAGCGTGCCGTTCCACCGTTCAGCGGGCAGCGCGCGTAGCCGATTGATGTTGTCAGCGGTCTGCGTATCGTACACCTCGCATATTTCCTTCACGGTCTCGGGAAGAGGCGCCGGCGCCCAGGTGGCAACCGCAGTCTCCAGCGCGTCGACCATCATCTTTTCTTCCACGACGATCAGCCAGGCGATGTCACGCGCGGTGCGGGATTTCGGATCGGGCCGATAGTCGGAGCCCTCGGGAATCCGCGACAGCACTTTGCTGGTCGTCTTCGACTCCTTGCTCCAGAAATCGGTGAACAGCGACTTCTCGTCCATACAACCTCCCGCGGAAAAGAGAACGGCCAGGACGTCTGACCGTCCTGGCCGTCGAGAGACGAACGCCTTCGAACATGAACCGCCGACCGGCGGGCTCTAAAACACGTACTTCAGACCAATCTGGACTTGGCGGGAGTCCATCCTGGTGCTCGTAATGACACCGTAAGTCGGCGTGCCGAGCTGCGAGCCGGGTTGGCCCCAGATCGCGGCGTTCGGTAGATTGAACACTTCGATGCGGAACTCCACGTGATCGTCGCGGATCATGAAATTCTTGTTGAACGACATGTCGAAGCTCTTGATACCGGGCCCAACGACCGAGTTGCGTTTCACGGTGCCATAGCGGAACCCTGTGCCGTACTCCGGGTTGCGGTCGACGAATGCGGCCGTATTGAACCACCGTTCGCGGGTTGGATCGTCGAGCTGCCAATCCGGGGCGCCTGGTGCGGGGTCCGGGTAGCATCCGCCGCCGCCGTTCTGCACGGTGCCGGTGCTGCACCCCAGCGTGAACGGGAATCCATCCTGGAACGTCAGGATGCCGCCGATCTGCCAGCCGCCGAGCACGTAGTCGAGGGCCGTACTTTCATTCATGAACTTCCGGTCGCGGCCGAACGGCAGCTCATAAATCCACGACGTCGTCGAACGCTTGCGGAAATCGAACGCCGACGGACCGGTCTCGAGCTCGAGATCGTAGTTGTTCGACGGCGTCAGCGGGTCACCGACGCTCGTACGGATGCCGCTGCCGTTGTCGACGGATTTTCCGTAGGAGAACGAGCTCAGGAAACTGAGGCCGTGCGAGAACCGCTTTTGCGCCTTGAGGTAGAGCGCGTGGTAATTCGAATGACTCGGCGCGTTCATGACCTGCATACCGCCGAGCGCCGGAAACGGCCGGGAGAGGTTGACATTCGATAGCGCGCTCGGCACGCTCTGGTTGTAGGTTTGAAGGCGGCGAAGGTGCACGCCCGCGGATCCGAAATACGTTACTTCGGCCGAGATCGATCCGGGCAGCTCTCGCTGGAATCCGAGCGACCATTGCCCGACGTAGGACGACGGCACGTCGTACTCGGCGGCAAGGATGAACGTTGGCGCTCCAGTGCGCGCGAACGGCTGCTCGAAGCTCAGGTTCGGCCTGAACGTCTCGGCCGGCTCGTCGCGGCGAATAGTAAATGGCGCGTTGCGCACGGTATCGAACACCGCGTTACCGATGTCGCGCACGTAGTAGATGCCGCCGCCGGCGCGGACAACCGTCTCAGGATTCACTGACCAGGCCATGCCGAGCCGCGGGGCAATATCGTTGTAGTCGGGCTTGTAGGCGCCCCGCCCGAAACGGCCATCGCGAACATATGGAATGCTCCCGAGACTGAACGGCGGGTTGCCCTCATAGGGATCGCCGGTGCCCGTCCGCACGAAGACCGGTTCGCGGCTGTTGTCCCAGACGTAGTCGATATTCACGATCTTGTCGTCGACGTCGGTGAACGGCTGGTCGTATTCCCACCGCAGCCCGAAGTCTACCGTCACGTTCGGCGTCACCTTCCAGTTGTCCTGGACATAGACGGCGTAGTAATTCGACCGGAAGTCCGCGATGGGGGCGCCTATCTGCGACTCTGAGTTGTTCATGGTTCCCAGCAGGAAGTCCGCGAACGGCGAGCCACCGGTCGTCGCCGGCGGTAGCCGTGTATATCGGCCGTCGAAATTGAACCTGCCGCGTGTGACGACGCCGCCGATCTGATCGTACAGGACGCGTCGCAGCTCGCCGCCGAATTTCACCGAATGATTTCCGAGGATCCACGAGAAGTTGTCGACGATCTGAATCGTCTTGTCGTCGTTGAGGAACGGGGCGTCGCTCTCCTCGCCGAGGCCGGAGAGGGCGGTGACGCCGATATTCGGCACGCCCCAGTACAGCGGGTTGTCGCTCGGGATGTTGATGCCCAGCTCCTTGACGACGTTCTCGACGTTCGCCCTCGGCGAGATGTGGGCGTTCTTCAATTGCCCGTATCCGATCCGCAGGTCGTTCAGCTTGTTCGTGCCAATCGTCTGCGTATTGCCCAGCACCATCTGCTGCACGTCGGTATCGGTGTTGCTTCCCATGTCCGGAATGGCAAAGGGATCGTACCCGAGCTCGTGCGAGATGCTGTGGCGGAAGAACCAGTTCATCGTCGCGCTCTGGGTGTAATCGATGCGATAGGTGTACTGGTCCGAGTTGACTTCGCGCGCCTCGCTGTTCACGAAGTTGGCGCCGGTCCGTTCCGCGTCGGGAGTCGGGTAGTACTTGAGGAGCTTCTGCGAGGCCGGATGAATGCGGTTCGCCGGAATCTTGTTGTCGGGGAACGGGGTCGGGGCGCGGATGACGTTTCCGGCGGCATCGAACACCCTGGTCGCCGGGTCGTAGATGACGATGAGGTTCCCGTTCGCGTCGCGCAGGTTGGAGAAATCGCCGGCTTTCCAGGCGGTCAGCGGAACCGATGCGTTCGTCGTGAGCGACTTCTCTTCGCGCAGCCCTTCCCAGTTGAACATGAAGAACAGCTTGTTGCTGAGGACGGGACCGCCGATGGTCGCTCCGAACTGGTTCCGCGAAAACGGCGCAATGGGCTTGTCTTTCGGGTCGAAGAAGTTCTTCGAGTCCATCTTCGCGTTGCGCACGAACTCGAACACCGTTCCGTGGAAGGCGTTCGTGCCCGACTTGGTGCTCGCGTTAATCTGCGCGACGGCGCGTCCGAACTCGGCGCCGAAGATGCCGGACTCGACTTTGAATTCCTCGAGCGCGTCGACCGAGGGCAGCAGCATGTAGCTGTTGAAGTTGAGGTCGGTGTTCTCGACGCCGTCGAGCGAGTAGTGGTTGTAGTGGATGCGCTGGCCGGCAACGTTCAGCGAGAAGCTGTTCCGCTGGCCGCCCATGCGCTGCTGTCCCTGTGCCGACGCCGGACCGTTCGTCGTGGCGCCCGGAATCAGCGACGCCAGCTGCAGGTAGTTGCGGCCGTTCAGCGGCAACTCGACGATGCTCCGGTTCTCGATGACCGTGCCGATCGAGGCGTTCTCCGTCTGTATCACGGGTGTGTCGGCAACAACCGACACCACGTCGGTCAACGCTCCGATAGCCATCGTGAACGGGAAGCGGTTCGAGCTGCCGACCTGCACGTTGATACCCGTTTGCTGGGCCGTCGAGAAGCCCTCGAGCTCGACTTTCAGCGAATAGGTCCCGGGCGGCACCGCCGGAAAGACGTAAACGCCGGTCTCGTTGGTCTGCGACAGGCGCACGGCGTTGGTGCCGGAATTGGTCAGCGTCACCCTGACGCCTGGAAGGACAGAGCCGCTCGAATCAACCACCGTTCCGCTGATTTCACCGGATGGGGTCTGCGCAGACGCCGGAAGCGCGAGGGCTGTGAGAAGGACGAGGCCGAACAGTAACCGATCACACATACTCAAACCTCCAAAAATTTGGAGCGCGATAGCCGTGGTTTATGCGTGGCTTATGTCAGTAGTTTCATAAGTGATCGACACTTGGAAGTCAACATAAAGCCATCATGGCAGCGCTCGAACTTTGATATTCCTGAACGAAATCGGGTACTGCTGATACTGAAGGCGGATGTGTCCGTCGGGGAACTTCGCGTCGCGAGCGTCAAGCGTCGTCTCGCCGTTCATGACAACCACGAGATGATCGCCGTCGGCGGTGATCTGCAGCTGGTTCCACTGATCCGGCTTGAACGCGTAGTCGCGCGTCGTCTTTGCGGTTCCCACGATTGAACCCGTGTTGTAGCCCGCCGGCTGCTGCTTCCAGATCTGGACCTCGTAGCCGCCGGCCTCCTTTGGAGAGCGCACGAACACGCCGCTGTTGGCTAATTCAGATGTGTTGAACTCGAGGGACAACACGTGATTCTTGAAGCTCTGATCCGAGTTCAGGTATCCCGCGGGCTCGCCGCACCCTGTCAGCGCGCCATCGACCACTTCCCAATGCGAGCTGCCGGCAGGCGTTGACGCCGATTGTTTTGTGACGCACGGCTTCGGATTCGAGCCGACTGCGGGCAACGCCCCGGCCGCGGAAGGCGCAGGCGGTGCGCCATCGCGACCTCGTCCTCCGCCGCCGCCGGCCCTGGGCTGAGGCGGCGCCTGCGAATGCCAGCCGTTCAGCGTCTTGCCGTCGAATAGCAGCTGCCATCCCTGAGCCTTCTCCTGGGCAGTCAAGGTATTTGTCGTCTGGGCCGAGAGCGCGTTCGACCACACGAGCAACGGGACCAGCGCAACCGCGGCATACAATTTCTTCATGAACGAGCCCTCCTGTTGAGGCCGCGATTATGACTCAAACGCCGTGACGGCGTTACTGGCCTCGCTCGCATCCGCCGCCTTTTACGGCGCCGCCGATTTTCTCGGCGGCCTGGCCTCCCGGCGAGCGCACACAGTTATCGTGGTCGCGGCCGCACAGCTGTCCGGCTTCATTGCGCTCGGATTGGTGCTGCCATTCCTGCCCCCTTCGACTCCATCGCATCACGACTGGATATGGGGCGCGGTCGCAGGTGTCACGGGTGGCATCGGCGTGGCCCTGCTCTATCGCGCGCTCGCGATGGGATCGATGGCAATCGTCGCGCCGATCACCGCGGTGTGTGCCGTGATAGTGCCCGTCGCGGTATCGATCGCACTTGGCGAGCGCCCCGGGATCGGCGCGGTCTCAGGCATCGTGCTTGCGATCATCGCGATCGTGCTGGTCAGCCGGCAGCACGTGCCGGATGGAGACGATGGCGCTGCCCGATCGGTCCGCGTTCGCGCCGCGGGCACTGCGTTCGGGTCGGGCGTGGCCATCGGTTTGTTCTTTCTCGCGCTCGCGCAAACGAAAGCCGATGCCGGCATGTGGCCGCTCGTTGCGGCTCGAGGTTTGTCGTCCGCGATGTTCGTCGCCCTTGCGCTGGCTGCGCAGGGATCCCTGCGGATGCCGGCGAGGGTCGCGGCAACGGTGATTCTGTGTGGTGTGATCGATGTCCTCGCGAACGTGCTCTATCTCGTAGCGAGCCGCTACGGCCCGCTGAGCGTGGTCGTCACCCTATCGTCGCTGTATCCCGCGAGCACGGTGGTGCTCGCGCGTTTCGTGCTCGGCGAGCGGTTGAGTCGCAGCCAGATCTTCGGTGTGGCCTGCGCGCTCGCCGCGGTCATGTTGATCGTCGGCACACGGTAGCTCGGCCGCGTCATTTGCTTTTCGCTTTTCGCTCTTCGTTTTTCGTTTTTCCTTTTTCGTTTTTCGCTACTCTGTTCTCAACGCCACCAACGGATCCACTCTCGACGCGCGCTGCGCCGGAAAATAGCACGCGGCGATGCCCACCAGCGCCATCAACAGAACGACCCCCGCCAGTGTCAGAGGATCGTGCGGCGATACGCCGGTGAGTTGTGCCGAGATCAATCGCGTCGCCCCGATACTCGCGACAACGCCGATCACCGCGCCGAACGCAATGAGGCGAAGTCCCATCGCCGATACCATCTGCAATACGTCGCGGCGGCCCGCGCCGAGCGCCATCCTGATGCCGATTTCGCGCGTCTGGCGCGCAACGGTATAGGCGATGACGCTGTAGACGCCGACGGCGACCAGAACGAGCCCGACACACGCGAACACGCTCAGCAGCACGAGACTGAAGCGGGGCTCTGAGTAGGAAAATTGCCGAAGGTAGCCGGTAAGGGTTCCTGTCAGCGTGATCGCCACGCCGCGATCGACCTCCCAGATTTCATGGCGCACCGCCGCCAGCAGGGCTTCGGGATCGCCCTGGGTTCTCACGAGAATTCCCCGCTCGAAGGCGCCTGTGACGGTGTAAGGGATGAACGCCTCCGGCCGGATCGGATCGACGATGCCGCTGTTTTTCGCATCGGCAATCACGCCGATGACTTCAAACGTCGGGTCCTCGATGGCCTGGCCGTCCTGAAGTTTCTGCATTCCCTTCAACACGATCTGACGGCCGATCGGGTTGTCGCCAGGAAAGTATTTGTTCACGAACGTCTGGTTGATGACGGCGACTTTGCGCGCCGCGCTGACGTCCACCGGCGCCAGCGTGCGGCCCCGCACGACTCGCAAGCCGAGCGTCCGAAAGTAGCCGTCGCTGCAGAGCTGGTAGATCCCTTCCCACCGCTCCGTATGGGTTTTTCCGGGGATGTCGATGTCGGTCCCGATGCCTCCGTACGGCGGGAGGGTCGATGTCTCCGCCGCGGCGACGACGCCGGGTAACGCGTGCAGCCGTTGCAGCAGCGCCTCGAAGAACTGCTGCTTCGAGGCCGCGGTTTTGTATTGCTCCCGAGGCAACGGGAGGCGCGCCACGAGGATGTTGTTCGGGTCGAGGCCAAGATCGACGCTCTGGAGCTTCACGAAGTTGCGAATCAGGAGGCCCGCTCCGGCCAGCAGCACGAGCGACAGCGCGACCTCGCAGATCACGAGGGCGCTCCGCAACTTGCCTCGGCGGAATCCGCCAACGACGCCGCGGCCCGAGTCTTTCAAGGGGTCCGCCATGTTTTTCTTCACGGTCTGCAGCGCCGGAACAAGTCCGAACACGATGGCCGTGAACACCGCCACGCCGAGGCTGAAGGCGAGGACAGGGATGTTCAGCCGAATATCAGCTTCGGTCGGAAACAGTCCTTGCGGCATGAGCGCCTTGACGCCGACAACACCGGCGTACGCGAGCGCACATCCGATCGCCGCGCCGCCCAGCGCAAGCATGAGGCTTTCGATGAGCAGTTGGCGCACGAGCAGCCAGCGTCCGGCTCCGAGCGCCGTGCGGATCGCCATCTCCTTCTCGCGGGCGGCCGCGCGCGCGAGCAGCATGTTCGCCACGTTGGTACACGCGATAAGAAGCAGCACGCCCACCGCCGCGAACAGCGTGTACAACGTCGTCCTGAACTGCCGGACGAGGCCGTCGACCCAGCTCACGACGTGAACGGTGAACCGTGGCGGGTAGTTATCGGGATAGAGTTTCGCGATCCGCCGAGCGACGATGTCCATCTCCGCAGTTGCGCGTTCGAACGTCACGCCCCGCTTCAGCTTCGCCTGGAAGACAACATACCGGCGCTGCTGGGCGGGGTCGGCTCGATCGAGCTTCATCGGCTTCCAGAGATCGGCGGCCTGCTTGGTGAACCGCGGCGGCATCACACCCACGCACGTTGTCGGCACGCCGTTCAGCACGAAGAGGCGCCCGACCACTTCCGGATCCATGCTGTACTGCGCGACCCACATCTTGTGAGACATCACGAACACGGCCGGCGCTCCCGTTTCGACGTCGGAGTCGACGATACCGCGCCCGAGTTGAGGCGGCACGCCGAGGAATCGAAAAGTGTTTGGCGTGACGAGCCCGGCTGCGAACTGCAGCGTCCCGTCCTTTGTCGTCAGTAGGGCGTCTTCGAACCCGCCACCGATGACCTCTTCGAACACCTGGCTCTGTTCCTGATAATCGAGGAACTCCGGCACTTGAAACGCGGTGCGACCCCCGGGCTCGCTGCGGCTGGAGTCGCGAATCTGGACGTAGGCGATACGATCGACGTCGGCATAAGGTGCGGGATCGAGCAGGACGTTCTGAATCACGCTGAAGATCGCGGCGGCGCTGCCGATGCCCAGCGCCAGCGTGAGCGTCGCGATGAGCGTAAAGCCCGGGCGCGTGATGAGCCCGCGCAGGCCGTATCGAACGTCCTGCCACACGTTCTGCAGCATGTGCACTCTTAGACGATGTGACCCACGGTCGAGTTGGCTGTCCTCCTTCGTTGTCTTCCTTATTACGGATGGGGAAGGCAAAGGTTGCATTCGAGAAATCGAGGGGGCTAGTCTTAGTCACCATGCTTTCAAGACGGACGGTGCTGCTGAGTGGGGTCATGGCCGGCGTGGCCGGGGGGCTTCGGCGCGCCAATGTCCTCGAGGCTGCTGCGTCGCAACCTCTCACAAAGGTCAGTTTCGACGTTCCGTCCGGCGCCACTGACTGCGCTGTGCATGTTTTTGGCGACACGAAGCGTCATCCTTACTGGCAGGGCCGCACCTACACCCCGGAGCCTGCGACCGTCGCCGAGCTCAAGCAGGTAATGCGGGCGATTGGTTTCGACCGTGTGGTCGTCGTGCAAGCGTCCACCTACGGAACGGACAACTCGTGTGTGGTCGACAGTATCCGCGAGCTAGGGAATGGCGCGCGGGGCGTCGCGGTGATCGACGAGAAGACAACCGAGTCCGCTCTCGACGACATGCACCGAGGGGGAATTCGCGGCATCCGTTTGAGCCTCGGCAATCAAGGAGGCACCGATCCCGCCGCCACGCGGCAGCGCATCAGGGTTGCCGCCGAGCGGATGAAGAGCAGAAAGGGCTGGAGCGTGCTGATCTCGGGGAGCCCGGCTACGTTCGCATTGGTTCGTGACGAGATCGCATCCTTCACGGTACCGATCGTCATCGACCACTTCGGCGAGCCCCGAGTCGAGGACGGAGTGGGGCAGCCCGGATTTGCGACCGTGCTTGGTCTCGTCAGGTCGGGCAAGGCGTACGTCAAGCTTTCGAACGCCGACAATCTCGCGCAGAAAGCGGACCTGTCGGACGTGACACCGTATGCCAAGGCTTTGATCGCCGCCAACCCGGAGCGGATTGTCTGGGGTACTGCGTGGCCGCATCCAAGCGCGGGGACAGTGCCTGGCCGTAAATCGACCGATCTCGCGGTGCATCGCGCGGTCGATGATGGGCGTGTGATGAACATGCTGCCCATTTGGGTGCCGGACGCTGCGCTTCGCAAGATGATCCTGGCGGACAACCCCGCAAGACTGTATGGATTCTAGGAATTGGGGCTCGTGATCGGGGACCCGTACTGGATGACGAAAACAATATCGGGCGTCGCCACCGCACTGATTGTTGCGGCGGCGGCGATCGCGTCCGGCCAGGCTCCTGCTCCGGCCACGTCCCAGGTGAGCGCAAACGAGACGCTTTTCGAAGCGGCGCGAGCCGGTGATGTTGCGAAGATTCAAGCCGCGCTCGCGCAGGGCGCCGACGTGAATGCCACGTCGCGATACAACGTCACCGCGTTGACGTTCGCCGCGAGCAGCGGACGATTCGACGCCGTGAAGCTGCTCGTTGCGCGCGGTGCCAACGTCAACGCCGAGGACAGCTTCTATCACGGCACCGCCGGACAGATGGCGCTCGGAAACGGCCACCCCGACATCGCCATCTTCCTCTTCCAGAACGGGTGGAACGGTGCCGACGACGTGATGATGTTCGGCGTGGAATCGGACAACGCGAGTCTCGTCAAGACCGCGCTCGGCGGCAGGGTCACGCGTCAAGGCGTTCAAGCCGCGATGAGCGCCGCAGAACGTGCGAACAGATCCGCGCTCGTTCCGATACTGAGGGCAGCACTCGACGCCTTGCCTACCGAAACCACCAGCATCGCACCTCCCGCACCCGTCGCACCTCCCGCACCCATTGCACCTACCGCACCTATCGCACCTACCGTACCCGTTGCACCCGCCACAGCCACCGCACCCCTCAACTGGCCTTCATTCCGAGGGGGTGCAGGCGGCGGCAACGGCGACGGGCAACGCGCGCCATCAGAGTGGGACGTGGCGACCGGCAGGAACATCAGGTGGACCACCGCGATACCCGGCATCGCGAACTCGAGCCCAATCGCCTGGGGCAATCGCGTGTTCGTCACGACCGCGATCAGCAAAGGCGGAGACAAGAGCTTTCGAACCGGGCTGTACGGTGACGTGAAACCGGTCGAGGATCTGTCCGAGCACGAGTGGAAGGCCTATGCCCTCGACAAGGCGACGGGAAAGATCCTGTGTGGGAGCGAACTGCATTCGTCGGCGCGCCCAGAACGAAACGGCACACCAAGGCCTCGCAGGCGAACTCCACACCCGCGACGGACGGACAGCGCATCGTCGCCGCATTCGGATCGGTCGGATTGCTGATCGCGTGGGATATGAACGGCAAGGAGTTGTGGCGTGCCGACACAGGCGTGCTCGACAGCGGGTGGTTTTTCGATCCCAGCTTCCAATAGGGACATTCGAGCTCGCCGATCATTCACACGAGCTCGGTCATTCTTCAGGCGGACACGCAGAAGGGCTCGTACATCGCGGCCTGGGTCTCAGTACCGGTAAACAGCTCTGGAAGACCGCGCGCACGGACGAAATATCCACATGGGGTACGCCCGCCCTGCTAAGCGCGCCTTCGGGGCGGACCGAGCTCGTCACCAACGGAACCAGGATACGCGGTTACGATCCCGCCACGGGCGCACTGCTCTGGACGCTCGGGCCGAACTCGGAAATTACCGTCGGCACGCCCGTGACCGGACACGGCCTGGTCTTCGTGACGGGCGGCTATCCCCCGGTCCGACCGATCTACGCGATCAGACCTGGGGCCAGAGGCGATATCTCGCTACCGAAAGGATCCGAATCCTCCGACGTCATCGCGTGGAGCAACATGACCGATGGCACGTATATCCCCACGCCGCTCGTGTACAGACAGTACCTGTTCACCATGGGCAACAACGGCATCGTCACCGTGTACAACGCGCAAACCGGTGAGCGTTCGTTTCGAGGTCGAATCGGCATGGGCGGTGCGTTCTCGCGTCCCTCATTGCCGCCGACGATCGTCTGTATGCGCCAGCGAGGATGGCGAGGTCTATGTCGTGGCCGCCGGCCCCGGGCTCACTGAAATTGCCAGGAATGACATGAAGGAAATCATCATGGGAACACCGGCGATCTCCGGCGGGATGATTTTCGTGAGGACGATGGGGCACGTGTACGGGATCGGCCAATAACGGCTTCGCTTCGATGCGTTTACGCACGGTCGGGATCTGACGCTTCGATTGAATCAGTCGGCAAGCAGCGTGGCGATCTCGCGTGTGGTGGCGTGCGGATTGGCCTCGCAGATGCGCGCCACGAGACCGCTGACATTGGCAACGGCAAAGCTGATCCCCTTCAGATTCGCTTCGACGGGGACACCGGGAATCGGCCGGGGGTATCCGGACGCGAGGAACCGCTTTCTGTAGGGACCGTTGGCGCTTCTCACGCTTTCGCGCGGGCATGTCCAATCAAGCTGTACTGGGATGACGCCGGCGAGGCTGCCCGGGAGCCAGCGGATGCCGCCGCTCTCTTCCGCGGCGACGATCACCGCACCGCCTTCCACGGCGAACGCCACGGCGTCCGACAGCCGGACGGCGTGTTCCGCGCGGGCAGTGCCGAGGCTGAGGTTGATGACGCGCACCCCCGCGCGCGTCGCCCAATAGATGGCGCGAACGAGCCTGTCGGCCGTCGTCGAGAGCGTACGGTCGAACACCTTTACCGCGTACAGCTCGGCGTGCGGCGCCTTTTCACGGATTGCAGCGGCGACCGCCGTGCCGTGTCCGATCCGATCACAGACGTCCGTGGCCTCCTGTTGTTCGCACACAGAAGTGCCGCCTGCGATCCCGCCGATGTGCGGGTGATCTGCGTGGATGCCGCTGTCGATGACCGCGACGCGCACGCCGCGTCCGGTGCGGTCATGCCAGCGCACGATCGTCCCGTGCGGCCACGCGCACATCGAACAGATTCGCGAATCGCGTTGACCTCGTCGAGTGTCCCGCGGAAACGCGCGGCTCGCCCGCGCACGCGTCGTCGAGAACCAGCACGCGGTCGGCGCGACGCGCCACCTCGAGCCGGTGGGTAATGACGATCGTCGTCCGTCCTTCCATCACCGCCTCGAGCCCGGAAATCAGATCGTGCTCTGTGTCCGGATCCAGCGAGGCCGTTGGCTCGTCCAGTATGAGGACACGCGGCTCCACGAGAAACGCGCGTGCACACGCGATCCGCTGACGCTCTCCTGCCGACAGAGCGGACCCTCGTTCGCCAACCACCGTCTGGTAACCAAGCGGCAGCCGGCTGACGAAGGTGTCGAGCGCGGCGCGGCGGGCCGCCGCGATCACCTGCTCGTCGGTGGCGTCGGGTCTGGCGTACCTGATGTTGTCGGCGATCGACGCGTGCAGAATGCACGGATCCTGATCGACAACTGCAATGTTCCGGCGCAGGTCTGCAAGCCGCAGCGTCCGCAGGTCGCGGCCGTCGAGCCGCACGACGCCGCTGTCGGGATCGAGCAGCCGCACGATCAGGTCAGCGACCGTCGACTTGCCGCTCCCGCTCGGCCCGACGATCGCGAGCACTTCGCCAGGCACGGCCGTGAACGACAGCCGATCGACGACCGGAAACCCGCGATCGAACGCGAGCGTGACGTTGTCGAACGTGACGTGGCCGTGCGCCACCTCCACCGCGACGGCGTCATCACGCTCCTGCACTTCGGCGGACGTTTCCAGCACCTCGGACACGCGTCGCAACGAGACTCGAGCCGTGGCCACGTTGGCGTACAGCCCCATGAGCGCCTCGAGGGAGGGCATGAAGCGCATCTTGTACGCCATGAACGCGATGAACGTACCGACCGTGAGTGTGCCGTCGATCACGCGGAGGCCGCCGTAGACGAACACGGCGCCCGTGACGGTGGATAGCACGAGGCCGGGGAGCCCTCCAGACATATACGAGAGCCATTGCATCGACATGAGGGCGCGGATGAACGCACGGTTCTTCTCGCCGAACCGCTCGGCCTCGCGCTGCTCGGCGTTGCTGGTGACGATCAGCTTCATCGCCTGCAGCGTTTCGATGAGGAAGCTGCCGATATCGGCGCTGCGCTCGCGCAGCACGGTGATTTCGTTCTCCAGCTTCTTCCGGTACACCACCAGGGCCACGACGGCGAGCGGCGCGGTCGCCGCGGTCAGCAGGAACAGCCGGACGTCGAGCCACGCCAGCATGACGGTCGTTCCGACGAGGAAGAGTCCGTTCCCCACCCACGCCAGGGTCGTTTCCGCCGCCACGCGCTGAATTTCACTGATGTCGTTGTTGATGCGCGACATGATGTCGCCCATCCGCAGATGCGCGTAGAAGCGCGGCGACATCCGCTGCAGGTGCCGGTACATTTCCAGCCGCATGTCGAAGAGGATGTCCGCCGAGACGCGTGTGTAGCGCAGGCCGCTGACCACGTTCAGCACGAAGCTGAGCGCGGTTGCACCGGCGAAGGCGGCGGCGATGCGCAGGAGATAGGGCGCATCGCGGCCGACGAGCGCGCGATCGAAGAAGTCGCGCGAGAGCAGCGGCAGATACAGCGTGAGCCCGGTACTGGCGACGCTGATGAGGACGACGAGGGCCAGGCGCCGCCAGTACGGCACAACGAATCTGAGCGCCCGCCGCATGTCCCGATCGAGAAACGGCATGCTATTCAATCGCCGAAGCCGAGGTCGCCGCCGGGACCGGAGTAGACGCAGGGAAAACGAACATTTCGGTCGTGGCATCACCCGGAAGCTGAATCGCGGTGATGAAATTGAATGTCGCCGCGTCGTAGAGGTCGATGGTGGCCCCGGCGTTGTAGATGTAGAGCACCTTGCCGTTCGAGCTCGTCTTCATCGACATCCTCGGACGTCCCTTGAACTCCTGACGCACGACAAGCTGTTTTTTCTCGAGGTCGAACTTCCAGAACTCATAGCGGCCGATTTCGGACATGAGTCCGTAGGCGAACTTGCGGTCCGGCGTCATGGCGAACCCGACCGGCGTGGCCGGTCCGAGCGTGTAGAAATCAACGGTTTTCTCGGCGAGATTGACCCGGCCGATCCCCATGACCCGCCGGTTCTGCACCGGATCCTGGATAGTGAAGATTCCGGTGTAAAACCCCGGCTCGTCGTTCGTCGAATCGGTCGCGCCGAAGCTCAGCCGCCCTACGCCGTCTTCGATCGGCTTGGACAGCTCCCACGTATCGGTCTGCGTGAAGTTGACCGTCTCATAAATGAGCACGTCCTGATCGCTGAACAGGTACATCAGCGATCCGTCGGGCGAGAACTGGATGTTGGCGTTCTCACGCTCCTCACCCTTCGGCCACGGAATCACTCTGGTGATCTTGTGTGTGGCCAGGTCTGTACTGCACGAGCTCCGGCGGCCCGATCTCAAAACGATCGATCAGCTTTGTCGCAGCCTTGATCATCATGATCACGAAGCGATGCTGCGGGTCCGGCGTCACGCTGCGAATGCGAACGTGCTTGCTCCCTTCGCTCAGCGTGAACTTGTCGATGGTCTTTCGCGAGGCGATGTCGATCACCTCGACTTTTTCCATTTGCGCCTCCACGGTATAGAAGCGCGTGCCGTCTCTGGTCATCGTGGTGCGGCGGGGAATGCCCGACTCGTATGGGATCGTCCCGACGACCTTCCTCGTCGCCTCATCGATGATCCAGAACGTGTCCGGGAATGTGCCGATGATCAACCGTCCCGTGCCGGCGCTCGGTTCTTCGGCTGCGAGTCGAACACGTGCCGGGGCCGACGTGATCAGCAGCAGAGCCGCGAGCAGAAGGCCAAAAGGTTTACGCGTGACGAACATGCACAGGCCTCCTATGGAAACACCAAGTCGATTTTGCGCCAGTCCTTCTGCGCCGCGGCGCAACTGCTCGTCCAGCTGGGCGCGTGATTGAGCTGGTCGGGCACTTGCGCCGGCCAGTAGCAGCCGATGTGGCAGTCGAAGAGATCGCGTTCGACCGGCTGGCACAATCCGGCCGTGCCGCCCGTGCGATCCACTTCCCATCCCGGAGAGAACACCGTCGAGCAGCCAAGCGGAATGTGCGCCGCGGGCTGCTGCGGGGGCTGACCTCCCTGCAGTGCGACGACATCCCCCTCCGCGTCCCGTAACTGTCGATCGATCTGTGCTGCCTTGCGGTTGACAGCCTTCAGGTACGTCATCAATGGTCTCCTTACGACGCCCGCTCTGGGGCTTCGTCGTGGTCGAACTGCGTCAGAAAGGCCGGGTTTCGCTCCGACAGTTCCGCGTATACCTTCAGGCAGATATCGGTCCACCCGCGGATCCACTCGCAGTAGTGGAGGTTCGCCTTGGTCGTGTCGCCGTGGCGTGTGTGCGCCTCGTGATAACAGCCGCCCGAACAGATGGGCCGCGCCCAGCAGGTGCGGCAGTCGGTCTTTTCGTCGATGTGGTGTGTCTCGAGGAAGGCGCGCTGCGCCGTTCGATCGATGCCGTCGGCGACGGTGCCGAGCTTGTGGGCGTCAGACCCCGCGAAGCGGTGGCACAGGGCTACGTCACCGTCGGTTGCGACCCCCATCAGGCCGAGCCCGGCGCCGCAGGGATACGCCTTGCTCATCCCTTTGTGAATCTCGCCGAGCGTTTCCTTCACGTTCGAAAATGCGTGGTGGCGGTTCTGCACGGCCGCCTCGAGGAATTCCTCGGCCAGCTCGCGGAACTGACCGAGCAGCGTATCGAACCCCTCGTCGGTGATCGAATAGTCATGCTTCGGCGCCGTCGTGGCAGGTGCGAAGCCGATCTCCTGGAAGCCGATGTCTTCCGTCAGGTGCCTGAAAATCCGCTTCACGTCGAGCGTGCCCGATGTCAGCGTCACACGCGCGCCAATCGGCCGCCGCCGGTGCTTGGATATCAGGTCCTTGATCTTGGGCGCCACCACGTCGTAGCTGCCGTTCCCGTTCTTGAACACGCGGAACTTGTCCTGCACGTCAGGCGGGCCGTCGATGGAGATCGTCACGCCCACGTCGTTCGCGACGAGAAACTCGACGATTTCGGGCTTGAGGAGCGTGGCGTTCGTCGTGAGGCTGAAGTCGACGACCTTGCCGGTCTCGCGCGCGCGCTCCCGCGCGTACGCGATCGTCCGCTGGAGCACCGGAAAATTCATCAGCGTCTCGCCGCCGAAAAACGTGAGGTGCGCAACCGGGTTGTCCCCCGATTCCTTCAGCATGAACTCGACGCTCTGCCGTGCCGTTTCGTCGGTCATGAACTTCGGCTTCTTCCCGTTCTCGGTGTCGACGATCTTGTCTTCGCTGTACTCGTAGCAGTAGGTGCACGCGAGGTTGCACTGGTTCGTCACGTTGAGCACCATCGTCGTCAACGGGAACGGCTTCAGGGGAAACACTTTCCTGGCGGGAGGCGCGGGCTTCGCCGCCTCGCCGATCGCGCGGACGCTGACGAGTGCATCGAGCGTTCCGAGGACGCGATCGACGCCGAAGTTGGCGCCGAAGGTCACCGACAGCTCGTCGCGCGAATGGGGGCGCTCGGTCACGGCGGAAAGGATTGCATCGCCGACGTCATCGAGTGCGAACACGGCGGCACTCGGGACGAGATAGACGAACGGTTTGCCGGCTGCCTCGAAACGGTGATACTCGCGTGCAGCAAAGGCGGTCATTGCGTCCCCCCCCGGGCGATCGTCTGGGCGGACGTCCACCAGCGCATGTAGATCGGGACGGACACAATCAACTGCGCGCGGGCGCGGAGCGGCTTCGTGAGGCCCAGGGCCGGACTCGCCGAGAGATCCGCCACGACCCACACGTCTCCGACGTTGTTCCGCTCGCCGCTGCGCTGCGGATTCGGACCGTCGAGGCTCGGGGTAAAGAGGCCTTGCTCGTCGAGCACACCAACATACCGGGTGTCATCGTCACCGAACGTGGCGGCATATTCCTCGAGTGACCATTTCACGTCGACGATGCCGAGATTGACCCCGTTGTTGAACGCCACCGCCTCGAACTGCTGCAATTGCTTCGGGTGGACGACGCCGCCGAGACGTGCCAGGCCGGCTATCGGCAGCACCTTGATGCTATCTACCTTGTCGAACACCACGAGCGCAGACGGACTGGTCGCGCCGGCGATGGTGATATCGCGCGGACCGGCTTTCGCGGCCGCCGCCACATCGAGATCGATGGTCACGACGTCCGGCGTGGCCGAGACGATGCGCGACACCGTGATCCCCTGACCGAGGCTGATGTCTTTGAGGGTGAGCTTCGGCGGCAAGTTCGCGCCGTAGAGACGAACGCCTGTGCGCGGCACGGCGGTCTTGAGGCTGGCGACGCTGGCGCCGAGCACGACGGGATCTGCCGCAAGCTTGACCAGCCGCACGTCCATGCCAAGCTCGTCATACGCGCCGGTGAACCAACGGCCGCTCATCTCGCGTCGCGTGCGATCGACCGCGAGCACTTCGCGCCACACTTCATCAGGCGACGCGACCGTGCCGCGGCCGCGCCATTGAAACCCGGTATACACAACCGCGCGTCCTTTGCGCGTCACCGACTCGCCCGTGCGAACGAACGTGAAGCGGGTATCGGTGGTGAACGTATCCGGTACCGACGGATCGACCGTGACGACGATCTGACCGACGATCGGTCCCTTCCCGGGTGCCGATCCGGAGATCGCCCAACGGCCCGCAAGCATCGGGGGCTGCATCGCCGCCGCCCATGCCGTCCATTCCGCTGTGCGCAGCGGAAACTGCGCGGAGAGGTGCGTGATGATGCGGTCCATGGGATGGCCCGTCTCGGCGCGGACTGCTTCGGCCCCTTCAGGCGCACGCCTCGCGCCGCGCCTGAACCCGGTCCCGTCATTCATGGGCTGACTGTCGACGCCTGGGTAATATCCGCGGTGCATCGCAAGCAGCAGCTCCCACTCCTGCTTCGTCCGCCGTTCACTCATCACGCGCCCAATCGAGTGGCACGACGAGCACACGACGCTCGTCTCCTTGTCCGCCTCGTACGCGCGATCCACGAGCCGGCGCTCCGACTCGAACGCAATGGCTTTCGCTTCCGCCGGAGCAAGGCCGTGGTTGTCGGCCAGATACTTCACGATCTCCCGCGCCTGCGCAGGCTCGACCTTGGCGTGGTTGAGGCTGATCATGCGCTTGACGGTGTTCTCCCAGTTCTCCGGCGTCGAACGCCGGTAGGAGATGCGCGTCATGCGGTTCTTCTCGTCTGGGCGATGGCAGCCTCCGCAGGCCGAGCGAACGAGAGCACTCTCGACCGGAATGCCCTCGTCGGGCGTGGGCGGCGCCGTCACCGGCGCAGGCCGCACCTGCGCAAAGGCCGGCGGCGCCACGAGGCACGCGGCGAGAATCAGCGCGAATCTCACCATGACACCATCTTTCCAACTGACACGCCGTTCTCCGAGATGGCGACGCTCGAAGGCATGAACCGCGACCCGCGGCTGCCGAGGAACATCATCGTGCCGCCGGCAAACGCCGCGGCAATACCGGCGGCGCCGAGCGGTTTATTTCGCGAGGAGGCTTCGCCGAACTGCGCGTACTCCCCATTGTCCGTGCGCATGAAGCCGTACAGCGCGGTCGCCATGCCGGTGGCGAACACGGCGCTGCCGCTATACACGAGTGTCTTGCCCGACCGCATGGGTGACATCTGCTGCGTCTGCGCCCCTTCTGCCGCGGCCTGCTCGGCGCTTTCCCGGAGGCCTCCGGCAAACGCAGTGGTGGATAGCGACAGTGCCAGGGCACATGCAACTGATGTGCGGATAATCGTCATGATGAGTCTCTCCTTTGCCATCGGATTTACCATCGGACCTTGAAGCCGATTTGCAGGCGGCGCGGCGGGATGTACTTCGTCGGCACTCCGAAGGCGCTCGACGTGCCGAGCACGGAGCCGACGCCTTCATAGGAATCGCTGTTGGTCGCGTTGAGCGCGTCGACGAACAGCGCAATCTTCGTCGCCGAGGTGAGCGTGAACTCCTTCTGCGCGCGCAGATCGATCAGATTGGTGTCCGCCACACGCCGGTCGCCGGTCAACGGCTCCATGTTGATCTGCGGTGCTGTCGGGAAACCGAGGCCGCTCACGCGCACCTGGCGCGCATAAGCGCGGCCGGTCTGGTGTTGCAGGTTGCCGGAGACCATCACGCCCCACGGCAAGCGGTACACGATCTGCGCCTTGGCGACGAACGGCCGATCGCCGATGAGCAGGCCATCGGTATTCACGAAGTCGTTCGGGCCCGCCAACTCGCGGCCAAACGATCCCGCTTGACTGCTCTGCGATGCGGTCGGCAGCGCGCGCGCACTCGAGCCGAGGCGGCCTTCCGCCTTCGAGTACACGATCGAGAAGACCGCCTGCCAGTTGTTCGACATTCGCTTGGTCACCATCATGGTGGTGCCACGGTAACGGGTTGACATGCCCTCGGGATTCGTCTGCAGGAACACACGAGCGGCGGGATCGGAGACGAGACGGTAGACCATGATGGTCTCGCCCGTGGCGTCGGTGCCGACGCTATCCACGTAGGGGAGCTGCACGTACTCGCCCGTGGTGTCCGCCCATCCCGTGTTGTTCTCGCCGCGCTTCTCGGCGTAGCTGAGCTGGAAGCCGATGTTCTTCATCAGCTCACGCTCGAACTGCACCATGTACTGATCGGCGTATGGCGCTTTCATATCCGGGTCGATCCGCAGATTGGCGTTGCTCGACGTCTGGACGAAGTTGGTGCGATTTCCCAGGCTGTCAAAGCCGAACTCGAACGCCGGAGTAATCGACGGCACCGCCGGACGGAACTCGCTGGCCTCCAGCTCTCTGTAATAGCGGCCGAAGTGCGCCTTGACCACGGTCGACTCCGTGAGCTTGTAATTGACGCCGGCGCGCGGGGAGAACGTGCTCCAGTGATAGACGTCCGGGTTGGCTTCGGACATCTCGCCCGTGACGTTGCCGGCTGCGTCCAGCAGCGGGAACGACGGATACATCCCCTTGCTGTAGTCGTAGCGCACGCCCAGGTTCAGAGCCACTCTGCCGAGACGCCACGTGTCGTCAACATAGGCGCCCGTCCAGCGGACCTTCGCACCCTGGTGATAGGGCACCTGGGTCGTGCCGCGCGACGCGCGGCCCGTGACACTGAACGTCGTGATCGTGTCGTTCGGTCCGTTGATCTGATCGCTCCCATGTTCGCCGTATTGCAGGCCGACGTTCAGATCGTGGGTGCCACCCATGAAGGAGTCGGCGTACTTGGAGAGCTTCGCGGCATAACCATGCCGGTAGCTTCGATTCTCGTTCCAGCTGCTGATGCCGCCGGTGATCTCGCCGGTGTCGTCGTCCTCATAACGCGTCATGACTCGCGGCGTGCCGGCGAGATTCGGATCGTTCGAGCTGTTGAGAAAGAACCCCGAGTATCGGGCCTCCAGCAGCGTCGTTTTCGACAGCACTCCTGTGTAGACCAGATTGGGCGTCGGGTTGTCACCATGGCTCAGGCCGAGCGTGGTCGGCGCCGTGAACGCCGACGGCACGGTCGGGATCCAGTAGTAGTCATCGTGGTACCCGTGCATCAGACGATGATTCGTGTTGATGTTGTAGTTGAACTTCCAGAAGAGGCGCCGGGCGTCGTTCTTCGCTGGATAGAGCGGATCGACACCGGGCTGCGAATCGTAGTCGCGCTGATTCTGGAACGCACCGAAGAACCACAGCTTGTCGCGGACGAACGGTCCACCTGCCTGCACCGAAATGTCGTTGAACGTGTCGCGGTTGTACGGACGGCCGTTGTCAACTTCTGCCGTAGTGTTGCGGCTTGTCAGCGCGTTGTTCTGCGCATACATGCTGGCGTCGCCGTGGAAGAGGTTGCCGCCCTGGCGGGTCACGATATTGAAGACCGCGCCCTGCACGTTGCCGTATTGCGCGGACGCGCCGAGCTGCACGACTTCGACTTCCTCCACCGCGTCGCCGCTCACCCACGGCGTCGAGCTGATGCTGGTGCCGTCGATCTGGTACTGATTCTCGTTCGTGCTGCTGCCCATCGACTGCGCGCCGGAGCTCTGGCCCACGTTCGAGTTGCCGCTGACGCCGGGCGACGAGTTCACCAGATCGAAATAGGAGAAGCGTTTGGTCGGCGCATTTTCCACCCACTCGCGGTTGTATGTGGTGCTCACCTCCGCCGCCGCCGAATTGACCACGGGCCCTGAACCTTCGACGGTGATCATCTCCGTCAGCGTGCCCACACCGAGGACGACGTTGATCTCGACGGCCGAGCCGACCGCCACGGTAACCGCCGTGCGCTTCAGCGTCGTGAATCCCTGGAGCTCGAACTCGAGCTCGTAGACGCTCGGCGGGAGAGCGGCAAATCGGTATGTGCCGGCGACCGAGCTTGCGACGGTGGGTGCGCCCGGCACGCCGACCCCGCGAATGGTCACGGTCACGCCCGGAAGATACGCGCCCGAATCATCGGTGATCTTGCCGATGATCTCGCCGGTCGTCTGCTGCGCCGCGAGCGGGACGGCCCATGCCAGCAACAGCAGGAGCGCGGCTCCGGAACGCAAAACTCTCATAGTTGTTTGCTCCTCACTAAGGATGACGTGTCGAGATCCGTGGAACGCCCGGCGTTCGACGCCGCGCGTGTGTTCGCGGAACTCGGGAGCAAGACACGCGCCACGACGCGCGCGACGAGGAAACGCGCGCGATCGCGCCCATTTTCACCGTGACGCTTTGCAATCGTCCCGGACAGCGCGCGGCGTTAGCGCCAATCGCGTAGACGATTCGAGGTGTCACGAACAAAACTGTGAATCGTTCGCGCACGCGGCTGCATTTCACCGCGCGCGCCCTTGCGCCGCGCGCACGAGGCGCCGTTCTGCTGCGCGGTTACGTTCAGAAATGTCTGGTGATCAGGACACGTGGACAGAAGTGTCCAACGGGGCGAGCACGCCTTCGGCGACGAGCAGCGACAACGCGGCGAGAAATTCCGGCAGCGCGACGGACCCGTGCGCACGGCAGTACTCGTCGAACGCATCGGGTACCTGGCGATGGCGGCCGGCGTACTGTCCAAGCGCGATGAGGTCGACGCCGTTCGCATAGCGAAGCGCAGCGGACCCGAACTGAATGGCGTCATCGAGCACGATTTCACGCCCGCGCACGAACGGCCGTTTCACGAAAGCGACGCTTCCGCTCCAGCCCAACTGTATCGACGCCGACTGGCGGAGGTGTTCGTGCGCACGGCGGACGGATGGGCGCCGCAGCAAGCGATCGCTGTTGTCCGCGACCGCATCGTCTTGGGGTTCAGCGCCCTCGGCCGCCGCGCGGCGCCTCCAGAAATCGTGCCGATGGTGCTCCGATGCACGCCGGGCATAGCTGCGCGTGCGTGCGAGATCTGCGGCGTATACCTCGCGCTCACGACTCGAGAAGAAATCCAGCGCCACCGAGCGGCGCTGCGAATCGTTGAGGGCAGTGTGCGCCGCGACTGCGCCGAGCCACGCCGACGCGAGGGCCTTCTTCACGCCGAATGACGACAGAGGATCGATGCACGAGGCCGCGTCGCCGATTAGCAGAAACTGCGGTCCAGCGAAGTCGCTCGAGGAGTAGAGCGACGCATCACACGCCCACGCGCGTTCCAGGGCGGCTCCGGCCGTCATCGCGCACAGGTGTTGTGTCTTTGCGAGCTCCCGGACATAGGCATGCGCAATCGTCGGACCACGAACCGTTCGGGTTGTGGCGCCGTCGACCATCACCGCCACTTGCCGAATGCGGCTGGAGATCGCGAGCGACCATGCCCATCCGTCCTCATAGGTCTCTACGGTGGTTCGGTCGTCTTCCACAGCGCCCCATCCGGAGTCGCGTTGCCACAGCCCGAGAAACGCCTGCATGCGATGACCGGCCTCGTACACACGCAACCCACGTCTCGCGATAATTCCGGACCGGCCCGAGCAGTCGATCGCAAAGCGTCCGTGGGCGCGATGCCTTCCATCCCTGGCCGTGTAGTCGACAGCCGCGACGTCGTTGTCGACAAACTCCACCACAGACGCTTTGGCATCGAGCCTGATTTCCGCGCCAGCCGCCGCTGCATTGGTCAACAGCAGCTGGTCGAAGTCGGGGCGGAAGACCTGGAAGCCGGCGTTCGCGTTGGTATCGCCGAACCCTTCCATGCGGCCGTCCTGGGCGCCCCAGTACACCGCATTGCCCCGGTTCCGAGGGAACCCCGCGGACTCCACCGCGTCAAGCACGCCAACCTCGGACAGCAGCTTGCGCGCGCTCGGCGGGATGGATTCGGCCAGGCTGTGCGACCGATCGGTGGCTCGCGAGAGAAGGAGCACACGGTGTCCCCACGAGGCGAGCAAGCTCGCCGAGACGCTGCCGGCGGGCCCGGCGCCGATGATGATTGCATCGTAGAGGGAAGATGGAGAACTCATCAGTGGTTCAGGCTTCCCGCCTAGCAAATGTCGCGCCGGTCGCAGCCTCAGGGGGCTGGATGGTAGTATCTCGCCGGCGGCGCCGCCTGAGTCGATTGGAGCCAGCGGCACCATCCGGAAAGGCATCAGGTGGCTGACATGAAACTGTCTCCCGTGCGCCGCGCCCTGCTTCTGTGCTTTTGCATCACGTTCACCGCGCTCGCCCAGCAGAAAACCGTCTTCGAAGATCTGCCGGCGCTCGTGCTGTCGAATGACAAGGTCTCGCTGACGGTCATCACCGAAGGCGGAGCAATGGCGCAGATTCTCCTCGCGGACGACAAGGAACAAATCAATCCGATCTGGAACCCGTATTGGATCGCGCGGCAGGCGGGACTCCAGCGGCCGGCAGGCTTTTTCCGCGGCCACTTCGCGTGTCTCGATGGGTTTGGCCCGGTCTCGAACGAAGAGCGCGACGCGGGCATGCCGTTTCACGGCGAAGCGCCCACGCTGCCATGGCAGCTCCGGTCGTATCAGAAGCAAGCGACAACACAGAGCGCCGAGTTTTTCGTCACGCTGCCGCTCGCTCAGGAGACGCTGACTCGGACGTATCACGTCATCGACGGCGAGAACATCGTGTGGGTCGACAGCTCACTCACCAGCCTGTTGGCATTCGACCGCCCCGCGTTCTGGGGCGAGCATGCGACGATCAGCGCGCCTTTCCTCGAGCCCGGCAAGGTCGCCGTCGACATGTCCATATCGCGGTCGCGGACAAAGGCCGTTGCCGCGGCATGCGAAGCCGCCGCGACAATTGCGCTCCTTCGTGGATTTCACCTGGCCGATGGCGCCGATGGTCGACGGCCAGCAATTCGACCTGCGCACGGCACCGTTGAAAGCGGGCACGACCGAGCACGTCACGTCGCTGATCGATCCGTCGAGACGGCTCGGATTCGCCACGGCACTGCATCCTGAAAAGCGGCTGCTCATAGGCTGGGTTTTCCGCCGGGAGGAGTTCCCGTGGGTGCAGACGTGGTTGTCGAATCCTGGACCGAACCGAATGACGCGCGGGCTCGAGTTCGCCACGCAGCCATACGATCTGCCGCGCGCCGAGGTGCTGAGGAACGGACCGCTTTTCGACACGCCCGTCTTTCGCGTCCTGCCGGCTAAGTCGACGATTACCTCGAGCTTCCTGATGTTCTACACCCAGGTGCCCGAGGGATTCCTCAAGGTCGATGACGTGCAGCTCGTGGGCGGCAAGCTCGTTATCGAGGATCGCGCGAACAAGAAAACGATCACGCTCGCTGCGTCGCGGCCGCTCTAGCAGGGCGTGCTATTTCGCTGCGTTCAGCGTCATCGTGCCGCTGCCAGAACGCGGCGGCTTCCTCGACGATACGTAGGCCGCAATCGCCACCAGATCCTCGCTGTTCAGATTCGTGATGGCCTGCTTCATCAGTTGTACAGCCGCGCCGTTTCGCGTTCCCTGTTGAATGTCCCATATCTGTCGTACGAGATAGCTCGGCGAACGGCCTGCGATCGGCGGCACGTCGGCCACACCCATCAAGTCGAGCCCGTGGCACGTAACGCACGGCGTCGTTTTTCCCTGGATGATCTCGTTGCCGACCACGCGCATGCCTCCTGTGGTCACCAGATCGCGGCCTTTCTCGGTGCTCCCTGGGGGAACGTAGGCGATGAATCCCGAGCGCGGATTTCTCAGGGTTTCGGCCTGCTCGAGATCTTCCGGCACTTCGATGATGCGGCCGGCGATTGGCTCGGTCCTCTCCTGCGTCGCCGCGAGGAACAGGTTGCCGACGATTCGGGTCTTGGGAACGGTGTCGCTCTCGATGACGCGGATCCACGGCGTCCACTTGATCGCGGCAAAGTACTCGGCTGAGACGCGCATCTCCTCATCCGTCATGACCTTCGCGAGGTCGATCATCGTGTTCGTGTTCGGCTTCCGGGGATCCGCCGATCGTCTGAGCCCGTTGCGAAAATCCTGCAGCTGCCGCATGAAATAGGCGATCGGCAATCCTGCCGGCGGCGCGTTCTCCGGGCGCCCCTTGCCGTTTGGAAGATGACAGGAGCCACATCCCCGGCTCGTGTTGCCAGTCCCCGCTGCTGGTCCGGTCTTGATAATCGGCGGCATCGGCATTGGATGGTCCTGCGGGAACCAATCGATCACGTTGTGGCCATCCCGCACATCGACGAGCGAGTAGCTCGCACGGCTTCCGCGCGCCTGCCGCGACCGCGTCTGCTCGGCGGGATCTTCATTCGGCCGAAGATTTCTAGTGGGCGCAGCCTGCGGAGGGGCCTTGTCGCCGTCCTTCGCAATCGTGTCGAACCCGTACGCCCAGAGGGGCTCGCGATCGAATTGAATCGGCGGCTTCGGATCCGGTTTCGGCGCGGCGGGGATCTCGACGGCGGCCGGCGCCGGGGCACGCCGCGAGTCGGATGTACCGTTGGAACGCAACGCCCAGCGCAAAGCAGGCGACGCCGACGAGCGCGGTGCTGAGGAATCGCTTCACATGGCCTCCGTACGGCGTATTCTACCTGCCCGCGGCGATTCTGTAGACACAGCGGCGATCGCCGGAAAGGATGTGCTCGGCGCGTTCGACGCTGACACGTGGACCCAGCGCCGAGCGGAACAGCTCGAGCTCGCTGGAACAGAAACCCTGGCACGCGGTAGCAGCGGCGCAGATGGGACAGTGATTCTCGATGAACAGGAACCCGGTGCCGTCACGCTTCACCTCGGCCATGTAGCCCTCGTCAGCCCGAATCTTCGCGAGCTGCTGGATTCTCTTCGCCAGAGGCGCCGAGCCGTCGATCCGCGCGCGGTAGTCGGCCCGTTGCCGGGCCATGCGAGCATCGAGCAGACGCGCCATCCCGTGGGGGCCAAACGCATCCTGCACGGATGTGATGAGCGCGGCATTCAGCTCGGCATACGCGTCCGGAAAGAGACGTTCCGCCTCCTTCGTCAGCCGCCAGAACTTTGCCGGCCGTCCAAGCGGAAGGGGCCGCTCCTCTGCAGTGACGAGCTTCTCCTGCTGCAGCGCATACAAATGCTGCCTCACTGCCATCGCCGTGACGTCGAGGTGGCCTGCGAGCGACGCCGAGTCCATGGGGCCTTCGGTCTTGAGCAGCTTGACGATGCGGCGGCGGGTTTTCGTCTCGTCCGGCTTCGCGGTTCCCATGCCGACATTTCTAAAGCAAATACTTTACAAAGTCAAACGGCCGGGAGTAGACTGCGACTTAGTAAAGGAGACTCTTTACAAATGTCTGACAATCCTTTCATCCATACGCGCGTGGCGATCACCGGCGGCACATCGGGTCTCGGTCTTGCGCTCGTGCGCCGTCTGCACGGGCAGGGCGCCCACGTTGCGTTCGTCGCGCGTCATCGAGATCGGGTTGCCGAGGTCGCCCGCGAACATCCAGGCACGCACGGCATCGTTGGCGATGTCTCGATCAAGGGCGACATCTACCCGGTGGCGCTCCAGATTCTCGGCGACCTGGGCGGCCTCGACGTGCTCGTCAACAACGCGTCGGATCTTGGACCGACGCCTCTCGCGCTGCTGGGCGACACCGAATGCGAAGACCTGGAGCGCGCGCTTGCGACGAACGTCCTCGGGCCGTTCCGTTTGACGAAGGCAGTGCTCGGTGCACTCGCCGCATCCGCGCGCGCAGGACGTGGCGCGGTGGTGCTGAACGTGTCGAGCGACGCCGGCGTCAATGCCTATCCGACCTGGGGTGCTTATGGCGCGAGCAAAGCGGCCCTGCGCCATCTGACAGCGATCTGGGACGCGGAGCTTTCCGAACAGGGCGTTCGTTTCATTTCCGTCGATCCCGGCGACATGGATACGCCGATGCACGCGCTCGCGGTGCCCGACGCAGATCGCTCGAGCCTGAGGCGGCCTGTGGATGCTGCGCAGGAGTTGCTCGACGCCATCGCCAACGCGATGACAATCCGCGACATGAGCGATCAGCGCGTGGCTTCGGCGGCAAGGCCATGACACCCGCCAAGCTGATGATTGTCGACCCGCGCCAGGGTCTGCGCCACCTCGCTCGCACCCAGCTGGTCGATGTGCTCCGGGCCGGCGATCTCGTCGTCGCGAATGACGCGGCGACACTGCCCGCAAGCTTGCACGGCATTCATGCGCGAACCGGAGAGACCATTGAAGTGCGGCTCGCCGGTCTTACCTCGTTGTGCCGCGATGTGGCGGACTTTTCCGCTATCGTTTTTGGCGCCGGTGATTTTCACGCGCGAACCGAGGACCGTCCTCTGCCACCGATACTCATGCCGGGCGATACCCTTGCGCTCGGCCCGCTGTCGGCGACAGTGACGGCCGTCCTGGGGCATGCGCGCCTGATCGCCCTGCACTTCGACGGTTCGCCCGACGAGATCTGGTCTGGAATCGCGCGCCATGGCAGGCCCGTTCAGTACGCGCACGCGCCAATGCCGCTGTCCCTCTGGGATGTGTGGACACGGATCGCTAGCTTGCCGGTTGCCTTCGAGCCGCCGTCTGCGAGCTTTGCGCTCGATTGGAGGATGATCGCGGCGATACGCGCCCGCCACATCGGCTTCGCGACGATCACGCACGCCGCCGGCATCTCTTCGACGGGAGATGTCGATCTCGACAGCCGGCTCCCATTCGATGAGCCGTACGACATTTCGCCCTCGACCGCTCGCGCTATCGAGCGCACGAGATCAACCGGCGGACGGATCGTCGCAATTGGGACAACCGTGGTTCGCGCGCTCGAGCATGCCGCAATGCGGGACGGTGTCGTGCATGCGGGAAATGGCGTCGCCACTCAGCGCATAGGACCCGGCACTCGACTGCGGGTGGTCGATGCCATCCTGACCGGCGTCCACGAGCGCGGTACGAGCCACTACGAGCTGCTTCGCGCATTTGCGGACGACTTCACCCTCCTGGCGGCGGACGAAGAGATGGCAGCGCACGGCTACGGCCGGCACGAATTCGGCGATTCGGTGCTCGTGATCCCTGCCGTCGGGGTCTGACCCCATAACGCCCAATCGTTCGATTTCATCAGCGATTTCGCGAAAACAGTTGATTGGGGTCTGACCCGCGTACCTGTACCGGGGTCAGACCCCGAACGACGCGGGATGAAGGTTAGAATACGGCCCTCGTGTCGAGCCCGGCTGAATTCCTGACATCGCTCTTCTCCCTTCGCGACAAGGTCGCGGTCATCATCGGCGGCACCGGCGAGCTGTGCGGCGCCATGGCCGAAGGGCTTGCGCGCGCGGGCGCCGAGGCCGTGATCGTCGGCCGGAACCATGACAAGGCCAGTGCGCGGATCGCGCGTATCGACGCCGCAGGCGGACGCGCGTGGTTTCACGCCGCCGAAGCGACCAGCAAAGCGGAAATCGAAACGCTGCTCGACGCCGTGCTCCGCCGTTCCGGGCGCGTCGACATCGTCGTCAACGGCGCCGGCATCAACTCCGCCACGCCGTTTTTCGACATCGCCGAAGATGAATTCGATCGCATCGTTCGCGTGAACCTGAAGGGCGTGTTCTTCGGCTGTCAGGTGTTCGGTAAGCACCTGGTCGAGGCCGGCCATGGCGGATCGATCATCAACATCGGCTCGATGTCCGGGCTCGTGCCGTTGTCGCGCGTATTCACCTACTCGGCCACGAAGAGCGCCGTCCACAACCTGTCGCTGAACCTCGCGCGCGAGTGGGCGCCGCATCGCGTGCGCGTCAACGTGCTCGTGCCCGGTTTCTTTCCGGCGGAGCAGAATCGAAAGATTCTCCAACCCGAGCGCATCGCCAAAATCATGGGGCACACGCCGATGGACCGGTTCGGCGAGGCACGAGAGCTCGTCGGTGCGACGCTGCTGCTCGCCAGCGACAGCGCCGGATCGTTCATTACCGGCGAGGAGCTGATCGTCGACGGCGGATTTCATTCCATGGCCATCTGATGCGACGCATCAATCGGTTTTTGGTCGAGAACAACCTCCGCATTTCCAATAACCCGTGCGTCAGCCCCGACTTCTGCCTGGATTGGCCCGCGCTGCGCGCGAAATTGACGGCAGCGTCGGTGGAGGAGCGACCCAATACCCGCTTTGAAACGGCTGCCGGGCAATGGGTCCTGCTCGAGGACGAAGCCACATGCGACTGCGCGTGGAAGTTGAATCCGCGTGCAACACGCGCCGGATCCGAGCTCGACGAAGGCGTCGTGCTGGGCGACGGCTCCATGGCATTTCCCGCAACGTGGGACAACCTGCTGCGGCTGAAGAACGCGGTGCACGAGCATGATGCCGGCTCCACCATTTTTCCAACGGCCGGCGCCAACCTGGGAAAGAGCACCCTGGGAATCGGCGCGCGCTTTACAACGCTGCACTGGCCTGCAGTCGAGTGGGCGATGCATGCCCTCGATTTCGGCGTGACGGCGAATCAGAACAGCATCCCTCGCGAGCTGGTGTTCGACGTCGATGCCATGCTCGACGGCAGGCTCGACACCGTACCGTTTCCTTTCATCGGCACAAGCGTGCCTGAGGGACATCAGGGTCAGAGCGTCGAGGGCATGAGCCATGGGTGCATACTCTCGAAACTCAAAACGGGCTTTCACCGCCGCCGGATCGCCTGGAGCTTCAACGCCGACCACCAGCCCATAGGCGGCAAGTTCGACGCGCGCGAGGATACGCTGGTGCGCGGCTGCATCCTCGCGAGCTACATCACGTTCGACTTGTCACCTGAGCTGGCGCTGACTGTCGCCCCGGCCGACCCGACAGCATGGGTCAGGGGACACGTGCCGCCCGAGCTGATCGATCGCGTTCGCGCGCGTGTGGCATCGGTTGGCCTCACCCTCAACGACGGGGACTTCGCGGCACTTCTGGCCTCGGTATGGCCGGCGCTGGCAAAGATGAAGCGCCGTGACGACAAATATCGCGCCGCGCGCGACGCGGCGTTCACGACCGAGGTCGGACGACGCTATCTGCGCGAGCTCTCGATCGACGAGCTCCCGGGTTTGACGACTCCCGAAACGACTGCGGCCATGCTGTCGCTATGCGAGGCGCTGGACATGCGCATCGATTTCGTGGCTCCCGCTTTCGGCTTTCAGAAGAACACGCCGTACTCGGACAACGCCGAGCTCCGGACGCTCATCGAAAAACAGTGGGCGGTATGCCGCGCGTTCGACACCAGCATCGGCTTTCACTCTGGATCGGGTAAGTCGGCCGAAAACTACCGGGTCATGGGCGCCGTCACGGGCGGGCGACTCGAGATCAAGACGAGCGGACGATATACGTACGAAATGGGCGTCGCGCTATCGACGTCGAAAAACCCGTCGGATGCGGCATTGTGGCGTGATTGGTACGCCTTCACGATAGATATGGCGATCGCCGGCGCCTTCAGCACCGAACCGACCGAGGAGAAAATGGCGCGCGCGTTCATCTCGGATGCGCTCGGTCCTCCTCCGAAAAACGGCCCGCGCATGAATCCATTCGATTCGCCAACCTCCTGCCGCAGAGCGCTCGAGGCGCTGCCACCGAGCCCGGACTACATGTTTTTCTTCGAGTACAACTTTCTCTTCGTGCTGGCCGCCGGCGGCCGTCCCGACAAAACGGCGCTCGGCGATCACTCTCCTGCCGGATACGCGCAGCGCGCGCGCTTCTACTCCATCAATGCCGAAGCGCGGCTCAACTTTGCCAGAGCGATTGCCCGCTACATCGTTTTCCTGGCCGCCACGACCGGGCTGGTCGAGGCCAATCGCTGCGCGACTGCTGCCGCGCGGCTCGATCATTACAGCTCGCTGGACGAGATGCTCGACGAGATTTGACGCGACACGTCTCCTATCCCGGCGGCGCCGGAACGTACGCCGGGTCTTGCTTCGGAACCGCCGGTGAGCGGCGGAACCACCCCATCCAGCTCCACAGGATCGACGGCCGTAAGTCATCGAGGAACGTGTAGACAACCGGCACCACGAGCAGCGACAGCAGCGTCGACGTGATCAGCCCACCGATGACCGCGCGCGCCATCGGCGCACGCATCTCGGCGCCGGCGCCGATCGCGAAGGCCAGCGGCAGCATGCCGAAGATCATCGCCAGCGTCGTCATGACGATCGGGCGTAGCCGCGTGGTCCCAGCCTGGAGCAGCGCCTGATGCCGCGACAGGCCCTCGCGCCGCCCCTGGTTCGCGAAGTCAACCAGAAGAATGGCGTTTTTCGTGACGAGACCCATCAGCATGATGAGGCCGATCATGCTCATGATGTTCAGCGTGTCGCGCGTGAAATACAGCATCACGGCCACGCCGAACAGCGAGAGCGGCAACGACAGCATGATCGCCAGCGGATGCGTGAACGAACCGAACTGCGACGCGAGAATCAGATAGATGAAGATGACGGCAAGCAGCAGCGCCTGGAACATGTTCCGGAACATAATCTCCAGCTCTTCGGTGTCGCCACCCGCGATGATGTCGTATCCGGCCGGTAGCGCCAGCTTCGCCGCGGCCGCATTGATGTCGTTCGACAGCTCCTGCAGAGGGCGTCCGTCGGTATTCGCCGACACGCGCACCTCGCGCACGAGATCGCGCCTGCGAATCGACGATGGGCCGGTGCCCGGGTAGACCGTCGCCACTTCGCTGAGCGGTTTCAAGATCTTGTCGCCGTTCTCGTCGTCTTTGTCGGTCGGCACGCTGAGCCGCGCGAGATCGTCGGCAAATCGCCGCTGATCGGCACGCAGCCTGACGCGGACGTCATGGTTGTCGCCGATCGAGTCCTCGATGGTCGACGCCACGACACCGATCACGCCGGCTTGCATGGTCGACGCAATCGTCGCGACCGGAATGCCCAAATCGCTGGCACGCTCGCGATCGACCTTGACGCGAAGCTCTGGCTTCGATTTCTCGAGGCTGTTCTCGATATCGGCGACGCCTGGAATCCGGCGCATCGACGTCACCAGATCGCGCGACAAGCGGTCCAGCTGATCGATCTCGGTGCCGCGCACGCTGATCTGAATCGGCTTCTGCCCGAACGCGCCCGCCTCGGTCAACCCGAACGTCAGGCCGGGAACCTGTTCGACTTTCTCCCGCGCTGCGCGCAGCACTTCGCTGAACGTGCCGCCTGTGTGCGGCTTCAGTCTGACGAAGATGGCGCCTTCGGTCACCGGCCGGTATTGCGATCCCGCCTCGCCGATCGTCGTGTAGGTGTAGTCGACCGCCGGCAGCTCGCGCAGCTTCGCGATGGCTTGCTGCGCGCGATCGGACGTTTCTCTCAGCGTCGCCCCCGGCGTCGCCTTGATGGCGACCTGATACTCGCCGCGGTTGTAGTCAGGCATGAAATCGCCACCCAGCATGCCGAGGATCGGGAATGCGCTCACGAACGCCACTATCGCGACGAGCGACACCACCCAGCGGTGCCGCAGCGACCAATCGAGTGTCCGCTCGTAGGAGCCATGCAAGCTGTCGAACCTGCGGTTGAACGCCTGCAGCGCGCGGCCCACGAACCCGCGCTGCCGATGTTCTTCGACGTCGGGGTCATACCATCGCGACGAGAGCATCGGATCAAGCGTAAAGCTGACAAACAGCGACACGAGCACGGCGGCAGCGACGGTGATGCCGAACTCATAGAAAAACTGTCCGACCATGCCGCCCATGAACGCGACGGGAATGAAGACCGCGATGATGGTGAATGTCGTCGCCATGACGGCAAGGCCGATCTCCGCCGTTCCCTCGCGGGCGGCTTCGAGGTGGTCTTTCCCTTTCTGCATGTGCCGGACAATGTTCTCGCGCACGACGATGGCGTCATCGATCAGCATCCCGATCGCCAGGGAGAGGCCCATCAACGTGAGCACGTTCAGCGTGAAGCCGAACATCCGCATCGCGATGAATGCCGCGACAACCGAAATCGGCAGCGTCAGGCCGGTAATGACCGTGGAGCGCCACGAGTTGAGAAACAGGAACACGATGAACACGGTCAGCAGGCCGCCGAGCACGAGCGTCACCTGCACGTCTTCGATCGACTCGCGGATGAACGTGGAGTCGTCGCGCACCACTTGCAGCGATACTCCGGGCGGGAGCTCGGGCTGCATCTTCGCCACGGCCTCGCGCACGCCGTCGGCCACGCCCACCGTGTTCGCGCCGGCTTGTTTCTGCACGTCGAGCGCGATCGACGGACGTTCGTTGACGAATGCCACGCTCGTTGGCTCTTCGACGCCGTCAATCACCTGCGCCACATCGCGTACCAGCACCGTCCGATTGCCGAGCTGCTTCACCGGGATGTCGCCAATCTGGGCGGCGGACGTCCCTCGAGCCGCGACGCGCACCATCGCCTCTGTCGCACCGCGATCGGCGGTGCCAACGGGCGCATCGACGTTCTGCGTGCGCAACGCATCGACGACCTGGACCAGCGACAGCCCGTACGACTCCAGCCGCGTGCGATCGGCAACAACCTGAATCTCGCGCTTGGCTTCGCCGACGAGGTTGACGGCGCCCACGCCCGGCACGTTCTCGAGACGCCGCTTCACCAGCTTGTCTGCGATGTCGGACACCGCGCGCGGCGTCAGCGTAGGGGCATTCACGGCGACAGACACGATCGGGGTCGACGCCGGGTCGATACGAAGGATGATCGGCTCATCGATTTCGCGCGGCAGCTCGCCGCGAATGGCCGCGACCTTGCCACGGATGTCCTGCGAGGCGTTCAGCGTCGGCACTCCGACGTTGAACTGCACGACGATGTTCGACAGGCCCTCCTGCGACGTGGACTCGATATGGCGAACGCCCTCGACGGTATTGACGGCTTCCTCGATGAACTTCGTCACGTCGCGCTCGACGGTCTCCGGCGACGCGCCCGTGTACCGGGTCGTCACCGTGACCACGGGGAACTCGACGTCTGGAAAGAGATCGACCTTGAGCGCTTGATACGACGTCAGACCGAGGACCGCCAGCGCCGCCATCATCATGGTGGCGAAGACCGGCTGCTTGATTGAGAGATCGCTCAGAAACATGGCTTAAGACCCCGCTTTGGTCGCGCGCTCCACCTGTACCTGCGTCCCTGGACCCAACGCGCTCGGCGGATCGACGACTACCACTTCACCTGCCTTCAGGCCGCTCGTCACCTGGACGGCTTCCGGCACCTCGACGCCGACCGTCACGTCGCGACGCTCGACTCTATTGTCCACAACGACGTACGTCTGCGCCTTGGTGGGATCGGATCCATCGCGCAGGAGCGCCGCAGGCGGCACCGTCAGTCCTCCCGGCACGTCGCGGACCTTCACTTGCGCGCGCGCGAACAGCCCCGAGACGAGCTCGCGCTTTCCCGGAACCCTGATGATGACTTCAAACGACCGGCTTCGTGCATCAACCTGCGGAGCGATGCGGTTTACTTCACCTTGGACGGAAAAGCCCGGCAGCGCATCAAGGGTGACGTTGACGGTCTCGCCCACCTTCACCTTGCCGAAATCGCCCGACGCGACCGACGATCGGAACTCGAACACCGAGTCGTCGACGATCGTATAAAGCGGAGTCCCGGCCGAGACGATGGCGCCCGCATCAGCATGGCGCTTCGCGATCCGGCCGCTGATCGGCGCCGTGATCTGCGTTCGGCCCACCTGCCGCTCGGCGATTGCCAGCTCGCTGCGCGCTTGCGCATGCGATGCAGCGGCGACCTGCACGGCGACCTGCGCCGCAAGATGATCCTTGTCGGTGATGCCGCCGGTCTTGACCAGGCTGTCCGCGCGTTCTTTTTCCGCCATAGCATGAGCGCGATTGGCCTCGGCGACGTCCAGCAGGGCCTTCGCACGATCGCGCGACAAGCCGAAGTCGGCGTCGTCAAGGACGGCGAGCAGCTCGCCGCGGCCAACACTATCGCCTTCCACCTTGAGCACGCGTTCGAGACGCGCGGATATCTCCGGCACCACCGTGACCTGCGAGCGAGGATCGAGCGTGCCTGTCAGCGACAGCGTCTCGACCAGATCGCGCGTCTGAACCGAGGCGGTGCGAACCGGAATCGTGCGTATCGTTTCCACCGCCGGCGACTGAGTTTCCGCTTCAGTTCCCGAGCAGGCGGCGCAGCCGGCGGCGGCGATCACCAGAGTGAGTAGGAGGGGTTTGGTCTGCATGGTCGTGGCTCTGTTCGCTTTTCGTTTTTCGTTCTTCGTTCTTTGTTTTTCGTTCTTGTGTCTATTCCAGCGGATCTCTTCCCATCACAAACCGCAGAGCCGCGCGCGCGTTCGCGTGCGTATATAGAGACAGGTTGCGGATATTCTCGGCCTGCCGCAGCGACTGTTGTGCGTCGACAACCTCCACCTGCGTCGCCGCGCCCAGCTTGTAGTTGGCCTCAGTCATCTCGCTCGCCCGGCGCGCCTGGGTCACATTGAGCTCTGATGCCTCGTACGTGCGACCTGCCAGCGCAAGCGCATCGACTGCTGACTGGACCTCGAGCCGCACCTGGCTCTCGAGCGCAGCGATCTGCTGCGTCACGGTGTTCCGTTGCGCAGTCTGCTGGGCGACACGACCGGCCGTTCGCCTGCCGTCGAACAACGGTACCTTGAAGTTGAAACCCGCCGACCACCGCGTGTAGTTCAGGGTGAAGAGATTCTGGGGCCGGCGGACGGCGAACCCGTACGATCCATTGAACTCGACGCTCGGCTTTGCATCGCCTGCCGCCACGTCGACCAGCAGAGTCTGCACCCGTTCCTGCGTGCGCAGCAACTGAAGCTCCGGTCGTGCCGCGAGCGCTTCTTTTACGGCCTCATCGAAACCGATCTGAAACGGGACGACCGCAAGACTGTCGGTGGGGACGACCGGAGCCGTCGTCGGGCGCAGCATCACCGTGTTCAGCAGCGCGCGGGCGGCAGAGACATCGTTATCGGCCCGGAGGGCTTCCGCGCGCGCATTCTCGACATCTACCTCGGCGCGAAGCACCTCGAGCTCGGTGGCCACACCGGCGGCGCGCCGGTTGCGAGCGTAGTCGACGTGCGTCTGCTTTGACTCCAGGTTCGCACGAACGACGCGGAGTTGCTCGATCGCGAACAACAGCTGGTTGTACGCCCGTATCGCGTCCAGCGACGTCACTTGTCGTGCCCGCTGCACTTCCTGATCGCCCGCCACCCGCGCGACGCGTGCCGCTTCGAGCGCCTTTCCCAGCTTGAAGCTGAAGACCGTCTGGCGGATGTCTGCCGATGTCGCGAAGGCATTGGCGGGAGTCGGCGCCAGGGCTTCGCGAAACTCCGGTGGAAACGCGTCGAATCCGGGGCTGTTCAACAGGGCCGGGTCTCGCGAGCGCCCAGCGAAGGTGTTCCATGTGACGTCCGGAAGTGCGTCGGCTTTCGCTTCGACAATGCGCCCTTCGAGAAGCGCAACCTGTTCGAAGCTCAACTTCATCGTGGGGTTGACCGCCAGCGCCTGCGCGACCGCGTCTGCTCGCGAAATCGGCTGGGCCGACGCGATGCCGACGAACGCAACTACGGCGACAAAAAATGCGAAGACTGTTCTCATAGCGTCTGAGTCATTGCCATCCGTTGAAAATCGTCTCGACGATGTCGTCTGCCAATTCAGGGGTCAGCTCGGGCTTGCCAGCGATAACGAAGCCGGTAGCCGCCTCGCTGATCGCACCCATCAAGACCAACATCCGCGCACCTGTCGGACCGGGCGCAATCTCCCCGCGCGCCACCGCTTTGTCTGCGGCCGCTGCCAACACACCGACAACGCCGTCATAGAACTGTGTGCAGCTCTCTGTTTGCGGCAACGCCGTGCCCGGAGGCGCCCAGATGACGCTGTGAATGAAACGCCAGAAGAGCGGCTTGCTGCTCGCACTGTGGAACACCGCACGCGCCAGCACTTTCACGCGGTCCCGTAACGATCCAGGGGTGTCCATCGCGGTGTTGACGAGCGCGCGGTACTGCTGGAAACCCGTTTGGATCAGAGCCTGCAGCACGCCGTCTTTGCTGCCAAAAAAATGGTACAGGGTGGGCTTTGTGATGCCAGCGGCTTCGCAAATCTCTCTCACCGAGGTCGCGTCGTATCCCTTGGTGGCAAATTGATCGAGCGCAGTCGCGAGTATGCGCTCCGCCGATGTCGCTTGTATACCTACCGGTAAATACACACTTTCTTAGACGGGGGATAGTCCAAAATGGTTCCCAACCCGGCAAATAGCCTGTAACTACTTGGTTTTTAAGGTTTTGCCCGTCGAAATCTAACGGGTTTCTCGGCTGAGGCGCAAATCGATGTAAGCGGCGTCTTCGGCTTTCTTCACCTCCTTCTCGATTTTCGCTGGCGAAAGTATTCCAGCGTCTAGCGTCCCCGTGACGCCCCGGAAGGACTGAATCGCTTGGCCGAGCGACATCGGTGTGGTCCGCACGGTGCTGCCCGGTGTCATGCCGGACGTAGAGTCAGTCATCCTGGCCTTCAAATCCGCGAACGGAATATTCAGGTTGTGCGAGACATGCACCGCTGCAACGCATTGCCCCCAGTTCTTGAACCCCCGGCACGCGTCATAGATGTTGGAGCCCGCGGGCAACAACATGAGAAGACGCGCCTCGAGCTTTGGATTTTTCACTGAATGTGTCGTGGGTGTTTCCGGTGAGATCACGGTCGTGGTCAACGTGGGCGACGGAGCAGCTGCCCTGGTGCTCGCAGATGTCTTCGTGATCTCCCCATTTCCCGGACCCTGCGCACCGAGCGCGGCGCTTTCTACAGCGAGGGCGAATGTCATCGCAGTTGCAACGGTTACGAATCGCATGCGTTCTCTCCAGCGGCGTACTCCCCAGCAGGAAAAGTATCAACCTGCGTACCAGCCGGAGGGCTTCTGTTTCAACGTCTTATCGCCGATTTGGCAACCCTGCGAGGAAATAATTACCGGTTCTGCGCCTGTAGTGTTGGAGGTGATGACAAAGAGGCGATCGTCCTGAAAACCGGACCATCGCAGCGCGATATACTCCTTCCTCGCGGCTGCGAGCGTTGGCACGTACTCTGCTTTAAACAGTGATTATGGTTCAACGACTGAATGGACATCTATCTGCGCGGGTGGCCGCCACGGCCGTCGCGCTGCTCACAGCCGTCTCGCTGGTATCTGGCCAGACGAAGATCGTCGCGCCTGAAAACAAATACAGCTTGCAGGACGACGTCAAAGCCGGCCGCGAGGCGGCACAGGAAGTGGCGAAGCAACTTCCGATGCTTCGCGACGATGGCGTCGACAGCTATGTGGAGCGCGTTGGGCAGCGCCTGGCTGAGGCGATACCCCGCGAGTTTCAGCATCCGCAGTTCCGCTACACGTTCGATGTCGTCAATGTCAGCGACCTGAATGCGTTCGCGCTCCCCGGCGGTCCGATGTACATCAACCGCGGGATGTTGCAGGCAGCAAAGAACGAGGGCGAAGTTGCAGGTGTGCTCGCGCACGAAATCAGCCACGTCGCCCTGCGGCACGGGACTGCACAGGCCGGTAAGGCCACGCCGTATCAAGTTGGGTCCGTTCTTGGACAAATTGCGGGCGCCATCCTCGGCGGAGTCGCCGGCCAGGCTATTTCACTGGGGAGCCAGATTATTCCCGGCACTATCTTTCTGAAGTACGGCCGAGAATACGAGCGCCAGGCAGACCTCCTCGGCGCGCAGATCCTGGCGCGAGCCGGCTACGACCCGCGCGACATGGCGAACATGTTCCAGACGCTTCAAGCGAAAGGCGGCAGCAGCGGCCCCGAGTGGATGAGCAGCCATCCCAATCCAGGCAATCGCTACGAAGCCATCACCAGGGAAGCGGCGCAGCTTCGGGTCTCGAATCCGATTCGTACCACGCAGGAGTTCACGCAGGTCCGGTCACGTCTTGCGCGCATGGCGCCGGCACCGACGACCGAGCAGGCGATGCGGAACGGCGGGAACCGCCGGACGGGACGCGACACCGGTTATCCATCTGGCCAAGTCGGTCGAGTGGAACCGCCGTCAGGCCAGGTACGAGACCTTCGATGGCGGCAACCTGTTCCGTATCGCGGTTCCGTCGAACTGGCGCGAGCTTCAGGGCGACGACTCGGTGACGTTTGCTCCCGAGGGCGGCTACGGTGACGTCCAGGGACAGAGCGTGTTCACGCACGGCTTACAGGTCGGCATGGAAGGCAGCAACGCGCGGGACCTTCGTGCGGCGACCGCACAACTGATGCAGCGACTGGCGCAGAACAATCCGAGCCTTCGTCAAAACGGCGGATTCAGCAACGTTCAGTTCGCGGGACGGCCCGGCCTGGCGACGGCATTGACCAACACGTCTGTCACGCGCCAGCCGGAGGGCATTGCGCTTTACACAACGCGGCTGAACGACGGCAGCTTGTTTTTCGTCGTCGGCGTGGCGCCGGCAAACGAGTTCCGCGCGTACCAGCAGATCTTCAACCGATCGGTGCAGTCACTGGAGCTGAACGACGGATACAGAAATTCGCGGTTTTAAGTGGGGGCGTGCTCCAACAAGCGTTGATGAGTTGTTGACGTTCCTAATCCGAGAGGACGAGCTAAACTCGACGTGAAGCTTGCTTCGCGGAGAGATGGCCGAGTGGTCGATGGCGGTGGTCTTGAAAACCACTGAACCGGAAACGGTTCCGGGGGTTCGAATCCCTCTCTCTCCGCCACCTCCGCCTAACCGCCCGTCCGGGCAATGACATTCCCGTCGCGATCAATCAGCTCTCCGGGATCGCCGCTGTTGCTCCAGATGTTCAGGGTGGTCCATCTGAGGAAACCCGCGCCCTGCTGCGCGGTTGCGCCGGATGTGACGGTTATGCTCTCGCCGGCGGCGAGCATCAGGTCCGACGGGAACTGATCGAACACCTGATTTCCGCGGACGCTGACGAGCTTGAATCCGGCCAGCGCAAGCGGCTGTGTGCTCGTGTTGGTGATGCGCGCGGTTTCCGCCTGCAGATCAACGGCGAGTGACACGGAGAGCGCCTCTTCATCGTCAGGCTGTGTCGGCTGCGTGCCTGCCGGCTCGAGCCAGACCGGTGCCGTCCAGGCGCGATTCCCGTCGCCTTGCCGAACCTTGAGAAACAGGTACTGCGAGCCTCCCCGGTACGTCACGCCACTGATGGTGTGGGTTCCATTACCTGTGACAGATTGCGTGCGCACCACATCGGCGATCGTCTCTCCTCCCACGTCGTCGGAGAACACCTCGACCGTATAACTCGCTGTCGGCTCATCATCATCGGTAATCGCCAATGTGATCGTCAGCGCCGTACCGGCTGCCGGAACGGCGGCGCCGACAATCCGCGACCCCATCAGCTGATTGTCGACTCGATACACGAGGCGCAGATTTCGATCCTCGGTGGCGTACGCCCTCCGTTGCTTCAGGGCCGTGAGCAGTGCGGCCTTGGTCAGCGTCGACGCCAGCACGGCGGTCCTCGCATCCGTCGCGTCGCCCCAATTGCGTTTGTGGTTGTCCTGGTCGGCGGTCGGCGCGACGTGCAGGCCGAGATTCAAGTAACGATGAAATTCGGTTTCAGAGGGCTTGCCCGGCGTGAGATGCGTCCCGGCTGTATGCGAGGGCCCATTGATCAGATCGATCAGCGGCGCTCGCGCGTCGAGGGCGGCAAGCCATGCGGTGATGTCGCCGCCATAGTCGTCGATCCCGTACTCGAGATTGCGCGGACTGCCGCTCGTGCTCGGATGATTCAGCAAGAGCAACGGTTCCTGGCCTTGCGTATCGAGATGGGCGGGCAGCCATGTCTCGATCAGCGTCCGGACCTGACCGTTCGGCACGTCAATCACCTGCGGCGCATCGATGACGTTCATGTGGTTGCCGGTGCCGATGGTGGAGAACTCCTGTCCATAAAGCGCAACAAAACGCCCTTCCTCCGTGAATCTGTTAGCCGCCGGAATCAGCGAGAGCGAACCTGGCCCGGTGTACAGCGCATGATTGCCGGCGATGTCACCGGCCTGAGCGTGGTTGTGCTCGGTGATCGCCAGGAAATCCAGGCCCGCCACGTCTCTCGCATGCTCGTAGGCCTCGGCAGGCGTCCCGCTGCCGTCGCTCAAGGCTGTGTGGCTATGAAGATTACCGAAGAAAACTGAGATTTCGGACTGAGCTGACGGCCACAGCGGGCACAGCACAGCGAGCAGACCAATAGCGAGCGCAAGCCGGCGAAGCTGCATTTCGACCCCTTTTCAACAACCACCATTGACAACGAAGATCGACCCGATGCCGAACGCAGGGAGGCCGGGGGCGTGCTATCTTCCTCCTGTCCTCGACGCATTCGACGATGAGATGGAGGTTTTAGATGATGCGAAATGCGCTCATGCTCGCCGGGCTCCTCGCTCTTTCGGCCAGCGCGTTTGCCCAGTCGCCCGAGATCGACACGCCGCTCCTCGCTGCGCCGCCCAATCAGCGCGAAGGCGCCATGGTCATCAAGTGGAAGCCGGACTTCTCGTACGACATCCTGCGAAAGGGCACGAACCGCCTGGTGTGCTACGACCGATCGGGACAACCGGGCCAGCAGCCGTTCTCGCTCGAGTGCACCAGCATCGCCAACCTCGATCGCGTCGCGCAGAACATGAAGTTCGAAGCGCAGGCCGACAAGAAGCAGGCGCTGCTCGACGCTGCGGAGAAAGACGGGACGCGTGTGAAGCCCGAATTCGGGTCGGTGTTCTATAACCTCGGGGGCGCCGACCGGGAACACACCCGCGCGCACACGACGGTGGCAGTCCCGGGCGCCACGGCGCAATCGATGGGCCTGCCCGACAACAACAAGCAGGGTGGCGCGTGGATTATGAACGCCGGTACGTCGACGGCGCACATCATGATTCCTGGTCACTAGCAACACGAGCGAGGACCACATGGGCCTCTTTGCATCGACGCTGCTTCTCGCCGCCGCGCTTCAAGTCCAGAACGCGACGCAAACCCAGAACGCGACCCAGGCGGGCCGCTTCCATGTCGAGCACGCCACCCTCCTGAACGCGGGCTTCGAATGGGCGATCACCGGCGACGCGAACCGCAATGCCACTGTCACCGTGCAGTTCCGGGCCGTGGGTGAAACGGCCTGGCGCAACGCGCTGCCGTTGGTTCGCGTGGGCGGCGAGAACGTGTATCGCCGCCGCGAGAATCTCGACTACACCGTTCCCGACGGCTTCGCCGGCTCGATCCTGAATCTCGCGCCGGGCACCGAGTACGAGTGCCGCTTCCAACTCACGGATCCAGACGGCACGAGCGGCGAGACGACTCACGTTGTCAGGGTGAAGACGCGCACAGAGCCGATGCCCTCAAAAGAAGGCCGCACGCTCCACGTCTACCCCTCCGACTATCAGGGCCAGCGAATCGAGCCGAGCTTTACGAGCGTTCTTCAGGCGTACTACGGTGCCGGCCTCGGCGACTGGAGCGTGGTGTGGGAGCGCCGCGCCCAGCCCGGCGACACCATCCTGGTGCACGTCGGCCTCTACAAGCCCGAACGCTTCAACTACGTCGATCCAATGATGACGCCGTTCGACGGCTCGATGTCGCTGACGCTGAAGGGAACCAGAGAAAAGCCCATCACGATTAAGGCCGCAGGAGACGGCGAGGTCATTTTCGACGGCGATGGCAACGCGCGATTGTTCGACGTGATGGCGTCGAGCTATCACATCTTCGAGGGGCTCACCTTTCGCAACACCGACGTCGCCATCTTCGCCGGCCAGAAAGAGGTGCTGGGCGCGGTCGGTCTCACCGTGAAGAATTGCCGCTTCGAAAACATCGGGGCCGGCGTCTGGACCGAGTACGCCGGCTCCAGCGATTTCTATATTGCGGACAATCTGTTCCTCGGGCGGGACGATCGCTTCCGCCTTGTCGGATGGACCGGGCCCTTATGGGCCAGCGCAGGCCCGTATGGCTCTCATCTGCTCAAAAGCTACTACGCCGTGAAGGTGTACGGACCTGGCCACGTCATCGCACACAATGCGATCGCGTATTTCCACGACGGGATCGGCATCTCCACCTACGGCACACCCGAACAGGATCCCGAACGCCGCGCCTCGTCCATCGACATCTACAACAACGACATCCACATGATGGGCGACGACTACGTCGAAACCGATGGCAGCGTCCACAACGTCCGCGTGTTCAACAACCGCGGCGTCAACGCGGCGCACGGCGGCTACAGCGCGCAGCCGGCGTTCGGCGGCCCCATCTATTTCATCCGCAACATCCTCTATCACGTGCCCAGCGGTGTGGCGTTCAAGTTCAGCGCCAAGCCGGCCGGCCTCTTCGTCTATCACAACACCATCATCGGCGAGCACATCGTGGGAGACCCGTCCGCGAACATGCACTTCCGCAACAATCTGTTTCTCGGGCGCGACACGCCCGGCCGTGGCATCCTTCGGCTTGCGAACGCCACCGCCGATTTCAGCACCGACTACAACGGGTACCGCCCGAACCGCGGCGTGAAGGATCAGTACGCGTTCCTCGGCCCGAGGAAAGGCGAGCGCCTCTACGAGCCGTCAATCGACGATTGGAAAATGTTCGAGACGCTGTCGGCTTTGAGGACCGCCACGGGGCAGGAGACGCACGGCGTCGAAGTGGATTTCGACATCTTCGAGAAGCTGACGCCGCCCGATCCCGCGCAGCGTCACGCGGTATATCACGCGATGGATTTGAACTTCGCTCTGAAGCCGGCCAGCAAGGCCGTCGATGCGGGCGTCATCATCCCGACGATAAACGACGCCTTCAAAGGAGCAGCACCGGATCTTGGCGCACTGGAAGCGGGGGCCCCTCCTCCGCTATACGGCCCACACTGGCTGACCTGGCAGCCGTTTTATAGATAATCGTAAGGAAAAGCGAAAGCCGAAGAACGAATAGAGATCGATCTCGCCTTCGTTTTTCGTTTTTCGTTTTTCGTTTTTCGTTAGTTGGTGGTACCAGTCCCCGATAGCCACTGCGGCTGCACGAACCCGCCGTTGCCGGCGACGTCCCACATCGAGAACCGCACCCACTTCTTGCCGGCAGCATCAAACGGAATCGAAAGCTTCTTCGTTCCAAACGCCTGCATGTCGGTTGCAGTGATCACTTTCTTCGTCACCGTCTTTCCGTCGCCTGTGACGATCTCCATGAACGCCATCGGGTACGTCCATTCGACGTCAGCCGTGATCGTCCTCTGCGTGCCGGTGCCGCTGACCGCGTAGTTCTTGATGAGAATTTCGCCTGTGCTCACGAAGAAATTTCCTTCGCGCAGCGATTTGAGTACCGGGCTCCAGTCCTCATCAGGTCCCGGCACGGTATCCAGCTTCAGGTAGTTGACCGGGAAGTTCGCATAGGTGTCGTCTTCGGGACTCTTGCGGTACGTGTCGATGTCGGCGATGACGAACTTCGGCCGGATTCCCATGCCGGCATACATGTTGTTCATCGTGTCGACCGCGTCGAAGCAGCGCCACGCGCACATCGTCGGTTCCGAGTTATCCTGACCCATACCCGGCTTGAACGCGACGCCCAGGTATCGATCGTTCTGCAGATACTTCGTGCCCCACGTGGCGTCGGGGAAGCCGGCAGTGGATTTCGTGCGCGGGTGCGCGTGATACCAGTAGCCGCCCTCGGCATCGAGCAGCTGCTGCACTTTGTCTGCGTTCCCGGTGTGGTAAACCTTCCCGTAAGTCGAATCGGTTTCCTCGAATGGCAGCGGCGTCGGCGTCGCGTCGCCGGCCCCGCGCCCGCCGCCGATCGAACCCGGCTTCGACCAGTACACGTTCTTTGGCCACATGATGTTGTAGTGCCCACCGAACGCGACGCTCGGTTCTTCCCAGGGTACGACGAGGAAATCTTTGTCCGATAGACGCCGCGACGCTTCGGCGTAGTCCTTCTGGTCTCTGAACCGCAACGGGCCGTGATCGTTCGCGGCCAAGCTGTCAGCGTGGAAATCGCTCAGTCCGATCACATTGAGACCGATGGCCTTCATCGCGATCAAGTCCTGCAGCGGTGTATCGAATCCGCCGACGCGCATTCTATCGACCACGCGCAGATGGAAGTGGTTGACGAACGTCTTGTAGCCCGGAACCGCCTTGAAGACGTCGTCGTGCGTGAACGCCAGCGCCGCCTGTCGCGTCGCCTCGCCTGCCTCGGGGCTGACGTAGAAGAACATCTGCATCTTCTGCCACGTGCCGGGGGGCGCGTTGTAAAGCGCGTAGTTCTGCTCGTAGGACGGGAAGGTGTCCGACTCTGCCTCGGGCATCGTGACGCCGATGCTGTAGGTGCCGCCGCCGTCGTTGCGATAGAAGACGTAACCAAGGTTGACGTCCACTTCGCGCGTGAAGAAGAACGTGTGCGGAGGCGGGAACGTCGCGATCGATCCCTTTGGCCCTTCGGCGAGGAGCAGCCGATTCGACGCGCGGATGGCGGACAATCCGATCGCCTTCGGTCCGCCGAATTGATGCTGCTGCGGATGGCCGCCCGTATCGCGCCACGTGACTCGAGGCATCGTCCCAGTCGAGAGCCCCTTCAGACCCGCGTCGTACTTGTATGCGACTGAAGGTTCGTTCGTTCGCGCGATCGCATCCATCTGCAGGAGGTTCGTCCCGCGATAGACCGTGAATCGCAGGTTGCCGTCGAAGATCCCGAGCTTCATCCCTGGGAAGGTGACGGCGAGGCTCGCGCCGTCGCTCTTGACCTCACACGCCGAAGCGGAGAACGCCGACACGCCTCGGCGAATTTCCTCGGGCTTCCGTGGGAGCGGGATGCCGCGGCCCCCAGTGAACCCGGGCGGGTTGGGATTGGGATTGAAGCCAGGCTTACCGCGCGAGCCCGACTGCAGCGCTGCGACCTGCTCCTGGATGGTGCCGCCTTGTCCCAACTCTGTCTGGGCAGGAGCGCCCGCACCGCCCCCTCGCCCACCCGCGGTTACAGGGTAATAACCCGGTACGCTTAGCGGCGCATCCCAGAATGCGTACCACTTGTGCTTTTCAAGCAACTCGGGCGTGACGTCGATTCCAAGGCTGGCAAACGCGTTCGCCTGGTCATTCGACATCCGGCGGACGCCAGTCGTCACGCGATACTCAGGTGTGAGGTTCTGCCCGAGCATCCCCCATTCGCCGCTGCCACGACGCGCGGAGAGATCGCGGATTGTCGGCGTACCGGCGTCAATCGCAAATCGCGCGCGCAGCTGCGACGTGCCCTGGCCATTCCACGAAACAGTGAGCACGTCGCCTTCAAGAGCGGACGTGAGGCCGGTGCTCGCTTTGTACTGCGTGAGGTTACAGTTCAACGCAGCCGGTGCCTGATTCGCGGCGCGGACGTCCGACGAAGACGCGGGAGACATGACGAACGCGGCGACGACCGCGCACACAGCGCCGAGCGACAACACCAATTTCGTGCTCTTCATTTCGGCCTCCTGAAGTGAGCGGGTAAGTGTAACCGTGAATCCTCCGGCAGGCGAGAATCGATACGATCTGCGACATACTTGCCCGAATGCACGGCGCCTTCTGGGTCCTTCTTCTCAGCGGCATCCTCGGATTCCGCGTCGGGATGTTGGGGTTCCCAGACTGGCAGGTCGCCGTCGAAACGGCGCAGGTCGTTGGCGGGCTTGTTTCATATGCCCCCGACAACGTCTTCTACATCTATCACACGCGGTTGTGGACCGTGCTGCACCAATTGCTGGCGCTCGGGCTTCGGGCGGGCGTCAGCGAGCTCGCGCTTTCCCTGATTGTCAGCGGTGTCCAGGGAATGCTCACGTTTCAAGCACTGGCGTTGTTCGTCTACGGGCTGAGCCGGAACACCTTGCTCGCCGTCGGGGCCGCTGCGTTGATTTTCTTCACGCGCTCCGCCGAGTACGGCACCGTGTACCCACTGTTCCTGCTGGGCACGGAACACACATACGGGGTGGTCGGCTTGTCGACGGGTGTGCTGGCCGTCGCCATGCTCGGCGCCGGCTGGTATCGTGCCGGCGCACTGTTGCTGGGCATGGCGCCGTGCATCCATCCGGCGCTCGGTTCGTGGATCGTCCTTACAGTCTTCCTCGCCGTACTCTCGGACTTTCGCACCCTTCGCGCGGAGCTTCGCGCGGCCCTGCCCTGGCTTCTGGCCGGATGCGGAGTGACGACTGCCAGCTTGCTGATCCACTTCAGCCTCGCACCCGAAACGCCCGCCGGCATGGCGCGCCTCTCTTCAGAGGATCTCTCGACGTTCGTCAGGCTCTGGGACGGACACCGTGCGGCCGTCAACATCTGGCACAACGGCGTGATGCTGAACGTTGCCTCGTTCGTCGTCGCGGTCGCATGGCTTCTCATGGCCAGGCTGAAGCCGGGCACTACGAAGGAGCTTCCGAGCTCGTCGAAACTACTCTTGCGGATCACCGCCGCCGGATCCTTCATGGCGCTGGCGATGATTCCCCTCTCCTGGATTCCTCCCGACCGGCTGCCGGCGGCGCTGCTCGTCTTGATGCCTGGCCGGTACCTCAACTTCGCAGCTATGACGTTCGTCGCACTCATATTCGGTCTTCTGGCCAGCCGTCGTGAGCTTTGGAGCAGCGGCGCGCTGTTGTTCCTGACGTGCGGCTTGCTGGCCAGCGGCCAGAGTATGTTATGGGCGTTCCTCGAACACCATCACGGTATTCGCTATCAGAGCTACATCAGGCCGCTCCATATCGTCTGGATGGCAACTGCCGCACTACTTGCCGGCGCCGCATGGAAGAGCAGAGTGCAGAGGACAAAGAGCGACGAGCCGTCGCACCCACTGCACCCGTTGCTCCTGTCGCACTTGTTCCTGCTCTCCCTCGCCGTGTTGATGACGATGCATCAACACGGAGAGCTGTCGGGCGCGCATTTCCATGACCGCACGAACGACGTGTTCTTCGCTGACATCGCCCGCGGCCGGGGAGTGCTGCTCGTCGCTGGTGATCTGCACCTTATCCAGTTGCGCACCCGGCGTCCCGTGCTTCTTGACACGGGCGCACTGGATACCGTGATGTACTCGCTCGAAACCGGGGCGCCGATGCAGCGCATGCTCCGCGATATTTACGGGCTCGATCTTCATCACCCTCCACCAGAGGCCGTCGGTGCGGGCCGGATCCCGGCGCTCTCGCACCGCGACACCTGGGAACGATACTCGCCGGAACATTGGCGCGAAATTCGACGCGATTTCGGCGTCACGCAGGTTCTCGCGTACTCGGACTGGACGCTGCAGCTGCCTGTCGCGTCTCAGAGCCGGCGCCTGCTGCTCTATGACATTCCAGGCCCTTAAGCTGTTATTCTTTCGGCACTGCGGGCATGATCATCAGCCGGACACCGTTTCGGATCTCATTTTTCGGCGGCGGCACCGACTATCCAGAATGGTACGGCGAGCACGGAGGCGCCGTGTTGGCGACCACCATCGATAAGTACTGTTACATCAGCGTTCGCGAGCTGCCGCCGTTTTTCGACCATCGCTTTCGCGTTGTCTATTCCATTGTCGAAAATGTGAAGGAGATCGGCGATATCCAGCATCCCGCCGTGCACGGTGTGCTCGAGTGGCTCAAAGTGGAGAAGGGACTGGAGATTCACCACGACGGCGACTTGCCCGCGCGATCGGGGCTCGGATCGAGCTCGGCATTTACGGTTGGGCTCATCAACGCGGTGCACGCACTCGATGGACGCCACATCGCGAAGGAGACGCTCGCGAACGAAGCCATCCACGTCGAGCAGTGCGTGCTCCGAGAGCGCGTAGGGCTGCAGGATCAAGTGTCGGCAGCGTTTGGCGGCTTCAACCACATCACGATTTCGAGGAACGGCACCTACAGTGTCGCGCCGATCGTGCTGCCTCCCGAGCGGCTGCACGCGCTTCAGAGTCACCTCATGCTCGTTTTCACGGGCATTTCCCGGACGGCGAATGAAGTTGCGGAAACGGTCGTGACGAACCTGAAGAACAAATCCGCCGACATGCGTACGATGCACCAGATGGTGGAGCACGCGATCGACATCGTGTCGTCGGCTAAGACGGATCTCGTGGAGTTCGGCCATCTCTTGAGGGACGCCTGGCAGCTCAAGCGCTCGCTGTCTGATCGCGTGACGAACGCGACGGTCGATCAACTGCTCGACACCGCGATGAGGGCCGGGGCCGTCGGCGGAAAATTGCTCGGCGCCGGCGGCGGCGGGTTCATGCTCCTGTTCGTGCGGCCGGGCGATCACGAGAAGGTTCGCATCGCCCTCGGCAATCTCATCGCCGTGCCATTCAGGTTCGAGATGTCCGGCAGCCGCATCGTGCTCTACCAACCAAACGGTCTATGACCATCCGCTATCCGTACAAGGGTCACGGGCTCGCTGGATTCGACCGCATCTCGCACTCGCATTCCGCCTCTCAGCTCATCGGGTGGTACCGGGCGATGCTGCGCATCCGCCGAATCGAGGAGGAGATCGAACGTCGTTACCATCAGGATCTGATGAAGACGCCGATTCACCTCGTTATCGGCCAGGAAGCGGCGGCCGTGGGGTGCTGCTCGACGCTGCGCACCACCGATCTCGTCTACACGAGCCACCGCACGCACGGCGCGTATCTGGCGAAGGGCGGCGACCTGACTCGTATGCTGTGCGAGATGCATTGCCGCATCAACGGCTGCGTCGGCTCCCGCGGCGGATCGATGCACCTGATCGACAAATCCGTCGGGATGTCAGGCACCTCGGCGATTGTGGGGGGCGCGGTGCCCATCGCGACCGGCGCGGCACTCGCCGCAAGGATGAAGCAGGACGATGGGGTCGTTGTCGTGTTTCTCGGCGACGCGACCACAGAGGAGGGGGTCACAGCCGAAAGCCTCAATTTTGCGGCACTGAAAAAGCTGCCGGTGATTTTCTTCTGCGAAAATAATTTCTACTCGGTCCAGTCGCCGCTAGCGGCTCGGCAGCCGCCCCGCGACATCCGCGCGTGGGCCGAAGCCCACGGGATGCCGGCCGTCTCGGTGGACGGCGTCAATGTGCTCGTAATACACGAAGCGGTCAGGGCGGCGGTGGAGAGAGCCAAAACCGGCGGCGGCCCGACGTTCATCGAGGTTGCGTTGTATCGGTTCCGTGCGCACGGCGGCGCCGGCGACGACAGCAAAACCGGGTATCGCGCCGAGGCCGAGCGTGTCGCGTGGGAAGCTGTCGATCCGGTTCACCTGTTCGGCAACTACCTGACGCGCTCGGCAACGCTCGATGCGGCCGCGATTCAGACCATGGAAACCGACATTGCCGCCGAAATTGCCAACGCTTTCGACCTGGCGCTCGCAAGTCCCAACCCGACGGAAGAAGACCTCTACAAGCATGTGTACGCGGACTAAGCCGCGAGCGGCGTGGGGCAGCGGGAGCCCGCCCTTCGAGTAACCTCAGGGCGTCCTGAGCGAGAGGTCGAGGGCCGCAAGCGAGCGGCGCCGAGCGGTGGAAAGGGGCCCAAAGTTTAAAAAAGATGCCTTGGGATGAAGGTCTAGTTAATTCGCTTGTCTACGATCGGCCCGACCCCGCAGAGGGGCGCGTCGTGTCGTACGTGCGCGCCGTCAACGAGGCCCTTGCGACGGCGCTGGAGCAGGATCCGAGTGTCTTCGTTCTTGGCCAGGGCGTCGACGATCCGACGGCGATGTTTGGAACCACGAAAGATCTGGCTGCGCGATTTGGGCCCGACCGCGTCTTTGACACGCCGCTGTCTGAGGAAGCGATGATGGGCGTGTCCACGGGCGCGGCGATGAACGGCATGCGGCCGGTGTTCATGCACAATCGGCCCGACTTCGTGCTGCTGGCGTTCAACCAGCTCGTGACCCACGCGTCCAAATTCCATTTCATGGACAATGGGCAGACCACGGTGCCGATGGTCGTCTGGGCCGCGATCGGCCGTGGATGGGGATCCGGCGCGCAGCACTCTCAGGCTATTCATGGCATGTTGCTCGGCGTGCCGGGCTTGAAGATTGTGATGCCGAGCACGCCCTACGATGCCAAGGGCCTCCTCCTGTCGGCAATTCTCGACAACAACCCGGTGTGCGTATTCGAGCATCGGTGGCTCATGAAAAAGGACGGCGTTGTGCCGGAAGGCGCGTATCGGGTGCCGATCGGCAAAGGCATCTACCGCCGCCACGGCCGCGACGTCACGATCGTCGGGGCTTCTCATGCGATCGAGCTTGCGTATCAGGCCGCGACATCACTGTCCTCCGACGGCATTGACGTCGAGGTCATAGACCTGCGCACGATCAAACCGCTCGACGAAGCGATCGTCCTCGAATCGCTGAAAAAAACCGGGCGTCTCATCGTCGTCGATACAGCCTGGATGAAGGGTGGCTTGTGCGCGGAGATCGGATGCCTGGCCGCGGAGAAAGGATTCGCCGATCTGAAGGCGCCCGTCGTGCGTATCGGGTTACCAGACATCCCGACGCCGGCAGGCTACACGCTGGAACAGTTCTACTATCCCGATGCCGCGCGCATCGCCGCCGCCGCGCGCGAGCTCGCCCGCACCTGATGGCCTACGAGCTTTCGAGCACAAGCTGGGGACAGGAAGAGCTCGACGCGATGCAGCGCGTGCTGCGCAGCGGCCGCTTCACCATGGGCGAGCAGGTTCGGTTGTTCGAGGACGCGTTTGCGGCGCGCTTCGGCATGAAGCACGCGGTGATGGTCAACTCGGGATCGTCCGCGAACCTCGTCGGCGTAGCGGCGCTGTTCTACCGGTCGACGCGACCGCTGCAGCGCGGCGACGAAGTCATCGTGCCTGCTATCTCGTGGGCCACAACGTTTCACCCGCTTCAGCAGTACCGGCTTGAAGCTGCGGTTCGTCGACGTCGAGCTGGACACGCTCAACATGGACGTGTCGAATCTCGAAGCCGCCCTCACGGCGCGCACGCGGATGGTCGTCGCGGTGAGCATTCTCGGCAACCCGGCTGCGCTGGATCGAATCCGGGCGTTCTGCGACGCACACGACCTCATCATGTTCGAGGACAACTGCGAGTCGCTGGGCGCCAGCCTGAACGGCCGCCTATGCGGCACGTTCGGCGACATCAACACGTTCAGCACTTTCTACTCGCATCACATATCGACGATGGAGGGCGGGTTGCTGGTTACGAACGACCTCGAAATCGATCACCTCGCGCGAGCGATCCGCAATCACGGATGGGCGCGCGACGTGCCGTCCGACTCCATCGTGAACCAGGGCCAGCGGCACGACGACCCGTTCTTCGAGGCCTACCGATTCGTCGTGCCGGGGTACAACGTCCGGCCGCTCGAGCTCGCCGGAGCCGTCGGCAGCGAGCAGCTTAAGAAACTCGACGGCATGCTTGAGGTGCGGCGGCGGAACGCGGCGCATTTCGTCGAGCTGTTCCGCGGCGACAATCGGTTCATCATTCAGCGCGAGAACGGCGAGAGTTCCTGGTTCAGCTTCACGATCATCCTGAATCCGGAGTCGACACTCGATCGGGCGCGCGTGATGGACGCGATGCGAAACGGCGGCATCGAATTCCGCATGATCACCGGCGGCTGTTTTCCGCATCATGCGGCTGTGAAGTTCTTCGACTACGACATCGTCGGCAACCTGGATCACGCGAAGCTCGCCCACGAGCGCGGCTTTTTTGTGGGCAATCACCCCCGCGAGATCACCGCGGAACTCAATCACCTCCGCTCGGTACTAAATGGGGTCTGACCCCCTTTTTACGTTTTTCGTAAATTTATGGTGAGAGTGCTTGTCACCGGCGGTGCCGGATACCTTGGATCGGTGCTGGTCCCGGCGCTGCTCGACCGCGGCTGCTCGGTGGCGGTCGTCGACAATTTCATGTACGGCCAGGACAGCCTCGCGGCGGTCTGTTATCACCCGCAGTTCTCGATCGTGCGCGGCGACGTGCGCTCGATGGACACGATGAGGCCGCTCGTGAAGAAGGCGGATGTCATCGTGCCACTCGCGGCGCTCGTCGGAGCGCCGCTGTGCGATCGCGATCCCCTTGCCGCGACGTCAACGAACAAGCAGGCAATCGTCGACATGCTCGGCCTCGTCGGACGAGACCAGCGTGTCATCCTGCCGATCACCAACAGCGGTTATGGCGTCGGCGAGGCGGGTAAGTTCTGCACAGAGGAAACGCCTATCCGGCCGGTTTCCCTGTACGGCCGCGACAAAGTCGAGGTGGAGCGAACGCTGCTCGAGCGACATCCGGCCGCCGTCAGCCTGAGGCTCGCCACGGTGTTCGGCATGTCAGCGCGGATGCGGCTCGATCTTCTCGTGAACGACTTTACCTACCGCGCGTACACCGATCGGTTCATCGTGCTCTTCGAGAGCCACTTCAAGCGTAACTTCATTCACGTCCGCGACGTGGCGCGCGCGTTCCTGCACACCATGGATCGGTTTGACGCCATGCAGGGGCAGGTGTACAACGTCGGTCTCTCCGACGCGAACCTCTCGAAGCTCGAGCTGTGCGAGCGGATTCAAAAGCACGTACCGGGCTTCGCGGTTTACGAGTCCAACGTCGGCACGGATCCGGACAAGCGCGATTACATCGTGTCGAACGAGAAAATCGAGCGCACCGGCTATTCCCCGGCGTTCTCGCTGGACGATGGCATTCGAGAGCTCATCAAGGGCTTCGCCATCATCCGGAACGCAAAATACTCGAATATCTGAGCATGACGAGACCCGACCGGCCTCTCATCTCCGTCGTCTTTTCCTTCCGCAATGAGGCCGACAACATCCCGACGCTGATCGCGCGGCTGGACGCGATGTTCGCCGGCCAAAACGTCGACTACGAGAGCGTTTTTGTCAACGATTCGTCGACCGACGCGTCGCTGCCACTGCTCGTCGCGGAGCGTCAGCGCAACCCGCGCATCACGATCGTGAATATGTCGAGGCGGTTTGGCGTCGCGGAGGGTGTCATTGCCGGCATGGCCACATCTCGTGGCGACGCTGTGGTCTACATGGATGCCGACCTGCAGGATCCCCCTGAAGTGATCCCGAAATTGATAGATCGCTGGCGGCATGGAGCCGACGTCGTCCACACCGTGCGCACTCGGCGGCACGGTGAGAACGCGCTCAAGATGGCGGCGACACGTGTGGCCTACCGCCTCATCCAGTTCGGATCATCCATCGAGCTTCCGGTCGACGCCGGAGATTTCAAGCTGCTCTCGCGAGCCGCGGTCGATCATCTGCTGCGGTTGCGCGAGTCGGACCCATATTTGCGCGGTCTCGTCGTCTGGCTCGGCTTCAACCAGGTGTGCGTTCCATACGAGCGCGACTCGCGGCACGCGGGGCGCACGCATTTTCCGTTTTTCAGCAGGAATCCGTGGAAGACGTTCACCACCGGGCTGACGTCGTTCTCGTTCATGCCGATCTACGCCTGCTTCGCGATCGCGGCGGCTGGCGTGATCGCGTCCCTGACGTTGGCCCTCGCAGGATCGACGTTCATGGCCGCCCTGACGTTTTTTTGGGCCACGACGATCGGCGCGATCGCGGTCGTGGGCACCTACCTCATCCGCGTGTATAAAGATGTGCGCGGCCGACCGCCGTACATAATTGAATCGATCATTGGCAATGACGATCAGCAGCCCCGATCTCGTTCTCGTTAATCCCGGCAGCCGAGCGCGAATCTACCAGTCTCTCGGGAAGCGGCTGACGGCAGTCGAGAACCCCGTATGGGCCGGCCTCATCGCCACGTTCGCACGGGCACAGGGTTTCTCGGTCGACATCGTCGATGCCGAAGCCGACGAGCTCACACCCGAGCAGGTCGCTGATCGCGTGAAGGTCCTTTCGCCGGTGCTCACTGCCATCGTCGTCTATGGTCACCAGCCTTCGGCATCCACCCAGAACATGACGGGAGCCTCGGCGTTGGCGACAGCGATTAAACACATCGTGCCCGACATGCCACTCCTCATGCTCGGCGGACACGTTGCGGCGCTTCCCGAGCGCACGCTCGCGGACGAAGCCTGTGATTTCGTCTCGAGCGATGAAGCTCTTCACACGGTTGTCGACCTGCTGCACGCGTTTAGAGCGACCGCCGAACCGGACCTGTCTCGCGTGCGTGGGCTGGTATACCGCGATCACGGGCACCCGGTCCGCAATCAGGCGGCGCCTCTCGTGAAGGATCTCGATGTAGAGATGCCCGGAATCGCGTGGGACCTGCTGCCAATGTCGCAATACCGGGCGCACAACTGGCATTGCTTCGGCGATCTCGATCGTGAGCCGTACGCGGCTATCTACACCACGCTGGGGTGTCCGTATCGCTGCTCGTTCTGCTGCATTCAGGCACCGTTCAAGGCCGGCGAGCAGATGATGGGTCTCCGGGCGGAAGCAAACAGTTACCGGTTCTGGACGCCGGCACGGGTCATCGCCGAGATCGATCTACTCGTCCACAGGTACAACGTGCGGAACATCAAGTTCGCCGACGAGATGTTCGTGCTGAATCAGCGCCACGTGCTTGGCATCTGCGATCTGCTGATCGAACGCGGCTACAACCTGAACATCTGGGCTTACGCACGCGTCGATACGGTAAAAGAGAACATGCTCGACAAGCTCAAGCGCGCCGGTTTCAACTGGCTCGCCCTCGGCATCGAGGCGGCGGACGACCACGTGCTGACCGACGTCGACAAGCGCTACCAGGTTGGTGAGGTGTACGACACGGTTCGCCAGATTAAGAATGCCGGCATCAGCATCATCGGCAACTTTATCTTCGGGCTTCCGGAAGACACCCACGAGACGATGCAGCGGACGCTCGACCTGGCGCTCGACCTCAACTGCGAGTTCGCCAATTTCTACTCTGCGATGGCTTACCCGGGCTCGCCGTTGTACGACGAGGCGGTCCGGAATGGGTGGCGACTGCCAGACACATGGAGCGGCTATTCACAGCATGCCGTGGACACCTTGCCCCTGCCCACCCGGCATGTCTCTGCCGGAGAAGTCTTGCGTTTCCGCGATCGAGCGTTCGACACGTACTTCCGCCACGATCCGTACTTGAGGATGGTGAAAGAGAAGTTCGGTGACTCCACCGTGGCCCATATCCGCCAGATGACGTCGCATACGCTGGAGAGGAAGTACACGGAAACGTAAAACGAACAACGAACAACGAATAATATCGCCGCTGAAATCGCTATTCGTTCTTCGGTTTTCGATTTTCGTTACCGCCACGTTCTCGAGGCTCAATCACTTCCAGCCCGCCCATGTATGGACGCAGCGCGTCGGGCACGCGCACCGACCCGTCCTTCTGCTGGTAATTTTCGAGGACGGCGACCAGTGTGCGGCCGATCGGCAACCCCGATCCGTTCAGCGTGTGCACGAACTCGGCTTTCCCCGTTCCACCCGCCTTGAATTTAATGTTCGCCCTGCGGGCCTGAAACGCCTCGGCGTTGCTGCACGAGGAAATCTCTTTATACGCGTTCTGGCCCGGGAGCCATGCCTCGACGTCGTACGTCTTCGCCATTGCGAAGCCGACGTCTCCGGTGCAGAGGACGATCGTGCGATACGGCAGCCCCAACTTCTGGAGCACGTCTTCCGCATTCAGCGTCATCGACTCGAGCTCGTCGTACGATGTGTCGGGGTGCGTGATCTTCACCATCTCGACTTTTTCGAACTGATGCTGCCTGATGAGGCCGCGCACGTCTTTGCCGTGCGATCCCGCTTCGCTGCGAAAGCATGGCGTGTAGGCCGTGTACTTCAGCGGCAGCAGGTCGCCGTTCAGGATCTCGCCGCGATGGATATTCGTCAGCGGAACCTCGGCCGTGGGAATCAGAAAGAGGTCCCATTCGCCAGCGACTTTGAACAGGTCGGCTTCGAACTTCGGTAGTTGGCCGGTCGCTTCGAGCGAAGCCCGGTTGACGAGATACGGCGGCGCGACCTCGAGGTATCCGTGCTCGCGCGTGTGCACATCGAGCATGAAGTCTGTGAGCGCGCGCGACAGTCGCGCGCCGGCGCCGAGAAGCAGCGCAAATCTCGCGCCGGACATCTTCGTGGCGCGCTCGAATTCCAGAATGCCGAGGGCGGGTCCGAGATCCCAGTGCGCGCGCGGCTCGAAATCGAACCTCGTCGGCTCTCCCCACGTGCGCACGACCACATTGTCCGCTTCGCTCTTGCCGACGGGGACGCTGGAGTGCGGTACGTTGGGCAGAGACATCAGGATGATCGAGCGCTGTTGTTCGACCTGATCGAGCTCGATGTCAAGCTGACGTATCCGTTGCGCGCGCTGCCGGTTGGCCTCGAAAATACCGCTCGCGTCCTTCCCTTGGCGCTTGGCTCGCGCCACTTCGTCGGCGGCCGCATTCTGGTCGCGCTTCAAACCTTCGAGCTCCGGAATCAGCCGGCGCCTGCTATTGTCGAGCGTCGCAAGTTGCTCGAGGTCGCCCTCGGCGTTCCAGCCGCGGTTTTGCAACCCGCGCCGGACTTCTTCCTGGTGATCGCGTACGTATGCCGGGTCAAGCATGGGTGAAATTGTATGCTACGGCTCATCACCGACCGCCTGCCGTGGCTAAAGTAGAATGACGGCGTGAAATCAACCGTTCGCAAAGTCGTTTTCCCGGCCGCCGGTTTAGGGTACTCGGTTTCTGCCCGCGACCAAGGCCCAGCCAAAAGAAATGCTTCCTCTCGTCGACAAGCCGATCATCCAGTACGGCGTCGAAGAGGCCGTTGCGTCCGGCGTCGAGAACATCATCATCGTCACCGGGCGCGGAAAAAACGCGATCGAGGATCATTTCGACGTCAACATCGAACTAGAGAGCTTTCTTCAGCAGCGCGGCAAGCTCGATCTGCTCGAAGAGATCCGTCAAATCTCCAACATGATCAACGTGGCGTACGTGCGCCAGGGCGAACCGCTGGGTCTCGGCCACGCGGTGTTGGTGACCGCTGACCTCGTGGGCGACGAGCCTTTCGCCGTCATCCTGGCGGACGATGTGATCGACGCCAATCCGCCGGCGCTCAGACAGATGATCGACGTGTTCGAGAAAGTCGGCGGGCCGGTCCTCGCCGTCGAGCGGGTGCCCGTGGATCAGGTTTCCAATTACGGCGTGGTCGACGTCGATTCGTCCGTGGATCTCGGTAAAGGCGTTCACCTGGTGCGGGACCTGGTCGAGAAGCCGCGGCGCGAGGAGGCCCCGTCGAATCTCGCCATCATCGGACGCTACCTGCTGACGCCGGATATTTTTTCCGTGCTGCGCGAAACCGCGAGCGACAGGACCGGCGAAATCCAGCTGACCGACGGACTACGCAGGCTTCTTCGGCAGCGGAAAATTTACGCTTACGAAGTTGAGGGGTCGCGCCACGACACCGGCAACAAGCTGGGCTATCTTCAGGCGGTCGTCTATTTCGCACTCAGGCGGGCGGATTTGAGCGACGCGTTTCGTGCCTATTTGCGATCGGAGAACATCGAGCGGCGCAGCACCTACCGCACCGGCAAATAACTTACTCGCCCGAGGCTTTGGCCGTGCTCGTGGTGCCCGCCGCGGGCGCGGCAGGTTTCGACTCTTTGGACTCTTTGGACTCTTTCGACTCCGTGGACTTACCCGACTCTTTCGACTCCCCCGACTCCTTAGACTGCCGTGCCTCTTTCGACTCCCCCGACTCTTTCCCCGACTCTTTCGCCGCTTCCGACTTCGTATCGCCTGCGGCTGGACCCTTCTTCGCGTAATCGGTGATATACCAGCCAGCGCCCTTGAACTGAATCGCGGGGCTCGACACGAGCTTCTGTACTTTTGTTTCGCCGCAGTTCGGGCAGGTCTCTACCGGTGGATCCGAAAATTTCCGGATCCGCTCGAAGCGGTGGCCGCACGCCGCACATTCGTACTGGTACAGTGGCATTTCGCGAAACAGTTTACTCCAGCAAGTCTCCGGTGGCGTCGCCGAGCATCAACTGGCGCTGCACGGCAAACGTCGCGGCGCCGTTGCCGAGGAGCTGATCGTGGAACGCACGCTGCGAATACTTCGCGCCTTGCTGCTCTTTGTAGTCGCGGCGCAGCTTCAGCAGCATCAGCTTCCCGACCGAATAGACAAGGTAGGTTGGATCGAACGTCCCGCGCTCGGCTTCGCGGCGTGCGCCGCCTTCCTCCATGAAACATTCGTCGCGGAAGAAGCGCACGCCCTGCTCGACCGACCAGTCCTGCACGTGCAGCCTGATGGACACGATGAAGCGGCCGAGGCGAATCAGCGCTTCGGCGAGCTGCGCAAGCTTGAAGGTGGGATCGTTGCGGTGGAATCCCGCTTCGACCATCATCTGCTCGGCATAATGCGCCCAGCCCTCGACGAATGACGCCGGCGAGAACAGTATCGACTTGCGCACCTTCGACTCGACACGCCGCAAGAACTGATAGTGCAGGAAATGCCCGGGGTAGACCTCGTGAATCGAAATGGCCCACAGCGTCGGGAAATTGAAATCGCGCAGGTGCTCTTCCTGCCGGTCGGACGGCCATGACGGGTCGACGTCGGTCAGGTAATAGAACGCGCGCGTCGCCTTCTGTTCGAAGGGTCCGGGCACCCACATGCTCGCAAATGTCCACCTGTAGAAGTCGGGAGTCGGCGCAACGATAACCGCTTCACCTTCCGGGCGCGTGACGATGCCGTTGCGGTCGATGAACGTGCTCAACTCCTCGAGCTGTTGCTGCGCCGTCGCGGCTAGAGCCCCCGGCGCCGGATGGGCTTCCTTCGCCTTACGCCATACGGCTATCGGGTCGCCGCCGTCGAGTTTTCCGGCGAGCGAGCGAAACTCATCCTGAGTGGCCTGGAACTCCCGCATGGCGATGCTGAGCAGCCGCTCCGCATCCATCGCCAAGCCTTCGTCGAGCGCGAGTTTCCGCTCGAACAAATCGCGCCCGAGACGGAAGGACGCCCGCGCCTTCGGCGCAGAGTCTTCCTCGAGGTACCGGATGTAGTTCGAAATCGCCGTGCCGGCTTCGGTGGACGCGTCCGCCAAATCGCCGAGCAGGTGCATGTCATCGAGCGCGGAAAACGCCCTCGGCAGGTCCTTCTCGATGAAATTGAGCGCGCCGCGAAACGTCTCGAGACCGATCTTGATGAAGATGCCGGGCGGATCCTTGATGTTGTCGCGCGCTGCCTGCACAACGCGAGCGGTCTGACGTAGCTTCGAGAGAACCCGGCGGGCCCGTTCGGGCAGTGGCGCGTGAGTAAACACCACCTGCGCAGCGAGGCTCGAGCACAGCGTGTCCGCGTAATGGTGCGGATTGCGCTCCCACGTGCGGATCTGCTCGAGCTCGAACATCCTCGCCTGGATGTTGGAGGCCACCATCGGCTGCTCGGCCTTTTCGACGGCATTCAGGTCGCTGAGGTTGATGTCCTGAAGCCGGCGCGAGAAGCCGGAGAGTGCTCTGGTGTGCTGATCTATCGCGTTTCGGCTGAAATCTTCGATGTGGTCGTCGTACGTGTGTATGCCGTCAAGCGTCGCGCCCGTGGGATGAACTTCGTGGAGATAGGCGAGATAGTCGTCGACGAAATGATGAAATGGCTCGGACGAACGCATCATTTAGGCAGCAGCTCGAATCCCTGTTCAGTGTTGGCCGATACCGACAAACCACAATGGTACAATATCCTACTCCGCGCATGGCTGGCTGCCTGTACGTCGTTTCCACCCCAATCGGGAACCTGGACGACATTACAGTGCGCGCCCTTCACACTTTAAAATCCGTTGATCTCGTCGCCGCTGAAGATACGCGGCGCACCGGACTCCTCCTTCGTCATTTCGGAATTGACACCCCGACAACGAGCCTCCATGCGCACAACGAGGCCGAGAAAGTGCCGGCACTCCTGCAAAAGTTATCGGATGGCCGGGACATCGCGCTCGTCTCCGATGCGGGCACGCCATTGGTCTCAGACCCAGGTCAGCGATTGATTGCTGGCGCCGTCAGCACAGGCATCCGTGTGGTGCCGATTCCAGGCGCGAGCGCGGTATTAGCTGCGCTGGCAGCGTCCGGGTATCCAGCCGATGAATTCGTCTTTGCCGGCTTTGCACCGTCTAGGTCAACAGATAGAATACGATGGCTACAGACCCTTGCACCGGAACTGAGGACAGTGGTTTTCTTCGAAGCCCCACATAGAATCGCCAAGACACTGGCTGCGATGGGTGATATATTGGGCGATAGACCAATTACTGTCGCCAGGGAGCTCACCAAACTTCACGAGGAAATCCTTCAGACTACAGCACGCCACGCCTCTCAGCTGAAATTCAAGGAACGCGGCGAATTCACGATCGTCCTTTCGCCGCAAGTGCAGCCTGCAGGCATCCCTGAATATATTGATGATATGACACTTAGCTCTTATTTCTGTCAAATGACCAATTCTGGCGGCTTATCCCGGCGCCAAGCCATCACCACGACAGCGCGCAGATTCGGTCTTTCGCCCAATGAAGTCTACGATCGCCTTGAACGACTCAAAGCCTTGACCGTGCCTTGACCGACACGACAACGATTTGTTACCGTAGCGCCCGCTCAGGCAGAGTCCATGGCGAAGCAGCGGCGGGCGAGTTCCCGCTCCGGCCGGGTCAAACCCGCTGACGCGTCGGTTACTGCAGACGCCCGCGTGCAGCAGCGCGACGGTGGCTCTACGCCGAATCTTCCGCTATCCGTCCCCATCCCTCGGTACTGGACACGTTGACGCCGTCGGACTCTACGAAGAAGGCGTTGCGGCACTGCAAGCACACGAGTTCGCGCGAGCGTCCGCTCTGTTGCGATCCGTCGTGTCGCGCTACCCGGAAGAGCGAGAGCTTCACGAGCGCGTGCGTCTCTACTTGAATGTCTGTGACCGGCATATGGCGCCGCGGGCCGCCGCGCCGTCAACGCCCGAAGAACGCGTATTCGCAGCCACGCTGGCGGTGAACGCCGGAAATTACGACGAAGCCCTCGGCCATTTGCGGACCGCCAGTTCGGAAGCGCCCGAGTATGACCACGCGCTTTACATGCTCGCGTCGGTGCTCGCATTGCGCGATGCCCTCGACGAGGCGGTGCCGCTTCTGCTTCGCGCCATCGAGCTGAATCCCGACAACCGCACCCTGGCGCGCCACGATCCAGACCTCGAGCCGCTGCGGGAATTCGACAGCGTTCGAGCCGCCCTCGAGGCGACCGGTCTGCCCAAGAACGACCGTCGAAAGCCACTCCGCCGGCGGTAGGATCGGTATTTCATTTAAATTCAACGGGTTACGACAGAATGTTCGCCGGTTGGGCAGCAGCGGGTGTCCGGTAGACGGTAAACTGTAGGCCGATGTCGGACCTGCACGTCGTCATTCTGGCCGCCGGGAAGGGGACGCGCATGAAATCCGCGCGTCCCAAGGTGCTGCACCACGTCGCCGGACGCCCCATGGTCGGCTACGCCATGGCTGCCGCCCAGTCGCTTTCCCCGCGCACAACGACGGTCGTGGTCGGGCATATGAAAGAGCTTTTGCGCCAGGGCCTCGAACAGTATCCAGGGCTATCATTTGTCACCCAGGAGCCTCAACTCGGCACCGGCCATGCTCTGCTGCAAACCGCGAGCGTTCTCGAGGGCGAAACAGGCGTCGTTCTGTTGCTCTCCGGCGACGTACCGTTGCTGAAAGACCACACTGTCGCCGCGCTCGTGCACAAGCACGCCGAGTCAAAAGTTGCCGCGACCGTGTTGACGGCCATCGTCGATCAGCCGTACGGCTACGGCCGCATCGTGAGGACAAAGGGAAGGATTTCGCGCATCGTCGAAGAGCGCGACGCCTCACCGGTGCAGCGGAAGATTCGGGAAATCAACAGCGGCATTTACGCGTTTTCGCTCGGACCGTTGTTCGATTCGCTCCGCGGGCTGGCAACCGGGAACGCACAGGGCGAGTACTACTTAACCGATCTCGTGTCGACCTATCGCCGCCGCCGACTCGGCGTCGAGACGGTCGTCGTCGACGATCCGAACGAGATTCGCGGCATCAACAGCCGGTCGGAACTGGCAGAAGCGAGCCGAATCGTGAGACAGAAGAAAAACGAAGAACTGATGGCCGCCGGCGTAACGCTCGAAGATCCCGCCACGACGTATGTGGACGACGATGTGGTCGTTGGAGCCGATACCGTCATTCATCCGGGCGTGCATCTCGAGGGCCGCACCCAAATCGGCCAGGCGTGCGAGATCCACGCCGGAGTCCGTATCGTGAACTCGGTCCTGGACGATCGGGTCACGGTGCAGAACTTCTGCGTGATCACCGGCAGCCGTCTCGCGTCAGGCGTGACCGTCGGACCGTTCGTCCACATTCGGCCGGAGACCGAGCTTGGGGATTCGGTACACATCGGCAACTTTGTCGAGCTGAAGAAGGCTGTATTGGGCAAAGGAACGAAGGCTGGTCATCACGCCTATCTAGGAGATGCGGTGATTGGCGACAACGTGAACATTGGCGCCGGCACCATCACGTGCAACTATGACGGCAGCCGCAAGCACCAGACGACGATCGAGGACGGTGTCTTTGTCGGCACTGATTCGCAGCTGGTCGCGCCGGTCACGATCGGCAAAGGGTCTTACATCGGCAGCGGAACGACAATCCGCGAAAACGTCCCGCCTGGCGCGCTTGCCGTGAGCGCCGGGAAGCAGCGGAACATCGAGGGTTGGGTCGAGACGAGAAGGCAGCAGGAAAGTAAAAAGTTAAAAGTAGAAAGTAAAAAGTAGGAACATCAATTATGTGCGGAATCATCGGATATCTCGGCCCGAAAGAAGTCGTTCCCATCCTGATTGACGGGCTCCGCCGCCTGGAATATCGCGGGTACGATTCGGCAGGCGTGGCGGTTGTGCGAAACGGGCAGATCGAGCGCCGCCGGAGCGCGGGCAAGCTCGTGAATCTCGAGCAGGCGATCGACACGCAGCCGCTCGAGGGCCTTTATGGCGTGGGGCACACGCGCTGGGCGACGCACGGACGGCCCACGGAAGAAAATGCCCACCCGCACCTGGACTGCACGGGCAAGATCGTCGTCGTCCACAACGGCATCATCGAGAACTATCTGGAACTCAAGAAGGAGTTGCAGAACCTCGGCCACAAATTCGTCACGGAAACCGACACCGAAATCATTGCGCATCTGCTCGAGCACTACATGGACCACATGGGGTCTGACCCCCGTACCAGTACGGGGTCAGACCCCACCACAACCTGGAGTGGGCGGCAAGAGAAGCGCTACTCCAAATGCGCGGGCTGTTTGCGTTCGTGGCTATCTCAACCGACGACCCGGAAAAAATTATCGCGGTCCGCAACGGCCCGCCGATCGTCGTCGGCCTTGGCGACAACGAATTCTTCGTGGCGTCCGATACGCCGGCCATTCTCAGCCACACCCGCGATGTCGTGTTTCTCGGCGACGAGGAGATGGCAGTCATCACGCGGACCGGTGTCGAGTTCACGAATTTCGCCGGCACACCTGTCTCGAAGGCGACGCAGCGGGTGCTCTGGGACCCGATCATGGCGGAGAAGGCCGGGTACCGGCATTTCATGCTCAAGGAAATCTTCGAACAGCCACGGGCTGCCGAAGAAACGCTGCTCGGCCGTATCAGCATCGACTCCGCTCGTGTGTTTCTGGATGAAATCGCGATTTCCGCGGCAGATCTGCGCGGCATCAACAAAGTCGTGCTCCTGGCATGCGGCACCTCATGGCATGCCGCGCTGGTCGGCAAGTTCCTGATCGAACGCTTCGCCTGTCTACCGGTGGAGGTTGATTACGGCTCGGAGTACCGATATCGCGACTTCATCGTCGATCCCCAGACGCTCGTAGTGATCATCACGCAGTCCGGCGAAACTGCAGACACGCTGGCCGCGCTTCGTGAAGCTCGCAAGAAGGGTGCTCGAAGCCTCGCGATCTGCAACGTGGTCGGAAGCATGGCGACCAGAGAGTCCGAAGGCACCATTTATACGCACGCCGGGCCCGAAATCGGCGTGGCGTCGACCAAGGCATTCACGTCGCAGCTCGTGGCGTTGAACCTCCTGGCCCTGTTTCTGGGGCAGATGAAGGGTACGCTGCGCGAATCCGATGCCAGAAGTCACCTCGACGCGCTCGTGCAGCTGCCGAAACAGATGGAACAGGCGCTCAAGGCGTCGGGCGCGGTCGAAGAGATCGTCGCACGGTATTTCAATCGCAGCGATTTCCTATATCTCGGCCGCGGCATCAACTATCCGATTGCGCTGGAAGGCGCGCTGAAACTGAAGGAGATCTCCTACATCCACGCCGAGGGTTATCCAGCGGGAGAGATGAAACATGGTCCCATCGCACTCATCGACAGCGAGATGCCCGTAGTAAGCATTGCACCAAATGATCACGTCTTCGAGAAAATGCTTGGCAATATTCAGGAGGTCAAGGCTCGAGGCGGCTCGGTGATCGCCATCACGACCGAAGGTCACGACACGCTGAAAAGCATCCTGGATCCGGCGCGTGACGCGATTATCCCTCTCCCTCGCGTACCGGAAATGCTCTCGCCGATCGCGATGGTACTGCCGTTGCAGCTGCTCGCGTATCACATCGCTGTGCGCCGCGGCTGCGACGTCGATCAGCCGCGGAATCTCGCGAAGAGTGTCACGGTAGAATAGGCGCTGGACTCTTGGCTCTGGGCTTTTGGCCTCACGCCAGGCCGAGAGCCGACAGCCGAGAGCCCAAAGCCTTTCATGGATCCACTGGCATCCCTCAATCCCGAACAACGCGAGGCCGTGCTGCACATCGACGGCCCGCTTCTCATCCTGGCCGGTGCGGGTTCCGGGAAAACCCGCGTCATCGCGCAGCGCATCGCCTATCTCCTCTCCGAAGGCTATGCACAGCACTACGAAATCCTTGCCGTCACATTCACGAACAAAGCCGCGGAAGAAATGCGCACCCGGGTGGAGACGCTGCTCGGGGTCGACCTGGTCGGCTCATGGATCTCGACATTTCACGCGCTTTGCGCGCGTCTGCTGAGGCGCGAAGCGACGGCGATCGGCCTGCCTCGCGATTTCGTCATCTACGACTCGTCCGATCAGGTTGCTCTCGTCAAGCACGTGTTGAAGGAGCTTCAGATTGACGACAGCGTCGTGCAGCCTCGGATGGCGCTGTCCAAAATCAGCCACGCGAAGAACACGATGGCCGGGCCGGAGTTTTTCAAGTCTCAGAGCTGGAGCCAGCGCGGCGAGCAGCTCGCGAAGGTATACGACAAATATATTCAGGGTCTCAGAGATAACGGCGCGTTGGACTTCGACGACCTGCTCCTGAAGGCTGTCGAGCTGCTCGACAATGTTCCGCACGTGCGCGAGAAATACGCCGAGCAGTTCCGCTTCGTCATGGTCGACGAGTATCAGGACACGAACCGGCCGCAGTACCGCCTGATCGAACGGCTGGCCGAACGCCACCGAAACCTGGCGGTCGTCGGCGATCCCGATCAGTCGATCTACCGCTGGCGCGGCGCGGACCTGCGAAACATCCTCGATTTCGAGCACGATTTCCCCGAGGCCAGAATTGTCAAGCTCGAACGGAACTACCGATCGACACAGGTGATCCTCGACGCGGCCTCAGCCGTCATCAGCCAGAACAAGAATCGCAAGGAAAAGCGGCTGTGGACCGAACGCAAGGGCGGCGACCTCATCAAATACTTCCGCGGGTCGGACGAGCTCGAGGAGGCCGACTACATCATGCGCACGGCCCACTCCGGCATCTCGTCTGCCCCGGACTGCACGGTCGCGGTGTTGTACCGCACGAACGCGCAGTCACGCGTGATCGAAGACTCGCTCATGCGCGCGGGCCTGACCTACCGCGTCGTCGGCGGTGTCCGGTTCTACGAGCGCAAGGAAATCAAGGACTCGCTCGCCTTTCTCAAGCTGTTGATCAACCCGCACGATGACGTGAGCCTGCGCCGCGTCATCAACGTCCCGCCGCGGGGCAACGGAAAAGGCGTTCTCGACGCCATCGACCGCCTCTCCGCAGACGAAGCGCCGCCGCTTCTGCTCGCCAGCGGCATCGCGGTTCCGGCGCCCAATTCGCTGTGGACGAAGCTGAATCGCGCGATCGACGAGCGTCTCGTCCCGCAACGCGCGGTCACGTCGCTCCGCACGTTTCGCGATCTCATCCTCGGTCTGGCGGAGGTCGCACGGAAGGACCCGCTCTCGATCACGTTGGGTAAAGTGCTCGATCAGAGCGGCTATCTTCAGGACTTGCGCGAGGACAAGTCCGAGGACTCTCAGGGCCGCATCGAAAACTTGATGGAGCTCGTCTCGGCGGCCCGCGAGTACGAGGGGCGCGAGCCGGAGGCGTCGCTGGGAGGGTTTACAGACAAGCTGTCGCTTCTCTCGGAAGCGGACGAAGGACAAGGCAGCATGGAGGCACGCATATGGCTCATGACGCTGCATGCCGCGAAGGGCCTCGAGTTTCCAACTGTCGTCATGAGCGGGCTCGAAGAAGGGGTGTTCCCCCATTCGCGTGCCTTCGAAGATGAAGACGAGATGGCCGAAGAGCGGCGCCTTTGTTACGTTGGCATGACGCGCGCACGCGCGCAACTGGTGCTCACTGGTGCCGCGCGGCGGCGCGTCTTCGGCGAGTATCAGTCGATGGAACCCTCGCGCTTCATGGACGAGGTGCCGCCGCTGCTCATCGAGCGGATCGCGCCTACGTTTCCGACCAGCAGTTACCAGAGCTCGTTCGGTGGTGGATACGGACGTTCGAACTCGTACGGCCGCGCATCGACCTATCACCGCGCAGGAGGCGGCTTCGGAGGGAAGACGCGTGAGGAACCCTCGGTACTCATACGAAGACGAAGACCAGTCATCGCTCCTGGGCCTGAGGCTCGGTGCGAAGGTGCGTCATCCGCAATTCGGCATCGGCACGATTCTCAGTGTCGAAGAGCTGGCAGATGATGTGAAACTGGTTGTGCGATTCAGCGTTGGGCCGAAAACGCTCCGGGCGAAGTACGCGAAGCTCGAACTTGCCTGATTACTTGCAGGGACCAGGGGGTGGGGATTTGGGATTAGGCCTGCACGCAGACCTAATCCCTAGTCCCTAATTTCCAGGCCCCGGGAGTTATGCGGGTTTTATTGCAGTAATGATCCACTTGCCCTGCCGCTCGCCCTTTTCGGTCTTCACGACGGCGCGCTGGGCTGTCATCACGTAGTTCTTCGCGCTTGTGGCGCCGGAGGCGTCCCTCACCTGCGCGGTCACCGAGATGTCCTTCGAGACGAGCGTGCCGTTCAGCTCTGCGACCGTCGGCGTTGGCGACCCGGAGTTAGCCATGAGGCTCAACTCCGCGATCGGGCGGGAATCGGCGAGGGCTGCCCTCGCTGCCGACACTTTTTTCGCTTCCGCACTGCTGTCGTCGCGCCACTTCGTCCACTCGGCCTGAATCTGCGCATCCTTGCCCGTCAGCTTCAGCTTCCCCCCGGAGCTCTCGGCTTTCAGCACGCGATCAATGGCGTCGCTGTTTGCGTCCTGATAGGTCTTCTTCTTCTCGTTGAACACCTTATTCGCGTTGTCGGCCTCGGTGACGGCCTTGTCGAGCTCGATCACGCGGAGGGGCTCCGTGCGCTCGGGGCTCACGGCCGTGACTTCGAAGTCCGAGACGGTGCCTTCGGTCTTTGCGTCGAAGCTGACCGTCGCAAAATTTGCGAGTGTCTGGCTGTCGCGTAGACCAGACGCGCGGAAAAACTGTCGCAATAGATTCTCTTCCGAACCGTACTGTGACGAGCACGCGCTCAGAGCGGCGACCGCCAGAACCATGGGCGCCAGTAGATACACGCTAGTCTTCGGCCGAAACATACCAGCCTCCTCTTTTACCGCACTCGTGCGGTCTGTCGTAGTGTCCCGTCCTCAGACGGGAACTGTGTCATCCGCGCCGTTCTCATCGTCCTTTTCGGCGAGCCGGGCCAGAGCAACGACCCGGTCGTCCGCGTCGATCTCGATGAGACGAACTCCTTGTGTTGCCCTGCCGATCGTACGGATATCGCGTGCAACTGTCCTCAGGATCTTGCCCTGCTGCGTGATGAGCATGAACTCATCCTCATCGTGCACGGACGCCATGCCGACGACCCGGCCGTTCCGTTCGGTTGTTTGGATGTTAATAATACCCACACCGCCTCTGGACTGCACCCGATATTCGTCCAACTCGGTCCGTTTTCCGTACCCGTGCTCGGTGACCGTCAGGAGCGTGCTGCCGGGCCGGACCACCTCCATCGCCACCACCTCATCCCCATCGCGGAGCGTAATCCCCTTTACGCCGTAGGCCCCGCGCCCCATCGGCCGGACATCGTTTTCCGGGAACCTGATTGCGACCCCGTCCCGGCTGCCAATGAAGATTTCGCCTGTGCCGTCAGTGATCTGCGCGGCCATGAGCCGATCGCCGTCCTCTATCCCCATCGCGATGATCCCCCCTGCCCGAGGGTTGCTGAACGCCGAAAGCTCGGTCTTCTTGACGATGCCCCGCAGGGTGCCCATGGCGATGAACTTGCCCTCTTCGAACTCTTTCACGGTTTGTAGCGCGGCGATCTTTTCGTCCGGCGCCATCGAGACGAGGTTCGCAATCGCTTTGCCCTTGCCGCCCGGCCCGACGTCCGGAATCTCGTGGACCTTCAGCCAGTAGGCGCGGCCGCGATCCGAGAAAATCATGATGTACGCGTGCGTCGAGGCCACAAACAGGTGGCTGACGAAATCCTCCTCGCGCGTGCGCATCCCGATGCGCCCTTTCCCGCCGCGGCGCTGATTACGATAGCTCGTAATCGGTGTGCGCTTGATGTAGCCGGTGTTGCTCACCGTGATCGCCATATCCTCTTCGGCGATCAAATCCTCGATGCTGATCTCGCTTGCGTCCCCGTCCATAAGCTCGGTGCGGCGATCGTCGCCGTACTTGTCGCGCACCTCCCTGAGCTCGCCGACGATCAACTGCATCAGCAGCCGCTCGCTGCCAAGAATCGCCCGGAGCCGTTCGATTGTTTTCAGCAACTCCGCCATCTCGTCGAGAATCTTCTGCCGCTCGAGCCCTGTCAGCCGCTGCAGCTGCATGTCGAGAATCGCCTGCGCCTGCAACTGGCTCAGTGAGAACTGCGTGATAAGTCCCTCGCGCGCCTCGGGAACCGTCTTCGATCCCCGGATGAGCTTGATGACCGCGTCGAGGTTGTCGAGCGCAATTTTGAGGCCTTCGAGAATGTGATAGCGCGCCTCCGCCTTACGTAGCTCGAACTGCGTCCGTCGAATGACGACTTCGCGGCGGAAATCCACGAAGCTGTCGATTAGCTCGACCAGACCCATCACCTTCGGCCGCCCACCGACGATGGCGAGCATGATCACGCCGAAGCTCTGTTGCAGCTGCGTGTGCTTGTACAGATTGTTCAAAATCACTTCGGGCACTTCGCCGCGCTTCAGCTCGATGACGACGCGCATGCCTTCGCGATCGGACTCGTCGCGGAGATCGGAAATGCCCTCGATCGTTTTCTCGCCTACGAGTTCCGCAATTTTTTCAATGAGCCGGGCCTTGTTGACCTGATACGGGATCTCCGTGATGACGATGGACTGCTTGTCGCCCTTCCTGGCCTGTTCAATGGACGCCCTGGCGCGCATCAGAATGGCGCCTCGTCCGGTGCGATACGCCGCGCTGATGCCGGAGCGGCCGATGACGTACCCGCCGGTGGGAAAATCCGGCCCCTTGACGAAGTTCATCAGCCCCTGCAGTTTGTCGGTCTTGTCGAGCTTGGCGCCAGTCTCCCGCTCTGCTTCGATCGCCCAGATCACGCCGTCAATCACCTCGCGGAGGTTATGCGGAGGCACGTTCGTCGCCATGCCGACCGCAATCCCGGCCGAGCCGTTGACGAGCAGGTTCGGGATATGCGCCGGAAGCACCGTCGGCTCTTCCGTCGTCTCGTCGTAGTTCGGCACGAAATCGACGGTCTCCTTGTCGAGGTCGGCCATCACATCGTCGGAGAGAGCCTCAAGCCGGGCCTCGGTGTACCGCATCGCCGCGGGAGGATCGCCGTCGATCGATCCGAAGTTGCCCTGTCCGTCCACGAGCGGGTACCGCATGTTGAAGTCCTGCGACAGCCGCACGAGGGTGTCGTAGATCGACGCGTCGCCGTGCGGGTGGTAGTTGCCCATCACCTCGCCGACAATCTTCGCGCACTTCCGGTACCCGCGATTCGACGCGAGGCCCATCATCTTCATGCCGTAGAGCACTCGACGATGAGCCGGCTTCAATCCGTCGCGGACGTCAGGCAGGGCTCGTCCAATGATTACGCTCATGGCGTAATCCATGTACGAGCGCTTCATTTCATCTTCGATGTTGACGGGGATTTTTTGTGATGTGTCGCTCATGTCATTTTTATCTCAACGCAAAGACGCGAAGGCGCTAAGAAGAATTTCTTTGAAAAGATTCTTGGCGTCTTCGCGTCTTGGCGTTGGACAGCAAAACGGTCAAATATCCAGGTTTCTCACGTCGAGCGCGTTGTCTTCGATGAACTTTCTGCGCGGCTCGACCTGGTCGCCCATCAGCGTGGTGAACATCTGATCGGCTTCCGTGTGATCCTCGGCGCGAACCTGCAGCAGCGTCCGGCCGTCCGGATTCATCGTCGTCGTCCACAACTGTTCGGGGTTCATCTCGCCGAGCCCTTTATACCGATTAATGGCGACGCCCTTTTTGCCGGCATTGATGAAGTACTCGATCAACTCGTCGAGCGAGTTGATGGTCACGGCGGGTTCCCCCTTTGGTTTACCAGCCGGAGTCGCCTCGGTTCCGGTTGCCATGACCCCCGTTCCAGAGGTTCCGGTTCCTGGTTCTGATTCCAGTTCCGGTTCCACCACTCCGCTCGTCGTAACGACCGTCATCGGCGGTTTGATGTCACGGATCTCGCGGTAGCTGTTCAGCAGAGTGCGGTAATCGGGCGCGGTCACGAAGTCCAGCGAGATGACGTTGTGCCGTGGATAGCCGTTCGACCGATCCTCAATCGCAAGGCTGAACGACTTGTTTTCTTCGTCCGGCTGCACCGACACGACCGATGTCGCGGTCGTCAGGCGCTTCGCCAGCGCGCTGAGCTGTTCGGTGCTGTCGAAAAAGGACTTGTCATGCGCGTCGGCGTCAAGCAGGGCTTCGATAACCTCGCGCACGTGGCCTCGCCGCTCGACGAGCCGCAGGTATTTGCGGTACGTCATCAACCTATGCAGCAACTGCTCGAGTGCGGCGCCTGAAATCTCCCTGCCATTCAGCTTCACCGTGCGCAGCTCCGCGGCGCGGTGAATCAGGTAGGTCTCGAGATCGCGCTCGTCCTTGATGTAGGTCTCCCCTTTGCCGCGCTTTGCGCGGAACAACGGCGGCTGCGCGATGTAGATGTAACCGTTGTTGATGAGCTCGGGCATCTGCCGGTAGAAGAATGTCAGCAGCAGCGTGCGAATGTGCGAGCCGTCGACGTCCGCGTCGGTCATGATGATGACGCGGTGATAGCGAAGCTTGGCGATGTCGAAGTCTTCGCCACCGATCCCGCAGCCGAGCGCCGCGATCATCGTCTTGATCTCGTCGCTGCCGAGCATCTTGTCGAAGCGCGCCTTTTCGACGTTCAGGATCTTGCCCTTAATCGGCAGGATGGCCTGGAACCGGCGATCGCGCCCCTGCTTTGCCGAGCCGCCTGCCGACTCGCCCTCGACGATGTAGATCTCGCTCTTGGCCGGATCGCGTTCCTGACAGTCGGCGAGCTTGCCTGGCAGGCCGCCGCCCTCGAGCGCGCCTTTGCGTCGCACGAGATCCCGAGCCTTGCGCGCCGCTTCGCGCGCCCGCGCGGCATCGACGGTCTTGCCGATGATGCGCTTCGCAATCGCCGGATTTTCCTCGAGGAATGAGCCTAGTCTGTCGTTGACGATGGCCTCGACTATGCCTTTCACCTCGGTGTTGCCGAGCTTGGTCTTAGTCTGACCCTCGAACTGCGGCCGCGGAATCTTTACGCTGATGACCGCGGTGAGTCCTTCGCGAATATCGTCGCCGCTGAGGCTTTCCTTCAAGTCTTTCGCCAGGTTGTTCTTGCCGGCGTAGAAATTGATCGTGCGCGTCAGCGCGGAACGGAATCCGGAAAGGTGAGTTCCCCCTTCGTGGGTGTTGATGTTGTTCGCGAAGGTGTAGATGGCTTCAGAATAACCGTCGTTCCACTGCAGCGCGATTTCCGCGTCGATGCCTTCGCGGTCGCCCTTCATGTAGATCGGCTTTTCGTTGACGGCGCTCTTGTTCTTGTTCAAGTGCTTGACGAACGAGATGATGCCGCCGTCGTACTGGAACTTGTGGCTCTTCGTTTCGCGCTCGTCGTCGAGCGTGATGAGAATGCCCGCGTTCAGGAATGCCAACTCGCGGAGACGCTGAGCGAGCGTGTCGAAGCTGAACTCGACGGTTTCGAAGATGTCCTTGTCGGGACTGAATGTGATCTTGGTTCCACGCTTCTTCGTCGTCCCCGTAGTCTCGAGGTCGGCCTGCGGCTTTCCGCGATGGTACTTCTGCTTGAAGACCTGCCCGTTGCGCCAGATTTCGAGGTCGAGCTCCTGCGACAACGCGTTGACGACCGACACGCCGACGCCGTGCAAACCGCCCGACACCTTGTAGCTGTCGTTGTCAAACTTGCCGCCCGCGTGCAGCACCGTCAGCACGACTTCTGCGGCGGAGCGCCCGCTTTGATGCTGATCGGTGGGAATACCCCGACCGTTGTCGACGACTGTGACCGAGCCGTCGATGTGAATCGTCACATTGATCTGGTCGCAGAACCCTGCCAGTGCCTCGTCGATCGAGTTGTCGACGACTTCGTAGACGAGATGGTGCAAGCCCGACGGCCCGGTCGAGCCGATGTACATTGCCGGCCGCTTGCGAACAGCCTCGAGGCCTTCGAGGACTTTGATTTTGTCGGCGCCGTAGTCCTGATTTATCTGATCCGAGGCGCTCTGCTCGAGCTCGACGCTCTGGTTGGTATCTGCCATTCTTTTTTTGTGCTGGCCTGAAGGCCAGCACTATGTACGTAAAGTGCCGCCCTTTAGCCATTCCGCCCGTAGTGCCGACATTCAGGCCGGCTTCGTCACTGTCACATTCGTAGTGCCGACCTTCAGTCGGCCTCGTCAGACCCTCATGGGCATAATCACGTACGTATAGTCGTAGCCTTCCGTGCCGATTGGTTTCATGACAGCCTGGCTTACTTCGTCTTTCAGCTCGAGAGCGACCTGATCGGTATCGACGGCGCCGAGAAACTCCATCACGTACTGGGCGTTGAAACAGATCTGCATGCTGCCGTCGGAATAATCCACAGGCAGCGTTTCCTTCGCTTCGCCGAACTCCGGACTGCTCGAAGTGACCTCGACTTTGCCTTTGTCCAACTGGAACTTCACAGACCGCGATCGTTCGTTCGAAAGCAGAGCCACGCGTTTGACCGCATTGGTCAGCCGCTCACGCTCGAACTCGATGCGCTTGTTGTTGCCCTTCGGAATGACGCGCTCGAACGCCGGAAACTGGCCGTCGATCATCCTGGAGATCAGCGTGCGACCGCCGACGTCGAAGAAAAGGTGGTTCTCACCCCGTTCGTAGCGAATGTCCTCGTCGCCTTCGGTGAGCAGTTTTCCAAGCTCCCACAGCGTCTTTCTTGGAAGAATGGCCCTGACTTCTTCCCCTTCTTTGGAGGGCTTACCGCCTTTCCGATCGACGGTCACCAGGGCCAGTCGGTGCCCGTCAGTGGCGACAAGGCTCATCTGGCTTCCGCCGAGAATAAACAGTGCGCCGTTCAGGAAAAACCTGGTGTCCTCGCCCGTGATCGCGAACTGTGTTTTCGCGACCATCTCCTTGACGGCCGTTCGCGGCAGCATAGCGCTCGTCGTGCCGCTCGCCTCCGGCACTGCCGGAAAGTCCTCGCGAGGCAGCGTCTGCATGCGCGAATCAAACCGGTCGGCAGCAACTTTGACGCCGTTCTTGTCTTCCGCGATGCGCACATCTGTTTCCGGAAGGGCCTTGACGATCTCGTAGAGTTTTTTTGCCGGCATCGTCAGCGTGCCGGCTTTATCCACAGCGGCATCGCACCTGCTGCGAAGCGCCACTTCGAGATCGGTCGCCAGCATCCGAATCTCGCTGCCTTTCGCCTCCATGAGGACGTTCGCGAGAATAGGAATCGTGTTCTTCCGCTCGACGATTCCCTGGAAAAGTTGCAGTTCTCGCAGTAGGTCGTTTTTCTTAACGACTAATTCCATAGCTGACTGAACCTCAAATTTGGGCGGCTCTGGCCCGGCGATCTCTTGTAGTGAAGGAGGAAAAAAGAGATAAAGAATTATACAAGAGAAAGGTGGTGTTGGGAAGTCAAACTCTGGCCGGAAGTGCTTGTCTTACAGGTACTTAAACTGTGGGTTTTCTTGTGGGTAACCAGTCGGTCCAGGCCCGTTCGGAGGGGTAGGCTTCCGCCCTAAAAAAAGCCCTTACACACCCCTGTGTGCCCGTCGCCCGCGCGAGTTGTGGAAATCGCAATTTCTCACCGCAAACTCTCAATGAAGCTGTTGAGAAGTGTGTTGAATTGTCCGTCTGACTTGCGCAGAGTCTCCACCTTACGAATCGAGTGAATCACGGTTGAATGATGTTTGCCGCCAAAGCTACGTCCGATTTCGGGCAGTGAGGCGTGCGTGAGGTTCTTGCACAGATACATGGCGACCTGCCTGGGCATCGCGATCGACTTCGAGTTATTGCGCGACTTCAAATCCGCCAGCTTCAGTTGGTAGTACTCCGAGATGAATTTCTGGATGTGCTCGATCGTGACGGCCTTCTCCTCGTGGTCCTTCACGTTGTGCAACACTTCCTGTGCCAGGTCGACCGACAGTTCGCGTCCCGTCAGCGATGCATACGCGATAAGGCGGATGAGGGATCCTTCCAGTTCGCGGATGTTCGATTTGATGCGGCCGGCTATGTAAATCGCTACCGAGTCGGGCAACGGAACGGCCTCTGCCTCGGCCTTCTTCTTGAGAATCGCGACCTTGGTCTCGAGATCCGGCGATTGAATGTCGGCGATCAACCCCCACTCGAACCGCGATCGCAGCCGCTCTTCGAGTTGTTCAATTTCGTGAGGCGGGCAATCACTGCTCAGCACGATTTGCTTCTGAGAGTCGTACAGAGCGTTGAACGTGTGGAAAAACTCGTTCTGCGTGCCCTCTTTTCCTGCGAGAAACTGCACATCGTCGACTAGAAGCACATCGACGCTCCGGTAACGCTCTCGGAAATCGATGAGCCGGTCGTAGCGGACCGCGTTAATCATCTCGTTCATGAATCGCTCGGACGAGATGTAAGTGAGCACAAGGTTGCGGTCGTGGAGCAGGACATAGTGCCCAATCGCATGCATCAAGTGCGTTTTGCCGAGCCCCACCCCCCCGTAAATAAACAGCGGATTGTATGAACGCGACGGCGCTTCTGCGACGGCCCGGCACGCGGCGTGGGCGAACTGGTTCGACGATCCAACGATAAACGTATCGAACGTGTAACGAGGGTTCAACCCAGCCGACGATGTCGGCATCACTGGAGGAAGGGTATCTTCCGAGAATGGAGACGCGTCCGATTGCCGGATTGCAGGCTCCGCACTGGTGATGACATGTGGAACTGGCTGGGGTTGGGATGAAACTGGCGCCTCGGCCTCTGGTGTCCCGCTCGCGACGAAATGGACGAGCGCTTCAGTGCGGTGGATTTCGTGAAGGGCCTCGGCGATGACGCCCGAGTAATGCTTTGTAATCCAATCTTTGAACAGCGCATTCGGCACGCGTACGGTCACGGTTGAACCGTCATCGGCGACGAACGCGGTGGGCTTGAACCACGTATAGAAACTGTGGCGGTTCACCTTAGCCTGAACGCGATAGAGGATGTCTTCCCAGATATTGCTGGCGATCATGGGCGATTCTTGCGCTTTCGCCTTTACCGCCGGACGGCGAACGACGTCCGGAGCAGTAGTGGAATGTGAAAAGTGGCTTCAAATCGTGCTCGGCGGACTTTCGCCTTCAAAAAGTGTCCATAAAGATGGAGTTTTTTGGGTTCCGTACGCAGAAGAACATCAATTTCCACAGGTTTTTGCACAGGTGTGGAAAACTCTGGGAGGAGACCAAATACCATACGCATCGCCCACGCCGCTCACAGGTTTCTAACGGGACTCGCGAATGTAGCATACGCGGGCGTTCGTTGACAGGCTGGTGCGCCGCCCATTAGGATTGTAGGTTCGCGCGTTGCGAAATTTTTCAATTTCCTAAGGATTTTCGATGAAACGTACGTATCAACCGAATCGGCGCCGTCGGCGCCGCACTCATGGGTTCCTCGTTCGTATGGGGACCAAGAACGGGCGCATTGTGTTGAAGCGCCGTCGCGCGAAGGGCCGCAAGCGGCTGACTGTTTCGTCATCTTAGTGAAACTGCGCCGTCGGGCGGAGTTCACCAGAGTTTACGACCACGGTACCCGCTATCGGGGCCGCCTGATGACCTGCTTCGCCCTGCCAAACGAGGTCGGATCGCCCCGCCTCGGCATCGCGGCCAGCCAGAAAATCGGTAATGCGGTCGTCCGGAACAGGGCGAAACGGTTGGTTCGCGAGTTGTTTAGAGGCCGCAAACCATTAACAGGATTGGACATCGTTGTCATTCCCCGCCGGGAGATGGTTGATGCGCCCTGGCGCAACATTGAAGCCGACTACAGTGCCGCACTCGAGCGCTTTGAGAAGCGCTAGCCCTGTCTCTGTCCGCATCGCACTTGCGGCAATTCGCGGCTATCAAATCCTTATTCGACCGCTACTTACTGGCTCATGTCGGTATCTGCCGACGTGCTCGGAGTACGCGGCCGAAGCGATTGTTACTTACGGCGCGCTCAGAGGCGGATGGTTAGGCCTCAAGCGCGTGCTCCGTTGCCACCCTTTCGGCGGCGCGGGTCTGGATCTGGTCCCTTAGCAGATGGAACGCCGCCTTCTCCTCGCCATAGTTCTTACGTTCGTCGTCCTGACCGCCTATCAGTGGCTGGTTCCCACCGTTCAGCCGGTCGCGCCGGGGCCAACAAGCGCGCCTGGGACGCTGCCCGACGCGAAACCGGCGGCCACGGCGCCTGCGTCGCCGCCTCCGAGCGCAACCGCCGCACCCGTACCGAGTCCCGCGGTGGACGCGGTCCGCGCGGATACGGCAGAGCGGACAGTGACCGTCGACAACGGCGTTGTGCGCGCGGTGTTTTCAAACCGCGGCGCGACGCTTGCCGCATGGGAGCTCTTGCGCTATGAAGGCCCTGACGGCCGCCCCGTCGATCTCGTTCCCCACGACGTGCCGGCGGATCAGCCAAAGCCACTTTCGTTGCGGGTTGACGATGCGGTGAAGACCTCGCGTTTGAACACGGCGCTGTTCATGGCGACCAGCGGCACCGCACCGGCCGACTCGACTGCGCCGAATCTGGACGCGAGAACCGAGCCGGTCACGCTCACATTCGAGTACGAGGACGTGGCCGGCCTCCGCGCGCGTAAACAGTTCACGCTGAAGCCGCAGTCCTACGAATTGACCGTCAGTGCGAGTGTCAGCGACGGCGACCGGGCGCTGAATCCATTCGTGCAGTGGGGACTTGGGCTTGGAGACGTGCTTGCGACCGGCGGCAGCAGCATGTTCATGCCCACCCGCATGTCGGAGGCGATTCTTTCGGTCGGCGGCAAGGTAGAACGAATACAGGCCGCCGCGCTGGCGACGACGCCCCGACATCAGGGAAGCTACGAGTTCGCCGGCGTAGACACGCACTATTTCATTTCCAGCGCCGTGAAGCCTGGCACCGCCGAGCTTGTGTACTACCCGCTTTCAGTTCCATCCAAGACCGCGGACGCGTCGGTTTCGCGCGCCTATGTCGGCTACGACATCAGATTCCAGTCATCTCCATCGGGGCCGGTAAATGCGCGTTTCTATGTCGGACCGAAACACTTCGACACGCTGAAGCAGACCGATCCGGATCTGGTGCGCGCCATCTGGTTCGGCATGTTCGCGTTTCTCAGTGTTCCTTTGCTGTCCGCGCTGAACTGGGTACATGGATTCATTGGAAACTACGGGTGGTCGATCATCGCGTTGACGGTCATCATCAACGCGGCGATGTTTCCTCTTCGGCACAAAAGCAACGTGTCAATGCGCAAGATGCAGGCAATTCAGCCGCAGGTAAAGGCCATCCAGGATCGGTACAAGCACCTGAAGGCGACCGATCCGGCACGGCAGAAGATGAACACGGAGATGATGGAGCTCTACCGCCAGAAGGGCGTGAACCCAGCCAGCGGCTGCGTCCCGATGCTTCTCACCTTCCCGGTGCTGCTGGCGTTCTACAGTCTGCTGTCCGAAGCCATCGAGCTGCGCAACGCGCCATTCATCTGGTGGATTCACGATCTGGCAGCGCCGGATCCGTTCTACGTGACGCCAATCCTGATGGGCGCGTCGCAGGTGCTGCAGCAGAAAATGATGCCGATGACCGGCGTCGATCCGGTGCAGCAGAAGATGATGCTGTTCATGCCCATCATCTTCACGTTTCTGTTCATCACGTCGCCGGCAGGCCTGGCCTTGTACTGGTTCGCGAGCAACGTGCTCGTAATCGGCCAACAACTGCTGACCAACCGGATGATTGGCGCGCCGGGGGTGGCAATGCAGAAATCTAAAAACTAGAATCTGGAATCTAAAATCTCCAGAGATTCTAGATTCCAGATCCTAGATAACAGAGTTCATCTATGAGCGAACAGCAGCATGTCGTCGATTTCGTCTCGAAGGTCGTAAAGGAAATGGGCCTCAATCTGGAGGCGCAGGTCGAGACGACCGCCGATGGCACGCGCATTAACCTGGCCGGCGATGGCGCCGACGCCCTCCTCGCGCGGCGAGGCGAAGGCCTACAGGCGCTGCAGCACCTTGTCGACAGCGCATTCCGCAAACAGCTCGGCGACCAGCGGCTGCTCGTCGACTGCATGGACTTCCGCCGCGGCAAAGACAACGAGCTGCGTCAGATGGCGAAATTTCTCGCCGAGAAGGCGAAGACATCTGGCAGTGAACAAAGCATCGGTCCGCTGAACGCCTACGAGCGCCGCCTCGTTCACCTTGCCGTTGCGGAAATTCCCGGCGTTACTTCCGAAAGCATCGGAGACGCGGCGGTTAAGACCGTCACGATCACCGCAGAAAAACGTTAGCGACCAGCTCTCAGCTGTCAGCTATTTAGCTTTCAGCGGAGAGCTGATAGCCGACAGCTGATGGCTATGTTCTCCACCGACGACACGATTGTGGCCATTGCGACGCCGGCAGGCCGCGGTGGCATCGGCGTGGTGCGAATCAGCGGACCGTCGGCCGCGGAGGTCGCGGACGCGCTGCTGCAACTGGATGCGCCGCTGCGCCCGCGATATGCGACGTTCGCGCGGACCCAGGGCGATCAGGTCGTCGCAACCTACTTCCCAGCCCCGCACTCCTACACAGGCGAGCACGTCGTCGAAATCAGCGCACATGGCAGCCCGGTTGTGCTCAGGCAGATCGTCACTCAGGCGATGGCATCGGGTTCGCGCCTGGCCGAGCCAGGCGAGTTCACGCTGCGCGCATTTCTCAACGGCCGGATCGATCTCGTGCAGGCGGAAGCGGTCGCGGATCTGATCGACGCCGTCACTCCGTTGCAGGCGCGCGCGGCATTCGATCAGCTAGAGGGGACGTTGACCGGGCAGATTGCGGCGATCGAGTCGGCATTGTTCGATCTCATTGCCAGGCTCGAGGCGTCACTCGATTTTCCGGACGAGGGTTACCACTTCGTCGAGGCCGGCGAGACAGGCATGGCGATCAGGGCAATCGAACGGACGATCGACGCACTGCTGTGCGAGGTGACACGCGGCCGGTTGATTCGTGAAGGCGCGCGCGTGACGATCGCGGGGAAGCCAAACGTCGGCAAGTCCAGCCTCTTTAACGCGCTCCTCGGCACGAGCCGCGCGATTGTGACGTCCACGCCCGGAACCACTCGAGATCTCGTGACCGACACCGCAGACATCGACGGCATCCGGATTGATCTCGTCGACACGGCGGGCGTGCGCGCCACGAGCGATGAAGTGGAGATCGAAGGCGTCTCGCGAGCCCGTCAGGCGTGGTTGAACACGGACCTGTTGCTGCTCGTCATCGATCGCTCGTCCCCGATTGAAGAGACCGATAGAGATCTGCTGCATGAAACGGCTGACGTGGCGCGGCTCGTGGTGGGCGCGAAGTGCGATCTGCCGCCCGCATGGGGGGATATCGACAATCTGCGCGTCATCGCGGTGTCGTCGAAGACCGGCCTCGGCCTCGACCGCCTGCGCGAGGCGATGCGGACGACGCTGGAAGCGGCGAATCCTGCGACGGCGCCCGATACCGCCGCTGTGACGAATATGCGGCACGCCGCGCTGCTCGAAAGGGCACGGGCGGCGCTGCGCCGCGCACTCGAGGCCGTAGAGGCGCCAGGCGGCCCGGTCGCCGAAGAATTCGTCCTGACCGATCTTCAAGACGCACGCGCGGCACTCGAAGAGGTGACGGGCAAGCGCACGTCAGGCGATCTGCTGAGGCATATTTTCTCGCGGTTTTGTATTGGGAAGTAGTTCTGGCGTCCCACCGCCACGACGCTACGACGCGAAGAATGCTTTTTCGAAAAGACCTTTGCGCCGTTGCGTCGTGGCGGTGAGATAGAGATGCAAACACATGGCTGAAAAAGTACGACGTGATCGTGATAGGCGCGGGACATGCAGGATGTGAAGCGGCATACGCTGCCGCACGTCTTGGGCGGCGCGTGGCGATCTGCACGTTGTCTGAGGATACGGTTGCGCACATGCCGTGCAATCCGGCGATCGGCGGCACGGCGAAGGGACATCTCGTCGCCGAGATTGATGCGCTCGGCGGGTTGATGGCGCGCGCGATCGATGCCACCGGCATTCAGTTCAAGGTGCTCAACCGGAGCCGGGGCCCGGCTGTATGGTCGCCGCGCGCGCAGGCCGACAAGAAACGCTACGGCGAGTGGATGCTCGCTGCGCTTCGCGCGGAGAAAAACATCGAGTGGATTTTCGGCAGGGCCGGCGAGATTCTCGCATCAGGCGGCCGCGTCACAGGCCTCGCGCTCGAAGAGGGCCCGAGGTACGGCTGCGACGCGCTGGTGATTACCACGGGCACATTCTTGAACGGTCTTGTGCACGTCGGACCTGAGACGCGCCCGGCGGGGCGCGCGAACGAGCCGCCCTCTCGCGTGCTAGCCGAGTCGCTGAAGTCGTTCGGATTTACGTGCGGCCGATTAAAGACCGGCACTCCCCCGCGTCTCGATCGCCATTCAATCGACTTCGATCGCGCCGTCGCCGATGGCAGTTTCGCGCTCGAGCCGGGCGATGATCCGCCGGTACCCTTTTCTTTTTTGACCGAATCGCTCGATGTCGTGCAGACGCCGTGCTACCTCGCCCACACGAACGACCGGGTGCGCGAAATTGTCCTGGCGAACATCGACAAGTCGCCGTTGTTCAACGGACAGATCCAGGGGATTGGCCCCCGCTACTGTCCGTCGCTCGAGGACAAGATCGTGCGGTTTCCACAGCGCGAGCGCCATCAAATCTACCTGGAACCTGAGGGGGTCGACGTCGACGAGATCTATCTCAACGGTTTCTCGATGAGCCTGCCCGCGGACGTGCAACTCGAGATAGTGCGCGCGATGCGCGGGCTCGAAAACGCGCGGATGCTGCGCCCGGCCTACGCGGTGGAGTATGACTTCATTCAGCCCACCGAATTGACCAGCGCGCTCGAGACCAAACGCGTGCGAGGGCTGTTTCTTGCCGGTCAAATCAATGGGACGTCCGGGTACGAGGAGGCGGCTGCCCAAGGCCTCATTGCGGGAGTCAACGCCGCGCTGCGTGTGTCCGCGTCGCCGCCATTCACGCTCTGCCGCAGTGAGGCATATATTGGGATTATGGTAGATGACCTAATAACATGTGGATGTCTCGAGCCCTACCGTATGTTTACTTCGAGGGCAGAGTATCGCCTGCTCTTGAGGGTCGATAATGCGGACTTGCGACTTACGGCGCGGGGTCGGCAAGTGGGTCTTGTCGATGACGTGAGGTGGGAGTGTTTTCAGGGCCGTGAGGAACGCTTTACAAGGAACCTGGCGCGGATACGGGAGGCCACAATTAACGAGCCCGGCGTAGCTATGAGCGTGGCGCAGTGGCTTCGCCAGCCATCTTCACGACTCCGCGATTTATCGGACCGTGGGTTTGCGCCTGAAGAACCCCAAAGCCGCCTCGATGTTCCCAGCGTCGAGACAGCCGTGAAATACGAGGGGTACCTCAAGCGCCAGGAATCGGACATCAAGCGTCGGTCGCGCGATGAGCATCGTCGAATCCCGCACGAGTTTCCCTACGGTTCCATTCCTGGGCTCTCTACCGAAGTGATCCAGAGGCTCACGCAGGTGAAGCCAGAGACGATCGGCCAGGCCGCCCGGATTCCTGGCGTCACGCCCGCCGCGGCCGCTGTTCTGTCTACTTACGTATCGCGCACGTTCTGAAATATGCTCACAACGTGCAAATTCGTGAAAGGCTCGCGAAGCGTGCTTCCAAGGCCGGCGTCCCACTATCCGAGCTGGCAATCGGGGGACTGAGCGCTTATTTCGAACTGCTCAGGAAGTGGAATCGCAAAGTTTCCTTAACTTCCCTGCCTGTTGATGAAGAAGGCGATGAGGCAATCGACAGGTTGCTGGTCGAGCCTGTCATCGCCGCCAGATACCTTCCGAGGCCAGATGCAGAAGTCCTGGACATCGGGTCTGGCGGCGGGTCGCCGGCGATCCCTATGAAGATAGCGGCACCTGAAATGGCGCTGCGGATGGTCGAGGCAAAAACGCGCAAAGCTGCGTTCCTACGGGAAGTTGTGCGCACTCTTGACCTCGATCGAACGTCGGTCGACGCTGTTCGGTCTGAGGAACTGCTTGCCCGGCCAACGCTGCATGACGCTATCGACGTCGTGACAATGCGAGCCGTCCGCATCGACCGAAAGACACTGTCGGAGGTCCAGTCGTTTATCAAGCCCGGAGGATCGCTCTTCCTGTTCGGCACAATTGCCTCGACTGCTGCGCTCGGCGCTCCTCACCTTGAGGCTGGTGAAAGCCATGACCTTCTGAGGCAGTGGGGAAGTCGATTGGAAATTCTGCGGAAGCCATCTGCATAGTCACGCTCGATGTTCCACGTGGAACAACTGGAATTTCCGTTACCATGTGGAGTATCCTTGTCGAAATTTTGAGCGCAGCAAACCGCAATATTGGTCATTAGCCCAAATACAAAATAGCCCTCTCAGGATGAAAAAAATCCAGGCAATAGCCAATCAGAAGGGCGGAGTGGGCAAGACCACAACCGCGATCAACCTTGCTGCGGCTCTCGCATCCCACGGACGAAAGGTTCTTCTGGTGGATGTCGATCCCCAAGCCAACATGACCAGCGGTGTTGGGCTGCGAGGAAAGACCGCCCCTGGCGGAACCATCTATAACGTTTTGACCGCGATGGATGGCAGCGCGTTGAAACAGACAGACGACTTCATCCTCGCGACCACTCTGTCGAACCTGTTCATTCTGCCAGCCGATCGGAATCTCACAGGCGCCGAAATTGAGATGGTCGCACTGCCTGGCCGCGAATCGCAGTTGCGCCGCTTCCTCACCCCGCTTCGCGACAGGTTTGACCACATCTTCATCGACTGCCCGCCGTCGCTCGGGCTGCTGACGCTGAACGCGCTCGTCGCCGCTGAAGCGGTCATGATCCCGCTGCACTGCGAATACTTTGCCCTTGAGGGCCTCGCCGATCTGATGACGACCCTCCGCCGTGTGCGCGCGGGACTGAATCCAGGGCTTGACGTCGACGGCGTGCTCTTGACGATGTATGACGAGCGGACGAATCTTGGCGCGCAGGTCGCAGCGAACGTGCGCGAGTTCTTCAAAGAGAAGGTCTTCGAGACCGTCATTCCCCGGAACGTCCGCCTTGCGGAGGCGCCGAGCCACGGGCTGCCTGTGACGGCCTACGACGGAAAATCAAAGGGCGCGGAGGCGTATAACGCCCTCGCGCGAGAATTCCTGGCGAGAAACGGCACGTTCCAACACAACGACGCAGAGCCGCAAAGACCTGAAGCGCAAGGACCTGAAGAAAGTTGATCACAGATCTTTGCGACTTTGATCGCGTCTCTGATGCGTTGAGACGTCGCTGAGAGGATTTATGGAAAAACGACCTGCGCTTGGCAAAGGGCTCAGCGCGCTCATCCCTGATGTACCGGACGTGCGGCCGGGTAGCGGCACGACGGACGTCGACGTCGATCAGATCTCGCCGAGCGACCAACAGCCTCGGCATCGATTCGAGGATGTGCGTCTCGACGAGCTCGCACAGTCGATCAAAGCCAACGGCGTCATCCAACCCATCGTGGTGCGAAAGGTCGACGGCGGGTACCGCATCATCGCGGGCGAGCGCCGCTGGCGCGCTGCCCAGCGCGCGGGGTTAACCCGCGTGCCCGTTATTGTCAAAGATGTTGGCGCCGGCCAGGATGCCCAGCTTCTCCAGATGGCGCTCATCGAGAACATCCAGCGCGAAGACTTGAATCCGATGGATGAGGCGGTCGCCTACGAAAAGCTGAGCAGCGAATTCAGCCTCACTCAGGAGGACATCGCAGCCGCTGTCGGCAAGGACCGCTCCTCGGTCGCCAACCATATGCGCCTGCTGAAGCTGCCGGAGGAGGTTCGCAACGAAGTCGCCGGTGGGCGCCTTTCGATGGGACATGCGCGGGCGCTTCTCGCGCTCGAGGACGAGGGCGCCCAACGTCAGGTCGCCCGCGAAATAATCGCCCGCAATCTGTCAGTACGCGAAACCGAAACGATGGTCAAGCGGATGGGTCGCGACGCATCCGCCACACGAAGAGCGCCCTCATCGAGCGACGTGCATACCCGGGCCGCGGAAGAGAAGCTGCGGATGACGCTCGGGACGCGCGTGCGCATTGCGCGTAAAGGCAAAGGAGGCCGGATAGAGATTGATTTCACCTCCGAAGACGAGCTGCAGCGCCTGTACGAACATCTGACGTCCTAACGGCGCGTGAAAGACGCCTTTCGTGGTATAAATGGATGTTTTGCGCTTGTGAAATTTGGCGCAAGCACGCCGGGGCGCGCCCGAGGGGCTTCTTGTTGATGACTAAGCTGAACGTCGAACACTTCAGGATCCGGAGCGTAAGCGACGGCAGCGCGTCGGGGTGGGGCCCCACGCGGACCAGGTAATGACTAGCCGTACTGCTGCTGCCCGTTACGCTCGCGCCGCGCTCGACGTCGCCACCAAGGAATCGGCGGACCTCGAACAGCTCGCCCGCGAGCTCGACGAATTCATCGAGTTCTTCACGCACCAGCCTGCGCTGAAGGGTCTTATGTTGAACCCGGCGGTTCCGGCTCCGCGTAAGCGAGCCGCGATGGAGCAAATCGCGCAGCGAACGGGGTTCACCGCTATCGTGTCGAAACTGCTCATCCTGCTGGCCGATCGCGACCGCCTTTCTCTACTTGAGGCGATCGCGGCGGCGTATCGCGATTTGCTTGCCGAACGGCAAAACGTGGTTCGCGCCGAGGTGACCAGCGCGGAGCCCCTCTCGAGCGACCGCCTTCAGGCGATTGAACAGCGGCTCGCGACGATGACCGGCAAGCGGGTGTCGATGACGGCGAAGGTCGACAAAGACATCATCGGTGGAGTCGTCGCGCGCGTCGGCAGCACGGTCTATGACGCGAGCATCGCGACACAGTTGAAGAAGATCAGAGAGAGATTAACGACTTAGCCGGCGCCCCGGAGACAACGCGGGCCGGCGAAATGTAGGTCAAGCGGACAGGCGTTCACTTCAAGATCCGGAGCGTAAGTGACGGCAGACGCATGGGAGGTGGGGCCCCCTGCGGATAAAAAATGTGCCACAGCCAAGGCCGAGCCGCCGAGAGGCGGCGAGGGGTGGGGCCCCACGACACACTAAACTATGAACATTAAAGCTGAAGAGATTTCCAAGATCATCCGCGACCAGATCGGCAGCTACGCCGTCGAGGTCGACGTCGCCGAAGTCGGCAGCGTCGTGTCGCTCGGCGACGGCATCGCCCGCGTGCACGGGGTGGAGCGTGCCATGGCCGGCGAGATGCTCGAGTTTCCGCACGGCGTGTTCGGCATCGCGCTGAACCTGGAAGAAGACGGCGTCGGCGCAGTGCTGCTGGGTGAGTACACACAGATCAAAGAGGGCGATGTCGTCAAGCGCACGGGCCGGATCATCTCTGTGCCTGTCGGCGAAGAGCTGCTCGGGCGCGTCGTCAACTCGCTGGGACAGCCGATCGACGGCAAGGGTCCGATTACGACGAAGACCTTCATGCCGATTGAACGCATCGCTCCGGGCGTCGTCGATCGGCAGCCCGTGCGCGAGCCGCTGCAGACCGGCCTGAAGGCGATCGACGCGATGGTGCCGATCGGCCGCGGCCAGCGCGAGCTGATCATCGGCGATCGGCAGACCGGCAAGACCGCGGTAGCCGTCGACACCATCATCAACCAGCGCGACAAGGACGTCATCTGCATCTACAACGCGATCGGCCAGAAGCAGTCGACGATCGCGCAGGTGGTTCGCATTCTCGAAGAAGCCGACGCGCTTCGCTACAGCATCATCGTTGCAGCCGGCGCATCCGACCCGGCGCCGCTGCTCTATATCGCACCGTATTCCGCATGCACCATGGGCGAGTACTTTCGCGACAGCGGGCGCCATGCTTTGTGCGTCTATGACGACTTGTCGAAGCATGCGCAGGCGTACCGCGAAATCTCCCTGCTGCTGCGGCGTCCGCCAGGTCGCGAGGCGTACCCGGGCGACGTTTTCTATCTCCACTCGCGTCTGCTGGAGCGCGCGGCGAAGATGCGCGGCGAGCTTGGCGGCGGATCTCTCACCGCGCTGCCGATTATCGAGACGCAGGCGGGCGACTTGTCGGCGTACATTCCGACCAACGTCATCTCGATTACCGACGGCCAGATCTTCCTCGAGTCCGACCTGTTCCACCAGGGCATCCGGCCCGCCATCAACGTCGGCAACTCGGTATCGCGCGTCGGCGGATCGGCGCAGATAAAAGCGATGCGTCAGGTGGCCGGCTCGCTCCGCCTTGATCTCGCGCAGTATCGCGAGCTGGCGGCGTTCGCGCAGTTCGGCAGCGACCTCGATGCGTCGACACAGGCGCAACTCAATCGCGGCGCGCGTCTCGTCGAGATCCTCAAGCAGCCGCAATACAACCCGCTCCCTGTCGAGAAGCAGGTGCTCCTCATCTACGCCGGCACCAATGGGTATCTCGATCAGGTGCCGGTGAGCGACGTCGGCGCGTACCAGACTGAGCTCTACCGCACGTTCGAGTTGCGGCACGCCGGCATTCTCAACGGCATCGCCGAGAAAAAGCAGGTCGACGACGAGCTGAAGGGGCAGATCACCGCGGCGCTCAAGGAGTTCAGCCAGCAGTTCGCGGCGAGGAAAGCGGCCTAGCCATGCCGTCACTGCTCGACCTTCGGCGCCGCATTCGCGCGGTGAAATCGACGCAGCAGATCACGAAAGCGATGAAGATGATCTCTGCCTCGAAGCTGCGGCGCGCGCAGGATCGTGTTGTGGGGACGCGCCCGTTCGCGTTTCAGATGCAGCGGGTCTTGAACAGTCTCGCCAGCCGCGTCGATCCGTCCTCGCATCCGCTGTTGGCCGAGCGGGACCCTGGGGCCCCGGGATCGGCCAATGGAGGTGCGGATCAGAAGGCCCTGCTCATCGTCATCACGGCGGACAAGGGCCTGTGCGGCGGCTTCAACACCAACATCATCAAAGCGGCGAACGGATTCATCCACAACGCCGGCGCGCCGGTCTGCCTGGGGCTCGTCGGCCGCAAAGGGCGCGACTTCTTCAAACGCAGGGGTTTCGAGATTCGAGTCGAGGAAATCGGGATCTTCCAGCGCGTCAAGTATGCCGACGCGAAGCGCATCGCCGAGGCCGCCATCGAGGAATTCACGAGCGGCCGCGTGTCGAAGGTCTTTATTGTTTACAACGAGTTCAAGTCGGTTATGCAGCAGCGCGTGGTAACGGAGCAATTGCTCCCGGTGCAAATGGGGTCTGACCCCCGTGAAGCTCAAGGGGGCCAGACCCCTTATATCTACGAGCCCGGGCCCGCGCAGATCCTCGGCGAACTGCTGCCGAAGCACATCGAAATTCAGGTGTACCGTGCGCTGCTCGAGTCGGCCGCCGCCGAGCACGCCGCGCGCATGACGGCAATGGACGCCGCGACGAAAAACTCAGGCGAAATTATCGACACGCTCACGCTCTACATGAACAAGGTCCGCCAGGCGGCGATTACGAGAGAGATCATCGAAGTCGTGTCTGGCGCCCAGGCACTCTAAGGGTGCCTCTGGGCCTTGGGCTGCAGACTTTAGGCTGCCGGCCAGGCCAAGAGCCTAGAGCCCGAGGCCGGAGCAACAAGCGAAGAGGCGAGGGGAAATGGCAACCGAGATAGCGAGCAAACAAAAAGTAGGCAAGGTCGTGCAGGTCATCGGTCCCGTGGTGGACATCGAGTTTGCCGACGGTCACTTGCCGGATATCTACAACGCCGTTCAGATCAAGACCGAAGGGAACGCAGGGGAGTCGAAGGTCGACATCATCTGCGAGGTGGAACAGCACCTCGGCGAGTCACGCGTGCGCACCGTCGCGATGAAGCCGACCGACGGCATGCAGCGCGGGATGCTGGCAGTCGACCTCGGCGGGCCGATCTCGATGCCCGTTGGGCCTGCGACACTCGGCCGCGTGATGAACGTGCTTGGCGAACCAGTCGATTATCCCGATCGCCCGGTCGACTCGAAAGAGCGTTGGTCGATCCATCGCGCTGCGCCGACGCTGGAGCAGCAGTCGACGGAGCTGAAGATGTTCGAGACCGGCATCAAGGTCGTCGACCTGCTCGAGCCGTATCTGCTCGGCGGCAAGATCGGGTTGTTCGGCGGCGCCGGCGTCGGCAAGACGGTCATCATCCAGGAGCTCATCCACAACATCGCGATGAAGCACGGCGGCGTCTCGGTGTTTGCCGGCGTCGGCGAGCGCACGCGCGAAGGAAACGATTTGTGGCTCGAGTTCATGGAGAGCGGCGTCATCAACAAGGACGATTTGTCGAAGTCGCGCGCCGCGCTCGTCTATGGACAGATGACCGAGCCGCCGGGCGCACGTCTTCGGGTCGCCCTGTCTGGCCTGACGGTCGCTGAGTACTTCCGCGACGCCGAAGGCAAGGACGTGCTGCTCTTCATCGACAACATATTCAGGTTCACGCAGGCCGGCTCTGAAGTGTCGGCGCTGCTCGGACGCATGCCCTCCGCGGTCGGGTATCAGCCGACGCTCGGCACCGAAATGGGAGAGCTGCAGGAGCGTATTACGTCGACGAAGAAGGGCTCCATCACGTCGGTACAGGCCATCTACGTTCCTGCGGACGACTACACGGATCCGGCTCCGGCGACCACGTTCGCGCATCTCGACGCGACGACAAATCTGTCGCGCGCCATCGTCGAGCTCGGCATCTATCCTGCGGTCGATCCGCTGGCGTCGACGTCGCGCATTCTCGATCCGCGCATCATCGGCGACGAGCACTACAACGTGGCCAAAGAAGTGAAGCGCGTGCTGCAGCGGTACAAGGACCTCCAGGACATCATCGCGATCCTCGGCATCGACGAGCTGCCCGAAGAAGACAAGGTGACCGTTGCGCGCGCGCGCAAGCTGCAGCGGTTCCTCTCACAGCCGTTCTTCGTCGCCTCGCAGTTCACCGGTCGCGAGGGCAAGTACGTGCCGATCGCCGAGACGATTCGCGGGTTCAAGGAAATCATCGAGGGCAAACACGACGCTCTGCCCGAGCAGGCGTTTTACATGGCCGGCACAATCGACGAGGTTATCGAGACGGCCAAGAAGATGGCAACGGCCTGAGACGTCGTCTCAACGCAGAGACGCGAAGACGCAAAGAAAGATCTAAAAAAGCTTAGCGGTTTGGCGTCTTTGCGTCGGAGCACAAACGAATGGCAGATATACCGGCACTCCCAACACACCTGACACTCGAGATCGTTACCCCCGATCGGTCTGTCGTGGCGGATAAGGTCGACGAGGTCGAGATCCCGGGGGCCGAAGGGTATTTTGGTGTCCTTCCGGGCCACACGCCAATGCTCGCGACGCTCAAGGTCGGCGAACTATGGTACCGGAAAGGCGCTGAGAAGTTCTATCTGTCGATTGCATTCGGCTTCGCCGAAGTGCTGCCCGACCGCGTCACGATTCTGGCCGAGCTCGCCGAGAGGGCCGACGAGATCGACGTGGCGCGGGCCGAAGCCGCCAAGCGCCGCGCGGAAGAGCGGATTGCGAAACCGGCGCCTGACATCGATTTCGAGCGAGCTCGCCTCGCGCTGATGAAGGCGCTCGTCCGCCTGCAAGTCTCCACGAGAGCGCGCACGCGCGTGTAAACACGCAGACGCGAAGACACGAAGCGTGTTCGAAAACCTTCGACAACTTCCACGATATCGCGGCCTCATTCAAAGCCTCGTGTCCCGCGAGCTGAAAGCCCGCTACCGGGGCTCGGTTCTCGGCTTTTTCTGGTCCTTTATCAACCCGCTGCTTCTGTTGCTGGTGTACACGTTCGTGTTCGCGTACGTCATGCCGCCTCCCAAGGACATTCACAACTACGCGTTGTTCCTCTTCTGCGGCATTCTGCCGTGGACGTGGTTTTCGGCCTCGCTGCTGGAGTCGTCCGCCGTCCTCATTACGGGAGGCAACCTCATCAAGAAGGTGATGTTTCCCGCCGAGATTCTGCCGATAGTCACCGTGCTGTCGAATCTCGTTCACTTTCTGCTCGGCCTGCCGATCCTCATTGCGTTTCTGATTTATTTTGATGCGCCGATCGAGCTCGCCGAGCTGCCGTGGTTTCCGGTCGCGCTGCTCGTGCAGTTGCTGCTCACGCTGGGGCTGGGGCTCATCCTGGCAGCTCTCACCGTCCACTTCCGCGATCTCAAGGACATTCTCGGCAACGTGATGACGTTGTGGTTCTTCGCCACGCCGATCATCTACTACTGGAAAAGCGCTCCGGAAAAGATTCGGCCGTTCCTGAATCTGAATCCATTCACCCATCTGGCGATCACCTATCAGGAAATTCTCTTTTTTCCGGCGGATCCCGGATCTGCCGGCGGCCCGCCGGGACACTGGAAGTGGCTGCTCGCCCTCGGCGCGGGCTCGGTCGTGTTGTTCCTGTTCGGCTATTTCCTGTTCGATCGACTGCGCGACTCCTTTGCGGAGGAGGTATGAGGCAGATACCTGAGAGGCTTTTGTGAACGCGATCGAACTCACCAACGTCACGAAGGTCTATCGCAGATACGCAAGACGCAAGCAGTTTGCGACGTTAAAAAGCGCGTTGCTCTCCGGAAGCCTTATCCACGATCTGCAGCCAGACGAGACGTTCCCTGCGCTCAAAGGGGTGTCGTTCACCGTGCCGGCCGGGCGCACGTACGGCATCGTCGGACGAAACGGGTCCGGCAAGAGCACGGCGCTGAAGCTGGTTGCCGGCATCACGAAGCCGACGACGGGAACCGTGAAGGTCGAAGGCCGCATCTCGGCGCTCATCGAGCTCGGCGCCGGATTCCATCCGGAGATATCAGGGCGCGAGAATGTCTTCATCAACGGCATCATGCTGGGGCTGACGAAGCGCGAGGTCGCCAGGCGTTTCGACGAGATTGTGGAGTTCGCGGAGCTGCAGGATTTCATCGACGCGCCAGTCAAGACGTATTCATCCGGCATGTACATGCGGCTCGGGTTCGCCGTGGCGATTCACGTCGATCCCGACGTACTTCTGGTGGACGAGGTGCTCGCCGTGGGCGACGAGGGCTTCACGCACAAGTGCCTCGACAAGTTCGGCGAATTCAAGCGGCGGGGCAAGACGATTTTGCTCGTGACCCACTCGCTCAACCTGGTCGAGCGGTTCTGCGACGAAGCGCTGTGGCTCGACGGCGGCAAGGTGCGCGGATCCGGGGATCCGAAGCGGGTCGTCGGCGCGTATCTGACCGACGTCGGCAAGAGCGAAGAACGCGAGCTGGCAAGAGCCGAAGCCATGTCAGAGCAAAGAGCGGAGAGCCAGGAGCCTGCCGATCCGGGTGCGGAACCTCAGTCCGGCTCTGTCGTCGAAGACATGACGCGCGTCGACGAAGGCCGATGGGGCTCGCGCGAGATCGAAATCACCGGCGTGACGTTCAAGAACGAGAGCGGTGAGGTCTCGCATATCTTTCAAACTGGCGATCCGATGTCCATCCACATCGCCGTCCGGGCGCATCAGGCGATCGCAGATTTCGTGTTCGGCATCGGGCTCTACAGCGCGGAAGGGGTGAACTGCTATGGGACCAACACGCATCTCGAGGAATTCACGCCGCAGGAATTGCGAGGCGAAGGAGACGTGACATTCTCGATTGACAGTCTCGAGCTCGTGGAAGGTACATACAAGCTCGACGTGGCGGTTCACAAACGCGACGGGTATCCCTACGATTACCACCGGCTGCTGTACACCTTCCGCGTCAAGTCGCGCAGCAAGGAAGTGGGAATTTATCGGCCAAGGCACACGTGGGCTTTCTCGCAGAATATCAAGCTCGAAAGAGAGAGGTAGTAACGATAAACGCACAACGAAAAAGGATTTCGTTTCGTCTATGCGCAAGGTAGTGTCGATTCCCGAAGCCCAGGAGCTTGTCATGCGCTATAGGCAGGCACACAGGACCGTTGTCTTCACGAACGGCGTGTTCGATCTTCTCCACCCGGGGCACGTGCGGTATCTCAAGGACGCGCGACGCGAGGGGGACGCCCTGATCGTCGCCGTGAACTCAGACCGCTCGGTGCGGGCGATCAAGGGGCCAATGAGGCCCGTGAACCCGGAGGGAGAGCGCGCCGAGGTGGTTGCCGCTTTGGCGTGCGTGGACGCCGTGGTCATATTCGACGAAGAAACGCCGCAGCAGATCATCACCCGTCTGCAACCGGACGTGCTCGCCAAAGGCGCCGACTGGGCCATGGACGCCATCGTCGGCAGAGAAACCGTCGAACAGCGGGGCGGGCGAATCGTTCGCATCCCGCTCGCCGTAGGGTACTCAACGTCGGCGATAATAGAGAAGATTCAGGGACACTAGGTTCTCTGCTCCAAGCGCTTCGCTCTACCGAATGCCTACCTCGACATCGCTCAATCTGCAGGCGCTACTCAAGACCGCCGCGGCTCGGACGGGAATGGATTCGCCCGCGTCGCATGTGCGCGGCTTGTCGCCATCGGCACAGGCCTTGTACGTCGCAGCGCGGTCGAGCCATCGCAAGAATGCCGTGTGCGTTGTCGTCGTTCCCGGAGACGAGGACGTGGATCGATTCTGCATCGACACGCGTTTCTTCCTCGCCGCCCTCGAAGGCGCCTCGGCCTCCGCGCTCGAGGATGCCGTTAAACCGTTTCCGTCGCTCCAGATCGACCCGTACCGCGCGATCGCGCCCCATTTCGGCGTTGCCTCGGCGCGCGCCGCGGCGCTGCACGCCATCGCGAACGGAAGCGCGACAGTCGTCGTGGCCTCTGCCGCCGCGCTTCTGACGCGGCTCAGCGCACCAGACAACCTCGAAGCCGCGGCGATCGAGCTCAGGAATGGAATGGACCTCGATCCTGTGGCGCTGGGCGACCTGCTTGCCGACGCGGGGTTTACGCGTGAGGATCCCGTAGACGAGCACGGTGAGTTCTGCGTTCGCGGAGGCATCGTCGATTATTTTCCTGCTGGTGCCGACAATCCGATAAGGGTCGAGTTCGTCGGCGAGACGGTTGAGTCAATCCGCCGGTACGACCCGTCTACCCAGCGATCGATCGAAACCCTCGATCAAGCGGCGGTGGTGCCGCTGACGGAGAAGTCGGGTGCGGCGACCTTCTTTGACTACCTGCCGTCCGATCGCGAGCTCTCGTTTGTCGTCGTCGAAGAGGAGGATGCGGCCGAACAGGCCCGGAAGCTGGTCGAGCAGACGCAGCTGAGTTTCGAAGAGGCAAGAGCTGAGAATCCGAAGGCGCTAGCGCCGGAGGAGATGCTGATGTCGTGGGCGGACGTCGCCGAGAGACTCTCGAGCGCGACACGACTGGATCAGCTGGCGATTGGCGACAGCGCGCCTGAAGGGGAGACCACGATCCCCACGCGAGCCACGTTAGACATTGCCTGCCAACCCGCGGTCGAATTCCGCGGCCGTATTCAAGAGTGGATCGCCGAAGTCACGCGCATGCGTGAGCGCGGCGACACCGTTGTGTTCGTGGCCGCCACAGAGGGACGCGCCGAACGCACCGCGGAGCTTCTCGGCGAGTACGGCCTCCGAGGCATTCTGATCGATCGGACGGACGAGCTGCTGAACGTGGCTGTGCACATCGCCATTGGGCAACTCTCGAAGGGATTCCGGCTGCCAGGCGCCGAGCTGCAGATTATTGCGGAACCGGACGTCTTCGACGAAGAACGCAGCAAGGTCGAACGGAAGGGCGACCGCCATCGGTCCATCGCGAAAACGTTTTTGTCCGATTTGCGCGATCTGAAAGTCGAAGACCTCGTTGTGCACGTGGATCACGGCATCGGACGTTTCGTCGGCCTCAAGCAGATCGGCGTCGGCGACTCCATGCAGGAATTCATGGAGCTGCGCTATTTCGGCGAAGACAAGTTGTTCGTTCCAGTCGAACGGCTGGATCTCGTTCAAAAGTACAGCGGAACGGCGAAGCCGGCCCTCGACAAGCTCGGCGGTACCTCGTGGGAACGCACGAAGTCACGCGTCAAGAAGGCGATGCGCGACATGGCCGAGGAGCTCCTCAAGCTGTACGCGGCGCGCAAGACCGTGCCTGGCCACGCGTTCAGCCCGGACTCGCATTGGCAGCGGGAGTTCGACGATGCGTTCGAGTGGGACCTGACGGTCGATCAGGTAAATGCCATCACTGACATCAAGCGGGACATGGAATCGCCGACCCCGATGGATCGCCTGCTCTGCGGCGACGTGGGCTACGGGAAGACCGAAGTGGCGATGCGCGCCGCCTTCAAAGCGGTGATGGACGGAAAGCAGGTCGCCTTACTCGCGCCGACGACAGTACTCGCGTTTCAGCACCAGAAGACGCTGACAGAACGGTTCGCCGGGTTTCCGGTGACGATCGACATGATCAGCCGCTTTCGCAGCAAGGCTGAACAGGATCAGATCATCAAGGACGTCGGCACCGGCAAGATCGACATCGTCGTGGGCACGCACCGCTTGTTGTCGAAGGACATGCAGTTCAAGGACCTCGGGCTCCTGGTCGTGGACGAAGAGCAGCGCTTCGGCGTGGCTCACAAGGAGCGGATCAAGCAGATGCGCCGAAAAGTCGACGTATTGACGCTGAGCGCGACGCCGATACCACGCACGCTCAACATGTCTCTCGTCGGCATTCGCGACATGTCAATCATCGAGACGCCGCCGAAGGACCGCCTGTCGATTCAGACGAACGTAGTCAAGTTCGACGCGCACGTCATCGCACGCGCCATCAGGCACGAGCTGGAGCGCAGCGGACAGGTGTACTTCGTCCACAACCGGGTCGAGTCGATTTTTTCCATCGGCGATCTGGTTCAACGACTCGTCCCGGAGGCGCGCGTGGTCGTCGCGCACGGGCAGATGAGCGAAGACGAGCTCGAGCGGGCCATGCTCGATTTCATCAACAAAAAGTACGACGTTCTCCTGGCCACGACGATTATCGAGAACGGCCTCGACATTCCGAACGTCAACACGATCCTGATCAATCGCGCAGATCGGTACGGTTTGTCGCAGCTGTACCAGTTGCGAGGTCGCGTGGGACGCTCAGATCGGCCGGCCTATGCCTATCTGCTGATTCCACCGGAAACGACGTTGTCGCCGGTCGCCAAGAAGCGGCTGGCCGCGATTCGCGAGTTCAGCGATCTTGGCAGCGGGTTCCGCGTCGCGGCGCTCGATCTCGAGATACGCGGCGCCGGCAATCTGCTCGGCGGCGAGCAGAGCGGGCATATTGAAACCGTCGGGTTCGAGATGTACATGAAGCTGCTCGAACAGGCGGTGCGCGAGCTGAAGGGCGAGGATTTGGTCGACGACGTGCGCGCGGTCGTGAATCTGCGTGTCGACCTCAAGATCGATCCGGCCTACGTGCCGGAGATGAACCAGCGGTTGATGATTTACCGGAAAATCGCGGACGCGCGCAGCGACGATGAGCTCGATCAGGTCATCGGCGAACTGCGCGATCGCTACGGGCCGGTGCCGGAAACGGTCGAGTATCTGGAGCAGTACGGCCGGATTCGCATCATGGCCGACACGCTGGGGATCGAGTCGATCGATCGTGAGGCTCAGACCGTGGTCATCAAAATCAGACCGGATGTCGGCGGCCGTCGTCTAAATGTGGACCGCTTGCTCAAAGTGGTGGCCTCCAGGGCCGATACCACGCTGGTGCCGCCCGGGACGATAAAGCTGGATGTGCGCCCGGCCGCGCCGAAGCCGCAGGGCAGGGCGCCTCAAGCGCCTTTGGGCACCAAAGCCAGGGCGCGACAGGGCACCGGGTCGAGCTGGTGGACGGCCCGCGCGACCGCCGGCGAGGTGACGTCCGGCTTTACCAAGGAACAGATTCTGAAGCCGCCGAAGGAAGATCCGAACGCTCCGGGCGGCGTGTTCACCCGGGTGCGTGGTTTGTTGGCCGAACTGGCCGGAATACAATAGAAGAGATGAAGAAAGTCCTGTTCGCCGCTCTTGCCGTCGCCGCTCTGGGAACCGCCGTTTCGGCCGAAATCCTCGAGCAGGTGCTCGTGAAGGTGAATGGCGAAATCGTCACCCAGACGGAATTCCACCGCATCCAGCTCAATGCGCTCCGCGAGCTGCCGAATCCGCCGGACCCGGGTCGTCTGTCCGATGCCGAGCTCGCCAAGCTCCTCGCGCAGGTCACGCCGCAGGCCATTGTCACGGTGATTGACGAACTGCTGTTGATGCAGCGCGCGAAGGAGATGTCGCTCGCGGTCAGCGACGCGCAGTTTAACCAGGTGCTCGAGTCAATCAGGAAGGACAACAAGATCGAAAGCGAGGCGGCGTTCGAGGCCGCGCTCAAGAGTGAAGGGATGACGCTTGCGCAGCTGAAGCAGATGCTCAGCAAGCGGATTCTCATCGGGCAGGTGCAGCAGCGCGAGATCGGCAGCCGCGTCGACGTCACCGAAGCGGAAGAGCGCGCTTACTACGACGCGCACCTCTCAGAATTCGGAACTACTCCCAGCGTGACGCTTCGCGAGATTCAGGTAAACGCAGAGGTTGACGCGGTCAAGAAAGTCGCAAGCGTCGGCGCGATCGAAGAGGCACGCGAGAAGGCAGCCGGCATCCGCGCGCGTATCCTCAAGGGAGAAGCATTCGAAAAAGTGGCGGCCGAGGTTTCGGATGCGCCGTCGAAGGCCAACGGCGGTCTCATCGGCCCCATCTCGCGGGATGAAATGAACGAAGAGGTGCTCAAGATGATCTCGTCGATGAAAGTCGGAGACATCACGCCTGTGCTGAACACCGCCACGGGCGCGCAGCTCTTGAAGCTCGAGTCCTCGATCGATTCGACGACCCTTCCCTTTGACGCGGCGCGTGCGCGTATCGCCGACCGTTTGACCTCGGAGAAGATCGGCGCCGAGTTCAAGAAGTACATGGCGCGCCTCCGCTCGCAGGCCATCATCGAGTGGAAAAACGACGACCTCCGCAAAGCGTGGGAAATCGGCATCGAGGCCGAGCCGACGTTCTAAACGTGTCCACAACCTGGTTTGCCATCTGGACGCGTTCGCGTCACGAGCAGGTTGTGCGCGACCAAATCGAGCGCAAGCATTTCGACGCGTTTCTGCCCACCATCCCCCGCTGGAGCCGCTGGAAGGATCGGAAGAAGAAAGTCGATTGGCCGCTCTTCCCCGGTTACTGTTTCGCACGGTTCAAGGAAGAGGACGCGCTGGCCATTCTGAAATGCACCGGGGTGGTCAACATCGTGTCGTTCGAAGGACGGCCCGCACCGATTCCAGACCATGAAATCGACGGGATCCGCCGTCTTGTCGAAAGCAATTTGCAGTACGACCCCTGTCCCCTGATACGCGAGGGAATGATGGTCGAGGTGAAGCACGGTTCGCTCAAGGGCGTAGTTGGCCGCCTCGTGCGAAAGGGCGCTCATGCCCGGCTCGTTCTCGCCGTCGACTTGATCGGACAAGGTGTCAGCGTCGAAGTCGATGCCGCCGACGTCGGACCTTACTAGCCCGATTTCAGTCTCCGCGGTCGCCTGCCAGTTATACTTCTTCCGTGACCGTGCGTATCGGGCAGCAAGTGCTTTCGTCCCCGTTCGTCGTCGCCCCCATGGCGGGCATGACGGATACGGCGTTCCGCCGATTGGTCAAGCGGCACGGCGGTTGTGGCCTTGTCGTGACCGAAATGGTCAGCTCGGAAGGGCTCGTTCGCGGAATCGATCGGACCCTCGAGTACGCTGAATACACGGAAGAGGAGCGCCCGGTATCCATCCAGATCTTTGGCGGCGATCCCGAGAAGATGGCCGACGCGGCGCAGATTGTCGAAGGACTGGGCGCAAATATCGTCGACGTGAATATGGGCTGCCCGGTACCGAAGATTGCGAAGCACAACGCCGGGTGCAGCCTGATGCGGGAGCCGGCGCACGCGGCGGCGGTCATCGCCGCGATGACGCGGAAAGTGAAAATTCCCGTTACCGTGAAGATGCGCGCAGGGTGGAACGAACACTCGATTAATGCGCCGGATTTGGCCAGGATGGTAGAGGACGCGGGTGCTTCCGCCGTCGCGGTCCATGGCCGAACGGCTGCTCAGTCGTACTCCGGGCAGTCTGACTGGTCTCTGATCGATCGCGTGGCCGAGTCGGTAGGAATTCCTGTTTTCGGTTCGGGCGATTGCCTCGAACCCGAAGACATCATCGCGAGGATGACCACAGGTGTCAGTGGCGTGCTGGTCGGCCGGGGCGTTCTGCGGAATCCCTGGATTCTCGCCCAGGCTGCCGACCTGAGGGCGGGCAGGCCCGCTCGAGCTGTCACACTCGAAGACCGCGGACAATTTCTCCTTCAGTACATGGATTTGCTGTTAAGCGAGGAGAGCGAACCATCAGGGTTCAGGCATCGCGCCGCCGAGAGCGCAGCCGGGGACCCCGAGCCGAAGTCGTTGGCACAACGATCGCGTCACGAGCGGTGGGTCATCAACAAACTGCGCGCGCTCATGTCATGGTACTCAAAGGGGCTTCATAACGGCGGTCACCTGCGCACCGAGATCAATTCGGCCGGCTCCATCGCCGAGGCGCACGACATCATCCGCCGGTTTTTCGCTGGAGATTACTCGCACGTCTGCTCTGGCCTGGAGCTCAGCCGATAAGAAACGTCTTACACGAGCGCTTGGACTTATGGCGCATCCATGTCGTAGTCATACACGAGCGCTGCTTCCTGCAGCTTGTAAAACAGTGCGCCGAGTTGGTCGTGTTGTGGATGGCGGAGGTATGCCTGCAGACCGGCGAGATCGTCGAATTCCATTACGGCCGCGAATGGAAAGTCAGCGGTCATCAGCGCCTCATACCCGGCATTGTGGCGAACGCGAGAGCCGACCACAAACCGCCTGACCGACGGAATGTCCCGCGCGGCGACGTGCAGCGCCGCGAACATCGCTTCCCGATCGGCGTCGGTAATGGTTCGCTTCGGACGGAACAGCACGACATGTGCGAGCATAACTAGGTGGCGGCGCGAGGTTCCAACCGCTTGAGTTTCTCTACCAGGGTCGTCCGTTTGAGGTTGAGCAGCTTCGATGCCTGACCTTTATTTCCCCCGGTTTTCTCGAGTGCTCGGCGGATGAGGTCGTGCTCGATGCGGCTGATATAGCCCTCGAAATCGATCCCGCCTTCAGGGAGATTGACGTCTGGCGCGGCAGCGCCATTCGAAGCTTGCTGGATATCCGGTGTCAGGTCGGACGTCTCGATTTGCATGCGTCCGCCGCTCAGTGCGACGGCGCGCTCGATCGCGTTTTCCAGTTGACGCACGTTCCCCGGCCACGCGTAGGCCATCAGGCACCGCAGCGCCTGCTGCGAGATCGACAGCATCCGCGCCTCCGCCTCGGCGCTCCGCGAATGGCCAAGCTTCGAGACGCCGGCGCCCGACTCGGGTACGGAGAATTTTTTCAGAAAATGTTGCACGAGAAGAGGGATGTCTTCCTTCCGATCGCGCAGCGGCGGCAGATGAATCGGGATGATGTTGAGCCTGTAGAAGAGATCTTCGCGGAAGGCGCCCTCACTCACCATCTTTTGAAGGTCGCTGTTGGTCGCGGCGACGACCCGCACATCGACCTTGGTCGTATGCGTATCGCCAATGCGCTCGAACTCGCGCTCCTGCAGGACGCGCAGGAGCTTCATCTGCATCCCGGGACTCATCGTGCCGACTTCGTCCATGAAGAGCGTGCCCTTGTGAGCCTGCTCGAGACGTCCCTGCCTTGTGCCGATCGCTCCGGTGAACGCGCCGCGGACGTGGCCGAAGAGCTCCGCTTCGAGCAGGGTCTCAGGTATCGCGCCGCAATTCAGCGCCACGAAGCGCTGCGCGCGGCGAGGGCTGTTGTGGTGAATCGCGCGGGCGACGATTTCTTTGCCCGTGCCGGTCTCGCCCGTCACGAGAATGGTGCTCGCCGAAGACGACACGGTTTCCAGCAATTGGAACAGCGTACGCATCGCCGGGCTGCGCCCGATCAACCCGTCGAACTTGTACCGTTCCTGAAGTTGTGAACGCAGATAGGCATTCTCAGCCTTCAACCGGCGCTTTTCGAGCGCAGAATTCAGCGCGTGCAGCAGCTCATCGAACTGAAATGGCTTGGTCACGAAATCGGTGGCGCCTCGCTTGATCGCCTCGACCGCATCCTTCACGGTTCCGTATCCGGTGACGATGATACCGACGATATCGGGATAGCGGACGAGCGCGGCCTCCAGGACCCGCGTGCCGTCCAGGCCTGGTAATCGCAAATCCGTGATGACGATGTCGAAGGCAAATTCCGCGAGTTGTTCGATCGCCTGCTCGCCCGAGTCGGCTTGGGTGACTTCGAATCCTTGCTCGGCCAGGCGCTCGGCGAGCGCTTCGCGCAGCGGGGTTTCATCCTCGACGAGCAACAGATGTTTCTTGGATTCAGCCATGTAGGAAGCGTCAATACTTTGACATGGAAAGTAGACAGTGGAAAGTTAAAAGTAAAAAGTGGGGGCGGTGGCGCCAACATCGTGACGCCCGTGAGCACAGCCCTACAGAGTTGAAAACTCCGCACCGATAGGGGTTTTGAGGGAGGAACCACAGTGGCTATCGAAAGACAGACACTCTCGATCATGAAGGCCTGCGAAGTCGTAGGGGTGAGCCGGCGCACGATTTACAACTGGATGGCTGGGGGCAAGGTTCAGTACGTGCGTACTGCAGGCGGGTCGGTCCGCATCTTCGCCGACTCCTTGTGGAAAAGACCCCAGGAAACCGAAGGCACCGGATTCAGCGCTGACGCTCGCGTCGCCGCCATCGGGCTACTCTCCAAACCGCGGAGTTAAAATGGATCGCCGGTCGTACTCGGTTGCAGATCTGCTCGAACGGGACGCTATGGATCAGCCGCGGGAACTTCGTCAGCTCTTTCACCAGCTGAACAACCAGCTCGGCATCATACTCGCCCATGCTGAGCTTCTAGAGAAGAAGGCGGCGGACGAGACAAGCCGTTCGCGCGCGACTCAGGTGGTCAGCAGCGTGCTTGACGCGATGGGAACCGCCAAACAAATCCGCATGCAAATGGGGAAGAGAGTCTCGGAAGCCTGATTGCTCCCCGCATCCTGCGCTACGCAGAATTGCAACGTGTAACAACCCCAAAACGTTATCGGAAACTGCCATCATTTTGACGAGATCGGTCGCTATCGTCAAAACTTTGGCTGTTCATCGGCGGTGCGTAACCCACTTCTCGATTGTGCTCGCCTCCTATTAACCCCTTAAACAGTTCGTCTACAGCAACTTAGTGTTTCCGCGCTGCAGCTACTCGGCTCGCTTTTCCTTTGTGTCGATATTGGTACCTTGATTGCGATACAGGCGTGCGTTGCCCGGACAAACCGGCCTTTCAGGAGCCAAAAACGAAATGCGCGCCCAACCAATGCCTGCCGCTCAAAGCCGTCGCATCGATAACGGACTGCCCTTCGTGGAAGCTCTCGCGCGCCGCATGGCATCGACGATGCCCCACTCGATTGATGTCGGAGACCTTGTTCAGGACGGCGTGATCGGATTGATCGACGCCGCCCATCGATTCGACGAGGCACGAGGCATCAAGTTTGAGACCTTCGCCGAACGGCGCATTCGAGGCGCGATGATTGACGCGCTTCGCCGTGATGCGTGGCCGCGGGGCGTTCGCCGCGTGAGGCGCGAGCTCGAAGCGGCGCGCGAGACGCTGCGCCACGAACTGGGCCACGAACCGTCGCTTTCTGACCTGGCCGCGAAGGTCGGCACCGACGAACAGCGCCTGAGCCGGACCATCGTTCGCATCCACACCATCGAATCCACGTCGCCGCTCGCTACCAGCGAGACCGTCGACGAAGCGTGCCTGCCGACGGCGCTGGTGCCGTCCGAGCCCGAGGCACCGGACGCCGCCTACGAGCGCTGCGAAATGCAGCACAAGGTGAGCGCTGCGATTGGGTCGCTGCCGCCTCGCGAGCAGAGGGTCATTACACTTTACTACTATGGCGACGTCACGATGAAGCAGATCGGCGCCGAGATTGGCGTCAACGAGTCGCGCGTCTCGCAGTTGCACGCGCGGGCGATCAAACGGCTTCGCGTTGCGCTCGCTGACATGGCGCCGGCCGAAGCGATGAGCGCCCTGAAGAGCGCTGTGCTCGCGTTCCATCAGAAGCCGGTGATGGCCAAGGCGGCGCTGCCGCGCCAGGCCGCGGCGGCCACTATTCCCGGTGCAATTGCGGACAAGGCCCCCGCGGTCGTAGTCGATATCATGCCCGTACGACGGAAGCACGTTGCCGCGCATGTCACGCCGCGCACGTCGAGTGTGGCGGTGGCGGCGGCGCGATAAGCCGTCGGCTGGCAGGCGTTGATTTTTCAGGTAAGAATGTCGCGCGCGGTTCGGAGGAGATCGCCGAGCCTGAAGGGCTTGGCGAGCCAGGGACAGCCGCTGTCCTGGAGAAATCGCTCGGCATCGGTGCCGGCCACATCCCCGGTGACGAACATGACGCGGCGTGCCGCGTCAGGGTGCAACGCGGACAATTTTCGAAAGAATCGGATGCCGTCAACCTTCGGCATCTTCAAGTCACACACAATCAGGTCGTACGGCTTGGCGGCGACGCGGCGAAGCGCTTCTTCGCCGTCGCCGGCACGATCGACGACGAACCCGGCGTCGATCAGCGCCTCTGTGACGGCGGCTGCGAGTGCCGGCTCATCTTCCACGACCAGGACCGTCGACCCTGCCAGCGAGTCGAACTCGGACTTCTGCGCCGTCAGTGAGGGCCGCTGCATCGGCGTGCCGCTGAGCGGAAGCTCCACGTAGAACGAAGCTCCAGATCCGGAATTCGATGCCAGCCGGATACGGCCGCCGTGCTCCTGCACGATCGCGTACGCGACGGTCAACCCGAGCCCCGTGCCCTTGCCGACCTCCTTTGTCGTGAAGAACGGATCGAAGATTTTCGGCTGCAGATCGTCCTCTATGCCGGGCCCGTCGTCGTTGATCTCGAGGACGATCGACTCTCGCTCGAGGTCGTGCCAGCTGCGTACGACGAGAGTGCCTCGCCCATTCGCCGTCAGCATCGCCTGCTCCGCGTTGATGATGAGATTCAGCAGGACTTGTTGAACCTGGTGCGCATCGGCGAACACCTGGGGAAGCCCTGACTCGAGCGCATCGACGATGGTAATGTTCGTGATGCGCTGCTCGTACGATCGCAGCGAGAGAGTTTCGCGCACAACATCATTCAGGTCGACCATCGCCCGCGTCGTCTGCCGCTTCCGCGCGAACGTCAGAAGATTGCGGACGATCTTCGCCGCACGCTCGGACTCGCTGAGGATCGTCTCGAGGCCGCGCTTCGTCTTCTCGTCGATTTCAGAAGGGGGGCGCTGCGACAGCCGTTCGGCCCACGTCAGAATCGTGGCGAGCGGGTTGTTCAGCTCGTGCGCGACGCCGGAAATTGTCTGGCCGAGCGCCGCCAGTTTCTCGGCCTGCAGGAGCTGGTGATACAGGTCGCGGGTCTGATCTTCGAGTTTCTTGCGCTCGCTGACATCACGGACGAGAGCATCGATGCGGACCGATCCATCCTGTGACGGCGAATCGGCGTGTGCCGTCACCTCGACCCAGACCGGCGCGTTGTCGACGCGACGCAGACGCAGCAAATAGTCGGTGACGGCCCCCTCCGAGGCGAGCCGTTCGATGAAGGCGCTCCGCGCCTGAGGATCGACAAATCGCGGGGCGTCGAACGGGCGGATCTGCCCATCGCGCGCTTCGGCCGCGTAGCCGAACATTACTTTGAGATAGGGGTTAACCGCGAGGGTAGTGGTCTCTCGCGGGCCGAGCAGACCGATGTAGACGCCTTCGTGGACCGCCTCGAACAGCCTTGCGAAGGCGTCGGCGCGGTCCTCATGCAACGTTATTTGCCCTGAACTGGCGGCGGCGGCGTCGGCGTCTCGCTGCTCTGAAAGCGCGCGCGATAGTCGCCCTGCACCTTTTTCCGAATCGCCATTACCGACGCGCCGGAATTTCTCATCTTCATCGAGTCGACCGCGATATCGATGCAGACGGCGCAGGATACGCCGTGGGGCTCCCACGCGGTGACGTGTCCTTCGGGGTCGCGCCCTTTGACGAAGCAATCGGCGTTGTTCTTATGGCCTGAACTTCCGCATCCGCAGTAACACGGCACATAACTGGCGACTTCGGGGTGGTCCGCGGTGAATACGTGCGCGTCCTTCAGCACGTCCATCGGACGCGCGGGCATGTAGCCCTCGACATCGATGAGCGGCATGTCGAAGCCGGGACCGTGCGGCGCGCCGGGTTTCGGACGGGGCGGTATGACGACGGCCGGCTGCGGATAATCCGGCTCGGGCGTCGCCGCGGCAGACTGCGCCGGCGATGGGCTACCCGCAGCGCCGGCATTGGCCGCGTCACCCACTGGAGGGGCACCGGTGCCCTGATTGTTCGAGCATGCGCCTATGGCGAGAGCGCCAGTAAACGCGATCGTGACAAGTGCGAGTTTCGACATGTGAGCCTTGATTGTATCGCGAATCGGCTGCCCAGGTTGACGCCGGAATCACACGACCAGATTCGATATGATGAACGCGCATGTCCGCGCCCCGGTTGCCCAATATCCGTGTGTTGACTCCCGAATTGGGGGGATGGGGATTCTTCCTCTGCACCCAGAAGGATGTCCGGCAAGGCCGAGGCGGGGAACTGGTTGTCGCGATGTCACTTCAGGACCGCACCGGTCTGGTACGGGCACGCATCTTCAGCGAGGCGGCCCGCCTGCGAGACGAGTTCGACAGCGGCGACTTCGTCAAGGTCCAGGGGAGGACCGAGCTGTTCAAGGGCCGTTTGCAGCTCGTCATCGAAAATATCCGCCGCGTGAACCCCGATCAGGATCGGGGTCAGGGTTTTCGCGAGGAGGACTGCGTCTTGTCCGCGCCGCGGCCGGTCGAGGAGATGTGGAAAGAGCTCGATGAGCTGCTCCTTCATGTCCGCGATCCGTACGTGCGCGAGCTTCTGCAGCGAATCATCGCCGAACATGCCGTGAAACTGCGGATCTGGCCTGCCGCGCTGACGGTGCACCACGCATATCGGTCGGGGTTTCTGGAGCACATTCTCTCGGTAGCGCGATCGGCGCTCACGCTTGGCGCGGCATACGGCGCGAACCAGGATCTGTTGACGGCCGGCGCGCTGCTGCACGACATCGGAAAGCTCGACGAGCTCGAGTACGACCGATCGACCAGCTACACGCGAGAAGGCAATCTCGTCGGCCACGTGACGCTCGGCGTGATGATGGTGCGCGCGACGATGGCGGCCATTCCGGATTTTCCTGACGTGCTGCGCACACAGGTCGAACACCTGATCGTGTCCCACCACGGCCATAAGGAGTTTGGCGCGCCCGTCGAGCCGATGACGATCGAAGCGATGATTCTTTCGGCTGCGGACGACCTCGACGCCAAGATCAATCAGGTAAAACAGGCGCTCGCCGAGGACGGCGAAGGCGAGTTCACTGCGTACCACTCGCGTCTCGGACGGGTTCTGTGGCGCGGCTGATCATCGTCTTCGCACTTGTTTTCGCTTCACCTGCGCTGGCGCAGGAGGAATCGACGGCGTCCAGGTTTGGGAAGGTGCTTCTGGGCGGTGCGGCCGGCCTGGGCCTGCATGAAGGTGGTCATCTCGTCGCGAACTGGGCGTTCGATGAGCCGGTGAAAATCAAGAGAGTCAGCTATAAAGGCGTTCCGTTTTTTGCTCTCTCCCACGCGCCCGATCTCTCGCCGCGCCGCGAGTACGTCGTGTCGTCAGCCGGATTCTGGGCGCAGTATCTCTATAGCGAGCAGATTCTCACGCATCATCCGAACCTGCAGGACGAGGAGAGCCCGTTCCGCAAAGGCATGCTGACATTCCACGTGGCGACGTCGCTGGTCTATGCAGGCGCGGCGTTCGGTAAAACCGGACCCTACGAACGCGACACGCGCGGGATGGCGTTGTCGCGGCGCATCGACGAGCGCTGGATCGGCGCGATGGTGCTGGCGCCCGCGCTTCTCGATATGTATCGCTATTTCAATCCGGACGCGCGCTGGGCGACATGGGCCTCGCGCGGTGTGAAGATGGGAAGCGTGGCGCTGGTGATTAGATAACTGGAAACTAGAATCTGAAAACTGGAATCTATGATCTGGAATGATCTTAAATCTGAAAACCAGGTTGCAGATGCCAGATTCTAGATCCCAGATCTTAGATTCTAGATCTTAGATTCTAGATTTCCGTCTCACCTGGGTCCGAGCGCGAACGTCATCGTGCCTTCGACGACCAGCTTGCCATCCACTCTGGCATTGCCGGCCAGGACCCCCATCCGGCTCCGTAGCCGCTTCACGATCACTTCAATGACGACGACATCGCCAGGGTGGACCGGCTTCCGATAGCGAACGCGCTCGATACCGGCAAAGAACGGAAGCTTCTGCTGATTCTCGGGCTTCGCAAGAATCAGGATGGCGCCCACCTGCGCGATGACCTCCGTCAGGATCGTCGGCGGCAGCACCATCGGACCCGATGGCGAGCGCATCAGATAGGGCTCGTTCGACGAAATGTTTTTCACGCCGACGATCCGCTTGTCCATTTCCAACTCGATGATGCGATCGACGAGCAGGAACGGGTAGCGATGCGGAAGAATCTTCTCAATCGCCGCGTACTCGAGCGGCAGCGTCAGCGGGTCCATCGAGACTGGTATTATACAGGCCGGCTTCAGGCCCACTGAACCATCACATGTCCGAGACCGCCGCACGCCCTCACGATCAGGAACTTGTCGCGACGTTGTTCGAGCTGGGCCGGGAAGTATCGGCGGTGCTCGACATCGATGAGCTGCTGCGCCGGATCCCCGGGCTTATCGCCAGGCTGACGTCGTTCACGGTGTTCTCGGTCTACATGCTCGATCACAAGCGACAGATTCTGAAGATCGCGTATGCCGAGGGCTATCCGCTGGATATGGTGCTGAACTTCCGGCTCAAGGTCGGCGAAGGCATCGTCGGGGCGGCGGTGGCAGAGGAAAAAGCGATGCTGGTCAACGACGTTCACCAGGATCCCCGGTACCTTGGACTGGTCCCCGGGGTGAACGCGCAATTGGTCGTGCCGCTTCGCCACAAAAAGCGGGTGCTCGGCGCGCTCAACCTGCTGAGCGACAAGATGGGCGCGTTCAGCGAGCGCGACGAGCAGATTCTGTCGCAGTTCGGGGTCCACGTCGCGCAGGCGCTTGCGAACGCTCGTATGTTCGAGCAGGAACGCGATTACGCCGACACGCTCGAGACGCTCACCGAAATCGCGCGCGAAGTGGCGGAGATACTCGACCTCGACGAGTTGCTCGGCCGCATCGCGATTCTCGCCAAGCGCGTCGTCGACTACAGAACTTTCGGCATCCTGCTCGTCAACGAGGCGACGCAGATGCTCGAGGCGAAGGTCGCGCTGCAGTACGGCGAGAAGACGAGCATGCTCAGTATCGCGATTGGCGAAGGGCTGGTCGGCTACGCCGCCCAGCATAAGGTGACGCTCGTCGTGGAAGACGTGTCGAAGGATCCCCGCTACATCAAGGTACTGGATGATGTCCGATCCGAGCTGGTGGTGCCGCTGCTGCTGAAAGACCGGTGCCTGGGCGTCTTCGATCTCGAAAGCCCCGAGCTCGGCGCGTTCACGCAACGCCACGCTGAAATCCTCGGCATCCTCGCCAGCCAGGCCGCGGTCGCGATCGAGAATGCCCGATTGTACGAGACCGTCAGAGCGAGTGAACTTCGCCTCGAGCGCGAAATTGAATTTGCGCGCCGTGTGCAAAGTGCGCTCCTGCCGACGGAGCCGCCAAAACGATTGAAGGGCATCGAGCTCGCGGCCCGTTTCGAGCCGGCGCGGCAGATTGGCGGCGACCTGTACGATTACCTGACCCCCGAGCCGGGCACGCTCGTCGTTGCCGTCGGCGATGTATCGGGCAAGGGAGTGCCGGCGGCGCTCTATGGGGCCTTTGCCGGCGAGCTCGTCCGGTCGCGTACGTTCCGACGCCGTTTCACCACAATTCGATCCAGCCCCGCAGGCGTGCTCGCGTCGATGAACACGATTTTGCACGAGCGGCAGCTCGAAGAATATTTCTGCGTGCTCTGCTATGCCTCGTTCGACTTCAAGAAGCGGCAACTCGTGATGGCGAATTCAGGCCTGCCCTATCCGATCAGGCGCAGTGAAGGTATGTCGTCACCCATCGAGCTGCCGGGGGTGCCGCTGGGATCGTTTGCTGGTACGACGTATGAAGAGTTGACGATCGAACTGAAATCCGGCGATCTGTACGTGTTCTGCACGGACGGCATTTACGAAGCCGAAGACGATCTCGGGGAGGACTTCGGATCGGCGCGGCTCATCGCGGTCGTCGATCGGCTGGCGGATCGGTCCGCGCAAGCCATCGCCGATGGCGTATTCGAGGCGGTTGAAGGCTTCAGGGCACCGGGCGCCCGCGCGGACGACATGACTGCAGTGGTCGTGAAAATCACGAGCTGAGCCTGAAGTCTCAACGCAGAGTCGCCAAGGCGCAAAGGCTTCGCGTCCTTGCGTTGAGACGAGGCAAGCAGTCCTGCTTAGTTCCTCCGTATATCCAAGTCTCTCTCTTCGAGGTGGAGCCCGAGCGGCATGCCGTTGAACATGGCCACGTCGCGAACGACTCCCTTCACCTTGACATGGCTGCCTCGCGACGGCGTGCGGTTTCCCCCGCGCGACAGCACGGTAATCTCGGCGGTGCCGTCGTCGACCTTATACATCTTGAACGGCATGAGCGGCACGCCCCACGAGCTCGTCACTCTTCCGTCGACGGTGACCGTCCGGTCGGAATAGTGTCCGGCGTTCTGCTTGACGTCCGCGATGTCAGGATTCCGCAGGACGCCGCTGCATGCCGAGAGCGTGAGCGCGAGCGAGAACGCCGCCAGGCCGCGAGTAAAAAACCTCATGAATCCATCCTCCAGAAAAAGGGGGCCGAGCACGCATCGTGAAAGAGTCCGGAATGCGGCGATGCCAGCGCCTGCCTGTAGCGCATTCCGGTGACACGGCACGACCCCACCCGGAACCAATCCAAAAGGTATGCCGGAAAAAACACGCCTAAAATGTTGATTTTGCGGGAGAAAACGTCACAGATCGGAGACAGTGACACTCGCGACTGCGGACAGCTCGAGCGTTGTGAAAATGCTCTAGCCCTGCGCGGCGATCTTGACCGGTACTGGATGGGGTGCTGCGGACGGCGTTGCGACGAGCGTCGCCAACTGCGACGCGAAAATGGTGGCGAGCGCCTGTGCGCTCTCGTCCTTTTCGCAGCCCGCTTTGATTTCAGCGGACAACACGCCGATGCATCCATCGTTGGTGATCAGCGGAACGATGAAGGCGCCGTTCGCCGACGCGTCTCCTGCTACGGTTCGAACTTCGGACGACCGATAGGCGGCCGCGGCGGCGTTGTTCGCGTCGCGGTGAATGCTGCCCATCCGCCTGACGGTACGCTCGTCGTAGCCATGGGATAACGCAGGGACGAGCCGTTGGCGTGATGGCTCGGCGACCCACACGATGATGCCGGACGCGTCGAGGACCCTCGCGGCGCGCTCGAGCAGATGGGGCAGGGCGCCGCTGTCGACGACCCGCGACAGCTCGCGGCAGAGTTGTGCGGTGGTCAGCAGTTTCGGGGTGACGGCTGCTCTCGCCTTCGGGAGCGGCGCTTCGAACCTGCTGGGCTCCACCACGGGCAACGCCGTTGCCGCTTCGGGCTCCGCCGACTTGGTCGACCCTCCGCCCAAAAGCACCAGGCCGACCATCAGCAGCAGAATCGCACCGCCCGCGCCGCCCGCGATCGCGAGTTGACGGCTGCGGACTGAGGCCAGATCGGCACTTCGGTATTGAAGCTCGTGATTGAGAGCCGCAGTGAGCTGCGTCGACGCTGTCGCCATCGATTCGAGCCCGTCAGAGAAGATCATGTCCGCCGCAAACAGTGCGTTGCCGCTCTTGACGGACTCCCGGACCTTGGCATCGAGCGTCCGGAAATTCTCGAGAGCACCGGTCGCGGCCTCGAAGGCGCTACGGGCTTCGGGAGCGGTCAGGAGGACGCCGAACTCGGCCGCGCGCTTCTGGAGGATGGGGGTCAGGCTCTCGACGTGGGACAGCCAGAACGCCTCGCCCTGACCGCGGGCGACGTACGCCATTTGTCCGGCGCGAGCGTCCGCGATGGTCGCGGCAAGAATCGCCGCCTCGTCGCGGAGGGTGTTCTCGGACGTTAATTGTGCGTTGATGTCTTTGTCGACGCTCGAGAAGAGATAACCAGCGGAAAGACCAATAGCAATGCCGATGACGACGATCAGGACGCGTACCAGGCGCGAATTCATCGAGGTGGTGAATATAACAGAGACGAGGTGCAATAGTACAGAGGTTCTTGCGATTCTGCGACAAAATTTCGTTGCGTTAGAAAGTGGGAAAGTACGGCGTCAGCAGCTGTGCGATGACGGTGAAGCGATTGGTGAAGATCAGCACGCCGACCACGACGAGCAGCACGCCCGATACGACTTCGATCATGTGGTAGTGCTTCCTGATGCGCGCCGAGGCCGCGAAGAACTTGTTGATGGCGAGGGACGTCGCGATGAACGGCACGCCGAGGCCCGCCGAGTACACCGCGAGCAGTTTCACGCCTTCGCCCACCGACTCCTGGGTGGCGGCCACCGCCAGAATCGCCGCGAGGATGGGGCCTATGCAGGGTGTCCAGCCGAACGCAAACGCCACGCCCACGAGCATGGCGCCGAAAAATCCCGCAGGCTTGGCCGATGTCTGGACCCGCTTCTCGTTGTAGAGCCAGCCGATCTTCAGCACGCCCATCATGTGAAGGCCGAAGAGGACGATCACCACCCCGGCAATTTTCCCGAGGAGGGACAGATGCTCCATCAGCAACGACCCGATGGCGGTGGCGGATGCGCCGAGAGAGATGAAGACAAGTGAGAAGCCCAGGACGAACGCCACCGACATGATGACTGCCCTGCGCCTCGCGCCGGCAGGCGCCACGGAGACGCCGCCGCTGCCCGTGCCGCGCATCTCATCCAGCGTGACGCCGGACACGAACGACAGGTAGCCCGGAATCAACGGCAGTACGCACGGGGAAATGAACGACAGGATCCCTGCGACGAACGCCGCGAGCAGCGTGACGTTTTCCATTAGTCGACCGGTTTCAGCCTGATTACCGCCGGGGGGCCCGCCTGCCCCGGCCTGGCTGCCGGCGCGGGCGGCAGCGAGCTCGGATCGACGGTCCCCTTCACCGGCGGCAGGTCCTGGAACATCACGTCCCACTTCCAGCGCTCGGAGGGATTCGACATCTGGAGCCACGTGCGCATCGTCACCGGCCGGGTGAACGTCATCTGCTGCAGCGGCCCGTACCCCTGCAGGTGACTCAACTCGGCGGCAATTTCAGTGCGTGCGCGCTGGGCCGTCGACAGCGTCACGCCGAAGAGCATTGCGACGTTCGCCAGAATGAGGCAGTCGTCCTGGGCGTCACCCGGCGCCGCGATGACGGCCGCCGCGCCCTGCACCTTCCCCTGGTCGTTGGTGTAAGAGGCGTCCTTCTCAAAAGCGGTGGATCCGGCCAGGACGCAGTCGGCGGCGGCCGTCAGCTCGGAGTGCACCACACCCTGGACGATCAGCAAAGGCAGACGCCCACTCTCGCGGGCGCTCACAATCCATGCGGTGTCGCCGAGCGACCCGGGCGGGCCGGGGTCGAACACATAAAGCGCCTTCACCTCGCCGGCCTCGACCGCCGCTCGAAGCTCGGCGAGATCCGGCGCGGTGTCGTTATCGGCCGGTACCCGCAGGCCAAAATCGCGCGCACCGTTCACGTTTGGCGCGTTCGCCGCCGGCACCTTGAACTTGACGCCCGCCGGCTGCCGCTTTTCCGTGACGGTGTAGCTCACTGCGATCGGTGCGCCAATGCGTCCCGCGAGCTGCTTTACGAGATGCAGCTCCTCGAGCGACGCGTGGGCCGAGGCAAGAATATGGAAGCCGTCCTTCGCCGTCGCGACCGGTTCGCGGAGCGCACGCCACGCATCGGGCCAAGCCACCGGCTGCTGCACGCCGCTCGAGGCGCGCACGAGTGGCTGCACGAGCCGGCGATCGCCTTCGACCCAGTGATAGTCAAAGCGGCCGATGTCGCACATCCAGTAGCCGTTCACGTCGGGGTTGAATCGCGGCGTAATGCGAGCCATCTGCGCGCCGCGCGCCCATTCCGGCTTTGCCTTGATCCACACCGTCGTATTGCAGCCTTTCGAGCAAGATGTACAAATCGTGTCGGCCGCCAACGGGTTATCCCACGGCCGCGATTTGAATCGGTAGTCGCGGGTCGTGATGGCGCCGACCGGACAGACATCCATCAGGTTCCCCGACAGGAGAGAATGCACGCCCTCTTCTTTATAGGTCGAAATTTCGCTGCCGGCACCCCGATCGGTAATCCCGATCTGGGCGTCGCCGTCGACGTCGCGCATGAAGCGGATGCACCGCGTGCACAGGATGCACCGGTTGCGATTGAGCATCAGCGTCGGTCCGAAATCGACATCGGCCTCGACGCCCTCGCCATCGAACGTGCGGCGCGGAAACTCCATGCGGCTGCGGTCGGGGCCGAATTCGTACGAGAAGTCCTGGAGCGGACATTCGCCGCCCTTGTCGCACACCGGACAATCGAGCGGATGGTTGATCAGCAGGAACTCGAATACGCCGGCGCGCGCTTCCACGACATCCGGTGTCTGGGTATGGACGACCATGCCGTCAGTGCAGACAGTCGAGCACGACGTCTGCAGCTTGGGCATCTTCTCGATCTTGACGATGCAGACGCGGCAGGATCCGTCTACGCCGAGGCCGGGATGATAGCAATAGTACGGAAGCTCGACGCCGTTCTCGAGGGCGGCCTGAAGGACCGTCTTGCCCTTCTCGACCGCGAGCTCCCGCCCGTTGATAGTGACCTTGACCGTGTCCATCCCCGTCAATTCTAAGCGAAAAAGGCGGCGTACCCCTTTTACCCCTACCGGACGAATACCACGGGAGCCGCGTCATCCTCGTTCACGCCTACGCCGCGGATCGGCGTGGTAATCGGAATGCGCCTCGTCGTCACCTGGTCGGCGACGGCCACCGTCACGTCCGTCGATGCAGCGGCATGTTTCAACGTCACCGTCACCGGAACCTCGAACTGCTCGCCGATCTGTTCGAAGCGCACGACCACCGCGTCGGCCTCGATCGTGTAACTGAACTTGATGCGCGGCAGCGAGGAACCGTAAATCCAGCGATCGAAGAACGCGTCGAGGTCCCTGTTCGACTCCAGCTCGAACGCCGCCTTCACATCTTCGGTCCCCGCCTTCTTGAATCGCCAGGTGGAATAGAAGCGGCGCAGACCGCGGAAGAACGCGTCATCACCGATCAGCCTGCGGAGCATGTGCAGCGTGAGCGCACCCTTATTGTAGACGAGGGCACGAAACACGCGGCCATCATTGCGGATATGGCCAAGGCGGTAGCCGAGGTACACGGGGCCCTGGTCCGAGCGGTCGATCGTCCAACGCGTCATCTGGGCGATGACCTGACGGAACACCCCCTCTTTTTTCGCGTGCTCGGCGTACATCGCCGCAAAGTATTGCGCGAACCCTTCGCTGATCCATTGCTCGTGGTAGTTCTTCCATCCGACAGCTTGTCCCCACCACTGGTGCGCGCTTTCGTGAGCCAGAAAGAACTCCGGAAATCCGTCGAAGTACGCCGGGTCCGTGCGCCACGAGATCGGCGTCGCCGGCGGAGGATGACTGAGCGCCGCAAAGTACGGAGGACTGTGCCCGCCCGGCTGGTCGCGCTCGACGATTGCGAGGGTGAAACTCGGGTAGGGAATGTCGCCGACGATCAATCCGTAGAACTTCATGACCCGCTGGGTCTCGTCGAACAGCTCGCGGCCCCGTCGTTGCAGCATTCCGCTCGATTCGACAGCGATCTCGCCGAACGTGTACGACGCGCCGGTCAGCGGTGCGTCGTCTCCATCCGTTGCGTCGATGGAAAATGATGCGGAGTCGACATGAACGAATCGGCTCGTCGCCCAGCCGAGATACCGGACAGGCTGCGTAGCGCTGAAGCGGTACTCGTTCCAGACAGTGCGGCCCTCTGGCGGCAGCGCTTTGGGATATCCCTGCTCGAGCGTTCCACTGGCAACCGAGGAATATCCCTCGGGCACGCGCAGCCTCAGCGTGGCTGTCGCATAGTCGGTCACGTCGCCCTGGGGGTACCATCCCGATCGACCGGTATAGATGTAACTCGGCAACGCCTGAATGTTGAAGAAGTCGTTCGACTGTTCGTAGCGGACGGTCCGGCCCCGTTTCTCAGCGCCGTTGACAGCGATCGCTTCCCGCTCCGGCGGAATCGCCGGCAACCTGCCTCCGTACACGAACTCGAGATCGAGCAACTCGTCGGGCCTGAGCGGCTCGGGCAGATTGATGATGATATCGTCCTGTCCGCTGACGCGCAGCGCCATCAGATAGCCGTGGCGTGCGCTCGTGACGGAGCGCACGGTCAGCGGCTCCGCCAGCGTCAGCACCAGGGAGGAAATCGGGTCGCGGCGCGCTGTGACGAGCAACGTCGCTTTTCCGTCGATCCATTCCCGTCGTGGATCGAAACTCGCGTCGATGTCGTAGTTGACGATGTCGAAGTCGGTCTGGTCGTCCTCGTTGAAGAAGGGTCCGCGCGTGGCCAGCTTCTCCTTCGAGGGATAAATCGCGATGGTCCGGTTGCGCGTACGGTCGAAGAAACGGATGTCCTCGGCCTCATTCATCGACCGCATGTAGGTGAGATGCGCCCGGTCGGTGTCTATCTCGGCGACGAAGTCACCGAACTTCGGAATCACCGACCATCGGTCGCGGCTGAGATCCGCGAGCTCGATGCCGAATGATCGCGGCAGGTTCTCCTGGAACACGGCTTCGGCGCGACGGAGATCGCGCGGGTCCACGTCGCGAACGTGGAAGGTCGTGACGTCGAGCCGGCGATCGAATTCGGCAGGGTGCGCGCGCAAGTACACCCAGTCGAAGCGGCTCGTGTGCACGTCGCTGCCACTGTAGATGCGAACCTGGCCCTTTTCGGCGGCCGGCGTCGGCGAAAACGTCATTTCCCCGCGGCCAAGAATGACGATGCCTGTTACGCCTGCGTCGGTTTCGGCCACAAAGCCGACGCCGTTCGGAATGCGCAACTCGAAGTCCTCGGCGCTCAGCGCGAGGTTCACAATCCTGTATTCCTTTTCGGGGTTCACCGACAGCCGGTACAGGCCTCGCACGGTGGTGAGCACGTTCAAGCGTGCAATGCGCCAATCCGTGGCCTCGGCCGACGTGCGGAACACCCGCACGAGAAACGTACCGACCCGCGCATTTCTCCCGTACTCGGTAAGCACGTCGATGTAGACGTCGTAGGCAAGCCCCTTGGAGACCTGTGGTACTTCTGCGCGCAGGCGCTCCTGGACGACAGCGCGAGTGACGCCCGGCTCCAGCCACTCGTCGAGGAACTCCTCACTGGTGTTTGCGCCGGAGGTGACGAGGACGGCGTAGGCGGGTGCGTCCGAGGTGGCGATGACGCGCTCGAGATCGCGCATCAGTCGGGACACGCCGTCGTTGGGTGAAGGAAGGGTCTGGGCGTTCGCATACGCCGGCATAACAAGCGCGAGCGCCAGCAGGACCGCCCTCACAGGGGTATTAGACCACGTACCGGCCGACGTGAGGGTCGGCACTACGTACTAAATTCCGCCATGCCGTAGTGCCGGCCTTCAGGCCAGCCAACATCAGATTAGTCCGAGTTCTTTGCCCACTTTCGCGAACGTGTCCAGCGCGAACTGGAGATCCTCCCGCGAGTGCGTCGCCATAACGATCGTCCGCACGCGCGCCTTGTCGCGCGCAACGGTCGGAAACCCTATCCCCTGTGCGAATACGCCCTCCTCAAAGAGGCGGTCCGACAGCTTCATTGCTTTCGGCGCATCTCCGGCGATGACCGGAGTAATCGGGCTTTCACTGTGACCGGTATTGAACCCAAGCTGGCTCAGTCCGTCCTTGAAGAATCTGGTATTCGACCAGAGCCGGTCAATCAACTGCGGCTCTTCGCTGAGCACGTCGAGCGCCGCAAGGCACGTGGCGACCACTGAGGGTGGGTGCGATGTGGAGAACAGAAACGGCCGCCCGCGGTGGTGCAGGAACTCGATCAGGTTCCTGCTCCCGGCAACGTAGCCGCCGAGCGCGCCAATCGCCTTTGACAGGGTGCCCACTTGCACGTCGATCCTGCCGTGAAGGCCGAAGTGGTCGATTGTGCCTCGCCCATTCGCGCCAAATACACCGCTTGCGTGCGCATCGTCCACCATCATGATGCAGCCGTACTCCTCGGCCAGGCCGCACAGCGCCGGCAATGCGCCCAGGTCACCGTCCATACTGAATACGCCATCCGTAATGAGGAGCTTGCGGGCGGTCCGGGGCAGGTCGCGGACAATGGCGCGCGCCGCATCCACATCACGGTGCGGGAAAACCTTGATCGTCGCGCGGCTCAAACGCGCCCCGTCGATGATGCTGGCGTGATTGAGCTCGTCGGAAATGACGATGTCCTCCCTGGTGAGGATCGCGGCGACGGTGCCCGCGTTGGCAGCGAAGCCGCTCTGAAATACGACCGCAGCTTCCGTTTTCTTGAATTCGGCCAGCCTTCGCTCGAGCTCCATATGAATCGCCATCGTGCCGGCGATGGTGCGGACAGATCCGGTTCCGACGCCCCATCGTTGGAGCGCGTCGAGTGCCTTCTCCTTGAGCCGCGGGTGTGTCGTCAGACCAAGATAGTTGTTGGACGACAGATTGATGACGTCGCGGCCGTCGATGGTGGTCCGGGCCGCCTGCGCATCGTCCAGAATGCGCAGCTGCCGGTACAACCCCTGCGCCTTCAGCGCCGTCAGCTCATCGCCGAGGAACGATAGAGGATCGGTGTGCATACTTTTCACTTTTCACTTTCCACTTTCCACTTTCTCGTTCTATTTCACCCGATACACCCTGTCACCGCCGAACTCGGCGACCTGTCGGGCGCCTCTGTCGACCAGCCATCGACCGATGCGGTCACCCTCGTCATCGAGGTAGTACAGACCCATGCACGACCGCGTGCGTGGCACCCGATCGCATCAAGGTATCCCATGACGCGTCAGGGTAGTCGAGAGGGTGGCGCAGGTGTGTCGCGTTCAAGCTGTAGCTCAGCGGGAACTGTCCGCTGTACCCGTTCAAGAGTGGGTGCCAGTGCGCCGTTGAGTAGAACACGTAACGCACCTCGTACGCCCACTCACCAAGCGGAAATTCGACGACGACGGTGCCTGGCGACGGCAATGACTTCAGGAACCGATACACGCCAGGCACCTGGTCGCCGGTATACACCCGGGCAGGTGGAGTCGCATAGCGCCCCTCGGCGACCGTGCCATTGACGCCGATCGGAGCCGCGAAAGCCTCGGCGACGGCCAGCGATCCCAGCGCCATCGCAATCACACTTCCGCGACGAATCCGGCGTTCGATCGTTGCGGCGCCCATTCCCGCCGTCACCGAGAGGAACAGCACGACCAGCATCGCAAAACGTGCGGGCACGCGAAGGCCGTCGAACCCAGGCACGTGCCAGTAGAAAAAGTGGTAGGGCCCAACCTCGTTGATGAGGCGTCCGCCGCTTCTGATCTCGGGGCCCAGCGAAAGAAGAAAGGCCGCAAGCGCGGCAATCAGCATGAACGCGCAGAGATCGCCGATCCACGCCCGCGCGAACGATCGGACGCGCGGAGAAACGAGCAGCAGAAGACCGACGATGGCACCGAGAACGCGGAAGCTCGGCCAGAGAGTTCTCGCGCTGATCGGCAGCGGCCCTATCTGCGTGAAGCCATGGCCTGCGAGAATCAGCAGTACGAACACCGTATATACGGCTGCCGCCACGACGAGGGTCCATAAGACAGGCGTTACGACGCTCGTGGATGCCGCGGGCCGGCTCTTCGCGCGCGCCCATGCGGTAGAAATGCTACGCGCGACGCCAAGACAGCCCAGGCAAAGCGCGCTGATCGTCGGAAAGAGATCGCCTTCCGCTTTCGGATAGGCGCGAACCAGCCCGCCCCATAAGCGAGACTCTGCCGGAGCCGTCCAATAGCTGAAGACGTCTGCCGAAAAGGATTTCACCTCGGTGAGCGCACGCGGACCAAAGCCGAGTCGCCGCAACTCGAGATAGGGGAGGAGAAACGGCAGCGTCGACGCCGTCACGATGATCGCGGTCACGGAGAGGGCGGCCCACACGTGCGCGTCCGTCCAAAGCTTTCGCGTGGCGATTTCAAAAAGCGCGTACGCCAGCACGAACGGCGCGAAGAAAAGCAGGAAATAGCCGTTCGAGAGGTTCTGCGCAACGAGCGCGGCCGCTGCCCACACGAGCGCCTTCGTGTGCCGCGAGGTGAAATACCGTCGCAGCCCGTAGAGCGCAAAGGGCATCCATTGCGATGAGATCACCTGCAGGTGCGAAAACTGCGGCACGCGGTACGGCGCGAACGCGTAAATCAGGCCGGCAGCAAACCCTGCGGGGGCGCTGCCGGTCACTTCCCGAACGAAGAGGAACATGCCGAGTCCCGACAGCACGAAGGTCGAAAGAAACAGCAGGTTATACGAGAGGATGATATTGCCCGTCAGCGCGTACACCGGAAGAATCTGGACGGCCTGTGCGAACAGGTGCTCCGAATAGGCGAGCGTCAGCGGTTCAGGATAAAAGATATTGGCGTTCCAGAAATTGCGGAGGGCGCCGAGATCCCCGCCGAGGGCGCGCAGCATTCTGTCGGCATCCCACGCGAGAATCCACGCGTTCAGAAGCGAGTCGCCGAGATCCCAGGGAATGTCACGCGTCAGGCCGGCAGCGAGAGGCCACGTGAATACGAGAGCGATGCCTAGATAGAGAACTGCCGCTGCGACAGGGGTCACCCCTTTCCCCTTATTTGTACTCAGCAGTGAATCGTGCAATCAGATTCCAGATTTCATTCAACTGAGCGGGGGACGCGAGCGTGACCATCCTGAAATAGCCGTCCGCAGCATTCATTCCGAAACCCGAACCGTGGACACAGAGGACGCCGGTGGCGTGGACGAGGTCGATGATGAAATCGGCGTCGGTCTTTCCGGGCGGCAGATCGACTTTCGGCATCGCGTAGAACGCGGCCTTCGGGCGCGTGGAAGAGATGCGCGGGATGGCGTTTGCCCGCGCGTAGACCAGCTCCGCGCGCTCGCGCAGGGCCGTGCGAAACGCGTGCTGATGAGACCGATCTCCCTGCAGCGCCGCGACAGTGGCGCGCTGCATCGGCATCGTCGAGCAGAGCCGCCCCTCGGCGAGCTTCGTGATCGCCGCGAGTACGTCGTTCAGGCGATCGCCGCCGCCCACCGCGAGCCAGCCGGTGCGCCACCCGGGCACGAGATAGCCTTTTGACAACCCTGACAACGAGATGACCGGCGCGTCCGGATCGAGCGAGCCGATTGGCGCGATCGGTCCATCGAAGGCGACGTCCTGATAAATCTCATCGGCGATCATTGGAATACTGTGATCGTCGGCGATCCTCAGCAATTCACGACGAATCGACACCGCGTACGACGCACCTGTCGGATTGTTTGGATCGTTGGTGACGATGGCTTTGGTGCGCGGCGTGACGAGGCTGCGTACTTCTTTTGGATCAGGTTGCCACCCGTTAGCTGGATCTGTGCGGTAGTACACCTCGCGCGCGCCAATCTTGTGAAGGATCGCGGTGTACAACGGATAAGTCGGCAGCGGCACGAGCACTTCGTCGCCAGGATCGGCCAGCGCCGTGAGTACGAAGTCGATCCCTTCCGATGATCCCGATGTCATCACGACGCGATCGCCGGACACAGGCCATCCTCTCGACGTGTTTTCCGCTGCCACCGCTTCACGCGCTTCGGGCAATCCGACAGAGGGCCCGTAACCGTGCTCGCCATCCCGCAGCGCTTGATGCACTGCCTCGACCATATGGGCCGGCGGCAGGAAACCGGCATGCACCGGATCGCCGGTATTGAGATAGAAAATCTTCTGGCCCGCGGCTTCAGCCTTCCGCGCCTCTGCGACAACACGGCGAATCGAGTAGCTCACCGCGCTCATGCGGCTCGCCGGAGGAATCATCGCGGAGGTCTTTGAAGGTCCCATGGCATGCCGAGTTTATCAAAAGGTACGCTACATTCCTCGGATGGCGATACAGAGAGAAATCACGGTCAAGCTGGCCAACAGTCCCGGCGCGCTGAGCCGGGTGTCGCAGTTGCTCGGCGGCGAGCGGATCAACATGCTGGCCATGTCGATCGACCCGTCAGGGCATTTGCGCATGGTCGTGGACAACCCGCTGCACGCAGCGAACACGCTGCGCGAGCAACACTACGCCGTCGATGAGCGTGATGTGCTGTACACCGTGATGCCGAACGAGCCTGGCTCGCTGTCGCGCGCGCTCCGCCTTCTCGGCGAAGCGGGCATCAACGTCGAGTACGCCTACGCGAGCGGCATCGATCGGGTTGCCATGGTCGGCGTCGTTCTCGCGGTCGCCGACGCGCAGAGAGCTTCTTATGTGTCGGGAATGTAGAATCTGAGATCTGGAAACTAGAATCTGAAAGCGAGAATCTGGAATCTGGGCGTTGAAATCTATGCGGTTGTTCATACCCACCATGGATGCGTTTCTCGTTGAGTTCGACGAAAAGGGGCGCATCCGGTTTGACAACGAAGATTGGTCCACGCCGTCCGTGCAGGAGCGCCGCGCGATCATTCATGCTGCGAAAGACCAGGTTGCCCACTTGAAGGAATTGCTCGAAGTGTTGGAGGGGGAAGCATGACACGTCATCACCTCGTCTCGGCGGTGCTGTTCACCATCACCCTCGCCGCGACGGCGGCGGCCATTACGATTCCGAAAATCAACTTCACCGACACGCGCTTGAAAAACGGGCTGCGCGTCATCATCTCGTCCGATCGCGCGGCGCCGGTGGTCTCGGTCGCGGTGGCGTACGACGTCGGGTCCCGACACGAACGGAAGGGGCGAACCGGGTTCGCGCACTTGTTCGAGCACTTGATGTTCAAGGGCTCGGAAAATGTCGCTGACGGCGAGCTCGCCGGGCTCATCGAGAACAACGGCGGAAACCATAACGGGCAGACCGACAAGGATCACACCCTCTATTTTGAACAGGTGCCGTCCAATCAGCTGGACATGGTGCTGTTCCTCGAGGCCGATCGCATGCGATCGCCCGCCATCACGCAGGAGAACGTCGACAACCAGCGCGAAGCCGTGAAGGAAGAGCGCCGGCTGCGGATGGACAATCAGCCGTACGGCAAGACGTCGGAAGTCATCGGCGAGCTCCTGTTCGAGAACTTCGCCAATGAGCATTCCGTCATCGGGTCGATGGCTGACCTCGACGCCGCGTCTCTGGAGGACTTCGCGAATTTCTTCAAGACCTACTACGCGCCGAACAATGCCGTCCTGGCGATCGCGGGCGACGTCGACCCGAAGATCGCGCTCGAAAAGGCCCGCAAGTATTTCGAGCCGATTCCGTCGGGCCCGGCCGCGCCCCCGCTCGACACGACCGAGCCTGCGCAGAAGGAAGAGCGCCGGACGATCATCAACGACCCGCTCGCGCGTCTGACACTCGTGGACATCGCCTATCAGGTGCCTGGCGGCCTCAACCCCGATATGGACGCCTTGTCCGCCCTTGCGACGGTGATGGGTTCTGGCCGCAGCTCGAGGCTGTACGACAACCTCGTCCGGCAGCAGCAAGTCGCCGTTCAGGCGGGCGCCGGCGTTGTTCCGGCCAAGGGCCCGACGTTCTTCTATTTGGAGGGCATGGCGGGGCAGGGAAAGGATCCGGCCCAGGTCGAGAAGGCGATTGACGCCGAGATCGCCAAGATCCAGACGGGCGCAATCCAGGAGTGGGAGCTCGACAAGGCACGGAACGCGGCACGGCGGAGCCTGGCCAGCAGCCTCGGCAGCTCGCTGCAGCGCGCCATTCTGCTCTCGCGATACACGGTCTTCTATAACGACCCCGGGGTGCTGAATACACGGTACGACCGCGTTGCCTCGTTGACGATCGCGGATCTTCAACGCGTCGCCCGGCAGTATCTCTTGCCCGCGAACCGCGCGGTGATCGTCACAGTACCCGCCAAACAGACACCGCCGAAAGCGGGTGCGCAATGAACTCTCGTTCTGCTCTTTGCTCTCTGCTTTCTGCCCTTTCAGTCGCACTCCTCGTCGTGCCGGAGCCAATCGCCGGCCAGGGCGCCGCCGCGCCGCCTGAGGCGCCCAAGTTCAAGGGCAAAGCGCCGGTCAGCAACGACATCATCAAAGTGAAACTGCCACGCGCGCAGGAGACGCAGCTGTCGAACGGCGCCTACCTGATGGTGCTCGAAGACCACCGCGTGCCCTCCGTGCGGTTCGAGATCATCATGATCGGAGCGGGCGGGTACTACGATCCGCCAGGCATGCCCGGCCTCGCGGACACCACGGCATCGCTGATGGATGAAGGCACCACGACAAAGAGCTCCGAGCAGATCGCACAGGCGCTCGACACAATGGCGGCGAGCGTGTCGGTATCGGCGAATGAGGGATCTCAGATTGCGACTGTCACCGGCTCGGCACTGACCGACCAGTTCGATGCCGTGCTGGCACTCGCATCCGACATTCTGCTGAACCCGAGCTTTCCGGAAAAAGAGATTGGCTTATACAAGGTGCGGTCCCGCGCGGGGCTCGAGGAACAGCGCAGCGACCCTGATTTTCTGAGACAGGAGCGCTATTCGAAAGCTGTCTACGGCGGGCACCCGGCGTCGAGCGTGGGACTGACGCGCGAGTCGCTGGAAAAAATGAACCGCGACACGCTCGTGAGCTTTCACAAGAGCAACTACGTGCCAGACCACGCCATCATCGGCGTGTCCGGCGACATCACGCCGGCAGAAGCGCGAACGAAATTCGAAGCCGCGCTGAAGGGGTGGACAAAGAGCGGGACGCCGTTGCCGGGCGTCGCCGATCCGCCGGACCACGGCGCCTCGAAAATCGCGCTCGTCAATCGGTCCGCATCGGTGCAGACGGCCCTGATGGTCGGCGAACTGGCCATCTCGCGCACCGATCCCGACTACGAGGCGATGGTCGTCATGAACCAGATTCTCGGAGGGTCGAACGGCAGGTTGTATCGCGAGTTGCGCGAGAGAAAAGGCTATACCTACGGCGTGTACAGCAATACGCGATCGCTGCGCTACCGTGGCGACTGGCGCGCGCAGATGGATGTGCGGACCGATGTCACCGAGGCTGCGCTGCGCGATCTACTCGGCGAGATTAACAAGATCCGCGAGGAACTGGTGCCGATGGACGAGTTCAGGGACGCCCAGCGCTCGCTGACCGCCTCATTTGCCCTATCGCTCGAGGATCCCGCGGCACTGCTGAACCTGTACATTGGTACGGCAGCTCTACAAGTTCCCGGCCGACTACTGGGATCGGTACACCGATCGCATTGCCGCGGTGACGCCGGCCCAGGTACAGGCAGTCGCCCGTAAACATCTGGATCCAAAGCGGCTTCAGATCGTCGCGGTAGGCGATGCGGCCAAGATTGCGACGAACCTCGGGTCGTTCGGCGCCGTCGATGTTTTTGACGATGAGGGAAGGCCGGTGAAGTAGAATTTCGCTCATCCGAAAAGTGTGTTTTGCCGGTCAGATCTTCAGGAACTGATGGAGTGATCATGAAGACAACACTGTTGAAGCGATTGATTGTCGTGGCGGTCGGCGCGGTGTTCGTCGCTGCCGCTGCGAGCTCGCAGCTGGCCGGTCAAGGCGCGGCAGCAGGACAGGCCGGCGCACCTGCGGCCCGCGGCGGGCGGGGCGGCGGCGGCGTGCCACAGGGTGGACGAGGCCCGATCAAAGTCATGGTCGTGACGAAGGGTCACAACTACGAGCGCGAGCCGTTTTTCCAGATGTGGGACTCGTGGGGCAGCGACATCACGTGGTCGCACGTCGAACATCCCGCCGCTGATGCGATGCTGTCGCCGAAATATAGCAAGCTCTTCGACGTCTACGCGTTCTTCGACCTTGGTGGCCCGGGCGTCGGCAGTCGGCAGGGCCAGCCGCCACCGGTGGTTCCGCCTGGAGCGTTTAAAACCGCGAACAACCGGTTCTATCCTCAACCATCCGAGCAGTTCAAGACCGAGTTTCCGAAGCTGCTGCGCGAGGGTAAAGGATTCGTCTTTCTGCATCATGCGTCCGCAGCCTGGCTGCATACCTGGCCCGAATACTCAGAGGTTATCGGTGGCGCATGCGACTGGTATTCGCCCAACCGGGTGCGCGGCATCGACCATCCGAATCACGGCTACTTCGGCATGACGCCGCAGTTCATCTCGTTCGTCGACAAGAGCCACCCCATCACCAAAGGACTCGGCGACGGGTTTTACGTGACCGACGAGGCGTATGCGTGCCATTGGTTCGAAGACTCGGTTCATCCGCTCGCCCGTACCGATTTCCAGCCGGCGGATCCGACCAAGAACCTGAACCCAAAGGTGAAATACAGCAATCTCGCTGCGTGGGTGAAGGTCGCGGAAAACAGCCCCGTGTTTTTCACACAGGTGGGCCATGGCTCGACCGCGTGGGCGGTCCCAGCTTACCGGCAACTGGTCGGCAGCGCGATCAAGTGGGCCGCGTCGGCCGAGGCGCTGGCGTGGGCGAAGGCAAACCCAAAGCGGATCTTCAATTCGTCAAATTGAGGTCGGGAGACGATCATGAGAAATATCACAAAAAGTTTCGCGGGCCTCGCAATCGCGCTGGCGATGACGGTGGGATCGATCTCGCTGTTCGCCCAGGGACAGTGGGGAAGCGGTCCTGTCAAGGTCGCGATCGTCACGAAGGGACACAATTTCGACAGGGATGGGTTTTTCAACTTCTGGGATTCGCTGGGCCAGGACATCACGTGGACTCACGTCCAGCATCCTGCAGCGCTCGAGTTCTTCGATCCCGCGCTCGCCGACACGTTCGACGTGTACGTGTTCTTTGACGCGCCGGGCCGAACCGCAACACCCGGACCCGACGGCAAGCCGACCTACGAGCAGCCGAACGCATCGGCCAAGAAGAATCTGATCCCGTTCCTGCAGAAAGGAAAAGGCCTCGTGTTCTTCCATCATTCGCCCGCGGCCTGGAACCATACCTGGCCGGAATACAGCGAGATGATCGGCATGGCCTGCGACTGGGGCAACCCGGTCACGTTCAAAGGCAAGAGCTACCCCAACTCTGGCGCACAGGCGAACGTGAAACAGCACATCACAGTCGTCAACAAGACCCATCCCATCACGCAGGGCCTCGGCGACGGCTTCGATATCGTCGATGAGACATATCTGTGCCCCGTCGACGAGAAGGCGAAGGGGCTGATTCCGTTGCTGCGCACCGACTTCGAGCCGATCGACAAGAACTTCCCGGGACGATATGCGAGCGGCTGGCGCTATCCCGGTGTCGGGAGCGCGCTTGCGGGGTGGGTGAGATCTGCCGAGAAAAGCCCGCTGGTGTACCTGCAAAACGGGCACGACGCGGTGGCATGGACCAACCCCGCGTTCCAGACGTTGATGCGAAATTCCATCAAGTGGGCTGCGTCACAGGAAGCGCGCGACTGGGCGGCGAAGAATCCAAGCAAAGTCAGAAAGCCAAGTACTAGTAACTGATAACGAAAACGAAGAACGAAAAACGAAGAACGAATAGGGCAAAAGGGGCGCAGCAGTGATGCTGGCGCCCCTTTTCCTTTTTCGTTTTACGTTCTTCGTTACTTCGCCGGCTGTGGAGGTGGTGCAGCCGGCGGCGTTGCAGCCGGCGCCGCCTCTGCAGCGGGCGTCGTCGCAGGATCCGGCTTGATGAACAGCTCGATCACCTGAACCGCCGCCGCCGTCTTGTTGGTGAAGCCGTGCGTCTGGCCCTTGACCATGTAGTACGCCTGTCCCGGCACGGCAGTGACGACAGGATCCTTTTCAACTGTCAACTCCAGCGCGCCCGTGACCGGCACGAGCATGTGGAACGTCACGTCGTTGTGCACGTGCGGCCGCCGAACCGCGCCGGGCTGCAGCGTCACCTGCAAGACGCGGACGTGCGGGTTCTCGACCACGTTGAGAAAGTTCACCCCGGGGTCGGGATTGCCGGTCTGACCGACTTTCTGACCTCCGCCTGCTGGTTTCGCCGTCGACGGCGGCTGAGCCGTGGCGGGTTCCGCGGGTGCAGGAGCTGCCGGCGCTTGAGCTCGAGCCAAAGCCGGCGCGGCAGCAAGCCCGCCGATCACAACCACAATTCCGACCGCCTTCTTCAGCATGCGTCTCTCCTGTGATCGCTGACGTGACAATGACATTGATTGGAAGGCACGTACATACATCCCATGCGAACGGGATGTCAAACAACGCGCAGGACCAATCTCTGCGGTAGAGTGTCTCGATGGACCTTTCAAATCGCGTCGCGCTGTTGACGGGCGGCAAGCGGATCGGCGCAGTAGTGGCGATTGAGATGGCCAGGCGCGGCGCCGACATCGGGCTCTGCTACAACCGGTCGCGCGACGAAGCCGACAAGACGGCGTTGACCGTTCGCGAGCTCGGACGCCGCGTATTCGTCAGGCAGGCCAACCTGACGAACGCCGAAGACTGCGAAGCGTTCGTCAACGAAGGCGCCGCGGCGCTCGGCCGGCTCGACATCCTCGTCAACATGGCGTCGATTTACGTGGCGAAGCCGTTCACTGAGCTCACGGTCGCTGAGTACGACGAGAACGTCGCGGTGGACATGCGGTCCGCCTTCATCTGCTCGCGCGCCGCCTGGCCGCACATGCGTCGCGCCGGCGGTGGCAACATCATCAATTTTTCCGACTGGCTGTCTCGCAGCGGACGCCCGCGGTACACGGGCTATCTCCCATATTACGCGGCGAAAACCGGAGTCATCGGCATCACCGAAGCGCTGGCGCTGGAGTTGGCACCCGACAAGATTCGCGTAAACGCCATCGCGCCTGGCCCCATTCTCGCTCCACCGGAGACCACCGGGGACGAGTTCACGTCAGTGGAAAAGGCGACGCCGCTTGGCTCGTGGGGTGGGGAGAAAGCGATTGCCGACGCCGTGCTCGCGCTATTGCAATGTGACTTCGTGACCGGGGAAACCCTTCGCGTGGATGGGGGAAGGCATGTGCGCTAGAAACCGAAAAACGAAGAACGAAAACCGAAAATCGAAGAACGTTTCCGTTATTTTACTGCCGCGCCGCCTAGAGCGGCGGCCAGTCGGCGCTGTTCCTCGAACATCTCGCGCGGGACTCGCGCGCCGAGCGAGTTGAAAAAGGTCGCCTGATCGACGGAGGCTTCAGCCCAATCTCCAGGCTCCACGGCGACGAGGGTTTCCATGGCTTCCTTCGAGATCGTCAACCCTGTCTGATCGATCGCGTCCGGTGTCGGGACGATGCCGATAGGCGTCTCCTTTCCTTTTCCGACGCCGTCACACCGCTCGAAAATCCACTTCACCACGCGCAGGTTTTCGCCGAAGCCGGGCCAGATGAACTTTCCGCGAGCGTCGGTGCGGAACCAGTTGACGCGAAATACTTTCGGCGGCTTCGTCACTTCGCGGCCGATGTCGAGCCAATGTTGAAAATAGTCCCCCATGTTGTAGCCGCAGAATGCGAGCATCGCCATGGGATCGCGGCGCAACACCCCGGTCTTGCCCGACGCTGCAGCGGTCGTCTCTGAAGAGAGCGTCGCGCCGAGGAACACTCCGTGCTGCCAGTTCTTCGACTCGTATACGAGCGGCACGCGCTGCTGTCGCCGTGCGCCGAACATCACCGCGTCGAGCGGCACGCCGCGCGGGTTGTCGAATTCTGGCGAAAGCGTCGCGCAGTTCGTTGCCGGCGTCGTGAACCGCGCGTTTGGATGCGTGGCTTTCTCGGGCGAGGCAGGTGTCCACGGCCGGCCCTGCCAGTCCAGAGCCTCGGCAGGCGGCGGGTCGTCGTGCCCTTCCCACCAGGGCGTTCCGTCCGGGCGCAGCGCAGCGTTCGTGTAAATCGTGTCGCGTTGAATCATGTCGAAGGCAGTCGGGTTCGTGCTCCGGCTGGTGCCTGGCAGGACGCCAAAAAATCCTGCCTCGGGATTGATGGCCCACAGCCGGCCGTCCGAGCCCGGGCGGATCCAGGCGATGTCGTCTCCGATCGTCCATGCCTTCCACCCGGGCATCGAGGCCGGCGGCACGAGCATCGCCATGTTGGTCTTGCCGCAGGCAGAGGGAAACGCGCCTGCGAGGTACCTCACGGGGCCATCCTTATACCGGCAGCCGACGATGAGCATGTGCTCGGCGAGCCAACCTTCGCGGTTCGCCCGGAAGCTCGCGAGCCGGAGCGCCAGGCATTTCTTGCCAAGCAATGCGTTGCCGCCGTAGCCGGATCCGATCGACCACACGGCGTTGTCCTCGGGAAAGTGCACGATGAAGCGCCGGTCCGGACTGAGATCGCCGAGCGAGTGAAGGCAGCGCGTGAAGTCGTCAGAATCGCCGAGGTGGTCGAGCGCGGGCTGTCCGACGCGCGTCATGATGCGCATGTTCAGGACGACGTAGCGGCTGTCAGTGATCTCGACGCCAACCTTCGAATACGGCGATCCGGGAGGGCCCATCAAGAACGGCACCACGTACATCGTGCGTCCGCGCATGGAGCCGGCGAACAGCGGGGTGAGCTTCTCGCGCGCGTTCTCCGGCGACATCCAGTTGTTGGTGGGACCCGCGTCGACTTGCTCCGTCGGTACTGACAAAAGTGAGATGTTCCGTGCGGGCGACATCGTGCGGCGCGCTGCGATGGAGATAGCAGCCGGGAAGCTTCTGCTGGTTCAGCTCGATGAGCTCGCTGGACGCAAGGCATTCGGCAATCAATCGATCCCGCTCGGCCAGAGATCCATCGCAGTACACAACTGCTGAAGGCGTCGTCCACGCCTCGACATCCTTTACCCAGCTGCGAACTGCCGCGTTCATTGAACAATCCTATCGCAGAAGATTCTGCATCGTGAAGTCGAGCATCATACGGCGCAAGTGCGGGGCCAGCCCGGGATCGCTGACGCCGTGCGCCGATCTGGGATAAATCATCATCTGGAACGGCTTGCCCGCCTGCTGTAGCGCATAGGCGAACTGCATCGCGTTCTGCGGATGCACGTTGTCGTCGAGCGCGCTATGGACGAGCAGCAGATTCCCGCTCAGGTCCGAGGCGCTGAAGCGAGGAGAGCTCCGCCGGTATCCGTCGGCGTTCTCGTCAGGCAGCCCCATGTACCGTTCAGTGTAAATCGTATCGTAATTGCGCCAATCCGAGACGGCACCCTCCGCGATGCCCATGGCGAAGCTGCGGCTATGCGTCAGCGCGTACAACGTCATGTAAGCGCCGAAGCTGACGCCGGCGAGACCGATCCGCGAGGCGTCGACGTACGGCTGCCGCTTGAGCCAGGCCACGCCGTCCTCGATGTCGCGTAGCTCGAGCTCTCCAAAATTCCTGTACAGAGGCCACGCCGACTGCATGCCTTTGCCGCTGGCGGTGCGGTTGTCGCAAATCCAGACGATGATGCCGCGCTGGGCGAGCAGCTGATGGTAGAGAAAGTCAGTTCCACCCCATGCGTTGACGACCTGTGGCGCGTGGGGACCCGCATACGTGAACTGGTAGACGGGATAGCGTCGCGCGGGGTCGAAATTCGGCGGCTTGATCATCACCGCTTCCATCACGAACCCGTCTCGAGTCTGAACCTGCAGCAACTCGGGCGTCGACAGTCCGTGCTCCGCCAGGGTCCGAACACGATTCGGTTCGACAACGCGTAACGGACGATACGCATTCGTGCTGTGGACGCGGACCTGCGGCGGCGTGATGATGTCGCTCCACGAGTCGAGAAGGAGAGTGCGCGACCGGTTGAGGAACACCTGATGTCGCCCGGCAGTCGTCGAGAGCCGCTGAAAACCGGTGCCATCGACGCGGACGCGATACAGATCCAGCCCGATCGCGCTTGTGGCCGTCGACGAAAAATAGACCCACGTGTCAGTGGAATCGACGCCGTGGGTGCGCCGGACCTCCCAGTCGCCACGGGTAACCTGCCGAACCTGGCCGCCGGTGGCGGCATAATGGTAGAAGTGGCGAAAACCACTGCGCTCGCTCAGCCATAGAAATGATCCGTCACTCAACCAGAGTGGTTCGGCGCTCGAATCCTGCCATCGTTCGACCCACGCTTGGCTCGTGTCCCTCAGGAGCCGCTGAGACATTCCAGTGCCGGCATCGGCGCGATTGAGGTCGAGCCACGTCTGCGTGCGATTCTGAACCTGAAACACCACGGCGCGGCTGTCGGGACTCCATCCGACATTGACGATGAGGAAATCCGAGTACGGCGAGGTGTCGACCCAACGGATGCTTTCCCGCGACGGCGACACGACGCCGAGGCGCACGGCTGGGTTCGGATCGCCGGCCTTCGGATAGTGCGTGCGCTCCTCGTCTGGGCGATAGGGAATGTCATCAATCAACACGGATTCCGGGACCGCGCGTTCGTCGAATCGCAGAAACGCAATGTGGGACGAGTCGGGGCTCCACCAGTAACCGCGGCGATTGCCGCGACCGTACAGCTCTTCTGAATAGACCCAGTCGAGCGTGCCGTTCAGGATGTCGGCGCTGCCATCCGATGTCAGGGCCTCCTCGCCGGCGGCCCCGAGACGTGCGACGAACAGGTCGTTGTTCTTGACAAACGCGACGCTGCGTCCATCCGGGCTGAACGTCGCCTCGAGCTTCGGTCCGGGAGAACTGGTCACGCGATCCGCTCGTCCAGTTGAAATGCTGAACGTGTAAAGGTCTTCGCCGATCGTGATGAGGAGCGCATCGCGCGCCTGGTTGAAGTTCGCCTGGCGCAGGCGAGCGGCGTTTCGCGCCTCCGTAGAACCGACGCCCGCGGCGGTAAGCGCGCGCTCGAGGAGGTCGTAGGTGTAAAGCGGCGTGCTGGCGCCTGAGACCGCATCCATGCGCAGCCATGGCCCGCGCACCCCTCCAGTTGCGGCGCTGCTGTGAGCGGCGTCAGACGGCCACAGATGCTCGGTGTCGTTCAGCCACGGGTCGCCGGATGGAACCCATGCCATCGTCGCGGCCTGACTGCCGTTGAAGCGCGTCCATCCCTCGTAGCTGTAGATGTCGTCGATGGTGAGGGGCGTGACCTGCGCCGCCGTCATCGATCCAGCCAGACAGAGCGCGGCGGCCGACAGTGCCAGCGAGACGGAACGCGGTACCATACGAGCTCACATTATGACAAAGCTCACCTTTCTTGGGGCCGCGCGCACGGTAACAGGATCGAAGTATCTGGTCGAGACCGGCGGGCACAAGATCCTGATCGATTGCGGATTGTTTCAAGGTCTCAAGGAGCTGCGGCTTCGCAACTGGCAGCCGCTTCCCGTCGATCCGTCCGACTTGTCCGCCGCGGTACTCACGCACGCGCACCTCGATCACACTGGCTACTTGCCGCGGCTCGTCGCTGATGGTTATCACAAGCGCATCCTTTGCACGCCGGGCACGGCCGAGCTTTGCAGGCTGGTGTTGCCGGACTCGGCCCGGCTGCAGGAAGAGGACGCGCGCGAGGCCAACCGGCTTCACTATTCCCGGCACGATCCGGCGCTGCCGCTCTATCGCGAGTCCGACGCCTTTCGTGCGCTCTCGCAATTGCAGCAGGTAGCCTTCAACAAGGCGGTCTCTCTGGTCGACGGTGTGGACATCGAATTCATCCACGCGGGCCATCTCCTCGGATCGGCATTCGTCCGGATGACAATCAAGGGAGGCGCAACCATTCTCTTCGGCGGCGACCTCGGCCGCTACGCGCGGCCCGTGCTGCCGGATCCGTCAGCGCCGCCGCCCGCCGACGTGTTGCTGCTCGAGTCGACGTACGGGGATCGCATTCACGAGCCAGACGACCGCGGCGCCCGCCTCGCGTCGATCATCAAGGACACCGTCGCACGCGGCGGCAAGCTCATCATTCCGGCATTCGCCATCGGCCGGGTCGAAGAGGTGCTGTACTGGATCAAGAAGCTCGAAGACGATGGGACAATTCCAAAGCTGCCGGTGTTTCTCGATAGCCCCATGGCCCTCGATGCGCTGCGGTACTACGCGAGCCGCGCCACCGAGCTCGATGCCGATATTCAAACAGCGGTGGAGATCCGCCGCTTCTTCACGGCGCGCTTTCAGCCGGTGTCGTCGGCGCAGCAATCATCCGAGCTCGTGCGATCGAAGATTCCTTCGATAGTCGTCTCTTCCAGTGGAATGGCGACAGGCGGCCGTGTGCTGCACCACCTGCTCGGCGCGCTGCCCGACAAGCGGAGCACGGTGCTGTTCGTCGGCTATCAAGCGGCAGGTACACGCGGCCGCCAGCTCGTGGACGGGGCGCGCGAGGTGAAGATTCGCGGCCAGTTCGTCCCGGTGCATGCGCGCGTCGAACGGATCGATTCCATGTCCGCCCACGCCGATTCTCAAGAGACACTTCGGTGGCTCGCGGGCTTCAAAACGCCGCCGCGTATGACCTACCTCGTGCACGGCGAGCCCGGCCCAATGGACGCGCTAAAATCGACAATTGCGTCGCAGCTCGAGTGGCAGGTGCACACGCCCGCTCACCTCGAGCAAGTCGAGATAAGCTGACCTGCGCAGGAGCGCTGATGTTCTCATCGCGGTTGCGGCAGGCGGCTGGACGGAACCGGCTGGCGCTGGCGGTCGAACGCCGCCGCGCGGCGGCCCTCGAGATCCACGATCTCACTGTTTCGAATCCGACTCGCGCGGGATTTGTGTATCCCCGCGACCTGCTCGCCCCGATGGCGTACGAGCGGTCGCTGTGTTATGAGCCAGAACCGTTCGGGCTATTGTCTGCGCGCGAGGCAATCTCGCGTGAGCTCGAGCGCCACGCAGCGACAGTCTCACCGGATCGAATCGTGCTGACGGCCAGCACGAGCGAAGCCTATTCCTTGTTGCTCAAGCTGCTGTGCGACCCAGGAGACACCGTTCTCGCGCCGCGGCCGAGCTACCCGCTGGTCGAGCATCTGACAGATCTCGAAGGTGTTTCCCTCGAGCACTATCGTCTCGAGTTTCACGGGCGCTGGGAGATCGACGTCGACGAGCTTCGCGAGAAGGCCGGCTCCGGGCGGACGCGCGCGATCATCATGATTAGCCCCAACAATCCGACCGGATCGACGGTGGCCGACAGCGAGCTCGCCGCCATCGCGTCGATTGCGCGTGAGCGTGATCTTGCGCTCATTTCGGACGAGGTGTTCAGTGATTACCGCATTGCCGGCGATGCGCCTCGCAGTGCGCTTCGGCAATCGGACGCGCTGACATTTGCGCTGGGCGGGCTTTCAAAATCTGTCGGCCTGCCGCAGGTGAAGCTTGGCTGGATTGCCGTCGGCGGCGGTACGCCCCTGGTCTGCGATGCACTCGATCGACTCGAGACGATCTGCGACGCCTATTTGTCGGTGTCGACCCCTGTGCAGGTCGCGACGCCGGATTTGCTGACAGCCGGCGCCTCCGTGCGCGCGCAGATTCACAACCGAGTGCGCGAGAATTACAGCGCGTTGATCGCGGCCGCCGCCGCGATGCCGTCGTGCACGGTGATGCCGGTCGAAGCCGGATGGAATGCGGTCGTGCAGGTGCCGGCCCTGGCGCTCGAAGACACGATCGTCGTCAATCTGCTCGATGAGACTGGAGGTACTGGTGCATCCCGGCTATTTCTTCGATTTCGAACGCGAGGCCTTTCTCGTCCTCAGTCTCCTTCCCGAACGGCGGGTATTTGGTCCCGCCGTCGAGGCGCTTCTCGGACAGGTCGGCCGGCTTCGATGATTGGTTCCCGCCGCGCCGGCATCAGCGTACCGTTGTTTTCGCTTCGCTCGACCCGCAGCTGGGGTATCGGTGAGATCGGCGATATCCCGCACATGGCGGCATGGCTGCGAGCCGCAAACCAGTCAGTGCTGCAAATTCTGCCCCTGAACGAGCTCGCGCAATCAGAAACGTCGCCGTACTCGGCGCTTAGTGCGATGGCGATTGACCCGCAGTTCGTGAGCGTCTGGATGCTGGATGACGGCGCTATGTTCGAGCGTGAGTGGGAGGAAGAAATAGAGCACGTTCGCCGTGCGCCAAAAATCGACTACCGACTGGTGCGGGAGCTGAAGCGTCGCGCGATGCGCGCGTCCTTCGACCGGTTTCTCGACCGCGACTGGCGATTCGACACGGCCCTTGCCGCCGATTTCCGTGCGTTCTGCGCGGAAGAATCGTGGTGGCTCGACGAGTACGGCGTCTACCGGGCGCTCCGTGCGGAGTGCGGCGAGCGCGCGTGGCCAGAATGGCCAGCCGGCCTTCGCGACCGCGAACCGTTCGAAATGTTTCTGGCGCGCGAGCGCCTGGCTGCCGAGATCCTCTTTCACCAGTACGTCCAATGGGTCGCGTGTCGGCAGTGGGAAGCGACTCGACGCGCGGTCGAGGAGCTGCATATCCTCGGCGATTTCCCGTTCATGGTGACGCTGGACAGCGCCGATGTGTGGAGCCGGCGCAGTGATTTTCTGCTGGACGCGTCGGTCGGCACGCCCCCGGACGCTTTCAGCGAGACCGGCCAGGAGTGGGGACTTCCCCCGTACAACTGGGACGCGGCGCGCAAGAACGATTTCGCCTGGCTTCGCATGCGCGCTCGAAGGCAGGTCGAGCTGTACGACGGGTTTCGCGTCGATCACCTCGTGGGTTTCTATCGCACCTACGTGCGGCCGCTCGACGGCCGCGAGCCGTATTTCATGCCGGCGGACGTGCCGTCGCAACGCGAGCTTGGCGAGACGGTGATGCGCATCCTGATCGACACGGGTGCTGACGTCAGCGTGGAGGATCTGGGCACCGTCCCCGAGTTCGTGCGTCTCTCGATCGGCAGGCTTGGCGTCCCTGGTTACAAGGTGCTGCGGTGGGAGCCGGCAGATCCGAGTCTGTATCCGCGACTATCGGTGGCGATGACGGGAACGCACGATACCGACCCCTTGGCCGTCTGGTGGGAGACGCTGAAGCCGGCAGAACGGACTCGATTCGGCTCGGACTCGATCCGCTTCAATGACGCAGTGCGCGACCGCATCATTACCAGCATGTACAACGCCGGATCGAACCTTGTTCTGCTGCCTATCCAGGACGTATTCGGATGGCGCGATCGAGTCAATCTGCCTGCGACGATTGGCGATGACAACTGGACGTACACACTGCCGTGGCCATGCGACACACTCGCCGCGCAACCGGAGGCCGCCGACTGCGCGCATCGGCTCGCGGCATTGAGTGATCAGACGGGCCGCTGCACGTGACGCTCGACGATCGCACCGCGCAGCACCTCGAGTTCCTCGGCCGCCGATAATCGCCTATCTCATATAATTGAAGGTTCGCAATGGCTGTCATCCGACCCTTCCGTGCAGTCCGCCCCGATCCGGCCGCCGCGCCGCGTGTCGCCGCCGTTCCCTACGACGTGGTCGACACCGACGAAGCGCGTGCCCTTGCAGGCGGCAATCCGCTCAGCTTTCTGCACGTCTCGCGGGCCGAGATCGACCTGCCCACGGGTACGGATCCCCATGACGACATCGTCTATCGCGCCGCTGCCGAGCGATACCGTGCGCTGAAGCGCGATGCGCCTTTCATGCAGGAGCCCGCGCCCGCGTTGTATCTCTACCATCTGGAATCGGACGGCCACGGCCAGACCGGGGTCGCGGCGTGCTATTCGCTCGCGGAATACGACAGCGACGTGATCAAGAAGCACGAACGCACCCGCAGAGACAAGGAAGACGATCGGACTCGGCATCTCGTCGAGCTGCGTGCCCAGACGGGGCCCGTGTTTCTGGCGCATCGCCCGGTCTTACGCATTGATGAGTTGGCAAGTCGGGTGCGGAGGTCCCGCGAGCCGCTCGTCGACTTCACCGCGCTTGATGGCGTCCGGCATGCGATCTGGCGCGTAGACGCGGACCTGGTGCCGCAATTCGTCGACGCGTTCACGTCCGTCGAGGCGCTGTACATTGCCGACGGACATCACCGTGCCGCAAGCGCCGCCCGCGCGCGTGAAGACGTGCGCGATTCAGACGAGGCGCATTTCTTTCTCGCCGTGGCGTTTCCGTCGGATCAACTGAGGATTCTCCCGTATAACCGTGTCGTCAGCGAGTTGAACGGGATGACGCCGAAGCAGTTTCTCGGTGAAGTCGCGCGCAGGTTCGCCATGAAAGCGGGCCCTCCGGCTCCCGAGGAAAAGGGCAACGTGTCGATGTACGTGGCGGGCGCGTGGCACTCCGTCGATCTCGAAAGCGCGGGCGTCCCGTCCACGACCGTGATCGACAGCCTCGATGGCAACGTGCTGCAGGAGCGGCTGCTGAGGCCGATTCTTGGCATTCAGGATGTGCGCACCGATACGCGAATCGAGTTCGTTGGCGGCGCCAAGGGCACACACACGCTCGAGCAAATGGTCGACAGCGGCCGAATGGCCGTGGCGTTCTCGATGCATCCCGTCAGCATGGTCGAGCTGATGGAAGTGTCGGATGCGGGCCAGATCATGCCGCCGAAGTCGACGTGGTTCGAGCCCAAACTTCGCGATGGGTTGCTGATTCATGAAATCTGAGCGCATTTTCAATTTTTCAGCCGGTCCGGCGGTGCTGCCTCTGCCGGTTCTCGAGCAGGCCCAGCGTGAGCTCGTGTCGCTGCCGGACGTGGGCATGTCGATTCTGGAAGTCAGCCATCGCTCGAAAGTGTTCGAAGGCGTGCTTGCGCGCGCCGAGGCCGACATCAGGGAGCTTGCCAGCGTGCCTTCGAACTATCGGGTGCTGTTTCTGCAAGGCGGTGCCAGCCTGCAGTTCACGATGGTGCCGATGAATCTTCTGCAGGCTGGAATGACGGCCGACTATCTCGTCACCGGCGCGTGGTCGTCGAAGGCCGTTGACGAAGCCAGGAAAATCGGGAACGTGCATGTTGCCGCCACTACGAAGGCGGAGCAGTTTACGCGCATTCCCCGCGCCGAAGAGATCGTGTTGACATCCGGCGCGGCGTACGTGCACATGACGTCGAACAACACGATCTACGGAACGGAGTGGAAGGCACTGCCGGACGTGGGTGACATTCCCCTCGTCAGCGACACGTCGTCAGACATGTTCAGCCGTCCGATTGACGTCGGGCGCCACGCGCTCATATACGCTGGAGCGCAGAAGAACATGGGTCCGGCAGGCGTGACGGTCGTCATCGTCCGCGAGGATCTGCTGGCGCGATCAGCGGCGTCGCTTCCCGTGATGCTCAGCTACGCGGTCCACGCCGAGAACGGGTCGATGTACAACACGCCTCCCGTATTCGCGATTTACATGCTCGGGCTGGTCACGCGGTGGCTGATTGGGCAGGGCGGTCTCGGCGCGATTGCGGCTGTGAACGAGCGCAAAGCCGGAAAGCTCTATGCCGAGATCGATCGGACGGGCTTTTATCGCGGGACGGCGCAGAAGGACAGCCGATCATTGATGAATGTCACCTTCAGGCTTTCGAGCGAAGAGCTGGAGAAGCAGTTCGTCAAAGATGCGGAAAAGGTCGGCCTCGATGGACTGAAAGGACATCGATCCGTGGGTGGGATGCGCGCCTCCATCTACAACGCATTCCCGGAAGCTGGAGTCGATGCGCTCACCGGTTTCATGAAGGAGTTCGAACGGCGCCACGGGTGATGTGGTAGGCTGTCGCGTGCTCCGGCAGCTCGCCTGGTGCCTCCTCGCATCTGCTCTCGTCACTCAGGTCGCCGTCTTCAGTACCACTATTTTTCTTCACCGCTGCGCCACGCATAAGGCGCTCGAGCTGCATCCGGCGGTCGCGCTGATCTTTCGGTTCTGTCTGTGGATTACGACCGGCCTGTGTACGCGGGAATGGGTCGCGGTGCACCGTAAGCATCACGCGTTCACAGAAATCGAAGGCGATCCGCACAGCCCGCACCTGAGCGGCTTCTGGTCCGTGCAGTTCGGGAACGTCTTCCACTATCTGAAGGAAGCGAAGAATCCCGAGACGCTCGAGCGCTACGCCAAGGACATCGACGAGGACGTATTCGATCGCGTCGCGTTCCGGTTCGGCTTCGCCGGACCTGTGCTCGGCATCGTCGGGCTCTGCTACGTGCTGGGAATCTGGTGGGGAGTACTCGCCGCCGGCCTTCACCTGTTCATGTACGTGTTCGTCCTGTCGTCGTCCATCAACGGTTTGTGTCACTACGTCGGATACAGGAATTTCGATAATACGGCGACGAACATCAAATGGGTGGCGCTGCTCACCGGCGGCGAGGGACTGCATAACAACCATCACGGACATCCCCGCAGCCCGAAGTTCAGCTTTCGGCCCAGCGAGATCGATCCGTCGTGGCCGATCATCAGGCTTCTGGTCGCGCTGCGGCTGGCGCATCCCTACAAGACGATCCACGACATCTACGAGTGAGTCGTTGGCGCTCAACCACCAACCGCTCCACCGCCATATGGATTCCGCCTGCGCCTGCGGCGCCGCCTGCGGCGCCGCGGAACGTCGAACGGGGGAGATGCGTCCCGGGCGCCTTCGGGATCCTGGGCCGACATCTCCGCCTGTAGCGCGCGCCAGGATTCGATGTGCACCGGCGCGTTGCCATGAAGCTCGAGCCAGATCAGCGCGGCGGGAAACGCGGTGCGGTGCATGATGCCGCGCTTGTGGCGCGGCGAGGCGTTTGGATCGCGGAGATGCCGTTGCAGCATCAGGATCTGCCGAAGGAACTCGACGTCGCGGCGCGCGAGAGGCAACGTGCCGAACCGCGCTCCAAGCTCTTTCGTTCGGCCGTGATGTTGATCGAGGAGGCCGAGCGGAATCAGCAGTGATCCAAGAAGAATCGCGTTCGCCAGCGATTCGGGGTTGCGCTTGAACGCACGTCGATAGTGATCGATTCCTCTGAGTGACTGCCAGAATGCCTCGGTGATGCGGCCCGGTACTTCCGGAGCGAGCGCGGCAAGCAGCCCCGTATCGGCGAGCATACGAAACGTTTTTTCAGCGGCGCCCGCGCGCATCACTTTGTAGATCTCTTCCATGAGGCGCGCCGGCGCGCTGCGAGCGAGCTCGCCGTGATAGCGTTCAATTGCGCTGAGCACCGGCGCGTCAATCCTGAAGTCGAGCCGGGCCGCCAATGCCACCGCCCGAAGCATGCGGACGGGATCTTCCTGAAAACGTTCCTCGGGCACGCCGATACAGCGGATCAGCCCCGCGCGGATGTCGTCCAGCCCGCCGACGTAGTCGATGATCGATCGCGTCTCGATGTCGTAGAAAAGCGCGTTCAGCGTGAAGTCGCGCCGGAAGGCGTCTTCCTCCGGCGTGCCGAAGGTGTTGTCGTGATGAATCAGCATGTCGCCATCGTCCATGGCAGCGCCCGCGGGCGCGACGACGGGCGGAACGGGGGTCGGCTCTTCTTCTGTGCCGGCGGGAATCTGCCGGCGGAATGTTGCGACCTCGATGACCTTTGTACCGAACTTCACGTGGGCGAGACGAAAGCGGCGTCCGATGATCCAGCAGTTCCGGAAAAGGCGTTTCACCTGATAGGGGTGCGCGGAGGTGCCGATGTCGAAATCTTTCGGCGTACGGCCGAGCAGCAAATCCCGGACGCTGCCGCCAACAAGATAGGCGATATGGTCGAACTGTCGCAGCCGGTAAAGAACCTTGAGCGCGTCCGCGTCGATTTGCTGCCGTGAAATGGGATGGTCGCTGCGCGGGATGACAACGGGCTCGGGCATCAGGACTTTGCCTCCCGCCAGTTCGGTCCGATGCCGACGTCGACGGTCAGCGGCACCTTCAGCGCGGCGGCGCCTTGCATGGCCTCACGAACCTGCTCCGCCACGTCGGTCGCCGAATCCTCTGGACTTTCGATCAGCAGCTCATCGTGAACCGTCAGAATCATCCTGGCGGCGCGATCTGTCCTTTGCCCGCCGGCATCCTGCCTGCCGCGCGAGAGCACATCGTACACGCGCAGCATGGCCTTCTTCAGGATATCGGCGGCCGTGCCCTGAATGGGAAAGTTCACGGTCATCCGCTCGGCGCCCTGCCGTATCTGGCCATTGCGGCTGTTGAGCTCGGGCACCATGCGCCGCCGCCCGAACATCGTCTCGACAAACCCGCGGGTGCGCGCCTGATCAACTGTCGCGTCGATGAACGCGCGTACGCGCGGAAAGCCGCCGAAGTACGCGTCGATGAACTCCTGAGCCACAGCGGGTGTCACGCCGATGTCCCGCGCCAGCGTGAAGGCGGTCTTTCCATACAAGAGCGCGTAGTTGATAATCTTCGCCCGCCTGCGCAGCTCGTGCTTGTCGAGCCCGCTGTTCGCGCCGAACACTTTCAGCGCGGTGCGGTCGTGGATGTCCTCTCCCTTGCGGAACGACTCGATCAGCGCGTCTTCGGCCGCCAGGTGCGCAAGTACACGTAGCTCGATCTGCGAGTAGTCGGCAGAGATGAGCACGAACCCGGGTTCCGCGATGAACGCGCGCCGGATTTCGCGTCCCAGATCGGTGCGGATCGGGATGTTTTGAAGGTTTGGGTCGCTGCTGCTGAGGCGCCCGGTGGCGGCGACCGCCTGGTTGAACGACGTGTGCACGCGGGCGGTACGCGAATGCACGAGCTGTGGCAGTGCGTCGATGTAGGTGCCCTTCAGCTTCATCAGAGCGCGCCACTCGAGGATGAGCTTCGGCAGCTCGTGCGTCAGAGCGAGATCCTCGAGGACGTCGACCGCGGTGGATGCCACCTTCGTTTTGCCCGTCCGCTTCGCCGTCGGAAGCTGCAGCTTGTCGAACAGAATCACCGAGAGCTGTTTCGGCGAGTTGATGTTGAACTCTTCCCCGGCGAGCTCGAAGATCTTTCGGCTGCGCGACGCGAGCTCGGCGTCGATGCGAGTGGACTGGCTGGCGAGCGCCGGCAGGTCGATGCGCACGCCATGGCCTTCGATGTCGGCCAATACCGGCACCAGCGGGAGCTCCAGGTCGCGGAACAGCGTCTCCACACTCTCGTCGCGAAGCCGCGCGCCGAGCCGTTCCGCCAGCTGCCATGCCAGATCGGCACGCTCTCCCGCGAAATTCAACAGCGCGGCGGCGGGCAGATGGGGCAGCGGAATCGCTTTCTGCCCCGTGCCGCAAATGTCCTCCTGCGTCAGCGCCTTGTAGCCCAGATGCTCCAGCGCGATCTCTTCGATCGTGTGGCTCGACCTCGTGGCATCGAGCACGTAGCTCGCCAGCATCGTGTCGAACTCGAGCCCTTTCAGCGCGATTCCATGGTGTTCGAGCATCATCAGATCGAACTTCAGATCGTGGCCGATCTTCGCGAGCGACTGGTTCTCCAGCAGGGGCTTCAGGGCCGCCAGCGCGGCATTCGGATTCAGCGCCGAAGGCTCGTCGAGCGCCGTATGCCCAATCGGCAGGTAGCGCGCTCGTCGCGCGTTCGTCGAGAACGCGATGCCGACCAGCGCCGCACGCATCCCGCCCGGACAGTCGCCAATCACGTTCATCGCGAAACGCCCGGTGCGCTCGAGCTCGGAGATCAGATTCTTGAGAGCGTCCTCAGTTGATATAACCGCGTAATCGCTGTCGACGGTGTCAGCGGTGGGAGCGTACTCGGTCACGAGCGAACGGAAGCCCAGCGTGGAGAACAGCTCGAAGCACTTCTGACGGTCTGGCCCTCGATAGTCGAAACATGACATATCGACGTCCGGCAGCGGCACATCAGTGCGGATCCTGAGCAGGACGCGGCTTTCACGCGCCGAGTCGGCATACGTCGTCAGGAGTTCGCGCTTTTTTCCGCTCAGGCTCGGAGCATTTGCCAGCAGCGCATCGAGCGAGCCGTGTGTCGAAATCAGCTCGCGCGCGCCCTTTTCGCCGATCCCGGGAACCCCTTTGATGTTGTCGATGGAGTCGCCCATCAGCGCGAGGACGTCCACCACCTGTTCAGGCGCTACGCCGAACTTGGTTTTGACCCCTTCGGCATCAAACCATGCGCCCTCATCGCGAGGGTTGAACACGCGGACATTCGAGACATCGTCGACCAGTTGAAAGAAGTCCTTGTCGCCGGTCACGATGGCGACCGGCCGCTCATCCCCAACGGCACGCATGGCAAGCGTGCCGATGACGTCGTCCGCCTCGAAACCCGCGAATGTCAGCACTTGCACGCCGAGCGCTTCGCACGCCTGGTGCACGTACCCGATCTGTTCGGCGAGGTCCGACGGCATCGGCGCGCGGTTGGCCTTGTAGTCGTCGCGTAGCTCTGATCGGAACGTCGGCCCCCGCAGATCGAACGCCGCGGCAATGCATTGGGGATTGTGATCCGCGACGAGCTTCCGCAGCATCGTCACGAATCCATACACAGCGTTGGTCGATCGGCCGTCAGGACCCGTGAGGCCGCGAATCGCGTGGTAAGCGCGATACATCTGATTGCTGCCGTCGATGAGATACAGGGTGGGTTTTGGCAAGGAGTCCGAAGCTATCTAAGTGAGTATATCATTTGGGGTTATGGCTTTCGGGAAGCGCGCAAGCGTCGCGCTGGCCGCTCTGCTGCTCACCGCGTGTCAGACGCTCGGCGTGGTCAGACAATATGAATATGATGAGCGCGTCGAGTTGTCGCTGGACGGATCGGCCGTCGTGGATATCAGCGCCTCGATACCCGCGCTCGTCGCGCTACGTGGTGCGACGTTGAGCGTCGACCCGGAAGCACGATTCGATCGGCGCGTATTCGCCGGGCTGTATGCGGGACCAGGCGTGTTGGTCCGAGAGGTCAGCGCCTTCCGTCGGCATGGCCGCCGATTTGTCCACGTGCGGCTCGATGTGAGCAATATCACCCTGCTGCCGCGGCTCGCGGCGCTCTCATGGTCGCGCTACCGTCTTGACCGGCTGGAGCGCGAGTTTCGATTCGTGCAGGAGGTCGGCCCCGCCGCGCGGCTCGACGTGGGCGACGTGGGTTGGACGGGCAACGAGCTTGTGGCCTTCCGTGTTCACCTTCCCAGTCGGATCAATTTCCACAACTCGCCGACTGGGGTCGAGCGTGGCAACATGCTCGCCTGGGAACAAAGCCTGCGCGATCGGCTCTCGGGCGCGCCTCTCAGGATGGAGGCACGCATCGAAACCGAGTCAATTCTCTACCGCACGCTTTCGCTGTTCGTCGGAGCATTCATCGCGGCCATGCTGGCGCTGGCCGCCGTCGTCTGGTGGGTCAGTCGAAGGGGAAGGAGCGTAGTGCCTGCATGAACGACGACTCATTCAGCGCAAAGCCCGCGGTGCTGCGCTGCAGCCGATGCGGCACCTTCGTCGACTGGGCCGAAGCGCGCGCTCAAGTGGTGTGTGAGTGCCGGCCTCGGCTGGAGCTGCCGCCGGTGCTGGTGCGCGAAGTGGCTGACGCCGAACGCCAGGCCGCCGTCGAATTGTTTCGGCGCGATTTCGGCCCCAGCGGGATCGTGGCGTTCGGCGAAGTGATGGATCTCGATGCCACGCCGACCATCGTCGCGGAAATGAACGCGGAAATTGCCGGCGCGCTCGCCTACCGCCTCGTTGACGCCGGTCTGCACATCGTGGCGCTTGCGACCGACCCGATGTGGCAGCGTTCGGGTGTGGGCGGCTATCTCGTGGCCGAAGCCGAGCTGCTCGCGCGCCGGCTCGGTCTTCCACGCGTGATCGTGTCGATGACCAACGACAACCTGCCATCGCTGTATTTCTACCAGCGCCGTGGCTATGTAGTCTCCGAGTGGATACCGAACGGCGCGGCAAAGCTATCTGCAAGCGCCAGCCGGCTCGGCTTTGGCGGGATCCCTATCCGAGACGAGGTCAGGTTGGAGAAGGCCCTTATTTAGGCGCCATGCGAATTGCGCCGTCGAGCCTAATCACTTCCCCGTTGAGCATTTCATTGTCGATGATGTGCTTGACGAGCGCCGCGTACTCGAACGGCTTGCCAAGTCGAGAAGGAAAGGGCACCTGCAGTGCGAGGCTATCGCGCGCCGCCTGAGGCAGGCTGGCCATGAGCGGTGTGTCGAATATTCCGGGCGCGATCGTCATCACGCGAATCCCAAATCGTGCAAGTTCGCGGGCAATCGGCAGTGTCATTGCGACGACCCCGCCCTTCGACGCGGAATAGGCTGCCTGGCCGATCTGACCGTCGAACGCCGAAATGGATGCCGTATTGATGATGACGCCGCGCTCGCCTCTCGCAGTGGGTTCCGCCGTACTCATGATCGCTGATGCGAGACGGATCACGTTGAATGTGCCGGCCAGGTTTACCTGAATGATCCGTGAGAACGCGTCCAGCGAGTGCGGCCCAGCCCTGCCGAGCACCTTTTCGGCGAGCACGATGCCGGCGGCATTGACAACCCCGCGCAGAGTGCCGAGCTCCGCGGCGGTCTCCAATCCCTGGCGCACACTCGTTTCGTCGGTCACGTCGACGCGGATGAATCGCGTGTTCGCGCCAAGCTCGGACTCGAGCTTCGCGCCGGCGGATTCGTTGACGTCCGCGATGACGACCCTGGCACCTTCTCCGACGAGCATGCGCGCCGTCGCTTCGCCTAGCCCGGAAGCGCCGCCCGTGACGAGGAATACGCTGCTCGGGAGCTGCAAGATTATCGGCTGACGATCTGGGCCTTCTCTGCGGAGTCGATGGCGCGCCGGACAGCGTCGTACTCGTTGGGCAGGTCCACCGGCTTGTTGGCGAGCCGTGACGACATCCCTGCCAGCGTGTTCGAATGGTAGGCCACCTTGAAATCGGTGAACTTCAACCCATTGGCCGTCGAGATGACGACTGTGCGGTCGTGCGGTTTGATGCGTCCCTGCTCGCGAAGTTTGATCAGCGCCGCAAGCGCCACACCCGTATGCGGGCAGTTGAACATGCCTGTGCGATCGGCGCGCGCGGACGCATCGGCAAGCTCGGCTTCCGTCGCCTGTTCGACGATGCCGTTGTATTTCTCGAGCGCACGGATCGCTTTTTTGACGGACACCGGGTTGCCGATCTGAATCGCCGACGCGAGCGTCGGCTTCGCCGTGACCGGATTGAAGTTCCAGTTGTTCTTGTACGCGAGGTAGAGGGGATTGGCCGCGGCCGCCTGCGCGACGACGATCCGAGGCCTCTTGGTGATGAGGCCCAACGACTCCAGCATGTCGAACCCGGCTCCGAGCGCACTGACATTTCCGAGATTTCCCCCCGGAATGATGATGACGTCGGGAACCGACCAGTCGAACTGCTGAACGATCTCAACGCCGACGGTCTTCTGTCCTTCCAGCCGGAGGCTGTTCATCGAGTTCGCGAGATAGACGCCTTCTTCAACCGACAACCGCTGCACGATGGCCATGCAGCCATCGAAGTCGGTGTCGAGCGACAGCACGAGCGCGCCGTTCGCGAGCGGCTGCACGAGCTGCGCCGTCGAAACTTTGCCGCGCGGAAGAATGACGATGGCAGGGATTTCAGCCGCGGCTGCGTATGCGGCGAGCGACGCGGAAGTATCGCCTGTCGAGGCGCATGCGACCGCTCGCACCGGTTTGTGGTCGGTGATCATCTGCCGGACGATCGAGACCAGCACCGTCATGCCGAGATCCTTGAAGGACCCGGTATGCGACTGGCCGCACATCTTGATCCAGAGCTCGTCCATGCCGAGCTCGCGTCCGAAGCGCTCGGCCCACATCAGGTTCGTGCCGCCTTCGTCCATCGACACGATGTTCTCGTTGCGGACCCCGGGGCAGACCCATTCCTTTTTACCCCAGACTGCCGAACCGTAGGGCCATTCCGTGCGCTTGTAGCGTCCGTCGAACAGGATCTTCCATTCCTGAGCGGTGCGCCCTCGCAGCGCCGCGAGATCGTGCGAGACCTCCAGGAGATCGCCGCATTTCGGGCAACGGTAAAGCGGTTGCTCGAGCTCGTACTCGCCGTGGCAGCCCGCGATGCACTTGAAGACAGATCGGTATTCCATGGGACGTTCCTACATATAGTAACGTAGTCGGTCCGGTGGGGGCCGAAACCACAGACTATGCGTAAACCAGTTGTCTTGATTACCGGCGCCAACGGCGAAATCGGTCATGCCCTTGTGGCCAATCTGGTCGAACAGCGCCACCAGGGGGTGGTCTCGCTCGACGTCAACGCACTGGACCCGCACGTCGCGCGCCTCGTGCATCGAGAGGTGACCGGCTCGATTCTCGACGTCAACCTCCTAGAGCGTATTCTGTCCGAGTTCGAAGTCGACCTGATTTTTCATCTCGCCGCGCTGTTGTCCACCCGGTCGGAGTTCACGCCGATGGCGGCGCATCACGTAAACGTCGAGGGGACGCTGAATCTGCTCGAGTTTGCGGCGCACGAGACGGAATCGCACGGCCGCCCCGTCGTGTTCGTCTATCCGTCTTCGATCGCGGCGTACGGCCTGCCTGACCTCGACACCCGCGGCACGGCCGGATGCGTGCGCGAGGACGACTGGAACAAGCCAATCACCATGTACGGCTGTAACAAGCTGTACTGCGAGCATCTTGGACGCTATTACTCGAACCATTACAAGCAGCTCCTGGAGGCGAAGGCGCCCAAAGTAGATTTTCGCTGCGTGCGGTTTCCAGGATTGATTTCGGCGCTCACCCTTCCCTCGGGCGGGACGTCGGACTACGCGTCGGAGATGATTCATGCTGCTGCGCGAGGCGAGGCATACGCGTCATTTGTTCGGCCCGACACGCGGATTCCGTTCATGGCGATGCCGGACGCGATCGATGCGCTGCTCAAGCTGTCGTTCGCGCAGCCGAATCGCCTCTCCGCAACGGCCTACAACGTACGGGCGTTCAATCCGTCCGCCGACGAAATTCGCGCCTCGACATTGCGCGCCTTTCCTGACGCCCGCATCACCTACAAAGTCGATCCCAAGCGCCAGGCCATCGTCGATTCATGGCCCGAGGATGTCGACGACACGTCGGCGCGCCGCGATTGGGATTTCGCCCCGGCGTACGATTTCGACCGGGCGTTTCACGAATACCTGATCCCCACAATCCGAGCGACCTACGAGAGCAAGAAATAGGGTGATTGCGATCAACATCGCCAAACCCGGTGGTCCGGAGGTGCTCCACCCGGTCGAGCTTCCGGTCCCGCAACCGGGGCCTCATCAGGTCGTGATTCGCGTGGCCGCCGCCGGTGTAAACCGACCCGATCTGATGCAGCGCGAAGGCAAATACCCGCCTCCGCCCGGCGCCAGTGACATCCCTGGGCTCGAAGTCTCTGGCACCGTCACCGCCTGCGGCACCGGCGTGACGCGCTGGCGCGAAGGGGACACGATGTGCGCGCTCGTATCAGGTGGCGGCTACGCCGAGTATTGCGTTGCGCCGGACGTGCAGTGCCTCCCGATTCCGTCAACAGTCGATCTGGTATCTGCCGGGGCGATGCCGGAGACGTTCTTTACCGTCTGGACGAATGTCTTCGAGCGCGGTCGGCTTCGCAATGGCGAATCGTTTCTCGTGCATGGGGGCGCCAGCGGCATCGGCACTACGGCCATTCAAATGGCGCGGGCCTTCGGCGCACGGGTGTTCGCCACGGCTGGAACCGGCGACAAGTGCACGGCGTGCGAGCGCCTTGGAGCCGAACGCGCGATCAACTACACGATCGAGGATTTTTCGACGGTGTTGATGGCGTTGACGGAGAACAACGGTATCGACGTGATCCTCGACATGGTGGGAGCCCCGTATTTCAGCCGCAACGTGGATCTGCTGGCGTTCGACGGACGACTGGTGCAGATTGCCGTGCTGCGCGGCGCCAAGGCAGAGCTCAATCTCGTGCGCCTTCTGCGTCAGCGAATCACCGTCACGGGTTCGACGCTGCGTTCGAGAACGGTGGAAGAGAAGGGCGAGATTGCGGCGGCGGTCGAACACGCGGTCTGGCCGCTGGTCGAATTGAAGAAAGTCCTTCCGATCGTCTACGCCACGTTTCCGCTCACACAGGCTGCCGAAGCCCATCGCCTGATGGAGTCCGGCAGCCACATCGGAAAAATCGTGCTTACGGTCTAGGCGCGTACGTCTTCGAGTACCCGTTCCTGCTGTTCGTGACCGTGAACGATCCGTCATTGCGCGCCGAAACCTTGATGTAATGCGCAGGCGTGTGCGCGGCGATGCCGCCGGGGCCCGCAGGCGGCGTTGCTGCGCCACCCACGATAGCGGCCAACTGGTCCGGCGCATCGAGATTCGCAATCATCACGCCGGGAGCGTTGTGCTCCAAGCCTCCTGCGTACGACCAATGGAGCTGCCACACATCTTCGAGGCCTGGCGAGCTTGCAAGCGTCTCGAACGTCTGCACCGCGCCGCCTTTTCGGGTGCCGTTGTTCATGATCGCCACGCGCGGCTGAATGGCGTGCACCAACGCAGGAGCGCCGGACTGATCGAGGCCGTGATGATTCGTCAGATACAGATCGACGGTGCCCACAGGATTGTTCGGGCACATCAACATGAACTCCCGGCTCCACGTCAGATCGCCAAGGTCGATCGTCCGGAACCGCCCGTAGCTCATCACGAAGCCGGCCGAGTGATGGTTGTCCGGATCGACTTTGCTTTCGTCACGCGGCTTGTGCGCGGCGCACAGCGGGTTGGGCCGTCCGGCCCCTGGAGCTTTCGCGACCGGCGTTTTCAGAGGCACGCTGTCGCTCATCATCGCGGTGGTGTCGGTGCCCGCGAACGCGAGCTTGTCGCCGGGCTTGACGATCGTTCGCGGAATCGACTTGTAGAAGTCCGCATACGCCGCCTGAAATTTGATGATGTTCGGACGATCCCCTTCGATGGACGGCCCGTGATCGTAGAGATGCTTGATCGGCACCTGCTTGGCGATGTCAATCAGGCTTCCATAATGATCGCCGTGGTAGTGAGTCAGCCAGAAGTGGTCGATCTGTTTCACGCTCGCGAGCTTCAGCACCTCGAGAATCCTGTTCAAGTCGCGCTCGCCGGCGTTGCCGGCGTCCACGAGCAGCGTCTCTCCGGTGGGAGACACAAACAGGGTGGCTTGGCCGCCTTCTGTATCGATGTAATAGATATCGAGGGTCTTGCCGGCCTGTGCGCGCACGGCGGGTGCCATCGGCATCGCGCACACGGCTAACGCAATCAACAAAGACACTGCTCTGCGCATCAAAAAGCTCCTTTTGCCGCCGGGCTATAGCCCGGCACTCTCGCTTCGGGATCGCGATTCTAGGCCATAAACTGCACTGACGCGACGGGATAATCGAATGTAGGCGAACCACGCCGCGTTGTGCGCGACAACGAAGATCGCGAGCGGCAGGCGCGTTCCGGGCGGTGCGCTGCCCAAGTCAACGCGCGTCGACAGTCGTGCGACCGCTTCGATGGTGGACAGCGCGAGCGCCAGCTTGGCGAGCCAGATGCCTCCGGGCCGCCGAAGCCAGAGCGCGATGCCGGCGGCGAGCCCGACGCTCGTGATGAGGAACCGTGCGACGAGAAACGCGATCAAGGCAGTCGGGCGTAACCCGATGCCGGACAACGTCGATGTCGCCTGCAGCGCGAGGTTCGAAGGATTCCAGATCGTCAGGACAAAAATCAGCAACAGAATCCCGACTGGCATCCTGCTGACTGAAGCAGACGAACGAAGCGTCAGACGCGGGTCCGCTAGGCGACCGCCGGTTCCATCTCGTCCGGTGACTTCGCCTTCCGCTTGACGAGACGCAGGCGCGCCCCTTCGATGTAGACGTAATACACAGGCGTGATGTAAAGCGTCAGGAACTGCGACACCAGCAGGCCTCCGACGACGGCCAGCCCGAGCGGCCGGCGCGATTCGGCGCCCGCACCGAGGCCGAGCGCAATCGGCAGCGTTCCAACCAGCGCGCACATCGTCGTCATCATGATCGGCCGGAAACGCACCAGACATGCTTCGTGGATGGCTTCGAGCGGCGTTTTGCCTTGCTCGCGCTCGGCGGCCGACGCGAAGTCCACCATCATGATGCCGTTCTTCTTCACGAGACCGACGAGCATGATGATGCCCACGAACGCGTACAAGCTCAGTTCCGTCTTGAACAGGAGCAGTGTCAGCAGCGCGCCGAAGCCCGCGGCCGGGAGGCCCGACAGAATGACCAGCGGCTGCGTGAAGCTCTCATAAAGAATGCCGAGGACGATGTAAATCACGACAATCGCCATCACGAGCACGAGTCCGAGGCCCTTCGCCGATTCTTGAAACGCCTGCGCCGTCCCCTGGAATTTCGTGGTGACCGTCCCTGGCAGTGTGGTCCTGGCGGCTTCCTCGATGGCAGTGACCGCATCACCGAGCGCGCGGCCGGGCTTGAGGTTGAACGTCAGGTTCACCGAGGGAAGCTGACCGGTATGGCTGACCGAGAGCGGCCCGACGCCGGTGGTCACCGTCGCAACCGTGTTGAGCGGAATCAGCTTGCCATTCGTCGATCGCACGTACAGCATGGACAGCGCCGCGGGATCCTGCTGAAATTCCGGCGCGACCTGCAGAATGACCTGGTACTGGTTGCTCGCCGCGTAGATTTGCGACACCTGCCGCGTGCCATAAGCATTGAACAACGCCGTCTCCACCTGGTTCACGGTCAACCCCAGCGCAGCGATCCGGTCGCGGTTCAGGCTGATTTGCACCTGTGGGTTATTCAACCGGAGATCGCTGTTGACGTCTTCGATGCTGTCGATGTTTCGCATCACCTCTTCGAACGCGGGGGCCGCGCGATAGAGCTCTTCGGTATCAGGATCCTGCAGCGTGAACTGGTAAGCGGAGCGCGCGCCACCCATGCCGCCAAGGTTGATGGGAGGCTGGTTGATCATGAACACGCGGACGCCAGGCACCTGCGACAGTTTCGGCCGCAGATCTGCCATGATCTCGTCGACCGATCGCGTCCGTTCGCTGCGCGGTTTCAGGTCGACGCTGATGCGGCCCTGATTTGACGAGGACGCGCCGCCCCTTCCGCCGCTCTCGCCCGTGCTGCTGCTGGAACCGGCGATGTCCGGATCCTGCGCGAGAATCGCCGCGACCTCCTGCTGATGGCGCACCATTTCTTCGAAGCCGATCCCCTGGATCGCTTCAACGCTGACGTTGAAACGGCCTTGATCCTCGGTCGGCAGGAAACCCTTCGGCACGATCGTGAACAGATACGCCGCTCCGATAACGAACAAAAACGACAGCGCCATCGTCACGGCGCGATGCCGGAGCGCGAACTGCAGCGTGACATCGTAGACTCGCAGCGAGGCGTCGAACATGCGCTCGGTGAAGTTGTAGAGCCGGCCGTGCGTTTTGCCATGCGCCGTCTTCAGGAATCGGCTGCATAGCATCGGCGTGAGGCTGATCGACACGAAGCACGAGACGAGTATCGCCACGCTGATCGTGACGGCGAACTCCTGCAGAAGGCGTCCGACGATGCCGCCCATGAACAGCACGGGGATGAAGACGGCCACCAGAGACACGGTCATCGCAATAATCGTGAACTCGACTTCCTTGGCCCCATCGAAGGCCGCACGCATGGCCGGCTTGCCCATCTCCATATGCCTGCCGATGTTCTCCAGCATCACGATGGTGTCGTCGACGACGAACCCGATGCAGAGCGTCAGGGCCATCAACGAGAGGTTGTCGAGGCTGTAGTCGAGCAAGTACATCACCGCGAACGTGGCGATGAGCGACACCGGGAGCGTCAGGCTCGGAATAATCGTTGCCGTGAAGCTGCGCAGGAACACGAAGATCACGGCAATGACGAGAACGATCGTCAGCAGGAGCGTCAACTTCACGTCGTGAACGGATTCGCGGATCGTCTCCGACCGATCCATTCGGATGTCGAGCGGCACCGACGGCGGCAGCTGCGCGCGAACAGACGGGAGCAGGGCCTTGATATCGTCGACCACCTGTACGACGTTCGATCCCGGCTGCTTCTGGATCATCAGGCTGATGTTCCGCTGGCCCTGGTACCAGCTGGCGGTCTTGTCCTGCTCGACGCCGTCGTACACGCGCGCCACGTCCCCGAGCCGCACAGGGTTATTGTTTCTGTACGCGATCACCATCGGGGCGTACGACGCCGCATTCAACAGCTGGCCGTCGGCGAGCACCGTGAAGATACGATCGCGGCCGGCCATCGTGCCGGTCGGCAAATTGACATTCGACGATTGCACCGCTGTGACGACCTCGTCGATGCCGATGCCGTGTGCCGAGAGCTTCCGCGGATCGACGTCGATGCGGACCGCATATTTCTGAGGTCCGAACACGTTCACCTGCGCAACGCCGTTCACCATGGAGATGCGCTGCGAGACGTTGGAATCGGCGTACTCATTCACCGTCGAAAGCGGAAGCGTGGGCGACCGCATGACGAGCAACATGACTGGATAGTCGCCGGGGTTCACCTTCATGTACGACGGCGGAGACGGCATCTGCGGTGGCAGCTGACGTGTCGCCCTTGCAATCATCGTCTGCACGTCCTGCGCAGCGGCATCGATGTTGCGGCTCAAATCGAATTGCAGGATGACGCTCGTGGAGCCCTGCAGGTTGGTGGAGTTCATCGACGTGAGACCGGAAATCGTCGAGAACTGTTTTTCGAGCGGCAGCGCCACGGCCGACGCCATCGTTTCCGGACTGGCGCCCGGCAGCGACGCATTGACGGAAATCGTCGGGAAGTCGATCGCCGGCAGGTCGGCGACCGGTAGCACCCGATACGACATCACACCGAACACGACGATACCCAGCGTAATGAGCGTGGTCGTGATGGGACGCTTGATGAACAGGGCTGCGAGGTTCATGAATCCGCCTTCTGTGGAGCTGCACCCTTGATGGTGATGCGGCTGCCCGGCACGAGCCGAAGCTGGCCGTCGGTGACGACCGTCTCGCCGGGTTTGACGCCTTCCTTGATAACCGTTTCGGTTCCCGCCGTGCGCGCGACGACTACCGGGCGCATTTCGACGGTCTGATCGCCCTTCACGACGTAGATGAATTGTCCTTCGGGGCCAGCCTGCACGGAGACCGACGGCACCACAATCGCGCGCGGGTCGGAGGTGAGCTTCACCCGCACGTTGACGAACTGACCCGGCCACAGCCGGCGATTCGAATTCGGGAACGTGGCTTTGATGCGGATCGTGCCGGTCGTCTGATCGACCTGGTTGTCGACGAACGAGATGCTGCCCCTCGCCGGGTCGAGCTCTTCGTTCGGCGGCAGCGCTTCCACGCTCAGCTCGCGCTCCGCCATGAAGCGGCGCAGGTCGGGCAGCAACGCCTCGGGAATTCCGAACGACGCGTAAATCGGGCTCACCTGGTTGATGATGACGAGCGGTGTCTGATCGTTGGCGCGCACGAGATTGCCGGCATGTACCATGAGCGCGCCGGTGCGCCCTGCGATGGGCGCGCGTATCGTCGCGTACTGCAATTGCACTTTCGCGTTTTCGACAGCGGCGGTGTCGGCGCCGACGCTGGCTTCGAGCGCTGCCGCCGTCGTGCGTGCCGTATCACGCTGCTCGCGTGTGCCGACGCCGCGCTCGACGAGGTCGTCCATGCGCTGCGCAATAACTTTGGCGTTCGCCAACTGCGCGGTATTGCGCGCCAGATTCGCTTCTGCCTGGTGCAACGCGGCTTCGAGCGGCCGATGATCGAGCCTGAACAACACCTGCTCCGCCTGAACATCATCGCCCTGGTTGAAGTTGACGTCTCTTAACTCGCCTGTCACCTGCGCTCGTACGGCGACGGTCGAAAACGCCTCGACGGTCCCGACGACGTTCGCGTCGAGAGGCATGACTTTCTCGACCACTCGGTCAACGGTAACGGGCACTGCGGGTTGCGATGCAGCAGGTTTTGGACCTTGCGCGTCGCTTGCCGAACATGCCGGAAGCGCGAGACTTATCGCGACGAGGAAACCGACAAACAGGCGATGAGTAGGATGCATTGGGGAAAGCTGCATTTTAAACGAGTACGGGGCCCGATTGAATAGCCTAAATTCAGTTCACACCATAGTATAGAGGTCGGTACCTCAATGATTCCGCTTCGAATCGGGTTCGATATGGACGGCACGTTGGCCGATTTGTCGACGGCCTATGCGCAGATTGAGGAATGTCTGTTCGGTCCTGACCTGGCCGAACACGATCGACCTGTACCGGAAGCACGCGAAGCGGAGCAACACCACAACGAAAGTGTCACTGTCTCTGCGACAACTCGCGACAATCGACGCGGCGGCGACCGCCGTCGTCGAGGGCCGGCTCATGGAGATCGCGTTTGGCGCGCGATCGAGGCCACGCCGGATTTCTGGACTACCTTGAAACCTCTCGAACAGGGCGCGATCGCGCGCCTTTACGCGCTCACAGTCGGGCTGAACTGGGAAGTGTTTTTCATCACACAGCGTCCGGCGACTGCGGGCGCGACCGTTCAGCTGCAGACGCAGAGATGGCTCATCGAGCACGGCTTTCCGACCCCAAGCGTGATTCCGTTGTCCGGCGCTCGCGGCAAGTGCGCGGCGGCGCTGCATCTCGACTACCTCATCGACGATTTGCCACAGAATTGCGTCGACGTGCTTTCGGAGTCGTCCACACGGTCGATCCTTCTGGTCGACGCGGGCGATCCGATCGCCGACACGAGCGCGCGCCGTCTCGGCATCGGCACCGCGCGCAGCATCCACGAGGTGCTCGATCTTCTCGTGCAGGCGACTGAAGCCCGCGCCAATCCCTCGCTGTTCGAGAAACTCCGAAGGTTGGTGGGCTGGAAGTAGGCGGTTTTGTCGTCGCGGCAACCCAACTGCGACGGATCCCGAAGATCCACTAAAATTGAGAGATGACCACCGGAACGTCCGTCGAGGCTCGTGAGCGCACGCGTGACGAAATCCCTGAGGCGTATACCTGGAAACTTTCCGATATCTATTCGAACTGGGACGACTGGGAGGCGGGGCTCGCTGAGTTCGAGCGGATGCTTCCGGGATACGCCGAGCTCCGCGGCACGCTTGCGGAGGGACCCGATCGCCTGTTGCAAGCCTTTCGTCTTGGCGACGACCTCGGGCAGCTGTCGTACAGAATTTGGTATTACGCCGGGTTGACCTATGACCAGGATCAACGCGACAACAGCGCGAACGCCCGTCGTCAGAAGGTCCAGATTCTCTTCGCCAAGGCCGGGGAAGCCCGGTCTTGGTTCACTCCAGAACTACTGCGTATTCCGCTCGGCACCGTGAGGGCATGGATGCAGGAGAACGCCGAGCTGGCGATCTACCGTTTCGCGATCGAAAGCGCATATCACCAGCAGGAACACGTGCTCGACGAAAAGGGCGAGCACCTACTGTCGCTCTCGAGCCGTCTCGGCGACGTCCCGCACGACGTGCACTCGATGCTCGCCAACGCCGACATCAAGCATCCGGTGATCACCCTGCACGACGGCAAGCAGGTGACGCTCACCTACGGCCAGTACAACGCCCTGCTGCAGACCAATCGCCATCAGCCCGATCGCGCCGCTGCGTTTCATGCCTTTCACGAGACGTTCGCGGCCAATGGCAACACGTTCGCCGCCGTGTACAACGGCGTGCTGCAGCGCGACTGGTTTGTCGCACAGGCACGTCAGTTCAAGACCACGCTCGAGGCGGCGCTTCATGGCAACGACATACCGCCGCAGGTCGTCGAGAATCTGGTGGCCACAGCCAAAGCCGGCGCCGAGCCGCTGCGGCGCTATCACCGGTTGCGCAAGCGCGTACTCGGCCTCGAGACCTACCACGCCTACGATCAGCTCGTGCCGCTCATCGACTTCGATCGGAAGTACCAGTACACCGAAGTCCTCGACGAGATTGTCGAATCGATGAAGCCGCTGGGAGCCGACTACCAGGGCAGCGTCAGACAGGCGTTCGAGGGTCGGTGGATCGACGTATACGAGAATCCGGGCAAGCGCAGCGGTGCGTATTCGGCGCCCGTCTACGGCGTCCACCCGTACATGCTGTTGAACTACAACGACACGCTCGACTCGGTCTTCACGCTGGCTCACGAAATGGGGCATTCGATGCACACGATGCTGTCGGAAGCCCATCAGCCCTTCGTCTACTCTGATTACACGATTTTCGTCGCCGAAGTGCCGTCAACGTTGAGCGAGATGCTGTTTTTCGACCATATGCTCGCGCGCACGACGGATCAGCGCGAGCGCATCGTCCTTCTGCAGCACGCCATCGACGATATCGTCGGCACGTTCTACCGCCAGTGCCTCTTCGCCGACTACGAGCTGCAGGCGCATCGATTGGCCGAACAGGGAGAACCGATCACCGCCGAAGCGCTCAGCCGCGTGTACTTTGACCTGTTCAAGGCCTATCACGGCGATTCGATGACGTACGATGACTCGGCCCAGATTACGTGGGCGCGGGTGCCGCATTTCTTCGGGAGCCCGTACTACGTGTATCAGTACGCCACCTGCTATGCATCGTCCGCGCAGCTGATAGAGACGATTACCTCCGGCACCATCGACGAGCGGAGAAAGGGAGTCGAGCGTTTTCTCGAACTGCTGCGCGCCGGAGGCAGCGACTATCCGATGAACCTGCTGAAGCGTGCCGGCGTGGATCTCAGCACATCCGCACCAGCCGAAGCGGTTGTCGCTCAGCTCGATCGACGCGTCACGCAGCTCGAGAAGGAAATTGCGCGCCTGTAATTTAGTCGTCCCGAGATGCCCCTGAGCACTCTTCACCCGATCGTCCGCGATTGGTTTGCGCAGCATTTTGGCTCGGCGACCGAGCCGCAGACGCGCGCGTGGCCCGCGATCCGTTCTGGTGACAATGTGTTGGTGTCGGCGCCCACCGGGTCCGGCAAGACGCTCGCGGCATTTCTCATATGCCTCGATGATTTGGTACGTGCGGGACTTGACGGCAGGCTGCCCGACACGACGCACGTGCTGTATGTCTCGCCGCTCAAGGCGCTCAGCAACGATATCCACAAGAATCTCGATGTTCCATTGTCAGGCGTCGCGACCGTCGCAGCAGAGCGTGGACTGCTGTTGCCGTCGATCCGCACTGCCGTGCGCACTGGAGACACACCGGCGGCCGAACGCCAGCGGATGGTCAAGCACCCGCCGCACATTCTCGTTACGACCCCGGAGTCGCTCTTCATTCTGCTGACTGCGGATCGCAGCCGCCAGGCTCTGCGCAGCGTGAGAACGGTCATCGTCGATGAGATTCATGCAATGGCCGACGACAAGAGGGGTGCGCATCTCGCGCTCTCCCTGGCGAGGCTCGACGATCTCGTCGAAAAAGCCGGCGGACGTCGCCCTCAGCGGATTGGCTTGTCTGCGACGGTCAGGCCGATCGAGACGGTCGCGCGATTCCTCGCGCCCGACGGCGACGCCAACGTCGCGATCGTCAATCACGGGCACCGTCGTGCGATGGATCTGGCGGTCGAAGTGCCGCAGGACGAGCTTGGGCCGGTCGCATCGAATGAGATGTGGCAGGAAATTTACGACCGCATCACCGCCCTGATCGTCGAGCACAAGACGACGCTGGTGTTCGTCAACACCAGGAGGCTGGCCGAGCGCGTTGCCCACAATCTGGCTGAACGGCTGGGTGAAGACGCGGTGCTCGCGCATCACGGCAGCCTGTCGCGCAAGCTGCGGCTGACCGCGGAAGAGAAGCTGAAGACGGGAAAGCTGAAGGCGGTGGTGGCGACGGCATCGCTCGAGCTCGGCATCGACATCGGCACGGTCGATCTCGTCTGCCAGATCGGCTCTCCTCGATCGATCGCCGTTGCGCTGCAGCGCATCGGGCGCTCCGGCCATCAGGTCGAGCACACGACCAAGCCTAAAGGGCGCGTCTTCGCGACCACACGCGATGAGCTGATTGAATGCGCGGCGCTGATCCGATCGATTGCGCGAGGCGAGCTCGACCAGCTGGTGGTCCCGCAGGCGCCGCTCGACGTGATGGCGCAGCAGATCGTCGCGATGGCCGCTGCCGAGGATTGGCCTGAGGACGACCTCTTCACGCTGGTTCGACGCGCCTATTGCTACGCCGATGTGTCGCGCAGCGATTTCGACGCGGTCATTGACATGCTGTCCGAAGGCATCAGCACCAAGCGCGGCCGAAGCGGAGCGTTTCTCCACCGCGACCGGGTGCATGGCGTCGTGCGGGGAAGACGAGGCGCGCGCCTCGCCGCGATCACGTCCGGCGGCGCTATCCCGGACAACGCGCAGTTCCTCGTGCTCGCTGAACCCGACGAAACGATCGTCGGCACGCTCGACGAAGATTTCGCCGTCGAGAGCATGGCCGGTGATGTGTTCATGCTTGGGTCGACATCGTGGCGCATCCGCCGGGTCGAAGCCGGGCGCGTGCGCGTCGAGGACGCGAAGGGGGCGGCGCCGACCATTCCATTCTGGCGAGGAGAAGCGCCCGGCCGTACGTGGGAACTGTCGACCGCAGTGTCGGATCTGCGGTCGAAAATCCTCGACCTCAGCAATAACGGGCCCTCTTCGGAGGCGGTTGAGTTCCTCACCAAGGAGTGCCACCTCGACAACCGCGGCGCAGAACAGGCGGTCCTCTATGTTCGCGCCGGTGCGGCCGCGCTTGGCGCGCTGCCGAGCGTCAATACGGTCGTCGCGGAACGATTCTTCGATGAGGGAGGCGGCATGCAGCTGGTGCTGCACTCGCCATTTGGCGCGCGCATCAACAGAGCCTGGGGCCTGGCGCTCCGAAAGCGCTTCTGTCGCTCGTTCAATTTCGAGCTTCAAGCGGCGGCGACCGATAACGGCATCGTCATCTCGCTGAGCGATCAGCACAGTTTTCCACTTGAGCTCGTGTTCAGGTTTCTGAGCAAGGAAACGGTCGAAGAGGTGCTGACGCAGGCGATGCTGCCCGCGCCGATGTTCGAAGTACGCTGGCGATGGGACACGTCGCGCGCGCTGGCGGTCCTGCGATTTGCCGGCGGGCGGAAAGTGCCGCCGCAGATCCAGCGCATGCGCGCCGACGATCTGCTCGCCGCGGTGTTTCCCGATCAAGCGGCCTGTCAGGAAAACATCGTCGGCGATATCCGCATTCCCGATCACCCGCTCGTCAACGAGACGATCAAAGACTGTCTGTACGAGGCGATGGATCTCGACGGCTTGAAGCGGCTCGTCGAAAACATCGTGCGCGGCGAGCTGAAGACCGTGGCGATCGACACGCCGGAACCGTCGCCGTTCTCGCACGAGATTCTCAACGCGAACCCCTACGCATATCTGGACGATGCGCCGCTCGAGGAGCGGCGGGCTCGCGCGGTGCAGATGCGACGTACGATTGGGCCGGACGCAGCGGGCGTCGGCGCGCTCGACCCGGCCGCAATCGCCGCGGTGGCGGCCGAGTCGTTCCCGACCGCCCGCGATGCGGAAGAGCTGCACGATGCGCTGCTCACGCTGATCGTCGTGCCGCCGGTGCGTGAGTGGGAGGAGCACTTCCGGACGCTCAGAGAAGCAGGCCGCGCGACGGTGTTGAGCGCAGGCGGCGCGAACTTCTGGGTCGCCGCGGAGCGCCTCAAGTCGGCGCGCCTGCTGTATCCGGATGCCACGATCGCTCCTGCGATCGACGATTTTGATCGCTCGCCGACATCCGACCAGGAGATGGCGGCCACCGAGACGCTGCGGGGATGGCTCGAGTCCAGCGGGCCACAGACGCAAAGCAGCCTCACTCTCCGATTCGCCCTGCCCGGTGAGGTGATGGAATCTGCGCTGCTTCGGCTCGAAGCCGAAGGGCAGGTGCTGCGCGGCCGGTTCACGGCGTCCGCCGCACCGCTCGGCAGCGAAATCGAGTGGTGCAACCGGCGTGTTCTGGCGCGCATCCACAGAATGACCCTCGGGCGCCTGCGGCGCGAGATCGAGCCGGTGAACGCTCGCGATTTCATGCGGTTTCTGTACCACTGGCAGCACGTGAAGCCCGGCACACAACTCCATGGACCCGACGGAGCGCTCCACATCATCAAGCAGCTCCAGGGTTACGAAATATCTGCGGCAGCATGGGAAGGCGACGTGCTGCGGCGCCGACTTGGAAGGTACGCGCCGGAGCTGCTCGATCAGCTGTGCATTTCGGGTGAGATCGTCTGGGGACGCTTGTCGCCGCATCCGGCCTTCGACGATCAGGACAGAGGGAAGAGCAATAATGCGCGGCGGGTGCGTCCGACGAGGTCGGCACCTGTCGCTTTGTTCCTGCGGCAGGACGCGCCGTGGCTGCTCGAAGCTGCAGCCGCTCGCGCGTCCGCTAACGGCCAGTCGCCGGACCGGGAACAAGGGTTGTCCGGCGCCGCCCGCCAGGTGCTCGAGTCCCTGAGCCGCCGCGGCGCGTCGTTTCTGGCTGACGTCGCTGCCGACACGAGGCAACTCACGAGCATTGTTGAAGATGCGCTGTGGGAGCTTGCCGCGGCGGGCCTCGTGACCGCCGACGGGTTCGAGAACCTGCGTGCGCTGATCGATCCGAAACGACGGCTTGCGACGGCCAGGCATTCGTCGCGGCGTCCGCGATTCGTCCCCGGCCGCTGGGCGTTGCTGCGCTCCACTTGGGGTCTGACCCCCGTACAGTACGGGGGTCAGACCCCAGACTTGTCGACGGAGACGCTCGAATCGGTGACGCGGCAGTTGTTGCTGCGGTGGGGTGTCGTTTTCCGCGATCTTGTTGCGCGTGAGACCATCACGCCGCCGTGGCGCGACCTCCTAATCACGTTCCGCCGCATGGAAGCACAGGGAGAAATTCGCGGCGGCCGGTTCGTGTCGGGCTTTGTGGGAGAGCAATTTGCGCGGCCCGAGGCGGTCGAATTGCTTCGCGAGGTGCGGAGAGATAAGGCGGCGGGTGTGGCGCCGCGCGTCGCGGCAGCGGATCCGTTGAATCTTGCGGGGATCATCACGCCGGGTCCCCGCATCAGCCCGCTGTCCGGCATCGGGGTGCCGCTATGGGAGGAATCTACGCCTGACGATAAGATGGGGTCTGACCCCATTGGCACGAATTTCGTAAATGCTTCCCATCAGGCTTCATAAAACGGTCGGCGTAAAGGTCGGTTCGGTTCAGGTCGGCGGCGGCGCGCCCGTTGCCGTGCAGTCGATGACCAACACCGACACGCCCGACGTCGACTCGACCGCGCGTCAATGCATCGAGCTTTCGCAGGCGGGCTCGGAGCTCGTGCGGATTACCGTCAATCTGCCCGAGGCGGCAGCCGCGGTGCCCGCCATCAAGCAGCGGATGCTCGACGCGGGCGTCACCGCGCCGCTGATCGGCGATTTCCACTATAACGGCCATATTCTGCTGACGAAGCACCCTGCGTGCGCGCGTGCTCTCGATAAGTACCGGATCAACCCGGGCAATGTCGGCACCGGGAAGCGGCGCGATGAGCAGTTCACCACCATCTGCCAGGTGGCGGCGGACCACGGCAAACCGGTGCGCATCGGCGTGAATGGCGGCTCCCTGAATCAGGAGCTCGTCATGCAGAAGATGCAGGAGAACACCGACCGCAACCTTGGAAAATCCTCAGAGGAGATCATCAACGAGTGCATGGTGGTGTCGGCGCTGGATTCGACCGCGCTCGCGCTCGAGTCCGGGCTGCGCAAGGACCAGATCATCATCTCCTGCAAAGTGTCGCGGCCACTGCATTTGATCGCCGTGTACCGGGAACTGGCGAAGAGAACAGATCAACCGCTGCACCTGGGGCTGACCGAGGCTGGCATGGGAATCAAGGGCCTCGTCTGGTCCGCGTCGGCGATGGGCGCGCTGCTCAACGAAGGCATTGGCGACACCATTCGCGTGTCGTTGACGCCGCGCCCTGGCGGCGATCGCCGCGAAGAGGTTTACGCTGCGTGCGAGATGCTTCAGGCGCTCGGCCTGCGTTCGTTCGCGCCGAGCGTCACCGCCTGTCCCGGATGCGGGCGGACGACCAGCTCGACGTTTCAGGAGCTGGCCGAGCGCACGCAGGACTACATCCGCGAGATGATGCCGGCGTGGAAGTTACGCTATGCCGGTGTCGAAGACATGACACTGGCGGTGATGGGCTGCGTAGTAAATGGTCCAGGAGAATCAAAGGCTGCGAACATCGGCATCAGCCTTCCGGGTACCGGCGAAGAGCCCAGCTGCCCGATTTACATCGACGGCCATCACGTGAAGACGTTGCGCGGTACATACGAAGAGCTTGCGGCGGAGTTCCGGCAGATCGTCGATGACTACGTCGAGAGGAAGTACGCCAGGCCTGTATCTGCCGCGCGAGCTTAATGGACCGTCGTGTAGGGTTCGGTGAGCGTGAACGCTGGAATCTCGACTTCGAAGTCCTCGCGCTCGCTGGTTACCATCTGATAGGTTCCGCGCATCGTGCCGAACGGTGTGTTCAGGTCGCAGCCCGATGTGTATTCGAAGCTTTCGCCCGGCTCGAGCACAGGCTGCTTGCCGATGACGCCAGGCCCCTTGATCTCGCGCACCTCGCCCATCGCGTCAGTGATAAGCCAATGACGGCTCAACAACTGGACCGTTTCGGCGCTTTCGTTGGTGATGCGGATGGTGTACAGGAAAAACCACTTGTTCTCGGCGGGGCTCGATCGACCAGGCGCGAACTCCGACTCGACGTGCACGCGAACGTTTCTTGTGACCGCTTCAGACATTGTCACTCTTAATCATATGCCAGCCGACGACCTGTCACACCTCCGGGATCTTGCCGCGTCGGTTGGCGTCCCCGCCGCCCGCCGTCACATTTTCCTCTGCGCCGATCAAACCAATCCGAAGTGCTGCGATCGCGAGCGCTCTATCGCGGCGTGGGATTTTCTCAAGAAGCGCCTCAAGGAATTGGGGTTGTCGGAGGCCGGCGGCATCCTGAGAACGAAAGCCAACTGCCTTCGCATCTGCGAGGGAGGTCCGATCGCGGTGGTCTATCCGGAAGGCACGTGGTATCGCGGGTGCGATCCGCCGGTGCTCGGAAGGATCATCGACGATCACTTGATCGGCGGCCGTCCAGTCGAGGAATACGTAATCGCTACAAACGATCTAGATCGTCCTTCCCGATAACAGGGTTCCATCCGATCAGCTGGTACTGCGCGACGCCCGACGTGAAGAAAGGGTCGTTGTCGCGGACGCTGTCGAGCGCCGTCGCGTCGCCGTCTGCGACGCGCAGCAGCAAAAGACCGCCGAACCGCGGGTCCATCGGTCCGGACGCGATGAGCATCCCGTTCTCTTTGAGTCCGCGAAGGTAGGCGCGGTGCGCGTCCTGCTGCACGAGCACGTCTTCGAGCGGCTTGCGGTAACGAATGATCGCCAGCGCGTACATCACTGTCCTCCTACAAATGCGTTGAGCCCCACCACCGTGCCGATGCCCGCCAGCGCGAGCGCCAATTGCCGCAGCGTCGTCGAATCGATCCGACCGCGATGCAGGTCGGGAATCAGATCGGCCATCGCGATATACAGAAAGCTCGCTGCGGCGACCGACAGGACGTACTCATTCACCTGCGGCACCCAGTCGAGCGCGAGCACCGCAACGATCGCGCCCAGGACCGACGACACACCTGATGCAAGATTCAGTACCAGCGCCTTCTTCCTCGAGTAGCCGGCGTGCAGCAATATCGCCATGTCGCCGAGCTCCTGCGGAATTTCATGCGTCGCTACTGCGAGCGCCGTGCTTACGCCGAGCGGAATCGACGTGCGCACGGCTGTGCCGATGACCACTCCGTCGAGAAAATTATGAAAAGCGTCGCCGATGATCACCATCGGCGCGGCCATGCCGTGGGCTTCGCAATCGTGGGTGTGGCAGTGCCTCCACAGCACGAGCTTTTCGAGCAGAAAGAACAGCATGATCCCCGCGAGCAGCGAGCCAAGTACGGTTCGTGGCTGGAGATGCTCGAGCGCTTCAGGCAGGAGGACGAGCAGCGCCACGCCCAGCAGTGTCCCGACGGCATAGCTGACGAACCACGGCACCAGCGTGGCGCGAAGGCGATCGTTGAAGAAGAGGAGGGCCGAGGCGACCAGAACGCCGCCAAGGCTGCCTGCAAGTGTCAGCCCAACGGCCCACGCGAGCGAACGCACGGGCCGATGTTATCAGATGGTGGTTGGTGGTTTGTGGCTTGTGGTTGATGGGTGGCGGTTGGCAGGGCGTTCAGAGGTTCACCACGAACCACCAACCACCACCGAGCTACGGTGTCGCGATGTACCCGCGCCGCGCGCGCACGCGAAGCGATTTGTCGCGCGCCTCGACGCGAATCGAGTGCCAGCGGCCGTCTTTCTTCGTGGTCGACGAGTATCCGAGATAGTACTGCTGGCTCAGCTCGTCGGCGATATTCGCCGTCGCAGGCTCGAGATCGCGGCCCGAGCGCACGATTTCGGTCCGGCCGCCGCTGTCATCGGTAATTTCGCGCAACGCCTGCACGTTGACCCGCTCATCGGCACCGCGCTGAACGCGCCCCCGTCCCCCTTGAGGGAACGGCCACTGAATCTGCGGCAGCTGCGGAAGGGTGACGCCGCCGGGCCCTCGCGGACGCCTGCCAGGAAACGGGCTGGGCATCGGCGGCGGGGGCGGAAGTGGCGCGCGCGTGGATGGAGGGAACCCGAACCCGTCCGTGACCTGCCCGTCGATACCGATCGCGTAGACCATCACTTCGCTCTCGCGGATGAGCTGCTTCACCTCGCCGAGCGACACCTGGCTGTCCGTGTCGTTGCCATCCGAAATGAGGACGATGGCGCGCTTTCGATGCTGGCCGGTTTGCGCCAGCGGCACAGATTCCGCGACCGCGTCGTACATCGCTGTGCCGCCGCTTGCGCTGATGCGCCGGATCGAGCGGCTCAAACGCTGCCGATCCGTCGTCCAGTCCACTATGAGATCGGGAACGTTGTTGAACTTGTAGAGAAAGATCTCGTCCTCCGGCGACAGGAGCTTCGTCAGGAACCGATCCACCGCCATCAGCGCATTGGTGATCTTCTCCCCGACCATGCTGCCGCTGGTGTCGAGGACCAGTCCGAGACTGACGGGAACACGCTCGTTGCTGAAGTGCGTCACCTCCTGCAACTCGTTCTCTTCGTACACGACGAAGTCGTCCTGGCCGAGTCCGGCGACGAAGCGGCCGCTGCGATCGACGACAGTCGCCGTGACGTTGACGAGGTCGACGCCGCTCTTGAAGCGAAATTCCTCCTGATTCTGACCCGCAACGCGCGCAGCGCCTGCGATGACGGCCACGGCGAGCGCTGCCGAGAGACCGACCGAGGAGCGCAGGATATGTTTCATGGTCAACAACCTCATTGACAACACTACTATGCGCCTATCGCAGCGCGCTTGCGAGTTTTGTGTCGACGCGGCGATCGACGTGAGGGACGACGTCGGTCCCCGCTCGGAAGCTCACGCGATACCGCGCGATCGAACCCGGATCCGGAATGCTCACCTTGAACGGCGCTTCTTCGCCCGGCTTGAGCGCGCGGTAGTCGAGCGGGACGTCCTTTGTAGAGACGAGCGCTCCACTGCGATCGAGCAGCGAGATGACCGCCGTGAGTCCTTCGACCTTCGCGCCGCTCGACGGGTTTCGGACGGTGCCGCTGATGGTCAGCGCGCGCGTTTCGCGCGCGTGTCCCAGCGAGACGAGCTCAAGCGGCTCCGGATGACTTACTGTCGCCACGGTTGCAGCCTGCTCGCTGGAATCGGGCGTGTTCAGGAACACAAGCGCGCCGCCAAGCATCACGATGAGAGCAGCCGCCGCAAGGATGGGCGTCCTACCGCCTGATGTTTCCTCACGCTGAACGGTACCGAAGAAGGCGCTCGAGGAGATCTGCGGCTCGACGTCTGGGATTCGGGACTCGGGACTTGCCCTCACGCCGACAGGCTCAGGCGTCCATTGCCACTCTCCCGAGACGGCGGTCCATCCACCGTCGCGCGCGACATGAGTTTCTGCGGCGCTTGCGAGTGCGGCCACGCGAGCGTCTGACCGCTCGCGATCGCGGCGCCGGAGGCGCCAGGCGACTGCGACTGCGACGATGGCCGTTATGGCGGAGATGAGCGTGATCACGACAAGTACGGTATCCATGGTCTTACCTCAGCTTGAATGCAACCTCGACCTCGACCACGACGTCGACCGCCTGACCGAGTCGTGTCGCGGGTGCGAATCGCCATTGGCGTACGGCCGCAATCGCCCGTTCGTTCAACCCGTGAGGGAGTCCGCTCAGCAATCTGATGTCGCCGACCGAACCGTCGCGACGCACCACAATCTCGAGCACCACTCCACCCTCGACATTGGCTCGCCGCGCGTCCTCGGTGTAGCCGGCCTTCACTTCGCGCAGGATTCGCGGGGGGAGGACACCGCTTCCCGGACGATACGGACCGCCGCCCATGCCGCCGCCTGATCCGTCGCCGATGCCCGATCCATCGCCTTTTCCCAGGCCGGTGCCAGTGCCGGTGCCGACGCCCCCGCCGGCACCCGGTCCACGGCTCTCGGTCTGTTTGGGCGCAGGCTCATCGATGACGCCGGGCCGCTCGGTCTCGTTTGCGGCAACCGTTGCGACTGGCGCAACCACTGGAGGCAGCGGTTCCGGCTTCACTTCAGGAGGAGGAGGTGGTGGCGGCTCGGGCGTGGGCGCCGCCTCGATCGGCTTCGGAGCCTTCCTGACCGGCACTGGACTGTCGAGCGACGATTTGCCTTTACGCTGTGCCCGGGGCGGAGGCGCTTTCTGCCGAAGCCCGCCGCCGCCACCGCCGCCGCCAGGTCCCGGTGACGCAATGAAGACGAGCCGGGTAGAGACGGGATCGACCCGCATCGGGGTTTCGGCGGCTTGCGGTAACCCAATCGTGCTGATGAGAATGAGGGTCGCCGCAATGCCGGCGTGAACCGCGCTCGCGGCCGCGATAGGCATCTTTGCCGATGCGTGGGTGAACTCCGGCTTATCGAACAGAAGGGCGGCACTCCGCCCGCCATCGGCGCGAAGGGCTCGGACGGCGGCGATCGCCTCGTCCTGCGCAAAATAGCCAGGGCTCACGGCTAGACTGTGCGCCTGCCCGCCTGCCACGAGCGCTTCCACCCGGGCGACCGAAACGCCGGCAGCCTGGGCTATCTCGTCTGCGGAGTACACGTCCATCGAGAAGTTCTTCGGTGTTAGCGTCATTCAGGAATATGCCTGCCCGAGAGAAGGCAAATCCCTTGCCGTACATGGAGGACGAATTACTTGGAAAATTTGGGGTTGCGGGGCGGGTGTCACCGCTATCGGACGCCTTCGAAGAAGGACAGCCCGTCACCCTCTCCCAAAAGGCGGGCAGCACGGAAGCCCTCGGCCTCGAGTGCGACGATGGCGCCGCCGGCAGCGCTGTAGTGGGGATCGAGCGGGGCGGAAGCCCGCGCGCCGAACAGCGCCCCCAGACCGCCGCGGGGTCCCTGCTCGATGACGACGATGCGGCCGCGGTGACAGAGGAGGCGAAAAGCTTCACGCAACGTCGTGACGCGATCCTCGGGACGCATGCTCGACAGCAGCCCCTGTTGATTGTCGACGACGATCAGATTGAACGCGCCGTCTTCGAACGGGACCTGCCCGAGCTGGCCCGTTTCGATTTCAAGCAGGAACCCGAATTTTTCTGCGGCTCGGCGCGCGCGCGCCGCCTGTGCAGCATCTGGCACGACCGCGCACACGCGCCCGCTCAACCCTACTTTTGACCCAAGCGCTCCCAACAGCGACCCGTCAGTGCATCCCACCTGCAGCAAGCGATCGCCAAGCGCGACGCCGGTCATCGCGAGCGCCAGCGTGTGTTTCTGTTGTGGTTGCCGACTGAACAAGGGCACGTGGGAAGGGTATCGCACCATCCGTGCGCCGTCGACCCGTCTCGAAGTGGTATAGTTGCCGGCTGTGAAAAACCTTGAAATCGCTCCGGCTAAAGGCAAATTGGGCATTCTTCTCGTCGGCCTCGGCGCGGTCAGCACTACGACGATTGCCGGCGTTCTTGCGGTACGAAAAGGGCTCGCCAATCCCATCGGCTCGCTTACGCAGATGGGCACGATTCGACTCGGCAAACGCACGGAAGGCCGGTCTCCGAAAATCAGCGAGGTCGTTCCGCTGGTCGACCTCGACAACGTGGTGTTCGGCGGGTGGGATATTTTCGAAGAGAACTCGTACCAGGCGGCGCGTACGGCCGGCGTACTCGAGACGTCGCTCCTCGATCAGATCAAGCCCGACCTCGAGGCCATCAAGCCGATGACGGCGGTGTTCGATCAGCGCTATGTGAAGCGTCTCGACGGTCCGAACGTGAAGAAAGGCAGGAACAAGAAGGACCTCGCCGAGCAGCTGCGCGCCGACATCCGCGCGTTCAAGAAGGACAACAACCTCGATCGCCTGGTCATGGTGTGGTGCGGCAGCACCGAAGTGTTCATGAAGGAATCGGCGGCCCATCAGTCCATCGACGCGTTCGAAAAGGCGCTCGAGGCGAACGACCCGACGATCCCGTCGAGCATGGTTTACACCTACGCCGCGCTGATGGAGGACGTCCCGTTCGCGAACGGCGCCCCCAACCTGTCGGTCGACGTGCCGGCGATGATGTCGCTCGCGCAGCAGCAGCGGCTGCCAATCTGCGGCAAAGACTTCAAAACAGGTCAGACCTGGATCAAAACCGTGATTGCGCCTGGCATCAAGGCGCGGCTGCTCGGCGTCGAGGGCTGGTACTCGACCAACATCCTCGGAAATCGCGACGGCGAAGTACTGGACGACCCGGAATCGTTCAAGACGAAGGAAGAGAGCAAGAAGTCCGTCCTCGATTACATCCTGCAGCCGCATCTCTATCCCGGCCTCTACGAAGATCTGCATCACGTCGTTCGCATCAATTACTATCCGCCGCGCGGCGACAACAAAGAGGGCTGGGACAACATCGATCTCGTGGGCTGGCTCGGTTACAAGATGCAGCTCAAGATCAACTTCCTCTGCCGCGACAGCATTCTGGCGGCGCCGATTGTGCTCGACCTGGCGCTGTTTCTCGACCTCGCCAAGCGCGCGGGCATGTCCGGAATCCAGGAGTGGCTGTCGTTCTACTTCAAGAGCCCGATGCACGCCCCCGGCCTGTACCCGGAGCACGATCTATTCATTCAGTTGATGAAACTGAAGAACACGCTGCGGTACATGATGGGCGAAGAGCTGATCACGCACTTGGGGTTGGAGTACTACGACTAGCCAGATTCCAGTTTCTAGATTCCAGTTTCAGTTATCCTTCCGGCATGGCCGACCCGCGAGATCCGGAAATTTCCGCGCTCCTGCATGAAGACCGTGTGTTCGAACCTCGAGCTGAATTCCGCGCCGGCGCGATCGTCAAGGACACCGCGCCCTACAGAGAAGCTGAACGGAACCCCGAGGAGTTCTGGGCACGTTTCGCGTCCGAGCTCGAGTGGAGCCGCCAATGGACGCGCGTGCTCGACTGGACCAATCCGCCGCATGCGAAGTGGTTCGTCGGCGGGCAGCTCAACGTCTCTGTCAATTGCATCGACCGTCATGTTCGCGGGGCCAGGCGCAACAAGGCCGCAATCATCTGGGAAGGCGAGCCCGGCGATCGCCGGACGCTGACCTATTTCGATCTGTATCGTCAGGTCAGTGCGTTCGCGAACGTGCTGAAGTCGCTCGGCGTGACGAAGGGCGATCGCGTCGCCATCTACATGCCGCTCGTGCCCGAGCTGGCCGTGGCCATGCTAGCCTGCGCTCGCATCGGCGCACCGCACAGCATCGTCTTTGGCGGTTTCAGCGCCGAGTCGCTGCGCGATCGCATGAACGACGCGCAATGCAAGTTGCTGATCACCGCGGACGGCGGATATCGACGTGGATCGATCGTGCCGCTCAGGAAAGTCGCGTTTGAAGCGATCGACGGAGCCGCGTCTGTGACGGATGTGATCGTGTTCAGAAGGCTGATTGGCTCCTCCGCCCAAATCCCGGCCACTGAGTTGGAAGCCGGCCGGAAGCCGAACGTGCGCGAGCACGACTGGCACGAGCTGATGGCGCGCGCGCCTCTCGAGTGCGATCCCGAGGCCATGGACGCCGAAGATCTGCTCTACATTCTCTATACCTCGGGGACCACCGGGAAACCGAAGGGGATCATGCACACGACCGGTGGCTACCTCACCGGCGTATACGCGACAACGAAGTGGGTCTTCGATCTCAAAGAAGACGACGTGTACTGGTGTACGGCGGACATCGGATGGGTGACCGGGCACAGCTACGTGGTGTATGGGCCGCTCGCAAACGGCGCGACCGTCGTCATGTACGAGGGGGCGCCCGATTCGCCCCAGAAAGACCGACTCTGGCAAATCATCGAGCGCTACGGCGTCACGATTTTCTACACTGCCCCGACCGCAATCCGGGCGTTTATGAAGTGGGGCACCGAGTGGCCGGCGCGGCGCAACATGTCGTCGCTGCGTCTGCTTGGCTCGGTCGGCGAGCCGATCAACCCTGAAGCGTGGATTTGGTACCGACAAGTACATCGGAGGCGGCCGCTGCCCGATTGTTGACACGTGGTGGCAGACCGAGACGGGGATGATCATGATTTCGCCGCTGCCCGGCATCACTCCGCTGAAGCCCGGGTCCGCGACAGTGCCGTTTCCCGGCATCAGCGCCGAAATTCGCGCTCAGTCTGGCGAGGCGATTAAGGTCGGCGGCGGGCTTCTGGCCCTGACGCGGCCATGGCCGGCGATGCTTCGTGGCATCTATGGCGACCCGGAACGATTCGTCAAGCAATACTGGAGCAAATGGGATCAGGCCACCTACTTCACCGGAGACGGCGCGAAGCGAGATGAGGACGGCTATTTCTGGGTGCTCGGACGTGTGGATGACGTGATCAACGTCGCGGGCCACCGCATCGGGACGATGGAAATCGAGAGCGCGCTCGTCGACCACCCGAAGGTCGCTGAGGCAGCAGTGGTCGGGCGGCTGCACGAAATGAAGGGACAGGCGATTTCGGCGTTCGTGATCCTCAAGGAAGGCAACGTGGCGAGCCCGGCACTCGTCGCTGAGCTGAAAGAACACGTGGTCAAGAAAATCGGCTCTATCGCGCGGCCCGAGGACATTCTCTTCGTTGCCGACGTCCCGAAGACGCGCTCCGGAAAGATCATGCGGCGGCTTCTCAAGGACATCGCCGAAGGCAAGGCGCTCGGCGACACGACGACGCTCGCCGATCCTGGCGTGGTGGCCAAGTTGAAGGCGGACTACGAAGAGGCAGGCTGAATGTGCGGCGGCGCGGCCGGAGAGTCGGCGCGCGAACACCGTGAGATGTAACATTGGAACCGGCGGATGGCCGCCGTCGTATCCATTCCCATGGCACTGATCGAAACCCACGACTTGTGGAAGACATACCTGATGGGCGAGGAGGAGATCCACGCGCTGCGAGGTGTGTCCATCTCCATCGAACGCGGCGAATACGTCGCCATCATGGGGCCGTCGGGTTCCGGGAAGTCGACCCTGATGAATCTGGTTGGGTGCCTCGACACGCCGAGCAAGGGCAGCTACCTCCTGAACGGCAAGGAAGTGGCGCGCATGAACGACAACGAGCTCGCGCGCATCAGGAACGAGGAGATCGGGTTCGTTTTTCAGACGTTCAATCTGTTGCCTCGCGCAACCGCCCTGCACAACGTCGAGCTGCCGCTGGTGTATGCCGGAGTGCCAGCCGTCGATCGGCAGACGCGCGCGAAAGCGGCGCTCGACAAGGTCGAGTTGAGCAGCCGCATGAGCCACCGGCCTAACGAGCTTTCCGGAGGTCAGCGTCAGCGCGTCGCGATCGCCCGCGCCCTCGTGAACAACCCGTCGATCCTGCTGGCCGACGAGCCCACAGGAAACCTCGATTCGAAGACCGGCGCGGAAATCATGAGCCTGTTCGCGCGCCTCCATGAAGGGGGCAACACGATTGTGCTCGTCACGCACGAAGCCGACGTCGCCGCGTACGCGCACCGCACAATCAGCCTCCGCGATGGCCAGGTCGAGAAAGATGTGCGGTCAGATGCGCACGCAGTGCAGCTGCGGTAGTAACGAAAGGGGCTCTATTCGCTTTTCGTTTTTCGCTCTTCGTTACATCGAACGTCACACGGCCGCCAAGTGCCCAGGCTCAACTTCCCTCAGCGGTGCGTTGAAATCGACATCCTTCGGATTCAATGAAATCCGGACTGGTTTATGGTCCGGGTCGGGAACCGGAATGGCCGACAGCAGTGCCTTCGTGTAGGCATGCTGCGGGTTATTGAAGAGCCGCGCCGTGTCCCCCATTTCGACGATCCGTCCGAGATGCATCACGGCGGTGCGCCGGCAGATGTGTTCGACCAGCCGCAGATCGTGCGCGATGAATAAGTAGGCGAGTCCGAGTTTCTGTTGCAAGTCCATCAGCAGGTTGACGACTTGGGCCTGAATCGAGACGTCGAGCGCAGACACCGGTTCGTCCGCGATGATGAACGACGGATTCAGCGCGAGAGCCCGCGCCACGCCGATGCGCTGGCGCTGTCCCCCGCTGAACTCGTGCGGATACCGATCGATGGTCGCGGCGTCGAGGCCGACCAGTTGAAACAGCTCCTGCACGCGTTCCATTCGCGATTCCACGTTTCCCATCTTGTGGATGACCAGCGGCTCCTCGATGATGTGCCGTACGCGCATACGTGGGTTGAGGGACGAGTACGGATCCTGAAACACGATCTGCATCTGCCGGCGCGCCCGCTGCATCTCTCCGCGCGAATACGCGAGCACGTTCTCGCCTCGAAACAGCACCTCGCCCGAGGTCGGGTCGATCAGCCGCAGAATGCAGCGGCCGGTCGTCGTCTTTCCGCTCCCCGATTCGCCGACGAGGCCGAACGTCTCGCCTTCATCCACGGTGAAGCACACGTCGTTCACCGCGCGGACGATGCTCGGCCGGGTGAAGAAGCCTTCACGCCTCGAGAATTCCTTGACGAGGTGCCGGACATCGAGAAGCGGCGGCCTCCCCTGAGGGGAATCGTCCCTCGGCTGAACTCGCGACGACCCTGAGCGTGTCGAAGGGTCCAAGGGCATCAAGCGCGGCTCGGATCGTAAAGGTAGCAGCGCGCCTGCTGGTCCGGTCCGACGTCGTATGCAGGGGGCGGAGCCGTCGGGCAGCGATCGAACCGGTGAGGACAGCGCGGCTCGAATGCGCATCCGGATGGCAAGCTCGCGAGATCTGGAACGATGCCCTCGATCGCGCGGAGCCGCTCGCCTGGCGTTCCCCCAGGGATCGATTCAAGAAGGCCCTGCGTGTAGGGATGCTTCGCCGAGTCGAAGATCTGGCGCATCGGACCCTGTTCGACGATGCGGCCGGCATACATCACGGCGACACGGTCTGCGTGCCGGGCGACGACACCGAGGTCGTGGGTGATGAGCATCAGCGCGAGGCGAAATCGCTCCTTCATCTCCTGCAGGAGTTCGAGAATCTCCGCCTGAATCGTGACGTCGAGGGCCGTTGTCGGCTCGTCGGCGATCAGCAGCACGGGCTGGCATGCCAGCGCGATGGCGATGAGGACGCGCTGCCGCATTCCTCCCGACAATTGATGCGGAAAGTCGCGCAAACGCCGCGCCGGGTCCGGGATGCGGACGGCTTCGAGCAACTCAATCGCTTTCGCGCGCGCGCCCTTCCGCGTGGCCTTCTTGTGGACCCGAAGTGCTTCGGCGATTTGATCGCCGATCGTGTAGACCGGGTTGAGCGCCGTCATCGGCTCCTGAAAAATGAAGCCGATCTCGGCGCCGCGGATAGCCCGCATGTCCCGCTCGCTGAGCTCCAGCAGGTCGCTGCGCCCGTTGAAGCTGATGGGGCCGCCATGAGTCTCGCCGGGGGGTTGGACGAGCCGGAGAATGGACAGCGCCGTCATCGATTTCCCGCTGCCCGATTCCCCGACGATGCCCAGCGTTTCGCCGCGCCGAAGCTCCAGGCTGACGTGATCGACCGCCCGCACCACGCCGCCCGGAATCTTGAACGTGGTCGTGAGGTCCTGAACACGCAGAAGGACGTTATCGCTCATCCACGCAGCGAAGCGATCGTATCAAGATCCGGAGCCTCAGCGACGGCAGCGCGTGGGGGTGGGTCCCACGCGAATCAAACAAGAGACGCCTCGCCGAATACGTCACGCATGACGTCCGAGATTTCTCCGACGGTCGCTTTCGCCTGGACGGCCGCAATGACGAGTGGGACGAGATTCGCCTCTCCGCCCGCGGCGTCCCGGACTGCGTCGATCGCGGCGCGCCATTGCGCGGCGTTGCGCGTGGCGCGCACGGCTGCCACGCGATCCCGCTGCCCGCGTTCGATGTCCGGGTCAACGCGGAAGATAGGAATCGATGCGTCTTCATCAGTCTGAAATCTCGTGACGCCGACGACGGGCGAGTCGCCGTTCTCGATCGCCTGTTGCGCCCGGAACGCCGATTCTTGTATCTCGCGCTGGATGATGCCCGACTCGATCGCGGCGAGCGTCCCGCCCGCCGCTTCAATGCGGTTCAACACTGCCGTCGCGTCCCTCTCGATTTCGCTTGTCCGGCGCTCGATTTCATATGAGCCACCGACCGGGTCCACGGTATTCGAGACGCCCGATTCGTAGGCGATGATCTGCTGGGTCCGGAGCGCGAGCGTGGCCGACTCCTCGGTCGGCAATGCGAGCGCTTCGTCGCGGCCGTTGCAGTGGAGAGACTGCGCCCCGCCAAGCACAGCAGCCAGCGCCTGGACCGTGACGCGAACGAGATTGTTGTCTGGCTGCTGCGCCGTGAGCGTGCTGCCGGCGGTCTGCGCGTGAAACCGCAGCTGTTGCGCCCGCGGGTTCGTCACGCCGAATCGCCCGGCCATGACGCGCGCCCACATCCGCCGCGCCGCGCGGAATTTCGCAATCTCCTCCAGAAAATCGTTGTGGGCGGCAAAAAAGAACGACATGCGCTCGCCGAGCGATTCTGCCGACAGGCCGCGCGCCCGGCCTGCCTCGATGTATGCGATGCCGTTCGCGAGCGTAAAGGCGACCTCCTGCACGGCCGTCGCTCCAGCCTCGCGGATGTGGTAGCCGCTCACTGAAATGGCGTTCCACCGCGGCAGGTCGCTCGCGCAAAACGCGAAGATGTCCGTAACGAGTCGAAGCGACGCGTGCGGCGGGTAGATGAAGGTGCCGCGCGCGAGATATTCCTTGAGGATGTCGTTCTGGATGGTGCCGGACAGTCGGCCCCGATCGACGCCGTGGCGCTCGGCAAGGGCGACGTACATCGCCAGCAAGATGATGGCGGTCGAATTGATGGTCATCGAAGTCGACACGCCATCGAGAGGGATGCCGTCGAAGAGCTCCGCCATGTCGTCGATGGTGTCGATGGCAACTCCCACCCGGCCCACTTCGCCGGCGGCCAAGGGGTGGTCTGAGTCGTAGCCGATCTGGGTCGGCAGGTCGAAGGCTACGCTCAGTCCGGTGACCCCCTGCTCGAGCAGGTGCCGATACCGTCGATTCGACTCGGTCGCCGTCCCGAAGCCGGCATATTGGCGCATCGTCCACAGGCGGCCACGGTACATCGTGGGCTGGATGCCGCGGGTGAAGGGGAACTCGCCAGGCTCACCCAGTTCGCGGGCGGGATCCCATGTCGCCGGATCGGGCGGAACGCGAGAAGAATCAACCATATAAGGCAGTACTGCGATTCTAAGCGTTCTTGACAGCCCATAAACGCGGCCCTACAATGAAACTCGTCCTACTCGTAGTTTCCCGAGTCCGATATTCTAAAAAGTGACGAGTCCGGTGGACAGATTCCTGTCGTGACGATGGTGTAAGCAGGAATCCAATTGCGATAGGTCCGCCCAGGCACACAAGGTATAGGGGCCTCTGACCCCGGTTTAGGAGGATCAAACAATGGATGACATAGTCAACCGGCTGGCTCGCGAGCTTGCCGATGCCATTGCTGCTTCTGTCGCAGAAGATCCTCAGGTAGAGGCGTGTCGCGAGAAAGCGCGCGCCGCGGGTTTCGAGATGAAGGTGACGCTCGAGGCTGTTGTCGGTTTCGTCAACCGAACCACGACCACAGATAAGGGCGGCGCGATGGTCAAAGTGCCGACGCCCGCGAAAGTCGTCGCGTCCAAAAAGGCGCTCGACATGACCGCCAACGACCGCCGATTCCTGCGCTCCCTGCGGATTGCTTCGGACGAGCAGTCTAAGAAAGAAGAAGTCGAATAAGGCAGTGACTGGGGAGTGGGGATTTGGGATTAGCTAATCACGAATCCCTCATCCCCAATCCCTACAGTATTCGCAGGTCCTGTCCGGTCATTTCTTTCGGCGAAGGCACGCCCAGTATTCCCAACATCGTCGGCGCGATATCCCGCAGCGAACCACCGTCCCGCAATCGCATCCCTTTTACATCCTGAACGACGATCACCGGCACCGGATTGCTCGTGTGTGCGGTGTGGGGTTCGTTCAACTCCGTGTTCCACATTTCCTCGGCGTTGCCGTGGTCCGAGGTGACGATCAGGATGCCGTCGGCGTCACGCACCGCCCTGACGATGCGGGCCAGGCACGCGTCGATGGTTTCAACGGCAGCCACAGCGGCGTCGAGGTTTCCCGTGTGACCGACCATGTCCGCATTGGCGAAGTTACAGATGATGATGTCGTGCTTCCGGCCCTCGACGTCGTTGACGAGGTTGTCGGTAATCCCCTTGGCGCTCATTTCCGGCTGCAGATCGTAGGTCGGCACCTTTGGTGAGGGGACGAGGATGCGATCTTCTTCCGGGTAAGGCTTCTCGATACCGCAATTGAAGAAGTAGCTCACGTGAGGGTACTTCTCGGTCTCCGCCACGCGCAGGTTCGTCATGTGCTGTGCGGCAATCACTTCGGCAAACGATCCGCTCAATGACTGTGGCGGGAACACGACCGGGAGGGTAAACGTCCGGTCGTACTGCGTCTTCGTCGTCATGTGGATCTTCGGATGAGGATGGCGCTCGAAGCCGGCGAACTCGTCGAGCGTCAATGCTCGCGTCAGCTGGCGCGCGCGGTCAGATCTGAAATTGAAGAAAATGACGCTGTCTCCGTCGCGGATGGGTCCGATCGGCTGGCCGTTCGTGTCGACGATCGTGCCGGGTTCGACGAACTCGTCGGTCACGCCGGCCTCATAGGACTTCCGTATGTACTCGACCGCCGAGCGGCCGCGTGGTCCTTGTCCGCTCACCATCGCATCGTAGGCTTTCTTCGTGCGCTCCCACCGGTTGTCGCGATCCATCCCATAGTAGCGGCCTCCGACGGACGCGATCCGCCCGGTACCCGCCTTGCTCATGACCTGCTCGAGCTCGCCAAAAAAACCGGCGCCGCCGTTTGGCGACGTGTCCCGTCCGTCTGTAAACCCCTGTACGTAGACCCGTGAAAGTTTGTAGCGCGCCGCCATGTCGATGAGCGCGTACAGATGGCGGGTGTGGCTGTGGATGCCGTTTGGTGACACGAGGCCCACGAGATGCAGAGCATGCGTGTCGCCCTGGCACCTCGACATCGCGTCGACAAGAGCAGCCTTCTCGAAGAAATCGCCGTCCTTGATGCTCTTGTCGATTCGCGTGAGGTCCTGAAAGACGACGCGGCCGGCCCCCATCGTGATGTGCCCAACCTCCGAGTTGCCCATCTGTCCGTGAGGGAGGCCCACATACTCGCCCGACGCCTGAAGCGACGAATGCGAAAAGCGGTCGAGGAGCTCGAGGTAGGTCGGGGTGCGCGCCAGCTTGATGGCATTGGCGGCGCGCTCTTCACGCAGGCCCCATCCATCGAGCACGACGAGGACGAGTGGGCCTCGACGGCTCATGAACGGGCCGCGAGCTGACGGATGGCTCCGCGCCCGGCGTACCGGCCGTTCTTGCCCAGCGCTTCCTCGATGCGGAGCAACTGGTTGTACTTGGCGACGCGGTCGGTGCGGCTCGCCGATCCTGTCTTGATTTGTCCTGCATTGGTCGCGACGGCGAGGTCCGCAATGGTGACGTCTTCGGTCTCACCCGATCGATGGGAGACGATGCACGCGTAGTTCGCCTCGCGAGCCATGTGCATCGCTTCGAGTGTTTCTGTCACCGTGCCGATTTGGTTCACTTTGACGAGCAGCGCATTGCCAACGCCTTCGGCGATGCCGCGCCTGAGAATCTCGGGATTCGTGACGAAGACATCGTCGCCTACGAGCTGGACCGTGTCGCCGAGCTCCTTCGTCAGCAGCTTCCATCCGGTCCAGTCGCTTTCGGCCACGCCGTCTTCTATCGAGATAATCGGATATTGGCGGGCCCAATCGGCGAGCATTGCCACCATGTCTTCGATGCTGCGCGGCGGTTCACCCGACTTCTTGAAGACGTAGCGGCCGTTGTCCCACATTTCACTCGACGCCACGTCGAGAGCCAGGAACACGTCGGTGCCCGCCTTGTAGCCGGCGTTCGCGACAGCTTCGAGCACCAGGTCGAGGGCCTCGCGATTCGATTTCAGGCTCGGCGCGAAGCCACCCTCGTCGCCCACGCCTGTGGCGAGACCGCGCTTTTTCAGCGAGGCGCGCAGCGAGTGGAAGATCTCCGCCCCCGCCAGCAGCGCCTCGGCGAAGCTCGGGGCATTGACGGGCATCACCATGAATTCCTGTACGTCGACGTTCGAGTCGGCATGCGCGCCGCCGTTGAGGATGTTCATCATCGGCACCGGCAGTAAGCGCTCGCCGTTGCCTTCGGACAGATGCGCGTACAGCGGCTTCTTCGCTTCTGCCGCCGCTGCGTGGGCGGCAGCCATCGACACGCCGAGGATGGCGTTCGCGCCCAGCCTGCTTTTGGTCGGAGTGCCGTCGAGATCGATCATCGCCTTGTCGAGCGTGCTTTGATTGAACTCGCCGCCGACGATGGCCCTGGCGATTTCGCTGTTCACGTTCGCGACGGCCTGGAGCACGCCCTTGCCGAGATAGCGTTTTTTATCTCCGTCGCGCAGTTCGAGCGCCTCACGCTCGCCTGTCGACGCGCCCGACGGCACGGCGGCACGGCCAAACACGCCGCTCGCAAGCGTGATATCGACTTCAACCGTGGGATTTCCACGAGAATCCAGAATTTCTCTTCCATGCACGCTAGCGATTTTCAAGATTTATCTCCCGTCGTCTTCGGCTTCGATGCGGAGCGCTTCTGTGCCGATGGGCTCAACAAGCGGATCGTCGTCTTCGGTGACGACGACAACTCCGAGGTCCGTGACAGTGTGTCGCTTTCGATCTTCTTCGCTGTTGAACCCGATGACCGCGCCGCGCGGAATCAGAACATCGCGGTCGATGATGGCGCGGCGGATCCGCGCGTGTCGGCCGACACGAACCCCCGGCATCAGCATGCTCTGTTCGATGACGCCGTAGCTGTGCACGCGCACGTTCGGGCAGAGCACGCTGCCTTCAACACGGCTCCCCGAGATGATGCAGCCCGGCGAGATAATCGAGTCGAGGGCCTCGCCGCGCCGGCTTTTTTCCGCGAACACGAACTTCGCCGGCGGCGCCTGCGGCTGATACGTGCGCATCGGCCACTCCGGGTCGTACAAATTGAACTCCGGATCGACCCCGCAGAGGTCCATGTTGGCGTCGAAGAACGCGTCGAGCGTGCCGATGTCGCGCCAGTATTTCGACGCCTTCTTGTTCTCGTCGTAAAAGCGATACGCGAAAGTCGGAAGCTCGGTGATGAGCGCGGGGATGATGTCCTTGCCGAAGTCGTGGCTGGACGGCTTCACAGCGTCGGCTTCGAGCGCCTTCAGCAGCACATCGGTGTCGAAGATATAGATGCCCATCGACCCCAACGCCAGGTCGGGGGAGCCCGGAATCGTCGGCGCGTCCTTGGACTTCTCGATGAAGCCGGTCACTTTGTCCTGTTCATCGACCGACAACACCCCGAACCGGTACGCCTCCTGGATAGGAATCTCGATCGCCGCCAGCGTCACGGCCGCGCCCCGCTCCTTATGGAACCGCAGCATCTTCGCGTAGTCCATCTTGTAGACGTGATCGCCGGACAGCACGATCACGTGCTGGGCGTTTTCCTGCACGATCGAATACAGATTCTGGTAAGACGGCGTCGGCGGTGCCCTGGTACCAGTGCTCGCTGACGCGCTTCTGTGGCGGCAGAATTTCGACGAACTCGCCCAGTTCTTCCGAGACGATGGCTCCAGCCCATGCGGATGTGGCGATTCAAGAGAGAGCGACTTGTACTGCGTGGCGATGAAGATGCGGCGCAGGCCGGAGTTGATGCAGTTGCTGAGCGTGAAGTCGATGATGCGGTAGGGGCCCCCAAAGAACACGGCCGGTTTCGCGCGGTCTCTCGTAAGCGGGTACAAACGTTCTCCCGCACCGCCTGCGAGCAGAATCACCAGCGCGTCGTCGACCACGCCTAAAACCCTTGATCAGAAAGGGTTCCGACGCAACCAGTTTGACTTGATTCGCGGGCCCGTCCTATCATCGGGAATTACACGTTTGATTGGTTTTCTTGGAATTAACAGGAGTTTTCGAGATGACTTTCTGTCGCGTTTTTGCCGCCGCCGGCGCACTGGCCCTTGCCGCCTCCGTTTCGGTCCCTGCCAACGCGCAAGACAAGCAACCGGCTCCAGAACAGCAGCAGAGAAAGCTCAGTAATGATGAGCGCAAAGAGTACGTCGCGCTCAACGAGCTCGTCGATGCCGTCATGGCAGGTAAACAGCCCGCCCCTGCCGACGTCAAGCTCAAGTTCCAGAATCATTTCCTCAAGTCGGCCAAGAATGTCTATGTCCCGTACATGCTCGAAGTGAGCGGCGGGACATTCAGCTCCTACCCAGTCACGATGTACGTGCGCGCGGTTCGCAAGGGAGAAGCCGCCGCCGCGCCAGCTGCCGCTGGCAAAGGCGCAGAGACCAAGGGCGTGGACGTCACGTGGCCGTTTGCCGATGTCTACTTCCTGACGGAAAAAAATCTGACCTCAGTGGGAGAAGTATCGGAGCTGGGCCGCGCGCTGGAATTGCCGACGGGCGATTACACGCTCTACATCGCCATGCGCGAGCGGCAGCCCAAAGACCGCAAGCAACAGCCCAAGACCGTGGTGCTGGCGCAGCCCCTCACCGTGCCCGAGATGAACGCGGGGCTGACGACGAGCAGCGTGATCCTGGCGAAAGCGCTGGATCCGGCGCCGGAACAGCTGACCGGCCAGCAGCAGCTCGAGCAGCCGTTCACGATTTCCGGCTACCGGGTGGTGCCGTCGTTCGGCGCGCCGGTTTCGATGTCTGGCGAGCTCATGTTCGTGTTTTTCATTTACAATGAAGGTGTCGCAGCAAGTGGAAAACCCGACCTGGATGTGGAGTACTTCTTCCACCGAGGAACTGAAGACAAGCCGTTCACGAAGCTGGCAACGCAGTCCTTCAATGCGACCTCGCTTCCGGGACAGTTCGATCTCAACCAGGGGCATCAGGTGTTTGTCGGCCAGGGAATTCCCGTGAAGGATGCGTTCAAGCCGGGCGACTATCGCCTGGAGATCAAGGTTACCGATAAGACGAACAGTCAGACGATCACGAGAAGCGTGCCGTTTACTGTGTCGTAGTGGGAAGGGCACCGGCCTTCGGGCCGGGGTGGAGCGGGGGATTATGATCCGATGGATCCCTGCGGCGGCAATCGTGGCGTTCGTGATGGGCGCCCCAGTTGCGTACGCGCAGGCTCCCGCGAAGGATGCCCGGTCAGGCCGCTCCACATTCCCGGCAGGCAGCATCGAAGGCCGGGTGCTCGACAACAGCAATCGTCCGGTCGTAGGCGCGATGGTTTCGGTCGTTGGCAGAACGACAGCCGCGGCCGCAACCGACCGGGACGGGCGATACTCGCTGCGCGAGCTTCCGTACGGTCCCTACATTCTCAGCGTGCACTCGCGCGGTTTTTTCAAGTCGCGCGGGCGCACGATTCAGCTGACGACCTCAACAGTTTCCATCCCCGAGATTCAGCTGCAGGCCGCGCGAGCCGAGAAAGCGCCGGTGGCGTCAACCGATCCCCTGGCCGATGCGTCCGCCGCGCAGGTGACGCAACTCGCCGGGTTTGGTCTCGGCGCGTCTCAACAGGAGGCTGCGAACGTCACGGACAGCACGGCAGTGCAGTCCCCGTCGCGGGTTACTGAGGACGAAACGACCGAGCAGGGGGAAACCGCGTGGCGTCTCCGTCACTTGCCGCGCAGCATCCTCAAGGACACGTCGACCGACGCGGTTTGGGCCGCGAACCGCGAGGACGAGCGATGGTTCAGCCGCCCGTCAAGCGCCGCGCTCATGCCGATTGCCTTCTTCAGCGAGCTTCCGCTGTCGGGACAGCTGAACCTGATGACGATCGAGTCGTTCGATCGAACGGAAGAAATTTTCAGCGACCACGGTCCTCGCAGCGTGGCGTTTGTGTCCGTCAACACCCAGGCGGCCGGCGGCGCGTGGTCGATGCAAGGCGCGATGACGCAAGGCGACTTGTCGTCGTGGATCGTCGCCGGTTCATATAAGTCGATCGAGTCGGCGAACCACGCCTACGATCTGGGGATGTCGTACAGCACTCAGCGGTACGACGGGGGCAATGCGATCGCCATCGGTGCGATACGGGACAGCGCCAGGAATGTGGGCAGCGTGTATGGGTACGACGAGTGGACGATCTCGCCCCGCCTTGTCCTCGGCTACGGGACGGGCTATGCGCGCTACGACTATGTCGGCGGCCCCGGTTTCTGGAGCCCCCGTTTGAGCATTACCGTTCCCGCGCCTGGGTTCCGCGTCAAGGCGCTCGCGTCGCGTAAAGCGCTCGTGCCCGGCGCTGAAGAATTCGCGCCGTCGGTGACCGGCATATGGCTCCCGCCAGAGCGCACGTTCTCGTCGCTGGCGTACGACGGCCGCTTCACCCCCGAGCAGGTGGGCCACGTGCAGATATCGCTCGAGCGAGATCTGGCGTCCGGCGTCACCGTGTCGGTGCGCGGCTTCGCAGCAGCGCATCGACAATCAGCTCATCGAGATCTTCGACACGGTGCCGGGACGCGCGGAAGCTGCCCTCGGTCACTATTACGTCGCTACGGCCGGCGACATCGACTCGCGAGGCTGGGGCGCGGCGATGACGCACGAAGTGCCCGGTTACGTGCGCGGCAGGCTCGAGTACACGGTGGCAGAGGCGGTCTGGGATCCCTCGTCTGATATGTCCGTGGCGCGGGCTGTCCGCTCGATCCCCGTGACCGCGAGCGAGCGGATCCACGACCTGCAGACGTCAATCGAGGCGACCATCCCGCAGACGTCGACGCGCGTCTACGCGATGTACCGCGTGAACACGGGCTTCTGGAGCGGACAACCGGACGTGTTGATGCGATCGGGCTCGAACGCGCGGTTCAACATTCGCGTCAATCAGTCACTTCCGTTCCTGCGGTTCTCGAACGCGGATTGGGAAGCTCTGGTGGACGTCCGCAACATGTTCCGTGAAGGCGAGGCCGACTCGTCGGTCTATGACGAAGTCTTCGCGATCCGCGCGCCAAAGCGCATCGTCGGCGGCCTGCAGGTTAGGTTCTAAGCCCCTCTTCCATCTACAATATATTCAAGTCTTTGGATTTTTTTGTCCATTGGAATGGATTTATCTCTCCTCGCGCCGATAAACTGCTGTAAGTCAATGAATTGTGGCCATTTTGTGTCATTTGATAGGGGTATAGCGTTTGCAGTCTCGAAGGCGCTCCCAAATGCGGTAAACCCATGAAAGATCAGTCCCATCGAACGCAACGGCGTCCGCTGGCTGGCTGGGGTCTCTTCGCCCTGGTGGGTGTGCTGCTGTGTTTTGGCGCGCTGAATATCGCCGTGCGCGCCACGTCGCACAAACTCGAGGACGGCGTGCTGTGGGAGGCACGCCCGGAAGGCGTCACCGCCGCCGACGTTGCGGCGCGGGGCGGCGCCATGGCGGCGGGCATCCGGCCTGGCGATGTGATCGTCGCCATCGACGGCGCCCCAGTAGAGACGGTCGAGGACATCCAGGTCGCGCTCGCTCGCGCGACCCGGGACGATCAGTTGTCGTATACCGTGCTTCGTCTTGGCGAGCAGCAGATGCTGAACGTCGAGGTGGCGCCGGTGCCGAGCGGCAATCCAACGCTCTATATCATCGGCGCGGCGATCGGCATCTTCACGCTGCTTGTCGGTGCGTCCGTTCGGCTGCGGCGCCCGAACGACCCCGCGACGCTGCATTTCTTCTGGCTCTGTCTCGCGTTTTTCGGCACCCTGACGTTCTCGTTCAGCCGGCTCGATCGGCTCGATTGGTATTTCTACTGGGCCGATGTCGTAGCCACGCTGCTGCTGGCGCCGCTGTTCCTGCACTTCACTCTGGCGTTTCCCGATCGCCCCGGCGCGTGGTTGCGTGGACCGGGGCAGCGGCTCCTCACGCTGCTGTACGCACCAGCCGCCGTGCTGTTCGCCGCGAACGTGGTGGCGGTCGGCCGTCTGCCGCACAACACCCAGCTCTACTCCCGCATGCTCACTGTGCTCGATCAGATAGAGCCGCTCTATCTGTCGCTGTTCATGATCTCCGGACTGGTGGTGTTGACGCGCGCGATGGATGACGTCCGATCGGCGACCGCAAGGCGGCAGCTTCGCTGGATTATCTGGGGTACCGCATTCGGTGCCGGGCCGTTTGCCATCGGGTACGCGCTTCCATACGCGCTCGGTCTCCGGGTGTCGCTGCCGATGGAGCTCTCCGTCATCCCGTTGAGCCTCGTGCCGCTGGCGTTCGCGTCGGCACTCATCCGCTACCGGTTGATGGACGTCGAGGTCATCGTCAAGCGCAGCCTCGTGTACACGGCCGTGATCCTCGCCATTTTCACGATTTACGCGACCTTGCTGCGGCTGGCGGGCATCGTGTTTCTCGACGCCGCGGTGCGCCACAACATGATCATCGCGATGCTCGCGACGATTGTGGTCGTGCTTCTGTTCAGCCCGGTGAAGAGCGCTATCCAGAATGCGCTCGACCGCGCCTTTTACCGCGACAAGTACGACTACCGCCGCGCCCTCGTCGGCTTCGCGCGCGATTTGAACAGCGACCTCGATCTCGATCGTCTCAGCGAACGGCTCGTGGCGCGCATTCGCGAGACGTTCGTCATCGACCGCATGGCCCTGCTTCTCGTCAACGAAGGGTCGGGCGACTACGAAGTGATTCGGGTGGAGGGATTCGGCGACCTCGCGGTGTCCGGACTCGGCCGCCATTCGCAGCTCGCCGCGAGCCTGGCCGGTGGAATTGCGCTGTCGCTCGACGACCCGCGGCTCCACGGCGCGTTTCCGGTCGAGGAGCTCGCGTTCTGGCGTGTTCGAGGCGTCCACTATTTCGTCCCGTGCGTGTCGAAAGGCGGGACCATCGCTGTGCTTGCGCTCGGTCAGCGCGGCCAGGGAGAGCCATTGAGCAGTGAAGACATGGGTCTTCTGTCGGCGGTCGGCAGCCACGTCGCGACGGCGCTCGAGAACGGCCGGCTGTACCGCCAGCTTCAGGTGAAAGCGGGTGAGCTGCAGCGCCTGCAGGAATTCAACGAGAACATCGTCGAATCGCTCGACAACGGCCTCGTCGTCGAAGACCTGAACGGCCGAATCGTCCGATGGAATAGAGCGCTTGCTGCAATCTACGGTGTGTCCGATGTCGACGCGAGAGGGCACAAGCTCGACGAAGTGTTCGACGGTCCGTTCGTTGAGGCCCTGCGCGCGGCGCAACGCGATTCACCCAACGGCGCGTCGCTCTACCGGGTGCCGCTCGCCGGCCGGGCGGCAAAGGCCGGAGAACGCATCCGCGTCAACATCGCGACCGTGCCGCTGCGAGCGCCGAGCGGACAGGCCAACATGTCGACGGTCGGCAACATCATCATCATCGAGGACGTCACGGAGCGCGTGCACCTCGAAGAGCAGCTGCAAATCTCCGACAGGATGGCCTCGGTCGGTCTGCTCGCCGCCGGCGTCGCCCACGAGGTCAACACGCCCCTGACCGGCATCTCGAGCTTCACGCAGATGCTCTTGAGCAACGCCGATCCGGACGACCCGAAGACGCGGATGCTCGAGAAAATCGAACAGCAGACATTTCGCGCCGCAAAGATCGTGAACGGCCTGCTGAACCTCTCGCGCTCGGGCGGGTCGAGCGCCGATGAGATAGCGCCCGTGGATCTCAACGCCGTGATCAGCGACGTGCTGTCGCTTCTCGAGCCCCAGCTCGTGGCGGGCAAAGTGAAGGTTCGGCGCGAATTGTGCCCGCCGCCTGCGCTTGTCGCGGGCATCGAGCACAAGCTGCAGCAGGTGTTTCTCAATCTGTTCCTGAACGCGCGCGATGCGATGCCGAAGGGCGGCTGGCTGTCGGTGGAGACGCGGGTCGAAGACGGCCACGTTCTGGCGGAAGTCGGCGACACCGGACTCGGCATTCCGAGCGAGCAATTGTCACGAATTTACGATCCGTTCTTTACGACCAAGATGATTGGAAAGGGGACCGGCCTCGGCCTGTCCATCACATACGGCATCGTCCGCGAGCACGAGGGCACGCTGACATGCCAGAGCGCGGTGGGGCAGGGCACGCGGTTCACAGTGTCGCTGCCGGCAGCGATCGCCGCCGCGCGTCCCGGTGCGCAAGGAACCAGGTGAGATTATGCAAAAAAATGGCTCGATTCTCGTAGTCGACGACGAAGAAATCATGCGCGAGATCCTCGAGACCCTGCTCAAGGGCGAGGGTTATGCGGTCCGCCTCGCCGCGAGCGGCGAGGAGGGTATCGAGCTCGCGCGCAACATCCCGTTCGATGCGGCCATCGTCGACGTGATGATGCCGGGTATCGACGGGATGACGACACTCGAATCGCTGAAGAAGCTGGACGACGAGCTCGCCGTCATCATGGTGACCGCGTTCGCCTCGGTCGAGAACGCGATTACCGCGATGAAGCGCGGCGCATTCGACTACATCACGAAACCGTTCAAGAACGACGAAGTGCTCGTCGTGATCAAGAACGCACTGGAGCGCCGGCGTTTGGTCAACGAGAACCGGACCTTGCGGCAGAACATCCAGGAGCAGTACAGCCACTTCGACAACATCGTCGGGCGGAGCCCCTCGATGCGTCGGGTGTTCGACTTAATCATTCAGGCTGCCCCCAGCCGATCCACCATCCTGATTCAAGGCGAGAGCGGTACCGGCAAAGAGCTGGTGGCGCGCGCCGTGCACATGCACTCGCAGCGCAAGGATCGCGCGTTTGTCACGGTGAACTCGGGCAACCTGCCGCCCGACCTCCTCGAATCGACCCTCTTCGGCCACGTCAAGGGCGCCTTCACCGGAGCCGTGTATCCGAAGAAGGGCCTGTTCGATCTTGCCGACAAGGGCAGCATTTTCCTCGATGAGATCGGCAACATCCCTCTCGAGACGCAGGCCAAGCTGCTGCGCGTGATGCAGGAGAGGGAGTTCATGCGCCTCGGCGGCATGGAAGTCATCAAGGTGGACGTCCGCATCATCGCCGCCACGAACGTCGATTTGAAGAAGACGATGGAGGAAGGGCGCTTCCGCGAGGATCTGTTCTACCGGCTGAACGTCGTCAACGTCGTCCTCCCGCCACTGCGGGATCGCAAGGACGACATCCCTCTGTTGATGCAGCACTTCCTGGAGAAGTACGGCGAGGAAAACCGCAAGCCGGATCTCGAGCTCGTGCCGGATGCGCTGGATATCCTCATGTCATACGACTGGCCCGGCAACGTCCGCGAGCTCGAGAACGTGATCGAGCGCGCGGTCGTCTTGTCGACGGGTCGCCGAATCGGTCCGGACCTCCTGCCCGATCACATTGGCCGGCCGACGATTTTCCAGATGCCGCGTTTCGTCGTCCCGCCGGAAGGGATCTCCTTCAAGGATGTGATCACCGACTTCGAAAAGCGGTTGATCGAATCGACGCTCGAAGCGGCCGGCGGCGTGCAGAAGCGCGCGGCAGAGTTGCTTCACATCAAGCCGACGACGCTCAACGAGATGATCAAGCGCTATGACATTCGCCCACGGCGAAAGCGCTCGGAGT
>CAWAPZ010000005.1:0-483263 GCA_963784045.1 Vicinamibacterales bacterium
ACTCTGCGACGTGGAGACCCTCGAGAGTGCCTGCGCCTGCCAGTTCACCGGCATTGCCCGGGACCGACGGCGCGACGACCAGAAGGCGAAGAGGACCCTGCCGGGTGTTTGACGACCACCTCGGGGAACGTCCCGCTTCGGCGATGACTTGGCGGCCGATTGCGAATCTGTCGACGAGCCAGCCATGGCGGTCGCGGAGAAGCTCCCAGGGGTAGCGCATCAGCGACCTCGGCATCTGTAGGACCAGATGCACCGCCCGGTCCTCCGTCGGTTTCACGTCACCGAGATGCTCGCTGATGCCAAAGAGCACATCGTCGCCGAGGAGACTGCCGCATTGAGCCAGCCGCTGCAACGTTCGGGTTGGTTGAGCATCGATATCGCCGCCAATGTCGCCAATTTCCTTGAGGACGCGTTGCAGCCGGGCGCGCGTGATTTGGTTAAAGCGCTCGACGACGGTGGTCGATCGATCCAGCGACGATAGCCTTACACAATAGGTCGCGATCGGATCGTCGGGCCCGCGATCTGTCACCGGTTGCCCATCGGCGGCAGGAAGTGGCGAAACGGGCTCTTCCTCGGCTGGATCAATCGTGAGAAAGAGCGCGTCGGGCGCCGAAAGTGCTCGCAGCTGGTCGGCGTGCCTTCCGGTCAGCGCGCGATCGCCGGCGAGACGGCGCATCAATTGATACCTGGCTTCAAGCGGTGCGGCGGTCAACTGTGATTCGAGGAGGCGCCATAACATGCGGGCATGGTTCTTGATGAGATCCACGGCGGTCAGCAGGGCCGTCCAATGGAGATCGCGACTGAATCGCAGCTCCAGGTAGTTCGATTCAGCGAGCTTGTCCAGGTCGATCGGCCGGTACAACGCCAGACCGCACCGGCGATCGGGCGGCCAGACTGCCACGATAGTTTGATGGTCGGGCTCGGCTTGTAGAAGGTCCGATACTCGCTTCGCCAGTCTCCCGAGCTGTTTGGCGGCTTCAATGCCGTCGAGCGCGTCGGCAAGCTCGCGCGCCGCAGGGCCCGTGAACCTCTCCCGGGAACGCTCGATAATCGCCGACCACTCGGCGGCATTCCGGACGCTGTCTGGATTTGCCGGATCGGAAAACAACGCTCGAACGCTCGCGTCTACTCCGCTGTGCTCGGGCAGCTTGCCGTCTGGGGTTTCATCGGCCACGACCGCGAGCAGGCGCTCGACACCAGCCCGGCACGCCGCGATCTCGTTAGCGATTCGGCGATACGCGTCCGCGCTCGGCCCGCTTGCCGCCAGCTTGCGCGCCGTCGAGGCCATCACGCGCAGCGTGCGCGACAGCGACGGGTACGGCATGGCTGGAACCGCCTCCGCGGCCCATCGAACGACGGCCTCTGTAGATGCGAGTTTCAGCGATGCGACGATTGCCGTCGCTACCTCTTTAAGGTCATAGCTCCACGACTGCTCGAGCGTCTTCGAGTGACTTCTGAAGACCATCTCGCGGGCGCGCCAGATGACGTCGTTGCTCAACCATTGGAGATAGACGACGCTGAACGTGTCGAGCGCCTGCGCGACAGGCACGAGAGCCTCGAGATCAATCGCAGACACCGTAACCGGCATGCCCTTTGCCGGGTTGCTGGTGTAGTGCTCGGCGAGAATCGCGACGGTCTCCTTGGCGAGGAGCAGCCCCTGCGGGTCAACCGCGGAACGCCACCGCGGAACCTGGGCTTCCGTGGGAGTCGCCACGATCTCCTGCCAGCGTTTCAAGCATCGCGCGTAGGGCCAATGGGGAAGTGGCGCGTCCTCCTGGCGCTCATCCGGCTGAATGCCGACGATGAGATCGAGCACGCCTCTGAGCTCGTAGGACACTTCCATGAACTGCATCGCATACATGTCGCATGCGAGCATGACAAGGCGCCGGGTTCCGTCGACGGGGAACGCTCCCTTCAATCCGGCGCTCAGCTCGTGCAGTTCGATCGCATCGTTCGTCGCCCTGTCGTCGCAAATCGCAAACAGGCGGGCCGCGTCGAAAGGCGGACGGCCTACGACCGAGTCTGAGTCCATGATGCCCAGTCCGGCCATCACGAGCACGTAGCGGCGTGCGGGGCAGGCATCGAAGGCCCACACCAGGAACTGCTCGAGGGTCTCCGGATCTCCGCTGTTGACCGCGCCCAGCGCCTCCGATTCCGCCAGTTCTCCGGCGCGCAGCGCGATGCGTTGGGCGCCGGACTCGAGGTCGAGATACACGGCCGCGGACATCGCTGTGCTTCCCCCGATCGCGCGAATTTCGTTGAGGGCGGCTACGAACGGGTCATGTTCGCCGGGCCGGTTGTAGTGGCCGCAGAGGTAGAACAGCGCGGCCCATTCCTGAACACCGTGTGTATTTGCGTCCTCTTGCGCGTTGGGCTCAGTCATCAGAACAAGCGACCCAGCTTGGCGTCGCGGCCCCCAAAGAGTTGTGGGGTCTGCGGCAGTGACGGCGCGGGAAGCTTCTGCCTGACAGCGTCGTAGAACGCACGCGGGGTTTCAATCTTTGGATCCTGCAGCGCGTCGATTGCGACACGCGTGAACGCGCCGTTCGGCCGCCCATTGAAAGCTGTGTCGTAGCTGAACTCGGTGTCGTGGCAACCCGAGAAAAGGACCGCCGGATAGCGTAGTTTCGTGGGGGCCGGGGTATTGATCGCGCGGTCGATCGCCCGCTCGAAGAGACGATTGCCGCGAGCGAAGACGTAAGGCGGAAGAAACCGTGCCTTCAACGGGGCGCTGTCGGGCTGGGCCGGTGCAGAAGCGTATCGCGCGACCGAACCGGAATGACACGAGTCGGCTACCACATAGATGCGGGCACCAGCCTGTTTCGTGCAGAAGATCTCGTGCAGCTCGTCATCGAGCAGATATTGCTCTTGCATGACGTCATGCGGACAGATCATCTCATCGCGGGCGTCAGGTTCGTCGCGGTCGTCGTCTGGCAGCCAGGATCCATGGCCTGAGAAGGTGAAGACGAACGCCTCGTTCTCAGCGGTCTGACGAATCGCGGCCCTGAGGGCATCGACGATGCGGGCGCGCGTCGCGTCGCGATCGTGGAGCGCGTCGACGCGGTAACCTCGACGTTCGAGCAGTTCCTGCCACTCCTTTGCGTCGTTCACGCATCCGGAGAGGTCCATGTTCGTGCCCGGGTAGTCGTTGATGCCGACGCAGATCGCGCGATTGGCCATCGTCGCAAAACATTCTAGCGTGGCCGCCCGGTGCAATTGTGTGAAAGCGGAGTGAGTCCGCGGGAATGGTGCACTGGCAGTCGACTATAATCCGCGGGTTCGCGCCTCCCTGGTGGTCAGATGTTGTGCGGGAACGAGAGGATGGATTATGGCGAAGCGAGCGTTGCTGATCGGCATCAACAAGTATCAGATTCCGGGCGCCGACCTCAGAGGCTGTGTCAACGACGTCAAGGACTTGAGCGCAGCGCTCATCGAGTTTCACGGCTTCAAGAAAGGCGACATCACCACGCTGCTGGACGTCGCTGCAACACAGAAAGCCATCAAGGCGGGGATCAAGTCGCTCCTGCGCGGCGCGAAAAAGGGCGACACACTCGTTCTGCACTACTCCGGCCATGGCTCGAATGTGCCGGACGACAATTCGGATGAGGCCGACGGGCGAGACGAGATTCTGTGTCCCACCGACCTCAATTGGGACGACACGATGAGAGACGACTGGCTGCGCGACACGTTCGATACGCTGCCCGCCGGCGTTAGTTTCACTGTAATCATGGATTGCTGTCACTCGGGGACGAACACCCGCGCGATCGAGCCGCCTGATGTGAAGGTGAAACAGCGCTATCTCCCCAGCCCCTGGGGCATCGGCGCTGCAGAGTCGGGACGAAGCCTGCCGAGGAAAGTCACGAGCGAGCTTCGGCGCTCGCCGCGGTCGGCGCGGAAGGGCAAAGATATCGTCAACGCGGACCTGCCCGAAGTGCTCATCACTGGCTGCCGTGACACGCAAACATCGGCCGACGCCTTCATCAACGACAGGTACAACGGTGCGCTCACGTTCGCGCTCGTCGAGGCGATTCGAAAGAGCAAGGGACGCCTGACGTACAACGATCTTCACGATCGCGCGTTGACCGAGCTGAAGGTCAGGAAGTTCGATCAGGTTCCCCAACTGGAGGGACGGAAAGCGCGATTCGACGCGCCCCTGTTCTCATGAGTGACAAGCGCCTGACGGTGATTCTTTACGGATGCGACCGCGCCATCTGGCGGGGCGGACCCGTCGATTTGCGAATTGTCGACATCTTCGCCCCTGGCGGGCCGCGCCCGCTGTACGAGGGACGCAGTGAAGAGGCGACCATCGATCTTCGGCTGCAGTTGCCGTTCGATGCCGGCCAGGTTTACGGCTTCACCTTCTCGGCTCCAGACCATCGTCCTGCCTGGCAACTCGTGCGGCGCGCCGAATTCATCCGCGCCGCCGAACGGGTGGAAGTCGACGATGTGATTCTGAGATTGATGCTCATGCCGGATTCGCCGGGGACCAGCGATCTTCCAAACGCGTTCGAGCGAATCCGGCAGATAGGCTCCCCTTTCGCGGCGGCAAGCGGTATCACCGCGGAAGCGTTCGACGCGCTGGCTGAGCCGGCGAAGATGGCGTTTCTCAACATCGAGGCCAAGCTGCGAGAAACGTCCATCGACGGTTCCCCCTTGATGTCGTTCGTTCGGGGTGTCAGCCACGTCGCCGTAGACCGCGTTTTTCTCCGCTTCGACCCGGGGCTGAAGGCGCGGATGGCTCGCGCAGCGGACTTTGCCAGCGCCCCTGGTCACGCGGCACCGAAGCGTTTGCCGGACCTTTCCGATCATCCGGACAGCTGGAAACACATCCGCTACGCCGAAGGCAATATTCAGCTCTCCTTCTCGAAGGATGCGGTGTCTGCGGCGGGAGCATCGGCCCTGACGCACTCGGCCGACGTCGACATCGACCTCGGGCGCGGATTGGCGCACGCAAAAGAGTGGCTCGAGAACAACGTGTTCCGCCCGGGCCACAAAACGAACCAGGCGCTCGTCTACGCGCAGCTCTATACGCAAGGCATCCTGCCGCGCTACACGCTCGACCCCGCGCCTTCGACCGCGCGGCGTGCGGCTCCGACCCTCACGCTGAAGCGGGTGTCATCGAGGACGCGAAACGCATCCACGCGCCGCGTGGCGCCGGGGCGGCCGCGAAGCCGTCGCTCCCGCGCGCCGGTGAAACGAAAGAAATCCGTGTCGTAAGAGATGGCGGTTCAGATCAATTCGCCAGGTTGGAAGGTGAGGCGAGCCGGCGCGTCCCGGGGAGCGTTGCGGGCCGACGCGGGCGGGTTGCCGGGACTTCCAGCGGAGTTTCTCGCGCCTGCGTCGCGCGTCAAGGATGAGGTAATACTCGAGCCGGTCGGCGGCACTCGCGGGCTTGGGGCCAGATCGGACGTCGTCGACGTCACGTGCGACGTCGCGCCTGGTCACACCGCGATACTCGCCACCCGCCTGCCGTCTGGGGCACTGACGTTTCATCGGCCGCTTCAAACGACCAGCCGCGGTGTGACTGGTCCTTCGGCTGTCCGCTTCCAGGTGCCCGTTCGGAACACCCGGACTCGCGGTCTCTTCGGTCAGGCAATCAAAGCGATCGTGGTCGAAGTCGTCAAGCTTGGCGCGGACAAAGCTGTGAGCCTGGCGCTGCCAAAGCTCGCGGAAGCGTACGAGAGGGCGTCGTGGAAAAAGCATGGCCTGAAAGAGGGATGGCTGAAGGTCACCAAAGACACGCTCGCCGCCGGCGTGCTGAGTGCGGCCACACCGGTTTCGCCCGAACGCTCCTTGCTGCTCATCCACGGAACATTCTCAAACGCGGCCGCGGCGTTTCGGCCGCTGGCCGCGTCCACGTTTTTTGAGCGTGTCGCACGCACGTATGGCGAACGCGTGTTCGCGTTCGATCACTTCACCATCAGCCGCACGCCTGAACAAAACGCGCGAATGATTGTCGATAGCCTGCCGCAGCAGGTCACGACGTTCGACGTCGTCACGCATTCCCGTGGCGGTCTCGTCCTTCGCAACCTTGTCGAGCGTTCGAAACGCCTCGGCGCCGCCGGCAGCCGGTTCAAGCTCGGTCGCGCCGTGCTGGTCGCGTCGCCGAATGAAGGCACTCCGCTCGCGACGCCGCAGCGGTGGGACGAGACGGTCGGCTGGTTTGCCAACCTTCTGGAGATGTTTCCGGATAACCCGTTCACGACCGGTGCCTCGTTTGTCGCGAACGGCCTCGTATGGCTTGCCAATCACGCGTCGGGCGATCTGCCGGGTCTCCATTCGATGGACGGCGACGGCGAGCTGATCTCGGACATTCAAACGCCACCCGGACCGCCGGAAAATGCGTACTCGGCGTTGGTGGCCAACTATCAACCGACGGGTGACACGCTGCGCCGCCTCATGGACGCAGGTATCGATCAATTCTTCGGCGCGGCGAACGATCTCGTTGTGCCATCGGAAGGCGGATGGCGCGTAGACGGATCCAACACAGGCATCCCGGCGGCCCGCATTGCGTGCTTCGGACCCGGCGGCAACCTGCCTGGGGACGCGATCACGCATGTGGGGTTCTTTTCGCAGCCTGCGGCCACGGACTTTCTGGTGAATGGGTTGCTGGGTCAACCGCAGCCTCTCAGCCGCATCGACCTGGCGAAACACCTGCCCGATCGCCGTGTGGCTCTGCGAGCTCGCGAAGCGACGCGTGACATCGGCGCGCGCGCGATTGCACCAAAGGGCACGAAGCCGGCGAGATCTCGACGAAAAGTGCCGGCGTTGGCTCCTCTTCGCATCACCGTGACCAATGGCGACATGACCTTCGAGCGAAACGTCTTGTTTCTTGGCCACTATCGCTCGATGCGCCTGACGGGAACCGAGGGCGTGATGGACCGGCTCATTGGCGGCGCAATGGGGCAAGCCCTACGGTCCGGGGTGTACCCATCGTCGATCGGCTCCCATCAGATCTTTATCAACAACCGACCTGATCTCGAGCGCGGCACCTTCATGCCGCGTCCAAAAGCTGTGGTCGTGGTGGGATTGGGCGAAGAGGGGAAACTCCAGGCGATAAGCCTCGCCACCAGCGTGCGCCAGGCTGTCATCGCATGGGCGCAGCGGTTGGCGGAGGACAAGCGGCACCCCGTCAAGGATTTTTCTCTGGCGACGTCGCTCATCGGCAGCGGGGGAACAGGTATTACAGCCGGCGAGTCGGCGCGTTTGATTGCACAAGGCGTCAGCGAAGCAAACGCCATTCTCAGGACAGACGGCAACTGGCCCTACGCGAGCCAGCTCCACTTCATCGAGTTGTACCTGGATCGCGCCGCAGACGCATGGCGATCTCTGCGTATGCAGGAGGCGTCCAAGCCCGGTCAATACGATATCGTCGATAGGGTCATGGCGGGGACCGGGCCATTGCAGCGGCCGCCCGACACCGGTTATCGGGGCGCCAATTACGATTTCATCACCATCGAAACCATCAACGACAAGGGTGCCGAGTCGACGATCGCATTTACGCTCGATACGAGGAGGGCGCGCAGCGAGGTGAGGGGGCAGCGGGCGCAGAGCGCGCTCATTCGAGACCTCGTCGCCAAGGCGTCGAGCGATCAGAATCACGATGAAAACCTCGGACGTACGCTGTTCAATCTGCTCGTGCCGGTCGAGATCGAGGCCTACCTTGCGAGCAGCGGCGAAATCGTCATCGAGCTTGATTCGAGCACCGCGAGGATTCCATGGGAACTGCTCGATCGCGATGCGAGCGAGCCGCCTCCCTGGGCGATTCGCGTCAAACTACTGCGGAAATTGAGAACGGCACGCTATCGCGATCAGGTGATCGACGCCGATCCCACCGATCGCGTGCTCGTCATTGGCGAGCCCGAATGTCCGCAACAATACCCGCGGCTGTACGGCGCGCGGCGCGAAGCCGATGTTGTTCGGAACTGCCTGACCGGGTCTGGCGGGCTGGATGCCACGCTCGTACGCGCACTCATCAGCGAGGGCGCGGATCAGCCAGGTCCGGACGCTCGAACGGTCGTGAACGCGATATTCGAGCAGCGTTGGCGCATCGTGCACATTGCAGGTCACGGCATGCCCACCGCAGATGGCAGCGGTGGCGGCGTCGTCCTGTCGACGGGCGCCTTCCTGGGGCCGGATGAAATTCGCAACATGCGGACGGTTCCCGAGCTGGTGTTCGTAAACTGCTGCCATCTGGCAAGTGGCGACGACAAACAGCTTCTCAATTACGACAGGGCGAGCTTCGCATCCGGCGTTGCCGGCGCGCTGATTGAGATTGGCGTGCGTTGTGTAGTCGCGGCCGGCTGGGCTGTCGACGATGATGGTGCCGGCGTATTCGCAGAGATTTTCTACGCGTCGCTCCTGAGAGGGAATCGGTTCATCGATGCTGTTGATGAGGCGCGCAAAGCCACCTACGAACAAAGCCCGCACGTCAACACATGGGCGGCGTACCAGTGCTACGGCGACCCGGATTGGGTATTCAGGCAAAAGGCCGAGGACCCGAACCAGGCAAACGCCCCGATGCTCGATGATTTTACGGGGATTGCGTCAGCGACATCGCTCCGATTCGCGCTCGAGCGGATCATCGTGCAGACGAAGTTCCAGGGCGCCGACCCCGTCACACAACTCGCGAACCTCACCAGACTGGAAGAGCTCTTCACTGAAAAATGGGGCAGCAACGGCGCCATTGCCGAGCTGTTTGCGGAGGCGTTCGTCGAGACCGGCGCTGTTGAGAGGGGGCTCCGGTGGTACGAGCGCGCGGTTGGCGCGCAGGACGGCCGGGCGTCAATGAAGGCGTCGGAGCAACTCGCAAACATCCGTGGCCGGCTCGCCTGGGAGATTGTCGATGAGGCGCTCCGTCAGCGAGACGCTGCCACCACGCGTGAGAAAACAGGTGCGCGATCCGGAAAGGCGCGCGCGGCTGCACGCCGTGCCCGGGTCGATGCCCATCGAACGCTGAGAAAAGCCGTGAGGCGAGCGGACCACCTGATTGACCAGGCGCTCCGATTGCTCGGCGAACTGCAGGACCTCGAGAAAACGCTCGAGCGAGCCAGCTTGATTGGGTCGATCTATAAACGCAGGGCGCTGATTGATGAGGCGGTGGGCCGCCGCGCGCGGATTGCCGCCAGTCTTCGCCAGATGCTGCGGAGCTACGAACGCGCGCAAGAGATAGGTTCCGCCAATGGCGTGCAGGACGTCTACTATCCTGCGTCGAACCGCCTCGCGGCCGACGTCGCCCTCAATGCCGGCAAACGCGGATGGCGTGGTCTAGATCGCGAAATCGCTGCGGTCGTGGCCTCCAGCCTCGAGACCAAGCGCGCGAACGATGCCGATTTCTGGAGCGTCGTCGGCGAAATCGAGCTGCGCCAGTACCAGGCCATCGCGCGGAAAAGACTTGCGGCAGCCTATCCGCAGCTCCTCAGGGCGTATCAGGATCTTCACAAGCGTGTCGCGGCCACGCGGATGTGGTCGTCAGTGTATGACACCGCCTCCCTGGTCCTTCCGAGCTACGCCGTTCGTGTCGTCGGGCGTGACAGGGCGGTCGCCAAGGCATTGCTCGCGCAGCTTCGCGCGTTCGCCCATCCAGAAAAGGAACCCACCGGCAAACGAGGTGTATATGCAGACGATTGAAGGATTCCCGTTTTTCTCGCTGACGTTTGATCTAGATGGCGTGCTCGAGTCGCGCGATGAGTTCGGCGCGATGGTCGAGCGGGCGAAGACGGCGCCCCGCGCAACGGACGCCGTTTTCCTCGCCCACGGGTTTCGCAACGACGTCAACGACGCGAGCAGGCTGTACAGCACGTTTCTTCGAAACTTCAGGGCGCATCTGTCCCGGACCGAATTCAAAGACATTGCGGGCCGGCAATTCCTTGCCGCGGGCGTGTACTGGCCGTCCAAGCCCTTCAGAGAGACCTACGGCAGCGAAGGCAGCGGCACGCGCGGACTCGAGAACCCGTCGAACGCAATGGCCGATGCGAAAGCGGAACTGGAGGAGCTCAAGAAAGACGACGCGACTCCTGCGCAGCGGCGCAAGCTCGATAAAGCGATCAAGCTGCTGCCGAAGCTCGAGGGGAATCCCAAGGCGCAGGACGACTTCGTGAAGCTGGTCTGGTCGTTGCTCGACGACTCGGCGCTGGATCCCACCGAAGGCCTGCCACAGGTGCGCGCGCGTTCCGGTTCGGAAGTGCTCGCGAATCTCTCCGGACCGGCCGCCGGCACCCGGGGCATCGGCGACGTGGCGGGAGGAATCGCGGGAGGCATCGGACGGTTCCTGAACCTGACGAAATGGTACGTGATGAAGAACCGATCGGGCGTTGTGGGAAGCACTGGATTCGCGCAAGCGATCCGGGAGTTCCATAAGAGCTGTCCTGACGTCCGGGTTCATCTCGTGGGACACAGCCTGGGCGGTCGCCTGATGGCGGGCTGCGTGAAGGCGCTTGGGGAAGCGCCGCGGCTTCAGGTCGATTCGTTGACGCTCCTGGAGGCGGCGTTCTCGCACTTCGGCTTCAGCGCGGACAACGGGCACGGCGTGCCCGGCTTCTTCAGGGATGTGATCGTCAATCAGATCGTGAAAGGGCCGTTCGTGTCGACCTTTTCCTCGGAGGATACCGTTGTTGGCTATGCGTATGCGGTGATGTCGCGGCTTGCTCGGGACAACACGCGAGGGATTGGCGACGCCTCGGATGATTTTGGCGGTCTCGGTCGCAACGGGCCGCTCAAGACCAAAGAAGTGGCAAACGCAATATTCAGGAAACCGTCAACGGCGTACCAGTACAAGCCGGGGGTCATCAACAACCTCGATGGCTCAGGTGGATTCATCAAGAACCACGGCGATGTAACCAACGAGGCTGTGACGTACGCCTTCGCATCCGCGGTCGCGCAAACTCGATAGCCGGAAGGATGCGGTAGGAGATAAATGTGCTGACTGGGCAGCAGTTGCAAGCGATCATGCCGTCGATTCCCACGGCCAGAAGAGAGGCGCTCCTGCCGTTCCTGCAGGCGGCGATGACTGAATTCGCCATCGAGACGCCGGTGAGGATCTCGGCCTTCGTGGCGCAGTTGGCGCACGAGTCTGGACAGTTTCGGTTCATGGAAGAAATATGGGGCCCGACTCCGGCGCAGCGGCGTTACGAACCCGTAAGCACGTTGGCGGTAACGCTGGGGAATAACGAGTCGGGCGATGGCAAGCGGTTCAAAGGGCGCGGACCTATCCAGATTACGGGACGGGCGAATTATCGGCGCTTTGGCGATCTTCTCGGGGTTGATCTCCTTTCCGATCCCGTGCGTGCCGCCCGTCCTGAGCTGGCGTTTCGAATCGCCGGCCTGTTCTGGTCGAAAAAAGGGTTGAGCGAACTCGCCGACCTGGCGACAGACGAGGCGTTTCGCGAGATCACCAGGCGTATTAACGGCGGTTTCAACGGGCTGGACGACCGACGGAAGTTCTATGCCGTTGCTCGCACTGTCCTTGGAGTGGTCGACGAAAGCATCACGCGCGGGACGGCGCGCACACCGCCCGAGATTGGCGATGAGCCGGCGTTCGAGCGCGGCGCCGAGGCCATCCGCGGACACGCACGGCGCGGCGCGTCGGCGATAAAAAAGAAGACAAAGAAGAAGGCGAAGAAGAAAATGGAAAAGAAGAAGGTGGAAAAGAAAAAGCCTAAGAGAAAGCGCGCGCGTTAGGCGCGCGCGCCCTTCCACACAGCTCGCGTGTACTCGCGTACCATCTTCGCAATATTGGAAATCGGGATCAGTTTCGGGCAGACGGCTTCGCACTCCCCTTCGTTCGAGCAGTTTCCGAATCCTTCGGCTTCCATTTGCCCCACCATTCGCACGACGCGGAGCTCGCGCTCGGGCTCTCCCTGCGGCAGAAGCGCGAGATGCGTGATCTTGGCGCTGGTGAACAGATGCGCCGCGGCATTCTTGCAGGCCGCGACGCACGCGCCGCAGCCGATGCACGCCGCGGAATCCATCGCTTCGTCGGACCGCTCTTTGGGAACAAGGATGCTGTTGGCATCCTTCGCTCCGCCGACGCCCGCCGAGATGTAGCCGCCCGCGGCGATGATGCGATCGAAAGACGTACGGTCGACGGTGAGATCCTTCAGCACGGGGAATGCCTTGGCGCGCCATGGCTCGATGACGATGGTTTGTCCGTCTGCGAAGCGCCGCATGTGGAGCTGGCACGTAGTCGTGCCGGCATCGGGGCCGTGCGGGACGCCGTTGATTACGCACCCGCACGCGCCGCAGATGCCCTCTCGGCAGTCCGAGTCGAACGCGATCGCGTCCTCCCCCTTGCGGATGAGATCTTCGTTGATGACATCCAGCATTTCCAGAAACGAGATGTCAGTGGAGATGTTCCTCGCGACGTAGTTCACGAGACGGCCGGGCTGATCCTTTGACGCCTGTCGCCATATCCGCAGATTTACCGTAATCGTCTTCGCTGACATTAGTCTCCTATACGGCTCTTCGCTCTCCACTCTTTGCGCTAAACGCTTTGCTCTACTTGTAGCTCCTCTGCGACGGGTGCACCTCATCGAACAGCAGCGGCTCCTTGTGCACCCGTGGCTCCGAATCGACGCCGGTAAACTCCCAGGCCGCGACGTAGCTGTAGTGCTCGTCGTCGCGCAGCGCTTCGCCCTCGGGCGTCTGGAACTCCTCGCGGAAGTGGCCGCCGCACGATTCATTGCGTTGGAGCGCGTCGAGCGTCAGGAGCTCGCCGAACTCCATGTAATCGGCGACGCGGCCGGCGTAGTCGAGCATCGGATTGAGGTTGTTCTTCTCGCCGGGCACGACGACGTCCTGCCAGAACTCGCTGCGAAGGGTGCGAATCTTCTGAAGAGCCTCTTTCAGCCCTGCTTCGTTGCGTGCCATTCCGACGTAATCCCACATGATGTGGCCAAGCTGCCGGTGGAATTGCCTGACGGTGCGCTTGCCTTTGACTCGCAGCACTGCATCGATCCGCTGCTGGGACGCACTCTCAGCCTCTTTGAAGGCGTCATGATTGACTGACAGCATTGGCAGCGTCGCGGTGGCGAGGTAGTTGGCGACGGTGTACGGTGCGATGAAATAACCGTCGGCCAGACCCTGCATGAGCGCGCTCGCCCCCAGACGATTCGCGCCGTGATCAGAGAAGTTCGCTTCCCCCATCACGAACAAGCCTGGAATCGTGCTCTCCAGGTTGTAGTCGACCCACAGCCCGCCCATCGTGTAGTGGATGGCGGGATAGATGCGCATCGGCACCTTGTAGGGATTCTCGGCTGTAATCCGCTCGTACATCTCGAACAGGTTGCCGTAACGAGCCTTGATGATCTCGACGCCGAGACGGTCGATGGCCTCCTTGAAATCGAGATAGACGGAAAGGCCGGTGTCACCGACGCCGAAGCCTTCGTCCGCCTGTTGCTTCGCCGCGCGCGACGCGACGTCCCGCGGCACCAGGTTGCCAAAGCTCGGATACCGCCGTTCGAGGTAGTAGTCACGCTCCGAGTCCGGGATCTGGTCCGGCGGCCGCGTATCACCCTTCTTCTGTGGCACCCAGACCCGGCCGTCGTTTCTCAGGCTCTCCGACATTAGTGTCAGCTTCGACTGATCGTCGCCGCTGACCGGGATACACGTTGGATGGATCTGTGTGAAACACGGATTGGCGAACAAAGCTCCGCGCTTGTGCGCGCGCCATACTGCCGTCACGTTCGAATTGACTGCGTTGGTAGACAGGTAATACACGGTGCCGTAGCCGCCGGTACAAAGCAGAACCGCCTGTGCTTCGTGGCGCTCGAGCTCCCCCGTGATGAGGTTGCGCGTCACGATGCCGCGGGCCTGTCCGTCGGCCACGACCAGGTCGAGCATCTCGCGGCGCGTGAACAGCGTGACCGTGCCCGCGTCGACCTGCCGCAGCATCGACTGGTACGCACCAAGCAGGAGCTGCTGGCCTGTCTGTCCGCGTGCGTAGAACGTACGCGACACCTGCGCACCGCCGAAGGAACGATTGTCGAGCAGCCCGCCGTATTCGCGTGCAAACGGCACGCCCGTGGCCACGCATTGGTCGATGATGTCGACGCTGAGCTGCGCGAGTCGGTACACGTTCGCTTCGCGCGCGCGATAGTCGCCCCCCTTTACCGTGTCGTAGAAGAGGCGGTAGACGCTATCGCCGTCATTCCGATAATTCTTGGCCGCGTTGATGCCCCCCTGCGCGGCGATGCTGTGCGCGCGGCGCGGGCTGTCCAGGATGCAGAACAGTTTGACGCGGTAGCCCTGCTCGCCGAGCGCCGCGGCCGCGGACGATCCCGCCAGCCCGGTACCGACGATGATGATTCCGTACTTGCGCCGGTTCGCCGGGTTGACGAGCTTGTTTTCGAATTTCCGCTGTTCCCACTTGCTGTCGAGGGAACCGCCTGGAATCTTCGGATCCAGCGTCATGACCGTCCTCCCACCAGGAACACCCAGAGGGTGATGACGATGAAGCCGCCGGCAATCACGACAGCGGACACCTTGCCGATTTTCCGGATGAGCGGTGTGAAGCGCGGCCCGTACAAACCGACGGACTGGAACGAGCTCGCCACGCCGTGCCACAGATGAAGTCCGACCACGACCATCATGACGACATAAAACGCCACGGCGAAGGGAGATCTGAAATTCTCGGCCTCCATCCGGTAGAGATCGCGCACGCCGCCGCCGACGTCGTAGAAGGCGCCGTACTTGAACGACTTCACGTGAATGGGCACGAAGATCAGAATGGCGAGCCCGGTGAGGATCATGGACGATGAGGCGAGGCTCTTCTGACTGGTGCCGCCGGCCCACGTCTTCGTCGCGTATTTCACCGGCCTTGCTGACTGATTCTGAAAGGTCATCCTGATGGCTTTAAAGAGATGAATCAGGAACACCACCAGAAGTCCGATTTCGACGGGGACGACAAGGGGATTGCTTATGAGTGCGTGCGAGTAGCTGTTGAATGCGTCCCGTCCGAGAAAGACCAACAAGTTGCCGGCGATGTGCAGAATCAGGTACGCGAAGAGCAGGATGCCCGTCACGCCGATAATCACTTTGGTGGTGATCAGCGAACGGAGAGCGCTCCGTCGGGTCGTCATGTGATGAATTCTATTCGCAACTGCTTGACGCAGACAAACACCGAACGTTACGATTGCCTGCTTCTCACGTATGAAAATCCACGAGTATCAGGCTAAACAAATTCTTGCGACGTTCGGTGTCCCAGTCCCAGCCGGCGAGGCGGTGATGAACCCGTCCGACGCGAAAGGCGTGGCCGAGCGACTTGGCGGCGGCACGGTCGTCGTGAAAGCGCAGATTCACGCCGGTGGCCGAGGCAAGGGTGGCGGCGTCAAGCTCGCCGCGAACCCAGACGAAGCCGACGCACTCGCGCATCAGATCCACGGCATGACCCTCATCACGCACCAGACCGGCCCAGAAGGGCGGCGGGTATCACGGCTGCTCGTCGAGCAGGGACTGCCGATCGCGCGCGAACTGTATCTCGGCATCGTCGTCGATCGCGCCGTCGGCTGGCCGGTGATCATGGCGAGCCAGGACGGCGGGATGGAGATCGAAGCGGTTGCGGAGAAGACCCCGGAACGGATTCACAAGGAATACGTGAACCCGGCGACGGGCCTCGTGCCGTTTCAGGCGCGGAAGCTCGCGTTCGCGCTCGGGCTCGAAGGGGAGCACGTCGGCAAGTTCACGAAGCTGCTCACATCGGTTTATGGTGCGTTTGTCGGCACCGACGCCTCGCTGCTCGAAATCAACCCGCTGATCGTCACGAAAACTGGCGATTTGCTGGCGCTCGACGCGAAGATGACTATCGACGACAGCGCGCTCGGACGCCACCCGGCTCTGAAGGAACTGCGCGACCTCGAAGAAGAGGATCCCCTCGAGATTGAGGCATCGAAATTCAACCTCAATTACATCCGGCTCGACGGCACGATCGGCTGCATGGTGAACGGCGCGGGACTCGCCATGGCGACGATGGACATCATCAAGCTGGCGGGCGGCGAACCGGCGAATTTCCTCGATGTCGGCGGCGGCGCGAACAAGGAGCAGATTCGCAACGCGTTCAAGATTCTGATGGCCGACAAGAACGTGCGCGCGGTGCTCATCAATATCTTTGGCGGCATCCTGCGATGCGATGTGCTCGCCGCCGGCGTGATCGCGGCCGTGCAGGAACTGGGGGTGCCTGTGCCGATCGTCATCCGGATGGAAGGCACCAACGTCGAGGAAGGCAAGAAGATGCTCAAGGAGAGCGGCCTCAATTTCACGACCTCGAATTCCATGGGAGAGGCCGCAGAGAGAGTCGTGGCCCTCGCGGGTGGCTAGGGCATATGGCGATACTTTTAGATAAATCCACACGTTTGATAGTCCAGGGTCTGACCGGCAAAGAAGGCACGTTTCACGCGAAGCAAGCGGCGGCATACGGGACGCAGGTTGTGGGAGGCGTCACCCCCGGCAAGGGCAGGACGACGCACGAAGGGTGGCCGGTGTTCAACACCGTCGCCGAGGCAGTGAATCAGACCGGCGCGAACACGTCAGTGATCTTCGTGCCCGCGGCGTTCGCCGCTGACGCGGTGATGGAGTCCGCCGACGCCGGCGTGCGCCTGGTCGTCTGCATCACCGAAGGCATTCCGACGCTCGACATGATGCGGGCGTTCACGTACCTCAAAGACAAGCCGACGCGGGTCATTGGTCCGAACTGTCCGGGCGCGATTTCGCCGGGCAAAGCGAAGGCAGGCATCATCCCCGGCCACATCTGCCGCGAGGGGCGCGTCGGCATCGTGTCGAAGAGCGGCACGCTCACCTACGAAGCGATTCATCAGTTGACGCAGCTTGGCTTGGGGCAGTCGTCGTGCATCGGCATCGGCGGCGATCCGCTCATCGGGACGTCATTCGTCGATGTGCTGCAGCTGTTCCAGGACGATCCGGAAACCGATGTGGTCGTCATGATCGGCGAGATCGGCGGCACGGCGGAGGAGGACGCTGCTCAGTTCATCAAGAAGAGCTTCACGAAGCCTGTCGTCGGATTCATTGCCGGACAGACGGCTCCGCCCGGCCGCCGCATGGGGCACGCGGGTGCAATCATCGCGGGCGGTAAAGGAACGGCGGCCGAGAAGATGGCGGCGCTGTCGGCGGCCGGAGTCAATGTTGTACAGAGCCCGGCAGACATCGGAACTGCTGTAAAGAGCCTGATCTGAGCGGTTTGGCGGTATAATCTCTGGTTGGGTACGGAAGTTTTACGCCGCTGATACCAAATCGCGCCATTCCAAGGACCAGGCATGTCACCGACTGACGTCGTCGTACAGGAGCAGACCACCCCGGCACGAACCAAAGTCGTCAACGATTTCAGCCTTCAGGTTGCGACCGTTAACGGATCGGGAAGCCAGACCGCCAACCTCGTTCTTCTTCGCTCCATCCTGCTGATGGGCATACCCGTATCGGGTAAGAACATGTTCCCGTCGAATATTGCCGGGCTGCCGACGTGGTACACGATTCGCGCAAGCAAGCGCGGGTATATCGGACGCAAAAAAGAAGTCGATTTCCTCGTCGCCATGAATCCGGAAACGGCGAAAGAGGATGTGCTGACGCTGGACGCAGGCGCGGCGGTCGTCTATGACGAGCCGCTGAAGCTGAACGCGCTCCGTTCGGACCTCACCTTTTATCCTGTCCCCTTCGACAAGTTGGTCACAGCGGTCTGCCCGGACGCCAAACTCCGTCGCCTCGGTACGCAACATGATTTACGACGGCGTACTGGCGAAGCTGCTCGGCATCGACATGTCATTGATGGAGCAGGCGCTTGGCAAGCAGCTCGGCAAAAAGGCCAAAGCGGTGACGCTGAACCAGGGGGCACTCAAAGCCGGCTGGGACTACGCCGAAGCGAATTTCACCAAGCAGGATCCGTATCACATCGAGCGGATGAACGAGACCGCCGGCAAGATCCTGATCGAGGGAAACGCCGCCGCGGCAATCGGTTGCATGATGGCCGGCGTCACGGTCGTGGCGTGGTATCCGATTACCCCTTCGTCTTCATTGTGCGAGTCGCTTATCGGCTACATGCGGAAGTACCGCATAGACAAGGAAACCGGCAAGGCGACGTTCGCCATTGTCCAGGCCGAGGACGAAATTGCGTCGCTGGGGATGGTTATCGGCGCCGGCTGGGCGGGGGCGCGCGCGATGACGGCCACGGCCGGCCCGGGGATTTCGCTCATGTCCGAATTCGCCGGCCTTGCGTATTACGCCGAGACACCGGCGGTCATCTTTGACGTGCAACGCGTCGGGCCGTCGACAGGCCTGCCGACGCGTACGGCGCAGGGGGACCTGCTGAGCACGGCCTTCCTCTCGCACGGCGACACCAAACACATCCTTCTCATCCCGAGCTCCGTGGAGGAGTGTTACGAGCTGGCGATGCAGGCGTTCGATCTGTCTGAAGGCTTCCAAACGCCGATTTTCGTGATGATGGACCTCGACCTCGGCATGAACAACTGGATGTCGAGCGGCTTCGAATATCCGACGAGGCCGATAGATCGCGGCAAGCTTCTGACCCCGGAGGTGCTGCAGAAAATCGGCGAATGGGGCCGCTACAAGGACGTGGACGGCGACGGCATCCCGTATCGCACGGTTCCGGGTGACGGCATGCCCGCGTTCTTCACGCGCGGCTCGGGTCACAACGCGAAGGCGCAATACAGCGAGCGGCCAGATGATTACGTCGACAACATGGATCGGCTCGCGCGCAAATTCGAAACGGCGCGCACGCGCGTGCCGGCGCCGATCGTCGAGACGAACAAGAAGGCGAAGATTGGCATCATCGGCTACGGGACGTCGCATTGGGCGATCATTGAGAGCCGCGACCAACTTCGCGAGGAAACCAACCTCGAAACTTCGTACCTGCGAGTGCGGGCCTATCCCTTCAACGAGGATCTGCTCAGCTTCATAGACGCGCACGAGCGCCTCTATGTCGTCGAGCAGAACCGCGACGCGCAGCTCTTGATGTTGATGAAGCTCGAGCTCGCGCCCGAGCAGATCTCGAGGCTGCGCAGCGTGCTGCACTACAGCGGGCTGCCGCTCGATGCGCGCAGCATCAGCGACGACATCCTGGCGCAGGAAGGCTACGAAGTAATCAAGCGGGTGGCTCCGGCCTCGGCATCGTCGATGACCGGCGGCGAATAAAAGCAGGGACTAGGGATTAGGGACTAGGGATTAGGAAAAAAGATGGCCACTCCTATCAAGGTGAATCGGATCGGGCTCGAACCGCTGGTATACAAAGGCGGCAAAACGACGCTCTGCGCGGGATGTGGGCACAACGCCATCTCGGAGCGCATCATCGACGCATTCTACGAAATGGGGATAGACCCCAAGCAGGTCGTGAAGCTGTCGGGGATCGGCTGCTCGAGCAAGAGCCCGGCGTATTTCCTGGGAGGCTCCCACGGCTTCAACGCGGTCCACGGCCGCATGCCGTCGGTCGGAACCGGCGCCATGCTCGCGAATCAGAAGCTCATCGCCATCGGCGTGAGTGGCGACGGCGACACCGGCGCCATCGGCATTGGCCAGTTCGTGCACCTGATGCGGCGCAATCTTCCGATCATCTACATCATCGAGGACAACGGTTGTTACGGACTGACGAAGGGGCAATTCTCGCCGACCGCCGACCTCGGCTCGAAGCTGAAGAACGGGGTTGTCAACGACCTGCAGCCGATCGACACGTGCGCGCTGGCGATCCAGCTCGGCGCGACTTTCGTGGCGCGGTCGTTCTCAGGCGACAAGAAACAGCTGCTCTCGTTGTTGAAGGCGTCGCTCAGCCATCGCGGCACCGTGATGCTCGACGTCATTTCACCGTGCGTGACGTTCAACGATCACGAGGGCTCGACGAAGAGCTATGCCTACGTGAAGGACCACGACGACGCGCTCGAGGAGGTCAGCTTCGTCCCGTTCTTCGAAGACATCTCCGTCGACTATGACCCGGGCACGACACAGGAAGTGAAAATGCACGACGGGTCGCGGCTGTTGCTGAAGAAACTTGAAGAATCCTATGATCCGACCGACAAGATCGCGGCGATGCGTGTGCTGCACGAGACCGCGCGCCGCGGAGAGTTCGCCACGGGCGTTATCTACATCGAGCCCGATCGCGACGATTTCCTGACCCAGCTCAACGTGGTGGACGAGCCTCTCGCCACCCTGCCACTGGAACGCACGCGTCCGCCCAAGGCGGCGCTCGATGAAATAATGGAAACGCTGCGCTAGTTCCCTAGCCTTGCGTCTGGTCGACGTTCGCCCCAATCACATCCTCGGCGATCGCCACGCGGTCCTTGGGCAGGCCCTCCGCATCGAGTGCCTGGTCGGCGTTAGCGTTCCCTTGCTGTTTGTCCGTAGGGCGGTCACCTTCGACGGCGCCTTTGTCCTGATCCGGGTCAGTCTGCGTGGGAGGGGCTGGGGGAACAGTCATCATCGTCTCCTTGCCCTGCGCGACCCGTCGAGATTGGCGGCGGGTCGAACGGGCCTATATAATTAGCCGCTTCTATGGAACGAACATTTGCGATCATCAAGCCCGACGCCACCGCGAAGGGCTACACCGGCAAGATTCTCCAGCGTATCGAGCAGGCTGGATTCAGAATCCATGCCATGAAGACCATTCGACTGACGCAGCGCGAGGCCGAGGGGTTCTACGCTGTTCATCGGGAGCGCCCGTTTTTCAAAGGGCTCACCGAGTTCATGTCTTCGGGTTCCATCGTGGCGCTCGTGCTCGAAGCGCCCGACGCCGTCAAGAAGTGGCGCGAGCTTATGGGGGCGACGGACCCGGCGAAAGCCGAGGCCGGCACGATTCGGAAGGAGTTCGCGAGCTCAATCGGAGAGAACGCGACGCACGGATCGGACGCGCCCGAAACGGCCGCATTTGAGATCGGATACTTCTTCTCGGGGGTGGAGCTCGTTGAGTAGGTCACTCGCCTCGGGGCCTCGCGACATACTAAAAAATGGGTCGAGCGCTCGTCGTCGGCGGCGCGGTGCTGGTGCTCCTTGGGCTGCTCATGCTCGCCGGGTTCCCGCTGTTCCGGCTTCCCGGAGACTTCACGGTGAAGCGCGGCGCTGTCACGTTCTACTTTCCGCTGGCCTCGTCGATCCTCTTGAGCATATTGTTCACGCTCCTGATGTTGCTGTTTCGGCGTTGACCGAGCGAAGCGGCGCGGGGGGCAGGGGCCCCCGGATCAAACATGACTATTAAAGCTGATACGTGGATCAAGCGGATGGCTCGCGAGCACCAGATGATCGAGCCGTTTGTCGAAAGCCAGGTGCGCGGCAGCGCCATTTCCTACGGCGTGTCGTCGTATGGCTACGACATCCGGGTAGCCGACGAGTTCAAGATCTTCACCAACATCAACAATACCGTCATCGATCCGAAGAGCTTCGATCCGCGATCGTTCGTCGATGTGAAGACCGACGTCTGCATCGTCCCGCCGAACTCGTTCGCGCTCGCCCGCACCATCGAGTATTTTCGGATCCCGCGCGATGTACTGACGATTTGCCTTGGCAAGTCCACCTACGCGCGCTGCGGGATCATCGTCAACGTCACCCCGTTCGAACCCGAATGGGAGGGAACAGTAACGCTCGAAATCTCCAATACGACCCCTTTGCCGGCGAAAATCTACGCCAACGAGGGGATCGCGCAAGTCTTGTTTTTCCAAAGCGATGAGCCGTGCGAGATGTCGTACAAGGACAAGAAGGGCAAGTATCAGGCGCAGACCGGCGTGACGCTTCCCAAGATTTGACGTACTCCCCACATTTATATAAATTTGGCGCGGTTTCATCCGAATAACCCGGGGGTTTTCTGTTTCGCGCTAAATGGACAAACTAGTCGAGCGAGAGGCGGGCGCTCGCAGCCCGTTGAGCACTGCGCCCGCGATCGCCGTTCAGTTCTTCCTCATCCCGTTGCTTGTTGTCGGCGCTACGGTGCTGGTGTACATCGGTTTTCGCGGGTTGCTCAGCGACGATCGATCCGCCGAGGAATACCTTACCGACATCCGATCCGGTGGCAGCAACCGCCGCTGGCCGGCGGCCTACGAGCTCTCGCGATTGATGGCCGACCCCGAGTTTGCCAAACGGGAAGAAGCGGTACTCGCGCCTGAGCTTACGAAGGCATTCGCCGAGTCGAAGAACGACGACCCTCGCGTCCGGCAGTATCTCGCGTTGACGCTGGGCCGGCTGACGCCGCCGCTGCCCGTCGAGACACGCCAACTCCTGGTTGCGGCGTTGAGCGACGCGGACAGCCAGACACGCATCAGCGCGATTTGGGCGCTTGGATCGACAGGGGAGGCCGCGGTTTCGGCCGATATTGAGCGGCAGTACCAATCCGAAGACGCCGGTGTCCGTAAGATGGCGGTCTACGCGTTGGGCTCGATGCCGGTTGAAATCGGCAACGACACCCTCATCAAGGCGCTCGAGGACTCCGAGCCGGACGTCCAGTGGAACGCCGCGATTGCGCTCGCCCGTCACGGTCGCCACGAAGGGGTGCCGGTCCTCCGGCGTATGCTTGATCGCGCCTACGTCGAACGCAATGTGACACGACAGCCGCAGGCCCGCGACGAGGTGGATCCGGTCGGCGAAGTGATGATCAGCGGGCTGCGCGCGATCGCGGGCCTCAAGGCAGGAGCGTTGTCGGACGAAGTGAAAACCCTCAGCACTGGCGACCAGAACCTGAAGGTCCGGCAAGCGGCAATGGAAGCGCTGAAGAACCTTTGACGGCAAACCGTAAATGCCAAACCGTAAGTGATAGACGGTAAACGAATAATGGCTGACGAGACCAAACCATCCACCTCCGCACCGCCGAGCGGTGCTTCCGCCTCCTCCCCTGGGGCTTCGGCGGACACGCCGGCGGATAAGCCAGCACCCGCTGCACCTGTCGCACCCGGTGTGGCCGCCGTCCCTGTTGCACCCCGTGCACCTGCTGCCCCGGTCGCGGCCAAGCCACCCGCTCCGCCCATCGCCGCAAAGCCTGCAGCTCCGGCTGTCGATCTCGCAGGCAAAACGACGACGGCGGCGGCCACTGCGGCGAAGGTCAGCTCGCGCGATCCGGACGACAGCTCGCCGCTCGTCACGCGGCGCATATGGCTGGGAATGGCATGGGGCGCGTTTTCGGCGGCGTCCGCCGCGGCACTGGCTGCGACCGGGCGCTTCATGTTCCCGAACGTCCTCAACGAGCCGCCCCAGCAGTTCAAGGTGGGCTTTCCGGCCGACTTCGGCACGGGGGTAGACGAGCGTTTCAAGGAGTCGAACGGCGTCTGGATCGTTCGCACGGCCGACGACATCGTCCATCGCGCGAGCGGCTTCTACGTGCTGAACACGACATGCACGCATCTCGGTTGCACACCAAACTTCCTGGCGGCTGAATCCAAGTTCAAGTGCCCGTGCCATGGAAGCGGATTCAGACCGACCGGTATCAACTTCGAAGGCCCGGCGCCGCGCCCGCTGGAGCGCAATCGCATCGTGCTCGCGGAAGACGGCCAGATTCTGATCGACAAGAGCCGGAAATTTCAGTACCAGCTCGGACAGTGGATCGACCCGGACGCATTTCTGCAAATCTGAAATCTAGAATCTAGACACTAAGATCTAGGTCTGAAACCGAAAACTATGGCTACAGAGACCAAAACGGTAAAACCGCAGGAAAGCGCGCCAACGCGGTTCTGGAACTGGCTGACAGAAACGCAGGTCTGGACGTCGGTGTTCCGTCACGAGCGGCCCAATACCGATCGCAACCGCGTGCTCGTGATGCTGTCGAACGTTTTTCTGCATCTGCACCCGGTCCGCATTCGCAAGTCCGGCGTCAAGCTGCGCTACACCTGGTGCATGGGCGGCCTCAGTTTCTTCCTCTTTCTGGTGCTGACCTTCACCGGTCTGCTGCTGATGTTCTACTACCGCCCCACGCTCGAGTACGCCTACAGCGACATCGTCGGGCTGCGCGAGCACGTGCCCCTCGGCATCATGCGTGAAATTCACCGATGGGGCGCCCATGCCATGGTCATCACGGTGTGGCTCCACATGTTCCGCGTGTTCATGACGGGCTCGTACAAACCGCCGCGGGAGTTCAACTGGAGCATCGGCGTGATCATGCTCGTGCTGACGCTGCTGCTGTCGTTCACCGGGTACCTGCTGCCCTGGGACCAGCTGGCGATCTGGGCCATCACGGTCGGCTCGAATATGGCGCGCGCGACACCGTTTCTTGGCCACGAAGGTCCGGGCGCGGCGCTGTTGGCGCTCGGCGACGTCAAGCTGATCCACGCCGCAGACGACGCGAGGTTTGCGCTGCTGGGTGGCACGTTCGTGGGTGAGGGCGCGCTCCTGCGGTTTTACGTGCTCCATTGCGTTGGCTTGCCTCTCGGTATTGCTGTGCTGATGGCAGTCCACTTCTGGCGAGTTCGCAAGGACGGCGGCATTTCAGGGCCTCTGTAGGCCCGGGTCTCGCTCCTTCGACCCGGCGAGCGGCGGGTCCGCAGGACCCGCCCTACAGCGTGTAGCTGGTAGCTAACTATGGAACTCATCAAATGGTTCTTTAACGCGATTGCCGACCCCAGGCTGTATTTCGGCCTCATGGTCCTGGCGCTCGTCGGGATGGTGTGGAAGCGCGAGATCTTCACCTCCAAGGCGATGGGCTACGGGATACTGCTCTTCCTGACGCTGTTCTTCGGGCTGGGCGGTCTGGACCCGAACTTCCAGCTGATCGTGACCAAGCCCGACAACGTGCCGATCGTCGGCCTGATATTCCTGCTCGTCTTCTTCACCTGGTATTCGATGCGCGAAGCGGTGTTGAACGACCAGCGCATCGCCAAAGGCGAGGGCCCGATCGAGAAGCAGGAATCCGACCGTGTCTGGGTGTGGCCCGACCTCGTCTATACCGAGCTGATCTCGCTGATCCTGTGCACGGTGGTGCTGATCGTCTGGTCGATCCTGCTGAAGGCGCCGCTCGAGCAGCCCGCAAACCGCGCCGTGACGCCGAATCCGTCGAAGGCGCCATGGTACTTCCTGGGGCTGCAGGAAATGCTCGTCTACTTCGACCCGTGGCTCGCCGGAGTCGTGCTGCCCAGCTTGATCATCGTGGGTCTCATCGCGATTCCCTATATCGACAAGAACCCGAAGGGGAACGGCTACTACACGTTCGCCGAGCGCAAGGTCGAGATCACGATGTTCCTGTTCGGCTTCGTGATTCTATGGTCGTCGCTCATCGTGCTCGGCACGTTCCTGCGCGGGCCGAACTGGAACTTTTTCGGGCCGTTCGAGTACCTGGGACACGCATAAGCTTGAAGCGCTGACCAACGTCGATCTTTCCGAGTATTTCTGGGTGCGGATGCTCGGCCAGGGGATGCCGACGAATTACTTCATCAGAGAACTGCCGGGCATCGTCCTCTGCCTGATCTACGTGGCGGTCTTACCGGTGGTGCTCGCAAAGGGCGCGTTCAAGTCGTTCTACGGCAAGCTGGGCCCGCCGCGGTTCTACGTGACGGTGTTTCTGTTCCTGATGATGATGTCGCTGCCGATCAAGATGCTGCTTCGGTGGATCTTCAACCTGAAGTACATCGTGGCGATTCCTGAGATCTTCTTCAATATCTGAGACCGTTATGGCTGAAAAAAAGGCTGTCGGGCACGCCTATAACATCGACTTCCTGAACGTCGTCTTTGCCGCGTCCAGCATCTTTCTCTTCGTCACGACGCTGTGGATGGTGTGGGACGACTTCGATCGCGACTGGAAGAACACGCAGCGGCAGTTCACCCAGCTCGAGCTCGAGGTGACGCGGCAGCAGCTTGCCCAGAACGCGCGCGGCATCGATAAGGCGAAGCTCACCGGGCTCACGAACCAGCTCGGCGCAGCGCAGAAGGCGATGGAAGCCAATCGCGAGCGCATCGATGATGTGAACGATCGACTCGCTGAGGTCGATAGACGCCTTTTCCGCGCGAACAAGGCAGCGCAGTTCGCCAAGGCGACCTACGACGTCAACCGCTACGCCTTCGAAGAAGCGCGGAAAACGGACCCCGAGGGTGTCGGTGAGCGGCAGAAAGAGATCGAGGCCGAGGCTCAGCGGCTGAACGAGCTCAATCTCGAAGTGCAGAAGATCGAGGCCGAGCGCACGGCGCTCCAGGCCGAGCTGGGCAAGTACACGTCGGAGGTCGGCCGCCTCCAGAAGGAGATGGATCAGGTCAACTTCGAGCAGAACCGCCTGAACCGCGTCGTAGCGAACATCGAGCCGAGCTTCATCAAGGACTACTTCCGCAATGCGCCGCTCCTCGACTTCATGGCGCCGACGCTGACGGTCCGCCAGGTCGTGACGCCGAACGTCGTCGACGACGTCAACTTCGCGCGTGTGATGAAGATGGACCGGTGTACGACGTGCCATCTGGCCATCGACCGGCGCGGATACGAGAAATATCCGCAGCCGTTCAGAACACACTCGAACCTGTCCGCGTACGTCGGCAGTGACTCTCCTCATCCCCTGGCGACCACCGGTTGCACCGTGTGCCATCAGGGGCTCGGCGGATCGACCAGCTTCAACGACGCGTCGCACTATCCGAGCAATGTGAAGCAGCGCGAGGAGTGGGAAGAGAAGTATCACTGGCACGAGCCTCACATGTGGGACTACCCGATGCTGCCGACGAACATGACCGAGGCGTCGTGCGTGCAGTGCCATCGGCAGGAGATTTACGTCCCGAACGCGCCGAAACTGGCGGTTGCCTATGCGACGTTCGAACGCGCGGGGTGCTACGGGTGCCACAAGACAAAGGGCTTCGAAAATCTCCGGAAGCCGGGGCCGATTCTCACGAAGATCGCCGGCAAGCTGACACAGGACTGGGTGAAAAACTGGGTGCGCGATCCAACCGCGATCAAGAACGTCACCTGGATGCCCAAGGTCTGGTACAACTCGAACAGCAACGCGCCGGCGGACCATCCGCGCAACGAGGCCGAGATCAACGCCGCGGTCGCGTACCTCTTTGCGAACAGCGACACCTACACGCCCGCGGTGACGTCACCGCCGCGGGGCGATCCGAAGGCCGGCGAGCAGATCGTGCGGTCGATCGGGTGTCTCGGCTGCCACATCATCGACGAAACCGATCGCGCCGCAGTCGGCCCGCGCCGCACGTTCGGGCAGCCGCTGAAGAGCGTCGGCAGCAAGACAACGTATGTCTGGCTCTATAACTGGATCCGCGATCCGAAACACTACAACCCGGGCACGTACATGCCCGACCTCCGGCTCACCGACCCGCAGGTCGCCGATGTGGCGACATATCTGACGACGTTGACCGGAGCGGCCGGTACACCGGCGCCGGTTCAGCCGACCCAGGCGCAGACGGATGCAGTGCTGCTCGACTACCTTCGAAACCTGATGCCGCTTGCCGAGGCGCAGGGGCGCCTGGCGAAAATGGACACGACGGTAAAACAGCTCGAGCTTGGGCAGCGAGTTATTACGCGCTACGGCTGTTTCAGCTGCCACGACATCAAGGGATTCGAGACGGCGCAGCCGATCGGCGTCGATCTTTCCGAAGAGGGAAGCAAGCTCGTCACGAGGCTCGACTTTGCGTTCGTCGACATCGAGCACTCGAAGCTCGACTGGTTCCATCAGAAGTTGAAGGACCCCCGCTCGTTCGATCAGGGCCGCGTGCTTGAGCCACTCGAGAAGCTGAGGATGCCCGACTTCCACTTCAACGAAGTCGAGAACGAGCGCTTGCGGACGGCCATCATGAGCTTCCAGCGCGACGTCCAGCCGGCGTCGGCGCTGCCGCCGCGCACAGCGAAGCGCGATTACACCGTCCGCGGGCGTGCGCTGGTGCGACGTCAGAATTGCGTGGGCTGCCACGAAATCGAGGGTGACGGGGGAGACTTCCGCACGACCGTCAGCGATGCGACCCTGGCGCCACCGATGCTGACGCCCGAGGGCGCCAAGGTACAGCCCGACTGGCTGTATGCATTCCTGCAGGGGCCGATCACGATACGCCCGTGGCTGAACGTCCGGATGCCCACGTTCGGTCTTGATGACGGACGTTGGAACGCGATCATCGACTACTTCGAAGCGACCGGCAATTCGATCGGGTCGTTCCGCACTTACAACCACGCTGAGCTGACCAGCATGGCGGGCCCAGGTCGCGAGCTCTTTGACCTGCTGAAATGCCAGCAGTGTCACGTGCTCGGTGCGATCCCTGCGGATCAGCCGCTCTCGAATCTCGCGCCGGACCTGCGGATGACACACGAGCGCTTGAAGCCCGAGTGGATTCTCGATTGGCTGCGGAACCCGGGCAGGATTCAGCCTGGCACCCGCATGCCCCAGTTCTGGCCGACGCCGCCGTATCCGAAGTCGTCGTTCCCGCAGCTTGGCGGCGACGCCGAACCCCAGATTCGAGCCATACGGGATCACTTAATGACGTTGCGTGGTGGGCCATCGCCACAGCGGCCCACGGGGACAGCGACGAGTACGAACTGACGCACCCAAGGGATTAGGGAGTTGGGATTCGGGATTAAGGACCGAACACGCTGGACGCGTGCTAGGTCCAATCCCTAACCTAATCCCTAGTCCCAAGTCCCCAATCCCGAATAACAGACGAGCGCAGATATAATTCACGCGCATGCTCCGCCCGTTCAAGTCCGTCCTTCCGACCGTTCATCCGACCGCGTATATCGACCAGAGCGCCCAGGTAATCGGGGATGTCGTCATCGGGCAGGAAAGCAGTGTCTGGATGAACGTCGTCATCCGCGGCGATGTCAACGCGATACGGATCGGCGATCGCTCGAATATTCAGGACGGCACCGTCATTCACGTGATGCGAGGCACGCACGCCACGCAGATCGGCCACGAGGTGACGGTCGGACACGCCGCGATTCTGCACGGCTGCACGATTCACGACCGCGTGCTCATCGGAATGGGAGCGTTGCTCCTGAACGGCGCGGAGATTGGCGAGGACTCGATTGTGGCGGCGGGGACGCTGGTGCCCGAGGAAAAGAGATTCCCCGCGCGTTCGCTCCTGATGGGCCGGCCAGCGGCATTCAAGCGTGAGCTGACCGACAAAGAAGTCGCCAGCATCCGTGACTACGCGGACCGCTACGTCGGCTACCGCAAAGATTACCTCGAATGAGTACCCAGCCCGCGCGCGGCATGCGCGATTTTCTGCCGGAAGACGTGCGCCGTCGCGACTACGTGATCGGGATCGTCAAGGGCGTTTACGATCGATACGGATTCGAGCCGCTGGAGACGCCGGCGGCCGAGAACATCGAGACGCTCCTCGGCAAGTACGGAGACGAGGGCAACAAGCTCATTTTCAAGATTCTGAGGCGCGGCGAGCACGAAGCCAGCGGCCAGGCCGACCTGGCGCTGCGTTACGACCTCACGGTACCGCTGGCGCGCGTGGTGGCTGAGTATCAGTCCCGGCTGCCGCGGGTCTTCAAGCGGTACCAGATTCAACCCGTATGGCGCGCCGATCGGCCGGCCAGAGGGCGCTTCCGCGAGTTCTACCAGTGCGACATTGACAGCGTCGGGTCGGGGTCGCCCGTCGTCGAGGCGGAACAAATCGCGGCGGTGTCCGAAATCCTGACAGCCCTCGGGTTTCACGATTTTCTGATTCGGATTAATCACCGAAGATTCATTGCCGCGTGGCTGAGCCGGATTCCGGTGGAGGAGGAGCGCTTCGGGGATGTGCTGGTGAGCATCGACAAGGTCGACAAGATTGGCAAGGAGGGCGTTGCGAAGGAGCTGGCTGAAAAGGGGTACCGCGATGCACAGATTGCCGGCATCAGTGCCTGGATCGGCGCGCATCACCCGCCCGAATGGCTCGACTCGGCTGCCGGGGCATTCTCTGATACTGCGGACAGCGGCCTCGACAATTTGCGACAGATCCTGCGTCTGACGTCGAATACCGTCGCGGCCAGCAGATTGCGGATCGATCCGTCGCTCGCCCGCGGGCTCGGGTACTGACACAGGCGCGATCATGGAGATCAACGTCAAGGATATGCCGGGAAGCATCGCCGGCGGCGGGCGCTACGACAATCTGATCGGCATGTTTCTCGGAAGCGAAGTGCCGGCCTGCGGCTTTTCGGTAGGGCTCGAGCGGATTCTCGTGATCATGCAGGAACGCGGCATGTTTCCGCCGGACGTGCAACAGCCATCCATTGACGTAGTGGTGGCAGCCATGGATGAAAGCGCCCAGGGCCTCGCCATGGATACAGCGACCGAGCTGCGGAAGACGGGAGAGCTGCGGGTCGACCTGTACCCCGATGTTGCCAGAAAGATGGACAGGATCTTCAAACACGTGGACCAGCGCAGGGCCCGCTTCATCGCGATCATCGGAAGCGACGAAGTGGCGGCGCGAACGGTGACCGTGAGAAATGTCGCGACGAAAACGAAGGAAACGATGCCAGTTGCGGAAGCGGCATCGTTCATCAGAAAACTTGTAAACGACTAGCCCGACCCGAGCGCGTAGCGCCGCCGTCGCGGGACAAGCACCCATTGAAGGATTACGTGACCGACAGCAAAAGCAACAAGTACCGAACGCACAAAAACGACGAGCTCCGGCCCGATCACGTGGGACAGCAGGTCAGGGTGTCCGGTTGGGTGCATCGCAAGCGCGACCACGGCAATCTGCTGTTCATCGATTTACGTGATCACCACGGCGTGACGCAGGTGGTGTTTACGCCCGATTCGGACGCGTTCAAGGCCGCCGAGGCCGTGAAGCTGGAAAGCGTTATTACGGTGTCGGGGAATGTGACCGCTCGTACCGACGAGAACATCAATCCGGGGCTGCCGACCGGGCGAATCGAGGTCGTGGCCGACAGGCTGGAGGTTCTCTCGGCGGCCGAGGTACTCCCATTCCAGGTGGCGGGCACGCAGGAGATTCCCGAAGAACAACGGCTCCGATACCGATTTCTCGATCTTCGCCGCGACAAGATCCACAGCAATGTCGTGCTGCGCTCGAGGGTCATCTCGAGCATCAGGCGCCGCATGGTAGAGCAGGGATTTCTCGAGTATCAGACGCCGATTCTCACATCGAGCTCCCCGGAAGGCGCGCGGGACTATCTGGTCCCGAGCCGCGTTCATGCAGGCAAGTTCTACGCGCTTCCCCAGGCGCCGCAGCAGTTCAAGCAGCTGTTGATGGTTTCGGGCTTCGATCGCTATTTTCAGATTGCTCCCTGCTTTCGCGACGAGGACGCGCGCGCGGATCGATCGCCCGGAGAGTTTTATCAGCTCGACCTCGAGATGTCGTTCGTCGAGCAGGACGACGTGTTCGACGCGATCGAACCGGTGCTGTCGGGGCTCTTCTCCGAGTTTTCCGACTGGAAGGTGACGAGCCCGCCGTTTCCGCGCATTCCGTATGATGAGGCGATGACTGCCTACGGCAGCGACAAGCCCGACTTGCGCAACCCGATCCGCGCGATCGACGTCAGCGAGGTTTTCCGCGATTCGGGCTTTGCGGTATTCGCCAAGGCTGTTGCGGCCGGGAACGTCGTGCGGGCGATTGTCGCTCCTGGCGCGGCCGAGAGAACGCGTAGTTTTTTCGACAAGACGGTCGAGGCCGGACAGACGCTCGGCCTCGCGGGCGTCGCGTATCTGGTGCTCGCGGAGCAGGCCAAAGGGCCAATTGCGAAATTTCTGTCCGACGACAAGCGCGGCGAGCTGGGCGCGGCCACTGGCGCCAAGGCCGGCGATGCGATCTTTTTTGTCTCCGATGCGGAAGGGAAAATCGGCCGCCCGGTAGATGGCCTGCGCGCGCACCTCGGCCGCGAGCTCGACATCATCGAAGGGAACACCTACAAGTTTTGCTGGATCACGGATTTTCCTTTCTACGAGCGGGATCCTGAAACGGGCCAGGTGGCATTCAGTCACAACCCGTTTTCGATGCCGCAGGGAGGGCTCGACGCGCTCAACACGACGGATCCGCTGGCGATCAAGGCATACCAGTACGACATCGTGTGCAACGGCGTCGAGCTGTCGAGCGGCGCGATTCGAAATCACCGGCCCGACATCATGCTTCGCGCGTTTGAGATTGCGGGCTACGGGCCGGAGGAAGTTGAAAAGCGGTTCGGCGGCATGCTGAATGCCTTCAAGTATGGTGCGCCACCACACGGTGGCCTCGCACCGGGCGTCGATCGCATCGTCATGCTGCTGGCAAAGGAGCCCAACATCCGGGAAGTCATTGCGTTTCCGATGACGCAGAACGCAGAAGACCTGCTGATGGGGGCGCCCTCACCGGTGACCGAGAAGCAGCTTCGCGAGCTGCATATTCAAATACGTGCGACGAAACGGAGTTAGGCACTAGCACTAGGCACTAGCCACTAGGGATTAGGGATTGGGGATTAGGGATTAGACTGGAGGCACGTGGCAAGAATTACGCTTCCCGAATCCGGGATCGAAACGCTCTTCGGCTCCTACGACGAGAACCTCAAGCACCTCGAGTCGCAGTTCGGCGTCCGTCTTCGCACGCAAGGACACGACGTCATCGTTGACGGCGCGCCCTCCGACGTCGGCAAAGTGCAGCGTCTTTTTTCACAACTCGGCGCGCTGTTCCAGGAAGGTTACCGCGTCTCGAATGGCGACGTGAAGACAGCGGCGCAGCTGATCGCCAGCGATCCCAATATCGATCTCCGCGAATATTTTCTCAAGAGCACGCAGACGCAATCCGGAAAGCGTCGTGTCGTTCCAAAGACCGTCAACCAGCGGCGCTATCTCGATGCGATAGAGCAGAACGACATCGTGTTCGGTATAGGACCGGCGGGGACAGGCAAGACGTACCTCGCGATGGCCCAGGCGGTCTCCTTCTTACTTTCAAAACGCGTCAACCGCATCATCCTTGCGCGGCCGGCCGTCGAAGCAGGAGAGAAGCTGGGTTTCCTGCCGGGCGACCTGCAGGAGAAAGTGAACCCGTACTTGCGGCCGCTCTACGATGCCCTGTACGACATGGTGGAAGTCGAACGCGCGGAGCGGCTCATCGAGCGCGGTACGATTGAGATCGCGCCGATCGCGTTCATGCGTGGCCGCACGTTGAACGATGCGTTCGTCATCCTCGACGAGGCGCAGAACACGACGTCCGAGCAGATGAAGATGTTCCTCACGCGCCTGGGCTTTGGCTCCAAGGCGGTCGTGACCGGGGACATCACGCAGATCGACCTGCCGACGGCGCGCATCTCTGGACTGGTCGAAGTGATGAAAGTCGTGTCGAACATCGAAGGAATCTCATTCATCCATTTCGACGACCGCGACGTTGTACGCCACAAACTGGTGCAGCAGATCGTCAAGGCCTACGAGGCGTTCACCGGCAAGGGCGGGCCAGTCTGAGCCTGCAGGTAAGCGTGGTTCAACCCGGAACCACGCACCCGAGCGCGAGAGGCCTGGGCCGCTGGCTCGCGAGGATCGCGCCGCGGTCTGCCCGCGGCATGGTCACGATCGCCATTCTTCCGGACCGTCGCGTCAAAAACCTGAACCGCAAATACCGCCGCAAGAACTCCGGAACGGATGTGTTGTCTTTCTCGGGAACCGGAGAATACCTGGGCGATATCGCCATTTCGCTCGGAATTGCCCAAAAACAGGCCAGAATTCTCGGACATTCGCTTGCCACCGAGTTTAGGGTACTTGCCCTACATGGTCTTTTGCACCTTCTCGGTTACGATCACGACAGTGACAGCGGGCGGATGGCTCGGACGGAAGCAAGGCTACGCCGTAAGGCTCGGCTGCCGCGCGGTCTGATCGCACGCTCTTCATGATTCCGTTAACCCTCTTTCTCCTCGCGTGCGGTGCGATCTATCTGGGCACCATCCAGGCGGCGTTTAACGCCTTGATGCGTGTCTCGCTGAGGCTGCTCGCCGAGGGCAGCGGCCGCGCGCCGGATCTCGAAAACTATCTCCAGGAACCGCTGCTGCTGTTCCTCCCACTTCGCACGCTGCTCGGCCTGATCGAGGGATTTGTCGTATTGCTGCTCGCGCGGATGATTGGGGTCTCGACCCCGGGGTCGCTCCTGCTGCTGGCGGGCGCGATGGTCACGTTTGGGGCGATTTGCGAATTTCTCGTGCCGTTTCTGATTGTCTCGAGAGATCCCGAGCGCGTTCTCGAGCTCCTGCTGCCAATCTTCCGGATACTCTCCCGCCCGCTGACGCCTCTTACTCGCGGACTGCTGCACCTTCTCAATCATTCGCGTAAGGAGCGGACGGCGCCGGTTTCGGTCAACCGCGACGAAGTGAACGACGACGGAGAAATCATCAACGGGACGTCGACGAGCGAGGCCGGCGGGTCGAACGGCCAGGACGAGCGTAAGCTCCTGAAATCAATCGTCGACTTCGGCGATACGCTCGTCCGCGAAGTGATGACGCCGCGCCCCGACATCGTCGCGATTCCCGCCGACCAGACCCTCGACGGGCTCCGCGCGCTGTTTCGCGAGCAGGAGTACTCGCGGATTCCCGTCTTCCGCGACAACCTCGATAACATCCTGGGCTTCGTGTATGTCAAGGATCTGATTCTCCTCGGCGATTCGCTCCAGGGCGATGCGCCCATCACCAATCATCTGCGGCCCGCCCATTTCGTTCCCGAGACCAAGCTCGTCAGCGAGTTGCTGCGCGAATTCCAGCATCAGCGCATTCAGGGCGCCATCGTGGTCGACGAGTACGGCGGCACCGCCGGCCTTGTGACGCTGGAGGATCTCGTCGAAGAGATCTTCGGCGAGATCCGTGATGAGTACGACGTCGAAGCCGAGCCGGTCGTCGAGGAGCGCGACGGCGCGTTCGTGTTCAGCGGCGCGGCCGACGTCGACGAAATTGGCGATCGCCTCCACGTGCCCATCGAGCGCGAGGGGTTCGAGACAGTCGGCGGCTTCCTCCTGAGCCACCTTGGCCATGTCCCGGCCATTGGCGAGACGTTCGACATCGATGGCCTTCACGTCGAAGTCATCGACGCGGAACGGCGCCGTGTGCGCAAAGTACGCATCACCCGCGTGTTGCCGCAGGACGACAGCGAAAAGGAAGAAATCGGCCACGCGCGCGAATGAGGGCGGCTCACTGGGCCCGGCACCAGCAATGAAATCGGGTTTTGTTTCGCTGATAGGGCGTCCGAACGCGGGGAAGTCGTCGCTGCTGAACCGCATCATCGGCGAGAAACTCGCCATCGTCTCTGATAAGCCGCAGACGACACGCTACCGCATCATGGGCGTGAAGAACTATCCCGAGGGGCAGGTCATTTTCGTTGACACACCCGGGATTCACCGACCCCTCCACCGGATGAACGTGCGGATGGTGGACAGCGCCGTCGACACCCTCGGCGAAGTGGACGTGATCGGGGTGGTCATCGACGGGTCTGAGAAGCCGGGAGCCGGGCTTCGATATCTACTCGACCTCTTGAAAGACACCAGGGCGAAGGCCATTCTGATTGTCAATAAAATCGATCTCGTAAAAAAGCACAAGCTGCTCCCGGTGCTCGACCAGTTGAACAACGAACGCGACTGGCACGCCATTGTCCCGGTCTCCGCGCTGTCTGGCGATAACGTCGCACACCTGGAAGACGTCATTCTGAGCGCGCTCCCCGAGGGTGAGGCGCTGTACCCGGTCGACTACCTCACCGATCAACCAGAGCGGAACATGGTCGCCGAGATGATCCGCGAGCAGGTCCTTCGCCTGACGCGCGATGAGCTGCCTTTTTCGACGGCGGTGCTGATCGACAAGTTTCAGGAGCCAACGGCCGATGACCACATGACCCGCATCTGGGCGACGATTCTGGTCGAGCGTGAATCGCAGAAGCCCATTGTGATCGGCCGGGGAGGCGAGATGATCAAGGAAGTCGGCACCTCAGCGCGCCACGCCATCGAGACTTTGCTGCAGAATCGGGTGTTCCTGGACCTTCGCGTCGCCGTGAAAGAACAGTGGCGCGAAGACCAGCGGACGCTCGACGAGCTGGGGCTCAAAGACAGGGATTAGGGATTAGGGCTAAGAGGGGGCGATGGGAAAAATTGTGGCGCTATTTGCCGTCGTGTTTCTGAGTCTTGCGCCGGCTGATGCGCAGACGGTCATTCCTACAATTGAAACGAAAACTCAGGGACTGCAGAAGCTCGATGGATTTTTCCCGCTCTATTGGGAGGTCCCCACCGGCACGTTGTGGCTCGAGATTCCGAAGTTCGATGCGGAGGTGCTTTACGTGACCGCGTTGTCGTCGGGCCTCGGATCGAATGACATTGGTCTCGATCGCGGCCAGCTGGGCGGCGAGCACATCGTGACGTTCAAACGCATTGGTTCCAAGGTGCTCATGATCGAGCCCAACTACGCGTACCGCGCTCTCAGCACCAGCGCCGACGAGCGGCGTGCGGTCGAAGAGGCCTTTGCGAAGTCGGTGCTGTGGGGATTTACCGTCGCCGCCGAGTCAAACGGCCGCGTACTCGTGGATGCGTCCGAGTTTCTTTTGCGCGACGTGCATGGCGTGGTTCAGCGATTGCGGCCCGCGACCTTCCGCGTCGACTCGCGAAGAAGCGCCATCAACATGGACCGGACGAAGGCGTTCCCGAAAAACACAGAGCTGGACGTGCTGCTCACCTTCACGAGTGACGGTGGAAACGAGGCGCAGGCCGGCGGAGGTGCTATGGGCGGCCGCCTCACTGACGTGACCCCGAGCCCTCAAGCGGTCACACTGCATCAGCACCATTCCTTCGTTGAGCTGCCAGGGGCCGGGTACGAGCCGCTCGTGTTCGACCCGCGCGCCGGTGCGTTCGGGATTTCCTATTTTGATTACGCATCTCCGATTTCCGAACCGATCAGCAAGCGCTTCATTTCCAGACACCGGCTTCAGAAAAGCGATCCGTCGGCGGCGGTCAGCGAGCCCGTGCAGCCGCTCGTCTATTACCTCGATCGGGGGACGCCTGAGCCGATACGATCGGCACTCCTCGACGGCGCGCGCTGGTGGAATCAGGCGTTCGAGGCGGCAGGGTACCGCAATGCGTTCCGCGTGGAAATGATGCCGGCCGACGCGGATTTGCTCGACATCCGGTACAACGTGATCCAGTGGGTGCATCGATCGACCCGCGGGTGGAGCTACGGGGCGGGTGTCACCGATCCGCGCACGGGCGAGATCCTCAAGGGACATGTGACGCTCGGATCACTGCGCGTGCGCCAGGACTACTTGATTGCGGAAGGGCTGCTCTCGCCGTACGCAACGGGAAACGAGACCCCCCAGGCGTTGACGCAGATGGCGCTTGCGCGGCTGCGGCAACTCTCGGCGCACGAGGTAGGCCACACGCTTGGCTTCGGGCACAACTATTACAACAGCAAAGCGGGACGCATCTCCGTGATGGATTACCCGCATCCGCTCGTCACCTTGGGGCCGGACGGCACGATCGATCTCTCCGACGCGTATGCAAACGGTATCGGTGAATGGGACAAGGTCGCGGTTCGATACGCCTATGGGCATCTTCCGCCGGGAACCAGCGCGTCAGAAGCGCGAGAGGCGCTTCTCGCAACCGCCGCGGCGAGCGATCTGCGCTATCTGAGCAACCAGGACATCGATTACACGCCAGGCGCCGACCAGTGGGCCAACGGCGTTGATCCCGCCGCCGAGTTGACACGCGTGATGAAAGTGCGGCGCGCCGCCCTGAATCGATTCGGAGAATCGGCGATTCGCGACGGGTCGCCTATGGCGATGATGGAGGAAGCGCTCGTGCCGGTGTTCCTGCACCATCGTTATCAACTCGAGTCGGCGGCCTCTGCGCTCGGCGGCCAGCATTACGTGTATGCGATGCGCGGAGCGGGCGATCCGGCGCCACGACCGGTTCAGGCTGCCGAACAGAACGCGGCGCTGAATGCGCTCGCGGCCACGCTGCGCGCCTCGGAACTCGTCGTCCCGGCGGCTGCGCTCGAGAAACTGCCGCCGCGGCCATCGGGGTATCCTCGTCATCGGGAACTGTTTCCCCGCTATACGGGATTGCCGTTCGATCCCGTTACGCCGGGCCTTATCGCTGCCGATCTGACGATTCAGTTCGTGCTCGCACCGGAGCGGGCCGCTCGTCTTGTGGCGCAGCATGCGCGCGACTCCACATTGCCGTCGCTCAACGGCGTTATCACTCGACTGATCGCCGCGACATTCGAGGACAAGCCTGCGACCCCTTATGAAGCCCTGGTCAATCAAGCGGTCGAGCGCGCGCTCGTCGATCGCCTGATGACGCTCGCGAAAGACGCACCGATGGCGCAGGTACGCGCGATTGCCACCGCGAGCCTTGTTGGGGTACGCACGCGTGCGAACGCGATGCTCGGGCCCGATGCGGCGCACGGGCGGTTGATGGCCGCTGACATCACGCGATTCCTCGATCGTCCGTTCCAGCCGGCGGCTCCGGTTCCCGCCCCCGACATTCCGCCCGGCGCTCCCATTGGCGCCATCGACGAACGATCGTTGTGGGCGGACGAAGAATGGTGTGCCGTGTCGCCGTCACACTCGACGACGGGCTTTTTTCCGTCGCTGTTTAGATGAAGGCGGACGCCAGCGCGAGACCTCGCGGCTGTATATCCTGAGGCCGAGGACATCGCCGCGTTCTACTCACTGTCGTCCTGAACTGGTTCGACCCAAATCCCCAATCCCAATCCCCAATCCGCAATCCATTCCCATCCCTAATCCCCAATCCCCAATCCGCGCGCGAGAATGTTACAGTAACGGGTTCGTATGCCGCCGCAGCGCAAGGTCGATCTTGTCTTCGATTCCGTCAAGCGCCTTCTGAGGGTCGGCGCCACGGCAAACCTTTCGAATCTCCTCCAGAAACAACACCCGGCGGATCTTGCGCAGATATTCGGCGAGCTCGCTGACCGCGATCGGATCGCGACGTTTTCCGTCTTGGTCGAGCGCAACAGCCGGCTGGCCATGGAGACGCTCAGCGAGCTGGGCCCCGAAACTGGCGCCCATTTGCTCGCCGGCCGGTCCGCCGAAGAAATCGCCAAGCTTGTCCAGGAGCTGCCCTCAGACGATGCGGCGGCTCTGATCGATAACCTGCCGGAAGAGCTTTCAACGGCCGTGCTCGAGTTCATGGGCCGCAAGGAATCGGGCGAGGTCGAAAACCTGCTCGAGTATCCGGAGCGGACCGCGGGCCGCATCATGAACCCGCATGTCTTCGCGCTTGCCGAGGATCTGACGGTCGGTGAGGCAATCACGGCCCTGCAAAGCTCTCGCGACGTCGAGATGGTGTTTTATCTCTACATCGTCGACGCGCGCGGGCATCTCGTCGGCGTGACGTCGTTGCGTCGGTTGTTGCTCGTCTCGCCAGAGACGCCGCTCAAGCGCATCATGACGGCCGATCCCATCAGCGCCCGCGTCGACATGGACCAGGAAGAAGTCGCGCGCCTGGTCGCCTCCTACAACCTGCTGGCGATTCCGGTCGTTGACGAACACAACAAGCTCGTCGGCATCATTACGGTTGACGACGTAATCGACGTCATCAAGGACGAGGCCACCGAAGACTTGTATCGGCTTGCCGGCGTGTCGAGCGACGAGCGCGTCTTTACGCCCGCGAGCGAGTCGCTGCGCAAGCGCATGCCATGGCTCATCGTGAACCTGGCGACGGCTTTTCTCGCCGCGGCCGTTGTCGGAGTCTTTCAGCAGACGATAGCGTCCTGGGTGGCGCTCGCGGTGTTCATGCCGATCGTCGCCGGCATGGGCGGCAATGCCGCCACACAGACGCTGACGGTCATCATCCGTGGCATCGCCCTGGGGGAGCTCACTTGGAGCAATTCCCGGAAGGCCCTCCTCAAGAACGTGCTGGTCGGCGTCGGCAATGGCATCGTGGTGGGCGCCATTGCAGCCCTCGTCGCGTGGGTAATGAACGGCGACTTCCGACTGGGCGTTATCCTGGCGATGGCCATGGTCATAAACCTGTTCGTGGCCGGCCTTGTGGGCACGCTCATCCCGTTGGGTCTCAAGGCACTGAAGATTGACCCGGCCCTGGCTTCGGCCGTGTTCATCACCACGTTTACCGACGTTTGCGGATTTGCCTCATTCCTCGGATTGGCCACGCTGTTTACGCGTTACTTTGGACGCGCGGGGTAGAATATGGGGGCCCGCCTCCGCTGACGCTTCGCGAGCTTCGGCGAGGCAAGCCGTACATGCCCCTCTACACCGCCGACGCGCTGATTCTCAGAACCTACAAACTCGCGGAGTCGGACCGGATTGTCGTGTTCTTGACGCGCGACCGAGGTAAGAAGCGGGGCGTCGCGAAGGGCGCTCGGCGTCCGAAGTCGAACTTCGTCGGCGCGCTCGAGCCGCTCACGCACGCGCGCGTGGCGTACTTTGAGAAGGAGCGGCGCGAGCTGGTCAACCTGAACTACTCCGAGGCGTCGCGGTCGGTGCTGTCGTCGGGAACGATCGAAGGGCTCGGCTGCGCGACGTATTTCGCCGAGCTTATCGACGAATGGGCAGCCGAGAGCCACGAGGACGAGCGCCTCTACCGGCTCGGCGTGTCGATGGTGGAAGCGATTGCGGCCGGCGTGCCGTCAGAGCCGTTGACGCGGTATTTCGAGTACTGGCTGCTCAGCCTGCAGGGCGTGTATCCGGCGGGCCGCGTCTCGAGCCTGTCCACCGAAGCGCAGGCTTTTCTGGCGGCGGCGCGAAAGATGGGTCCGCAGGCGTTAGGCGGCGTGACTGCCGATCGCGCGATGCTGCGCGAGCTCGAGTCGCTGCATCGCAGCATCATCGCGACGCATCTCGAGCGCGAGCCGCGGTCGATCAAAGTGCTAAAGGATATGACGCGTTTGTGACCCTCCAAGATCTCATCTTCAAATTGAGCGCCTTCTGGGCCTCGCAAGGATGCATCATTCAACAGCCGCTCGATCTCGAAGTCGGTGCGGGCACATCGCATCCAGAGACGCTGTTGCGCGTGCTCGGGCCGAAGCCGTGGAACGTTGCGTACGTGCAGCCGTCGCGCCGTCCCGATGACGGCCGGTTCGGCGAGAACCCGAACCGCCTCTTCAAGCACCATCAATTTCAGGTGATTCTGAAGCCCGCGCCGGATGAGGTGCAGCAGATTTATCTGCAGAGCCTGGAGGCAGTCGGTATCGAACCGCGCGCGCACGACATCCGCTTCGAAGATGACAACTGGGAGTCGCCCACTCTCGGCGCGTGGGGGATCGGCTGGCAGGTGCTGTTCGACGGCCTCGAAATCACGCAGTTCACCTACTTTCAGCAGGTCGGCGGTGTGAATCTGGCGCCCGTCGGTGCCGAGCTGACCTACGGGCTCGAGCGCATCGCCATGCTGCTGCAGAAGGTCGACAACGTCTTCGACCTCGAGTGGGGCGGTGGCGTGAAGTATGGAGAGGTGCGGCTGCGCGAGGAGATCGAACAGTCCAGATATGTATATGGTCAGGTCGACGGGATGTCCCGCGAGGACTTCGCCGGGTTCCATCGTGACTTGTTCGACAAGTATTACGGCATGGCCGAGCGGCTGTTGAAGAGCCAACTCATCCTGCCTTCGCTCGAATACGCCTTGAAGTGCTCGCACGTGTTCAACATCCTTGACTCGAGCGGCAGCGTCGGCGTCAGCGAACGCACGGCGTACGTGCTGAAAGTGCGCCAGATTGCCATCGCGATTTCACAGGCCTACGTGGCGCAAGAGGCCGGATTTACGAAAAGCGAAAAAATAGGGTCTGACCCCATTTAATGGACCGCGAACTTTTACTGGAACTTGGAACCGAAGAGCTCCCGGCGTCGTGGCTGCCGGGCCTGACCCGGCAGATTCGGGACGGCCTCGACGGCGCGTTGCGAGCGCACCGGCTCGTCGCTGATGCGCCGGTTGAAGGCTACAGCACACCTCGGCGGCTGACCGCACGTGTCGCGAAGATCTCCGAGCGGCAAACCGACCTCGAAGAGCTGGTGACCGGTCCTCCGGTCGCCGCGGCGTTCGGCGCCGACGGTGCTCCGACTCCGGCGGCGGCAGGGTTTGCGCGCAAGAACAACGTCGACGTTGCCCAGCTCGAACACGTTGACACACCCAAAGGCACCTACCTGGGGCTCCGCAAACATCAGCGCGGCAAGGCAGCCGTCGATGTGCTGCCCGATGTCCTCGCCACAACCCTTCGATCGTTCAGCTTCCCGAAGGCGATGCATTGGGACGCCTACCTCGAGGACGGGAAGGGCGATCTGTTGTTCGGACGCCCAATCCGCTGGATTCTCTACCTCTACGGCGGGCGCGTCGTCCCATTCACTATCCGGCGCACCGAATTGTCCGAATCGTCGGCGGTTCAGGAGGTCGTATCGGCGGCCGTCACCTATGGACACCGGTTTCTCACCACGAGCGGCAGAGCCGGACGTGCAGTGAAGGTGCGTACCTTCGACGATTACACGGCGCGTCTTGCTGAACATTTCGTCATTCTCGATCGGCAGGAACGGCAGGATCGCATCGGCCGCGGCCTCGAGGCAAAGGCCCGAGGCCTTGGCGGACGCGTTGGCTCCGCGGCGATGCTGCACTCGACGCTTCTGGAAGAGGTGCCGGATCTCATCGAATACCCGACGGTCATGGCCGGCACCTTCTCCAAAGAGTTTCTCTCTCTGCCTGAAGAAGTGTTGACGACGACGATGATCCATCATCAACACAACTTTCCGGTTGTCGACGAAACGGGCAGGTTGAAGCCGGCGTTTCTGGTCGTCACGAACGCGGATGCGGCGAACGAGAAAGTTGTTGCGCGAAATTACGAGCGGGTGCTCACCGCGCGGCTCCGAGATGCGCGTTTCTTCTGGGATGCGGATCGCCGGGTGCCGCTCGACGAGCGGATCGAGCGGCTACACACGATCCGGTTTCACAAGAAGCTGGGCAGCTATTTCGAGAAGTCGCGGCGAATGGAAGAGTTGGCCCGTTGGATTGCAACCGAGCCGCTGCAGTCGCCCGCACTTGGTGACGCCGCTGCAGCTGCAGGACGTCTGGCGAAGGCCGACCTCGCGACCGAGATGGTTGCCGAGCTCACCGAGTTGCAAGGAGTGATGGGCGGCATCTACGCCCGCGAGGAAGGGGAGGCGGAGCGCGTCTGGAAGGCGATTTACTACCACTACCTCCCTGACTCGGTGGCCGCCGATGCGCCGCCGACGCGGCAGCAGCTTGGCGATGCTGCGGTCAGTTGGGCTGCGGTTTCGCTCGCCGACAAGCTCGACACAGTCGTCGGCATGTTCTACGCCGGAGAGAAGCCGACCGGATCACGTGATCCCTTCGGGTTGCGGCGGCAAGCGCACGGGATTTTCAAGATCCTGGTCGATCTCTCGACGTTGACGGGGCTCTCGGCACGTCCGCCGCTCTACACGCTGATCGAAGAAGCCGCGAACGCATTTGCGCCGCTCGGCGAATGGCCCGCGGAAAGCCGGGAGGCGATGAACACGTTCCTGCTCGACCGCTACCGCTACGTGCTCGAGTATCGAGGTTTCGACGTTCGGAACGTGCGCGCGGTGCTGCAGCAGTCGGGGTTTGCGCTGCTGAGTCCCGCCGACGCGCTCAAGCGACTCGAGGCGCTGCCAGAGTTCACGACGTCTCCAGATTTTCAGAAGCTGGCTGTCGCCTTCAAGCGCGTCAAGAACATCGCGCGCGAGTTGCCCGACGAGCATCACGCGGCCGCAGGCGCGAACGAGCCGCCGCTCGCGACATTGCTCAAGGAACCTGCTGAACTGTCGCTGCTGCAAGAACTCGAGCGCCGGGGCCCCGCAATTGACAGCGTGCTCGAATCGGGGGAAAATTTGCGCCGCGCATTTGTCGAGGCAGCCCAGTTCGGTCCTGCAGTCGATCGATTCTTCATAGAAATCTTCGTGATGGTGGATGACCCAGCCCTGCGCAAGGCGCGGCTGCGCCTCATGAAGCGTCTCGAACAGCAAATCCTACGAATTGCAGACATTTCCGAAATCGTTTCGGAGACGGAGTAAACAGTCGAATGGCGAAGAAAGTTTCAACGACGAAGACGACGCGGCGAGGAGCGGGTGCTGGGGCCGCGCAACCAAACGAAGTGGCGAAGCTGGCGAAGCCCGGGAAATACGTCTACTACTTCGGCGACGGGAAGGCCGACGGCGATCGCACAATGAAGGACCTGCTCGGGGGCAAGGGCTCCGGCCTCGCGGAGATGACGAACGCGCAGCTGCCCGTGCCGGCAGGCTTCACGATTTCGACACCTGTCTGCACGATCTACTACAAAGAGGGCGGCAAAATTCCTGCCGCCATCGACAAGGAAATGATCGACAACCTGCGGAAGCTCGAGAAATCGGCCGGCCGCACGCTTGGCGACACGAAAAAACCGCTCCTCGTGTCTGTGCGCTCGGGCGCGAAATTCTCGATGCCCGGCATGATGGACACGATCCTGAACCTCGGCCTCAACGACGAGACCGTCGAATCGCTAAAGCAGGAGACCGGCAACGGCCGTTTCGCCGCCGACAGCTACCGCCGCTTCATTCAGATGTTCGGCAACGTGGTGCTCGAGATTCCGAAGGACGTGTTCGAGCACGAGCTCGACGCCGTGAAGAAATCGCGCGGCGTCAAAGCAGACACCGACCTCGATGAAAAGGCGCTGCGCGACGTGATCAAGCGCTACAAGAAGGTCGTAAAGAACAAGACCGGCAAGGATTTTCCGCAGGATCCGATCGAGCAGCTCAAAGGCTCGCGCAACGCCGTGTTCCGCTCGTGGCAGAACCCGCGCGCCAAGGAATATCGTCGCATTTACGACATTCCCGATTACATCGGGACGGCGGTCAACGTGCAGCAGATGGTGTTCGGCAACACCGGGGATCGCTCGGCAACCGGCGTCGGCTTTACCCGGAGCCCGGCAACGGGCGAAAAAGAGTTCTACGGGGAGTTTCTCGTCAACGCCCAGGGCGAGGACGTCGTTTCCGGCGTACGGACGCCTCAGCAAATCAAAGAGCTCGAAAAGGTGCTGCCAAAGGCGTACAGGCAGCTGCGCGAGATCACGACGCGCCTCGAGAAGCACTACAAAGACGTTCAGGATTTCGAGTTCACAATCCAGGACGAGAAGCTCTTCATGCTGCAGACCCGCAGCGGCAAGCGCACGGGATATGCGGCGGTTGTGATTGCGACGGATCTCGCAAACGAGAAGATCGTGTCGCCGAAGGAAGCGCTGCTCCTGGTCGATCCGGAAGCGCTCTCGCAGCTCCTCTCGCCGGGATTCGATCCAGCAGAGTGGGCGAAGGTCCCTGTCCTTGCCAAAGGTCTTCCCGCCTCGCCCGGTGCGGCCTCCGGCCAGGTGGTGTTTACCGCGGACGATGCGGTGGAATGGACGCGCCAGGGCAAGCAGGTGATCCTCGTCAGGAAAGAAACGGTTCCAGATGACATCCACGGCATGCACGTCGCGCAGGGCATCCTGACAGCGACGGGCGGCATGACGTCACATGCCGCGGTCGTCGGACGCCAGATGGGCAAGCCGTCGATCGTCGGCGCCGGCTCACTGACGATCTCCGAGAAGGACAAGCAGTTCACCGTCGGCGGGAAGGTCGTCAAGGAAGGAGAGTTTGTGTCGTTCGACGGCCTCAAGGGGGAAATCAAGCTTGGGAAAATGGCGTCGAAGCCGAGCGAGATTCTTCAGGTCGTCAACGGTCAGCTCGAGGCGAAGAAATCGGATATTTATCAGCGCTTCAGCAAAATCCTCGAGTGGGCCGACAAGGTGCGGCGCCTGGGCATCCGCGCCAACGCTGATCTGCCGGATCAGGCAGAGCTCGCCTATGCGTTCGGCGCGCGCGGCATTGGCCTGTGCCGTACGGAGCACATGTTCTTCGGTGAGGATCGGCTGCCGATCGTGCAGCGCATGATCCTTGCGGATAACGTGACGGACCGGACGAAAGCGGTCCTCGAGCTTCTGCCGCTGCAGCGGGCGGATTTTTACGGTGTCTTCAAGGCGATGAAGGGGGAGCCCGTCACCATCCGGACCATCGACCCGCCGCTGCACGAGTTCCTGCCGAAGCGTGAAGACCTGATGGTCGAGATCGCGAAACTTGAGGCGACCAACGGCGACACACGCGAGCTCGAGACCAAGCGCAAGTTGCTGGCGCGGGTCGAACAGTTGCACGAGTTCAACCCCATGCTCGGGCACCGCGGCGTCCGCCTCGGCATCACGTATCCGGAGATCACCGAGATGCAGACGCGGGCCATCATCGAGGCGGCGATTCAGCTGAAGAAAGAAGGGCTGAAGGTCATCCCCGAAATCATGATCCCGCTTGTCGGCCATGTGAAGGAGCTGAAGGACCAGAAGGAGGTTGTCGATCGCGTGGCGGCTGAGACGATGAAGGAGCACGGCGTCAAAATCGAGTACCTGGTGGGCACGATGATCGAAGTGCCGCGCGGTGCTGTCACCGCCGACGAGATTGCCGTCGAAGCCCAGTTTTTCTCGTTCGGCACCAACGACCTCACGCAAACGACGTTCGGGTTCTCGCGCGACGACATCGGCAAGTTCCTGGGCGCCTATCAGGACAAGAAGATCCTGGACAAAGACCCGTTCAGCACCATCGATACCGTCGGCGTCGGCTCGCTCGTCCGGACCGCTGTCGAGAAAGGACGCTCGACGCGTCCTGACATCAAATTGGGCATTTGCGGCGAACACGGCGGCGATCCCGCGTCGATTCATTTCTTTGAGAAGGTCGGCTTGAACTATGTGTCCATGTCTCCCTATCGCGTGCCTGTGGCGCGGCTGGCTGCTGCTCAAGCCGCGCTGTCTGTGAAGGTTGGGGACTAACGCTGGTGGCTCAGGGCTCTGGGCTCTGGCTGTTTCCAGACCCAGAGTCTAGAGTCCATAGCCCAAAGCCATGGGCAGAATTACCGTTCTTCCCAGCGACCTCGCCAATCAAATCGCCGCCGGCGAGGTGGTCGAGAGGCCCGCGTCGGTCGTCAAGGAGCTGATCGAAAACGCCATCGACGCGGGCGCGCGGCGCATCCAGGTATACATCGAGCTGGGCGGCAAGCGCCTCGTACGTGTTGAGGACGATGGCGACGGGATGAGTCCCGAGGATGCCCGCCTCTCGCTCGAGCGCCACGCCACGAGCAAGATTCAGCGGGCCGAGGACCTCGCCGCGATTCAGACCCTCGGCTTTCGCGGCGAAGCGCTGCCCAGCATCGCGTCCGTCTCGCATTTCATCATGAAGACGCGGCGCCGCGGCGAGATCTCCGGCACCGAGATTCGCGTCAACGGAGGCGCCGTCGCTGCGGTTCAGGAGATCGGCACGCCGGAGGGCACGTCAATAGAAGTCGGCGATCTGTTTTACAACCTGCCGGCGCGGCGCAAGTTTCTCAAGACAGACACCGGTGAAGCGACGCAGGTATCCCGAGTCGTCACGCAGTTTGCGCTCGGTTACCCGGAGCTCGGCTTCGCGCTGACGAGCGGTCCCCGAACGATGTTCAGCTGGCCGGCAGTGGGGACGTTCGACGACCGTCTCTATCAGATCTTTGGCGATCGTCCCGATCTCGTCCCGGTTGGCAAGGCGCTCACGGGATTCAGGATCAAAGGTGTCGTCGCCGCGCTTGCCGAACAGGGGCCGACGCGCGGCGCCCAAAACGTTTTCGTCAACCGGCGAATCGTCAAAGACAAGACGATCGCGCACGCGATTATCGAGGCCTACAGCAACGCGTCAATCAAAGAGCGCAGCCCCGAAGTCCACCTGTTCCTCGACGTACCCGCGGATCGCATCGACGTGAACGTGCATCCGACGAAGGCCGAAGTACGGTTTCGCGACCAGTCGTTCGTTCATGAAGCGGTCAAGCACGCAGTCGCTGATGCCATAGGAAAGGGCGCTGTGCCCGAGCTGCAGCTCCTCCCGAGCAGCTACCGCGATCCGATGCCGATGCCGCAGTCGATTCCAAACGTGCTGAGCGGAGGCATTTACCCGAGCCGCTGGGCGGATTTGGCTGGCCTGAAGGTCAGCACTACGACAGACAGTCCGCCGCTGGCAGACGTTGTGGCGGGGTTCGCATCCTCGGGCGTCGTGGGGGGGTCGGCGGGAGTGCCGACCTTCAGGTCGGCCGATCAGCCGAACCCGGAACCTGGAGCCGCTGAGCTCATCAAGCCCCTGATGCCGCTCGGCCAATTCCGCGACACGTTCATCATTGCGGTGGACGCTGACGGCATCGCGATTATCGACCAGCATGTGGCGCACGAGCGCGTCCTGTTCGAGCGCGTCATGCAGAAACTCAGCTCCGGACGGCTCGAGAGCCAGCGATTGCTCGAACCTGTCCTGGTCGAGCTCTCACCCGAAGGGCGCCAGGCGCTCCTGAGCCATGCGGACGATCTCGACAGGCTCGGCTTTGGGGTGGATGATTTCGGAGGCGATACGCTGCGCATGACCGCCGTGCCGGCGGTCCTGGCTGGCGAGGCTGCACTCACCGCCATACGCGCGTTGGCAGAGGATCTGGAAGGGCTGGATCGCGGCAGGGACGTGGGCGACGCGTTGCGGCGCATTGCGGCGACCACGGCCTGCCATGCGGCCGTGAAGGCCAACTACCCGCTCACGCACGAGAAAATGCTGCATATTCTGGAAGAGCTTCGCCGCACTGCGTATTCCACGGTGTGTCCGCACGGGCGGCCGGTGATGCTGCGCCTCTCGCGGCGCGAACTTGAAAAGAACTTTCAGAGGATATGAGCCGCGATAACTCATGAATCCTGGCGTCGGTAGCGCTCTGTGGTGGGTTGGCCGCTTTCTGCAGGCCTTTGCGATGTGGATTCTGCTTCTCGATGTGTTCATGGCCGGTCCCATGGGACCGGCGCCAAATCCGTTTTATGTCGGCGTGGCGATGTTCATCGCCGGGTGGCTCATGGTGCGTCAGACGTCGCGGAGATGACCCGCCCTCCGGTGACAAAGCGTCTGTAATCGGCGTACGTTTGGCTTCGCCGGGTCGACTGAAGACCGCCCCGCACCATCGTGAAGGTCTCGATCGATTCCGGAAGAAGCAGCACTTCGTCGGGATCGCTGAAGGCGACGGTCTTGTATCGGATCGTGACTTCGTCGCGTACGATGACCACGAACGGGTCGAGGCGATGACGGCGCTGGATCAACATCGGCACCTTCACGTCGACCGGTCCTCTGAGCCGCCGTTCGACACGCAGCACATCGTAGTTGCTCGCGTCGACCCAGACCCTGCCCCTCGATGCGATTCTCCCCGACCAGTCGAAGCAGTCGTCACGCCCTTCCGGATCCCGGATGAGTTCGGGGTTGCTCCTGCGATCGATCGACTCGAAATCAATCAGGACGGCGGTGCGGTTTCTATCCTTCGCGACGCCGGCAGTCTGAAACTGGTACTCGGAACGGTGACTCGGCAGCAGAAACGCGATAGGTTCGGACGACAGTGGGTTCGGGTCGGTGCAGCTCGCCCGATCCTTCTTCTCGCTGTCTCGTGGAATCCGGCCGTTGACTCTCAGGATTTTCCGCAGGATTGCCGCCGCACTCGCGACGTCTGGGTTCTCGGTTTCAATCCGCAGCTCCGATTCGACGGTTCGCGAGAACCCAAGCGGCGCATTGTCGAGGTCAATGGGCTGTACTCTCGACGTCTCGGTGCAGACGACATTCTTCGCGCGCGTGTAGAACTCTGCGACTCGTTCGCTGACGCGGGCCAGCAGGTCGTCGACAGCCGGCGGCGCCTGGGCGCCGGCAGCCGCGAAGACGGGAAGCGCGAGCGCCGCCGCGCACGCCAGCGCGGCATTCAGAGCGCGACGGCCGCGGCACGTTACATCGGAGCCCTGTACCATGACTCGCTGAGGAGTTCCTTGAATTGACCGGCGCCCTCCGAGGTGTAGAGCGACAACGCGCTGCCTTCGGCGCCTTTCCAGTCGAGCGCGAGCAGATACGTCGACCCGCGCTTCAGGAGAAACACGACGCCAAAACCCTCCGCATGGATCTCCCCGCCATCGTCGGCGCGCCAGAGATCTGAGCCGGGCCCACGGAAGTCAGCCGGGTAGTCGATGTAGATACGTCGATCCCCATCAACGACGACAAGCGCCGCCAAAGCTTGATTCAACCGGCGTGTGAATTCGAGAATGGCGACCTGAATACCCTCCGCCCCGCCTATCGGCCAGCAGCCGACCACCGGCCGGCCTTTGTCGGCCTGGAAGTCTGGATACATCGCTTTCGCGCACCGTGCCGTCTCGGGAGGACGGGCTATCGGGACAGCGATGGCGCCGCCAAGAAGCGTATCGTCTGCAACGAGGCAGGTGGCGTCAGACCTGATCGCGCCGCTGACGATTCGAAAGACGAATCCTCCAGTATCCGCGAAATTCTGCGGTGTCTGCCGTCCCGTACCGTTTCGGCTTTCCGATTGTTGCCGGTCGAATTGGATCGGTACCTGCCGGCCATCCGAGCAGATCGCCACGCGCAGCGCCTGCGGTGTCGCGATCTCGGCTGTCGCGAGAAGCAGCGTCCCCTGCTCGTTTGGGAACGCAAATGCCACGGCGACGAGCAGCGCTGCAGGTGTCATTCCGGCTTCAGTACCCGGATACGATGGGCTTCGCTGTCGGTGACGTACAGCGTTCCATCCGGCGCCGCGAAGAGCCCGTGCGGACGGGACAACTTGCACTGCAGCGGATCGGATTCAGGACCATCGCCGCGTACACCCGCGCCGAGCACCGTCGTGATGATGCCTGTGTCGAGATTTATACGGCGGATCGTGTGACTCTCCGTGTCGGCGACATAGAGGCTTCGTCCGGACAGCGCAAGCCCCTTCGGGCCGGACAGCTTCGCCATGCGCGCGGGTCCGCCGTCGCCCGTCCAGCCCTGCTCTCCGGTGCCCGCAAGATGATGAAGCGTGCGGGTTTTGGGATCGATGCGATAGAGCGCATTGCCCTCGCGCAGCGCGAGGTAGATCGTACCGTCCCGATCGATCACCATCGTGCGCGGCCCGTTGAGCGGCGTGCCCTTCAGCGGCGCGCCATCCGGAGTGGATAGACGTTCGCCTGTGCCGCCGATTGTGTCGATGATCCCGCTGCGCAGGTCAACGGATCGAATTCGATGGTTGCCGATGTCGCAGATCATCAGGTGGTCGTCCGGCCCGATGTAAATGCTATGGGGCTGCCGCAATTGGGCCTGCGCGGCCGCACCAAGATCTCCAGAGAACCCGGCGACTCCGGTCCCGGCGAGCGTTGAGATCACGCCGGTCGCGCCGTCCACCTTTCGCACGACGTGGCTGTCCCGCTCGGCGATATACATGTGACCGCGCGCGTCAAAGACGACCTCGTGAGGCATGTTCAGAGAGCCGGCCGTGGCCGGTCCGCCGTCGCCTCTGTACGCCCGCTGACCGTCGCCCGCGATCGTTCGCGTGGCTCGGGATGCGAAATCGAACCGCCGTATGCGCTGATTGTCAACGTCGCAGAAATACAGCCCCCCGTCACGCGCGAGGATGACACCGTACGGGTTGTTCACTTGCGAGTCGCTCAACCCGGGCGAGCCGTTGCCGATGAGCGTGGATACCGATGCCGCAAACGCCGGCCGTGGGACAAGCGCGAGCAGCGCGGCTTTCAGCAGGTCTCTGCGATTCATGGGCGGAGTTTAGCCTTTCCGAAGGTCGAGCGAGAAGTACTTCACGTTGGGCAGAGGATTGACGTAGTACGACGTGGCGGGTTTGAACCCCATGGACTCGTAGAGCCGCTGGGCAGCTTCCATGGTGCCCAGGGTGTCGAGCACCAGGGTTCGATAGCCGAGCTCGCGTGCCCGGCGTGCGATTTCCTCCGCCATCCGTCGGCCCAGATGGTGTCGCCGAAACTCTGGCCGTACGTAAAGCCGCTTCATCTCGGATATGTCGTCGCGCAGCTTGCGGAGCCCGACGCATCCAGCGACCTCTGAGCCGGCCTTTGCCAGCAGGAGGGCGCCGGCGGGAGGCGCATACATCACCGACAACCGATCGAGCTCGGCCGCGAAGTCCTGAAAGCACAAGTCAACCTCGATGGAGCGCGCATACTCCTCGAACATCGCGCGTCCGAGCGCATAGTCGGCGCCTGTGACAGCTTCGACAATCTCAGTCTCATTCATTGGATGGGAGACGCGCTCTCAACCGTTTCCATTCGTCAATACGCTTCCGGATCGTGTCCTCGAATCCTCGCGAAGTCGGTTGATAGTACGTCTTGCCGCTTAGCGACGGCGGAAGGCAGTCCATGTCCGCCACGCCAGCCGCTTCGTTGTGCGCGTATTTATAACCCTTTCCATAGTCGAGCTCCTTCATTAATTTCGTAGGGGCGTTGCGGATGTGCAATGGCACGGGCTCGGCTAGTTGCTTCAGCGCGTCTTCCGCGGCCTCCGTATACGCAACGTAGACGGCGTTGCTCTTCGGAGCGGTAGCGAGATAAATGGCCGCCTGCGCCAGCGCAGTGTTCCCTTCGGGCATCCCGACGAAATGCACTGCGTCCTTTGCCGCCACGGCGACGGTCAACGCCCGGGGATCCGCATTGCCGATGTCCTCGGACGCAAATCGGATGAGCCTCCGCGCGACATATAGCGGATCTTCGCCCGCCTCGAGCATGCGCGCAAGCCAGTACACCGAGGCGTCCGGGTCGCTGTTCCGCATCGATTTATGCAGCGCCGACATGATGTTGTAATGCTCTTCGCCGCTCTTGTCATAGAGCAGCGCCCGCCGCTGCACAGACTGCTGCACCGTCTCGAGGCCGATGGTGCGCGTTGTGCCGTCCGCTTCGCGGGGCGCGGCCGCGCTCGTCAGCTCGAGCAGGTTCAACGCAGCCCTCGCATCTCCGTTCGAAAAGCGCGCAATCGCCTGCAAGGCGCCGTCTTCGACGCGGATCGGCTCCGCCCCCAGTCCGCGCTCGCGGTCTTCGAGCGCGCGCTCGAGAATCGCCGCGATCTCATCCTCCTTAAGGCCTCGAAGCGTGTAGACCTTCGAGCGCGACAGAAGCGCCGCGTTGACCTCGAACGACGGGTTCTCCGTGGTCGCGCCGATCAGCACGATGTCGCCAGCTTCGACGCGCGGCAGAAAGGCATCCTGCTGGGACTTGTTGAAGCGGTGGATCTCGTCGACGAAAACAATGGTGCGCCGGTTCAACTGACGCCGTGATTGCTCGGCAGCGGCCATCACGTCTTTGATCTCCTTGATGCCCGCAAGCACCGCACTGAAGGAGACAAAGCGTGCGCGCGTCGCCTTGGCAATCAGTCTCGCGAGGGTCGTCTTGCCGGTGCCTGGCGGGCCCCAAAGGATGATGGATCGCAGTCGATCGTGCTCGATGGCCTCACGCAGTGGTTTCCCGAGTGCAAGGATGTCCTGCTGCCCGACGAACTCGTCGAAGCTGACCGGACGCATGCGTTCGGCGAGAGGAGTGCCCGCGGCGGTGGCGGCGGGTGTGTCGGTGGAAGGGTCGTCAAATAGGGACATCAGCCTCGTTGCCTGAACGCCTCGTAGAGCACCAGCGCGGCGGCGACACCGACGTTCAGAGACTCTACGGGCCGGTGCATGGGAACCGTTATGCGGCAATCGACGCGCTGGAGCAGTTCAGGCGACAGGCCGAGACCTTCGCTGCCGAGCAGGAAGGCCGAAGGTTTTGTGAAGTCCGCAGCGAACAACGGGTTTCCTCCGTGTGGCACGAGCGCGTTGGTCACGACGCCGCTCTTTCGCAGGGCTGCGAGCACGTCTTCAATCTCTCCCCGCGCGATCGCCAATCGCAGCGCACTGCCCATCGATCCTCTCACGGCCTTCCACCCGAAGGGATCCGCGGTCGCGGCAGTCGCGACAAACGCAGTGGCGCCGGCAGCTTCGGCCGTGCGCACGATACCACCCACATTCCCCGGGTCCTGAACATCGTGCGCGACGACGACGAGCGCGCGTGGCAAGGCGAGCGCATCGGCCAGAGTCGGAACCGTGCGACGAGCGATCCCGACTGCGCCGGCAGGCGTTCGCACGGGGCTCATCGTATAGAGCGTCTGTCGCGACACGATGAACACATCCGCGCCATCGCCGGCGAGCTGTTCCGCCAAGCGTACGGATCGACGGATCGGCGAGCGCGTCCTGTTCGAACGCCGCGCTTTCGATCGGCAGCCCGGACTTGCGCGCCTCGAACAGGAGGTGCGGGCCGTCGAGCAGCAGCTCGCGTTCGTGTCCGTTTTTGTGGGGGTTGCGAGCGAGCTCGCGATAGCGTTTGACGCTGGAGTGCGATGCTCCAGTCATCTGGAGAGCATAACAGATGTGCTAGGATCTTCCTGCCGATGAAGGCAAAAATACTCAAGAAATTCGAGGACGAAGTGATGGAGCTCGAGCGCGAGCTTCACCGCGAACTGCCCAAGGAGATCCAGCGCGCGCGCGAGCTTGGCGACTTGCGGGAGAACGCGGAATATCAGGCGGCGAAAGATCGGCAGGGCATCGTCAATGCACGCATTGCGATGCTGAAGAAGCGGATTGCCGAGATCTCGATCATGAATCTCGACAAGATTCCGCACGATCGCGCGGCATTCGGATCGACCGTCCAGCTGCGCGAAGACAACGGCGGCTCGATCACCTATCAGCTCGTCATGCCAGAGGAAGCCGACGCGGCGAAAGGACTCATCTCGACCAGCTCGCCGATTGGCCGCGCCATCGTCGGTAAGAACGAAGGTGACGAGATCAAAGTTACGACCCCGAGCGGCATCCGCAACTTCGAGATCATCAAGCTCGTCACTATCCACGACGAGGCGTGAGCTATTCACCGCACCTGAGAACTGCCGTTCTCTTCACCGGCAACGGCACCGGCGGGGCGTACCATTCGGGCGTGCTGCGGGCGCTTCACGAAGCGGGCATCAAGATCGACGTGATGAGCGGTCGCGGCATTGGCGTGGTCTGCGCGCTGTTCGCGGCGATTGATGCCGGTGGCAAGACATGGGAGGACGGGGGAGTGTGGCGCCGTCAGCCGCCACCCAGAATCTACCAATGGCGGCCGCCGCTGCAATGGGCGGGCGCTCTCGTTCTCGCAGCTGTGGCGGTACTCGCGTTCCCTTTGCTGGTGCTGTCGACAGCGCTGGTCGCGTATCCACTCAGCTTCCTCGTCCAGATGGTGAGCGTAGACGCGGGTTTTCGTCTGGCGACGGCGTACGCCGATATGGTGCGGTATGCGTTCGCGGCGCCCGCGTTGCCGACGGTGGTTCCGCGCCTTGTGACGCTGTGCTTTGCGGCCGCGTTTCTGGTGTTGGCCGTGGCGGCGGCGGCGCAGCGGCCCGATATCTTGCAAGGAAAGGCGAACCGCGATCGCGGCCGTTGGTGGGCCCGCGTCGTGGGCGCGCCGTGGAGCGCGGAGCCGGGGCTGCGCCATTTCCGCACGTCGCTCTGGCATCTATTCCGCGGTCCTGCGACTGCGAAAGAGCCGTCCGCGGCCGATCTCAGCCGCCGCTACACGGAGCTTCTGCTGGAGAACCTTGGACAACCCGGATTCCGGGAACTGATTATCGCCACACTCGACGTCGAAACACGCGGTGACCTGGTGTTTGCCGCGATTGGCGAAGCGCGCCGGCAGCCTTTCTTTCAGCGCGGGCGCGGCGACCTCATCGATCTGAGCGGCGTGGGCCGCAATCAGGTCTTCGACGCGCTCGCGGGCGCGCTGTGCGTCCCGGGGCTTGCCGAGCCGCATCTCGTTGCGTTCTCACCGGAAAGCTACTGGAAGGGCGAGGCGCATCGCACGTGCGATCGGATCGGCGCGGTCGCGCGGTTGCTCGAGGAGTTGGCGGCCGCAGGTGTCGAGCAGGTGATTGCCGTGTGCCCCGACTCGGAGCGCGCGGCGCCGCACCGGCTGGGAAAGCCGACGGGCTCACTGCGGTCGCGTGTATCCGAGCATCTGTCCGCGGCCGAGACGAGCGCCGTCAAGGACGCCGTGTCCCTCCAGAAGAAGCGATTCAAGGGAATCTTTGTCATCCAACCCCTGCATAACCCAATCGGCCCGCTGGATTTCGAGGGCACCTACGACGAGCGGTCAGACAGATATCAGAGTCTTGGCGAGTTGGTCGATAGAGGTTACGAGGATGCGTATCGGCAGTTTATCGAGCCGATCGTGGGCGGGACCGACTAACTCAACTAATGGCTCGCCACGGACTCTTTGCTCTTCTTGTCGTCGGTCGCTTCATGCAGGAACTCCTGCAGCAGTTCTGACATTTTCCGGCCGACGTTGTCGTCGATTGGACCGAAGCGCGTTTGGAACGCCTCGAGCGGCACAACCGCCTTGGCCATCGCCCGATGCCCGCCGGCCGATCCGATGTCGGCAAAAAAGCGCCGCACGAAATCGCCGGCGTTCTTCGTGTACCCCAAGTTGCGCACTGACATGACGAACGAGCCATGGACGATGCCCGAGACCAGCGTCCAGCGGACATTTTCGAGCTGCAGGAAGAAATCCGCCACATACGGGATCGCATCGTCGCGCGGCACTTCGCTTAGAAACACGGAGAAAATCTGCTCGACCATCAGGCCGCGCTGCGTCGATTTGGTGATCAGCTGCAGCCGCTCCATCGTGATTTCGGCCCCCTCCATCTTGCGGATCAGGTTGGCGTCCGCCAGCGGATACAGGTACGAGAAGGCTTCGATATCGCAGCGATTCGCCTGCCGGTTGAAAAACAGGGTGTCAGACTTGATCGCGTAGAGCATCGCCGTGGCCGTGCGCTCCGAGATGCTGGCGTCGATCGCGCGCAGATGCTCGGTGAGGATCGTGCATGTCGACCCGTAGTCTTCGCGAATGTCCTTGAAGACGGCGTTGTAGCCATGCTGCTCGGGATGATGGTCGATCACGAGGTCGACGCGGTCGAACCCGGCGAAGTAGTGAGGCTGCACGTCGACCATGCAGATGCGGTCGAATTCCTGTATCCCGCCGTGCGTGATGGTCTCGACGTGGATGTCGAGCAGGTTCGCCATACGGACGTTCTCGGGGCGTGTCACGCCTTCGAGCGCGGCAATCACGGCCGTGGTTCGTGTGCGGTGCAGCACCGTGCGCAGCGCGAGTCCGCTCGCCATCGCGTCGGGATCGGGTTCGTTGTGAAGCAGGATCAGGATGCGGTCCGCGTCCGCGAGATAGCGCTGGTACTGCTGCACGCGGGCGCGGGTCAGCGCGCGGCTGAACTCGGTGAGCAGAGGTGCTTCGAACAACTCGGACAGCGACAGATAGGACACATCGGGAAAGTGGTCGCGAATCGTCTCTGCCCGCTTCTCGCGGTCGGCCGTGCCAACGCCAAGGACATAGATGAGCGAACCGCCGGCGTCGCGTGCGGCCTCGATCATCTTCGGCAGATATTTCCGGCCGCTGTCCTCGATGATGATGCACGTCTGGGGCGAGACGTCGGCTTTCAGGTAGGTGTCGGTGCGCTTGGAGTCCCCAATCAGAATCGGTAGATCGGCAGCCTGCAGCTTGCGCGCGAGCGCACGGCTCTCGACCAGGAACTCGACCTCGACGCTGGGCGCCAGGATTTGGTCGAGCATCCTGATAACCAGCTCATCGTGGCAAACCGCTAGACACCGCATTTTGTACCGGGGCCCCTGCCCCGCGGCCGTCCTCGCTCCACTCGCGGGGCCCCATCGCTCCGCTCCGTTTCGCTCGCAGGCTCGCCAGGCTATCGCTGTAAACTATCCATTATACGCCTGTTATGACCTCGCCAACCCGAACCGCCTTGGCCGCCGTCGCGCTCGCAGCGCTGTATACCTTATCGGTACGGGCCCAGTTCTCGTACAAGACGCACGTCGACGTGGCGGGATTCGCCGTAACCGTGGTCGACAAGGCCGGGGAGACCGTCGCAGACCTGAACGCTGACGATTTCGATGTGCGTGAGGACGGCGTGCCGCAGTCGGTGACATACTTCGCGACCGGAGCCGGCGAAGAGACGGTGCCGCTCCATATCGGGCTGCTCTTTGATACCAGCGAGAGCATGGACAGGGATCTGGCGTTCTCGCGCAACGCCGCCATCAAGTTCCTCAAGACGTTCGCCAAGGCGATCGACTTTACCGTGGTCGAGTTTGCAGACGATGTACGGGCGGCGCGGTTTTCACAGGCCGAGTTCCCACGCCTCGTCGAGCGTATTCGGAGCAGCAAGGCTAAGGGGCGCACCTCGCTCTACGATGCGGTGACAATGTTTCTCGGAAGCGCGTACGACCAGACAGGCAGGAAGGTCCTGGTCATCTTCACGGACGGCGATGACACGTCGAGCTCGCGTCGCTGGGATGAAACGGTGCGTCTGCTGCGTGCGTCCGACGTGATCGTCTACCCGATGGGGTTTTTGTCGAATCGCGGCTCGGGCCGACTGGGGCTGCAGTCGAAGCTGAACGAGATAGCGCGGCTTACCGGAGGGCGGGCGGCGTTCCCAGGCACGATGAAGGACCTCGACCCGATGTATGCGTCGATTGCCGCGGAAATCCAGGGGCAGTATCTCCTGGGCTACGTGCCGACGAATACTGCGCGTGACGGGAAATGGCGAAAAGTCGAGATCAAGTTGAAACGTTCCCCATCCGAGCGCACGCAGATTCGCACGCGCGAAGGGTACTTTGCACCGGTGAACCGGTGACAACCGGCGGTTCTGGGTGCTGTGTTCCAGGGTTCTGAGGTGCCGGTTACCCGGGTTCAACGTTCTGAGTCCGATGACTCCACAATGTTTTCGCCGCATTGCGCTCGCGCTTGATGGCGCCATCGAGGGTGCGCACATGGGCCATCCCGATTTTCGCGTCGACAAGCGCATTTTTGCCTCGTTGCACCACGAGGATCAATTCGGCATGGTGAACCTGACGCCGGATCAACAGGCGGCATTCCTCGAAGACTATCCGAACGCGTTTATTCCCGAAGCCGGTGCGTGGGGACGTCGCGGATGCACGCGGGTGATCTTAAGCGCTGCGACGGAGGAGACGGCCGGCGAAGCGTTGACGCTGGCGTGGCAGAACACTAAGAAAACGCAGAAAAAGAAACGGCGCGCGTCGCATGAGACGCAGCCGTAGTGCCGACCTTCAGGTCGGCGCCTTACGTCGCATCGCTCGCGATGGTTCGCTTCAGCAACCCTGCTTCGCCGTGCTGTCCGACACGATCTGAGCGCTACGCGCGCAAAACCGCAGCACCTAGAACCACTCACTTTGTAGTACGATTGACAGTTCAGCACGGCGAAAAATTCGTGGCCGTGTGATAGATGTTATGTCCTCGCTCTACGACAAATTCAAACTCGTTTCCGATTTCGAGCTCAAAGGCGACCAGGCGCGGGCGATCCCCGAGCTTGTCGAGGGACTGAACCGCGGCGATCAGAGCCAGGTCCTGCTCGGCGTCACGGGGTCCGGCAAGACCTTCACGATGGCCAAGGTCATCGAAGCGGTCAACCGGCCAACGCTGGTGATGGTCCACAACAAGACTCTGGCCGCGCAGCTGTATCAGGAGTTCCGCCGGTTCTTTCCGGAGAACGCGGTGGAGTATTTCGTCAGCTACTACGATTACTACCAGCCCGAAGCGTACGTCCCGTCCACCGACTCGTATATCGAGAAAGAAGCGATCATCAACGACGAGATCGACCGGATGCGTCTGTCGGCGACGCGGTCGCTGTTCGAGCGCCGCGACGTCATCATCGTATCGAGCGTATCCTGCATCTACGGGCTGGGATCGCCAGAAGCCTACTACGGCATGCTGCTGCCGCTGCAGCTGGGACAGCGGATCCCCCGCGATCAGATCCTTCGCAAGCTCGTCGAAATCCAGTACGAGCGAAACGACACCGACTTTGCCCGCGGCACGTTCCGCGTACGGGGGGACGTCGTAGAGGTGTATCCATCGTACGAAGAACAGGCGCTACGCATCGAGCTCTTCGGCGACGACGTGGACGCCCTGACGACGTTCGATCCTCTCACCGGAAAGAGCGGGCGCAAGCACGACAAGGTCGCGATTTTTCCAAAGACGCATTTCGTCGCGCCCCGCGACCAGACGCGATCGGCGGTCGAGTCGATCAAAGCGGAACTGATCGAACGCAGGACCGAGCTCGAATCGCTGGGAAAGGTGCTCGAGGCGCAGCGGCTCCATCAGCGGACGATGTTCGATCTCGAGATGATGAAAGAGATCGGCTACTGCCACGGGGTGGAGAACTACTCGCGCCATCTCAGCGGACGGGCGCCCGGCGAGCCGCCCCCGACGCTGCTCGACTATCTGCCGGATGACGCGCTCCTGGTCGTTGACGAGAGCCATCAGACGGTGCCGCAGATTCGTGGCATGTACGCGGGCGACCGATCGCGCAAGATGACGCTCGTCGAGTTCGGATTCCGCCTTCCATCGGCGCTCGACAACCGGCCGCTGACATTTGTCGAATGGGAGGCACGTGCGACGCAGACGGTCTACGTGTCCGCCACCCCTGGACCGTACGAGCTGTCGAAATCGGGAGGTGTGGTGGTCGAGCAGATCATTCGACCCACCGGCCTCATGGATCCGCCAATCGAAGTGCGCCCCGTCAAGGGACAGATCGACGATTTGCTCGGCGAGATCCGCGCACGAGCGGCGCAAGGCACGCGGACGCTCGTGACGACGCTCACGAAGCGTATGGCCGAGGATCTCACGACCTACTATCAGGAGCTCGGCGTGCGTGTGCGCTACCTTCACTCGGAGGTTGAAACGCTCGAGCGAATCCAGATTCTCCGCGACCTGCGCCTCGGCGAATTCGATGTGCTGGTGGGCATCAACCTGCTTCGCGAGGGGCTCGACCTGCCGGAAGTGTCGCTTGTCGCGATTCTCGACGCCGACAAGGAAGGGTTCCTGCGTTCCGCCGGGTCGCTGATTCAGACATCGGGCCGCGCCGCGCGACACGTGGCCGGGCGCGTCATCATGTATGCTGACACAGTGACCGAATCGATGCGCGTCGCCCTGGAGGAAACCTCGAGGCGGCGCGTGATGCAGGAGGCCTACAACACAGAGCACGGCATCACTCCCACCAGCATCGTCAAGGCCATCGACGACATCTCTCTCAGCGTCTACAACCTCGATTACGGCACGCCGGTCGTCATGGAGGATCGCGAGACCTATCTGAGCCCGGACGAGCTCGATTCTCGGATTGAAGAATTGCAGGGCCAGATGCGCCAGGCCGCCGCCAACCTGGACTTCGAGCGCGCAGCGACGCTGCGTGACAAAATCAAGACGATGAAGAGCCGCGAGCTTGGCTTCGCCGGCGTGAGGTCGGACCGGAGCTGATGTGCTGAGTCTTGTCGCCAACTGGCTGAAACAGGCCCTTCTCGAAGTCCAGGAATACGTCAAGCTCAGTTGGGCAGCCGCCCGGAACTCGTTCACCCGCCCGTTCTACTTTCACGACGTTGTCGAGCAGCTCGAGGCCATCGGTATCGGATCCCTCACCGTCGTGCTGCTCACCGGAATTTTCACGGGCGCCGTGCTCGCGCTGCAGAGCGGGCTGACGCTCGATCAGTTCGGTGCGCGGCCCGTTGTCGGACGTCTCGTCAGCGCGTCGATGGTGAAAGAGCTCGGGCCGGTGCTGACCGCGCTGATGCTCGCCGGTCGCGTGGGATCGGGCATCGCCGCGGAGCTCGGGTCGATGGTCGTCACCGATCAGATCAACGCGCTGCGCGCGCTCGGTACCGATCCGATCCGTAAGCTGGTGGTGCCGCGCCTGATCGCGGGAGTGCTGATGGCCCCTGTCCTGACGATCATTTCCGACTTCATGGGCATTCTGGGAGGCGGGATCATCGCGATTCAGCAGCTGCAGGTACCTTCGAGCGTGTACTGGAAATCAATCACCGACGGCCTGTACATGGAGGACGTCTGGATGGGGATCATCAAGCCGTTTTTTCTCGGGTTTGCCATTGTCAGCATCGGGTGTCACGTCGGATTGCGGACGAAAGGCGGCACGCAGGGCGTGGGCCGCGCCACGACGAACGCCGTCGTAGCGGCGTCGGTGACAGTGCTCGTGCTGGACTTTTTCATCACGCGGCTGATGATCACGCTGTTTTATTGATATGGAGACCTTCCAGACACGAACGGCAGTCGCAGAGCGGCCCGCGGCGGGGCCCGACGATCCGATCATTGTCTTCGAGCACGTGTCACTGGCGTTCGATGATACGGTCGTACTGCGCGACGTCAGCTTCGAGCTTCGCCGCGGCCACACGAAGATCATTCTCGGCGCAAGCGGCGCCGGCAAGTCGATATCGTTGAAGCTGATCCTCGGCCTGCTGAAGGCCGATACCGGCAAGGTCTGGGTAAACGGCCAGCTCGTTAACGATTACACCGAGGAGCAGATGATGAAAGTGCGCGCCGACATCGGCATGGTGTTTCAGGAAGGCGCGCTCTTCGACTCCCTCACCGTCGGTGAGAACGTGGGCTTCAAGCTGTACGAGGAAACCGATCAGCCGCTCGCCGTCGTCCGCCAACGGGTCGAAGAGGTGCTCGGTTTCGTTCGATTGTCGCAGTTCATCGACCGGAAGCCTTCCGAGCTGTCGGGCGGACAGCGGCGCCGCGTCGCGATCGCCCGCGCTATGACGGTGAAGCCTGGCATCCTCCTGTACGACGAGCCGACAACGGGGCTCGATCCGATCACGAGCACGACCATTGACGAAGAAATCGTCAAGCTTCGCGATCTCGAGGAAGTCACCTCCATTCTCGTGACGCATCAGCTGCGCGATGCGTTTTTCGTCGCCACGCAGGAAGCGGTCCGGGAGGGCGACAAAGTGGAGTTCGTCGACGCGGGGCCGGCCAAGATGGAGGAGGCCGAGTTCATGATGCTGAAAGACGGCCTCATCATTTTCGAGGGAACTGCCAACGAGCTTCGCGCATCGAAGGATCCGTACATCCAGGCGTTCTTGTCCTAGGGTGTTGTCGTAGTGCCGACCTTCAGGTCGGCTTATAAGGAATTGATCCATGCCTCGCACACGTTCTCTGAAGTGGTCGGAACTGAAAATCGGTATCATGGCTGTCGCCGCCTTGCTGATTGCGGCTGCGCTGATACTGGCGCTGGGCGGCGAGGGCGGCTTCTTCTGGCAGCGCTATAGCCTGAAGGTGAAGTTTTCGAACGCTGGCGGTGTCCAGCAAGGATCGCCGGTCCGTGTCGCGGGAGTCACCGTCGGCGCGGTCACAGACATGCAGTTCGTGGGCTCGGACGTCGAGATGCTGCTCGAACTGCGCGACGACATGCAGGAGCGCGTCAGAACCACATCGCGCGCCACGATCGGGGCAGTATCGCTGCTGGGTGAGGGCGCCGTCGACATCAGCGCCAGCACCACCGGCGAGCCGATACCGGAAGGCGGGTATGTCCCGTCGGATCCGCCGCCACCGCAGCTCGCCGACGTGACGGCGCAGGCGAACAAGGGCATCGCCGAAATCACCTTGTTGATGCAGGACATCCGTGCCGGCAAGGGCACCGTCGGCAAACTGATGACCGACGAGCAGCTTTACGCGGACCTTCAGCAGTTCTCTGCGGCCGCGCGCGAAGTCACGGAGGGATTGACGAGCGGCAAAGGGACGCTCGGACAGCTGCTGAACAACCCCGAGAGCGCTCGGCAGCTCGAAGCCTCGTTGAAAAACCTCACGGCCATCACAGACAAGATCAACGCAGGCCAGGGGAGCATCGGCCAGCTGATGAACGATCCCGCGCTGGCGAAGAACCTCAACGACGTCACCGCCAACTTCAGCAGCTTATCGGCGTCTCTCAACAAAGGCGAAGGCACGATGGGACAGCTGATAAAGAACGACGCCTTATACAAGCGCCTCGATGCCGTAACCGTCAATCTGGAGCAGTTGACGGCTAAACTAAACCAGGGCACCGGCACCGCAGGGAAGTTGCTGACCGACACGCAGCTGCATGACAACCTGAATAAGACGCTTTTGGAGATGCAGCAGCTCCTCGCAGACATCCGAAAGGACCCGAAGAAGTTCCTGAACGTGAGGATGAGCATCTTCTAAAGCCGAGCCGAGAGCCGAGAGCTAAGGGGCGAGACGCAAACGACCGACACTACGCAGTGAGGAGAACGTGTGAGCATCTGGTCCGAAGTGTTTCTCGGGGTGATTGCGCTTGCTACCTTCACGATGGCCGCTATTCAGGTCGGGGTCATCGTCTACGGGATGGGCATCGCCCGCCGGCTGGATCAGCTGCTTACCGAAGTGGAGCGCGAGATGAAGCCTCTGGCCGAGAGCGTGAACACGATCGCCCGCGATGCGGCGCGCATCAGCTCGCTTGCAGCGAGCCGGGTGGAGCGCGTCGACCGCCTGGTGAACGAGCTGACCTTCCGCATCGAACAGACCGCCACGACGGTGCAGGACGCTCTCCTGAGGCCTCGGCGCGAAGGCGCCGCCCTCATGGCAGGGGTTAAGGCAGTCATCGAGGTGTTTCGAGAGCTGACGGGGCGCTCGAATCAGACTTCCACCCGCAAGGAAGACGAAGACACGCTATTTATCGGCTAGCACAGCGTTTCAGCCCTGCCATCCTGCCTTCGCCTGATTGACGCCGCTCACCAACGGTGATAGAAATCGGCCATCAATCCGTTCAAATTTGCGCAGTACTGAGGCCGGCTTCCGGGCCGTAACCTGGTGTAGAGGGGGTTCCTATGATGAACCGCACGTATCTTCGTTTCGCCATCGTCGGCCTGATGCTCGTGGCTCTTCCGTTGACGGCCGCGGCGCAGGCGCCGGCGTCGAAGTCGGCCGCCATCGCGAAAGAGCTCGTGCAAGTGTTGGACGCGAAGAAGCTCGACTCGATCGCGGCGAAAACACCGACGGGGGAGGGAAGTTATGCTGCCGCTTTGTACTTCCCGAACGTGCAGCTTCTCGTCATCTCCGGCCGTTACTCGGCGCCGCAGCTCATGGAGCCCCGCCTGGCCGGCAAGCAGTATCGCGACACCTACATGGAGCTCAGCGGAACCGTAGCCCCCGACTCGAAGATTTTCGTGCAGGACATGGGGGAGCCCGGCTTGTCGCCGAAGAGGCAGGAAAACATGTACGACACGTGGACGCAGGCCGGCAAGATTGTGATGTTCGACGGGGACAACGAGAAGCAGAAGATGTCGGATGCGGAGTACGGCAAGGCGTTCGCCGCGGCCGATGAGGAATACGCGCGCATTCTGGGTGCGCTGCTGGCCGAGGCGAAGAAATAGCCGGTCCACACAGAGTGGTTGGCGTCGGGACCCACAACGGCACGGTCCTCTAGCATTGTGGCGAGACGGCAGAGCGGAGGATTAGACACGAGAGGAACTTTTCGACCGACTGCAAGCATCGCCTCTACTTTGATTTCGTCGAACTTCCTCGATTGCGACGGCTGAGCTATCACGAGTTCGCACTTTACTACCACCAACGACTTTTCGCCTGCTATCACATTAACGTCGATCGGGTTGGCTACTGGCGTGGCCCGCCGCGCTCGCGGTCACACGGGTACTCGGCAGTCTGGTGTTTGGGATCAGCCAGCGCGGTCCGCTGAGGTTTGGCGTTAGCGCCGTGCTGCTGACGATGGTCGCTCTCCTGGCGTGTTGCCTTGCCCGCATGCCGCGCCGCCCGTCTCGATCCCCTGGGGGCGCTACGCGCGGAATGAGCGCCGCTGGGGGCGTCTTTGCCCGAAGTATCTATGCATACTTCGGACAGGCCGCCCTGCCACGAGGAGAATAACCGCTTGTAGGTCAGTCGTTTGTGAGGGTTGTCGTCGGGCCGCCGTGATCAAGTAGTTGCGGATTCCGTCCTGCCACTCCGTGCTACCCTGAGATCGGGCCGCGTATATAGCCCGGTCGTCACTCTCCCGACGGCTCTTTGATCCTCCTGATTCGTTGTGCTCGTTCCGCCTTGGCGGTCGCGGACCCGCGCCGCAGGCATCGGCTTCGGGAGCTCATTTATGACCCTTGAGTTCGCCGGCAACATGTTGTGCTCAGCCGGCGTGAGCTATTTCCACGTCTATCCCAACGCCGACGTGTACCGCTGCCTGGCCGATTACAATGCCCGCCGGCCGCCGATGTTCAACCTGAAGCGCGACGTATGGAAGGGTGCCGTCGATCCGACCGTGTGCGATCACCAGCGCTGCTGCAACGCCTGCGATCTGGACTGGACGACCAAGTGGCAGGTTGATGGCCAGGGCTGTCTGGAGAAGACCTTCGAAGGCCAACGAAAGGACATCGAGAAGGAGGTCTCTCTGCTTTTGTGCTCGCAGCGCTTGGAGTCGCCGCAGCGCCGGATGGCCTACTTTATCTGGTCACCGACGTTGGCGTGCAACTACACGTGCGCCTACTGCGGCTGCGCGGCCGGGGAGAATCAGATCAGGAACGACTTTCCCTCGTCTTGCCCCGAGCTAACCGTCGACGAGTGGACCGGCATCTGGGGCGAGATCCTGGAGCGCTTCGATTACGGCGTCCTCAGCATTACTGGTGGCGAGCCGTTGCTCAGCGAAGCGACGATCCCCGTGCTCAGCATGGTCACGCAGAAGTTCGCCTGCTACATCACCTCCAACATCAGCCGCAACATTATGCAGTTCACCCGCGGCCACATCCGTCCGCGGGGACCGAGTAAGGTGGAAGGCTTTGACCATGTGCCGGTCGGGCTCTCAGGGATTAACTGCAGCCTTCACCCTACCTCCAAGGGCTTCAACTGGGAGCTCTTCAAAGGCTCGGTCCTCTTGCTGCGGAATGCGGGATTTCATGTCTCAGTGAACTACGTCGGCTATCCGCTCCAGCTCTATCTGGCGCCCGAGTACAAGGCGTGGTGCGACCAGAACAATGTCGAGTTCACGCTGTCGTCCTGGCAGGGCACGGACAACGAAGGTATCCTCGCGCGCTATTCCCGCCCCGAGCGGACCTTCTTCGAGGAGATCGCGCCGTCGCATCGCAAAAAGGCGAACGAGCTGGTGTTCATGGATTGCTATGACGATTGCAGCTATGACGTGATATTCGACAACCCAGTCACCCGCGTGCTGATGACAGACGTCCTGACGCTGACGGGTCGCATCCGCAACCTGTCTCCTACCGTGTGGCAGGTCGGCAGCGAACCCGGCCAGTGGAGCGTCGCGGCGTATATCACCCTCATCGGGCGGCGCAAGCAGCGGCTGCGCGAGTTGCGGACCACCCCCCCGGACTGTCGCGTGCCGCAGAACGGCGAACTGGAATTCGGCTTTCACATCGACACTCGCGGCCTGCCGGCCGGCGTCTATGAGGTCTGGGTCGATATGCTGATGGAGAACCGCTACTGGATGGCGCTCCACGGCGCGGTTCCGGTCGCCGCCATCCTCCGAATTGAGAAGTTCAGCCACGAGATCGCGGCGGACGTCGATGCCGTCACCCTGTGGCGCGGCGGCGCGGCCATGTTGAGTGGCACCTTGCGGAACACCTGCAGCAAGCCGTGGCCCGACGGCGCGGGTGCCGAGCCGCTGAAACTCGGCGCCCGCCTGTGCCGGGGGTCTGTCAACCAGGAGGTGGTCGGCGAATTCCGCGCTCCCTTGGAGCGACTGCCGGAAACCCCGGACGATACCGTCGCCTTTAGCCTGGTGCTCGATCCCGGAGAGTTGCAGCGCGGGGAGTATGAGCTCAGTATCGATATAGTGAAGGAGGGCCAATTCTGGCTGGCCGACAAGGGGGCTGCGCCCAGGATCATCCCGGTGGTGATCGCGTGACGGACCCGGGATGAGTGGCGCCCGGCACCCGGCAACGACTCCTGTTGGGCGGCGCGGAAATTTCCTTCATCACAGCAGGTGAAGCGGCCAAGCCCGCCCTACAGCTCCTGCAAGGATCCCCGAGCTCCGCGCGGATGTTTCGGCAGGTCATCCCCGAGCTGTCGCAGGCCGCCTACGTGATCGCACCCGATCTGCCGGGCTTTGGTGAGTCCGACGTGCTGCCGTCGCCTTCGTTTCCCGCCTTCGGCCAAGCCATCTCGGAACTGCTGGACCGGCTCTCGATCGGGCCGCGATACATCTCCATGACTACGGCGTCCCGGCGGGTTTCCAGATCGCCATGCAGGCGGCTGAACGCGTGTTGGGCCTAATCGTTCAGAACGGCAACGCGCATCGAACTGGGCTAGGTGCGCAATGGGATGCGACGCAAGCTCCCTACTGGTCGCACCCGACCCCGGAAGACGAGGCGGCCGCGAGGCACATCTCACATTCGATGGAACGCGCGATACATACGTTTCCGGTGCTCCGCCGGACGTGGTCGCGCGGAAGGCGAACGAATGGGACAACGTAAATGACGATCCGACGAACCGACACCGCTTCACGCCTGATCGGCGCTTCGACGCACACGATCTATCAAGCGTTCGTGCAGCCGGTCTCACTGGTGTCGTGGCTTCCGCCCTCGGGCATGAGTGGTCGGATGCTCGAGTACGACTTCCGCGAAGGCGGCCGCTATCGGATCGAACTGCGGTATGAAGATCGGCTCGGCGCCGGATCCGGCAAGACGACGATCCACACCGACATCACGCAAGGACGCTTTCTCGAACTCGTGCCGGGCCAGCGGATCAAACAGTCCGTCGAGTTCGAATCAAGCGATCCCTTGTTTTCGGGTGAGATGATCATGACGTGGTCGTTCGAAGCCGCATCGGAAGGATCGATGGTGACAGTCACCGCTGACAACGTTCCGGTCGGTATCAGCAAGGCAGACCATGATGCCGGACTTCGGTCGTCGCTCGATCATCTGGCCGACTTCGTCGAACAGAAGCATTGACCTGCCCCCACGACCGTCCGGAAGCTGCTGACGTGCAGGACGTGCTACTATCTACAACCAGATGGTTGTATATAGGCAGCCAGCGGCGCACGTTCTGGACCAGTTGTTCGGCGCGCTCGCCGATGGCACGCGGCGCGACATTCTGGCGCGGGTGATGAACGCCGACGCGTCCGTGAGCGAACTCGCCGCGCACTACGACATGTCGTTTGCCGCTGTGCAGAAACACGTGGCCGTGCTTGAGCGCGCGCGGCTGGTGACCAAACGGAGGGCCGGCCGCGCTCAGCGCGTGGCCGGCAGCCCCGATGCGGTGCGTCGTGCTACTCGACTGCTCGCACAGTTCGATCAGCTTTGGCAGGAACGCGTGGGTCGCCTGGACAAGCTGCTAGCCACTTCACCTCAAGGAGATTCGCATGCCGGTCGTCGAGATTCGCAAGGATCCGAAAATGCTGACCATGACAGTGATCGCCCAGTTCGCCGCGCCCGTCGTGCGCGTGTGGGCCGCCTATGCTGATCCGCGGCAGCTCGAGCGCTTCTGGGGCCCGCCGGCGTGGCCGGCTAAGTTCGAGCGGCATGACTTCACCGTCGGAGGCCGCTCCGAGTACGTGATGACCGGCCCGAACGGCGAGCAGTCACGGGGCTTCTGGGAGTTCCTGAGCATCGACCAGCCTCGGGCTTTCGAGGTGAAGGACGGCTTCCTCGGGCCAGATGGCAAGCAGGCGCCGGACATGCCGACGATGCGCATGCGCTTCACCTTCGAGCCGCACGACGGTGGCACGCGCATGGTAACGGTGACGACGTTCCCCTCGCTTGAGGCGCTCGAGAAGCTGCTCGGCATGGGAATGGAAGAGGGCATGAAGGCCGCAATGGCCCAGATCGACGGCGTTCTTGCGGCATGACCGCGGCCGACTCTGCGAGCCTTGGGACGGCCGTTTCCACTTGAGTACCAACACGTCGTCCGAATCGATTCCCGCACGTGGATCGGTGACGCGACGCCCCCACCAGGCTGGGCTCAGGGTTCAGCTGGGAACCGCCGCAAGGCGTGGCTCTTCCTGATGCGGCTGATTTACTCGGGCCGCGACTTCGCGTGGACCACGCGAGGCAAAGATCAAATCAGCTTTCTCGACGGCTACGTCCGGCGTTTGGGATGTCCGTGCGGATGCACGTCAAGCAGAGGAGGGTTGGATGCCTCCAATGCCATTCCGTTGTTGTCCTCGCAAGGAATACGCGCGGATTCTGGGCGCGCTGCTCGCCGAGGCGAAGAAATAGGTTTGCAAGCTGGCTCGCCACCCGCAGCTCGCTCGCGGAACATCCGACAGCGAAGGTGGTGGGCGCTAGTGGATTCGAACTGTGCGATATCGACATCCCCGGCGGCCGGCTCACCGTGACAGGTACCTCCGCCAAAACCGGCCTCACCCGACGCCTCCCGCTCAACAGTGAAGCCGCGACGGTATTGCAGACGTGGCGAACGTGCGTCACGGCGGAATCCGGCGAACCGGACGACGACGCCGTTGTCTTTGCGGGACCGGATGGCGATCCGATGTTCAGTCTGAAAACGGCCTGGAAGAAAATTGCGACGGCCGCGAAGTTGCGCGGATTTACGTTCCACGATTTACGGCACACGTTCGCATCGAAGTTAGTACAGGCCGGCGTTGACCTCAACACCGTCCGCGAATTACTCGGCCATCGGGATATCAAGATGACGCTCCGCTATGCCCATTTAGCGCCGGAGCATCACGCCGCCGCCGTCGCCAAGTTGATCGGATAACCGCGAAGGCCGCGTACAGTGGATCACAATTTCTGGACGGCCCCCGATCTGGATCGGGCGATTCCAACGCTCGAAGAATTCCTTGCGTACCTCTTGCGGGATCCCCGTGTGCAGAGAACCTATCGCCGCTGGACGGGACAGGTACGCCGTGTCTTTGATGACTTCAAGCGGAAAGACCCCACCAACACCGACGCCAATCTCTTTGCAGCGTGTCTCCATCAATCAGATTGCGATCTCCGCGTACAGCGACTAGTGCGCCGCCTTCCACGCCCTTATCAGTATCCGTGGCTCCCGCCCATGCTGGTTCGCAGATTTCAGATTCAACTCACTGAGGAATTTACCGGCAAACAATTTGACGTCATTTTCCAGCCGTCCACGCCGGAGCCTCGACAACCGCATGAGAGCGTAGCCGCGTATTTTCAACGCCTCGGGAGTCTGAGCGCCAAAGGACCGGGACGCCCAAGCAAGGAATGTCTCCGCGACGTCGCGTGGTTGTATCGCGCAGAAATCCAGCAACCGCCGGACAAGAAAACCGCGCTGGCGAAGGAATACCACATCGTCCGGAGTGGCGTGCAAGACGGAATTAAACGTGCAGCCGCCATCTTGAGCAGCATCACGCTTCACGATTCGCCCGAGCTTCCCGCCGATGCCCTGGACGACTTGAAAGCGCGACGTGCGGCCCGTCGTGCTGCACGCAATTTGTAGATTTCCCCCATTCACGATTTGGGATTTTCGCAACGGCGGGGTTACGCTTTTGCCGTGTCCGACGCCCCACCCGCGAAACGGAAAGGCCGCCCGCCGCTCGACCGCACCGATCCGAGTGTGAAACTGTCCTTGACGATCACCGGTACCAGTTACGACGCCATCGCTCGAGACGCCAGAGCCAACCGCACCACGATTGCGGCAGAGGCCCGGAGACGATTGCAGCCGACGGCCAATCTCAAGCCGCCCGAATAGTCGCTCAACCGCCACCGACTTGACGGAATTGGCCTCAGAGTCGAATATCTAGACGCCGCTGATTCTGCGGAGAGAATCATGAGTGTCAGGTGTGACTACCTCGGCCGCCGATATATCGAAGTCCCGGCATTTCCGGCGGACTCACTAGAGGACCCGTTCGCTAAAAGTCCCTTCGCGTGTCAAGACTGTGGGACGGCACTCGTGTACGGCGCGGTCAGATACTTCCAGCGGAACACTTCCACTTTGGCGGCAATCAATTTCGAGTCGGTATGTTGCCCGTGTGGAGATCGGGCGCTGGCTCGAGGGATGTTGTTTGTTCAGGACGAAATACGCGTACGGACTGCGCTCATGGAAATCGAACGACAGAGAGCGAAACTCCAAATCGTTTCGGAGAAGGCAAGTGCGCTAAGGGAATACGCCGTTACTACCGTGGCGGATCTCAAGCTCGTCCATAAAGAGAGCATCGCTGCCATTGCCAGCGCCAAGCGCACAAGAGACGTTACATCCACGGTTCCCTGATAGTTCGCCTCAGTAATCCTCGAACACATCCGCCTCCATCACCGCATCGAATTCCGCCAACCCCGCCAGGACGGAGCGCCGCAGCGACACTTTCCGCTCGATACGATGCATCGCCAACACATCCCCGATCACGTCCAGGCCAACGCCGGCCGCGTGCAAATGCTTCCGGAGCAAATCATCGGCCCGTGACAGATTCGCGTCCAGCGCCGCCACTACGCTGTCAACGTGTTCAGTGGACGCCAACGGCATCGGGCATCCTCTCTGCCTCGAGCGCCCGCAAGCCTTCAACGATGCACTCCCGCAACGCCGCCCGACGTCCGACCCGCTCCGCTTCCATGTGTGCGTCGATGTCATCCGGATCGATGTCCGCGCAAATCATCTCCGTGCGCTCGAGCCGATCACTCTCGACAAAACTCGAATCGATCTCATTCACGATGGCCTCGACGGACGGAGCGCGAAATCGGATCGTCAGCGCCGCACGCCCACGGGTTTCTCTGCCTCGAGCGCCCGCACCTGTTCGCGTACGTCGCGCAGTTCCGCTTCCAACAGTTCGATCCGGATGGCTTGCCCCCGTTGGCCGTCCAGCAGTTCGCCGCATTTGCGCTCGACGTATGCCCTTGTCGCTGCTGACAGGTCCGCGCCTAAAGCCGCCCACTCTTTCGCGTTCATGCTCGACGCCCCGCCGCTGTCGCAAATGACCCCTCGAGATATGCAACCGCACCGGGCAACGCCTCCCAATTGATAAACCGCTCGAGCAACAGCCCAACCAGATTGTTTTGCCACAGCGACACCAGCGCCGCGCCCGTGCCGGCGATGCCGTTCTGTGTTGGCGCATCCGACATTTCCACCGCCGCCGCGTTCGTGCTATCTACCGCGCCCGCGCCGTCATCCGCGATCAACACACGCGGCGCATCGATCAAAATGACGCGATCCCCGACGCCATCGGACATCAGCGCCGGCACAACGCCAATCTTGCCGCTCTCGACATTGTGGAAACCGTCGCCACCACTCCGGGACAACGCTTGTGCGTTCGCCGTGGACAGCAGATACACCGCCCGCCCCATGCGCCCGCCGCCCGCGACGAACGCACTTTCTAAATTGTCGAAATCGACGTCCGGCGCTCCCGTGAACGCAACCGGCGTGATCCCGTGCGTGATCGAGGCCGGCGACACATCCGGGACAGCGGCCACGGCCGGATTCGTAAAACTGTCATCCGTTTTTTCCGCGACACTCCCGATTAGGATCGACCGCATCATCTCCGCCGACCCCAACGCCCCGAACGTCAGCAATTCTTCCGTGCTGATCGAAATCGCCGCGATTTTCCGTGGCGGAAGGGACGTGGAATCCAACGTGCCCTTGATCACGATTTTGGGAAAGCCCGCACCGGTCCAGGCCGCCACCGTCGGCACCACGGATTCCGCAATGATCCGCGTATTGAACGGCGCACGCGTCACAAATTGTTGCACCTGTTCCACGACCGACAACGGCCGCGCCAGTGCCACCAACGCGGCCATGAATTCCGCCGGCATGAGCGACGATGCGCCGCCGTGGATCGCGCCGACGGCCGCCTTCGGCCGGATGCGCGATTCCATCGTCCGCTCGAGTAATCCAACGTGCGGACTTTTCGGCCACTTCGTCCGGAACACCTCGAGCGGGGAGACTTGCCCGTGTTTGAGACGGGCGAAAGCCAGACACCCCACCCACCGCGCCGCGTCCAGGCTTTTGATATTCGTGTATTGCGAATCGGTCAGATCGCGCAGTTCATGCATAACGAGCGTTATGCCACGACCCCGGCCGCCGACATCTAGATGTCCAACATGTACGCCACACGCCAGCGCCGGCCCCGCTGCCGTTCGATCAGGATCCCATCCCGGACCCCGCGCATCGCGTGCAACCAGCAGCCCAATTGTTTCGTGCCTACCAGATCCGCGCCTGTCAGCGCCGCCGCTAGTGTCGGATGAATCTCCGCGTGCCGGAGTAGATCGGACGCCGTGAACGGCAAGCCCTTCGTCGATTCGGCTAATGTGCGGCGCACCGTCGCATCGGGCGTATCCCGATCCACGGCCGCCAGCAACCCCGCGATCTGAATCTGTTGAGACGCCACCGCGATCTCAAGTGTCGAGAGACGCTCGATCACCTCCACCAGCGCATCCGGCCGACGGGGATTGGTGTCCAGGGACACGGAACTTCGGCGCGGTAGCGTCACGGCGTAATCTCCCGCTCGAGCGCCGCGATCCCTATCTCAAGCTTCGCAATGCGGGCCTCGAGGCCGAGCGCCCGATCCCCGGCAGCGGACATCGATCCGTGTCCGTATGTTTTCCGCTGGATCGGCCGTGGCCCCGTGTTACTCGAAAACACAACGCCCGTTGTTTTCGTTCACGGCTCCGGCCTCGAGGCCGGCCGCACCGCCAGCCGTTGATGCTCCGCCAGAAAATGCCGCACCCACGTTTCCACCTTCGCGCCACGCGGACGCGGACCCCCGCGCAGCCCCCACGCCGTAAAACGGTATTGCTCACTTTCTGTGGTCAACCAGGACGCGATCTGATCGTTCCAAATCCCATCCCGCCACAATTCCGCATCGTGGTTGTACGGTTCCATGTTTTTGTGCAACGCGTACCACCCCGGCACCCCGGCCGGCGCAAATCGGCCCGTCACCAGCAGGAAGGCCGCCGCCGGCTCGAGCGGCGCAGCCTCCGCGCCTTTCACTTTCACAACCGGCCCCGCAGTGTCACCAGACACGACATCAGCGCCCGTTGCCACGCCCGCTCATGCCCATCGAGCAATTGCTGATCCTCGAGCGTAAAATTCGTGCGCCGGACGCGGATTTCATACAAGCGATCTACCGCGTGCGCCGCTTCTATCGCCACTTCCGCATCGAGCGGACTCATTTCGTACGTGGCGTGCAGCCGGCCGATAAACGCCTTTCCACTTGCGCCGAGCGGCTCGAGCGCTTCCGCCGTCGGCACCCACACCGGCCCGCCGGCCGCTAATAATTTCCCGTGGCGGGTAGCGTTGAACGTGCCGCGCAACAGATGCACCTCGACTGGCAGCCGGTTATGCCCCCCGCTCCGACCAGGACGACCCGCCATTAATCCCCCTAACTTGCCCCTTGACTCTGTAGTTACCGGAAGGCTGTACAATTTCCCTATGACCCTGAAATCCTTCACCCGCGCTCTGCGTTCCTTCTTCGTCGCCGCGCCCGCGCCCGTCCCGGCAGCAGCGGCGCAAGCATGTGATTGCACTTGCTGCGGAGAGACTTGCTGCTGTCCTCAGTGCTGCTGTAGCGACCCGAATTGCGGCGGGTGCTGTTGCTGCGACGGCAAATAGACAGCTTTCCCGGCGCAAACGCCGTTTGCTGCAAATTGCTGCGTTTTGGGGACCGCCGGTGTCCGGCCGAGCGCCGACCCAAAGTGATCACACCCCCGGCCTTGTCCAAAATAGAACAGCGACCAACTGTGGACAGGCCTAATCTGCCCCATAGTGAATCCGAACGACAACGACGAAGAACGCCTGATCCGCATCGAGCACATATTGGAGCAGCTTCAAAAAGACTCCGCCGCCATGAAGCACGTCGCCGCCAAGGTGATCGAGGCTATTGTGGAAGCCGCGCCCGCTTTGGCGACGACGCCCCCACCGCGAGTACCTGCCCGGAAAAATTAGCCCTTCGCACGCTGAGCCGGTACAGTTGGCCCAGGGGATGCACCGAGAACGGGAATGGAAGAGGCCGGGTGCCCCAAGTGCGGGAACGTACACCTAGTAACCTTGGTAGAAGTTTCGTTTCGAGGCGGACGCACCTGGACCGTTTGGCGCTGCGGACGGTGTGGCAACCATTGGACCTCGGCATATCCGGCTGCGGATCTATAACCAACCCGAAATCGACAAGTCGCGGGACATTGAACGCCTCAACGCAGTATCCAATCGCTACACCTGATGCGCCGCTCAAGGCTCGCAACCGGCCGAATCGATCCACGCGAATCAACAGCCCGCGCAAACTCCGCACGATGGCCGGCCGACCCTGGACCCTCGAGCGCATCCGCCGGGTTTCAAGGCCGCGCATATCCGCGCCACTGCGCCACCACAGGCACCCGGCCGGCCACTGTGCCCACTGTGCCCCACTGTGCCCCTCGATGGACGCGGGCACAGTCACGCCCGGATCCGTCCGGCCCACTGCGCCACTGTGCCCGACTGCGCCACGGATGGCCGTTGGCGGAGTGACACGGGCCGCCCTCGAGGGTTTCTCGTTTTTCTTTTCTGCCCTTACCGACAACGGACAAGACACCCCTTCTAAAGAAGGGGGTGTCTGTCTTAGGACGTGTCCGAACGTGTCTTAAGACATGTCCGTTCAAAGCTAAATAGTTATTAACGTTCACGTTGCCGTTCTATCAGGGCGATTCTGGTGATGTTTTCGGGCACGGACACGATCTTCGTAAAGTGAATGCCGTCGCCCCGAGTCACGGCCCGAATGACGCTGTCCAACTTGGCGTCGAGCTTCGTGGCAATCTCCGCATAGGTCAGCGGCTTGCCCTTCAAAAGATGTGTCATCCGCGCCGCCAACGGCAAGCGATCCGACAAGCCTTCGACGCCCGCCAGATCGACCGACTTCACGGTAATCGCCTCCTGGTCGAACGTGAATTCCAAACCAATCGGTCGTTGCCGGTCCCCGTGATTTTGCTTTTGGGAAAACAGGCCGACCGTCACGACGTCATCCGACGCCCCCGGTTGTTTTTTCACCAGCCAGGATTTCCGGCAGAGATTTGAGAAATAGACGGAGCCAAACGGCCCAATCGCATCGCCTTTTCCGTCCGGGCCAATCGAGCTTTTCGGCACATGCGCCGCGCACAAGGACGGCGGTAACGTCCCGAGCGCCCGATGAAAGCGAATCGCGGTATCGTCATCGGCCAGTTTGCCGTCACACGCAAGGCCGATACTGTCCACGCCGATAAAATCAATGTGATGTGCGTCACAGTAGCGCCGGATCGCGTCCACTTCGACGGGCAACGGCCCGTGACAGCGCAGATACCGGAGATTCTCGAGACGCTCGAGGCCGAACAGACGCCGCTTCCGGGCCGCGTGCCGCGCCGCCGTCCATTCGTAGTCGAGCAGCAGCGTCCGTTTCCCGAATGTCGCCAGTGTCCCCAACACCAGCAGCAGGATCAGCGACTTCAGCCCGTCCCCGTGGGCGATGAGGATGGACGCCGCATCCGCCGGCACCGTCAGGCCGAACATGTTGTGGTCCTGGTCTGCTAACGTTGGCGCATCATCGAGAATGATCACGTCCGCGCCCGTCCGTTCCGCCTGGATACACTCCAGACAGGCCGCATCCACCGCGCCCATCCAATCGAAATCATCCGGTTTTGTTTTGGCTCGTTCCGCGCAGTACTTCGCCAGCGATTTGCGGGCCGATTGACTCGAGAGATTCAGATCGGCGCACGACAGGCTGTTTTTATGCCGCTGGACGCCGGCCCATGTGCATTGGACATCAACTTCGGCGTGCAGTTGCCGCGCTTCGCGGCGCAGATACCGGAGTTCGATCCGGACGGCCTCATCAACCAGGACGAACGCGTAGCCGCCACCGGGCAGCCGTTGAAAATCCGTCCGGGAGCCAATCGGTTGCGGAGCGGGAGCCGTCATACTTGCCGCCGTGTTTTCAACCGGCCGATCTCAACGTGCTGCGCCCTGATGTACTCGAGCATCGTTTTGATCAGGCGCGCCGCGCCGCTGAGACGATCCAGGAGCCGCCGATTCGCTTTGAGGCACTCGACCAACGGCACCGCCAACGGGTTGCTGATGTCCGTCAGATCGATGTCGCCCAGCTCGAGCGATTCCGCCGCGTCGAGCTTGGGACCGGCATCACACTGCCAATGGATCGCGTCCGATGGAAGGTCCGTCATGACGCCTCCAATCCGGCGGCCGCGCTCACCTTTGGTAACGGCCGGTCGATTCCGTCCGGCAGTCGCCGCCGTGACTGGTGTGCGATGGCCTCAAACCGTTTCCGCCACCCGACAAACCGCGCACTGACCGCTTGTACCTCGGCCTGGGTAAGACCCGGCGGCCTCAACAACAGGGCGATGTACTCCGCGACAAATTGATCGCCTCGACGCCGAAGCTCCGTGAGCACCTCGTCAATCGTCTCCGTCGAGACGTCGGAGCCGACGGGTTTTCGCGGGGCTGGCGTCTTACCCTGAATTTTTGCGCGGGCATTCTGGACCGTGCGCTTGCTGATGCCGTGTTTCTCGGCCTCTGCGATGGCTTTTGCCAGGACGGGATCCTTCGTGGAGCCGCCTTTTTTATGCGCCATCGGACTGAATGACCGCGCAACGGTTGCACGGTCATTCGGCTTACCCGCTTCGATCGTTCTGACGATCAATTCCGCCTGTTGCTCTTTGCTGAGATGCCGACGTCGGATATTCGCGGAAATGACGTAGGCGGCCGGATCGGTAGCCGACGCGTCCTTGTACGTAAATTGCTTCGTCACCGATCCGTCCGGAAAAATAATGTCGCCGGCTGGATGTATGAACGTGCAACCCAACCGCGTGAGCGCCTCGAGCCGGTTGCGCCCATCGAGGACAAACATCACCCCTATTGCACCCCGAACGCAGCAACGCGGCACCGATGGTCGGTACCGCGTTGCCTCTAAACTATTGAGTGTGTTGGGTTTATTAGTGGGCGCTAGTGGATTCGAACCACTGACCCCTGCCGTGTGAAGGCAGTGCTCTACCGCTGAGCCAAGCGCCCAACTTCCGGAACGGTCAATTTTATCTTAATTCAGCACGTGCCGTACAACCGGTCGCCGAAATCTCCGAGGCCGGGCAGGATGTACTTCTGTGCGTTGAGCTCCCGGTCGATCACCGGCGTGTAGATTTCGACGTCTGGGTGCGATCGTTCGACGAGCGCGATGCCTTCGGGCGCGGCGACGATGCATACGATCTTGATGTTGGTGGCGCCGGCTGCCTTGAGCACGTCGAGCGCAGCGATGGCGCTGCCTCCGGTCGCAAGCATCGGGTCGACCAGCACGACATAGCTTGACGGCAGGTTGTTTGGAAGTTTCGCATAGTACTGCGAGGCAACGGCCGTCGACTCATCGCGCTGCAGCCCGATGTGACCCACGCGCGCGGACGGCAGCAGCTCCAGCACCGCATCGAGCATGCCGAGGCCGGCTCGCAGCACCGGCACGACCACGACGTCGCGCGCCACGCGGCGCCCTTCAGCTTTTTCCAGAGGCGTCTGCACCACGGCGCGCTCGGTCGGCAGATCGCGCAGTGCCTCTGCGACGAGCAGCACACTGATACGGTTGGCGATCTGCCTGAAATGTTCCGTCTCGGTGTTCACGTCGCGCAACTGGCTGAGCGCGTCCTGGATCAGCGGATGTGGCACGAGGTGCACTGACATGCGGGCACTATATAACACGCCCCACGATAGTAGAATCGCGCAATGAGATCGCTACGTCTCAGCTGGTTCGTCAGTGCGGCCCTGACTATCGGCGTCGCCGCACAGACGGGCCCGCGACAAGTCACCATCGTCGTCACGGGTGGCACGGTCGTCACCGTCGACGGCGAGAGGCACATCTACAACCCTGGCGCAGTGGCAATCGATGGAACAACCATCGTGGCCGTTGGCGCGGCTGCCGATATCGCGGCGCGCTTCACGGCCGCAGATCAGATCAATGCGGCTCGTTCCATTGTCATCCCCGGTCTCATCAACACGCACGGGCACGTGCCGATGGTGCTGTACCGCGGCCTCGCCGACGATCTGCATTTGCAGGATTGGCTCGAGAAATACATCTTCCCGGCCGAAGCGAAAACAGTCTCGCCCGGGATGGTGCGCGCCGGCACGCGGCTCGCCGCCCTCGAAATGATCCAGTCCGGCACAACGGCCTATGCCGATATGTATTACTTCGAGGAAGAGATCGCGCGCGTGACAAAAGCTGCGGGCATGCGTGGCGTCCTCGGGCAGACCATCATCCAGTTTCCGGTCGCCGATGCGAAGACGCCACGGGAGGCTCTGGCGCGGACCGAGGCGTTCATCAAGGAGTTCGCGAAGGACGACCTCATCGTCCCCGCGGTCGCGCCGCATTCGCCTTATACGCTCGACGCCAGGGATTTGCTCGCGTCGCGCGCGCTGGCGACGAAGTACGGCGTCCCCGTGCTGATCCACGTCGCCGAGACCGAAACAGAGCTGCACGCATCGCAGAAGGCGCATTCGGGCATGAGTCCGGTCGCCTACCTGCAGTCGATAGGCTTCTGGGGGCCCCGTACCGTCGTCAAGCATGGCGTGTGGGTAGACGCGGCAGACATTAAGCTGCTTCGCAGCCACGAGGTGGCGGTGTCGCATAACCCCGAGAGCAACATGAAGCTCGCCAGCGGTATCGCGCCCGTGCCGGCCTACCTCGCCGCGGGCGTGACAGTGGGGCTCGGCACGGACGGAGCCGCCAGCAACAACGACCTGGACATGTTCGAGGCGATGCGATTCGCCGCGCTGCTTCACAAAGTGAAGACGGGCGATCCACGGGCGATCCCGGCGGCTACGGCGCTCGAGATGGCCACGATTCAGGGGGCGAGGGCCCTGGGGCTCGAGCGGCAGATCGGATCGATCGAAGCCGGAAAGCGTGCCGACCTTGTCGTCGTGTCGGCGTCGAGTGCGCGGCTCACGCCGATGTACGATGCGGTCTCACACCTCGTGTATGCGGCGCACGGCGAGGACGTGCGCACCGTGATGGTGAACGGCCGTGTCCTGATGCGCGACCGCAAGATGCTCACGCTCGATGAGCCGGCGGTGCTCGCCGAAGCGCATAAGTTCGCGGAAGCAGTGCGCACCGCGGTGGGGAAGTAATCTATTCCTGAACGCCGATGAAGGGCAGGTGGCGAAACTGGCCGGCATTGTCGAGGCCGTACCCAACGACAAACTTGTCCTCGATTTCGAATCCGATGTATTCGACCTCGACGTCGACCTTGCGGCGGCTGGGCTTGCTCAGGAGGCACGCGGTGCGAAGCGATTTCGGCTCGCGGGCGCGCATGACGTCCTGCAGATAGTGCAGTGTGAGACCCGTATCGACGATGTCTTCGACGATAATGACCTCGCGCCCTTGCAGCGGTGTATCGAGGTCTTTCAGCAGCCGCACTTCACCCGAGGTCTTCGTCGCGGCGCCATAGCTCGAGACCGCGATAAAGTCGAGCGTGACCGGACGCGGGGACATCGCGCGCGCGAGGTCGGACAGGAACACGAACGCGCCCTTCAGCACAGCGACGAAGTGGAGTGGCTCGCCGTCGGGATAGTCTGCGTTGATTTGTGCGGCCAGCTCGATAATGCGGCGCTGGATCTGGTCTGCTGTGAGAAGCGTCGTCACGTGGCGCGAACGATAACATGAAACGGTTTGAGATCATCACCGAAGCCGATGCGCGGTCTCTCGATGTCGGCGAGACGGTCGCCCTGCGCAAAGGGGGCCACGTCACGCCGCTGGCGGCCGATACGCTGAAATCTCGTCGTGTAACGGTGGTGGCCGAAGACGTCGTCGATCGGTCGCACGACGGTCTCGCTCCAGCCGGCGATGTGCGTCGTGTCGCAATTGGCAGCGACCACAGCGGCCTCGAACTGAAATCCGCAATTATTTCTGCTCTTCGCGCCAGGGGCATTGCCGTGAACGATCTCGGCACGCTCACCGCCGATCCCGTTGATTATCCCGATACGGCGGCGCGCGTTGCGCATGCCGTGGCCAGGGGCGAAGCAGACGCGGGCATTGTGATCGACGGAGCGGGCATCGGGTCGGCCATTGCGGCCAACAAGATCCGTGGCGTTCGGGCGGCCGTGTGCCACGACCAGACGATGGCGCGATACGCGCGGCAGCACAATGGCGCAAACGTACTGAGCCTCGGGGCCACGCTCATCGAGCCGAGGGACGCGCTCGATGTCGTCAATGTGTGGCTGAATACGGCGATGACCGAGCCGCGCTATATCAGGCGGCTCGCGAAGATCCAGGCGCTCGAAACCAACGGCACACGGTGAACGGTAAACGGCATGCAATGGGCTGACCTGCAACGAATCATCGCTGAAGAAGTCGCGGCCGCGCTGGCGCGCGGACGAACGCGTACGTGCGATTGTCACTCGGTGCTCTACGATTGCTGCCCAGATCGCGTGCGCGGCGTGATCGGCGCCGGGGCTTCACGTCTCGGCCTGTACGCCGGGGAGAAAGTGCCATCAGACGTCGCGGCACTGATCGATCACACGCTGCTCAAGGCCGACGCTACTCGCGAGGAGATCGATAAGCTCTGCAGGGAGGCGCGCGAATTCGGTTTTGCCACCGTCTGCGTGAATCCCACCTGGGTGTCGGTGTGCGCGCGATTGCTTCGCGGCAGCAGCACGGGAGTCTGCACGGTGGTCGGATTTCCGCTGGGTGCTACGACGCCCGACGTCAAGCAATACGAAACACGTCGGGTCATCTACGACGGGGCCACGGAAGTTGACATGGTCATCAACGTTGGCGCCCTGAAGTCGGGCGACCTCGCGCGTGTCGAGTGCGACATCGCCGCGGTCGTATCGGCGTGCAGGGACTGCGGTGTCTTGAGCAAGGTGATTATCGAGGCCGCGCTGCTGACGGACGAAGAAAAAGTATCGGCCTGCGTGCTGTCAAAGGCCGCGGGCGCCGACTACGTCAAGACGTCGACGGGATTCGGCCCCGGCGGCGCGACGCTTGCGGACGTCGAACTGATGAGGAGGGTGGTGGGTCCCGATATCGGCGTCAAGGCCGCTGGAGGAGTCCGTGACTACGAGGCGCTGAAAAATCTAGTGAGCGCGGGCGCAAGCCGTGTGGGCGCCAGCGCCGGCGTCAAGATTGTTCAGCAGTCGAAGGGCGACACCGAGCCTTCTGCGTCCACGCCAGGCGCCGCCCCTGCGAAGTCGTTGTATTGAGCGGGGTACGGGAATCGAACCCGCCTAGCTGGCTTGGGAAGCCAGAGCATTACCACTATGCTAACCCCGCAAACGGCGCTGCTATTCTACCGTGCTATTCGACGATCGTGAACACCTCGCGATAGCCTGACTCCACGAGTGCACCCACCTTCTGATAGTTCGCCTGCCATTCGTTGTCGCCGAACATGCGGGGCGCGTTGCTTTCGAATGTCGCCAGATTCGGAGCAGTGATCTCGAGGACCAGGGTATAGAAGGGCCCGGTGACATCCACGGCTTCCTTCGCCTTCCCAAACTTGAGCCGAAACACATTGCGGATGACGATCATGACGACCTCCTCTCGCTGCGGCGGAACTGCCCTTCGCGAGGCCACACTCACAGGTCTCAAGCACTTCGGATAATCGACAGCACTTCGTCGCGCTTGCGCTCCATCAGCTCGGACGTCGTCCCTTCGAGATTCAATCGCAACAATGGCTCCGTATTCGACGCCCGAACGTTGAAATGCCATTGCGGATACTCGATCGAGATGCCGTCGAGCTTCGAGATCGTCGCGTCGGGATACCGTGCCTCGATGGCGGCGATGCGCGCCGACATCGCCGCCATGTTCGGCATCTTGGTGTTGATTTCGCCAGAGATGAAATATTTCGCGCGAAGCGGCTCGAGAAGCTGCTTCAACGACTGCTGCTTCTTCGACATCAGCTCCAGGATCAGCAACGCGGGGATGAAGCCGTTGTCGCAGTAGAAGTTGTCGCGGAAGTAATAATGTCCGGTGACTTCGCCTCCGAACACCGCATTCAGCTCGCGCATGCGACCCTTGAAGAACGCGTGACCAACGCGATTCATCACCGCCGTGCCGCCATACCTCGCCGCCACGTCCTTGACGGCATAACTGGCGCGAAGATCGTAAACGATCGTGGCGCCCGGGTCCTTCAGCAGGAATGCCTCGGCCAGCAGCGCCGTGACGAAGTCCCCTGGAATGAACTCGCCGTCTTCGTCGATAAAGAAGCAGCGGTCGGCGTCACCGTCCCAGGCAATTCCGATCTCCGCGCGTGTTTCTTTCACGCGCGCGACGATGTCGAGGCGGTTTTCCTCGATCAGCGGGTTGGCTTCATGAGTAGGGAAGGTGCCGTCAATCGTGAAGCACAAGCTGTCGACTTTGCACGGCAGCGTCTTAAAGAGCGCAGGTGCTGCCAGCCCCGCCATCCCACAGCCGGCATCGAGGACGACCTTGAATGGCTTGATGATGGAGGAGTCGATGAAGCCGAGCACATGCCTGATGTACCCATCGAGAATCGTCCGTTGGGACAAACCTCCGGGCGTCGCCGCAGCGGGGGGTATGCGGTTGCCGCCAATCATGTCGCGAATATCGGAGATCCCCTCGTCACCGCTGAGAGGATGATTCCCGCGGCCGACCATCTTGCAGCCGTTGTACTGCTTGGGATTGTGTGACGCCGTGATCTGCGCTCCGCCGTCGAGGTCGTCGGTCGCGACGGCGTAATAGATCATGTCGGTCGCGATCATCCCGTAGTCGATGACGTCCGCGCCTTGCTCACGCACCCCGGCAATGAATGCCGCGGCGAGGCTCGGCGACGACATCCGCATGTCGCGTCCGACGCCGATACGTTTCGCCTTGAGATACGCAACGAATGCGCGGCCGATCTGGTGAAACATCTGCTCGTCGAGCTCTGCCGGGTAGAGACCGCGAACGTCGTAGGCTTTGAAAATTTGTGGCTTCATAAGCGGCTGTATTCCGCGATGGAAGTGGTGTCCCCGAGCACGCCACCGCGCAGCGTGGCGTGGCGGCCGATCAGTCCCGATCGGCCGACGATGGCGTCTGTCACTGTAGCCCCCGGCCCGATGCGCGAGCCCGCCCAGACGATGGCGCCGGACACATTAGCGCCGGCGTCCACTTCGCAGTTTGGTCCGAGCACGGTGTAGGGTCCGAGCCGCGCCCCGGCGTTCACAACGCAGCCGTCATCGACAAACAGCGGCCCTTCGAGGCTCGCGTCGGCGTCGACGCGCGCCGTTGGGGCAACCCACGCCACGCCGGGGCGGCCACTGAAGGGCGGCATCGCGTATCGTCCATCCATGATGTCGCGGTGCACCTGCATGTATTTCTCCGGCGTACCGATGTCAATCCAATAGTCTCGGTAGATCGACGCGAGAAACGTCTCGCCGCGTTCGATGAACGACGGAAAGAAACTTCGCTCGATCGACCACGCGACGTTCGCGGGAATGCGATCGAACGTCTCGGGCTCCAGCACGTAGATGCCGGCGTTGATGGTGTCGCAGGTGATTTCGTCGGCCTTCGGCTTCTCGAGAAAGCGCAGAATGTTGCTGGCAGGGTCGGTCTCCACGAGACCGTAGGCGGTCGGGTTGTCGACGGGCGTCAGCACGATGGTGGCCCGTGCCCGGCGGCCGCGATGAAAATCGATAAGGCTGCCGAGATCGACCTGGGTTAGCACGTCCCCGTTGAAGACGACAATCGTGTCGCGCACTCCCTGCGCCGCGTACCGTACGGCGCCGGCGGTCCCCAGAGGCGTCGGCTCCACGACGTAGCGGATCTTGATGCCAACGTCGCGCCCATCGCCAAAAATTTCTTCGATGCGATGGGGCTGGTAGTTCAGGCTGAGAATCACCTCGTCGATTTCCGGCACCTGCTTGATGAGATCGAGCTGATAGTGGAGAAACGGCCGGTTGAAGATCGGAACGATCGATTTTGGTCCGTGAATGGTCAGCGGGCGGAGCCTCGTGCCCTGGCCGCCGACGAGAAGAAGCGCCTTCATATCGACCCGTGATGATACTGCATTACAATTGGCCGAGACCGTGCGCTCCACCATCAATCTGCCCAACGCGCTCACGGCGACGCGGATTTTTCTTGTGCCGCTGCTCGTTGTCGTGCTGCTGACGAACTTCGAGGGCCGTCTCGTCTTCGGCGTGCGCAAGGAACTGATCGGCGCGGCGATTTTTGGACTGGCCTCGCTCACTGACTGGCTCGACGGCTATCTGGCCAGGCGACGCAAGCAGGTCACGACGCTCGGCCAGATGATCGACCCCATCGCCGACAAGCTGCTAACCTCGGCTGCGTTCATCTCGCTGATCCAGATGGGTCTCGCGCCGGCCTGGATGATCGCGGTCATCATCGGGCGCGAGCTCGCGGTGACGACGCTTCGCGGTATCGCCTACGCTCGGGGAGTCGTCATTCCGGCATCGCCCCTCGGCAAAGTGAAAATGGTCGCGCAGGTCGTCGCGATTCTGGCGCTGATTCTGGGCGAGGAAGAGCGCCTGCAGCCGCTCGGCACGCTCGGCTACGCGGCGCTATGGGTCGTCGTGGCAACCGCGCTGATTTCGGCGGCCGATTACTATCGCCGCTTCAGCCAGATTCCCGCGAAAGTCGCGTCGTTCCCGCAGGTCGAACGTCCGCGCAAGGCTAGCTAAGTAACTCCCGAGGCTATCCTTCGACAACAGCGCCGAGCTTCAGCTCCTGCTTGAGCCGGTCAACGCGCCGCGTCGTTTCTTCCAGATACTCGCTTTTCTCGAATTCCTTCAACAGGCGCTCGTAATACGGGAGCGCTTCGGCCTTCTTGTTGGTTTTTTCGAGGGTCTCGCCCAGGTGGAAATAGAGAGAGTCCTTGCGGGTGTATTCGGGGTCCGTTTCCAACACATGGCGATACCGCGGCTCGGCCCCGGTATACAGACGAATACTCAGATAGAAATTCGCCACGATCATGTCGGCGTCCGAGAGCCGATCCCTGGCCTCGCGCAACCGTTGCTTCACCTGGTTGATCAGCGGGCTATTGGGATATCGATCGACGAAAGTCTGAAATTCCTTGATCGCTTCTCTCGTCTCGGTCTGGTCACGCTGCGGGTTCAGCATCTGGTTGAAATGGACCATGCCGAGCTGCATTTGCGCGTAGTCAGCCCTTGGATTGGTCGGATAGAACGCCAGAAACTCACGATATTCGTTCTGGGCGTACACGTATGACGCGGCGTTATTTTCGCCGAGAAATGTGTCTCCGACACCAAGCTTCGCGTCGGCACGCAGAGGGCTCTGCGGATACGACTCGAGCAATTCGGAGAAGTAGGTGCGCGCCTTGGTCCACGATTTTTCTTTGAGCTCGGCATTCCCGCGATCGAGCAGAATCTGGTCCGCCTCACCGGGTGCGGCGGTCACGGGAGCATTGGAGGCACAGCCGGCGATCAGGACCGCCAGTAAGAGCAGTGGGCAAAGGGCAAAGGACAGAGACTGCGATCGTTTCATTTCGTAAGCCACCGATACTGCTGGTCGAGGCCGTTCTCGAGGGTCACTCGCGGGCTGAACTCGAGGTCGCGGCGCGCGGCCGATGTATCGGCGTAGGTGTGGCGCATGTCGCCTTTCTGTTCCGGTTCGCGCCGAACCTCAATCGTCTTCCCGGTCACATTCCGTATTAAATCGAGGACGTGGTTCAACGTCACGCGCGAACCGCCCCCAATATTGTACACGCTGCCAGGGCGGCCCTGAACCGCCGCCGCCATGTTCGCCGCCACGATGTCGGCCACGAACGTAAAGTCGCGGGTCTGCTCGCCATCACCGTACATCGTGATGGGAGTGCTGTCTCTCGCGGCGGTCAGAAAGCGCTGAAACGCCATATCAGGCCTCTGTCGCGGGCCATACACCGTGAAATAGCGCAGCGATACTGCGGGCACGCCATGATTGGCGCAATACAAATTGCCGAGATGCTCTGCTGCCAGCTTCGTGACACCGTAGGGGGAGAGCGGCTGTAAATACGTGTTTTCGCGCATCGGCAGCGGTACGTCGTTGCCGTAGACCGAAGAGCTCGAGGAGTACACGTATTTTTGGATCGGCGCCCGTGCGACGGCCTCGAGCAGGCGTTGAGTCGCTTGGATGTTGTCTTTGATATAGACGTCGAAATCGCCTCCCCAGCTCTTCCGAACACCGGCCTGGCCTGCCAGATGGAAAACGTGGGTTACGCCGGTCAGGAGTGCGGTGAGATCGACATCTTGAAGCGCCGCTTCCACGAAATTGAATCCCGGCCGGCCTTTTATGGTGCCAAGATTCACTTCCTTGATGCCGCGAGAGTAGTAATCGGTGAAGCTGTCGATGCCCGTGACGCTTTCACCCGAATCGAGCAGCGCGGCAGACAAATGCGATCCGATGAATCCGGCCGCGCCGGTGACCAGTGCCCTCATTCCAACAGGCCTCGAATGTAATCGGGCAGCCGGCACGGCCGCCCGGTCGTGTCGACGGCCGCATGAACGGTACGGCCGATGGCGTTGACGGTTGCATCGATAGGCCGGGTGATCTGATATGCAAACTCGACGCGCGCCGGAGACAACAACCTGCCTCGCGTCGCGACCACCAGCTCATCGTCATAGCGCGCCGGCGACTTATATTCGCAGTGTGCCTCGATGACTGGCAGGCCGACACCTGACGCTTCCATCTCTCGATAACTGCGGCCAATCGAACGAAGCAGCTCGCATCGTCCGATTTCAAACCACGTGAAGTAGTTGGCGTGGTAGACGACGCCCATCTTGTCGGTCTCGGCGTAACGTACGCGAATATTGATGGTTTGAGGAGGCTGTGCGGTCATCAGGACGCGACTGCTGCCGCGGCGTCTTTGAGGGCCTTCGTCGCTGCGGTGGGATCGGGCGCGTTGAAGATCGCTGAGCCGGCGACGACGATCTCGACACCTGCGTCGACGGCGCGAGCGATGTTCGACAGATCGATGCCGCCGTCGATCTCGATACCCGCGGCGGTGTTTCCGGCGCGGTCGAGAAGGTCGCGTATCGCAGTCACCTTGCGCAGGCTTCTCGGAATGAATGTCTGCCCTCCGAACCCCGGGTTCACCGACATCACGAGAATGAAGTCGACGTCGCCGGCGATTTCCTCCAACGCCGACACGGGGGTCGACGGGTTGAGCACCGCGCCGGCCTTGATGCCCAGGCTTTTGATCAGCGCGATGGTCCGGTGCAGATGCGGCAACACCTCGACGTGGACCGACAGCATGTCGGCGCCGGCCTCGACGAACGCTTCGGCGTACTTGTCGGGGTCGGTGATCATCAGATGCACGTCGAGAGGCACTCGAGCCACGCGCTTGATGGACCTGACGACCGGCGGGCCCATGGTGATGTTCGGGACGAAGTGCCCATCCATTACGTCGACGTGGATCAGATCGGCGCCGCCTTTTTCGGCGGCCGAGATGGCCGAGCCGAGGGCGGCAAAATCCGCAGACAGAATCGACGGCGCAATACGGACGGGTTTGCCGCTCAACGGCTGACCTCCAGCGAAATCGGATCGCCTGCCGCTATTTGAAAACCCGCGGCCGGGAACTGGCGAAGCACGATACCCGCGGGAACGCCCGGATAGGGCAGTTCGCCGACGATGGTGACCCGAAATCCTCGAGCGCGGAGCAAGTCGACCGCACGCGAACCCGCCACGCCGATCAGATCAGGCATCACGTAATTGTGGCTGCGCTCGCCGCGATTGACGAGCAGCGCGACCTCAGTTCCCCTCGCGCTGCCAGGCGGCTCCTGCGCGATGACCGTGCCGCTCGGGAACTCGGACGATCGCACTTCTGCGAGTGACCTGACGGCCAGTCCATCCTGCTGCAGCCGCAGCTGCGCGGCGCGCTCCGACTCGCCCGTCAACGCCGGAATAGTCGTAATTCTCGGCCCCTGGCTCATCCACACGCGGACGCTGCGTTGGCGGCGGGTGACCGCGCCGGCCGCCGGCTCCTGCAGCGCGATGCGGCCAGCCGGAACCTTCGGATCCAGACGTCCGCTCTGGTCGACAGTCAGCGCGAGACCGGCATCCTGCAGTTGTGCGGTGGCCTCGGCGACTGTGCGATTACGCAGATCAGGAACGGGTACCTCGCGGACGCGCAACGCCACGCGCATCCCCGTGACGGCAAAAAGCACATACGTGGCGACCAGGCAAGCGGCAATCGCAAACAGCCGCCCGGCGCTCCACATTCGGTTCCTGAGCTGCATCTCGAAGAGTCCTATTTTACACGGCGAAGGACAGCGCCGTAGAAGGCGTCGAGGCCATGTTCTCGTGGGGACGTGCGGAGGACACCTGTGTTATCGATCACAGGGGCGAGCGCGTCGAAGTGCATCGGATTGTCGGTCCGTAAATCGACTTTCGCAAAATCTGAATTGCCGGCGAGGAAACGTGCCACGACTCGATCGTTTTCTTCGGGCTCGCTGGAGCAGGTGGCATAAACCAGCCGGCCACTGCTGCGCACCGTCTCGGCGGCGTGCTGCAGCATCGTCAACTGAGCGCCCGCCAGCGGCGGCAGATCACTCTCCGTGCGACGCCACCGGATATCCGGATCGCGCCGCACTGTGCCGAGGCCCGAGCATGGCGCATCGACGAAAACCACGTCAAAGGCCGGACCGAATGGCAGCCCGGCCTCCAGATCGGCCTGCACGACACGCACGTGTTGGGCGCCGCTTGCGCTGACGGTCTCGCGCAGCAGCTGCACGCGTGCGCCGCGGACGTCCGCGGCAACAATGTCGGCGCGATCTCCAGCCATCGCTGCCATCGCCGTGGTCTTGCCGCCCGGAGAAGCGCACGTATCGAGCACCCGCATGCCCGCCTCAGGAGCGCCGAGCAACGCCACGAGCTGCGATGCTTCATCCTGAAGAACAAATTCTCCCGTGCCGGCAAGCGGCGTGCGCAACGGATTGCCGCTGGTCACGATCAGTCCGTCGGGCGCAAAGCGCGCGGGCTCCACGCTGACGCCATGCCCTCCCAGCGCACGCACGAGCGACTCGCGGTCGGTTTTCAAACGGTTCACGCGAAGCGTGAGCGCCGGCGGAATGTTATTGAACTGCTCCCAGGCTTCCGCTCCATCGAATCCGTACCGCTCCAACCACCGGTTCGCGAGCCATGACGGGTGCGAGAGAGAGACTTCAAGATAAGGAAGCGGATCGCCTTCCGGCGGCCGCAAGGGGAGCGGCAGCCTGTGCGCGTTTCGCGAAACCCCCCGCAGCACGGCATTCACAAGTCCAGCGGCGCTCGTTTTGCGCGCGCGCCGCGTCATGGCCACCGCGTCATTGACCGCCGCCGAAGCCGGCACACGATCGAGGTGAAGCAGCTGATACACCCCAAGCCGCAGAATCTGCAAGACCTCGAAATCGAGCTTCGACAGCTGACGCCTGGAAAAATGTTCGATGAGGTAGTCGAGCTGGCGCTGCCACCGGAGAGTGCCGGTCACCAGGTCGGTCGCGAGCGCGCGATCACGCTCGTCCTCGAGTGTGGGGCGGACAGCCGCAAGCGCCGCTGGCAGATCGGCGCGGCGGGCATTCACATCGCGAAGCGCGGTGAACGCAGCCGCGCGAGCTGGCGCGATCATGACGCGACTCGAGAAGACACGAACCTGGCACCGGGGTCGATGCGTCTTCCAGCCAGGAATTCGCGGGCCGTGACGGGACGTCGGCCCTCTCGCTGGAGCATCAGCAACCGAACCACGCCGACACCCGCCTGGACCGCGAAGCGATCCGGACGAGCGTCCAGCACAGTGCCCGGATCGGCATTCGGCCCGTGTCGTTCGCCTTCGACTTCCGATCGAAGAAGAATGGTTCGCTCGCCCTGAAGATCCGAATAGGCGTGCGGCCATGGATGGAGACCGCGAATCTGATTGTGAATGTCGCGCGCAGGCCGCGACCAGTCAATGATGCCGTCTGTCTTCTCGATTTTGTGGGCGTAGGTCGCCTCGGATTCGTCCTGCGGCGTCTCGGAGGCGTGCCCCTCGACGATGGCGGAGACGGCCTCGACGAGCACATCCGCGCCGAGCCGCGCGATGTCGTGCTCGACGTCGGCGCTCGTTTCGTCATCGCCGATTGGGCGCGTCGCTTTCGCGATCATTGGCCCGGCGTCGAGCGCCTTGACAACGCGCATGATGGTCACGCCGGTTGCTGTCTCGCCCGCCATCACCGCTCGATGAATCGGCGCCGCGCCGCGGAATTTGGGCAGCAGGGAGGCGTGAACGTTGATGAGGCCGAGCGTCGGAACCGCGAGCACAGCGTCGGTGAGGATTTTTCCGTAGGCCGCGACGACGCCGAGATCGGCGTCAAGCGAGCGGAACGTATCAAGAAACCCCTCGTCACGCAGCCGCTGCGGCTGCAGGACAGTAAGCCCAAGCCGTTCCGAGAGCTGCTTTACGGGAGAGGCCTGCGAATGATGGCCGCGCCCACGGGCGCGGTCAGGCTGTGTGACGACGCCCACCACCTGATGCGGCGACCGGTGCAGCGCTTCGAGCGTCGGAACGGCGAAATCCGGAGTGCCGAAGAACACCACTCGAAGAGACGCGCCCCGCGTCACCATTTTCCCGCGCGAGCCATCTTGCGGATCTTCTTGACGATGAGATCGCGCTTGATGCCGCGAACCCGGTCGAGAAAGAGCTTGCCGTCGAGATGATCCATTTCGTGCTGAAAGGCGCGCGCGAGCAACTCCGTGGCTTCGACTGTGTGCGTCGCGCCCTGGCGATCCAGGCCGCGAATGACCGCTCGCATCGGCCGCGCGACCGTCGCATTGAAGCCCGGAACGCTGAGGCACCCTTCTTCCTCGAGCTGCATGCCTTCGAGTTCGACGAACTCGGGATTGATGAACACCATCAGGTCGTCGAGTTTGCGTCCGAGCGACAGATCGACGACAAAGATGCGCAGCGATGCGCCAATCTGTGGCGCCGCCAGGCCGATGCCGGGCGCCGCATACATGGTCTCGATCATGTCGTCGATGAGCTTCTGGATGTCGGGAGTGAGCTCGCCCACGTCTGCCGCTCGAGCCTGCAGCGGCGGCTCGCCGAACCTCAGAATCGGGCGAATCACCCGCCTTCGCGCTCCCGGCGCTCCGGCGCGGCAGGCGTCGGCCTGAACCTCGCTTGCAGCCGGTCTGTGGCGGTGGCGTAGTTGCGCTGGGTCTCGCCAATTGAATCGCCGCTGAACTTCTCCAGAAACGCATCAGCGAGCACAAGGCTCACGACAGCCTCGCCCACGACGGCCGCGGCGGAGATGGCGCAGACGTCGCTCCGCTCGATAACAGCCGGCGCGGCGGCCATGCCGGCGAGATCGACCGAGCGTAAAGGCTTCATGAGCGTCGCGATGGGCTTCATGAAGCCGGAAACCCGCAGGTCCTCGCCGTTGGTCACACCGCCCTCGAGGCCGCCGGCGTTGTTCGTGGGGCGCGCGACGCCGATAGGCGGTTTGGTGCGGCTGGGCGCGGGTACGATTTCGTCGTGCATTTGTGAGCCGGGCACCGACGCGGCGTTCGGTCCGATGCCGATGCCCACGCCCTTGATTGCCGGAATCGACATGATTGCCTGCGCCAGGCGGCCGTCGAGCTTTCGATCCCAGTGCACGTAGCTACCCAGACCAACCGGCAGGCCACGCGTAATCACCTCGAAGGCGCCTCCCGCCGTGTCGCCGGCGTCGCGGCAGCGATCGATCTCCGCAATCATGCTGACTTCCGAGTCGAGATCGGCACAGCGCAGCGCCGAGTCGGATCGAATGTCGCGAACCGCTTCGAACGTGACGCGCAATGGAGAGTCGAGGCCGACGCCATTGACGCGATACACGTGGCTCACGATTTCGACATCGAACATCCTGAGCAGTTGGCGCGCGATGGCGCCTGCGGCCACGCGCGCGGCGGTCTCGCGCGCGCTCGCGCGCTCGAGCACATCGCGAATGTCGGTGCGATCGTACTTGATGGCGCCTGCGAGATCGGCGTGTCCGGGACGAGGCCGTGTCACGATGGGCCGGGGCGTTCCAGAGGCGCCTGCCGGCGCCTCATCCTCCGCGTGCATCGTCTGCTGCCAGTTCTCCCAGTCCTTGTTGCGAATCAGCAGCGAGATCGGCGAGCCCAGCGTTTCGCCCGCTCGCACGCCGGACAGAATCTCGGCTTTGTCGGATTCGATTGCCATTCGCCGCCCGCGCCCGTACCCGCCTTGGCGCCGTTTGAGCTGTTCGGTGATGGCATCGAAATCGATATGCAATCCGGCCGGCATGCCTTCGAGTATCACGACCAACCCTTTGCCGTGGGACTCGCCGGCAGTGAGAAAACGCAGCATTGCCTCGTCATTCTATACGAAGTTTCTGCGCTCTCCCGCCGCGGACGGGCGCGATCTCGCCCATTTTCGCGGGCGAGGCGATTGCAATGGTGCATGCGGTATGACGACAACGCTGATCGCTGATCGGTTCGTCGTGCGCGCTGCGGGTCCTGCGCTCGACCTCGCAACAGGCGCGCGCGTGCGCCTCCGCATCGAGCCGGCCGGCACGCGTGCGGCGCAGCAAGCGTGGACCGACGCCTGCACACGCGCGCATGCCGAAGGCACACTCGTGGATTTTGGATTCATCGGTTGCGGGGAACGTTTCGAAGCGCGACCGCAGCGCGGAGAATCATCGTCGTCTCGACATGCGAAGGAAACGAATGAGATCGTCGAATGGCTCGACGAAGCACGGCCGTCGTCCTCGAGGGTTCTGCAGGTCGCAGAACTCCCAGACATCCGGGCAGTGCGGCAGCGCGGGTTCGTGCCGTGCGACATTGCACTGCTGGAGGATCCTGCCTGTTGCTGGGATGCGCGCGCAGTACTTTCGGGACGCTCCGTGGCGCTGCTCGATTCGCGAGGTTCCCCGGTGCGCGCGGCGTTCGCTGTGCTCCGCCTGGCGGGCTGTCGGGTTCGAGATTTCCGCCTTGTTGTCCTGCGCCGCGAATCCCCGCGCGCCCAAGTCCTGGCGGCGGCTGAAGGGCGCGCGACGTACGGGGGAACGCCGCGATTGCTGGACGCGCGAGCGGGCAGGTTAATCGCCGAAGTGGAGCGACTGACGCTGAGAGGCCGACACGCGGCCGCCGAGCGGACCCTTCGCGAAGCGATCGCCGCGTTCGACCGGCGCAGCGATACGCGCCGCGCCGGCGCCGCCGAACTCACACTCGGACGTCTACTGCTCGGCCGCGGGCGCGCCGCGGAAGCGAAATGCATGTTCGCCAAGGCGCACGAGCGATTTCAAAACGAACGGGCAGTTGGAGAATCGCTCGAGGCCCTCGTGTTTCTCGGGCTTGCGCAAACCGATCTTGCGCACCTGACAGATGCGGAACACACATGCCGCGTTGCGTACTCGGCCGCATCCGCGCTCGGTTCCGAGGCGGTGTTGTTTCCGGCACTCGCGCTCGTGCGTTCGTTGATCTGGCAGGGACGGCATGCAGATGCGCGGTCGATTCTGGCTGCGGTTGCGCCCGCGGGAGACACCGAACAATGCGCGAGATATTGGTGTCTGGCAGCACGGCTGCGAATCGCGGCCGATGCAGTAGCCGAGGCATGGCGCTCGGTTCAGCGTGCGCGGCCACCTTCATCAGGTCTGACTTCGGTCATCGAATCCGTGGTGTGCGAGTGCGAGGCGGCGGTGCAAGGCAGGCTTGGCGACGCCGAGGCGCTTCGGATTCACGTCGCCAATGGTCTGGCCGCCGCCCGTCGCGCCCGGCTCCCGCTCCAGGCGATCAAACTGCGCCTCACCTACATCGAAGGGCTCCACCGGGCAGAACGGTTTGCGCAGGCACGAACCGCCGCGCGCCATCTCGCCGCCGTTCGCAGCCGCGGGGTGCCGCCGCTGCTGAAGTCACGCATTGAATCAGTGCTCAGCACGCTCAACAAGCCACCGGGCGTACGCGAGACGACGCTTCCTTTTCAGCCGTCTCGCGCCACTGGCGACGTAGATGATCTCGACGGGCTGCGCGAATTGCTGGCCAGTGCCCATCCCAATGGCGACGAGACCACCGTGCTCGCGCACGCGGCACAGGCGATTCGTCGTCATACACATGCGCTGGGCGTTGTCATCTTCGGCCGGAGCGACACCTCGCCCGGAACGCTGGCGTCCTCAGGAACTGCGAGCTCTACCGCTGCGCACCGCGCGATTGACGTAGGCCAACCCATCCGGCCGGAACGTTCGCCGACTGGCGTAGAGGCAGCCGTGCCCATCCAATATCTCGGCCGCACGCTGGGGGCTGTCGCCATGCGCTGGAGCATCGAAGGACCTGAAAACGCTGAACGTGCGATGGCATTCTGCGGAGCGGCCGCCGCCGTGTGCGCTCCCTTCGTGTACGTGCTGGCCGAGCGGCAGCACGTACCGGCAACCACCGAAGCGGGGTTCGATCTGGTGGGGACGAGCTCCGCCATTGAGCAAGTGCGCAAAGCCATCGCCCGCGCGGCGAATGCGCCTTTCACGGTGCTCATCGAAGGGGAGAGCGGATCGGGGAAGGAGCTTGTGGCGCGAGCCATTCATCGAGCCGGCAGCCGGCGCGAGCGCCGATATTCGGCTTTCAATTGCGCGGCGATGCCCGAAGATCTCGTCGACGCCGAACTGTTCGGTCATGCGAAGGGCGCATTTACCGGCGCGGCAACCGAGCGGCTCGGGCTCTTCGAGAGCGCCGAGGGAGGCACGGTCTTTCTGGACGAGGTAGGTGAGCTGTCGGCGCGGGCACAGGCCAAGGTCCTGCGCGTCCTGCAGGAGGGGGAGATTCGTCGTATCGGAGAGAACTTCACGAGGCCGTTCGACGCGCGCCTCGTCGCTGCGACGAATTGCCCGCTGCGTGGGCTGGTGGACGCGGGACGGTTCCGGCAGGACCTGCTGTATCGTCTCGACGTCATTCGCATCAACGTGCCGCCGCTTCGCGAGCGCGTGGAGGACATCCCGGCGCTCGTGGCGCGATTCTGGCGGCAATCGGCGGACCGTATCGGCAGCAAAGCGGTCCTGGCGCAGAGCGCGGTTTGCGCGCTCGCGCGATATGATTGGCCTGGCAACGTTCGAGAGCTTCAAAACGTTCTCGCGGCGCTCGTCGTCGCGGTTCCGCAGCGCGGTGTCGTCAGCGCATCGGAGATGCCAGCCGCGATCGCGCGAACGGCGCACGTATCGCCGCACGAATCGCTGGAACACGCGCGAATCAAGTTCGAAGAGCGATTCGTCCGCGCGGCGCTCGCTCGATCGGCAGGGCATCGCGGTCAGACGGCTGCGGCGCTTGGATTGAGCCGTCAAGGTCTTGCGAAGCTGATGCAGCGCCTTCACCTCGATGCATAAATACCTCGTCCGCCGGCTGCTGCTCACCATCCCCGTGCTCCTCGGTGTGGCGACGCTGGTGTTCTCCCTCATCCACTTCATTCCCGGCGATCCTGCTCAGGCCATGCTTGGCGAAGGTGCCGCGCCGGAGGACGTCGCGCAGCTCCGTGCGCGACTTGGTCTCGACCGGCCGCTCCTTGCGCAGTACGGGTCGTTTCTTCAAGGGTTGGCACACGGCGATCTCGGCGTGTCGCTCCGGAACGATCAGCCGGTGCTGCAGCAGATTGTCGAACGCATTCCGGCGACCGCGGAGCTGGCGTTCGCGTCGATGGCCGTCGCCGTGCTCATCGCGCTGCCGCTCGGCATTGTTGCGGCCGTCTGGCGGGGCACAGCCGTCGACTATGGCGCGATGACGCTCTCACTTGTCGGTATGTCGATACCGAACTTCTGGCTGGGGCCGCTGCTGGCAATCGTCTTCGCCGTCGAGCTCGGCTGGCTGCCGGTTGGCGGACGCGGGACGCTCGCGCATCTGGTGCTTCCGGCGGTCACCCTCGGAGCGGCGCTCGCGGCGATCCTCGCGCGGATGACGCGCGCGAGCCTGTTGGAGGAGCTGCGGGAGCCCTACGTGTTGGCCGCCCGCGCGAAAGGCGTATCCCGCACGCGGGCCATCCTGCATCACGCGTTTCGTAACAGCCTCATTCCCATCGTCACCATCCTCGGCTTGCAATTCGGCGTGGTCCTCACCGGAGCTGTCATTACCGAGACGATCTTTGCGTGGCCCGGTATCGGCCGCTTGTTGATCCAGTCGATCAGCTTTCGCGACTACCCGACCGTGCAAGGCTGTGTGCTCCTGATCGCTGTCACTTACGTCGGCGTCAACCTGATCACCGATTTGAGTTATGGCTTCCTCGATCCGCGCATTCGGGTGGATCGGCCGTGATCAAAGTCGGCGCAGCGATCGTGCTGCTCACCGTGATCGGCGCCATCATCGCCCCGTGGGCCGTTCCGTATGATCCAGCAGGGCAGCAGCTTGCCCTGCGTCTCGAACGGCCGAGTCTCCAGCATCCGTTCGGCCTTGACGAGCTGGGCCGCGATATTTTTTCGCGCGTGCTCGCGGGCGCGCGGATCTCGTTGTTTGTCGGTCTGACCGTTGTCGGCATCTCGTCGGTTGTCGGCGTCCTGCTCGGCTCGATCGCGGGATACTTCGGTGGCTGGCTCGACGATGTGATCAGCCGCATGATCGACGTGCTGCTCGCGTTCCCCGGAATCCTCCTGTCGATTGCGCTGGTGGCTGTGCTTGGCCCAAGCCTGTCCAACGTCGTGATGGCGTTGTCCGTGATCGGCTGGGTTGGCTACGCCCGCCTCGTCCGCGGGCAAGTGCTCAGGGCGCGCGAACTGGAGTTCGTGCAGGCTGCGCGCGCGCTTGGCGCGGGGACGTCACGCATCCTGCTTCGTCACGTGATGCCGACGACAATGCCGGCGGTGATGGTGCAGGCAACCCTTGGGATGGCAGGCGCCATTCTTGCGGAGGCCTCGCTGAGCTTTCTTGGCCTCGGCGTGCAGCCGCCGACGCCAAGCTGGGGGACGATGCTCAACGGCGGCCGGCTGCATATGCTTGATGCGCCCCACCTGACGATCTTCCCGGGCGCAGCCATCGCAACGCTGGTACTCGGGTTCAATTTTCTCGGAGATGGTTTGCGCGATGCGCTCGATCCGAAGCGCTATGGAGCCTGAAGCTGGCGCGCGACAGCACGCACGAGAGGATGGGTCGGATCTTTTTCCACGGCACGCTGGAGCGTCGCGAGCGCGTCTTCGGCCTCACCCGCCCGCCATTGCGCATCCGCCAGCCGGGCAAGCAGGGATGCGTCGCTCGCGCGGAGCGTATCCGATCGCCGATACCACGCGACCGCCGCCGTCGCGTCGTTTAGCTGCATCGACAGCTCGGCGATGCGCGCAGCGTTCGAGGCATCATCTCGATCGTCGTCTACCAGGATTGAATACTTCACCAGCGCCTGGCGAGCCTCGTCCAAGTGACCGAGGCGCTGAGCGACCGAGGCGAAGTGGGGAAGCACCTCGGGATCGGTCGGAAGACGCTGCGACGCCTGCCTGAAGATCGCTTCTGCTTCTTCATGCCGCCCCGCAAGCATCAGCGCGCGGCCGTAGAGTCCGAGCGTCTCGCTGCTAGCATCCGACAGCGCGGCGCCCACCTCGAGCGCTTCGAGCGCTTTTCGCAGATCGCTCGGATCTTCTCGATCTTCCGCAGCATCGAGCCAGACCTGGCCAAGAGCCGTGTAGACACCCGGGTAGTCCTTGAAGGTCTCTGCCGCCCGTACCAGCGCGATCACGGCGCGCTCGCGATTGCCGGCACGCAGATATGCACGTCCGACGGCGATTAAGCGCTCGGGCTTGATCGGATCGAGGGCGTAGAGCGCTTCGAGCTGCTCGATTTCGTCGCGCGGGCGCTGCTGGAGCCGGTGCAGATCTGCAAGCTCTTCGCGAGCGGAGATGAATGCGGGGGCGAGGGCGATAGCACGCTCGAACGCGGCGCGCGCGTCAGCGAGCTCGCCGCGGTCTTTGCGGCACAGCCCCATCACGTAGTAGGCCTCGTGGAAGCTCGGATTGCGCGTGACCGCTTGCTGCAGGGCGACGAGGGCGCGTGTGAGTTGTCCATCGCCGCGCGATGCGAGTGCAACCTTGTAGAAGAGCCTGGCAGAGTGGTCATCCAGGCGGATGTATGCCTCATAGTTCTCTACGGCGTTTCCGTAACGATGGAGCGCCGTGTTGACGTCACCCAGTTTCTCGAGGGTCCGCGTCGCACCGGGATCGAGCTCTGCGGCCGTTCGCAAGTCCCTCAGCGCCGCAGTGAGGGTCTCGGGCGTATCGCCGCGGCGCTGGTGGGCCTCGCCGCGCTTCAGGTACGCGAGCATGGAATCGCGCTTCAGCGCGATCGCTTCGCTAAAGGACTCGATCGCCACAAACGTCTGGCCGCGCTCGAGCGCCTCGTCACCCTGCACGATAAGCCGCCGGTATTCGCGGTCGCGCTCGATCGCCTGGTCGGCCAAAAACCCGGCCGCTGCCAGGCCGCCCAGTACCGATGAGGCCCCCGACCAGCTTTTTCACTGAGGCGATCGTAGCAGGATCCCCACCGTTTGCCGCGGGTGGCAGGGGAACAATTGCGCCATTTCGGGGTCGAATTTGCCGGAACCTGCTATATTCGGGGTACCCACGTGGCAGGAAATTTTTCAGCCAAACCGGCAGAAGCCATTGGATGGTCGTCCGAGGTCGGCAGTGGCGAAGCCGCACTCATCGAGCGGTGCATTGCCGGAGACGAACTCGCGCACGCTGCGCTCGTGTTCGAGCACCACCGTCTGGTGCTCGGGCTCGCCACCCATCTTCTGGGCGACCGCGAAGAGGCGCTCGATTTGTCCCAGGAGGTGTTCTTGCGGGTCTTTCGCACCCTCCACCGTTTCAGGGCGCAGTCGTCGCTGCGCACGTGGATCTTCCGTATTGTCGTCAACCAGGTGCGGAATCGGCAGCGCTGGTGGAAGCGCCGCCAGCGGGCCAATCAGATATCGCTCGACGAGCACATTCGCGATCACGGCGAGATGGTGCTGGGTGCCGATGCCTCAACGCCGGATCGCGAGCTCACTCGTAAAGAGATCGGCGCGCGGCTGAACGCGGCAATTCAGAATCTGCCGTTCGAGCAGCGGACAGCGCTCGTGCTGCGGGAGATAGAAGGATTGAAGTACGAAGAAATCGCATTCTCCCTCCGATTGCCGGTAGGCACCGTCAAGTCGAGGCTGACCCGCGCGCGCCAGACGCTGCGGGCCCAGCTCGGAGACTTGCGATGCTGACCTGGAGCTGCGAGCAAGTGCGAGCGGAGCTATCGGCCTTCTACGATGAAGAGCTGCCGTTCACCGCTCGCATTGCCATCCGCGATCATCTCAATCGATGCCCATCGTGTCGTTTCGAGGCCGACGATCTCGAGCTGATCGGCGACGCGCTGCAGGCGACGGCACGCGTGGAGGACGTCGCCGTAATGCCCGGCCTCAGCCGTCTCCAGGCCGACATTCTCGAGCGCTTGAATGCTGAAGAACGCGCATCCTTCGGGCGCACGATTCGAAACCTGTTCGACGACCCCCGCCGGGCTTCTGCGAGCGTCGGCGTGTCGCTGGTCGCGTCGCTCTTTCTCGCAATGGCGGCTTTTGTCCTCGCGCAGAGTCCCATCCGCCATCCGGAGTCGTTGAAAGCCGCGATGACGCTGAGCTCGCGCGCCCGCACGGTCGACATCTATCTCCCACAGGTCGAATTGCTGCCGCGCGCGTATGCCGAAGCGATCATGCCGGCGACGGTGATGAACCGCGACGACGAGGAGGTGGCGTTCGCCGCGCGGGTGACGGCGGACGGCTATCTCGAGGATGTGAAGTTGATTGAAGACCGTGTCGAAGGCCGGCGCAGTCTGCCCACCCACGCGCAGCTATCGGAATTGCTCAACGCCGTCGCGACCGCGCGCTTCGAACCCGCTCGTGCCGCCGGCGCTCCCGTCTCGCAGAATGTCGTCTGGCTGGTCTCGCACACGACCGTGCGCGCGCCCCTGCGCGCCTATGTCCACGTCCGCGTCGACGGCTGGAAGATGCTCTAGGGATGATGAAATCTAGAAACTTGAATCTGAAATCTACAATCTGCGAATCCAATTCCGGAAGATTCTAGATCTAAGATTTTAGTTTCTAGCTCTCAACGAACAGCCGTGACATCCCCTCGCGCAGTGGCGGAGTTATTTTTTGCGTCGTAAGCGCGGATGATGAGCCCTTTGGCGGTCTCTGCGCTGTCGAGCGTCAGCTCGAAGTGCTCGGACCGGCCGTCGAAGATCCCATCGCGCGGATAGATGACCTGCCAACGCTGTGCGTCGAGCGAGTATTCCACCTTCGAGATCGTCGACCAGTCGTCGCGCACCTCGAACTCGATTGTGGTGCGCCCATTCACAGGGTGCGCGCGCGTGACGATGACAGCCGGAGGTCCGTTGTCGATGTCGAACGCCGAGCTCTCGAGCTCACCTTCGAGCGTTGCCTCTGGCGTGTTCGAGGCGTCATCCGATGCCATCACTTTCACGACGTAGGTGCCGTTCGGCACCGAGGTCGTGTCCCAGACGAAGATCGCTTCCTGCAGGTCGGCCTTCAGCGATTTCCAGCCGGTGTCTCCTTCGCGACGATACAAGATCTCGTACCGCAGTTCGTCGTCGTTCGCATCTTCGGCGCGCCAGACGAACGTCTGCAATCCACGCTGGTAGGCGCGGCGGCCGAGGGTCGAGCTTGCACCGCCCGGATTGGGCGTCGCGCTCAGGATGCGGCGATCGGGCGCCTGATCGTCGAAGCCTGCGATGTCCGGATCGCCGGTGGGGTAGGGCTTCTGAAACACTGTGCCCGCGGGATGTACAGTGAGGCTGGTGACCTTCGGCCGCAAGTTACGCTGCACGTACGCCGCCGAAAGTGATGTGAGCACAGGCGTGCCGGCTTTACCGTTCAGCACCGCCTTCCACTGCAGGTAGCGCGCGTTGGGGCTCTTGATCTCCTCGCCAGTGGACGCGGCATAGGGACCGGTCCACGGGCTCCAGGTATCGTCCGGCGTTGCCGTGTTGCCGGATCGCGTGAAGACGTCGATACGGCTGCCTGCGGGGACAGACGCGCGCCAGCTGAGCGTGCCCCAATCGGCGACGGTCTGGGCATCGCGCACGAACGACGTGTATGTGCCCTCCGATGCGCGCTGCGGCGCGAGCCTGAACACTTTTCCTGGGTTCGACGTGGCGTAGATGATGTTGCCTTTCGCGTCACGCGCGAAGCCGGTCACCTGCTGCGCCGACGCCTGCATCAGCAGCGTGGCGGTGGTCGGATCGCCGGTCAGGCTATAGAGCTTCCCGTTCCGCCCTGTGCCGACGATCAGGGCGCCCGCGCTGTCGAGCGCCAGGTCGTAGGGTGAATCGTCTGCGGACTCCCAGAGGATGTCCCAGAGGCCGTCGGGCTTGATGCGATAAATCGCGCCACGCCCGCCTCGTCTATCCTCGCGCGCCGAAGGATCGGCCGATCCGACCGACGCACCGCCCGCGTCGACGACGGCAATTGCCGTCACTTCGGTCGTAACTGTCGGGACCGGCTCGCGTGTAGTCGGGGGCGCGGGCTCCGATGGTGTCGACGCCGGCGGCTGGCTGGTCGAGCTCGTGCGCCCGCTCAGCGCGGCGAGATAGATGTTGCCCTGCGGGTCGAGACGGATCGCGCGAATCTCCTGATGCGTCGAATCGAGCAAGAGGAACGCCTTGCCGGATTGATCGACGCGGAACAGTCGTCCTGGCCCCTCCGTCCCGGCCAGAAGCTGGCCATCGCGGTCGAACGTGAGCGCGATGACGTGGGTGGCCTTCGTCGCGTAGAACGGGCTGCCTTTGCCGTCCCGGGCGATCTTGTAGATCAACCCCTTCTCGCCGGTGCCGGCGTACACGTTGCCCTGACCGTCCAGCGCCAGGCTCCAGATGTACTTATCTTCGGGGTCGAAGAACGGCTCACCCTTGCCGCTGCGGTCGATCTTGTAAATCCGCCCGTCTGGCGACGTTGCGGCATAGAGCGAGCCATCGGTGCCCAGCGCGAGCGCGTGCACTTCCAGCTCGGTCGTGTCGAAGAACGTCGCGATCTTGCCGGCGCTGTCGATTTTGAAGACCTTCCCCTCGTTGCCGCTGCCCACGTAAACGGACCCATCCGGCGCCGCCGCCATTGCCCAGAGAAACGGGGAGGTAGTCTCGGCCACGAGCTCGGTCGCTGGTCCGAGCACGAGACGGCCATGCCCGTCGACCGACAGGTTCTCGACCTCGCCTCGGAGAAAGTCATTCAGCGTGGCCGTCTGCCAGAAGACCGGCTTTGAGGCGATGAGTGGAACCGCCGAAGCCGCAGCTACAGTGAGTACGAAGAGACTTCGCAGCAATAAACGCATTCGATGCTTACTCGATGTTGACGGTCAGCACGCGCGACCCGACCACCGCATACTCGGTCGGCAGGTTCCATTCGCCGAGCGTGGAGTTCCGAAGCGGAATGAAGTCCCCTGTGCTGCGGTCGGCCTCGAGCACGCCGAGCACCGACGGCGGCAACGACGACAATGGTTCTCCGCGGACCACCGCACCCGAATCGGACGCGAGCAGACGCACATAGAGCCGATTGTTTTTTCGCAGGGTATTGAGCGCGCGCATCAGCTGCGGCACGCTGCGCGGCTCGGTCGGCTGCCGCACTTCGCGACGCTCCCACTGCGCCAGCCTGGTTCCGTCAGAGACCATCACCGACAGCGAGCCCGTCGCGTTGGCGGGAATCTCCAGCGGTACTGTGTGCACGACTTCCTCTCCGCGATAGGTGCGCATCAGCACCTTCAGCGGCACCGTGCGGCCGGCGCGTGCGCGCACGCCGTCGAGCCATACGCGCTCGATCGTCGCGGTCCGTGGCTGCTCGGTCGATTGAATCGTCAGATCGACGGCCTCGATTTGAATCGGCTCGAAATCGTTATCGAGCAGAAACGTCAGCGGCGCCATGATCGACCCTGCCGTGCTCATCGATGCGCTGTTGCCGGAGAACAGATCCTCGATCTTGACCTCGCCGTGCGATTTCACGTTCATCGTGCCTTTGATGTTGAACGTGGCCGCGCCTGTCTCGCGTTCGTACGACGTCAGCGTGCTCAAGATGGACGCGTAGGTGAACAGCGGCGTGAACAGCTGATCGTTGACGACCCTGAATTCGAACTGCTTCTTGAAGCCGCGATCGGACTCGAGCGCGATCTTCACAGGAATGGTCGCAGGCCCGTCACCGGTCAGACCGGCAATCGTCGTGGCGCGATCCTGGCGAACCGTGCCGATGACGTCGCCGAGCGTCGAGATCTTCATCGACGAAGTCATGCTCGGCAGCAGCGCGTGAATGTAGGCCTGCGTCATCGGAAAAGCGATCGGCCCGAGATTGAAGAACGGATGTCCGAAAGCGTAAATCTTGTTGCCGACGACTTCGGTGACGGTGCCCGTGGCGCCCATGTTGAAGTCGCCGCTGACGATATTGACACCCACCGCCGAACCTGGGCGAAGCGGCGAGCTCGGCGAGCTGCTCATCGAGGGCGCCTGTGCGGCAGCTGCTGCGCCGGCGACCGGCAGAAATCCGTAGTCGCGGAACGACGCGCCAATCAGCTCGGCAACCTCTGGCGAGAATCCACCGAGGTTCAGCGGCGTCGCGATCGGACGAAGCAGCGTCGCGATCTGGCCGCTGACGGCGTCGCCGAAGATCTGGACGTCGCCCGGGCGGTCCGCAAACGGACGGGCCCATGACATCGAGGCGCGCATGGCGGCGGCGACGCTCTCGCGCGTCACAGGCATCTCCAGCCGCGCCCGCGTGCCCATCGGAGGCCGCGGCGTATCGAGCGTCGCCGCGTCGATCATCTCTGCAATGGGCGTGATCCCGGCTATCGGTTCCTTGGAGAACGCTCCCAGCGAGTAGGAGACGGCGCCGACCAGCTTGCCGTCGATGTAGACCGGGCTGCCGCTCATTCCGGCGATAACGCCGGTCTGGGCAAGCGGCCCACCTTCGAGCCTGGCGAGGATCAGATCGCGGCGCGGTCCAATGACGTTACGAAGCACGCCGATGATGTGAACGTTGAACTCTTCGATCTTGTCGCCCTGCCATACGGTGTGAGCCGGTGGCCACCATTCCGGGTTTGATCTGATCGATCGGGTAGTAGGGCGGAGCGGCCGGAAGCGACACAACCAGCAGCGCCAGGCTCGCAAAGAGGGCGAAAAGAAGTCTCTTCATGTCGTTGAATCTATTGGGAAATCCGTTTACTTATAGTGGCACATGTCTTGACAATTTCAAAGGCTTCCTGCTATCGTCGGCGCTTCATGGCCTCGACCAAACGTCCACCGCGCCCTATCGTCGTCGCGCTGGGAAATTTCTCGTTTGGTTTTGGATGGTGGTATTACGCCCAGACTGAAGGGGCAACTGCCTTGGCCTGAAACCGACGTAATCGGGAGCCAACAAAGCCTCTTCAGCCGTAACCGGTTGAAGAGGCTTTTTTTATGTCCAGACCACTTCTCGTCATCGTCGCATCGGCGCCCACGACGGCGGAGCTGCGCCGGCGCCGCGACGCCGCTGCGCTGGCCGGGGCCGATCTGGTCGAGCTGCGGCTCGATTCGGTAGCCGACCCGGACGTCGCGGCCGCGCTGTCGGGACGGACGCACCCCGGTCATCGTGACGTGCCGGCCCGAGTGGGAAGGCGGAGCGTTCAAGGACTCCGAAGCCGAGCGCCGGCGGATTCTCGAGTGTGCGCTTCAACAGGGCGCCGAGTACGTCGACGTCGAGTTCAAAGCCGGGTTTGCGTCAGACGCTGATCGCTGCGACTGGCGGCAAGCGGATTGTTCTGTCGACCCACGATTTCGAGGGCGTGCCGGCTGATCTGATCGAGCGTGTTCGCGCCATGCGCGCGGCGCGGCGCCGAGATCGTCAAGGTTGCCGTGATGGCCCACTCGCTGTCGGACAACCTCCGTCTGCTGCAGCTCGAGCGCGCGGCGAACACGGTGCTGATCGGGATGGGGCCGCCGGGTGCGCCGACGCGTCTGCTGGCCGCGCACTTTCACTCGCTGTGGTCATACGCCGGCGACGGCTACGCGCCCGGCCAGATTTCGGCGGCGCGGATGCTCGACGAGTTCAGGTTCCGCGAGGTCACCGATCGGACCGCTATCTACGGCGTGGTGGGGTCGCCGCTGACGCATTCGGTCTCGCCGGCGATGCACAACGCCGCGTTCCGCGCGGCGGGCGTCGACGCGGTCTACGTGCCGATGGTCGCGTCGAGCGCCGAAGACTTCACGATTTTCGCGACGGCGCTCGGCGTGCAGGGCGTCAGCATCACGATTCCCTACAAGGTGGATCTGTTCGAGCGTGCGGACGACATGGACGAGCTCAGCCGGAAGGTCGGCGCGGTCAACACGTATCGCCGCGACGCGCTGCGATGGGAGGCCCGCAATACCGACGTCAGCGGATTTCTCGCGCCGCTCGAAGGGCGCCTCGATCTGCGCGGCGCGCGCGCGGCGATTCTCGGCGCCGGCGGCGCGGCGCGGGCGGTCGCCGTGGCGCTCGCGTCTGCCGGCAGCTCGTGACCGTGTACGGCAGGAATCGCGGCAAAGCGAAGGACGTCGCGAAGCTGGCGGAGCGGAACGGTCGGCAGCGTTTCCGGTCGCCGCCGAGAGAGCTGGGACCTGCTCGTCAACACGACGCCGGTCGGCATGTTTCCGAACGTCGACGAGACGCCGTTCGAGGGCGCGTTCGACGGCCGCATCGTCTACGACCTGGTTTACAACCCGATGGAAACGCGGCTGCTGAAAGAGGCGGCCGCGGCGGGCTGCGAGACGATTGGCGGGCTCGACATGCTCGTGGCCCAGGCCGAAGACCAGTCCGAATGGTGGCTCGGGCGGCGGCCGCCGGCAGGATCTGATGAGACAGGCAGCGTTAGAGGCGCTATGAAGCAGACATCGTTCGAGACATTCACCGAGCTCGCGCAGCGAAGCACCTTCGTGCCCGTCGTCAAGGAGCTCGTCGCCGATCTGCTGACACCTGTGTCGGCGTTTCTGCGCATCGCCGAGCACTCCGACTACGCCTTCCTGCTCGAGAGCGTCGAAGGCGGCGAGCACGTCGGCCGATACTCCTTTCTCGGCAAAGATCCGTTCGTCATGCTGCGCGCGCGCGACGGCAAGACCATCGTCGACACAGCGGGCGTGACGACGGAGAAGGCCGAAGAGTTCGTCGACGTGCTGCGCCGGATGATGGCGGATTTCAGCTCGCCGTTCGTTCCCGAGCTGCCGCGATTCACCGGCGGCGCCGTCGGCTATCTCAGCTACGACACGGCCGCGTGGTTCGAGCCGGTGACGCTGCAGCACGGACGGCCAGCCGGATCCCGCGCTGCAGCGACGAAGCCGGATTCATGATCTTCGACACGGTGCTGGCGTTCGATCACGTGCAGCATCGGATTCTGATCATCGCGAACGCGCGCATCACGCCCGACGACGATCTCGAGGCGCTGTACCAGTTCGCCTGCACGAAGATCGATTTCCTCGAGCGCGAGCTGCGCCGCGATCTGTCGCATCCGCATCCGCGGCCCGGCACCAGCATCGAAGTGACGTCGAACGTGCCGCGCGAGCGGTTTCTGGAGATGGTGAAGACCGCGAAGGAGTACATCGCGGCCGGCGATATTTATCAGGTCGTGCTGTCGCAGCGATTCGAAGCCGAGATCAGCGCGGATCCGTTCACCGTGTACCGCGCGCTTCGTCACGTGAATCCGTCGCCGTACATGTATTTCCTCCGGATGGGGAAGGTCTCGATCGTCGGGTCGTCGCCCGAGATGCTCGTGCGCGTGGAAGGCGGGATGGCGCAGACGCATCCGATTGCGGGCACCCGTCCGCGCGGCAAGAGCGATGAGGAAGACACGAGGCTCGCCGAAGAGCTGAAGCGCAACGAGAAGGAGCGCTCGGAGCACGTGATGCTCGTCGACCTCGGGCGCAACGATCTCGGCCGCGTCTCGCAGTTCGGCACCGTGCGCGTGCCGCAATTCATGGGGCTCGAAAAATACTCGCACGTCATGCACCTGGTCTCGATCGTCGAAGGCAAGCTCGCGGACGATCAGGATCGGCTCGACGCGCTCGTCGCCTGTTTTCCGGCCGGCACCGTATCCGGCGCGCCAAAGGTGCGCGCGATGGAGATCATCGCCGAGCTCGAACCCGATCGCCGCGGCATCTACGCCGGCGCCGTCGGCTACCTCGACTTCGCGGGCAATCTCGATTTCTGCATCACCATCCGCACGCTCGTCATCACCGGGACTCGTGCCACGGTGCAGGCGGGCGCCGGCATCGTCGCGGATTCGAATCCGTCGGCCGAGTATCAGGAAACGCAGGACAAGGCGAAGGCGTTGATACGAGCGCTGGAACTGGCGCAGGAGGGCCTGTGATTCTCGTCATCGACAACTACGATTCGTTTACCTACAACCTCGTGCAGTACCTCGGCGAGCTGGGTACGCAGCCGCTCGTCCGGCGCAACAACGAGGTGACGCTCGACGAAATCGCGGCGCTCGCACCCGAGCGCATCGTCATTTCGCCGGGGCCCGGACGTCCGGAGCAGGCAGGCATTACGCTCGACGTGATCAAGCGCTTCGGTCCGGAGACGCCACTGCTGGGCGTCTGTCTCGGTCATCAGGCGATCGGGATGGCGTTCGGTGGAGCTGTGGTGCGCGCGAACGCGCCGATGCATGGCAAGACGTCGACCATTACGCACGACGGCCAGGGCGTCTTTGCCGGCATCGCGACGCCGCTGACGGTCGCGCGCTATCACTCGCTTGTCGTGGATCGCAATGGGTGGCCTCAGGAACTGGAAATTACGGCGCAGACCGAGGACGACGGCACGGTGATGGCGCTGCGTCATCGGCAGTACCCGATTCACGGCGTGCAGTTCCATCCGGAATCGATCATGACGCGCGAAGGGCAGCACCTGCTGCGGAATTTTCTGAAGGTGTGAACGCCGACCTGAAGGTCGGCACCGCGACAAGGGGACAGTACGTAGTGCCGACCTTCAGGTCGGCGGCGACGGTTTGTGAAGAAAGATTTCATCGCGTCGTAGCGTCGTAGCGGTGAAGCTGCGAAACCAGTGCCGACCTTCAGGTCGGCCGTGAATGAACATGAATATTTCCGGGTTGCTGGAAAAACTGATGCGGCGCGAGAACCTCACGGTCGATGAGGCCGCCGAGGCGATGGACGCGATCATGAGCGGCGATGCGACGCCCGCGCAGATCGGCGCGCTGCTCGTCGGACTCACGATGAAAGGCGAGCGTCCGTCCGAAATCGTCGGGCTGGCAAAGACGATGCGCGCCAATGCGGTGCAGCTATCGCGGACGTTCGACGATGTGTTCGACACGTGCGGAACCGGCGGCGATCGCTCCGGCACCTTCAATATTTCGTCGGCCGCGGCACTCGTGGCCGCGGCGGCTGGCATGCGCGATGGCGAAGCACGGCAACCGGTCGGTCTCGAGCCAGTGCGGCAGCGCCGACGTGTACGAAGCGCTCGGCGTCAATGTCTCGGCCGCACCCGCGGTCGTCGAACGATCGCTTGAGACAGTCGGTGTCGCGTTCTTCTTTGCGCCGACGTTCCACCCTTCAATGCGGCAGGCCGGCCCGGTCAGGCGAGAGCTCGGGGTTCGGACCGCATTCAACTTGCTCGGGCCGCTGACGAACCCTGCCGCCGCGCGGCGGCAGCTCGTCGGCGTACCGCATTCGGAGCTGACGGAGTTGCTCGCCCGGGCCTTGTTGCTCCTGGGATCTGAACGCGCGTGGGTCGTGCACGGAGCGGACGGCATCGACGAGATGTCGACGACAGGGCACACGAAAATCTCCGAGTGCCGGAATGGCGCGGTCTCGACGTTTTACGTGCACCCGTCGGACTTCGGGATTCCGAAAGCCGAACGCCGTGAGCTTCAAGGCGGGAATGCCGCTGCCAACGCTGCGATTTTTCAGGACGTGCTCGCCGGACGGAAAGGTCCGCAGCGCGACGTCGTGCTGCTGAACGCCGGCGCAGCGCTCTTCGTCGGCGGCAAAGCGGCGTCGGTACGCGAAGGCATCGAGCGAGCCGCGCACGCGATCGATTCCGGCGCCGCAGGCGCGACCCTCGATGCCATGGTCGCGGCCTCGCATGCGAGTCTGGCGGACACCTCTCGTGGTGGCGGCGATCGCGCTCCCACTGGAGTTCAATCGCGCGGAGGCGGCGCATGACGTCGACCATCGACGCCCCTGATCTGCTCGCGGCCATCGTCGGAGCGACGCGGCATATGGTCGACGTGCGCGCCGCACAGATCCCGCTCGACGAGCTCGACCGCCGAGCCGCCAGCGTCGAGCCTCGACCGGGTTTCTTCAAAGGCGCGTTGTCGCGAACCGATCGTCTCAACGTCATCGCCGAGTGCAAACGGCGCTCGCCATCGCGTGGCGTCTTGAAGGCGAATTACGATCCCGCGTCGATCGCGCGCGGCTACGAGCGCGCAGGAGCCGCAGCGATCTCCGTGCTGACCGAGCCGGCTTTCTTTGATGGTCACCTGGATCATCTCGTTGCGGCGCGCCGGGTGACATCTGTCCCGATCTTGCGCAAGGACTTCATCGTCGATCGGTATCAGATTCTCGAAGCGCGCGCTGCCGGGGCGAGTGCCATCCTGCTGATTGTGGCGGCCCTGACGCCGCCGGCGCTGGCGCAGCTGCACCAGGCGGCCACAGCAGCGGGGTTGGATGTGCTGGTCGAGATTCACGACCTTTGTGAGTTGCCCATCGCGCTCGATGCCGGCGCATCGATCGTCGGCGTCAACAACCGCAATCTGCGCACGCTGGCGGTGAATACCGACGTCAGCCGCGCGGCTGTTGATCTCATTCCGGACGAGGTCATCGCGGTAGCCGAAAGCGGCTTGACCAGTGCGGGCGACCTTCAGGATTTGAGGAGTGCCGGATACGACGCGTTTCTTGATCGGCGAGCGGTTCATGACCGCCGGCGATCCCGGCGATGCGCTTGCCGGTCTGATCCGGAGCGCCGGGCAGTGAATAACTCTTCGTGAAGATCTGCGGGATCACGCGTCCTCAGGACGCCGAGCTGGCGGCGGGGCTCGGCGCACGGGCGCTGGGGTTTGTGTTCTGGCCGGGCAGCCCGCGTGGCGTCAGCCCGTGCCACAGCGAAAGCGATCGCCGCGAAGGTGCCGGCGAATGTGTTGAAGGTAGGTGTGTTCGTGGATCAGCCAGTCGACCGAGGTCGCGCGCACATGGACGACGTCGGACTTGATGTCGCGCAGCTGCACGGGCACGAGAGCCCAGAGTATTGCCGGCAACTCACGGCCCGGACGATCTTCAAGGCCGTCGCGATGGCAGATAACGGCTCGCTGAACATCGAGGACTTCGACGCTGACGTCGTCCTGCTCGTGGATGCGCACGATCCAGAGCGTTTCGGTGGAACCGGCAAGACCGTCAACTGGGACGCGGCGCGCGAGATCGCCGCGACACGGCGGACGATTCTTGCGGGCGGTTTGAACGCGGCGAACATCAAGCTGGCTGTTCGATCCGTTCGCCCGTACGGCGTCGACGTTTCATCGGGCGTCGAATCGGCCCCAGGCATCAAGGATCCAAACCGGTTGCGATCGTTTTTTGAGGCGCTGCATGACTGACACACGATTTGGCCGGCGCGATCCGAACGCGCGCGGGTACTACGGCGACTACGGCGGCAAGTTCGTCCCAGAAACGCTCGTTGCGCCCGTCGAAGAACTGCAGAATGCGTATCTCGAGGCGCGCAAGGACGCCGCGTTCCTGGCGGAGTTCGATCGCCTTCTTGCGCACTACGTGGGCCGGCCCACGCCGGTGTACGAAGCCGGCCGGCTGCGCGCATCGCTGACGAAACCCGCCGCGCGCATTTTTCTCAAGCGTGAAGACCTGGCGCACACCGGGGCGCACAAGATCAACAACGCCCTCGGCCAGGCGCTCCTCGCCAAGCGCATGGGAAAGAGGCGCGTCATTGCCGAAACCGGCGCCGGCCAGCACGGCGTCGCCACGGCGACCGTCTGCGCGCTGCTCGGCCTCGAATGCGACGTGTACATGGGTACCGACGACATGGTGCGCCAGGCCCTGAACGTCGTGCGAATGCGCCTTCTCGGCGCGACGGTTCGTGGCGTCTCGGCCGGCAGCCGCACTCTGAAGGACGCCATCAACGAAGCGATGCGGGACTGGGTGACGAACGTCACCGACAGCTATTACCTGCTTGGCTCGGTGCTCGGTCCGCATCCCTATCCGCTGATGGTCCGCGAGTTCCAATCGGTGATCGGCCGTGAGGCGCGCGAGCAGTTTCAGGCGCTGACCGGCCGCCTGCCAGATGCCGTCGTTGCGTGCGTCGGCGGCGGCAGCAATGCGCTCGGCATCTTCGACGCGTTCATCCCGGATCAATCGGTGCGGCTGATCGGCGTCGAGGCCGGGGGAGAAGCGCTGACCGCCGGACGCCATGCCGCGCGCTTTGCGACGGGGCTCGCGGGCGTGCTGCAGGGCACGCGCACGTATGTGCTGCAGGACGCGAACGGGAACATCGAGCTGACGCATTCGATATCCGCTGGCCTCGACTACGCGGCCGTCGGGCCAGAACACGCGTGGCTGAAAGATCTCGGACGCGCCGAGTACTCATGGATCGGCGACGCAGATGCGCTCGCCGCGTTTCAGCAGCTCGCCCGGACCGAAGGCATCATTCCCGCCCTCGAGTCGTCGCACGCCATCGCGTACGCCGTGACGCTCGCGCAGACGCTCGGTCCAGATGCGCACATCCTCATCAATTTGTCGGGCCGAGGCGACAAAGATGTCCAGAGCGTCTCGCAGTATCTTGAAATGAAGGCAGGTGCCGAAAGTTGGCGTCTAGAATTTCGGCGGCGTTCGACCGCATTCGTGCCGAAAAACGCACCGGTCTCGTGACATACGTGACGGCCGGCGATCCGGACTTGTCGCGTTCGGCCGATATTCTGTGTGCGCTGGATCGCGCCGGCGCCGACGTGCTCGAGGTGGGGATTCCGTTCTCGGAACCGCTTGCCGACGGTCCGGTGATTCAGCGCGCAACAGAGCGGGCGCTTGCGGCTGGGGCAACGGCGTCGGGCGTGCTCGATCTCGTCAAGCGCGTCCGCCAGGCCGTGAAGGCGCCGATCGTGCTCTTCACGTACGCCAACCCGGTGCTCAGGATGGGCATCGACACATTCGGCGATCGTGCGCGGGACGCCGGCGTGGATGGCGTGCTCGTGCTCGATCTGCCGATTGAGGAAGCCGGAGGGTTTCGCGACGCGATGGCGGCGCGCGACATCGACATGATCTTTCTGCTGAGCCCGACGACGACGGACGTGCGCGCTGAAGGATGCGGCGAGGCTCGGGCGCGGGTTCCTGTACGGCATCTCGCGGCTCGGCGTGACCGGCACCCGGGACACGGTCGCGGACGGCGCCGAGGCACTCGCCGGCCGCATGCGCGCCGCGACGTCGCTGCCGATCGCGCTCGGCTTCGGGATCTCGTCGCCCGAGCATGTGCGGCAGATCGGCAAGTTCGCGGATGCGGCGGTTGTCGGAAGCGGGCTGGTCGGGGTCATTGCCGAAGCGGGAAAGAGCCCTGATCTGGTTGAAAGGGTAGAATCCTATGTTCGCTGGCTAAGAGGCGACGCAGATACTCATGACAATCGACGAGCTCAGGCAGCGGATCGATCAGCTTGACGAGCGGCTGGTCGAGCTGCTCAGCGAGCGCGCGCATTGCGCGCTCGAGATCGGGAAGTTGAAGCAGACGCTCGGGCTCGAGGTGTATCAGCCCGATCGTGAGAAGCAGGTGCTGCACCACGTGCAGCACCCACGGCAAGCACACGGGCAGCCCGCTCGAAGGGGACGCCATCGTGCGGGTATTCGAACGGATCATCGACGAGGCGCGGCGTATCGAGCGCGCAACGGCTCATAACTCGACCCGCCTTCGCGGAGACGCTGCGGCGGGGCAAGCCGGTAAAGGGGAGGATTGATAGCCATGGTGGTGGTAATGGAAGAGCGGGCAACTGAGGCGCAGATCGAAAAGGTCGTCGCGTCGCTGGTCGAGGCGGGCATGGACGTGCACCGGTCCACGGGCGTCAATCGCACCGTGCTCGGTGTCGTCGGCGCGCACAAAGTGGATTCGGCGTTGATTTCGGTGATGGACGGCGTGCACGAGGTGCTTCGCATCACCGAGCCGTACAAACTGGCGAGCCGCACGTTCAAGCCCGAAGGCACCGTCGTCGTCATCGACGACGTGCGGATCGGCGGCGACGAGGTCATCGTCATGGCCGGCCCGTGCTCGGCGGAGAACGAAGAGCAGGTCTTCACAACCGCGGCGGCGGTGAAGAAGGCCGGCGCGAAGGTCCTCCGCGGCGGCGCTTTCAAGCCGCGCAGCTCGCCGTACAGCTTCCAGGGGCTCGGCGAGGAAGGCCTGCGCATGCTGCGCGAAGCGGCGGACCAGCACAACATGAAGCTGGTGTCGGAGGTGATGGACGTCAGCCAGATCGAGCTGGTCGGACGCTACGCCGACATCTACCAGGTCGGCGCGCGCAACATGCAGAACTTCACGCTGCTGCGCGAGCTCGGCCGCACGCGGAAGCCCGTGCTGTTGAAGCGAGGCATCGCGGCGACCATCGAAGAGTGGCTCCTGTCGGCCGAGTACATCCTCGCCGGCGGCAACAACGACGTCATCCTGTGCGAGCGCGGCATCCGCACGTTCGAGAGCTACACGCGCAACACGCTCGACATCTCGGCGATTCCGGTCATCAAGAAGCTGAGCCATCTGCCGATCATCACGGACCCGAGCCATGCCACGGGCAAGCGCAACAAAGTCGCGCCGATGGCCAGAGCGTCGGTGGCCGCCGGCGCCGACGGCATCATCGTCGAAGTGCACTGCAACCCCGACAAGGCGCTGAGCGACGGCGCGCAGTCGATGTTCCCGGCGCAGTTCGATCGCGTCATGGCCGAGCTCCGCATCATCGCGCCGGCGATCGGCCGCAGCATCTGCGTCGAGCCGGTGGTGAAACGCGGCTGGGGACGTTAGGAAGAATTGGTAGATTGGAAGATTGGAAGATTGGGGAGCGTGAGTGTCTGAGGGAAAGCAGCTGCCGATGCTGCGGCCGGAGAAGACCCCGGGACAAGCGCCGATCTTCCAACGCGTTGGCATCGTCGGGTTAGGGCTCATCGGCGGATCGATCGCGCTTGCGGCGCGGCAGATCTGGCCGGCCGGTCTCGTGATTGGCGTCGATCGGAAGGACGTGCTCGAGCGCGCGATGGTGCTGCACGCCATCGACGTGGCCGCAGACGATGCGGTGGTGCTGGCCGAGGCGGACCTCGTCATTCTCGCGGCACCCATTCAGCAGAACCTCGAGATTCTTCGAGAGCTCAGCGAGAACGTCACCGGCGCGGCGGTCGTGACCGACACCGGCAGTACCAAGCGAGCTGTCGTCGAAGCCGCGGCGGCGCTGCCGGATCGATTGACGTTCATCGGCGGCCATCCACTCGGCGGCGCGGCGCGCGGCGGCATCGAGCACGCGCGACCCGACATGTTCACCGGCCGGCCGTGGCTGTTTACGCCTTCCAAGGGGCACGACGCCGCAGCGCTCGACAAACTGAAAGCTTTCGCCGCCGGCCTGGGCGCGGTGCCTCAGACGCTCTCACCCGAAGAACACGATCGCCTGCTCGCATTCATCAGCCACCTCCCGCAGCTCACCGTCAGCGCGTTGATGCACGTCGTCGGCGAGGCCGCACGCGAAGAAGGCCTCGATCTCAGCGGGCGCGGGCTGCAGGACACGACGCGTCTGGCATCGAGCCCCGCCGACATCTGGAAGGAAATGTGCGCCACCAATGCGGACGAGATCGGCTCGGCGCTCGATGCGTTGATTTCGGTGCTGCGCCAGCTCCGCGCGGATCTGCAGACGGGGAAATCGATCGATGAGGTGTTCGAGTCGGCGAACCTCTGGCGAGAAACGCTGTTGTCGCATAAGGGTTCGTAGTGGTGAATCGTGACAAACATTCGAATTCCTGTGGCGGTCGTAAGCGGCATGCTGGCGCACGCGCGCGAGGAGGCGCCGCGTGAGTGCTGCGGCTTGCTCGTTGGCCGCGAGAGGTCAATCGTCCGCAGCGTGCGCGCGCGGAATCTCGATGCCAAACCGACGCGCTACCTTATCAGATCCCGAGGATCACTTCGCCGCTATTCGGGCCGCCCGCAACGAAGGCCTGGAGGTTGTCGGCGCCTACCATTCCCATCCATCGAGCGCACCGGTGCCGTCTGCGACCGACATCGCAGAAGCCAACAGCGGATCTGATTTTCTTTACGTGATTGTTTCGCCGATCGGGGATGACGTGCGTGCGTATCGAATCGAGGCGGGCGTCTATGCTGCTGGTGGAACTGAGCGTTCAGCGCTGAAGACGGCTGCTTAGAATCCGCCGCCGAGCAGCCTGACGATCGTGGTCTGCGACGTCAGCACCCTATCGCGATGCTTCAGCCGGAACACGATGCGAAACGCGCCGGCGCGTTTGTAGGTGTGCGACTGAGAGAAACGGCGCTTGATTTGTGAGACGCCAGACTCGTATGGCTCGCAGTCGTTCGCGGCCTCCGAGACCGTGCCATCGCCCCAGTTCCATTCGACGCGCGGGGCAGTAGTATTCCTGGAAGTCGTCGTCCCCGCCTTTGAACTCGGCAGTTGCCGACACGCGTACGGGTACCATACCGGTACCAGGGGTCGCCTTCAGTGACAGAGACGGACGCTTAGGATCCTTCTTCTCGTCCTTGTCGCTCGACTGCGCTGGAACCGATATATCGGTCACGAGCAGGATGGCGGCCGCGCAGAGCGTGGTTGCCGTCAAACGAGACATGTCAGCCCCGATCCTACCGCCCGCGAAACCGAACGGCAAGCGGGCATAATGTGCGCAATGCCAGAAGGGCAAAAATCCAAACCTATGGATGTTTTCGTTGGAGATCCACGCATAGCAGACACCGATCTTGTGATCGTCACAGCGTTCGAAGGAGAGGCTGCGGCTCTGGCTGCGGAGTGGTCGGCGCCAACCGGCGGCGAACTTGATCGCGCACTCACCTCGAATGAGTTCACCGGTAAGCTCTTCGAAGCGTTTCTGACGCCCATCGTCGATCGAGCGTATCGCGCGAGACGCATCGCCGCAATCGGTCTCGGGCGACGCGGCGATTTCACCGTCGATCGCGCACGTCGTTCGGCCGCCGCGATCGCCATCAATGCCCGTCAGAAGAGAATTGCCCGCATCGCGTTTCGCGCGGACGGCGAGACGGGCTCGCCTGAAATGATCCAAGCCATCGCCGAGGGAATGACCCTCGCGGAGTTCGATGCCGGGAGATACAAAACAGCCGGGTACGAACCCTTCGAGCTAACGGGACTCGGCATCATCGTTGTCGAGCGGGCTGAGCAGCGCGAGCGCGCTGCGCGTGACGCAGTGCGCCGTGGGCGAGTGATCGGCGAGCACTGCAACATGGCGCGGGAGCTCGACAACGAACCGGGAAATACGCTCACTCCCTCGACATTTGCCGAGCGCCTTTCGCAAATCGCGCGCGGTGGCGGGCTATCTGTGAGTGTGCTCGACTATCACGAGCTCGAGCGCCTCGGCATGGGCATGCTCCTGGGTGTCGGGCGTGGCAGCGCCGAGCCGCCGCGGCTGGTGGCCATCCGATACGACCCTGCCGGCGCCCCCGAATCGCCGGTCCTCGGATTGGTGGGAAAGGGGATCACATTCGACACGGGCGGCATCTCCATCAAGCCGGCGGCGGATATGGATCGGATGAAAGACGACATGGCCGGCGGAGCAGCTGTCGCATGTGCGATTCGCGCGCTGGCCGAGCTGAAGGCGCCGATCCGCGTCATCGGGATCATCCCGATTGCCGAGAACATGCCAGGTGGCCGAGCGATCCGGCCCGGCGATGTACTGAAGAGTGCCTCTGGAAAAACGGTAGAGGTCATCAACACCGACGCCGAAGGTCGGCTCATTCTCGGCGATGCACTGTGGTACGCCCGGCAGCTTGGCGCTACGCACCTTGTTGACATCGCCACGCTGACGGGAGCGATTAGCATCGCGCTTGGACGGATTGCCAGCGGCCTGTTCGGGACGCCCGCCGCTTTCGTAGAACACGTGCGGGATGTCGCGGAGCGCGCAGGCGATCGGTGCTGGCCGCTGCCTCTCTTCGACGAATACAAAGATCAACTTCGCAGCGAGATCGCCGACATGATCAACACCGGCGGGCGATTGGGCGGGGCGATTACGGCCGCCCTGTTCCTTAAGGAGTTCACCGGCGGGCTTCCGTGGATTCATCTCGATATCGCCGGCACCTCATGGGCCGACGAGAGCAAGCCCTTCATGCCGAAGGGACCCACGGGCGTGGGAGTGCGGACACTGATCGAGCTGGCGTTTACCTCGCACGCGTGGAGAGACGTTGGCGCCCCCTGACGATCCGCCGCAGCGCGTACGACGACGGCGCTACGCCGGCGGGCACCCGCGAGGTTTCCACGACAAGTACAAAGAGCTGAATCCCGAGCAGTACGCCGCGGACGTGCAGAAGGTCCTCGCCGCCGGCCGGACACCGGCCGGCATGCATGTTCCGATAATGGCGCGAGAAGTAATGGACTGCCTGCGTCCCACGGCAGGCGAGATCGCCGTGGATTGCACTCTCGGATGGGGCGGTCATGCGCGCGCGATCCTCGAGCGAGTGCAGCCCGGAGGCCGCCTGATCGGTATCGACGTCGATCCGATTGAACTACCTCGCGCGGAAGCTCGCCTCCGTGCATCGGGCTATGGGCCGGATGTGTTCGTGGCGCGGCATAACAACTTCGCCGCGCTGCCAATCGTGCTCGCTGAGGAGGGCCTCACGCAGGTCGACGTCGTTCTCGCCGATCTTGGCGTCTCATCGATGCAGTTCGACAATCCCGATCGCGGGTTCAGCTATAAGGGTCCCGGTCCGCTCGACATGCGGATGAACCCGCAGAAAGGCGAGTCTGCGGCGCAACTGATCACGCGCTCGACGCAAGAGGAGCTCGCGCATCTGCTCGGTGAGAATGCCGACGAACCGCATGCGCATCTCATCGCCCGCATGTTGAAGGAGCAATCACCAGGGACCACGCATGCTGCCGAACGGATTCTGCGGGCGGGCCTTCAATCGGCGGTGCCGCGAGCAACGAAAGCCGAAGTAAAGATGTCCGTCCGCCGCACGTTTCAGGCTCTGCGCATCGCCGTCAACGACGAGTTCGCCGCACTCGACGCGTTGCTGCGGGTATTGACACAGTGCCTCGCACCCGGAGGTCGCGTTGCGATGCTGACATTCCACTCGGGCGAAGATCGCCGCGTGAAGAAGGCATTCCAGCGGGGCCATCGAGCCGGCGCCTATCAAGCCATCGCAGACGAGGTCGTCCGCTCCGCGAAGGATGAGACGTTCGCCAACCGGCGGGCCTCTGCGGCAAAGTTGCGCTGGGCCGTGCGCGCCGCGCATTGACGAAGCGGGCGGCAGCGCGAGTCGCCGCTATTGATGTTCTGTCGGAGTGAGGCCGAGGGGCTGTGTCTGGGTCTCTTCGTCCGGATGCAGGCGAGCGTGAATCTTGCGGTAACCAACGATGACGATGGCCAGTACGATGCCAAAGAGCACGGCGCCTACGACGATGACCCCCGTGAGGCCGATCGCGTCGCGCATGACATCTCCAAGGCCGGAGATCTCATTGCCTTCGACGATTTTCACTACGATCGGCGTACTTGGCGCCTGCATGCGTCGATTGTACTGCAGGCCTGAAAAGAAGCTCTGATGAACCTGAGATCTGGGATCTGGAATCTGAACACTGGAACCTACAAACTGGAATCTAGAAACTGGAATCTTGCGCCGGGAAGCTCAGATGAGCCTAATCTAAGATTTTCAATGCGTTTCAGTTGACCGTTGCCGTTTGCACTTTCTTGAGCGACTGTTGATAGCGCAGGATTCCTGCGAGCAGCGACTCCGCAATACGTTGACGGTACGCGGGATCTTTGAGCAGGCGGGCCTCCTGTCGATTGGTCACGAAGGAAATTTCGGCGAGCACGCTGGGCATCGACGCGCCAATGAGCACCATGAAGGGCGCCTGCTTCACGCCGAGATCGCGCAGCGTCTTGTTCGCGGGCCGCATGCCGCGCACCATCGAGCGTTGAACACTGGCGGCGAAATCACGCGACTCGTTCAGCTTGCTGTTCAACGTGATCGCTTTGATGATGCTCGGCAGGCTGCTCATCGTCTTGCCGGACGCGGCGTTTTCGCGCGCCGCCACAGCCTCGGCTTGAGGATTGAGGGCAAAATTCAAAAAATACGTCTCGACGCCGCTCGCCGCCGCATTGGCGCTCGCGTTCGCATGCACGGAGAGAAAGAGGTCCGCCGACTCGCGATTGGCGATCTCCGTCCGCTCGTCCAACGGAAGGAAAGCGTTGGTGCGCCGTGTGAGCACAACCTCCGTTCCTGGCTGCTGCAAGAGCAAGGCTTCGAGACGAAGTGTCACGTCGAGCACGAGCTCCGCTTCTGAAATGCCGAACGCCGATGCGCCTGGGTCGTGGCCGCCATGGCCCGCGTCAATCACGATCCGTGAGACGCCGAGTCCCAGCTGGCGCGCAACCGAAAACTTTCCGCTCGAATTGGCAGACGGCGCGATGGGTCTACCTGCGATGACCGCTCCCACAGTCGGAGCGGGGGGAGTTGGCGGAGGGGCCGGCGCGTTCGCGGCGGCGGCGGGCGCCGGCGGCGGAATCGGCGGTGTGGGTACTGTCGGCACCACGCGCCTGGCCGCGGGCTTGGCGGCGGTAATTGGAAGGGGAACGGCCGGCAGAACAACCGCAGCACGTGCGATAACTGCCACCGGCGCGGTGGCGCGAACGGGCAGGGTCCGAGACGTGAGTGCGGTGGGTGCACCGGGTGCAATGCGTGCGACCGGTGCGAGTCTCGCGAACGGCGCAACGGTCTTCGGGGCGACGATTCGCGCGACCAGCACCGTCGGACCGACCGGTTTCGGAACGACCCCCGTGGATCGCTCGGCATCGATGACAATCCGGTACGGGTTGTAGAGCGTGAAGACGCTGAAGCGGCTGACGTTTTCCAGATCGAGCACGACGCGTGTCGTGTTGTTCGGATGGCGGCCGATCCGGATATGCCGGACGACGTCCGAGTCGTACCGGAACGTGGCGTCCACCAGCGACGGGACCGTTTTTGTGCCTTTCAGATCAAAGAACACCCGCGCGGGCCCTTCCAGACGCTCCTGATAGAAGGGCACCTCGCTATCGAGCTCGAGCGTGACGCGGACGACTTCGGCGAGCACCGTGCGATGCACGGCGCGAATCGTCGTGTCGGCCACCGCAGGAGTTGTTCCCGGTGCTGCCGCGGCGGCAATTGTCTCGAGCTTTTCGATTTGCGGTCCAGCCTTGGCCTGCAGCGGGCTGTGCGGGTACTGATCGCGCAGCCATTGAAAAAGCTGGACCGCGCGGTACTTGTCGCGCTCCTGACCGAACCGCTCGAACGCCTGCGCCGAAAGGGCGGCGGCCTGCCAGATCGCGTTGTCCGCGAACCCGCTGGTCGGGTACCGCTGGACGAAACTCCAGTAGCGGTTGATGACCACACGCAGATCCTCGACCGTGATGGCGGTGGATTGCGAGACGCTCTCCTCCTGGGCGAGGAGCTGTTCGTACCGCGCCGCAGCAGGCGACTTGACGGTTGGCACTCCGGCACCGCTCTTCAGGTCGCCTTGCGCACACACGTCCAGCGACGCGAGCGCCACAATGACCGCCGTGCAGTATCTACCGAAGCTGTGCATCGACTTCGTCGAAATACGCTTTGTCCACCAGCACTTCCCGCGGCTTGCCTCCGGCGCCAGGCGACACCAGACCGTCCATTTCCATCATGTCGACCAGGCGCGCGGCACGGCTGAAACCGATTCGAAGCCTGCGCTGCAAATACGAGATGGACGCCTGTCCGCTCGAGACGACGATGCGGGACGCTTCGTCGTAGAGGTCGTCCTTTTCCATTTCGATACCATCGAGTTTCTTGTCTTCGGCGGTGATCGACGTGTTGTAAATGGGCTTGCCTTGCTTCCGCAGAAAGCTCGCGAGCCTCGCGCTCTCCTGCTCGGAGATGTACGGGCCGTGGAGCCGCACCGCACGAGACGATCCCGGCGGCATGAACAGCATGTCGCCACGACCGAGCAGTTGCTCTGCGCCGTTGCCGTCGAGAATGGTGCGCGAGTCGACCTTCGACTGCACGCGAAACGAGATGCGCGAAGGAAGGTTTGCCTTGATCAGGCCGGTGATGACGTCGACCGACGGCCGCTGTGTCGCGAGCAGCAGGTGCACGCCCACTGCGCGCGCCATCTGGGCCAGCCGCGCGATCGACTCTTCGACGTCGCCGCGGGCCACCATCATGAGGTCGGCGAGCTCGTCGATGACGACCACGATGTAAGGGAGCGGCATCAGAAGCTCTTCCGACTCCGCGGCGGTCTTGTCTTTGGCCTGATGTGCTGCGTTACGGTTGTACTGCTCGATATTTCGCACGCCCGCCTTCGCCAGTTTCTTGTAGCGTTCCTCCATCTCCTTGACAGCCCATCGCAGGGCGTTGACGGCCTGTTTGGGATCGACGACGACCGGCGTCATCAGATGGGGGATCTCTTCGTACATCCCGAGCTCGACGCGCTTCGGGTCGATCATGATCAGGCGCACCTCGTCAGGCGTCGCACGGAACAGGATGCTCGAAAGCATCGAGTTGATCGCGACCGACTTGCCCGTTCCCGTCGACCCGGCGATCAGCAGGTGAGGCATTGTGGCGAGGTCTGTCATGTACGGCTCGCCGTGAATCGTCTTGCCGAGCGCGAGCGTCAACTTCGATGCCGAGCGCTGGTACATCTCCGACTGCAGCAGCTCGCGGAGCGAGATTTGCTCGCGTGTGTGATTGGGAATCTGGATGCCCACGGTCGATTTCCCGGGAATCCGATCGATGAGCACCGATTCGGCCTGCATCGCAAGACAGAGATCGTCGGCGAGGCTCGTGATCTTTCCGTATTTCACCCCGGCGTCCGGCTTGAACTCGAAGGTCGTGACCACCGGGCCGGGATGAATCTGCGCGACGCCGCCCTCGACGGCGAACTCGCGGCATTTTTCCTCGAGCAGACGCGCGCCTTCCATGAGCTCGCGCTCGTCGATCTTGCGCTCGGTTTTCGGCGCGTCGAGCAGCGACAACGGCGGAATCGTGAACGCCCCGTTGCGGCGCGGCTGTCGCGGCTCCGGGTCGGGCAATGGGAGCGGCGGATTTTCAATCGTCTTCGGCCGCTTTGCCATCAAGGGCGGCCGGCGTTCGTCAGCCGGTAGTCTGTCGGCTTCGACTGCAGCGGTTCGGAGGGAAGGGATTTCAACGGGCTCCTTCGGTATGGCGACGACAGGTACCGGCTTCTCGGCCTTCTTGGCTTGTTTTGCGAGCAACGCCTTTCGTTGGCGGCTGCGGCTGCGTTCGTCGAGCCAAGCCCGCAGCGCGCCAAACATCCGCGACCCGCCAGACCGGCTGACGCGAGTGGCCGACGAAAACATCCGGCCGAGCGAGAACTGCGTCGAGAGCACGATCGCGAGAAACAGAAGCGTCAGGATGACGATGATCGATCCGGTCCGGTTCAGATATTCTGCCATCCACGAAGCGAGCCATTCGCCGAGATAGCCGCCAGCCCTGAAGGATTTGCCGTCGACATCGACGCTGCCGAACCCCAGACTCAGCAGGGAGCTGACACAGCCGAGCAGGAGGCCGGCGCCGACGAGCTTGGTGTACTGCGCATCCAGCGTACGGCACCAGAAGTAGTGCCATCCGAGGATCACCATCGCAGCGGGAATGAGATGCGACGCGTACCCGAGCAGTTGAAACGACAGCTCGGCGAGAAATGCGCCGACGCGGCCAGCGAAATTTGCCGGCTGCGCGGTGGAGCCAGCGCTGAAAAACCACACCGGGTCGGTCGGCTCGTAGGTGGCCAGTGAGATCAGCCAGATGAGCGCGGCAGCGAACAGCGCGACGCCGAAGAATTCGCTGACCCGGCGTGAAACGGTGGATCCTGCCACGCTAGACCTCCATGATGACCGGTACGATGAGCGGCCGCCGCCCCGACCGCTTTCGGAAAAAGCGCCGTAGCTCGACGCGGATTTTTTCCTTGATGAGCCCCTGATCGGTCCGTTCTTCAATACTCGCTCCCTGAATGACGTCGCCCACGAGCTTCGCCGCTTCGCGCAGCAGTTCGGCGCTGCCGGCGTCCTGCACCAGCCCCCTGCTGACGACGTCCGGATCGCCTTCGACGGCGCCTGTCTGGCTGTTGATCGCGACGACGGGGACGACGACGCCATCCTCGGCGAGGTGCCGGCGATCGCGCAGGACCTCGTCGATCACTTCGCCCGAGCCTGACGCGTCGATCAGCACGCGGCCGGTCGGCGCTTTTCCCACAACGGCGCCGCCATTCTCGTCGAAGCGCAATCGGTCGCCGTTCTCGATCAGCATCACCTTCACCTTCGGGACGAGGCCCGCGGTTACGCGCTCGGCCACGCGGGCGTGCTGCGAGAGCTGGCGGTATTCGCCGTGAATCGGGACGAAATGCCTTGGGCGCACGAGCGAGAGCATCAGCTTCAGCTCCTCTTCGCTGCCGTGGCCGGACACGTGCACGTGCTTGATGCCCTCGTAGATCACGTCTGCACCGCGGCGCGCCAGATGATTCATGACGTGTCCGATGGCCTTTTCGTTGCCCGGAATCGCCCGGGCGGAAAAGACGACCGTGTCGTTGTGCCCGACCTTCACGTATCGGTGATCGTCAATCGCGATGCGCGACATCGCGGCAAACGGCTCTCCCTGCGACCCGGTCGCAATGCAGAGCACGTGCGATGGCGGCAGCGATTCCACCTCGGTGTCGCGAATCATCCTGCCGGCCGGCAGCTTCAGATAGCCAAGCCGTTGAGCGGCGTCGGAGGTCTGCAGCATGCCGCGTCCCACGAACGCGACTTTGCGCTGAAACTGATCCGCCAGGTCCACGAGAATCTGCATCCGGTACACGCTCGACGCGAACGCCGTCACGAGCAGCTTGCCCGTGGCGGTCGTGAACACCTCTTCGAACGCGTCTTTCACTTCCAGCTCCGACCCGGTGAAGCCGCGGCGGTCGATGTTCGTGCTATCGCAGAACAACGCCAGCACGCCGGCGCTGCCAAGCTCGGCAAATCGGTGCACGTCGAAGTGCTGTCCGTCGATCGGCGTCTGATCGATCTTGAAGTCGCCCGTGTGCACGATGGTCCCGGCCGGCGTATGCACCGCCAGCGCGACGCAATCGGGCATGCTGTGCGTGACGCGCAGGAACTCGACCTCGCAGTCGCCGATGCGTACGCGCTGGCGCGGCTGCACCGCCACCAGGCGGTCGCCAGGATCGATTCCATGCTCTTCGAGCTTCGGCCGCAGCAGCGCGAGCGTCAGCGGCGTGCCGTACACGTTGCCTTCGATCAGCGGCCATACGTACGGAACGCCGCCGATGTGGTCCTCATGGCCGTGCGTCAGCAACAGCGCCGACGGCCGCGGCTGGCACTGCTGCAGGTACGTCAAGTCCGGTATCAGCAGATCGACGCCCGGCAGTTCCGGACCCGCGAACATGACGCCGGCATCGATGACGAGCGTCGCCTGATCGGTCGACACCGCCATCGAGTTCATGCCGAATTCGCCGAGCCCGCCGAGCGGGACCACTTGTAGAGTTGGAGCCATAAAAAGGCGAAAAAGGAGTCTGAATCCTTCGTCGCGCGTCGAGTTACCGTGGCACGCCGTTACGCGCGGCCACGCGACCAGGCTGCTGGGCGCTGCCTGAGGAGAGGAGGAAAGGATAGCACAGAGTCAGCGGCCTCCCCTGGCAAAGATATCGGCAAGTCTCGCCGTTTCAATAACCTCCAGCGTCTCTGGTCGTCGGCGCGGATCGACGCCAGCGTCGGCGAGCGCTCTGTTCACGTCGGCACCGCGCTCAACAGCGAACGCCCCCAGGGCATTAGCGAGAGTCTTTCGCCGTTGAGTGAACATGCGTCGTACCATCCGCTCGAACAGGGCGGCGTCGCTCAGTTCGAAGGGAGGCGGCCGGAACGTGAGGCGAATCAGCGCCGAGCGCACCTCGGGCGGAGGCCGAAACGCTCCCGGCGGAATGGCGAGCAGTCGGTCCACGTCGGCGCGCCACTGCGTCAGGATGCTCAGCACTCCGTACTCCGGCGTGCCGGGCGTCGCGACGATGCGGTCGGCGACTTCGCGCTGCAGCATCAGGGTGGCGTCGGTGATGCGCCGCCGCGATTCCAGTTCGAGCAGCCGGAACAGGATCGGCGACGAGATGTTGTAGGGAAGGTTGCCCGCGACGCGTATCGGCGTGTCGGCCGGCGGCAGCGCAGCCTCGATGTCAAGGTCCAGCACATCGCCTGCGACGATCGTCGCGTTCGACGGCAGCTTAGGCGTGAGCGACGCGATGAGATCGCGGTCGATCTCGATGGCGATGAGCCGCGCCACTTTCGGGGCCAGCTTCAACGTCAGAATACCGGGCCCGGCGCCGATCTCGAGAAACACATCGTCCGGTGAAGGGGCTATCGCGTCGGCCACCTTGTCGCCCCAAACCGACTCAAGGAAATGTTGGCCGAATCGCTTGCGTGTGCGTGGCGCCACAGTGGGTCGATTGTCCAGCGTCAGGCCCGGCGTCGCGGTTTCCTGACCTTCGGCCCCGCGGCGAGCGATCGATAGAACTCGCACTGGTCGCGAACCACACATTGGTCGCACAGTGGCTTCGGCTTGCAGATACGCCGGCCGTGCAGGATGAGCGTGTCGGAAGCGTTGGTCCACTCGGCGGGAGGCAACGCGCTGCAGAGCTGCCGTTCGACCTCGACCGGATCGTCGGATCGCGCGATGCCAATGCGATTCGAAACGCGCAACACGTGGCGATCGACCGGCAAACCGGGAATGCCTAGCGCATGGCCGAGCACGACGTTCGCCGTCTTGCGCCCGACACCCGGGAGCTCCACCAGCGCCTCCATGGTGTTCGGCACCTCGCCCTGATAGTGCGCGACCAGCGCGGCAGCCATTCCCATCAGCGACTTGGCCTTGGAACGATAGAAGCCGGTCGAGTGAATGAGAGACTCGAGCTCGCCGGCCGACGCCCTGGCCAAGGCTGTGGCATTCGGGTAGCGGGTGAAGAGGGCAGGCGTGACGCGATTGACGCCGGCGTCGGTCGCCTGCGCCGAAAGGATGGTCGCCACTAAGAGCTGATAGGGGTTCTTGTAGTCGAGCTCGGTGTCGGCGCCCGGGTGTTGCGTGTACAGCTTGCGAAGCACAGGTAAGGCACGGCCAACGCCCCGCGCCGCGGGTTTCTTCTTAATGGATCGGACCACGGTCCGCGTTTCCGGCCGACTCCGTGTAGATGCGCATCTGCTCCTGAAGAGCCGCGATGAGCGTCGGCACGATCTGCACAGGCAATACCACGCGTGTCTTGATTGGCGCACGGACGAGGTGATCGGATTCGGCGGCCCTGATGTCTTTTTCGGACAAGGGTGCCATTTCGCAGAATGTGAGCGTGAAGTCGAAGGGAGTGTGATTCACCGCGCAGAAATTGGCGTAGGTGCGCGCTGCCTCGGACGTCTCGTCGGGAATGATGGTGAAGTTGATCTGCTTTGATTCGCTCATCTCAATACTTTCGCATGACCCCGACGACGACTCCCTGCACCTGCACCTGGTCGGCTTCGACCAACAGGGGCTGCATGGTCGGGTTTGCAGGCTGCAGACGGACGCGGCCGTTCTCACGATACAGTTTTTTCAAGGTGACATCCGACCCGCCCAGCAGCGCGACGACCGTCTCGCCGTTTTGCGCGGTCTTGCGATCCTCGACGATGACGAAGTCGCCGTCGCAGATTTGTTCGTCGATCATCGAATTACCGCGCACACGCAGCACGTAGGTATCCCGCCGGCCTACGAGATCCTCGGGAACGGCAATCGTCTCGTTGGTGGCGACCGCCTCGATCGGTACGCCCGCAGCAACATAGCCGAGCAGCGGCAGATCGACGGAGCGCCCGCCCGAAGTGGTCGGAATCATCTCGACCGACCGGCTGCGGTTCCACGCCCGTTTGATGAAGCCCTTTTCCTGAAGGTTGGTGAGGTGCTTGTGGACCGTCGCCAGCGATGAGAGGCCGAAGCGGCGGCCGATTTCCTCGAGGCTGGGCGCGTATCCATGCTGTTGAATGAAGTCCTGCAAGTAATCGAGAATCTCGCGTTGGCGCTTGGTTAGCGGGAGCACGTCATTGCCCTCCTGTGGCGCTCACTATACGCAAAAGAAAGGCGAAGGTCAACGTCTTCGCACCGCACCATCGCGAACGGGGAACCGGTCGACGCCTCCTCATTTGCGGTAAACTGCGAATCAGCGTCTTCCAAGCGAAATAGCTGACCACGCATGAAACACATAGCCCAGTACATGATCGTCGCCGGTTTGCTCGCGGTCACCGTTCATGCCGCGGACCCCGTCTCGCGGCGTGACGCGGCGCGGCTCCAGGCCAAACTCGATCGAATTGCCAAGGGCAGCCCCACGGCAGGCAAGACGGTGGCGACGACGCCCATCACCGAGACCGAGATCAATTCCTATTTGCAGTACCAGTTGGGCGACCGCATTCCAACCGGTGTCACCGAACCGTGGCTGTCGATTCTCGAGGAAGGACGGTTGTCGGGCCGGGCCACCGTCGACCTCGCCCGTGTCGGGGAGAGCCGCAAATCGGGCGGCATGCTGGACCCTTTCAATTTCCTGACCGGCTCGTTGCCTCTGACTGTCAACGGCGTTCTGCGGACCAAAGACGGCGTCGGAACATTTGCAGTCGAATCGGCGTCCATTTCGGGCGTACCTGTTCCGGTATGGATGGTCCAGGAAATCGTGAGCTATTACTCCAAGTCGGAATCGTTGCCGAACGGCGTCGCGCTCGACAAGCCGTTCGACCTCCCATATGGGATCCGCGAAATCCAGACCGCACGTGGGCAAGCGACGGTGGTGCAATAGAGGAACCAGCGGTTCTTGGTTCGGGGTGCTAGGTTCTGAGGTTCCGGTTCTATAAAAGTTGGCGTACTGAATCCGTCGCCCACCACGCACCCGGAACGCAGCACCTGGAACGGAGAACGCAGATTTTCTGTGTCCACCGACTATCTCCAAACGCCACTCCAGTTTTTGAAGGGCGTCGGGCCCAAGCGGGCTGCCGACCTGCAGCGCGTCGGACTTGTCACTGTCGAAGATTTCCTCTATCGATTCCCTCTGCGTTATGAAGATCGCGGACGACTGCAACCTATCGCCTCGTTGAAGCCGGGCCAGCACGTGGCGATTGCCGGGCGAATCCAAAGCAGCCGCCTGCGCACAACCCGTCGTCCTGGATTCAAGATTTTCGAGGCGCTCATCGGCGACGCCACAGGATCGATCGTCGCGCTGTGGATGAACCAATCGTTCCTGAAAGACATCCTGAGGCGCGACGTACATGTAGTCCTCTTCGGAATCATCGAGGCGCGGCCGGCGCTCCAGATGCTGAATCCGGACTACGAAGTCATCGGCGGGAATGGTGATGGTGCCGAATCCGAAGAGGCGGCCCAGACGATCCACACCGGGCGCATCGTGCCTGTGTACGAAAAGGCCGGCGCGATGACACCGAAGATGCAGCGGCGCCTCGTCTTCGATGTGCTCTCGAACCTGCCGGACAGCGTGGCGGATCCTTTTCCAGAAGACGTCCGCCAACGTCTCAATCTGCCGGACCGACGCACGGCGCTGATTGGCACGCATTTCCCCGCCGCGCACACGCCGGCCGAACGGCTCAATGCATTCAGAACACCGGCGCAGGTCCGGCTCATCTTCGAAGAGTTCTTCCTCTTCCAACTCGGGTTGATGCTGCGCAAGCGCGCGGCGGTCCGGGAGTCGAAGCCGAGGGTTATCCACGTGGACGATCGGATCCGCGAGTCGGCCCGTAGCATCCTCCCGTTCAAGCTCACGGAAGGGCAGCGGAGCGCGTTGAAAGAAATCGTCGAAGACATGCAGCGCGCGACGCCGATGAACCGACTGCTGCAGGGAGATGTCGGCGCGGGCAAGACGATCGTCGCGCTGCTGGCGGCACTGGTCGCAATGGAGAACGGCCTGCAGGTCGCCTTCATGGCGCCGACGGAAATTCTCGCGGAGCAGCATTTCCTCAGTCTGCGAGCGGTCCTGGAGAAGTCACGCTTTCGTGTCGAGCTCATCACGGGCGCGACGACCGGCCTGAAGCGGCGGGATGTCGTCGCCCGCCTGGCTGCAGGTGACATCAACCTTGTCGTGGGTACTCACGCGCTCGTGCAGGGGACCGTCAACTTTCGATCGCTGGGTCTGGCCATCATCGACGAACAGCACCGTTTCGGCGTCGTTCAGCGCGCGACCCTGCGGGCGAAAGGGCTGATGCCTGACGTGCTGGTGATGACCGCCACACCGATTCCGCGAACGCTTGCGCTGACGGTGTATGGCGATCTCGACGTGTCGGTCATTCGCGATATGCCGCCGGGCCGCCGCGCCATACAAACGATCGTGAAGCCCGAGTCGCGCCGCGACGAGGTGTACTCGCTGGTACGGAAGGCGCTCGACGAGGGCCGCCAGGTCTACATCGTCTATCCGTTGATCGAGGAGTCGGAGAAAGTGGATCTCAAGGCGGCGACGGAAATGGCCGATACGCTCGCGCAGGACGTCTTTCCCGAGTATCGCGTCGCGCTTCTGCACGGCAAGATGAAGCAGGATGCCAAAGAACGCGTCATGCGCGCGTTCGCCGGCGGCGAGATCCATATGCTCGTCTCCACGACCGTGATTGAGGTCGGCATTGACGTGCCCAACGCCACGGTGATGGTCATCGAACACGCTGAGCGTTTCGGACTCTCGCAGCTGCACCAATTGCGCGGGCGCGTCGGGCGTGGAGCGCACCAGTCGAACTGTGTCCTGTTGTACCAGTACCCGATTTCAGACCAGGGAAAGTCGCGTCTGCGGGCGCTGGCCTCGACGACTAACGGGTTCGAGATTTCCGAGCGCGATCTCGAACTGCGCGGTCCTGGAGATTTCTTCGGTACCCGGCAGTCGGGGCTGCCGACGCTGCGCACGGGCGATCTACTGAGAGACCACTCGCTGATGGAGCAGGCGCGGGATGAGGCCATGCGCTTCCTCGACAAGCAGACGCTCACGGCACCGCTGGTCGAACGCATGAAAGCCGCCTGGCCGACTAGATTTGGATTGATGGACATTGGGTGATACGTATCTCAACACAGAGCCGCAGAGCCGCATAGGAGATCGCTTTTGGCGTAGCGGCCGTCGAACTCGATCCGTAGTGATTGCCTCCTCATGCTCTTGATCTCCTTATGTTTCGTATTTGCTTTTGTTCTTGTTCTTCGCGTCTTCGCGTTGAGACAACAAAGGCTGCATGCGAATCATCGCGGGTGAACTGAAAGGCCGGCGTCTCAAGACCCCGAAGTGGACGGGACTCCGACCGACTTCAGACAAGCTGCGCGAGACGCTGTTCAACGTCGTCGCGCCGCGCATCGAGGGTGCGCGCGTGCTCGATCATTACGCGGGCACCGGCGCGATCGGAATCGAGGCGATCAGCCGGGGTGCGGCGCATGTGGCCTTTGTCGATGCCGACCCGCGCGCGTTGACGCTGATCGCTGAAAACCTGCGTCACTGCGGCGTCACGGACCGCTATGTTATTATCCGAACGCCGCAATCACTGCCGGCCGGATCAATCAATCTCGCCGTGCTGGATCCGCCCTACGACGAACCCGATTTGACGGCCGCGATTGTCGCAGCCGAGCCCCTGATTGCGCCCGGTGGGTTGCTTGTGCTCGAACACGCGCGCCGCCGTCCGGTGCCGGAGCAGGCAGGACGATTGCGGATGTCGCGGGACCTGGTGTCCGGAGACAGCGCGCTGGCGTTTTATTCAGAAGTCGCGGAGCGGCGCGGGGCATAGGGCCCCGCAACGAAACATGAAACTCGCTGTTTACCCCGGATCATTTGACCCGCTGACCAACGGGCACGTTGACATCATCGAGCGGGGCACGCGCCTGTTCGACAAGATCATCGTCGCGATCCTGGTGAACGTCGAGAAATCGCCGCTGTTCAGCATGCAGGAGCGCGTCGAGATCGTGCGCGAGGTGTTCAAGGGACACCCTAACGTCGAGGTCGACACGTTCGAGGGGCTGCTGGTCGATTACGTGGCGGCGCGCAAGGCCGACGTCATCGTCCGCGGACTGCGCGCGTTGTCGGACTTCGAAACGGAATTTCAGATGGCGCTGATGAACCGGCGGCTGAGCCCGCATATCGAGACGGTCTTCATGATGCCGGCTGAGCAATACACCTACATCAGCTCGCGACTGATCAAGGAAGTGTTCTCGCTGGGCGGCCAGGTGCGCGGCCTCGTCCCCGAGATCGTGGAAAGCCGTCTACGCGAGAAGCAGAGAGGGAAAGCCCATGTTAGCTGAGCGGATGAGCAGAGTCTCCACGTCGCCCACGATGAAGGTCGCCGGCGAGGCGGCAAAATTGAAGCGCCAGGGCGTCGACGTCGTCGATTTCGGGGCAGGAGAGCCCGATTTTCCGACGCCGCAGCCGGCGAAGGACGCCGCGAAGACCGCAATCGACCAGAACTTCACGAAATACACGCCGCCGGCCGGGACGCCCGACCTGAAGCAGGCGATCTGCGCACGGTACAAGACCGATTACGGTGTCAGCTTCTCGGAAGCGGAATGCATTGTCACGGCGGGGGGCAAGCAGGCGCTCTACAACGCGGCGATGGTCCTCTACAACGCCGGCGACGAAGTGATTACGCACGCGCCGTACTGGCCGACGATTCCCGAGCAGGTGAAGCTCGCCGACGCCACGCCGGTGATCGTGCAGACCAAAGCCGAGGACGGGTTCGCCATTCATCCAGAGACGATCATCGCGGCCATCACGCCGCGGACGAAGGCGATCATCATCAACTCGCCGGCGAACCCGACGGGTGCGGTGATCTCCGAAGAGCATCTTGCCGCAATTGCGGACGCGGCGGCCAAGCGCGGCATCTGGGTAATCGTGGATCTGTGCTATGAGAAGCTGATTTACGACAACGTACCGCACAACCTGGTGACGGTGCTCACCGATCGCATGCGCGATCGCACGATCATCTGCGGCTCGGCGTCGAAGGCGTACTCGATGACCGGCTGGCGCTGCGGCTGGATTCTCGGCCCCAAGGAAGTCGTCACGGCTGCCGACACGCTGCAAGGGCACTCGACGTCGAATGTCGCATCGATCTCGCAGAAGGCCGCCCAGCAGGCGCTGACCGGATCGCAGGATCCTGTCGGCGCGATGCTGAGCGAGTACAAGACGCGCCGTGACCAGCTGATGGAATGGTTCTCCGAAGATCCGCGGTTCGAGTGCGTGAAGCCGGGCGGCGCGTTCTACCTGTTCCCGCGCATCACGAAGGTGCTCGAGGCAACGGGCATCGCCAGCAGCGGCGATTTCTCGCAGATGCTCCTCGACGAAGCGCGTGTGGCGCTGACCGCGGGTGAGGGATTCGACGCTCCCGGGTTCCTCCGCATCTCGTACGCGACATCGCTGGATCGGCTGCGAGAAGGGACGACGCGAATTCTCGACTTCGTCAAGAGGCACGAGCAGAAGGCCGCAGCTGTCAGGTAGTGGGCAGACTCCCTTCGGGCTTCATCTCACGGGCTGCCGGCATTGTCGGCGGCCCGTTCGTGTTTCAGGACGCGTCCGCGCGCGAGACGTACGGCACGGACGGCACGAAACACGGCTCGCCCGCCGATCTCGTCGTCCTTCCAGGCTCGACCCAGGAGATCTCTCAGCTCGCGAAGTTGTGTGACGACGAGCGCGTTCCGCTCGTGGCGCGCGGCGCCGGCACGGGATATACCGGCGGCGCGGTTCCCACCCGCGGCGGAGTCGTCCTGTCGCTCGAACGGATGAACCGCATCCTCGAGATCGATCGGCTGAATCTGCTCGCCCGCGTGCAGCCGAACGTGATTACCGGGGACTTGCAGGATGCCGTCGAGAAGGTCGGGTTGTTTTATCCGCCGGACCCGGCGAGCCTCAGGCTGTCGGCGCTCGGCGGCAACGTCGCGGAATGCGCGGGAGGCCCGCGCGCGTTCAAGTACGGGACAACGAAACGCTACGTGCTGGCGCTCGAGGCTGTCCTCGCGAGCGGAGAGATTATCCATACCGGGTCGAAGGCCGTGAAAAACGTCGTTGGATACGATCTCACCCAACTGCTCGTCGGCTCGGAGGGCACGCTCGCCATCATCACGGAGATCACACTGCGGCTCATTCCGAAGCCACCCGCACAGGCGACGCTGCTCGCCGAGTTTTCGACGATCGAGAACGCGGTGGACGCCGTGACGAACCTGATTCAGCTTCGCGTCGTGCCGGCGGCAATCGAGTTGATTGATGGCGCGTCGCTTGACGCGGTGGCGGCACACGTGGGTTGGTCGATGACCAGGCCCGGCACGCGCGCGGCGGTGCTCATCGAAGTGGACGGCATGTTGGGGGCCGTCGACGAAGAAATCGCGTTGGTGGAACAGGCGTGCCGCACCGCAACGGCCACCGACGTGCGGCACGCAAAGTCAGAAGAAGAGCGCAACATGCTGTGGGCGGTGCGCCGGGAGCTCTCGCCCGCGCTGAAGAAAATCTCGAACATCAAGCTAAACAATGACGTGGTTGTCCCGCGCGGGCGGATACCGGAGCTCTTCGGGCTCGTCAAAGATATTCAGCAGGAGAGCGGGTTTCCGATCGCGTCGTTTGGTCACGCCGGCGACGGGAATATTCACGTCAACATCATGATCCCCGACACGGGCACTGAAGAGCAGAGAGCAAAGAGCAAGGAGCAGGGGGAGCAATCGGTCCGGCGCCTGTTTGAAGGCGTCGTTGCGCTCGAAGGTTCCATCAGCGGGGAACATGGAATCGGATTCACGAAAGCGCCGTACCTTGGCCTCGAGCTCTCAGTGGAGGAGATCGCTCTCATGAAGCGGGTGAAGGCCGCGTTCGACCCGAACGGCATCCTGAATCCAGGTAAGATCTTTCCAGATGGCTAGAATCGTCGCGGTGATTGGCGCCTCGAGCGATCGGCGGAAATTCGGCAATCGCGCGCTGAGGGCATTTCGCCGGCAGGGTTACACCGTCCTGCCGATCAACCCGAACGAGACTGTGATTGAAGGTTTGAAAACGTACGCATCGGTCTTGGATGTGCCCGACGCAATCGATATGGCGACCTTTTACGTTCCGCCGGACGTGGGAGAGAAGGTCATGCCTGAGGTTGCGCGCAAGAAGATTCCCGAGGTGTGGTTGAACCCCGGGTCGGAGAGCGACGCGCTGATTCGACTGGCGCGCTCGCTGGACGTCGAACCGATCATCGCCTGCAGCATCATCGGGATTGGAGAGAACCCTTACGCGTAGCCGACCTGAAGGTCGGCTACCTCTAGGCCGGCCTTACTTGACAGGCTGCGAGTCGGGTCCTATACTCGAAACCGGTATTATTTCCTGTCTGAATGGGACGCGGGCTTTTTCTCTCGGACCCGCGGTGTTGATAAGCACGGATTTCCCCGCAATTTGATCACACGTTCAACTTTGTCCCGGCACTGTAACGCCCACGCTTTGTGTTCATAAGCGTGCGCACATCACACCCCACAACAACCAGTACGAGTCTATGCCCACAAATCACAAGCGCCAAAATCCGGCATCGCGCGGTTCTGCGAACGAACTAGCGGCGTCACCAGAGCAACCCGCAACCGCAACCGAGACGCCTGCTCCGCAGGCCGCCCCGGCGGCCGACTTGTCCTCCGACCTGTCCGCCGAAGCGCGAGGCGCGAAGGTGGAAGCGCGCAGCGCGAAGGTGGACGCACCGCAAGCCCAGCAAGCGCCCGCAGCGTCACAGGCGCCGCCGCCGCAACAGCGGCCGCCACAGCACGGCCAGGGTCAGGGGCAGCGTCGAGGGGAAGGGCTCAACATTGGCGAGCTCAAGGACATGAGCATTCAGAAGCTCACGCAGATCGCCAAGGAGTTGAACGTCGCAGGCGCCACCGGCATGCGCAAGCAGGAGCTGATCTTCCAGATTCTCAAGGCGCAGACCGAGCAGAGCGGCTTTATCTTTTCCGAAGGCGTGCTCGAAGTGCTGCCGGACGGGTTCGGCTTCCTGCGGGCGCCTGATTACAACTATCTGCCGGGTCCCGACGACATTTACGTTTCGCCATCGCAGATTCGCAAGTTCGATTTGCAGACCGGCGACACCGTCTCAGGGCAGATTCGTCCGCCGAAGGAAGGGGAGCGTTACTTCGCCCTCATCAAGGTCGAGGCCGTCAACTTCGAGCAGCCTGAGCAGGCGCGCGACAAGCTGTTCTTCGAAAACCTCACGCCGCTGTACCCGCAGGAGCGGCTGAAGCTCGAGACGTCCGGCGAAAACCTGTCCGCACGCGTCATGGACCTATGGACGCCGATCGGCAAAGGGCAGCGGGGCCTCATCGTCGCACCGCCGCGCACCGGCAAAACCATGCTGCTGCAGAACATCGCGCAGTCGGTCGTGCAGAATCATCCTGAAGTCTTCCTCATCGTGCTGCTCATCGATGAACGGCCGGAGGAAGTCACCGACATGCAGCGGTCGGTCGACGGCGAAGTCATCTCATCGACATTCGACGAACCGGCGCAGCGTCACGTGCAGGTGGCCGAGATGGTCATCGAAAAAGCGAAGCGCCTCGTCGAGCACAAGAAGGACGTGCTGATTCTGCTGGACTCGGTGACGCGCCTGGCTCGCGCCTATAACACCGTCATTCCGCCGTCCGGCAAGGTACTCTCAGGCGGCCTCGACTCGAACGCCCTTCAGAAGCCGAAGCGATTCTTCGGCGCCGCCCGGAATATCGAGGAAGGCGGCTCGCTCACGATTATCGCCACCGCACTCATCGACACCGGCTCGCGCATGGACGACGTCATCTTCGAAGAGTTCAAGGGCACGGGCAACATGGAAATCCATCTCGATCGGAAACTGGCCGACAAGCGCGTGTTTCCGGCGATCGACCTCCAGAAGAGCGGCACGCGAAAAGAAGAACTGCTCATTCCAAAGGACGACCTCAATCGCATCTGGGTTCTCCGCAAGGTGTTGAACCCCCTGTCGCCCGTGGAAGCGATGGAATTGCTGCTCGACAAGATGGGCAAGACGAAGGGCAACACCGAGTTCCTCTCCGCCATGCAGAAAATGGGCTGAGTCTTCGATGTCCATACTGATTCGTATTCGACAGAACGGCCCGTACCGGATCGAGGGTGAGGACGTAACCGTCGTGGATTGGAACGGAAATCCGTATCCAATCGCGAAGCAACCGATCGCGCTTTGCAGATGCGGCGGGTCGACGACGAAGCCGTTCTGTGACGGCACGCACTCCAAGATTGGCTTTCAGGCTGCCGAAGCTGCGGTGCCGGCGTCAGACGACAAACCTGCAACCTAAGCCGAACAAGCAGCCGACCGGAGCGTAGCCGACCTATAGGTCGGCACTACCAGGTCCGACCGGAGCATCGCCGACCTGAAGGTCGGCACTACGAAGACAGTCCGGACGAAGCAGTACCGTCAGTGCCGACCTTTAGGTCGGCCAACCCAGGCACGACCTTTAGGTCGGCCATCCTGGCGTCATCTGGCGCGGTAGCGATCGAGCCGTGCGCGAATTTGTGCGGCGAGATCCTGCTCGCCGCTATCCATCGCAATTTTCAATGCGCGTTCTGCTGTCTCGACTGCCAGTTCGGACTGTCCGGCCGCCGCATATGCCGCTCCCAGCGTGTCGAGCGCAGTGGCGTTCCGCCCATCGGTCAGGCGGACGGCGCGCTCCGCCAACCTCACCCCTTCCGCCGGCACACGCAGCTCCAGATTCGGCGCTGTCGCGATAATCCACGCCAGATCGAGCAGGGCGCCCACCCGATCGGGCTCGATTTCGAGCGTGCGGCGATAGCGGTAGATCGCTTCGGCGAGCTGGTTCTGCAGCACGAGCGCGCGAGCGAGGCTCTGATGCGCATCGGCATCTTCGGGCGAGAGCTCGATCGCCTTCTGGTAGCTCTGGATAGCGCGATCCACCTGGCCGCGCTCGGCCAACGCACGCCCGAGGTTGTAGTGACCGGCAGCATTCAGCGGATCGGCACCCAGCGCTCGCCCATACAAATCAATCGCATCGTCCAGATTGTGCTGCGCGTGCCGGACGACCGCGAAGCCGTAGAGAGCCTCGGCAAACGCGGGCCTCAGACTGAGCGCCTGTCGAAACGACGCCTCGGCGGCGTTGTAGTCCTGCTGGATCAGCTGCACACGCCCGACGTCGTAGTACCGTCCCGCGGTTGGATCGAGGCGCGCGGCTTCCTTGAGCTCCCGCAGCGCATCCAATGGGCGGTTCGCCTCGAGGTAGCAGGCTGCGAGCTCGGCACGCAGCGGCGCGTTGCGGGGCTCTACTTCGAGCCATTTCTCGTTTCCTGCGATGTCATCGCGGAGAATCTTCGGGCCGAAGTCCTGTTCGAGCCGCGCGAGATCGGCCTGCCGGCGCGGCACCACCTGCAGCCACAACGACCCCATCTCTGATGCGCTGGTCTGACCGAACGTCACACGCCTGGGAGGGCGATTCGGGTTTGCACGATTCGCCGCGGAGTTGTCGTACGTAAAGCGCATCTCGACGACTGTGCCCTTGGGCAACAGCAGCGGCTCCGCGTACGTGTAAACATCCTGCCAGTGGAAGTCCCAATTGCTGATGCGGATGAGCGGCACGATCGCGCCACCGGGCAGCGTCGCCCATGCCCGAACGTCCTTCGCCAGAAAATGCGCGTGCGGTTGCACGGCAATCGCATCCACATCGACCGGAAGGGTGTACGCATCGGCATTTACGTAATCGCGGCGGCCGGCGGGGATGTCGATGTCCTGGCGCCCGAGGCGAAGCATGTAGCCGGTTCGAGACGGCCGTTCTTCGGTCAAGTAGAGACCAACGCTCACGCGCACAGGCTCGGACACCGCGGCGGGCATTAGATGGAGCTCGACGACGAGATCGCTGTGCGGCTCGAGATGCCAGCTCATTCCCTTGGGCGAAGTGCGTGGCGACTGCCCAGGCGTCCATCCGAGAAACATCCCGTCGGGGAACCTCGCCTCGCGGCTTCCTCCGCCCTCGTATCCCGGTCCCACCTCGTCGTCGTCCCGCCTCCTCGACAGTCGCGTGCGATCGACCTTGATGTTGGCGTGATGGACGACTTTCGCGTTTCCCGGCCGGAATTCCACTGCACGGACGTAGGCCGGCGTTCTCAAGGGAATCGGAATCACGAAGGTACGAAAAACGTCATTCCTTTGCGCCGGCAGCACGTACGCTTCGGGCATTTCGACGATCACGTCGGGCGTCCCGAGTTGCCACGTGTCGGAAAACTCCGGAGCCGGGGGCAGATCTGCGGTGTTGCCTCGCGTCATCCCCTGTTCGACCCATTCCTGAATCGCGGCGATTTCGGCATCCGTCAACTGGCGCGGGTCCTGGAAGCGGCCATGGCCCGGGTCGGGTTTCCACGGCGGCATTACGCGGGCGCGAGTGACGTCAGCGATGTGGGCGGCGCGCGGCCGCACGTCTTCGAAAGTCTGCAGGCTGAAGGGGGCTGTCTGTCCTGGGCGATGGCAACCGACGCAATGCTTGAAGAGAACGGGCGCGACGTCGCGAGAAAAGGTGCGCGGTTCCTGCCCTGAAGCGCGGGTCGCGGACGCACAAATTGCAACAAGGACTACGGCAAAGTGAATCGGCTTATTCATCCAAATGGATCCTGCAACTCACCACGAACCGGCGCACCTAAATCAAATGAATCCATGATATAACGCTCGAAAAAGACAAACGCAGCAATCGTCGACTGCTCGGCAGTGCGTCGTCGTTTTACGGCAACGTTCGATTGATGGAGGTATCTCTATGGTGCGGAACCTTGGCGGTTTCCTGCTGGCACTGCTCGCCTGCGTGCTGCTCTTTCCAGAGGGTGCGGCGGCGCAGAGTCAGATTAACGGCGTCGCGCGCGACGAATCGGGCGGCGTCCTTCCCGGTGTCACCGTCGAGGCCTCGAGCCCAGTGCTCATCGAAAAAATGCGATCGGCCGTTACCGACGACCAAGGGCGATTCAACATCGTCGATCTTCGCCCCGGCGTCTACCGCCTCACGTTCACGTTGGCCGGCTTCAACACCGTCGTGCGCGAGGGCTTGGAAGTGCCCGGCGGCGTCGCGGTGACCGCCAATGCGGATCTCAAGGTCGGCGCGCTCGAAGAGACGATCACGGTGTCCGGCCAGACACCGTTAGTGGACGTCACCCAGGCGACACGCACGACCGTGCTGACGCGCGACCTGATCGACGCGCTGCCGTCGACGCGCAACATCATGTCGGTCGGAATGATGGTGCCCGGCATTCGTCTTGGCACGCCCGACGTAGGCGGGTCGAGACAGATGGAGCAGACCAACCCGCGCGGCCATGGCATCGCGGCGAAGCACACCGTCCAGCACATCGACGGCATGAGCGTGAACAGCCAGGAGACCTCGAATCAGCAGAGCTACATCAACGACGCGTTGAGCGCCGAGGTCACAGTCAGCACGAGCGCGCATCCCGCAGAGATTCAGTCGGGCGGCTTGCGCACCAACATGATTCCGAAAGACGGTGGCAACAACGTCAGCGGCAGCATCTTCTTCGGCGGCTCCGACGGCACCTGGCAGAGCGACAACGTCAGCGACGAGATGCGCGCGCAGAACTTCACCAGCGCCAACGGCATCGCGCACATCCAGAACTTCAACGCCTCGATGGGAGGGCCGATCTGGCGGGACAAGCTATGGTTCTTCGTCTCCGCGCGCCACATCTCGACCGACGAACTGGTGGCCAACGTCGATGAATACGTGACCGCGCCAGACGGCGAGCTGATTCGCAGCACGCTCGATCAGTACATCCGCGACGTGCTCGGGCGTGTAACCTGGCAGGTCAGCCCGAAAAACAAGTTCGCCGTGTTCTTCGAGCGCACGTGGAAGCGCAAGGGCAAGGATTTCGGCTTCGGGGCGGATCCGCGCTCGGGCACGCAGCGCGATCCGAACAAGGCGCACTACGGTGTCGGCCAGGGCAAATTCACGAGCACGATGACCAGCAAGATTCTGTTCGAGGCCGGCTACTCCAGCTCGTATCAGCACTGGACCGGGTTCAACCTTCCGGAAGTGGTGGAGGACCGCTACCTCGCGAACGGTCAGATCAACCCGGCATGGCTGAACAACGCCCGGCGCGAAGCGAACGCCCTGTTCGTCACGCCGCGCTGCGCCTACTCGTTCGGCTGCACCGCCTGGGTGTCGAACGGGCAGGATCAACGGACGGCGGATGCCGGCTTTCGCGTCGCCAGCTCAGTGTCATACGTGACGGGCAGCCATAACTTCAAGGTTGGCTTCTCCGACTCGTTCGGGCCTGTCCACGTGTTCACCGATCGACAGGCGGACCTGGTCCAGACCTACAACAACGGCCGGCCGACATCAGTGACGGTCTACACGACTCCCTACAATCGTTTCAGCTACGTCAACTACGACATGGGCATCTTCGCGCAGGATGCGTGGACGATAAAACGACTGACGCTGAACCTGGGCGTCCGCCTCGACAACTTCGATTCGATGATCGAGGCGACCACGATGCCCGCGGGCCGGTTTGCCGGGGAGCGTTACTTCCCCGAGCGCGAACACGTTCCGCAGTGGCTCTGGGACGTGTCGCCGCGACTCAGCATGGCTTACGATCTGTTCGGAAACGGCCGGACCGCGCTGAAAGCGAGCTTCAGCCGGTATCTCGATCCGCTCACGGGCGGGTTCGCCGATCGCTACGCGCCCGGAGCAGGCAACGAGACCCGCAACTGGTTCGACTGCACGATCAACGCGGCGGGCAACGCATGCGCGACCGGCGTGTCCACGCCCACCGACGGCGACGACATCGCGCAGGCCCATGAGATTGGCCCGGGTGGCGCGACGTTCGGCATTCGCGAGGATCGCGACTTCGATCCCGCCATTCAGCGCGAGCGCAACACCGAAATCACGTTCGGCGTGCAGCATCAGTTGTTCTCGCGCGTGTCAGTCATTGCCCAGTATTACAACCGGACGTTCCAGGACATGGAGATGCTCGACCGCGAGCTCATCACGCAGGCGGATTACAGCTCGTTCCGGGCCCCGCTTCCAGCCGATATCGCCCGCGATCCGGACGTCGCGGCCCTGATGAGCCCAGGCGACCTGGTAACCATTTACAACCTGAACGCCGCGAAGCTGCCGGTCTACACCTCGCAGCAGCGTGACAAGACGAATTCGGATTTGACCTCCACCTACCACGGATTCGATCTGGCGATGACCGCGAGAACCCCCGGCGGCGGAACGGTATTCGGCAGCTGGACGATGGAGAGAAATATCTCGAATTATTGCGCGAACGATGACAATCCCAACGGCGTGCTGACTGCGGACCGCTACACCGGTTCGAACGTCTCGGCCGGCGGCGCCTTCTGCGATCAGGGCGCGTTCGACGTGCCGCTCCGGCACGAGTTCAAGATGGCCGGCAGCGTGCCCCTGCGCTGGGGCATCGACGTCGGCGCAGTGCTGCAGAGCTACGCCGGCGGCGAACGCGTGATTACGTGGGTGCCCGCCGCGGGTGTGTTCCCGGGCGGACGCACCCGGTCGGAGACGATCACGCTAAACGAGCCGGGCTCGCTCTACTATCCGCGCTACAACCAGGTGGACTTCAACCTCAAGAAGACTTTCCGGGCAGGCCGCAAGACCTACTCAGGACAGGTCGACTGGTTCAACCTGCTGAACGGCAATGCCGTGTTCTCGCAGGTCAGCGCAGTCGGCACTTCGCTCGGACAGATTCAGACGATTCTACAGGGCCGCCTCATGCGGCTTGCCTTCCAGATGAAGTGGTAGTGCGCCGGTAGAGAGGATGCCGGTAGCTCGTAGTCCTTAGGGAACTGGTTGCGCAGCCGACTGCGCAATCAGTTCCTGCAGCTCTTCACCTTCGATCACTTCTTTTTCCAGCAGACGCCGCGTGACCATCTCGAGCAGCTGACGCCGCTCGTTGAGGACCTGCCGCGCGCGATCGTGCGCGTCGTCCAGCAGCCGTTTGACCTCGGCGTCGATCCGCTGCGCAGTGTCCTCGCCGTACGGCCCTCGCTCGGGCCCCAACGGGATGTCGAGAAACGCGTTGCGCCGTGAGCCTTCGTAATTGACGGTGCCGAGGTCCTCGCTCATGCCGAACTGCGTGACCATGGCGCGCGCGATGTCGGTGGCGCGCTGCAGATCGTTCTGCGCGCCGGTTGAGATCTCCCCGATGGCGATTTCCTCGGCCGTTCTTCCGCCAAGCAGGACGGCCATCTGGTTTTCGAGATCCTTCCGCGTCAGCAGATAGCGATCTTCGAGCGGCAGCTGCATCGTGTAGCCCAGAGCGCCGAATCCGCGCTGCACGATGGAAATCTTATGAACGGGGTCGAGATTCGGCAGCACGCTTGCGACAACTGCGTGGCCGGACTCGTGGTAGGCGACCATCTCCCGCTCGCGCACGCTCATCACGCGCTTCTTTTCGAGCCCGGCGATCAGCCGATCGATCGCATCGTTGAAGTCGCTCATCTCGACGGCTTCCTTGTTGCGGCGAGCCGCCAGCAGCGCGGCTTCATTTACGAGATTCGCAAGGTCGGCACCCGCAAAGCCGGCAGTGCGCTGCGCGACGACGCGGAGATCGACATTCGTGGTCATCTTCACCTGCCTCGCGTGGATGCGGAGAATCTCTTCGCGGCCACGGACATCGGGCTTGTCCACGAGCACCTGACGATCGAAGCGGCCAGGGCGGAGCAGCGCAGGGTCGAGTACTTCCGGCCGGTTGGTGGCCCCCATGATGATGACGCCCTTGCGCGAGTCGAATCCGTCCATCTCGGCGAGCAGCTGGTTAAGAGTTTGCTCGCGCTCTTCGTGACTGCCCATCGGGCTCTGCACACGCACCTTTCCGAGTGCGTCGAGCTCGTCGATGAACACGATGCAGGGCGCCTTCGCCTCGGCTTGTGCAAACAAATCGCGGACGCGCGCGGCGCCGACGCCGACAAACATCTCCACGAACTCCGAACCGCTCAAGCTGAAGAACGGCACCTTGGCCTCGCCGGCCACGGCTTTGGCGAGCAGCGTCTTGCCGGTACCGGGAGGTCCGACGAGCAACACGCCTTTCGGAATCCGGCCGCCGATGCTCGTGTATTTCTTCGGATGCTGCAGAAACTCGACGATCTCCATCAGCTCTTCCTTGGCCTCGTCGACGCCGGCGACATCTCCAAAGCGCACCTTCACGTCGTCTTCGGCATAGATCTTCGCGCGGCTCCGCGCGAACGCCATCACGCCCCCCTCGGCGCCCCCCATTCTCCTGAAGAAGAAGCTCCAGAGCCCGACCAGGAGCAGCAGCGGAACAATCCAGCTCAACAACTCGGGCAACCATCGATTCATCAGCTCGCCGCTGTACTTGACGCCGGCTTTCTCGAGCTCGGTCACGAGCGAAGGGTCCTCGATCCGAGTGGTCACGAACGGATCGGATTTCGCGTTCGCGTCGGGCTTCAGCGTGCCGCGAATAATCTGCTCGCCGACAGTCGCGTCCGAGACCTTGCCTTGTGCGACGAGAGATTTGAACTCGCTGTAAGGGATCTGACGTCCTGCGGGCACCAGGAAATACGTCTGTGCGAGCAGGAGCAGAACGAGGAAGGCGAGACCGTACCACATCGTACCGGAGGGCCGGCGCGGAACCGTGCGGCGCTCGCCTCGTGGGTTGGGGGGTCTCGTCGACGGAGGCACCGATCAGCCTCCAACAACCGCGCCAGCCTGCTGTTTTTCAAAGCGCAGGCCAGCAGGCTCGGCATCCACCCTCACGACGGCGCCCTCGCGGAATTCTCCCTCGAGCACGCGCATGGCGAGCGGGTCGAGGATATGTCGTTGAATCGCGCGCTTGAGCGGCCGCGCGCCGTACGCCGGGTCGTAGCCTTCCCGCACGAGCCACTCTTTTGCAGCGTCGGTCAGCACGACGAATATCTTTCTTTCTTCGAGCCGCCGCAGGAGCCCTTTCACCTGGATGTCGATGATCGTCTTCATCTGCTCGCGGCTCAGCGGATGGAAGACGATGATCTCGTCGACGCGGTTGATGAACTCGGGACGGAAGTGCGCCCGGAGCGCGTCCATCACCTGGCGCCGAGCGCCCTCGTCCACTCCACGATCGCCAAGATCGGCGAGGTACGCACTTCCAAGATTCGAGGTCATGATGACGACGGTGTTCTTGAAATCGACCGTGCGCCCCTTCCCGTCGGTGAGGCGCCCGTCGTCGAGCAGCTGCAACAGAACGTTCAACACTTCAGGATGCGCCTTCTCAATCTCGTCGAAGAGGACGACTGAGTACGGGCGGCGCCGCACTGCCTCGGTCAGCTGGCCCGCCTCTTCGTAGCCGACGTATCCAGGGGGGGCGCCGAGGAGGCGCGACACCGTGTGCTTCTCCTGATACTCGGACATGTCGATGCGAATCATCGCGTGCTCATCGTCGAACAAGAACTCGGCAAGCGCGCGCGCAAGCTCGGTCTTGCCGACGCCGGTCGGGCCCAGAAAGATGAAACTGCCGAGCGGACGATTGGGATCCTGAAGGCCGGCCCGTGCGCGGCGAATGGCGTTCGCCACGGCGCGAATCGCCTCATCCTGTCCCACGACTCGCTGATGCAGCCGCTCTTCCATATGGATGAGCTTCTGGACTTCGCCTTCCATCAGGCGGCTGACGGGAATGTGCGTCCACTTGCTGACGACATCGGCGATGTCTTCTTCGTCGACCTCTTCCTTGAGCATGCCCATGCCCTGTTTTGCCGCAGCCGCCATACCTTCTTCTTCGGCGCGGATTTGCCGCTCGACCTCGGGCAGACTGCCATACTGCAGCTCGGACGCCTTCCCATAGTCGCCGGCGCGCTGGACCCGCTCAATCTCCGTACGCAGCCGCTCGAGCTCTTCCTTGAGCTTGCGCTGCCGCTGAATGGCTTCCTTCTCGTGCTGCCACCGCGCCATCAGCGCGTTATGTTCCTCCTTGAGGTCGGCCAACTCCTTCTCGAGCTTCTCGAGCCGCTCCTTCGAGGCCTTGTCTTTCTCTTTCCGCAGCGCTTCGCGCTCGATCTCGAGCTGCATGACGCGGCGGTTGATCTCGTCGAGCTCGGCCGGCATCGAGTCGATTTCCATTCGCAGCTTCGAGGCCGCCTCGTCCACGAGATCGATGGCTTTGTCGGGCAGGAAACGATCGGTGATATAGCGATGGGACAGCACTGCCGCCGCCACGAGTGCCGCGTCCTTGATACGGACGCCATGATGAATCTCGTACCGGTCGCGAAGCCCGCGCAGGATGCTGATGGTGTCTTCGACGGTCGGCTCGTCGACCATCACAGGCTGGAACCGCCGCTCGAGTGCGGCATCCTTTTCGATGTACTTGCGGTACTCGTCGAGCGTCGTGGCGCCGATCGTATGAAGCTCGCCGCGCGCGAGCATCGGCTTCAGCATGTTCGACGCGTCCATCGATCCTTCCGAGGCCCCGGCGCCCACGACGGTGTGCAGCTCGTCGATGAAGAGGATAATCTGCCCCTCTGACTGCGCGACCTCGTTGAGGACGGCCTTGAGCCGATCTTCGAACTCGCCGCGGTATTTCGCGCCGGCAATCAGCGCGCCCATGTCAAGCGCGATGATTTTCTTGCTCTTCAGGCCCTCCGGCACGTCCTGATCGACGATGCGACGGGCGAGACCTTCCACGATAGCGGTCTTGCCGACGCCCGGCTCGCCGATGAGCACGGGATTGTTCTTGGTGCGTCGCGACAGCACCTGGATGACTCGACGGATCTCCTCGTCTCGCCCGATCACGGGATCGAGCTTGCCGCGGCGCGCGAGTTGGGTGAGGTCGCGCCCGTACTTCTCGAGCGCTTCGTATTTCGCTTCGGGATTCTGATCGGTGACGCGCTGCGCGCCTCGCACCTGTGTAAGGACTTCGAAAATGCGATCTTTCGTGACGCCGTGCTGCTGCAGCGCGCGCGACGAAATGCCGCGTCCGCCTTCGCTGACGATACCGAGGAGGAGGTGCTCGGTGCTCACGAACTCGTCCTTGAGGCGCTCAGCTTCGCTTTCAGCGGCGTCGGTGACCTTTCTCAGGCGGGGAGACAGCGCCGGCTGCGAGCCGCCGTAAGCGGCGGGCTGTTTCGCGAGCTCAGCGCGCAGCTGGTCCACCACCGGCTTGGGCTCGACGTTCATCTTGCGAAGCAGGGCAGGGACGATGCCGTCGGCCTGCTCGACAAGCGCGAGAAGCAGGTGCTCGGGCTCGATCTGGGCATGGTTACTCTGCTCGGCGATCCGTTGCGCCGCAAGGATCGCTTCCTGCGCCTTTTCGGTGTACTTGTTCAGGTTCATACATGTTGTCCCGTAACGAAAAACGAAAAACGAAGAACAAAAACGAATTCAGAGTGCGTCCAAGCGCTGACGGCTTTATGGCTGTTCGTTATTCGATTTTCGTTCTCTCAGGCGGCCGACGTCTTGCCGCCAGCCAGCTTTGCGAGAGCTTCGTAATGGCTGCGCTCCTCTGGCGTCAGTTGCCGCGGCAGTTCTGCCTCGACTGTTGCATAGAGGTCGCCAAACTCGTTCGGCTTGCCCACGAGCGGCATCCCTTTGCCCCGAAGTCGAAAAACCTGCCCGTTCTGGGTGCCTGGAGGAATTCGAAGACGGATTGGTTTCCCGGTGGGACTCGCCACATCGGCTTCGCCGCCGAGCACTGCGGTCGTGACGGGAACCCGGACCTTCGCGTTGAGGTCCTGCCCTTTGCGCTCGAATCGTGCGTCGGGCGTCATGTGGACGCGGAGGTAGAGATCCCCTGAGGTTGCGCCGCCGGCGCCCTGTTCGCCCTCGCCCGAGACGCGGACCCGTGAACCTTCTCCCACACCTGCAGGAATTCTCACGTCGACTGTGCGTGCGGCGCCATCGCGCTCGAACGACAAACGCCGCGTTGTGCCGCGATAGGCGTCCTCGATAGATAGATCGAGCGGATGTTCGAGGTCGCGGCCCTGCCGAGCGCGGGGAGCGCGGGCGGCGCCGGCCCGCCGCCCGCGCATTTGCGGCTCACCCCCGCCCGAGAAGAACGCATGAAAGAAATCGGAGAACGGGTCTTCGTCGCCGAAGAGATCCCGCATCTCGTCCGGAGTCACAGTGCGATAATTGCCCTGTGTACGCCCACCGCCGGCTCCGCCACCGAAATTCGTATTCCACTGAGACGGATCGAATCCGCCCGCACCGCCGCCGCGCTGCGCCTGCTCGTACATCTTCCAGTTCGATCCGAGCTCGTCATATTTCTTCCGTTTGTCGGCATCGCCGACCACTTCGTACGCTTCATTGATCTCCTTGAACTGCGATTCGGCTGCCTTGTCGCCCGGATTGACGTCAGGGTGGTACTTCCGAGCCATTTTCCGGAACGCCTGTTTGATCTCTTTGGCGCTCGCGGTTTTGGGTACGCCCAGCGTCGCGTAGTAGTCCTTGAATTCCATCACCCCTCCGAGTTCAACTGTAGGGTCTGCCAAAAATCTAGTCAATGCCGAGTATGATCGGTACCACATGCTTGAGTGGTCTGATGTCCTGACAATTGGTCTGCTGGTTCTGCTCGAAGGTTTGCTCAGCGCGGACAACGCGCTGGTGCTCGCCATTCTCGTGCTCGGGCTTCCGAAGGATCAACAGAAGAAGGCGCTTCGTTACGGCATCCTCGGGGCGTTCTTTTTCCGGGCAGTCGCAACCCTCCTCGCGGTGTACCTGATCGAGCTCAGCTGGGTGAAGCTCGCCGGCGCAGCGTACCTGCTCTATCTGCCGTACGCGCATTTCCTTGGCGGGGAAGAAGGACACGATCGGCGCGCGCCCAAGCCGGCCAAAGCGATGCTCGGGCTCACCGCGTTCTGGGCAACGGTCGTCAAAGTTGAGCTGACCGATATCGTGTTCGCGATCGATTCGATTCTGGTCGCGGTGGCGATGTCGAACAAGACGTGGGTCATCCTCACCGGCGGCATTCTGGGCATCGTCGCCATGCGGCTCGTCATCGGCAAGCTGCTCGCGCTCATCCAGAAATACCCAGCGCTTGTCGACGGCGCTTTCGTGATCATCGCGTGGGTCGGCATCAAACTGCTGCTGGAGTTCGCGCACCAGCAGGGGTACGTGCATTTTGAGATTCCGAAGTGGATTGCGCTCGGCCTCATTGTCGTCATCTTCGCAATTGCGTTTTTTTACGCGCGGCAACACCCACGCGTCGAAACCGAAGAGGAGGCCGCGGCGCACGACGTCGATCAAATGGAGAAGGATCTCCCGTTCAATTAGCGCCCTTTGAGCTTGCGCAGCGCCCGCCGCTCGCGCTTATCGGGGGCGTGCGTCCGCTGCATGCTCGCGCGATACACCCTTTCAATTCGCCGCATTTCTTTTTCCTCCTCGGATATCGGGGGACTGGTGTCCTGATAGAGGAGCCGCGCCTCGGATTTCGGTAAGTGGCGGTCAGCCAGGCCGACGACGGTGACTGTTTGCTTTCGCCCGAAGGGGCGGTTCAGCCGCAGCTCGTCGCCGACGCGCAGGTGGCGATGCGGTTTACAGCTCTGGCCGTTGACCTCGACCTTTCCTCCAAGGCACGCCTTCTGCGCTTCGGAGCGAGTCCGGTACAGGCACGCCACATCGAGCCAGACGTCGAGGCGAACGGGAATGGCGGGATGCGTCATTTCTCGCTCAAATCAAACATGGAATGCTACATCTTCCGGCCGGCAAGACGGGGCGCGGTGTCGTAAACCGCATCACTTTCATCCCGTTGCGTAGGCGACCGAACAGAATCTTCCCGCCTCTCGACTGAAAGCCGTTTGAGGTGTGGCACTCCCTATGCAAAAGGGGATACTTCTCCTAGGTGCCAACTCTGTCCCAACTTCCATCATCAACCGGCGGCCCCCTGCCGGAAACAGACGACGATTTCGAAGGCGGGCGCGCGCCGCTGCCGCTCGAACAGCTCGAATCGCACGCGCGCCAGCTCGCTGCGGAGCATGTGACGACCGCCCGCGGAGGGCCGCGGCGCGAGTTACTGGCTCGCCTCGAGCGGAATGCAGCGCAGCTCGAGCAGATTTACCGAAAGCTCGCCGAGCACGGGTTCTCCGAACCTGCAGAGACCCCCTCCGAAGAATGGTTGCGCGACAACCACTACGTCGTTCGCGTGCAGCTCCTCGAGATTCGCCGAAACCTTCCGAGGAAATACTACGAAGAGCTTCCGACGCTCGTCAGCGGCCGATGGCGCCGCTACCCTCGCGTCTACGTGTTCGCGCGCGACTTCGTCGCGCATACGGCCGGCCGGTTCGGTCAGAACCTTTTGAACCGGTTCGCTGATGCGTACCAGGACGTCGCGCCGCTCACGATTGGCGAGTTATGGGCCATTCCGATCATGCTTCGGTTGGCCCTGGTCGAACACCTCGCCGGGCTGGCGGTGCAGACGTTGCGCGCGCGCCAGGACCGCGATGCCGCCCGCAGCTTTGCTACGGAGCTGCTGGGAATCCCCGAAACTGAACGGCGCCTGAGACAGTTCACCGACAAGGCGTCTTCGACGTTTCTCGTCGAGATCCTCCATAGCCTCCGCGATCAGTCGGTTGCTTCGACGGCGGCGTGGCGCTGGCTGCAAACCAGGTTGACTGCGCGGGGCCTGTCGTCGGACGAGGTGCTGCGCGTCGAGCAGCAGCGAGAGGCGATCGAGCAGCTATCCATCGCCAACATCATCAATACGATGCGGGCGCTGTCGGCGCTCGACTGGCCGACGTTCGTCGAGGGGGTCAGCCGCGTCGAGCGCGTTCTCCGGCGCGATCCGGCCGGGGCTTACGCCGACATGGATCGCCCGACGCGCGACCGCTACCGGAAGTCGGTGGAACAGTTATCACGCGGTTCCGGTATCGACGAGATCGACGTCGCGGAGCGTGCCATTGCGGCGGCGGAGCGTGCGCGGGACGAGCGGCCCCACGCCGACCGCGCGCATCACGTCGGCTACTACCTGATCTCGCGCGGCCGTTTCGAGCTCGAGCGCGACCTCGACTACACGCCGACCGCCAGCGAGCGGCTCGCACGGTTGTTTTTCAAGCATCCGGCCATCGGATACCTCGGCACGCTGGCGGCGACGACGATCGTGTTCGAGACGAGCTTGCTCCTGTACGCCCGAAATCAGGGCGCCTCGCCGTGGATGATCGCGTTTGTCGCGCTCGTCACGCTGCTGCCGGTATCGGAGCTCGCCTTGAGCTTTCTCAATACCATTCTCACCACGCTTATCCCCCCGCGTGCGCTGCCGAAGCTCGCTTTGCGCCACGGCGTTCCCGACGACCTGAGGACGGTCGTCGCAGTGCCGACCATCCTGTCGTCCTCCGCTCGCGTGAGGGAGCTGGTTGAGGCGCTGGAAGTCCGCGCCCTGGCTAATCACGACGAGAATCTCCGGTTCGCGCTGCTTGCCGATCTTCCTGACGCCTCCGCTGAAACCACGCCCTCTGATCAAGAGGTCGTGGATCTCGCCGCAGAATTGATTGCGGGGCTGAATACTCGGTACGGTGCAGACCGCTTCTACCTGTTGAACCGCCGCCGCGTCTGGAATACGTCGGAGCGGCGTTGGATGGGATGGGAGAGGAAGCGCGGAAAGCTCCACGAATTCAATCGTGTGCTGCGAGGAGCCACGGACACGACGTTCGACATCGTCGTCGGTGATACGGGCCAGTTGCAAACCGTGCGGTACGTCATCACGCTCGACTCGGACACCGATCTGCCGCTGGACGCGGGACGCAAGTTGGTGGGCACGCTCGCCCATCCGCTGAATCGCGCCCGCTTCGATACGCAAACGGGCCGCGTCACTGAAGGGTACGGGGTTCTTCAGCCGCGAGTCGCAATCGACGCGGTCAGCGCATCGGCGTCGACGTTTTCTGAGGTGTTCTCAGGGCACGTCGGCCTGGACCCCTATACGACGGCTGTGTCGGACGTGTATCAGGACCTCTTTGGAGAAGGCAGCTATGTTGGGAAGGGCATTTACGACATCGACGCGTTCGAGCGCGCGCTCGACGGCCGCGTGCCCGACAACGCGCTGCTGAGCCACGACCTGTTCGAAGGGCTGTTTGCCCGCGTGGCGCTGTGTACCGACATTGAAGTCATCGACGATTTCCCAAACCACTATCTGACATGGATCGCGCGCCAGCACCGGTGGGTTCGCGGCGACTGGCAGCTCCTGCCGTGGTTGTGGCGAACGGTCCCCACACAGAGCGGCGCGCGCGTGCGGAATGGGGTGCCCGCGGTGGCACGCTGGAAAATGGCGGACAACCTGCGGCGAAGCCTCCTGCCGATCGCGTTGCTCGTCCTTCTTGCGGCCGGCTGGCTGGTGCTGCCGGGGGGACCGTCCTTGTGGACCGGCACGGCGTTTCTGGTGCTGTTCTTTCCCACGTACGTGCAATGGGGGCAGACCTTCGCCAATCGCGCGCGCGGTGTCAGGTTACAGGATCATCTCCGAGCGGAGCGCAACAACCTTGTGTCGAGCCTCCACCAGGTGCTGCTCCACACCGCGTTTCTCGCGCATCAGTCGTTTGTGATGGCGGACGCCATCGGACGCACCGTCGTACGTCTGTACGCGAGGCGGCACTTACTCGAATGGGAAACTGCGGCCGATGCGGCGGAGCGCCTGCAAGGGGAGTGGCCGCTGGTTCTGAGGCGAATGTGGGTGGCGCCTTGCGCGGCACTGGCTCTCGCGCTAGCCGTCATCGCATTGCGGCCATCGAATGCACTGTGGGCGCTGCCGGTCCTCACGTTGTGGGCGATCTCGCCATACTTCGCCTATGGCACCGGTGTTCCGAAACAGCGAGACCGCCACGTTCTGGACGTGCGCGAGCGGCGAGAGCTGCGCCAGACGGCCAGGCTCACATGGCGCTTCTTCGAGGAGATGGTCAGCAAAAGCGACAACTGGCTCGTGCCCGACAACTATCAGGAGAACAGGCCCGATCCGATTGCGCACCGCACGTCACCGACCAATATCGGCCTGCAGATGCTGGCTGCGGTGTCGGCGTGGGATCTCGGCTACTTGTCCGCAGGCGAGTGCCTGACGCACCTCGACCATATCATCGACACGCTTCAGAAGCTGCCTCGTTATCGCGGCCATCTCTTCAATTGGTACGACACCCGCTCGCTCGTTCCCCTCGCGCCGCTTTACGTATCGACGGTTGATAGCGGCAATCTGCTGGGCTATCTGATGACGATTTCCGGAGCGCTGCCGTCGATTGCGGATGGCGAGGTGTCGATCGATCGTCGCTTTCAGGACGGGTTGTCCGACACCCTCAATCTCTTCGAACGCGATGCGCGGCCTGTCATCGCGGGACTGGGACGGGAAAGCGCGCGGGATTTTCGCGCCGACTTGCGCCGTATTCGCGCCGCGCTCGACGCGACGCCAATCGGCATCGCCGGCACGAGTGAGTGGCTTCGGTCTGTTTCATCCGAAATCAGCGTACTGACCGCGCGCCTGCACGACGCTCAGCATCAGCTGCCGCTTGGAGACGCGAAGGTCGCCAGCGCCAACTGGTGGCTGGACAGCGCCGCAGGGATGATCAGGCAACGGCGCCGCGATCTTGCCGAAATCCAGCGGTCGGCAGACGAGTCGCGGCTCGCCATGCAGCGCACGGCGGCCCGCCTTCATGATGCCATCGACCAGTTCATCGACAACACCGAGCTCGACTTCCTGTTCGATCGCGAACGGCACCTCTTCGCGATCGGCTACAACGTCACCGAAGGCCGGCGGGACGCAACCTACTACGACGCGTTGGCCTCTGAAGCGCGTCTCGCGAGCTTCGTCGCCATCGCGATGCGCCACGTGGCGCAGGAGCACTGGTTCAAGCTGGGCCGCCTGATGACGCCGGTGGGACCGCATCGCGCGCTCGTGTCGTGGAGCGGGTCGATGTTCGAGTACCTGATGCCGCTTCTGGTGATGCGCAGTTATCACCGCACGCTTCTTCACGAAACCTACCACGCGGTCCTCAGCCGCCACATCGAATATGCGAAGGCGGTAGGCATTCCATGGGGGATCTCGGAGTCCGCGTACAACGTGCAGGATGCCGGCGCTAACTATCAATATCGTGCGTTCGGCGTACCCGGCCTCGGGCTGAAGCGCGGCCTTGCCGACGACCTGGTTGTCGCGCCTTATGCCTGTCTGCTCGCCGCGCCGTTGCGCCCGCACGAGGTCATCGCCAATCTCGAGCAGCTCGCCCATGAAGGAGCGCTCGGCCCGTTGGGCTACTACGAGGCGATCGACTACACAAAAGAACGCCTCGAGCCCGGCCAGCGCCGGGCCGTCGTCCGAACCTACATGGCGCACCACCAAGGGATGAGCCTGGTGGCGCTCAACAACTGCCTGAACGACAACATCATGCAGGGTCGCTTCCACGTCGATCCTCGCGTCCAGGCCGCCGAGCTGCTGTTGCAGGAGCGCAGCCCGCATCTTGTGCCGCTCGATCGTCCGCCGGACGAACACAAGGTCGAGGAAACGCCCGGTCGCGGCGTGCAGTCACCTCTGCGGCAGTACGTGACACCGCACACGATCACACCACGGGCCCATCTCCTGTCGAATGGCTCGTTGAGCGTGATGCTGACGAATGCCGGCGGAGGGTATACGCGCTGGCGCGACGTCGCCGTTACACGCTGGCGCGAAGACTCCACGTGCGACTCCTGGGGCACATTCTGTTATGTGCGCGATCTCACCGACGCTGAGAGCGACCCCGGCACTAATGCCTTCTGGTCCGCCGGCTTTCAACCCAGCGGCCGCGACGCTGAAAGCTACGAAGCGACATTCGCGCCCGATCGGGCGGTCATTCGCCGTCGCGATGGGGTGATCGAGACCTTCATCGAGGTTGCGGTGTCGCCCGAAGACGATGCGGAGATTCGCCGTATCGCGATCACAAATCACTCACGTTCGATTCGCGAGGTCGAGCTCACGAGTTATGCCGAGGTCGTGCTGGCTCCGCACGCCGCCGACCTCGCCCATCCGGCATTCAGCAACCTGTTCATCGAGTCGTCTGCCGTTCCTGAGAATGACGCCATCATCTGCGCGCGCCGCCCGCGTGCCCACGAGGGCCGGTTGTACATGGCTCACGTGCTGGCGGGGAGACCGCGACTGGGCGACCCAATCGAATTTGAAACCGACCGCGAACACTTCATCGGCCGCGGTGGCAGCGTGCGCAGGCCCGCCGCGCTCGCCGGCATCGAGCCGTTATCCGGCGCAACTGGAGCGGTGCTCGATCCGATCGTCAGCATCCGCACGCGTCTCAGGGTACCGCCAGGCGTCACCGCGCGCGTATCGTTCACGACGGTCGTGGCAGAAAACGAAGACGGCGTGCGGGCGCTGATCGAGAAGTATCACGATCCGCAAGTCTGCGCCCGGGCATTCGCCCTCGCCAGCACGCACAGCGAGATTGAACTTCGGCATCTCGGCGTCAGCCGCGAAGATGGGTCGCGCTTTCAGCGGTTGGCCGGTCGCGTCATATATGCGGACCCGCGTCTTCGGTCGCCCGAAGCGATTTCCCGCAACATGGGCACACCTCCGGATTTGTGGAAGTACGGCATTTCCGGCGACCTGCCCATCGTCCTGGTCACGATAGGCGAGGCATCTCATCTCGCCGTGGCACAGGAACTCGTCCAGGCGCAGGAGTACCTGAGGGCTCGCGGTTTCAAATTCGATCTCGTCGGTACTCAACGAAATTCCAACCAGCTATCGCCAGGACGTACAGGATGACCTGCAGCGTATGGCGGAAGCGGGTCCGTCGCATGCATGGCTCGATCGGCCCGGAGGGCTGTTCCTGCGGCGTGCGGACCTCATGCCTGAAGGCGATCGTGTGCTTCTGCGCGCCGTCGCGCGAGCGATTCTCGAAGGCGCCCGCGGCGGCCTCGACGCGCAATTGCGGAGACCGCTGCTGCCGTCTGTGCCGCCGCCGAGAATCAGACAGAAGCCGGCTGTTCCAGAACAGAGTGGGCCGGAACCGGAAACCGAGCCGCTGGCGTTCTTCAACGGATTTGGCGGGTTCGCCGGAGGTGGCCGCGAATTCCACGTCACCGCGCGGCCACCCGCGCCGTGGTCGAACGTGATTGCGAACGAGCGTTTCGGGTTTGTCGCCACAGACTCGGGATTGGGAACCTCATGGTCCGAGAATAGCTATCACAACCGGCTGACCTCGTGGAGCAACGACCCTATCGTCGATCCGCCGTCCGAGGTGGTGTATTTGCGCGACGACAAGAGCGGCGATTTCTGGACGGCCACGCCGTTACCCGCGGCCGGGGCGATTCAGCACATCACGAAATTCGGACAGGGATACGCCACGTACACGCATCGGGATCGCGGCCTCGACGTCGAGCTGACCGCGTTCGTCCCCGAGCACGATCCAATCAAGATGCTGCGGCTGAGAATCCGGAACGACGGGCTTTCGCAACGGGACCTCAGCGCGTTTTACTACGTTGACTGGTCGCTGTCGGATAGTCGATCGCGTTCGGCCTCGCACATTGTGACGTCGATCGACACGGTGTGCGGCGCTCTGTTTGCGCGCAATACGTTTCGCGCCAACTTCGGCGGACGCATCGCCTTCATCGACACGGTGACCCAGAGCCGATCGATGACTGGCGACCGCTCGTCCTTCATCGGCCGCAACGGCACCTTGTCGGATCCTCTCGCAATGGAGTTCGTGCATCTTCCGGGTCGCGTCGGGGCGGCGCTCGATCCCTGCGGCGCGGTGCAGGTGACGCAAAGCGTCGCGCCGGGAGAATCGATCGAGATAACGTTCTTGCTCGGCGAAGGGACGGACGAGGATGGGGCCCGCTCGCTTGTGGCCGCCTACCGTGCGCCTGGAGCAGTCGAGGCCGCCCTGAACTCGGTCATCGCCCTCTGGAACGAGCGGCTTGCAAGTATCGAGGTAGACACCCCCGACGCGGGGCTGAACATCCTGACGAACCGGTGGCTCCTGTACCAGACGCTGGGGTGTCGATTCCATGCGCGGACGGCGTTTTATCAGTCCGGGGGTGCATTCGGATTCAGGGACCAGTTGCAGGACGTGCTGGCGTTCGTGCACTTCGATGCCTCCATCGCGCGCAAGCACATCATTCGCGCCGCCGGCCGGCAATTCCCGGAGGGCGACGTCCAACACTGGTGGCACGAGCCGGGTGGGGAAGGCGTGCGCACGCGCATCCAGGACGATCGACTCTGGCTCGTGTACGCGGCACTGGAGTACTCCCGCGTGACGGGCGACTGGACCATTTTCGACGACACCGCACCGCTCATTTCGCAACGCGCGCCCGGACCGGAGGAGCCGAGTGTGTATGAAACGCCCGTGCGCCTCGATGATGCGATCTCGATCTACGAACATTGCACGCGTGCCATCGCACGGTCGATGCCGACTGGCGCTCATGGGTTGCCACTGATGGGCACCGGAGACTGGAACGACGGCATGGACGAAGTAGGCGAAGAGGGGCGCGGCGAGAGCGTCTGGCTTGGCTGGTTTCTCGCCTCGCTTCTCGGGCCGTTCGCGGCGTATGCAGACTCGCGCGGCGACGCCCAGCTTGCGCGTACATACAGGGCGCACGCGGCGAGGCTCAAAGACGCCGCGGAAGCGGCGTGGGACGGAGCCTGGTACCGCCGGGCATATTTCGATGATGGAACGCCGCTCGGTTCGGCGCAAAACGTCGAGTGCCGCATCGATTCGATCGCGCAGAGCTGGTCGGTCATCTCCGGTCTCGGCGATCCGGCGCGATCGCGGCAGGCGATGGCGTCGGTCGAGTCCGAGCTGATCGACCGCGAACGTCGGCTTATCCTGCTGCTGGCGCCGCCGTTCGACAAAGCCGAGCCGAGTCCAGGCTACATCAAGGGGTACGTGCCCGGGGTGCGTGAGAACGGCGGCCAATACACGCATGCCGCGCTTTGGGTCGTGCTCGCACAGGCGATCCTGCGACGCGGAGATGCCGCGCACGAGCTGCTCAGCTTCATCAATCCAATCCACCGGTCGTCCGATCGTGACAGCGTAAAGCGATACCGCGCGGAGCCCTACGTCGTCGCCGCCGACATCTATTCGGCATCCGGCCACGCCGGACGAGGCGGCTGGACCTGGTACACCGGCGCCGCAGGATGGATGTATCGCGTCACGATCGAGCACATCCTCGGCCTCAGGCGCGAAGGCAACCTGCTGACATTCAACCCATGTGTGCCGGCGCATTGGGACAGCTATCGCGTCACGTATCGCATTTCTGGCGCCGAGTATGTGATTGAGGTGGAAAATGCCGAGGGCTCCGGCGGCGGCGTCCGTTCAGTCGCGCTCGATGGCGTTTCTATGGACGAGGGAGCGATCCTTCTGCAACCCCACAGCGGACGGCACGCGGTCCGGGTCGTTCTGGGGAGCGTCGCGCCAGCGACAGCGCGCTAGCTCGTTGAGGTCTCGCGCGATCCCGTGAGTATGTTTGTGACCGCTCGTGGCCCCGCATCACGTGGACTGGCCGTCGAAGTCGCGTCCAAAAGTGATGTTTGATATAGTTATCAACTCCCGCGCGCGGTTTCCCGCGACCAACCGGCCAGGTAGCTCAGTTGGTAGAGCATACGACTGAAAATCGTAGTGTCGACAGTTCAATTCTGTCCCTGGCCACCACCTTATAACTACTACCAGCCAATAACTTACAGCGATATTTTGAAAGCTAAAAACACGCGGCGAAAAATGCCGGGGTCACGCCGGGGTCACACCGTAAACGTGGTACACGCGATGAGATATCCGCCATGGAAACCGCACGAAACTTTGGATGCACGCCGCTAGGATCTGCATGTTCTCCGGTCCAACGCTAGACTGCGGGGCTGATGCGAGAACCCTTCGGCCTTGGGTGGCCTTCGCCGGCCGTTTTGGTTTCGTAGTGCGTTACTAGTGCAGAGCAAAAAATGCAAAGAGAACCAGAACCCCCAATGGGGGCAGAGCCTCCGACGATCTGAGCAACGTTCAACACAAACGAGAATCCCGGATGTAGAGGTCGGTTTTGAGGTCATTTTTGATCAAACCAACCAACCGATGGTCGTTTATCATCCCGCGCGGTTTGTTTAGCGCATTGGATCTTTCCACCGGGGGCAGGCGGATTCATCGACATTGATGAAGCGAAAGCTCACACGCCCGACGACGTGTTCGCGCAATTCTGCGCGAACGTCCACTCAGCAGAGTGGGATCGCCTAGTCGGTCAGCTTCGATCGCTTTCACATTTGCCTCGAAATTTGCCTCTGGTGTTTCTGAGTACTTTGGAATTCTCGAAGCTTTGCTCACGCATAAACCTATATCAACCGATCCCTACGACTCGATCACTCGTCAGGTGAAAAAGAAAGTGGCTTTGCTGAGAAACGCGTGGAGTGATCCTATCGACTGCTCTCCGTTTGGCGCTCAGGCCAAACCCGATACGATTTGGGCAAAGATGTACTCGTGCAGAAGTTTGCTTGCTCACGGCGACGACGCGCGATTTACGGGAGAATTGCTACGTTGCAAAATCACAACTGCGCGTTGGCCTTGATCAAGAAAACAGTAATAGCGCGTGTAGTCCATGTACTCGGGTACTGTTCCGGCTCGGTGACTTCGAAGTCACAAGCTTCGGTGTGATGGTGGCTCTCGCCGCGTTGGTAGGCCTCTGGCTGTTTCGGAGGGAGTTACGGTCGTCGGGACTGCCACTCGACGCCACCGATGCCGGCCTCATCGGTGTGATCGGTGGCCTCGTCGGCGCGAAGCTCCTGTGGGCCGTCGAACATGCGACCGAAGCGCTGGTCCGGGAACTGCTTTTGTCGCGCGGCGGCTTGAGTTGGTACGGTGGCTTGATCGGAGGCGTAGGAATTGGCCTCGCATACATCGCCTTCAAGAAGTGGCCGATTGTTCCGATCCTTGCCGCGGCGACACCGGCGCTCGCGTTCGGACACCTGATCGGACGCATCGGTTGTTTCCTTGTAGGCGATGACTACGGCACACCATCGACGCTCCCATGGGCCGTCGCGTTTCCTGAGGGCCGTCCGCCGACGATGGTGCGAGTACATCCAACGCAGCTGTACGAGGCGATCGGGCTCGGACTGCTCGGATGGGTACTGATAAAGTGGCGCCGACGCGGCGTGTCCGATTCGACCGTCCTGGGCCGGTACCTCGTCTCAGCTGGCACATTGCGATTCGGCATCGAATTCCTGAGAGTCAATGAGCGGGTGGCCTTTGGCCTCAGTGTCGCGCACCTCGTCTCGCTCGCAGCGATTGCCCTGGGCAGCGTCGTGCTTCTGAGTGCTCACCCGACGCGGCGAACTGTCTCCGACTCCCAGCTTTCGTGATGCGACGCTTCTATCTCATCACTCGCGACCTGCATTTGTACGTTGGTCTGTTCCTCAGCCCATTCGTTCTGCTCTTTTCGGTGAGCGTGTTCTATCTGGTTCATGGCCGTGCACTACGGCCGGGGCCCGATCAGGCCGCTTCCTCACGCACCGTGAGCGATCTGGCTGTTCCACCTGGCCTTGCTGGCCTGCAGGGGCGCGCACGCGTTGACGCGCTTCGACCAGTGCTTCAGCAGGCCGGCGTCAGCGGCGAAGTTGACTTCGTGCGACACCTGCCGGGTGAGCACCGATTGGTCGTTCCGGTTCGACTACCGAACCGTGACACCGTCGTCTCACTGGACTACGAGGAACGGACAGCCACGATCTCGTCGCGGGAACATTCGCTTGGTGATGCGTTCGTGTACCTGCACAAGATGCCCGGACCACACAACGTCGACGTGCGTGGCAATTCGCCGCTCATGCGCTGGTGGCGGGTTCTTGCTGACGCGACAGCGTATCTCACGCTGTTTATCACCGTCAGCGGTCTCTACCTGTGGGTGGCACTGAAGGCCGAGAGGCGGGTCGGCCTCCTCCTGGTGCTTACCGGCGCCATCACGTTCTGGGGGCTCGTGTATGCCATCGCTGCGTGAGGATGAATTGGCGGGCGAACGCCGCACGCGCAGCGCCGTCGATACGGTCCTCGTGTGGAATCGCCGCGTCCACTTCTATCTGGGCTTGTACCTCCTGTTCTTCATCTGGCTGTTCGCGTTCACGGGGCTTCTGCTGAACCATCCGCGCTGGGAGTTTGCTCAGTTCTGGCCGAATCGAGTCCAGAGCACGACTGAACACACATTCGGGTCTGTGGCGGCAGTTGCAGATATCGATAGAGCGCGCGACGTGATGCGCGAACTCGGAATCGAAGGCGAAGTTCAGTGGCCGGCGGCGCAGCCTGTGAACGGGCCGTTCACGTTCCAGGTCAGTCGGCCTGGGTTAGTCGTCGATGTGAAAGCCGACCTTCAGGCAGGCCGCGCGACAGTGCAACGAACCCAACTGAACGAATGGGGGGTGATGCATGTGCTTCACACCTTTACGGGTGCTCCCGCCACAGACTCGCGGAACCATCGAGACTGGACGCTGACAAGCGTCTGGGCGCTGTCGATGGATGCCGTCGCAGCAGGACTGATCGTGATGGTCCTCGGCAGTTACGTGATGTGGTTCCGATTGAGGGCTAAGCGTCTCGGAGGAATCGTCGCCTTGGCGCTCGGCTTCATTAGCTGTGGAGCGTTCATCGGCGCGCTGCGGTTGCTGCTCTGAGATCGCTGACTGCCCAAGGTGAGCGCGAATGTCTCGCCACGAGGATGCCGGATCGGTCAGTCACGCCATCCATCCGACCTCGTGCGGACTCTGATACCCGGCGAAACGATCAACCGGCTTTTTCGGTTCGTGCGGTGGCCAGTGCCCAATCGCTAATCCCACGCGGCCGCCGCCCACCATCCCCGGCGTGTCCGTATGCGGCGCGATCCCGGTGTCCTCGCTGAGCACCACGCGACAGTATCCATCCGTCGTCTGCGCCCGACCGAAAATGGGTCCCCCCTGCGCGCTCGAGACCCAACCCGCCGGACACTTCGACCGGATGCTCCGGACGGCCTATGTGATAACTCCACACCAGCGATTCAATGGTCGAATGCACTTTCCGCCGTGCGAAGTCGCGCCGGAGGTGTGCTGGTAGTTCACGTTGTTGATGAGTTCGCTGACCAACGTGCGCGCCTCGACGGTGATGCGGTTCGGCTGGCGTTTCGGTCGGCCTGAGCCGGGCTGTCGAAATCCTTTCGGCGTTCGCGGAAGCTGATAACGCGGCATTTCGCGGTCCTCCTCACAAGTTGTTGACCGTCTGGACAACTTGACAGTTTGCAAGACGGTTCAACAATCTGTTATTGCGTCGGCGGAGCAAATCGGGCGAGGTCGATCTCGCCGGAGAATGCCCGATAGGACTGTCCCAGTAATTGTCCCAGTCGCAGCGTATTTTGGGACACTTCTCGGATTCTACGTAAGTTTAGTAAGGCGTGATTCGATCAATGAATACGGGCTTCATTGGCAGTTTTAGGATTCCGCGGTTTTGCGCTTTCGGACTGAAAATCGTAGTGTCGACAGTTCAATTCTGTCCCTGGCCACCACTTAACATTACTTACTTAAGCCCGCGAAATCATCGCACCTCAGTCAGCGTCCATGCAGTCGTATTTTGGCTATCGGAAACCTGGACGCTAATGAAAGTACTGGAAATGGAACGAGCGCGCACGACGTAAGTGTTGTCGTAAGAAACGTTGGGCGGTAAAGCTACCCGGAAGAGCAGGAAGCCATCGGCCAGAGTTGCGAAGTCTGTGGGAACCCGCCCGTTCGAACGCCCCGTAATTCTCAGGCGCGGGACGTACAGGGGCACCTCAACGGACTGTATAGCCCCCCTGCCGCTCCAGGTCCAGAGCGCCGTGGGAATAACGTCCCGTGTCACGAGCTGAGCCGCGAAGACGCCCTGGCACGTCGTCGTGATCGTGGCGGAGCCGCTATTGTGAATCGTCGTTAGCCCTTCGCTATTGATCGTCAGCACGAACGTGTTGTCCGACTGCCAACCGGTGCAAGACGCCGTGATGTCCTGCCTGCTCCCGTCGGAAAATACCCCAATCGCGAGAATTTGACGGGTGGAGCCTGCGGCGAAAAAGCGTGGCGCAGCCGTCGGTGCCCGGAACTCGATCGACTGAAGCGTTGGACCGGCCGGCGTCGGTGTGACGGGCGTCGGCGTGGTTGGCGTTGGCGCGGGATCCGAGCTCTTGCTGCTGCCGCACGCTGAGACAACTAAACATACGAGCAGAGCGACTCCGCGCAAGCCTAGGTTCATCGGTTCTCCTGGAAGCAATTCTAAGAATTTGCGCGCGAATGTTAGATTGGTGCAAGCCTTAAGCCACGCCGCGCGTCTTCGAGACTGCCAAAATGGCTGTGAACACGCACTGCGAGGTCGGCTCGAGAGGCCCGAGGCGACTTTTGTCTCCAAATCCTCACATCAGCCCTTCTCGGCTGACACTTTTCTAATCTTTCAATCTTTCAATCTTCCAGTCTTCCAATTCTGCAAAGCTCCATCGCGTCCCGCCAACGACGAACCAGGCAATAGCCAACCCGAGCAGCGCGCCGCCGATGACGTCGGTGGGGTAGTGCACGCCGAGATAGATTCGTGAGGAGGAGATAAGCAGCGCGATGAGCCAGAACACGGCTCGACCTTCTGGCGCCACGCGCGTAAGCGCATAGGCCGCGGCGGCCGCGTTGGCGGCGTGCCCCGACGGAAATGACGGTGTCGTCGACCGGAAACCGTAGACGCGTGTGTCGGCGTAGCTCTCGAACGGTCGCCTGCGGTTGACCAGCGGCTTGACCACTGACTCTGTGACGATGATGGTGAGCGCGATGGCGAGAAGAACCTGGATGGCCGCCGGCCAACGTCGTCGATGTATCAAGCCAATCAGCAGTGTGAGCGCGATCCAGATGCCGGCGCCGGCAGCGATGTCGCTGAGGCTCGCCATGATGATATCGAGGACGGGCCAATGGTAGAGACGAAGCAGTTGGAAGGTCGCGAAATCCAGCCTTCCAACCGCCTCGAGAATGCCTGACATGAACCGGCGAGGTCGCTAGAGAGATCGCTAGACCGGAGCGGCCTCGACGTCGCGCACGAGCCCGAGCTCCTTGCGGACCTTCTCTTCGATCTGCTTGAACGTCTCTGGATTCTCGCGCAGGAACGTCTTCGCGTTTTCACGCCCCTGTCCAAGCCGTTCGCCTGCGTAGGCGAACCATGTCCCGCTCTTCTCGATGATCCGCTTGTCGACCGCGAGGTCGAGGAGATCGCCTTCGCGGGAGATGCCTTCGCCATACATCACGTCGAATTCCGCTTCGCGAAACGGCGGCGCCACTTTGTTTTTCACGACCTTGACGCGCGTGCGTCCCCCAATCACCGCGTCGCCGTCCTTGATGCTGGCGATGCGCCGGATATCGATGCGTACAGACGAGTAGAACTTGAGCGCGCGGCCGCCGGTCGTCGTTTCGGGGTTGCCGAACATGACGCCAATTTTTTCGCGGAGCTGGTTGATGAAAATGAGGCACGTTTTCGATTTCGACACCGCGCCGGTGAGCTTGCGCAGCGCTTGCGACATGAGGCGCGCCTGCAGTCCCATTTGCGCGTCGCCCATCTCGCCTTCGATTTCGGCGCGCGGCACCAGCGCCGCGACCGAGTCGACGACCACGACGTCGACGCCATTGGAGCGGATGAGCACTTCGACGATCTCGAGCGCCTGCTCGCCATTGTCGGGCTGCGAGACGAGAAGGTTGTCGAGATCGACGCCAAGCTTCTTCGCATAGGCAGCGTCGAGGGCGTGCTCGGCGTCGACAAACGCCGAGACGCCGCCGATCTTCTGCGCCTGCGCAATCACCTGCAGCGCCAGCGTGGTCTTGCCGGACGACTCGGGCCCGAAGATCTCGATAACGCGTCCCCGCGGCATCCCCCCGACGCCCAGTGCGTAGTCGATGCTGATGGAGCCGGTTGGAATCGACTCGATCAGCTGAATCGGCCCCTTTTGGCCGAGGCGCATGATGGAGCCCTTGCCGAACTGCTTTTCGATTTGGCCCACGGCCAACTCGACCGCCTTGCCGCGTTCGTTCCGCTCGTCTCGTTCCTGCTTGTCAGTAGATGGGGGCATGCGTCACTCCTTGTACGGTGAGCGCATTCTAGGGTCGTGCCGGGCGTATGTCAAGCGAAAATAGATTCAAGCAGGCCGTCAGTGTGCTTGTTTTCAATTACTTACGGGGACGATGACTTTCGCCCCACCGCATGTCCTCATTGCCGGATGCGGTTTTGGCAACGGTTTTCTTGATGAAAGTTACCAAGTACTGCAACGATCGCTAGCCGAATGCCGTCTCCGGTTGGTCATGCTCTCGGCGGTCTCGCCGCCGCGTTTCTCGTAAATGCTCTCGCCCGACGCCCGGCCCTCACGGTCGGCCTGTTGGCCACGTCGGCCGGGCTGGCCGTCGCGCCCGACCTCGACATCCTTGTCGGGTCACACCGGACTTACACGCACAGCATTGGCGGCGTGGCAATCGTGGCGGCGGCAGCCTGGCTCGTCCTTCGCACCCGCCCCGCGGGCGCGGCCGCCGCTGCCGCGCTGGCCGCGGCGTACGCGTCACATCTGGCGCTCGACTGGACCAGCAAGGATACATCTGTCCCTTCAGGGTTGACGATGCTCTGGCCGTTCACATCCCGCTATTACAAGTCTGGGCTCGATTTGTTCGGCGAAGTTTCGAGACGCTACTGGCTGCCTGATGAATTCATCATCGGAAATGTCAAAGCGGCGATGTGGGAGCTCGTGCTGCTGGCGCCTTGCGTGTTTCTTGCCTGGGTATTTTGGAGTAAGAGAACTTTGAAAACGAAAAAGGAAAAACGAAAAAGGAAAAACGAATAAAACCATTCTTTTCCTTCTTCTTTTTGTCTCGCTACATCTCCACCGCCAGCGCCACACCATTCCCCCCGCCCAGGCACAAAGAGGCGATTCCTCTCCGCACACTGCGTTCTTTCATGGCATACAGCAGCGTCGTGAGCACCCGCGCGCCGCTCGCGCCGACGGGATGGCCGAGCGCGATCGCGCCGCCGTTGATGTTGACGCGCGCCGCGTCGAGTCCCAGTTCCTTGATAATCGCTACCATCTGTGCCGCAAACGCTTCGTTGATTTCGAAGAGGTCGACGTCTTCGAGCCGCCATCCAGTCCGCGCCAGAAGCTTCTGAATCGCTTCGACCGGCGTCATCAGCAGCAGCTTCGGCGCGAGGCCGCTGGTCGCATATCCGGCGATGCGCGCCATCGGCATGGCACCGAGCGCCTTGGCTCGGTCCTCGGACATCACAACGAGCGCCGCGGCGCCGTCGTTGACGCCTGGCGCATTTCCCGCCGTGACCGATCCGTCCTTCTTGAACGCGGGCTTCAACGCGCTGAGCACGTCGACGGTCGAATCCGGCCTGATCGTTTCATCGCGATCGATGGCAAGAGAGGAGCCCTTCGGCTGAGGTACTTCAACCGCCACGATTTCAGACGCGAAACGCCCAGCCGCAGCCGCGGATGCCGCCTTCCGGTGACTGCCGGCGGCGTAACGATCCTGATCCTCGCGCTGCACGTCGTAGATCTCTGCGACGTGCTCGCCGGACATCCCCATGTGGCAGTGCTCGAATGCGCACCACAGGCCGTCGTGAATCATGGAGTCGACAAGGTTTGCATCGCCCATGCGCAGGCCTTCGCGCGCGCGGGAAAGGAGATACGGAGCGTTGCTCATCGACTCCATGCCGCCCGCCACCGCGACATCGATGTCGCCGAGTGCGATGCCTTGCGCCGCGAGCATCACTGCCTTGAGTCCCGATCCGCACACCTTGTTGATCGTGAGCGCCGCGACCGAGTTGCTCAGTCCGCCGTTCAGTGCCGCTTGCCGCGCCGGCGCCTGGCCGACACCTGCGGACAGCACGTTGCCCATGATGCACTCGTCGACGGCCGCCGGATCGACGCCGGCGCGAGAGACCGCCTCTCGTACGACAGCCGCGCCAAGCTGCGGCGCCTGAAGCGTCTTTAGCGCACCGAGGAACTTTCCTGAAGGAGTGCGAACCGCACTGATGATGACAGGGGTGTGCGGCATTTCACTTCACGAGGACGCGTGACACGCGGCCGTCGCCGAGGAGGCCGATCAGCCGCGTCAGGATCATCGTGGACGAACGCTTCAACTCTGTACTCCATCGCTGGTCTGCCGTCCGCACTTCGACAATGCCATCGGAGTGCAGCCGTACGGTAGTAACGCGGGCGAGTGCATCTCCGACGGCCACGCGCCACGCAACTTCGAGTTTCCCCTGGGACATCGGCCCCTGGCGGAACAGCTCTGTCAGCGCGCGGGGCACAACGGAATGCAGTGAGTCCATGTGGCGTAGTGCCGACCTTTAGGTCGGCCTTCTCCCGCAGTGTAACATTCGCGGCGATGCAGCTCGTCCTTGCTTCCCGGTCGCCGCGGCGAGCGGATCTGCTGCGGGCAGCCGGCTTTTCATTTGTCGTCTTTCCCGTAGACGTCGATGAGCGTTTTGGCATGGGTGAAAAGCCCGAGCATGCGGTCGCTCGACTCGCCGAGACCAAAGCCACCTATGCTGCCGCGTCCCATCCCGACGCCGTCGTGCTCGGCGCCGATACGACGGTCGTGATCCGCGGCGAGGCCCTGGGGAAACCGGCCAGCGCCGAGGACGCAGCGCGAATGCTGCGCCTGCTGTCGGGACGGAGCCACGATGTGTTGACCGGGCTGTGCGTCTGCACCGGTTCGCGGCGGCTGATGCATGTCGAGCCGACCCGCGTTCGCATGGCGCGGATGAGCGACACCGAAATCGCCTGGTATGTCTCGACTGGGGAGCCCTTCGATAAGGCCGGGGCGTACGCCGTTCAGGGGCGCGCGTCGCGGTTTGTCGAGGGGATCGAAGGCTCGTACTCCAACGTCGTTGGGCTGCCTATCTCAAGTGTGTATGAGCTCTTGAACGAGCTGGGCTGTGATATTCTGGGAGTCGAGAATTCCCAGTAAAACCGCGACATTTTAAGACATCTTATGCCGAACAAATTCGCGAAAATCGCGCTCACCGCGGCGGTTCTGCTGTCGGCCCTCGGGGGGCTGTTGTGGTACTCGGTCCAGCAGGACACGGCCTATTACAAGCACGTGGACGAGGTGATGGCGAGCCCCGATCAGTGGAAAGGGAAGTCGCTTCAGCTCCATGGCTTCGTCGTGAAGGGGACGTGGGGTCAGAAGCCGAACACGCTCGAGTATCAGTTCAAGGTCGAAAACAAGGGGAAAGCCGTGCTCGCGTCCTATACGGGCGTTCTTCCCGACACTTTCAAGGACGAAGCCGAAGTCGTGTTGAAGGGACGGTTGACCGGCGACGACCACTTCGCGGTCGACCCGAACGGCGTCATGGCCAAGTGCCCGTCGAAGTACCGAGGAAAAGGCCAACTACGATCTGAAAACCGGCACAAGTAACTGACGCTGGAATCTAGAAACTCGGATCTGGAAACTAGGATCCAGATTGTAGATTTTAGATTTCGGTTTCTAGATTTCAGTTTCTCCATTCAGGACTCACCAAATGGCTTCACTGGGCTACTTTACGCTGCTGACCACGTTCGTCGTCTGCAGTTACGCCGCCGCGGTGTCGGTTGCCGGAGCGCGCCGTGGTTCGCGCCGCCTTGTCGAGAGCGGCATCGGCGCATTCCACATGGTGACCGCGCTGATGGTGATGGCATCCGTGCTCATGATCCGCGCGTTCGTCACTGACGACTTTTCGATCCGGTACGTGTCGCGCTATTCAGATTCGTTCCAGCCGCTGTTTTTCAAGATCACATCGTATTGGGGCGGACTCGACGGCTCGATCATGTTCTGGGTGTTCCTGCTGGCATGCTTCGGCAGCCTGGCAGTGCATGTGAACCGCGACCGCCATCGCGAGCTGATCCCGTATGTGGTCGCGGTGATCTCAGGCGTGCAGATGTTCTTTCTGTTCCTGATGATCGTCCACAACAATCCGTTCAGCACCTACCTCACGCAGGTGCCCGCGGACGGCAAAGGCCTGAACCCGCTGCTGCAGAACTTCTACATGGTCATCCACCCGCCGTCGCTGTATATCGGCTTCGTGGGGATGACGATTCCGTTCGCCTTCGGGATGGCCGCGCTCATCACAGGCCACCTCGACGATGCGTGGCTGCGCGCGGTCCGGCGCTGGACCATGTTCGCCTGGATCTTTCTGTCGTTCGGCCTTACGCTCGGCATGATCTGGGCCTACGAAGAGCTGGGATGGGGCGGATTCTGGGGATGGGATCCGGTCGAGAACGCGGGCGCGCTGCCGTGGTTTACCGCGACGGCGTTCTTTCACTCGGTAATGGTGCAGGAACGCCGCAGCATGCTGCGCGTGTGGAACATCACGCTGGTGATTCTCACGTTCTTCCTCACGATCTTCGGCACCTTCATGACGCGGTCGGGCGTGGTCCAGTCGGTGCACTCGTTCGGCGACAACCCTGAGCTGGCCATGATGTTCAGCATCTTCATGGTCGTCATTCTCGTGTTCAGCTTCGGGCTGGTCATCTACCGCCTGCCGCTCCTGCGCGCAAGCAACGAGCTCGATTCGTGGGCGTCGCGCGAGGCGGCATTCCTGCTCAACAACTGGATTCTCCTGTTCTGCGCGTTCTTCATCCTTTTCGCGACGATGTTCCCGACATTGAGCGAGGCCGTCACCGGACAACGCATCACGATCGGGCCGCCGTTCTTCAACCGCTGGATGGTGCCCATTGGCCTGACGCTGTTGCTGCTGACCGGCATCGGCCCGCTGCTCGCGTGGCGGAAGACGTCGGTCTCGAATCTGAAATATCAATTCATGTGGCCCGTCACGTCAGCGATCGTCACCGCCTCGGTGGTGTTCGCGCTCGGTGTCCGCGTGTGGGCGTCGTATATCGCGTTCGTGTTCTCGGGCTTCGTGCTCGGCACGATCCTCCAGGAGTTCTGGCGCGGCGCGGTCATCCGCCGCAAGAGTACCGGCACCGATCTCTTCACCGCGACGATCGGCCTCGTCGGCCGCTCGCGGCGGCGCTACGGCGGCTACATCGTGCACGTAGGCATCGTGCTGATGTGCCTCGGATTTGCGGGGCAGGGATTCAAGCAGTCGAGCCAGGTGCTCTTGAAGCCTGGACAGGACACGACGCTCGGCAGCTACGTCGTCCGGATGGACGCGTTGAAGGTGACGAACGACAACCAGAAGCAGATGATTACCGGGCATTTCACCGTGTTCGAAGGCAGGCGTGAAATCGCGAAGATGTATCCCGCGCGATGGTATTTCAACAAACACGAAGAGCCCACGACCGAAGTGGCCATCCGCCGGAGATTCGAGGGAGACCTGTACCTCAACATGCACAACTTCCAGGTCGCGGACCAGACGGCGAGCCTCGAGATCACGATTAATCCGCTGGTCAACTGGATTTGGCTCGGCTTCGCGGTGATGGCGTTCGGCACGGGCATCGTCCTGCTGCCCGAGCGCACGTTCGCGTTCGCGATGGCGAAGTTCCCGGCGCCGGAAGTGGCAACGACCGCCGGCATTTTCTTCCTGATGCTCTGTCTCGCGGCGCCCGCACTGGCGCAGCATACAGAGGACGGTGCTCCAGTAGCAGTGGAGCTGTACACTCCGCATGAGCGCGAGTTGCAGCGGGACATCGTCTGCATGTGCGGCACCTGTGGACGGAAGAATCTCGCCGAGTGCACCTGCGGTAAGGCCGCCGAAATGCGCACGGAGCTCACCGGGCTTGTCAGGAACGGGAAGACGCGGGACGAGGTTATCCAGTACTACGTCGCGAAGTATGGCAGCCAGGAGCCGCTCTCGTCGCCAATCGACAAGGGCTTCAACCGCCTGGCGTGGTTCTTCCCGTACGCCATTGGCGGCATCGCAGCGGTGGCGGGCGCGTTCGTCGTCCGCAAGTGGTCGCAGCGCTCACACGACGAGCCGGAGGCACCGCCGGTGAACACTTCGCCGTCAGTCGAAGACGCCGCGCTGCAAGCACGCCTCGATCGCGAGCTCGAAAACCTCGATTAGCCCTTTGGCTCCGACGCAACCGACGTCCGATTCGCTGCGGCCGTGGCAATTCTTCACGCTCGGCGCGCTCGTCTGCGCGACGGCCGCGGTGTTCCTCATCCGCGGCACGACGGCCGAGAATCTCATCCTCGTCTGCCTGTCTATCTTCGCGGCGGCGCTGATCGGCCTAGCCGCGCTGAATGCGCTGCGTCCGCTGGCGACTGGCGAGACACGCGAGCCTGAAATGATCGGGAGCCGCACGCGCGTGGCGCTGGAACGCGAGAAGAACCTGCTGCTCCGATCGATCAAGGAGCTCGATTTCGACCGCGCGATGGGCAAGGTCTCCGAAGGAGACTACGAGGAGATGGTCGGGCGATTGCGCTCGCGCGCGGTTCGTCTCCTTCAGCAGCTCGACAACACGACCAGCGGGTATCGGGAGCTGATCGAGCGAGAGCTCGCTTCGCGACTGGTGAAGGCAGGCACGGCGCCGCTCGCTGACGCCGACGGCGCCGTGACAGAACAAAGGGCAGAGGGCGAAGGGCCGACGGAAGCGATTCCGACGGGTGTTTGCAGGTCCTGCGCCACTGTCAACGACGACGATGCGAAGTTCTGCAAGTCCTGCGGCAGCAAACTGCTCGCGCTTGTACTCGCGTTCTTTATTCCCTTTTCGTTCTTCGTTTTTCCTTTCGTGACTCCGGCATCAGCCCAGCTCCAGATGCCCGATCCGAAGCAGATGTCGGGCATTCCGCGGCCAGTTACAGATCTGCCGGCCGGACACGTGTCCGTACGGCTTATCCGCGGACAGCTTTCGAACAACATTCAAGGACATCCCGTCGAGATGGTCGGCGGCACGAAGCCGATGGTGGTGAAGACCGACGAGAACGGACGCGCGGAGTTCAGCGGCATCGCGGCCGGCACAACCGTTAAAGCCATCGCGAATGTCGACGGCGAGCGGCTCGAATCGCAGGAGTTTCCCTGGCCCGCGAACGATGGCATCCGCCTGATGCTCGTCGCAACGCCGAAGGGTGGTGACGTGCCGCCGCCCGTGTTTCAACCACAGCCTGGAAACGTCGTGCTTGGCGACCAGACCCGCGTCATCATCGACCATGCCGACGCTGTGCTGCAGGTCTACTACGTCCTCGATATCCGGAACAGCGCACGCGCGCCAGTCAATCCGCCTTCCGCCGTGGTGGTGAACATGCCGTCCGGCGCGACCGGCGCCACGGTGTTGAGCGGCGCGCCGCAGGCGGTCGCGCTCGGCGATCACGTGTCCATTACGGGCCCGTTCGCATCGGGGCAGACCGAAGTGCAGATCGCCTTTCAAATGCCCGTATCGAGCGCCGATGTCACCTTCGAGCAGACGTTTCCGTTGGCCGTTCCCGGGCTCGCGGTGTTGATGAAGAAGACCGGCGACATCTCGATGTCCTCACCGCAACTTCCAAACGTTCAGGAGCGCGTGTTCGAAAGGGAGCGATATATCCTCGCGCAGGGACCGACGCTGCCTGCGGGTGCAGCGCTGGCCGTGACGGTGTCCGGGCTGCCTCACCACAGTGCCTGGCCACGGCGAATTGCGCTCACGCTGGCTATCCTGATGCTCGGCAGCGGGTTCTGGGCGGCGGGGCGGCGCCCAACGCCCGCAGCGAACGCTGCGAGGGTCAAACAGCTCAGCGGCCGACGGGAGAAAATATACGCCGAGCTCGTTCGACTCGAGCAGCAGCGTCGCACAGGGAGCATCGACGCAGCGAAATATGCCGATCGCCGGCCCGCGCTGATGGCGCAGCTCGAGCGTGTGTACCGCGACCTCGACGCCGAGGGGAGCCACAGCGCCATCGCGTGAGCGCCGACTTTCTCGATCTCTCCATCCGCGAGCTCAGCCGGAACTTCGGGCGCCGCCGGGCGTTATCGCGTGTATCGCTCGATTGCCGCGCGGGCGAGATCGTCGGCTTGCTCGGGCCGAACGGCGCGGGCAAATCAACGCTCCTGGCCATCCTGTCGACGCTCGCGGCCGCCTCGTCCGGATCCGTGCGGTACGGCGGCCGCACAGCGAGAGAAATCGGCCCGCCTCTGCGATCGCGCATAGGTGTGTTGTCGCACGACCTCCACCTCTACTCTGAGCTCACCGCGCTCGAGAACCTGGTCTTTTTCGGCCGGCTCTACGGCGTCGCCAACGCCCAGACGGTGGCTGCTGACGCACTTCGCCGGGCACGGCTCGACGAGCGGGGCGGAGACGTGGTGTCGGGCTTCTCGCGAGGAATGCGTCAGCGGCTGGCGCTCGAGCGCGCCCTGCTGCATAGCCCGCGCCTGCTGCTGCTCGACGAGCCGTTCACGGGCCTCGACGATGCCTCGACGATGGCGTTGGTTGCTCGGCTGCGCGAGCTGCGATCGGCCGGCTGTATCATGCTCGTCGCCACGCACGATCTGGACGTGGGTGAAGCGGTGTTCGATCGAGCGGTGATACTCCACGATGGGCGGCTGATCTCCAGCGAACCGGATGTCCGGGGCCTCCGGAAGCGGTATCAGGATCGCCTGCAGACAGGTTCGGCCTCATGAGCACGTTCTGGCGCGTTGTCTGGATCGTCGCGCGCAAGGATCTGGCAATTGAGGCACGCAGCCGCGAGCTGCTGAATACGACGATTTTTTTCGCTCTCTCGTGCGTGATTGTGTTCTCGGTCTCGTTCGTGGCGGAGGGAGGGGATGGCAAAGCCCCACCTGACGCAGCAGCGGGTATCCTGTGGATCGCCATCGCGTTCTCGGGCACGCTCGCGCTGGGGCGCACCTTCGAGCGCGAGCGATATGGCGACACTCTGCGCGCATTGCTCCTGGGGCCTGGCCCGCGTGCCGCCGTTTACGTCGGCAAGCTCGTCGGGCTGGTGGGTTTGCTCGTCGCGACAGAAATCGTGCTGGTGCCGCTCGTCGCGCTGTTGTTCCAGCAGGCTCTGTTCAGGAACCTCCCGATGGTCGCCGGCCTGCTCGTCCTCGGCACCGTAGGCTTCGCGAGCGTCGGCACGCTCTTCGCGGCCATGCTCGCCCGCGCGCGCAGCCGCGATGTGCTCTTGCCGATCCTGTTGTATCCGGTCACAATCCCAGTGATCATCGCAGGCGTGCGTGGCACGAGCGCGCTGCTCGCGGCAGACCCACAGCTCGACATGGCACGGCTCTGGATGGCGCTGCTTCTGGCCTTTGACGTCGTATTCGTCACGCTGTCGCTGTGGACGTTCGAACCGTTGATGACCGAATAGTTGACCAATATAGCCATGCGAAAAGCTGCTCTTCCACTTCTTGCGCTTGCCGGCTTCATCTTTCTGACGGCGCCGATCATGATTGCCCGCGCCCCGTACGAGTCGACGATGGGGCTGGTGCAGAAGATCTTTTATTTCCACATGCCGCCGGCGATGCTGATGCTCTTGTCGGCGGTTTTCTGCGGCATCGTCAGCGTGCTCTACCTCATCAAAAGACGGCCTTTCCACGACTGGATGGCCTATGCGGCAGCCGAGCTCACGGTGCTGTACGGCCTCATCGCCATGGTGACCGGCCCGTTGTGGGCGCGGAAGGCCTGGGGCGTGTGGTGGGTGTGGGACCCACGGTTGACGATGTCTTTTCTGCTGTGGATGATTTTCATCTCGTATCTGCTGCTCCGCCGCTACGGCGGTCCCGGATCCGAGATGCTGGCGGCTGGCCTTGCAGTGTTCGGGATGGCCACGTCCCCGTTCGTCTATCTGTCGGTCAACATCTGGCGGACCATTCACCCGTTGACCACGGTCGTGCCAACACTGCCCGTCGATTTCGCGTTGCCGCTCTGGTACTCGTTCGCGGGATTCCTGCTGTTGTACATTGCGCTGATGATGCTGCGGATGACCATCGAGCGTCAGCGAACGATGGTCGATCATCTCTATCTCGAGAGCGAAGAATGAAACGAATCTGCCTCGCCGCGCTGCTGTTGATGAATACGGTTGCGTTCGCGCAGCCCGGTCAGTCCGAGTTCAAGCCGGTGACCGAAATTCCCGCCAGCGAGCAGTTGCCGTCGGCGCCGCTTGTGATCGCCGCCTATGCATTCGTCTGGCTCGCGTTCATGTTCTACGCGTGGACGATGTGGCGTAAGCTCGGCAAAGTGGAGCAGGAGCTCCAGACGCTGTCCGCACAGATTGTGAACAAACGCCCATGAACTTCGCGAACATGACGTCGGCGCACTTCATCTTCATCCCCGTCGTCTTGTTCGTGGGAGTGGTAATCGGCTGGATCCTCGGCTCGCGCGCCGCTCAGGATGCGTATGCGGTGGAAATGAAAAAGAGAGACTCCCGGCTGCGGGCTTCGGGCTCTGGGCCGGGCCTGGAGCCTAAAGCCTAAAGCCAGCAGCCAAGACGGCTCATCGTCCCATACCGAGCCGATACGCCAGCATCGGCGGCAATCCGGCATCCAGGATCTTCTTCTGGGCCGCCTCGATGGGATACGCCACACGATAGAGCGTCACCTCCATGCGATCGAGGTCCGCAATCGCGTACGCAGCGCGCGAGTCGCCGTCGCGGGGCTGTCCTACCGAGCCGGGATTAATCATGTATTTCGAGCCGGCGTCGATCGTGACAGTGAATTCCGGGTGTCCCTGCGGCGCCTCGATCTCGAGCCGCCGCTGGCTGTCCATCCTCGCGGTGAGCGCAACGTGCGTGTGGCCGAACAGGCAGATCGCCGCGCGCATCACGGCAATCGAGCGAGCCGCGTCGATGTCGGCGACCACGTACAGATCCTCGTCGAGCGGCGAGCCGTGGCAGATCTCGATGGCGCCGTCGACGACCACCGGTCCAGTGGGCAGGTCGCGGAGGTATTCGAGGTTCTGCGGAGTCAGCGATTCGCGCGTCCAGCGCGCCGCAGCCTTGGCCATCGGGTTGAAGTCTTCGGCGTTGTCGAGTCCCGAGGCAACTTTGTCGTGATTGCCCCGCACGATCGCCTTGGTGCCGAGATTGCGGACGCAATCGACGACAGCGTTGGGATCGGCCCCGTATCCTACCAGGTCGCCAAGCACCAACACTGCATCGTAACGCTGCGCCGCCGACACGCGGAGCACTGCGTTGAGGGCCTCGAGGTTGCTGTGAATATCGGTGAGGGCGAGGTAGCGCATCGCTACTCGAGCTGCTCGATGAGCTGTTCGACGAGCTCTTCAGTGTGCGCACGCGAGGCGTCGAGGCGCAGTTGGGCCTGTTGATACGCGAGGCGGCGACTCTCGTAGAGCATCGCCATCTGAACGCGGTCGTTGGCCAGCGGCCGGCGTCCATCGGCGGGGATCCTGGCGAGGAGCACATCGAAGGGGACGTCGATCCAAACCGATACGCCATCGGCATTGATAGCCGCACGGTTCTCAGCGTCTATGAACGTGCCGCCCCCCGTGGCCACGACGGCGTGGCGCTCCGGCAGGAGCGACCAGATCACCTGCCGCTCGACCGCGCGGAAGTACGGCTCTCCCTCTCGGGCAAAAATATCCGCCACCGTTCGCCGCTCGCGCATCTCGACGAGTGCGTCGACGTCGTCAGCGCGCCATCCCAGGCGGCGCGCCAACGCTTGCGCCAAAGTTGTTTTTCCAGCAGCCATGAACCCGACCAGATAAATTTTGTCCGTCTTCAAGAGGGATTACTCGCCACCCGGCGCCGGATGCGGCGGCCCCGATGCCGTCGACGGGTCGCACAGCGATTCCAGCGTGGAGAAGAACTCGGGATACGAAATGGCGACCGAGTCGGCGCCGCTGATGATTGATGGCGAGTCCGCGCCGAGCGCGGCAATCGCAAAGGCCATCGCCAGCCGATGGTCTCCGGCGGCATCGGCCCGTCCGCCGCGCAGACGATGCGAGCCCCGCAGGTGAAACCCATCCTGGAACTCCTCGACGTCCGCCCCTAGCGCCTGAAATCCGCGCACGAGCGCGCTGATACGATCGCTTTCCTTGACGCGCAGCTCCGAGGCGCCCGTCACGTGGAGCTCTCCTCCGTGGCTCGCCCATGCCGCCAGGGCAGGAATCTCGTCGATGAGATATGGAACTTGATCGGCTCCTAGTGTCAGCGAACGAGGCGTCCCGTACCGAACACGCACCCGTCCAGACGGCTCGCCGCCGGCTTCACGGTCGACGTACTGCTCCACGACCGCGCCGCCCTGACGCAATACATCGAGCAATGCGATGCGGGTGGGATTGAGCCCAACGTTGTGAATCTCCACGTCAGAGCCCGGGATGGCTGCCGCGGCTGCCACCCAGAAGGCGGCCGACGAAATGTCCCCGGGGACGACGAATTCGCCGCCGTGAAGTGCCTGACCTCCATCGAGCTCAATCGTGTTGCCGCTGGAGTGGACGATGGCGCCAAAGGCGCGCAGGGCAAGCTCCGTATGGTTTCGAGTGGTCGCCGACTCCTCGACGACAGTCCTGCCGTCGGACTGAAGGCCGGCCAGAAGCACGGCACTCTTTACCTGGGCGCTCGGCACGTCGGTTCGGTACCGAATCCCTTTCAGCGCGCCGCCGTGAATTGTCAGCGGCGGCTTTTTGTCGTGCGACTCGATTCGCGCCCCCATCAACTCGAGCGGCGCCATAACGCGCCCCATCGGACGCCTTGACAGCGATTCATCGCCGACCAGCACCGACGTAAAGGAATGGGCCGCGAGGACGCCAGACAACAGCCGCATCGTCGTTCCTGAGTTCCGGGCGTCGAGCGGCGCTGCGGGGACGCGCAGACCACGCGAGCCACGACCCTCGATTTCGACCGTCAGCCCACTACCGTCGGCGGAACGGGTTCGGCGAATTTCGATGCCTGCTCCGGCGAGGCAGTCCAGCGTGGCGGCGCAATCGGCACCCTGCGAGTACTGCGCGATCGTCGACGATCCCGTTGCCAGTGCGGCCAGCAGGGCATAGCGATGGGAAATAGATTTGTCGCCGGCAAGCCCCACCGTCCCCATGATGCGGCGGGCAGGCCTCACCGTCGTTGCGGCGATCGAAGCCATCGGGAGACTATACTACGTCGGACACGATGACCTGCGGGTACCGGGATGTGCATCTCGAAATTCACAGCACGATCGAAGCGCTTGATCTCGTTCAGGCGGTCACCGAACACATAGCGCGACGACTCGGCTTCGACGACGAGTCTCTCCACTGGACGGCGATGGCTGTCCGCGAGTCCGTCGTCAACGCCATCAAACACGGCAACGAGAGCGACCATTCCAAAATCGTGTTCATCGACTACTGCGCCACGTCCGAGACCGAACCTGCCAAATTTATCGTGTCTGTGCGCGATCAGGGCCGAGGCTTCGATCCCGACACGGTGAAGGACCCGCTGGCGGACGAGAACGTGTTGAGAACCAGCGGCCGCGGTGTGTTCCTGATTCGCCACTTCATGGACGACGTGTCCATACGCCGGGCGCCTCAGGGCGGCATGGAGATGCGGATGATCAAGCACATCCCAGCGCGCGCATGAGGCGAGATCCACTGCTGCTCTCAACAGCCATCGAAGCCGTGATGAAGGCCGGCGAGATTCAGATGAGCTTCATCGACACCGGATTCGAGGTCTCGCACAAAGGCACGATCGACCTGGTCACTGAGGCAGACGTCGCGGTCGAGACGATGTTCCGGAAGATGATCGCGGAGCGCTTTCCCGATCACACGATCCTGGCGGAGGAATTCGGCGAGGATGCGGCCACGCAAGGTGCGTCGCACTGCTGGGTGTTCGATCCGATCGACGGCACCAACAACTACGCGCACGGGTTGCCGATCTTCTGCTCGTCGCTGGCTCTCGAGATCGACGGCAAGGGCGAGATCGGCGCGATCTACGATCCGACGAGGAAGGAATTGTTTGTCGCCGAGCGCGGCGGCGGCGCCTTCCTCAACGGCCGGCCGATTCATGTGTCGAACGCGCCGACCCTGGTGGAATCGATGCTGGTGACAGGATTTCCGTACGACATCCACGCGCGCATCCCGGAGATTGTCGGATTGTTCGGAGAGTTTGTCGGGAAGGCGCGCGCCGTACGGCGCCTCGGTTCGGCCGCACTCGATCTTTGCTACGTGGCAGCCGGACGCATGGACGGGTTCTGGGAACAGGATCTCAAGCCCTGGGACATTGCCGCCGGCACCATCATCGTCGAGGAGGCCGGCGGGCAGGTGACCGACTTCGCCGGCGAGCCCCATGCATCGCGTCGGCCCCAACTCCTCGCGACGAATGGAAAGATCCACGACGAGATGATGGAAATCACGAAGCAGTTTCTGAGATCTAGAATCTGAGATCTAGAATCTGAAAACTGGAATCCACAATCTATAAACTGCAATCTGGAAACCAGATCCTAGATTTCAGCGCACAGCATTGTAGATTTCAGTTTCTAGTTTGTAGATTTATAGAGTGCGACCCCACCGTCCGCGCACAAACGTGCAAACCCCGTTGTAAACACGGACGACTCTCGGGCTCGCTTCGCCAATACGTCACCGCCTTCGGCGCGCTCCTCGACCAGAATCCATCCCACACGCCCTTGCGGCGCCTCAATCGCTTCCTGCCAGTACGGAAGCGTGCCTTCGTGCACGAAATCGCGGATGTTGATGCCGGCGAGTGACAGTTCCTGCATGTAGTGGGCGAGCGAGCCCATGCTCGCGAGGATCCGTTCGCCGTGGTAGTCGCGCTCGAGGCACGCCGTGACGTTCCGCCGCGCGCGCATGAAAGGCACATCCCACTGTGCTTCTTCGACCATCGGCGCGTGGGCGTTGAGCGGCCTGCTCGCCACCATGAGCCAGACAGCCATCGCCGCCGCCGCCACGTCGCGCCATCGTCCTCTGAGCATACCCAGCGCGATGCCGGCGAAAACAGCCGCACCCACCGAGGGTGCGACGATGTAGCGCATGCGGAACGGGTGACCGTTGAAGAACGCGTACGCCGGCAGCACCATGAACGCGACGAGGGCGACGAGGACGAGTTGCCCTGCATCCTGGGGTCGCCGTATGACCCGCGCGAGCACCAGAAGCACGCCTCCTCCCGCCAGCAGAATCAGCGGCGCGCCAATCAGAAGCCGCATTCCGTAGACGACCGCCATGACCGCTTTCCACACGTTGCCGGTCGCCACGTTATCGGACACGTAAAACCCTCCGGTGACGAACCATGCTCCTGTCGTAAACCAGCTGTGAAAGACAAACATAACGATAGCGAGAATGGGATAGATGGCAAGGTCGGCTGTTGTCCTGACCGTTTCGCGCACGGTGAAACCGCGCCGCCAGAGCGCAATGGCTCCAAGGAGAAGAACAGCGGCAGTGACGAGCCACGCTTCATACCGGGTCAGGCACGCGAGGACAAGACACCATCCCGCCTTCGCACGCGCACTCTTCGCATCGAGTGCTACGGCGGATAAACCCGCCTTCGCGCGTGCTCGCGTTGCCCCGCGCGCTTCCTCCTTCGCGCTGCGCGCTTCCACCTTCGCGCCTCGCGCTTCGGCGGACAGGTCGGCGGACGAGCCGGCGGATAAACCCGCCCTCATGGACACCTCAACCCAGTCGTAGACGAGGCTGATTGACAGCAGGACCAGCCCGAACAACAGCGGCTCGGTCATCGGCGTCGATTGCAGATAGAGGACGTCGGGATTGAGGGCAAACAGCGCGGCCGAGATCGCCGCCGCGGCTCGAGACCCGGTGACGCGAAGCACGAGATGCGCGATGGCATAACAGGCGAGCACGAACGACGCAATGGATATCGCCACTGCTGACGCTCCGGTGCGATAGAAGAAATCGATCTGCACCGGCAGCAGGTTCAGCAGGTGCGGCAACGGCAGCCACACGGCACCGATCTGCGAGTACTCCGGCGTCAGGCTGTCGAGCACGCGGCGTGCGACGACCAGGTGCGCCTTCGCATCATAGTGGCTGAGCGTCAGTCCGCGCTGGTGATAGAAGATCGCGGCTGCGATGCCAATCAGCAGACCGCACAACCCAAGGAGTTTGGGGAAACGATCGGTCACTTCGCGGATAGAATACTAGTCTCTCGATGGCGCGAATCACAGCATGGATTGAAGCCTTCGCACTCAGCGTCGGCGGGCCGGGGCTCTTCGTCATCGCCTTTCTCGATTCGTCGTTCCTCTCGTTTCCCGAAGTCAACGATCTGCTCATCGTGCTGATGGTGATCAACCATCCGGAGCGCATGCCGTTCTACGCCACGATGGCCACGCTGGGATCGGTCGCCGGCTGCCTCGCACTCTATTTCGTGGGCCGGCGCGGCGGGAACGCGCTGCTTCAGAAACGATTCAAGGGCGGGATCGTAGAGCGCGCTTCGGATCTGATGCGCAAGTACGGCGTGATGGCGCTGATTGTGCCCGCCCTGTTGCCGCCGCCCGCGCCGTTCAAGATCTTTGTCCTGCTGGGCGGCGTCGCGAACATTCCTCTCAAGACCTTCGTCGTGTCGATCGCGGTTGGACGAGGTGTTCGGTACTTCGGCGAGGGGATTCTGGCGGTGCTCTACGGCCAGCAGGCGCTCGATTACATCCACGAAAACAGCCGAACGGTCGGCCTGGTGCTGGGTCTCCTGGTGCTCGTCGCCGGGGTCGCGTACTACCTCTGGAAAAAGCGCACGCGGCCCGCCTGAAGGTCGGCACTACACTGCCATACCCGACAACCGTAAGTAGTGCCGACCTTTAGGTCGGCCACGTGCGGATTGTACCTAGTGCCGACCGTTGGGTCGGCCGCGCGAGCCGACACGTCGTGCCGACCTTCAGGGCGGCCCTAAAGGCCTGTATAATGGCGACTTAATCCGGGGAGGATAGCGACCCTGGAACAAAAAATGCCCGTTGAACTGTCCGTCGTCATCCCGATTCGCAACGAATCGCCCAATATCGACGCGCTCTATGTCGAGATAACAGAGGCGCTCGAGCGCCTGGGGCGCACCTACGAGGTGCTCGCGATCGACGACGGCAGCACTGACGACAGCTTCGATCGGCTCGTACGGTGCCAGCTACGAGATCCGCGCTGGCGCATCATCCGCTTCCGCAGAAACTTTGGACAAACCGCCGCGTTCTCCGCAGGTTTTCGCCACGCACGCGGAAGGCTGATTGCCACCGCCGATGGCGACCTCCAGAACGATCCGCGCGACTTGTCCGACATGATCCGCCGTATCGAAGAAGGCAGCGACATCGTCTGTGGCTGGCGCAAGGATCGCAAAGACGCATGGCTGACTCGCCGGCTGCCGTCGGAGCTCGCCAACAAGCTGATCTCGTGGTCGACTGGGGTCAAGCTGCATGATTATGGCTGCTCGCTCAAGGTATTCCGGTCGGAAGTCGTCAAGCCGCTGAAGCTGTACGGCGAGATGCACCGTTTCCTGCCCGCCATCGCGAGCGAAATGGGGGTCACGATCGACGAAGTCGTCGTCAACCATCGCGCGCGAAAGCACGGACTCTCGAAGTACGGCTTGTCGCGTACGTTCCGCGTCATTCTCGACCTCCTGACGGTCAAGTTCCTGCTGAGCTACTCGACACGCCCGCTCCAGATGTTCGGCCTCATCGGCGTGCCGATGGGATTTCTCGGATTCCTGATCGCGGCCTACTTGTCTTACGAGCGCCTGTTCGGCCACGAGTCCATCGCCAATCGGCCGCTGCTCCTGCTCGGCGTACTGTTGATTTTCACGGGCATCCAGCTGGTGACGATGGGCCTGCTCGCCGAGATCATGGCGCGCACCTACCACGAGTCGCAGGACAAGCCCATTTACGTGATTCGCGAAGTGCGCGAGTCCTCCCAGCCCGAACAGATCCCGCATTCATTGAGCGTCTAGTGCCCAGCGTAGTTCTGTTTTCGGGTGGGCGCGGTTCGGACGTCCTGTCGCGGCAGCTCATCGGCCATCCTGATGTGGCACTGACGATTGCGATCAACGGATACGACGATGGCGCGTCGACGGGAGAAGTGCGGCGATTCCTCGGCGACAGCCTCGGGCCTTCGGACTTTCGCAAGAATGCATCTCGGGTTGCGCGCGAAACGCGTTCGTGCGCTGCCGGCATTATCGAGGGGCTCGACACCAGGCTTCCAACCCCATGCTCTCGTGAAGGCGCGCTGCAGGCGCTTGAGGGCGTCGCCGTCGCGGGAGGCGCGCAGATGCGCCAGCGGATCGACGCAGTCCGCCGCGAGCTCGAATCAGGCCGCGACTTCGAGTTCTCCGACTGTGCGATCGGTAACCTCGTGTTTGCCGGGTGCTACCTCCACTGCGGCCGCCGCTTTAACGACGCAGTCGACGATTATTGCGCCCTGCTGGGACTGCCGGCGGGACTCGTCGAGAACGTCAGCGACGGCACCAACGCCTTTCTCGTGGCGCTCGAGCGCGATCGGGGGTTGCTGGTCAGCGAAGCAGAGATCGTCGACGGGAAGCAGCAAAATCGCATCTCCGACGTCTTTCTGATCGATCGAGCCCTTACCGAAGAGGATCGCGGCGCGTTGGAGCGGCTCTCGAGAGACGAGTGCGCCAAATGGTTGGAAAACAGGTCTGTGCCGATCCCGCTGAACAGGCGCCTTCGCGAGCGCCTCGGATCGGCCGATCTCATCATTTACGCGCCTGGAACGCAGCACTCGAGCCTCTTCCCCTCGTACCTGACGAAGGACCTCGCCAGGGCGATCGCGTCGAACCTGACCGCAATAAAGCTTCTCGTCACCAACATTCAGGCCGATGCCGAGATCTCAGGCAGCAGCGCCGTCGATATTGTCGAGCGCGCTGTGTACTACCTGAAAGAAAAGGGAAGGCTGCCGCTTCCGGTGCCGACGCTGATCACGCACTACATCATCAACGACCCCAAAATCCTTGAGACGGATGTTGACGCGGGGTATGTGCCGCTTGGACATCTCGAAACGCTTGAAGATCCGCGGCTGGTGCGGATCGGACATTACGAGGATGGCGTCAGCGGCCGGCACGATGCGTCGAAAGTGCTGACGCCGTTTCTGGAATCGTTCGTGACGCAGCGCCGCCGCCAACGGCTCGCCGTGTGGCTGTACGATGCCGTCTCGCTCAACAAGCTCAGCCAGTCTGTGCTCGAGATGCTGCGCGCGGGCATTCAGAATCTCGCCGTCGACGTCACTGTCTTTTACACCGCCGATGCCGATTTGGACGACGCGTTCATGCAACCGCTACCGATCGCGCTCCAGAACCTTCGACACGGCTCGATCCCGCCCGGCAAGGCATTCGTGCAGGCGCTCGCCGAACGCGAATTCGATTACGCCGCCCTGTTCGAGTCCTCCGGCATGTACCGCGGAGAGGATCTCGTCAGCGTCATATCGCCGCTGATGAGCGGACGGATCGATGCGGTGTGGGGAAGCCGCCGCCTATCGCTGAAAGACATCGAAGCGTCCTATCGTCTTCGCTACAATCACAGGGCGCTGCTGGGATCCTTCAGCTACGTCGGCAGCCATCTGCTGAGCGCAGCGTACCTGACCCTCTTCGGCCGCTATATCTCCGACACGCTGTCCGGCGTGCGGGCCGTGCGGGCGGGGGTTCTTACGACTCTGCCGGTTCCTCCTGACGACAAGCTCGCCAATCAGTATCTGTTGTGCGCGCTTCTCAGCGAAAAGGCCGACGTGCTCGAAACGCCGGTGCAGTTTCTTCCGCTCTCACCCGGTCGGGTCCGCCGGACGACGCTGGCCGAGGGCCTCCGATCGCTGGCGGTGATCGGATGGCAGCGGATGACGCGTACGAAGCGCAGCGTCGCGACTGCGGCCGCAGCGGCCGACTTGAAGCCGCGAACGGCGCGGAGCGGGGCTGGAGGCCCTCGCGCGTAAGGAAATGACACTGCGTGCGAACGCCTGAGACAGTTCTCATCATCCCAGCCGCCGGCGCCGGTACCCGTCTTCAATCCGCCACGCCGAAGGTTCTGGCGCCCGTCAGTGGCCGGGCGATGATCGACTATCTGTTCGATCGCTATCGACAGGTAATCCAGCGGTTCGTGCTGGTGGTGCAGCCGTCATTCGAAGCCGCCGTGAGACGGCATATCGAACAGATCGCGCCGTTGATGGACGTGCGGTTCGCGAATCAACAGCAGGCAACCGGCATGCTCGACGCGATTCTTCTGGCGTCCGAGGCAGTCGCGCAGAGGCCCGCAGACCGCGTATGGATTACGTGGTGCGACCAGATCGGCGTGCATCCCGACACGGTTGCGACGCTGGACCGGTTGTCTCGTGCCGAATCGAGCACGGCAGTAATTCTCCCAACATCGACACAGTCATCGCCCTACATTCATCTCGACCGAGACGGGACCGGGCGGATCACTGCCATTCGTCACCGCCGCGAGGGAGACGAGATGCCGTCGGTTGGCGAGAGCGACATGGGGTTGTTCTCGCTCTCGCCGGAGGCCTACTTCGAGTTGCTTCCGGAGTTTGCTCTCGAGGCACCCCAGGCATCCACAACGCGCGAGCGAAATTTCCTGCCTTTCATACCGTGGCTCATCCGGCGAGGGCACCCGGTTATCACATTTCCATCGGCCCACGAGCTCGAGGCACTCGGCATTAACACGCCCGACGATCGACGGCGGCTCGAAGCCTACCTGCTGGCACTGGAGCAGCAGTGAAGCGGCTTTCGATTGTCATCCCGGCCTACAACGAAGAACGTTTCATCGGCACGTTGCTCGAACGCATCCGGGCGGTCGACCTGGCGCCGCTTGGTTTCGAAAAGGAAATTATCGTCGTCGATGACTGCTCGAAAGACGCGACGACGACGATTGTGGGACGGTTTCCGGATGTGGCCTTATGCCGTCACGAGAAAAACGCGGGCAAGGGGAGAGCCGTCCGGACCGGGATTGCGCGCGCCAGCGGCGATTATCTGATGATTCAGGACGCCGATCTCGAATACGAGCCGCAGGACTACGTGCCGATGGCCAGGGCTCTGCTGTCGAAGGAAGCAGATGTGGTGTACGGAAGCCGCTACACGAGAGGTCTCTTCGGCAGTAAATATCCGCAGCAATCCTGGCCGGCCTACCTCGGTGGCCGAAGCTTGAGCATCGCGGCGCTCGCGTGCACCGGCCGTTACCTGACCGACACTGTCACCGCGCTCAAGCTGTTCCCCCGCACGCTACTCAACGAGCTCGACCTGCAGACGACCGGGTTCGAGCTCGATCACGAGATCACGTCGAAGGTGCTGGCACGGGGATGTCGCATCGTCGAAGTGCCGATTCAATACTTTCCCCGGAGCCGTGAGGAGGGAAAAAAGATCGGCGCCAAGGACTGGGTCAGGGGGTTGCGGACGTTCTGGCGATATCGTCGGGGATGAAGGCGATCCACGCGCCAAGGAGCCTGCGGTCGCGGCTCCGCTGAATCTCAGCAGGAACGAAACCATTGGCGCTCGTGATCGTGAGCGGGATAAACCGCTCACCCTGCCTGGATGGAATGGTTACGCGTTCGGTCACGCCGGGTACCAACTCGAGGGACTTCGACCAGCCCGGCGTCGCGAGCGTAACGACGTTCGCCCGCGCTCCACTGTGAACGGCAAGCAGAACGCCGGAATCCTCTTCCTTCACCTTCAGCATCGTCATGCGTACGGTCGTTCGGCCTTTCACCCAGAAGCCGTCCCCCTCGGGGTACGAGGAACTATCGTGAAAAAATATTCGAACCGGCCCAAACATGGCGGCCGAGAGGACTGTCCCGGCAGGAAATCGCTTGCGCGATTCGACCACATCACGGGGGCTGACGCTCAACTTCGCGATCGCTCCCTCTACAGCTCTCGCCGCACGGAAGCCCACGAACTCGGCATCAAGAGGGAGATCGAACTCGCGCTTGGCGTGTTGGCCGCGGCCCAACGTCAGCGGCCAGGTTTCCAGCGGCCGCCCTTCTCGGCCCACCTGGAGAGCCAATGACGCATCTGGAAGCGACCCGGCCGAATCGGACCCCTTGAGATCGAGAACATACTTGCCGGCGGGCAATCGAAACCGCGCGTTCAAGACGACCCTTACGGGCTGGCGCTCGATCCGCTGATCCGGACCTGCAGATAGTCTGAACAATGGCGGCAGTTCTGCCGGACGAACAACCGAAAGCGCGTCGTAACGAATGGCGATGGGGCGCGCGATCGGATCAAGCGTCTCCAACATGGGAAACAGCGAACGGCCTTCGACGTCGAACTGTGTCGTAGCGTCCGGCACAACCGCGGCACTCAAAGTGACGACGACGATGAATACCGCGACCGTGGCAAAGGCAGCCGCGAGCGCCGCGCGTCCGTCAGACGCCGCCTGCCGGCGCACGAGCATCCAAGCCACGGCCGAGAAGGCGAGCAGCCAGAGCAGAACGCGGATCGTTGACGCTCGCGTGACGCCGGCGACGTAGCTTGGCGCTTCTCGCCACAATTGCCACGCCGGCGACATCCAGACAAGCAGTGCAGACGAACCGTCACCATCCTGCACTGCGGGGACGCTCGGAGACAGGAGCACGACTATCAGCGTGATGGCGGCGCTGATAAGCAGTAGCACTTGCGCACCAGCGCGTCCAGGCGAGCCCGGCCCGAGGCGCTCGTACAACCATGCGGTAGGTACACCAAGAACAGGGAGCAGGAGAAAGACAGGCCGGCCCGGCATCATCGACTTGCTCCACCACGGATCGACGGTCGCAGGCAGCAGGATGAGAGTGAGCGCGGCGGCGCTGAGTCCGGCCCCGAGCCATCGCCGCGAGGGGTCTCGAAGCATTCCAGCCAGCCCAATGAATCCGAGCAACAGCACCGGCGCGTACGCGGCGATGCCGTATTCCTGATCGAACAACATTCCGAGGGCACCGGCCGGCACTGTTGACCACGTCGCGTGCGGCAACTGCCCGACGGTGTGGAACAGGTCAGCGAACGTGTTCGGGGCCGCCCGAACGTTGAGCACGAACGGCGCGCTCAGGGCGACGGACACCACACCGAAGAGAACCGCGCCGCTCGAACGGCCGATGACCGGCGATCGAACTCCAATGCGCGACGCCAGTCGAGGAAGGAAGAGCCACAGCACCTGACCAACGACGACAATCCAGACGATGATTTGGCCCGGGCCAGCGAGTAGCCGGAGTGCCGGGAGCCAGTCGGCGAGCCACGGCAGAAAGGGAAGGATGAGCAGCGAGAGCGCGAATAGCGGCAGCAGTGGGTCCGTTGCCGGTCCCCAGAACGATTGACGGGTTCGAAGCACCGACGCAATGCCTGCCGCGATGATCAACGTGAGCGTGAGCAGCCCCGCGAGCTCCGGAAGCGACGGCAGCATGGCGACACGAACGGGCGCAGCCGTCGTGCCCGCCACATCGAACGACGCGCGGCTCAACCAGAGCGCAACACCCGCAATGACGCCTGCAATCAGTGGGAGAGGGATTCGTTTCATCGAACGCATCGGAAGCCCACGTACAGATTGTGGCGGCCCTGCCGGGATAACGCCGCGCGTTCCGAGACCCGGAGGCGCGGAATCAGGTTGTCCCATCCGCCACCTTTGATGGTGCGCAAGTCATACCCGTCGGCGGCGGGGGCAGCGCCATGCGTCAGCGTGAACGCGCTCGCGGTCCATTCCCACACGTTCCCGGCCATGTCGTACAGGCCGAACGCGTTTGGCGGAAAGGACGCGACAGGGGAGGTGAAATTGAACTGTTCGTCTTTGAGGCTGTGCCGGCCGTTTGCCTGCCCGGTGAATTCGTCGCCCCACGGGAATAGTTTTCCATCGAGCCCGCCTCGGGCGGCGTGCTCCCACTCACCCTCGGTCGGCAACCGTCCTTTCGCCCACTCACAGTACGCCGCAGCCTCGTTCCAAGTGACGTTGACGACCGGATGAGTGCCATTCGCATACCATTCGGGCTGTCGTGGCATCTGGCGCGACCCGGCAGAAGCAAACGCGCGGAAATCGTCGACAGACACTTCGCGATCGAGCATCTCGAACGACCGAGAGAATGCCTGACGCACTCTGGGCTTTTCAACTTCGTCACAGCGATCGTCCCCCGGGACGCATCCCATCCATGACTCGCCCTCGGGAATGGTGCGCCATACGGCCGGCACCTTGGTCGCGGGAAACACTGCCGGGGAAACCATCGCTGGCGCATCGGTGGGTGAGGTGACCTTATTGTTGAAGACCGCTTCGATGCGAATTTCGCGTTCCGCCGTGAATTTCAAAGGTAAGGTCGGCGGCATCAAGTGCCCGTTGATCTGCCATCCGGTAAAACCCTGCCGATGCTCTTCTGCGATGTCGGCTGTCAGATCAATATCCGGGAAGTAGAGCCCTTCATAACCATTTTGGACCCGTTCGCCCTCAATCACCACGTCGACGTCCTCAGGCGCCGTCACGACCACCCGCTGACTTGGTGGAGAGTTGAGCCACTGCTCGCTGGTCAGCCGGAAGAAATTACGCCGCCGCTCCAGAAACTGCCTCAGGCGGGGAAGGTAATCGAGGCTCTGAACCTGCAACTGCATCGCGGTCGTCAGATAGTGCTCGTATCGCTCCGTCAGAAATGCTTGCGTGAGTTGATGGTTCAGTGCCTTCTGCACGACGCGCTTCAGATAGTCGCGATACTGCGGATCGTCTGCGATGAGCTCCGACAGAATGACCGATCGCGGTTCCGCCGGATTTCGGCCTCGGCGTTCTTCGTCGACACGTTCGAGCAGGTACTGGTAACTGTCGAGGTTCCAATTGCGGAAACTCTGGTCCATGTCCCAGTTGACCCAGAACCATCCGCCAGACGCTTTGGTCCGGTCGAGAAACTGTCCGGGACCTTGATACGCGTCGCGCGTGGCGGTGAATGCGACTGCGAGGAACCATCGTGTGATGTTGTCGATGTTCACGTGCTGCGAGACGTTGGCCATGGTGAGCGGTCTCGTCGTTCGGACCCATTCCCACAACTTGTTCATCTCCTCCTGGCTCAGCAAGATGTCGTCGTATCCCCAATGCGCCGCAAAAAACCGTTCGTCGAATCGTTCGGTGACGACGAATGGACCGTAGAACTCGCCGTTTAGGAAAAAGCGAACCGGCTTGGTTTCGGGGGCGATCGCTCCGATCGTGCGCGCGATGTCATAAGCGAGCGGATTCGCAAAATACCAATCCACCCTACCGTCGCGGCGCACGTCGTCGTGAACGACGATCCGGCGTACCGGCTGGGCCTCCGCGCTGAACAAGACGCCGGGAGGCAGGGCGCGCGGCCCGTATTTCCGCCGAAAATAGAGGCGGAATCCGGGGCGCGGCGCCCTGAGCCGGCTGCTCCCACCATGAATGCGGACACCGACTCCCGATGCAAACATCAGCTTTCCGCCGTCGAAGTACGAGACGCTGCCTTCGCGTTCCCACTCTTCACCGTGCTCGAGCTTGTTGGGGAGGAGACCCTTTCCGGGGTCGTTCAGTTCCGCGTCATCGAGCGTGAGCGACAGGATCGGTAATCCGCTCGCCACTTCGCTGACCGGCACGGCACGTGAGCTCGACAGCGCCTGCGGGCTCCACTGCACGGCGAATCGCCACAGCGGGAACAGGTCGGCCGACTCCAGCTTCAGCGTCCCGACGCAAATCGCCGCGGTCGCGACGATGAGCAGCCACGAGGGGATGCGCCGTGGAAACGGCATTTACAATGCGCCTGGTCGATTGAAGAAGACGTTGTATGTCGACGGCCCGGCGGCCACGGCGAGATCGGCCTGCAGGCCGGTGAGCGCGCTGTCCGAGATACTCTGGAAATTGTAAGACACAACCGTCTCGCTGTCGGTTTGCGCGATGCTCTCGAGCCTCGCTCTCGGGAGGCGCTTGCGCAGCACCGCTGTAATCGCGGCAGGATCGGCGGGCGTACCGTTCGTCGGCAGCGAGATCACGATCGTGCCGTCGGCCTCGGCGCCCATCAACCGGCGCGTCAGCGACTGACCGAACAGCGCGGCCAGCGCGATGATGAAGATCACCCCGACGAACGACAGCTTGAACGTCGCCACCGCGATCGACGTCGCGATGACCAGCATGATGAACCCGATTTCCTCGGGCTCCTTGATTGGCGTGCGGAAGCGGACGATAGACAACGCGCCAAGGAGACCAAGCGAGAGCGGCAAAGAGAACTGGATCGTCACGAAGATCGCCGTGATCGAGATGCCAAGCAACGGGAAGGCGCGATGCACCTGGCTGCCGGTCGCGCGGTTCGAATAGAAGTGCACATACAGGTACGCGATAAACAGCGACGACACCAGCGAGACGGCCATCAGCATGAGAAACGCCAGCGGCGTCACCTGCGGGCCAGAACCCTGTGTAAGGGCGCCAAATAAGTTGTCGAGCTGTTGTTGCATATGTGTTTTTCGTGGTCTGACCCCGCAATCGGGGTCTGACACCCGTTAATAGTATCGGGGTCAGACCCCTACATAACGCTGCGCGTCAGGTGCGCGTAGATCATGAGTAGCTTCGAGAAGGAGCTCTTGCGGCCACCGAGCGCCAGAAGCGGGCGCAGAACGGCAGGAAGCTCGTCGGAGCTGCCTTTCACCTCGAGCACGGCGGTTGCCAAGGGCGACAGGTCGGCGACCGACAAAAACCGGGGGTTCACCCGCACCGCGGCAATCTCGCTGTCCAGGCTGACGCGCGACTGGGTGAGCGGCTCGACGAAGCGATCGCGGCGATAACGCAGGAGCATCATCGGCTGCCAGCGATCCTGCCCGAGAACGCCCTGGTCCCGCAGCAGCAGCGCCAGATGCTGAAGCCGCGTGTCCTGTAGATCCCACCGCGCGACCTCGTTGGCCGAATAGGGCAACCGCGCGCGCACCTTCGACCTGCGGGTTCCCACGCGCAGCTTCGCTTCGACAAATGCCGGTCCTGTGACACGGCCCTCGAGATCCGAATACCAGCGGACCCTCATCTTCCGTTTTAGATAATCGCTGTTGACCTTTTCGCCGAGCGAGGCCAATGCCGGAGTGTCGTAATAGATCGTCCAGACGATCGCGGACGGGAATTCCGCATCACGGCGGCAGAGGGTTTCGAGGCGGCGGCGCGCGAACTGCGCACGGGCCGCCGGCATCGTGAACTTAAGCTCGCGCTCACCCCCGTTGGGTGCCGGCCGAGCGGCGACATCGTGTGTCGCCTGAGGATTAAGCATCAGTAACGTATGTTCGGTTGAGCCCGACGTTTCAACGTGGGCAGTATAGCAAGTTCATGGGGTGAAAATGATGTCCCGCGTCTGGACGCCGAGGGTGCGTGCGTCGCCACGCTGGCGCCAAGGTGGATCGACGTGCAGTTCGAGCCAATGCGTGGCCGGACGCGCCGGTGCCGGCATCGCATGCTTCACGGTCACCCACGACTGGTCGCTCAGCGTGACGGTGTCGACAACGTGGCCGGAGACGACGAATGTCACCGTCTGGGGCATCGGCGCAATCGAGCGGATCGCGACCGCAAACCGCCGGGCTTCAGGCGGAGCCTGGAAGAACCCGTGAGGGCTGCTCCAGCGGTACATCACACCCGTGCGGCTCCGCTGCTCGTCGTACACACCGCGCACGCGCTTGGCCGGTTCAGTGTTCGGCGGATAGAGGCTGTCGACGAGCGTCCAACCCTGCCCATCGAGCAGGGGACCGCGGATTTCCATAATATCGAGCGAGTCGAAGTAGTCGTGCTTCCAGCCGTCATCTTCCCAGTCGTACATCCCGAACGAGCGCACGCGCTGGGCACTCTCAGCAAGCTTGAGCGCGGGCTCGCCCGGCAGCGAATGTGAAACGCCCAACACGTCCAGGACGGTCGCGGCGATGTCGCTGATGGATGTCGGAGCATGGGACACGCGAACGGCGCCCCGGCTGCCAGGTGCCTTCACCACGAGCAGCGCCATCGATTTCCCCGAAAGTGTCGACAGCGCGCCGGCGGGCGTCTGCCGGTCGTTGACAAATTTCCGGGGAGCGTAGCCGATGCCGTGATCCGACGACACGATGATCAGCGAATCGTCGTAGACGCCGAGCTTCTTCAGGCGATCGAGTACCCCGACAAGCCGCCGCACTGCACACTGCGCCTGTCCTTTGTAGTTTTCGCGCGTCGGACGAAGGCCTTCAACGTAATCGCAATCCGCCTCGATGGTGACCGGCCGATGCGGAATGCCAACGTGAATGAACTTATAGACAGGCTCGTCACGGCTGCGTGTCAGCCGCTCGGCGAATTCCTGCAGCACAGCGGCGCCGTTGACAGGAAAGTGCCGGCGTCCGCTCGTATCGCCGGGACCGAACAGCATTTGCAGGCGCCATCGTTGATCGTTGTAGATGTGCTGCCGCAGGATGTGCGGCGCGTGGCGGAAGAGCGACAGATCCGCCAACTGCCAGGCGGCGAACCGCGTGTACTCGGCGTAGCTTACATGCGGTCGGCGAATCCTGTAGCCATTCGACACGGACTTGCCGTCGTACGGAATCTCGCTGATGCTGTCGACACGCCACCCTCGCCCGCGCAGCGACTTGAACAGCGAGCCGCCGTCGAAATGCTCGCGCACGTAACGAGGCAGCGTCTGCTCCTGGCGGTACACCGTGCCGGTCAGCATCGCCGGAATGCTCACCATCGTCGTCGGAAACGCCCCGCTGTGGTCGGCAAAAAATACCGCGCCTGAAAGGCTTCGATCCAATTCCTGTCTGTTTTCTTCGAGAATCTCGTAGAAAAAATCAGACTGAAATGCATCCAGGACGATGTGAATCACGTTCTGCGTTCGCGACAGCTCGAACATCGAATCCGAAGGTCCACGCCATCGTGCCGTCGTATTCGCATCGGCCTGCAGGTTCGACACCAGAAGAAGGACGGACTGCATCGTCACGAGAACGCCGCTCGCAAAGGGCGCGGCGCCGCCGACGTAGCGCGCCGCGACGACACAAAGAACGGGGACGAGAGTCCACAGCGCCATCTCATACGGATTGCGCCATGCCTGCACCGTCCAATCGATGGCCGTCCCATCGAGCGGGCCATAGTCGGGTACGAGAAAGCTGCCCTGGATCCAGATCACCGCACCGATGCCGAAGAGCAGGGCGACGTACGGACGAAGCAGTCTGGACGGTAGAAGGAGTCCGAACACGATCAGCATGAGCGCGGCGCCTGCACCTCCGAGCAGGATCGGGCGAGCAAGGGTCCAGAACGGCGCGCTGAATTCCGCTTCGTTGCCGGAAACAATCGTGTACAGGACCGAAAAAACAGAGCGGCAGGACAACGAGTAAGGCAGGCGCGACAACGGCCTTCAAACGGTTGCGAAGGTTACCGCCCATCGCCCAACACGATATCCCTGGTCTGCACGCCGAGCACGCGAGTCGTGCCGGGCGTCCTCCAGGAAGGATCGACGTTCACATGAACCCAGTTCATCCCCGGAATCCGTGGAGCAGGCAGCGTGTACCTGAGGGTAACCCACGACTGATCTTTCAGTGCGACCTTACCGAGTACTTGATCCTCCGCAGAGACCGTGACAGTCTGCGGCTTCGGAGCGATGGACCTGACCTTCATTTCGAACGTCCGCGTTGACGCCGGCACGTGAAAGAAGATATTGGGCATGCTCCATTGATAGTCGACACCCGCGCGGTTTGTTTGCGCCTCGTACAATCCACGCGTACGCGCTGCGACGCCGCCCGTCGGCTCATAGATTGTATCGAGCAGCGTCCAATTGTTGCCATCGAGCACTCGGCCGTCGATGTCGACGATGTCCAGGCTGGGGAAATAATTCTGACCCCAGTCGTCCCGCTCCCAGTCGTAATACGCCCAAGGGCGTACGCGCCGTGCGTCCTCCGAAAGTTTAAGTGCGGACTCGCCCGGCATGCTCTGCGCTAAACCAACACCGTCGAGAATAGTGGCAGGTATATCGGTAATCGTCGTTGGCGCCTGGGAAATGCGAACGGGGCCGCTGCTGTTCAGCGGCTTGACGACGAGCAGCGCCATCGCATTTCCGGCAACCCTCGCGACAGCGCCCATCGGTGTCTCTCTGTTGTTGGTGAACTGCGGGGAAGGCATGCCAATGCCGTGATCGGAGGAGATGACCACGAATGTGCTGTCGTAGACGCCGAGCTCCTTCAGGCGATCGAGAATCTCAGTGACCCGCTTGACCGCGCAACGCGCCTGTTCCTTGTAGTTCGGCCGGGTCGCACGCACGACCCCGATGAACTCGCATTTCCCGTTCACGGTCACCGGCCGGTGCGGAATCCCGACGTGGATGTACTTGTACACCGGTTCGTCCGTTGACGGCGTCAATCGTCTGGCAAACTCGCCGAGCACGACGGCGCCGTTGACAGCATGGTGGCGACGGCTGCTTGTGTCGCCGGGCCCGAACACTGTCTGCAGACGCCACGACTCATCGTTGAAGATCCACGGTCGCAGGATATGCGGTGCGTGCCTGAACAAGGACAGGTCGGCAAGCTGCCACGCCGTGAACAGGATGTAGTCGTCGTAGCTGACATAAGGCCGGCGAAGGCGCACATAGTTCGTCGCCGCCTCCCGGCCATGGTGCATGCCTGTCGCCGCATCGACCCGATAGCCGCTCGCCCGCAGCGATTTGAATATCGATCCCTCCTTGAGAATTTCGGAAACGTAACGCTGTAGTGGCCGATCGTTGCGGTACACCTTTCCTGTCAGCATGGCCGGGATGCTCACGATGGTCGTCGGAAAGGCACCGATGTGATTCGCGAAGAACACAGCGCCAGAGAGACTGCGATCGAGCGCTGGCCGTTCCTCGGCCAGAATTTCGCCGAAGATATCGGCCTGGAACGCGTCCAGGACGACATGAATCACATTGCGCGTTCGCGACAGCTCGAACATCGTATCCGTCGGCCCCTGCCACCTCCCGGAGTCACTCGCATCTGCGCGAACGACCGATACGATGAGCGCTGCTGCCTGGAGTGCGACAAGCACGGCGCTGGCAAAGGGGGCTATCACGGCGACATGCCTCGCCGCGGCAAGGGCCAGCAGTGGAACGCCGATCCACATCGCACTCTCATAAGGATTGCGCCACGACTGGCTGGCCCAGTCGATCGCGGCGCCGGTGAACGCCCCGTAATCGGCGACAAGGAAGCTTCCCTGGATCCACAGCACAAGGCCGAGACCGAAGAGCAGGGCGATAAAAGCGCGAGACATGCGCGGCGGCAGCGCGGCGCCGATGACGATCAGCGTCACGGCGATCCCCGCGCCGGCCAGGAGGACAGGCCGAATGAGCACCCAGAACGGCGCGCTGAACTCCGCTTCGTTACCGGAGAAAATTGTGTAAGGCCCGAACAGGCAGAGCGGCAGAACCACGAGCAGGGCAGGGGCGGCGACGTCCTTCAGTCGGCTTCGCGAGCTCGCATCCCTCATCGCGCGCTTCTGATATTAGGAAAACGGAGCGACGTTGTCGAACTCACGTCGTAGCGTCGGACGATCTCGTCCCTGAACAGTTCGGCGATGCGCGTCTGGCCCTCGGCACTCGGATGCAGACCGTCGCTGCCCATGAGTTGCTGATTCGCGTCGAAGAAGGCGAAGAGATCGACGAGCCCCAGGTTGTACTGCGCGGCGAGGTTGATAATCTGTGTGTTCAGATCCTGAATCTTGCCTGGAGTCGTCGATCGGTACAGGCGAGACGAGGGCAGCATCGGCAGGATCGTGGCGATGATGACCTGTGCGTTTCGCCGCTGTGCCTCCTCAATCATGGTCCGCAGCGCCGCCGTCTGGGTAGACGTCGACAGACCGTTGATGTTGTTGATCCCTTCGAGGAGCAGCAAGACCTCCGGCTGATGAGCGCTCAATACTGAAGGCAATCGAACGGCACCTCTGGGTGTGGTTTCGCCGCCAAGGCCCTCATTGATGACGACAATCGGCTGCGCCAGGTACCGCTGTAAGAGCATCTGCTCCAGCTTGAACGGATACGTTTCGGGCCCCGCCAGCATCACCAGGGGTGCGAGGCTCACGGCACCTTCAGTAATGCTGTCGCCAAACGCCGTGAATTTTGTTTTCGCAAGCGTCTGCGACACGCGGACGCTCACCTGAAAGTCGCATGACGCCTGCGCCATGTTGGCATCCTTTGCGGTGCAGCGGACCGTCGTCTCGCCGATCGGAAAGACATTGCCCGAGCCCGGATCGCAATCGACGGTGTACGGCTCCTTGCCTCCTGTCGGGGCGGGCGCGTCGAAGTGGACGTCCGTACCCTGCGGCGAGGTGGCTTCGCGTACCATCGCTGAGGGGCAGACCAACTCAAGCGGCGGCGGCGGCGGCGGAGGTTGAATAGGATTAGGTTCGTCCCCACCGCAAGAGACCGCGGTCGCTAGCAGCGCGGCAAGAAACGTGATATTCGACAGAAGACGCATGAATTACACAGCCGTCCTACTTCTCGGCGCCATGGCCCTCCCTTGGGGCGTTCTCACGGCCTCCCGCGCTCGCCAGCAAAGCGCTCCAACGAGGCAGGCGCAAGGCCCAGTTCGCGCCGAGAGGCGCGCCGTCGCAGACGCCGCGGGCCCCTTCAACGCGCTCGGTGCCACGTTGTTCTGGGGAGCGTGGGGGTACAAGTTCGACCGGCCTCGCCTCGAGCGCAATCTGCAGACCTTGAGCGCCGCGGGCATTGACTACGTCCGCGTGCTTGGCTCTGTTGGCGGCGCCAGTTGGGAAGACAGGGAAACGGATCCGCGGTGGCCGGACTACGACCGCATTATCGCAGGAATGACGGATTTGGCCTACGACCGCTACGGCATGCGCGTCCAGTGGACGCTGTTCGGCGGAGCGCCCTTTACGGCCAGCGTCACGTCGCGGACCGCGCTTGTCGACCGCTTCGCGGCCCTGGCGCGCGGGCGCGAACACAAACTCTTTGCGTTCGAAATTGCCAACGAAGGCTGGCAGAACGGGTTTCGGGGCGCGCAGGGTCTCTCGGAGTTGCGAAACCTGGCTGCGCGCTTGAACGACGCAACGGGCGTGCTGGTGGCCCTCACCGCGCCGCAACGGGACGCCGCATGTGCGACGTATGCCGGCGCGGGCGCCGATGCGGTGACGCTGCACTACGACCGCGGGTTCGGCAACCAGGGTCCAATCGCGCCCCTGCTGAGGCCCTGGACCTTTCCGGGGGCGTACGACCGTTCATGTCCCGGCGCATTGCCTTCTGTCGTCTTCAACAACGAGCCGATTGGGCCCGAAAGCTCGGTCAGGCAGGACGATTCAGCGTCGAGAATTGCCGCGGCGTACGTGATGACCTTCCTCGCCGGCAACGCCAGCTACGTACTGCACGCAGGTCCTGGAATCCGCGGCGGAGGCGCTGCGGACAACTCCCCGAAGCTGCGGCGCCACGCGCATTTCGATGAACTGCCGTCATTCAAGCCGATCGCCACCGCGCTCGTAGCGGCAAAACAGTATCTACCGCCGGGCCTCGCGAACTGGACGCGGCACGAGCCTGACGCTGCGACGGCTCCGATCTACGGATTCGACAGACTCTACTCCGCATCCAGCGAGTCGGGCTTCGTGGCGCTCGCGGTCGGCATCACACAACCGATCGTGCTGCACGCACGGCGGGGCGCGTCAATCGATGTCAGAGATACCTCGACAGGGCAACTCGTGAAACACCTGAACATTTCGTCCGGTGAAAGCGTGACGTTGAGCGGAAGCGAGTCGATTGCGCTGATCGGACACTTCACGACTCCGGGGAACTCAGTGCGCAACCTGCGCGTGGTACATGATCCGCAACCCTGATCCGAGAGGTTGACGCTTGGCAATCCGGAAGCGCGCGGCAAGTTCGCGTTCGAATACATCCTCGTGGTAGTCCGCGTAGTGATCGTCTTTGTTGCGAAGTAGTGTCACCACCATCGGATCCTTCCGCGTCACGAATTCGATGACGAGGTCGCCACCGAGGCCCTTCAACCACTCAATAAACTCGGCCATAGGGATGTTCCCGCCGATGACAACGTGATGGATCAGCGCGAGCGCAAGCACCAGATTGGGACGGCCGCGCTCATCGATACGCTTGCGCTCCATATTGCGCCAGCCGAGGTTCGGCGACGGATCCGTGACGTTGACAATCAGCGGAAGGATGTTCGAGACGCGTTCAGATTTTAGCGCCTGGTAGAGCTTGTCGATGGCCAGATAGTCGGCGTCCATGGCGACGACGTATTTCGCGCGATCCGCGACGATACGCGAAAACACGCCGACGTTGCATCCGATATCCCACGCGAGCGTCCAATCACGGCTGTGGGCGACTTCGCGCACGAAGGCGCGCTTCTGCTCGGCGTCTGAAGCCTCATAGTGTCCGCACTTCAGATAGTCCGACCACGTCGTCTGCTTCGGCTTCCACTGGAGGCCGGCCACGAGCGCTCGAAGGCGCTCGGCGTTGGCTTTGATGATGCGCTTGTCGAAACCAGCCTTGCTCAGATCCTTACGTACGTCGCGCGTCGTCGCGTTGTACGCCTTCTGCGCCTTCGCCTGGAGATAGACGTGCGCAAGGACGCCGGCACGCACGTAATCGCGCGCGCTGAGAAGATTCAGGCACACCTCGGCGTCCATCCCGTCGAGGCTGCCGCGCAGCCACGGTTGAAAGGGCACATCACGGTAGGCCTGAACCAGTAGAGGGTAGAGGAACATCTGGCAGAACTGCCGATACCCGACCCAGGGCTCGCCTTCGGCGCGCTTGTAGAACGAGGCGACGTCAACGAATACCGGCGACGCGCCTTTCCACTGCAGGTTGTAGGCCGAGGCGTCCTTCAGACCGATGCCTTCGTCGAGCGCGGCCAGTACCAGGTCGAGCTGCAGCAGCGCCGCGTCTCTGAGCATCTCGAATGACCATTCGTACGGGTAGGACACGAACGGAAGCTTTTCGTGCTCGAGTACGCCAGCCCATTGCTGATCTGAGAAGGCGACAGGCAAACCCGCCTTCGCGCTACGCGCTTCGGCGGGTAAGGATGCGAGATCGCGTTGCTCGGTCGGCACGATCGCGCCGGAGGCCGACAATCGGCGATAGAACTTCGTGGCCGACAGCGCCTGCCATTCCTTGAGCGCTGTCTCGTTCAGACCTCGAAAGATTTTTCCGTCGTGATAGAAAACCCTGGCTGTTCGATCCCGGAACGATCCGGGTTCGAGCGCGATTTCACTCATTAGGATCGGTCTGCTTCGCTTTCGAGGAGCGGAAGACGTCCTTGAAGCGCTCCCACCCGAGCTTCATGACGACGGCAGCCCCGGCGACGCCGCCGAGCAGCAACTGCACGAGCATGCTGCCGCTCCCCGGATCGAGATAGGCGTCCACACGCGTCTGGGATACCCATACGAAATACGCGACAAGAAGAACTGGCGTCTTTTTCATGACATCTCCGTAAACCTTCGGGCACATTCTAACATTGCTCCAGGGCAACTTGCAGCCCCGATCTCGTTGCTGGTGTATGGTTTGCGGTATAATACCGTTTCGGAACATGCGCCCCCAGCGCTGCCATCTGTGCAGCAGATAAGACTCCGCGACGCACTCGGAGCGGTGATATCGGCCGCCCTCGGCACTCGTGTGTGCCACATGTGCTGGGACACCCATCGAGCCTGGACCCGTTGTTGAATTCGCCGTTCAGTCCGTCAGCCCGGGTACGGGACCCGCAACGGGCGGAACGGAGTTGACGATTCGAGGATCCGGTTTTGCGACCGGCACCGCCGTCACGATCGGCGGGCGAACTGCCACGGACGTGATCGTGCGGGGAAGCGACATGATTACGGCGAAGACCCCCGCAAGCACTATCGCTGGCGCTGTTGATATTGCAGTGACGCTGAATGGCCGCACGGGTACGCTCGCCGGTGGGTTCAGGTATCAGGTCACCTCGAATACGCCCCCCATCATCAAATCGATCGTCGCACAAGGAAAGCGCCCACGACAGCCCGCAAACTTTGCCGATTACGGCGAGACCATAACCGTCACGGCCGTCGTCGAGGATACGGAAACGAATCCGGCTCAGCTTACATACCAATGGAACGCCTGTGGCGGGACGTTTATTGGAACGGGGCCGCAAGTCGAGTGGAGGACTCCGCCGACCGGCGCCATCGCCACGACGTGCACGATAGAGCTGCTCGTCAGCGACGGCCCGCGTATCGTCACTGGTAGCCTGGCCGTGCGACTGCACAATTCGGTCACTGAAGTCGCGGCTCTCGTGCTCGAGTTCCTGACGGATTTCGCGAACAACTCGATGCCGGCCGAGCTGACAGTGCGAAACTTTTCAAACTTGTGTTCTGGCAAGGCGAACGAGCTCGAGGACGTCACGTTCATTCGCAACACACGCAAAATTGATTCGTACGCCTATGGCACTGCGACCGCGACCGTCGCATTCGGCAGCACGTGCCGTACCAAAGCGGCCGACGCATGTGTGATTACGCCCGTCGAATGGCGTTCGACGGTCTTGGCCACACAGGCGAAGGAAATCGCGCCGGGCACGAGCACTATCTCGGGCGTTTACAGAGATGCTCGATGGTGGCTCTGCGATAGCAGCTTCGACGGAAAATCTAGCCTGGGCCTTCACTTTCTGCGTTAATGGCCGACACGTTCTATCGCTGGTTTTCTGAACGAAAGCTGACCGGGCCAGGCGCCTCGCGGCGGAAACGCATCGAGGAGTCTCGGCTTGCGCTCGTGATGAAATACGTGAAGCCCCCGGGCGAGCTGCTCGAAATCGGCCCTGGCCAAGGCAGCCTCGCGAGAGCGGCAGTCGCCGCGGGATGGCGATATCGCGGCGTCGAAGCCAGCCGCGTGCTCGCCGACGAGCTCACGCGTGAAGGTCTTGACATCGTGCACGCGTGGACGCCGCCGATCCCGGCGGACGACCGCAGCGCGGATGTGGTGTACGCGGATCAAGTGCTCGAGCACATGTCGGGCATCGACGCTGCGCGCCAGTTTGTCGCCGAGGCGCGACGCATCCTTCGGCCGAAGGGCGTGCTGTTTGTCGTCGTGCCCGATTACCTGAAGGAGCGCCAGTTCTTCTGGGACATCGACTACACGCACAACTTCATCACGACCGAGCGGCGCGTACGCCAATTGCTGTACGACGGCGGATTCGACATCACGCGCGTGGTGCGGAGCATCGGGGCCGCCACCGGTCCCGCCCGCGACGCGCTCGCTGCGGGCGCGATTCTGGCGAACCTGCCGGGCCTCGATGCGCTCTCGCGCTATACAGGCACCGAAGACGTTCTCTTCCGCGTCAGGAAGAATCTGTTCGAGACGCTGGCATTCGTGGCGCATAAGACCGAGTAACCCCTGGTTCGCCGTCGACGTTCACTGTTCACCGAGGACGGCAAACGGTTGACGGTAAACGGTTTACCTTCTGGACAATCGGGCGTACAATTGAGCTCTTAAATGGCACAGGTTTACGCCGCCAAATACCTCGCAAAAGCCGCTCTTAGCGCTCCCCGGGATCTGATGAACGCGTACATCGCGAGCATGCGTCCCATCCACCCGACCGTGCTGATCTTCCATTGCACGTGGGTGTGCGATGCGCAGTGCGAGATGTGCCACAACTGGAAGCGCGCCGATCGCAAGCACGAGATGTCGCTTGCCGATATCGACCGCGTGTTCTCGTCGGGACTGTGGAAGAACATCGAAACCGCGAATGTCTCTGGCGGTGAGCCAACGACCCGCAACGACCTGGTCGAGTTGTGCGAGGTGATGCTGAACCGGCTGCCGCGGCTCCGCAAGTTCGGCATCAACACAACGGGACTGACCCCGCATCGCGCCATCCCGATGCTCACCGGGGTCGCGGAGCTCTGCGAGAAAAAGGGCGTCATCTTCAGCACGCGCGTCTCGATCGACGGCGTGGGCGACATGCACAACGACGTGCGCCACGTGAAGAACGGCTTCAACAAGGCGAACGAGACCATCCGCGCGATGCGTGAGTTGCAGAAGAAGATCAGCTTCAACTTCGGCATCTCGACGACGATTTTTTCGCAGAACCTGGACGATGCGGAGAACATTCTGGCGTGGGCGCGCGGGGAAAAGCTCGACATCGTCTTCAACATGGTGCGCTTCACCGATGCGATGCTCGGCAACGGCGACCTCTCCGACACGTGCAAGCCGCTGGGTCCGAAGGAAGAGCAGATGCGGCAGTTTTTCCTCGACCGCGTGCGCATGGATCCGCTGCTCGACGGCCAGAATTACATCTACCTGCACTACGCGGACATGATCGCCAACGGCTATCACCGGCTGAGCCCGTGCCCGTTCCAGACGCAGGGCATCATGCTCAATCCCGATGGCGGGATGTTCTTCTGCGAGAACAGCGATGTCATCGGCAATGTGCTGACGGAGGACGCGGAGAAGCTGTACTTCAAGGCCAGCAGCCAGGAGCACCGCGATTGGGTGAAGGAAAAGAAGTGCCCGTCGTGCCTGAGCCCGTGCCAGATGAACGTCGCCGCCGTCAAGCAGGTGGCGCCGTACGTGAAATTCCTCGTGCGAGCCTCAGCCGAAAAGCGCAAGCACCGCGCGAGTCTGGAAGCTGGAATCTAGAAGCTGGAATCTCAGATCTAGAAACTTCGGATAGTAGACTCCAGATTCTAGTTTCTAGATTTTAGTTTCTAGTTTCTAGATCCTCTGAGGTACAAAACCCCTCCCGGCAGATTCCCCACAACGGCTATCGCGAGAAAGAGCACCGACAGCGCAAAAGCCGGCGCGCTGGCGACGCCGGCGCGGCCGAAGAGCCACACGAACGCGGCCTGCGTCGTGCCTATGCCGTTGATGGTAATCGGCATCAGGACGATCAGCAGGATGATCGGCACCAGCGCGAAGTACACGCCGACCGGCACCGCCACACCGAGCGCGAGCCCAAGGCAATAGGTCTGCATCACACGCAACACCTGTACGGCGATAGAGCAGAGCAGCACATTTGCCATCGGCAGATGCAGCGTCGAATATCGCTGAATAGCGGCAACGAGCCTCGTGCCTGTTTCCCGGCCGCGCGGCAGGAACGCAAGGAGGCTGGCGACGGCGATAGCCGCGCGCGGGCTGAACACGACGGTCAGGGCCGCGGCGCAAAGAACCGTCAGCACGGCGAGTGCCGGAAACAGCGCGCGAATGTCGATGAGATCGCGCGCGAGAATCGCGCCGACGATGGCAACGATCAAAATTGAGACCACGCCCAGGAGGCGATCCATCAGGACGGACGCCACCGCCTCCACGCCTTCGACGCCCTGTTTCGAAAGCCCGTAGGCGCGCACCGCGTCCCCGCCGACGCTTGCGGGCAGAAACGTCCCCACGAACGTGCTGACGAAGAAAATGCGCATCACCGTGCCGAGCGGCGGACGGCGGCCCAACACAGGACCCCGGCCGACCTGCAAGACACTGTCACGGCCGACCTGAAGGTCGGCACTACGTACGGGATCACGGCCGACCTGAAGGTCGGCACTACGTACGGGATCACGGCCGACCTGAAGGTCGGCACTACGTACTGAGGGGGAACGTGAAGCCTCCTCGTAGTGCCGACCTTCAGGTCGGCCGGAACCGTCGATCGGCGCCAGCAGCGTCCACCACCGATACGCCATCAGCACGCGATCGGTCGCGACAAGCGTGCACGCGAGAACAATGAAGCGCCAGTCGGCATCTTGCGCAGCCTGCCAGACTGCCTTTGGATCGCTTTGCCATAGCAGCAGAGCCGTGAGGCCGGCGGCAATCACAACACGAGCGGCGCGCGCAAAGCCACCCGACCGTGCAGCGCTCGTGGTATTTTGCTGTCGCGTGCTACTGCCCGCTTCGATCGTCGGCATCTGCATCGGAATTGTAGCCGTGATCATTGCCGGCCCTTGGGCGCTCGCCTACGTTCCCCTTTACGTTCTCGCGACCCTCCCCGGTTGGCCACTTGGCCGCGTGCTATTCGGCAGACATCCAGCGAGCTGGGTCTTCGGGGCACTCGCTGGGTACGGGCTCACATGCCTCGCGTTCTGGATGGTGATCGCGGCTGGCATCCCATCGGCGGCGACGTTTGTGGTCGCATGGACGTTGCTCTGCAGTGCGCTCTGGATGCTCCTATCGCGGCGCGAGCGTCCGCCGCTTGTAGCGCTGCCACCGTGGACCGCGCACGACGCTCGCATCCTCGTTTTCCTCCTGTTGCTGGTTCCCGCCGTGTTCGTGTTCCCGTACAAGAACCTCGGGGCGCAGGACGCCCACGGCAATCGGTCTTATCGCGCCTATTTCACAGCCGACTTCATTTGGCACACGGCGTTGACCGCAGAGCTGATGAAGTACGACATGCCGCCCATCAACCCCTACCTCGGCGACCGCACGATTCAGTATTACTGGACGTACTTCGTGGTGCCGGCCGTTGTCGCGCAGGAGGGACCTGGAGGCCTCAACGACGTGGAACTGGCTCTCAAGGTCAATGCACTGTTGTCGGGGCTGCTGTTTCTGGCCGCGTTGATTGTCGCGACCTGGAGCGCGTCGCGTTCCACAGCCGGGACGGCGATCGCCGTCGTGCTGGGCGTGCTGGCCGTCAGCGGCGAGGGATTGTACCTAATCTGGGATCTTGTTGAGCGCGGGCGGTCAATCGCGTTCGTCAGGTACTTCAACATCGACGCCATCAGCGCGTGGAGATTCAACGGACTGCGAGTCGACAGCCTCGTGCGGTCGATGTGGTACAACCCTCACCACTCGATGTCTGCGGCGCTGGCACTGGTCGCCATGCCGGTGGCCGGTGGCGCGGGAGTGGCCGCACCGCTTGGCGCGATCGCTCTGGCGGGGCTCGTGCTTGCCCTGTCCACCACTTTCAATCCGCTCGTCGGCGGCCTGTTCTCGATGATATACGCCGCCGTTATCGTCGCCGATTCGCTGCACGAGCGACAGTTGCGCCTGCTCCTGCGTCACGCGATCGCCGCCGCGGCCGTGGTCCTCGCGGTGACATGGTGCATCACGAACGACATGGTCGAAGGCGCGGCTGGCGTCGTGATTTACGGCTTCGGTGGGCTCGCGCGCAACGCCCCGATCGCTGCAACCGCCCTCTCCCTCGGGTTCCTGATGATTCCGGCAGTGTTGGCGCTGTGGCCGCCCGGCAAGCTTACGCGGTACACCTGGCCCAGCGTTGCGGGCCTGGTTGTCGGCCTTCTGGTGTTCTTTCTCGTCAGGATATCGAGGGACGCACCGTATATAGGGTTTCGCGCCGGGCAGCTTTTGCAGGTCACGCTGCCCGGTCTCGCTGCCGTGTTCTTCGCGCGCGTCGCGCGGCTCAGCCGTGCGCTGGCAGCCGCGGCGGCCACCGTGCTCATCGTTGGCGGTCTGCCTACGTCGCTCATCGACATCTTCAACGCTCAAGACATCGACAATCATGAGATGGGTCCAGGATTCAGATGGACGATCGTGCTGAGCCCGGAAGAGCAGGAGGCCTACCGGTGGATGCGCACGCAGACGCCGCAGAAAGCGGTCGTGGCCATGGATCCGTACGCGCACGGAAGAGAAACGTGGAGCCAGCTTCCGACATTCGCGTGGCGGCGCATGGCGGGCGGAAAGCCTATCTCATTGATGGCCGTGCCTGAATACGAAATCCGATCGCGACTGACGCAAGCGGTCTATTCAGACGGCAGCGCCGATGGCGCGGCACGCACCGCACGGCAGCTCGGCCTTTCGTATATCTTCGTCGGCCCGGATGAGGAGCGAGTGCACCCGCACGAGGAGCTGGCGAAACTGGATCGCCGGCCCGATCTCTTCAAGCTGGTGTTCTCGAATTCCCGCACGCGGATCTACGAAATCGTTCAGCGCCCGTGATACTTTTCTCTGGAGTGGTTGTTCCCGCTTCGATCGTCGCCATCTGCACCGGAATCGTCTCCGTGATCATCGCCGGGCCGTGGGCGCTCGCCTACATTCTGCTTTACCTTCTCGCCACTCTTCCGGGGTGGCCGCTCGGACGCGTGCTGTTCGGCCGGCATCCTGCCGGCTGGGTCTTTGGCGCCTTGCTGGGTTATGGGCTGACGTGCTTGGCCTTGTGGGCGGTGATCGAACTGGGCGTGCCGTCGGCCATTACGTTCGTCATGGCATGGCTCGCCCTGAGTGGCGCGCTCTGGAAGCTTTTCTGGCGGCGCGACAGGCCGCTCATTGCGCTGCCGGCCTGGAGCACGCCAGACGCGCGCACGCTCGTGCTTCTTCTGTTGCTGGTACCGGCGGTGTTCGTCTTTCCGTACAAGAATCTCGGCGCCCGTGATGCTGAAGGCAATCGTTTCTATCGAGCGTACTTCACCGCAGATTTCATCTGGCACATGGCGCTGACCGCGGAGTTGACGAAGTACTCCATGCCCCCAATCAATCCATATATCGGCGACCGCACCATTCAGGTACTACTGGACGTATTTTCTCGTGCCCACGGTCATCAGCGAAGAAGGTGTCGGCGGACTGCGCGAGATCGAAAATTCGCTGAAAGTGAATGCGCTGTGCTCGGGTGTGCTCTTTATTGCCTCGCTCGTCATTGCCACGTGGGCCGCATCTCTGTCGGCTGTGGGCACGGCGCTCGCCGTTGTGATTGCCGTCGTTGCGGCCAGCGGCGAGGGACTGTACGCGTGGTGGGAGCTGGTGTCGAAAAGTCGCCCACTCAGTGAGCTGACAGACCTGAACATCGACGCGATGAGCAACTGGCGGTTCAAAGGGCTGCGCGTCGACAGTCTCGTTAGGTCCATGTGGTACAACCCGCAGCACTCCATGTCTGCCGCGTTCGGGCTGCTGGCGATGCCGATCGCGGGCATCGCAGGCGTCAACGCGCCGCTCGGGGCCATCGCGCTGGCCGGCGCCGCCCTTGCGCTGTCGACGACGTTCAACCCGCTCATCGGAGGGTTGTTTTCACTTATTTACGGTGCCGTTGTGATCGCCGACGCGATTCGCGCTCGACAGATCACAGGGGTGCTCCGTCACGCGACGGCGGCGGCCCTGGTTGGGCTGGCCGTCGGCTGGTGCATCGGCAATGACATGGTCGAGGGCGCGGCCGCCGTCGTGCTGTACGGTCTTGGCGGTTACGCGGCGAATAATCCCGTCATTTCGCTGATGCTGTCCCTCGGGCCTCTGCTCGTGCCCGCACTGCTTGGCGCATGGCCGCCGTGGCGGCTGCCGCGGCGCGCCTGGCCGGCCGTCGCCGGAACGGTGCTTGGTTTACTCGTGTTTTATTTCGTCCGTCTGTCAGTCGAAGCCTCGTACATCGGATTTCGCGCAGGCCAATTGCTGCAGCTTATGCTTCCGGGCCTCGCCGCTCTCTTTCTCGCTCGACTACTGGCGTCGCAGGTGCGCGGGCAGGCAGCGGCCGGCGCAATCGTGCTGGCGCTGATCGTGATTGGCCTTCCGACAACAATCATCGACTCCTATAACGCACAGGACATCGGGAATCGGCAAATGGGTCCCGGCTTTCGCTGGACAATCACTCTAACGCCAGGGGAGCAGGAAGCGTACCGGTGGATTCGCACCCAGACGGCGCGCGACGCGATCGTGCAGATGGATCCGATCGCGCACGGTCGCGAAACCTGGAGCCAGCTTCCGACGTTCGCGGAACGCCGGATGGCTGCGGCCCGCCCGATTTCATTGATGGATATCCCCGACTATGCCGAGCGATCGCGGAAGGCTCACAGGATTTACGCAGAACGCAATGCGGACACAGCGGCGCGGCTCGCGCGCGAGCTCGGCATCAATTACATCTTCATTGGGCCGGCAGAGCAGCGGCGCAATCCGGCAGGAGCGCTGGCGAAATTCGGAACACGCGACGACCTCTTCCGACTGGTATTCGACAACGGCGCGAACCGCATTTACGAGACTCTTCGCTGAGCGTCGCCTTCGAGCTTGGGTGTGTGTCCGAAGGCGACCTTGCGCGATCCGCATTTCGGGCACTTGTCTACGAGCCTGCGGCGCCTGAGCAGCGAGAGCAACCCCGCACCAAGCGTCGTCGAAGGCGTAAACAGCCAATGCTCGCCGCACGAGAGGCAGGTGACGATCAGCTCCGTCACCCGCGTCTCGGCGGATGCTGCACCCAGCGCGACTCCGCTGGCGCAGGCGCCGGCAATCACGGTGACCAGTATCAGCACCAATCGTGAAAGCCATCCGAGCATCGTCTTGTCTCCTGCGGGCTGGGGGCCGCGCGTCAGTCCAGTGCGTTGCCGAGCGTGTCTGGCCGCGGCTTGTTGCTGATCCAGACCTGACGAATGACTGCCCCAGGGCGCGAGCCCTCTTCGAAGGGCACCTGGCCCGCGGTATTTGCGCCGAGATACGCGTAGTGTGGCGACGGAGCGTAGGTGCCCGCGGTGCCGACGCCGTAGTTGTAGACGGTCGCGCCGCCGATGCCTTCCTGAACCAGAAGTCTGACCTCCGAGCCCCACGTCCATTTCCAGAAGTACGCCTTCGACGGGTCGAGGTAACGCACCAGCCGGTTTGCCGAGCTCGGCTCGAATTTTCGATCGTCGGCGAAACTGCCGTACAACGCCTTGAAGGAGATGCTGTTGTCCGGATTGCCGTCGACCGCGCCGCGGTACTGGACGTTGGACATGTAGGAGTTGGCGATGAGGTTGCCTGTCCCTGACTGCATGGAGAAAATCTTAAACTTCGATCCACCAGCCCCCTGTGCGAGACCCTCGACCAGCACGGAAAATTCGCCGCTCGTCAGGGTATTCGCCAGCTGATAGCGGATGTAGGAGGTCTGGTCGTTCAGTTGAGCGCCCTTGCCGCTGATGAACGTGACCGCCCCGAAAATCTGTCCTATCGTCTCGCTGTGGACAAGAGGATCCCAGAGCTCGCCCGGCCGGTTGTACCCGACGAGCTTCGTCCGGAACATCGCCGGCGATGTCCAGTCAGAGTTCGTCGTCCCTTGAACGACTCGCGCGCGCCAATACATCCGCGTCGTCGGCTGGAGATCTGACGGCACCGTAAACGACGTGCGGCCGTCGCCTTCGGCCACGCCCGTCTGGTTGACGGCGACGAGGAACGACGTGCTGAGCGATGCGCCGAGCGAAAAATCGGTGCGATCCGACACCTGGAACTCGTAGGTGCGGGTGCCGCTCTGGCTGGACGAGGTGCCGTTCTGCACCGTGAGTGTCGGGCGAAGCGTAGCCAACTGGTCGCCGTTGACGGGCGCGACCGGCACGGGAGCCGTCAACGTAACGGAGCCGGAACCGGACGGAGTCGGCGATGGTGTCGTCGGCCCGACGGGCACCTGCCGTGTCGGACTCGATCCGCTGCCGCAGGCGATTGCAAGTGTGGAAACAAGGAGGACAGGGAACACCCGAATCAATCGAAATGTGATCATGAATACGCCTGGTTATTTTAGTAACAATGAGCCGACGGTCAATTTATTTATAGAAAATCAGCTGTCTGCGTTAAAATACCGTCGTGCAGCAACGGCAGCGGGGACGCCCGCGCAAATACGGCAGGCCGGCGCGCGCCGTCACGGTCACGCTGCCCGAGGACGTCCTGGCGCGACTCACTGCCGTGCACGCCGACGTGGGTTCCGCCATCGTCAGCCTGGTTGAAAAAAGCGCGCCTGTCCGCGCCGAGCCGATTCCGTCCGCCGAAGTCACCAGGTATGGCAATCGGGCCGTGATTATCGTCACCCCGAGCCCGACCCTTCGCCGGCTGCGCGGCGTGCAGCTCGTCCCGGTCGGCAACGGGCGCGCGCTTATCTCTCTATCCTCGGAGACGTCGATTTCCAGCCTGGAGCTCCAGGTGCGCGATGCGCTCGAGCAGTTGAACCCTGAGAACCGAGACCGCGAAGGGCTCCGCTCGCTCGCCGATATTCTGCGGCGGAGCAGAGGGTCGCGAGAGCTTGCCTCGGAGCCACGCACCATCATCGTGCTCGCACCGAAGGCCAAGCGGCGGGTCAGTTGATCGTCCGGCGCTTGCGCGCCACCACCAGCGTCTGTCCCATCCAGTAAGGCACCTGCCGATTTGCAATTCCGAGCCACCGACACACGCGCTCGGCAAGGCGTGCAGGCGCGCCTATGTAGGGCGTTGCACGCTGCAGCACGTAGCCGAGCGCAAGGCGCTGGAAATGCGGGCGAATGCGGACGACGTCAAATCCGGCATCTTCGAGGAGCTTTCGAATAGTCACTCGGGTGAAGTAGAAGAGGTGCACGTCGAGGAGAAACACCCACGAGCGTCCCATAAGACGCGCCATCCAGCTGCCGATGTCGGGGTAGTTGATGATGAGCAGCCCGTCTTCTTTCAACAACCGATGCGTCTCACGCACCTCGGTTTTCGGATCGGGCGTATGTTCGAGCACGTCCCACAGGGTGACGACGTCGAATGATTTAGCAGGATAGTGTTGATCGAACACGGTGCCTTGGCGAATGGGCAAGCCGTAGTGTTCCCGCGCCCACTCGCACAGCCAGTGATTCGGCTCGCACCCCTCGGCGTTCCATCCCCGCTTGGAAGCCATATAGGGAAACGATCCGCCGCCAGTGCCGATATCCAGCAGCCTCCCGGGCGGGCCATCCCAGCAACGCTCGATGATCTCCAGGCACCGCGTGAACGTGAGTTCGCGTCCCCTGGCCTGCGAGACGAACTGCTCGTCCGAGCCCGTTGCGTAGCCCTGGAGGACGGATTCGGCGCGCAGGCGCGGGCTCACGTACTTGAGACCGCAGTGCGCGCACGCCACGAGTTGATGATTCAGCCGTTCGTCGCTCGATGAGCTGAACGTCCGAGCGAAATCAGTGTCCTGAAGCGCAGCGATGTCGTACTGCGCGGGCTGCAGAACATGGGCCTCGAAGCTGCCGCAGATGTTGCACGGAACACTTTCGAGCAATCGGTCCGCCACGTTCGCCAAGTATACAGACGTACAAGAGGAGGGCCGGCGTTCGCCGGCCCTCCGATCTCGAGACTTCCCGTTGCTCAGTTGCAACTTCCGCCTCCGTACTCTTTGTAGTACGGATATCCGAAGTTGTCACCGGCGCCGTAGGTATGCCAGGAGAGTCCCAGTCGCCGACGGGTGTCGTCGTACGCCGAGCCGATGTCAACGCCCATATCTGGATATCCCGGCCGGCGCCAGACGATAAAGTCGGAGCTAATGGTCGGCCCTCCGCGCTTGAGGTTGAGTCCAAGATTGAGGCCTCTGCACTTGCCGTGCTCGATCATCCGATCTCGGAGAAATTCCATGTTCGCCTTGCGTTTGGCTCCTGTGACTCCCGCCGCCAGATAGGATGGATATCTGGCTTCAATGCATTCCGCAATATCGTCGCCGTTGCTGCTGCTGCACTTGCCCAGGTTGCCACCACTCGGAGTGCCACCACCGCCACCCCCACTGGGCGTCGGCGATGGGCCAGGCGTCGACTCCGGCGCCGGCGCAGGCGCAGGCGCCGGAGCAGCCGGCGGCGCCGGTGTCCTGAATGTCTGCGTGGCAGACCAGTTGCTCATATCGGTCCCGTCAGCCGTGTGCATCGTACGCACACGCCAGTAATATGTCCTGCTGTGGAGGAATGAGTAACCCTGGTCGACGCGCGTCTCCGGCAACGTCTCGGCCTGGATGAATGTCGCCGCAATTGAAGTGAACGCCGAGTTGTTCGACACCTGGAGCATGTATTCGAGCGGCGCCTTGACGGCGCTTCGATCGCCGGCCCTGACCTTGAATTCCGGAGTCAGGTCGGAGACCCTGACATTTGCAATCGGCGATAGCGGCGTCGGTACTCCGAGCACGACGTCCGCGACGACAATGAAGCTTTTCGTCGCAGAGTAGGAACCCGTGTTCGCGCCATCATCGGCCCGCGTGCGCCACCAGTACGTGCCTGCCGCGAGTTTGTCGGGCAGCTGAAACTGCGTGACACCAGCCGCGTTCGGCTCGACACCTGTACGCGCAAAGATGATGTTCTTGAACTCGGCATCAGTTGCGATGTCGAAGGAATACTTCAACGGCCGCGCGCCGTTGGTGTCGGCGTTCTGAAACAGCAGCTTGAGCGGCTGATCCCGCGATCGCATTTCCCAATCCTGGCCGGGCTCGAGCAGGTTCGGCGTGGAGATGACAACGCCCGCCACTGGGCCGGCAAGCGCCGGGCTCAGTGGGTTGGAGCTCTTCTCCACCTGGCACGCCGACAAGAACACCGCCGCGGTGGCTCCGACAAACAGTTTGGTACCCATTTTCAGCATGACCAGGTCTCCAGGATCGTAGATAGGTCGCAGGCTGCACGGAATTGCGTGGCACAGCCTTTCTATCGAAACGAGTTGTCGTCGAGTTTAGTCAGTGCCGAAGGGCTGGGAGCCATCGGCGAACGTCACGGGAGAGGGAAGGATTCTAACACACGAAGCGAAACGGTACAACGCAAGGGGGAAGGGGAAATTTGTTTACCCCTCGCCCCTTACTCCTTGCCCCTCGCCTACGGGTTGACCCCCGAGCAATCCACAGGCGGATACTTGGAATAGTACGGGAAGCCGTAATTCCGATCCGGACCAAACACCTGCCATGTCAGCTTTAGCGTGGTATTCACATCGTCGTACCCGCTGGCGATGTCGACGCCTCGCGCGCGATCGGTTCGCCAGACGATGAAGTCGTGGCTGATTACGGGTGTGCCGCGCTTGAAGTTGCGGCCGAGGTCCATCCCTTTGCAGAGACCCGTTTCGATAATCCGGTCGCGGAGGAACTCCATGTTGCGATGACGCCGCTCGAGACTGTTAGACCCGGAGGCCGTCCGAACGAGCCGCTCCGGATAGGCGTTGCCGACGCAGGCGATGATCGCCGATCCGCCCGCGTGGCAAGGCACGGGACCAGCACCGCCATCCTCGACACTCGATGACGACGGTGGCGGCAGCGGTGTGCTGAACGGAGCGGCGTTGGAGGTCGACCCCTGCACGTTCGAGAACAACGCGTATCCGCGCCATACGTATGTCGCATTCATCTTCAACACATTGGCCGGTACGTCCCACGTTGTTTGCTGGCTTCCCGCAGGGATGGGATCGGACTTTGCCACGACCTGAGAAGAGCTCGCGTCCAGCACCTCGAATACGTACGACAGTCCTGCGGTGTCTGCGTTTTGCAGAACGAGCTGCGGCGTCAGGCTCGAGACGCGAATCGATCGTGGCGACATCGGCTGCGGCGGCGATGCCTTGAGTTTCGTGCCGTCCACATTCGACACCGGTTCCACGGTGGGCAGCGTTGGCGACAACGCCTGCCCGGTCCCCTCAGCACAGCCGGCGGCTGCGACCATCGTCGCCAAGCCAAGAGTACACGCGGCCAACTTCCTTAAATTCATTGAAGAACTCCCAGACAAAAATTTTTCTACAGTGAACGGGCATCGGGGGAGATGCCTTGAAGCGCGAAGCATGATAACTCAGTTTTTCCTCTCGTACAAGTCCTTTTTGCTCCTTCGCATCCGACGGAGCATCCATCAACGCATGCTAGGATGGTGCGCCCGATAAGGGTACTTATCGAAACGCCGCGCTCCACGCAGCAGCGCCGGCAAGTCTTTTTGTAATTTGTAATTGGTCAAGGTCAAGGATGGACACATTGATGCGCACTCTCAAGTTAGTGGCCCTGGGGGTACTCTTCATCGCGGGCGCGCCATCGGCCGCCCACGCGCAGGCGTCCGCTGCCGACGGCAGCCGATTCTTTTTCAACGTCAGCTTTGGCGGCCAATGGAGGGAACAGACGTTCACCGACAGCTCGACGTTTCCCTACAACAGGGAGACCGGAGCAGTCGCGGCTGCACACTCGATTGGCGGCGGAACACTGTTTGACGTGGGTGTTGCCGCACGCGTATGGCAAAATGCCGCCATCGGGCTCGCGTATTCGACGATCACCAACAAGAACGATGCGGCCATCAGCGTGAGCGTGCCGCACCCCTTGATCTTCGGACAACCGCGATTGGCGACTGCGACCGCGCCGGATCTCGAGCACTCCGAGAACGTCGTTCATCTGCAGTTCATGTGGATGATCCCGCTGACCAACAAGATCGACGTCACGGTAATGGCGGGCCCCTCGTTCTTTACCGTGCGCCAGACGCTGGCGACGGTGAACGCCCCCCAGGACATCAGCGACGTGCCACCGTATACGACCGTCACGATCACCAACATCAGCTTGACGGACGTGAAGGACAGCCCCGTTGGCGTAAACGTCGGTATCGATGGCAACTACTTGATCACGACCATGAAAGGCGTCGGTATCGGCGTCGGCGGGTTCCTGCGCTTTTCAGGTGCGTCGCTCGATTTGCCGACAACTCCGGGCATGACGCGCGACAACACAGATCTCAGGGCAGGCGGGCCGCAGGGCGCTCTAGGCCTGCGGCTCAGGTTCTAGATGAGTTGATGCGGATTCTCATGATCGCCCCGGAGCCGTTCTTCGAGCCTCGGGGCACTCCTTTCAGCGAGTATCACCGCATCCGGGCGCTGCTCGATCTCGGTCACACGGTCGACCTCGTCACCTATCCATTCGGGAGAGATGTCACGCTTCCGGGACTGCGGATTTTTCGCGCGGCCCGGCCGCCATTTGTCACCCGCGTCAAAATCGGCCCTTCGCCGGCCAAGCTCTTTCTGGATATGACGCTGACCGTGACGGCGCTGAACCGCGCGCGGCAGGGGCGGTACGACGCCGTGCATTCACACGAGGAGGGCGCGGCGATCGGCGTCCTCATCTCTGCTGCGCTCGGCATTCCTCATCTCTACGACATGCACTCGAGCCTGCCTCAACAGCTCGAGAACTTCGCGTTCAGCCGTTCGGCGCTGCTGCGCTGGATGTTTCAGGTTCTCGAGCGAACGGCGATAAAACGATCGCGCGTAACGGTGGTCATCTGTCCGCACCTCGAAGTGACAGCACGAAGCGTGGTTCCCGACGCGCGCGTCGTGCTCATCGAAAACGCGCCTGGTTCGGGCGATGTTCCTGTCGCCGGCAGCGGTAAGGCGATCCGCGAGTCGCTCGGCATCGACGCGTCTGCGCCCATGGTTCTGTATACCGGCACGTTTGAGGCATACCAGGGACTCGACCTTCTTTTTGCGTCGGCCAAAATTGTTCACGGGACGCGCCCCGATGCGCGCTTCGTGCTCGCGGGCGGCAAACCCGATCAGGTGGCGCGCGCGAAAGCGCAGGCGGCCGTTGCCGGCGCCGCCGGCATGATCTTCATGGGCGAACAGCCCTCAGAGAGCATTCCGGCGTACCTCGATGCGGCCGACGCGCTCGTCTCACCGCGCAGTTCCGGCACGAACACGCCGCTGAAGATTTATCAGTATCTCCGTTCGGGTCGCGTCATTATCGCCACACGGCTGCTGACGCACACGCAGGTGCTGTCGGACGAGGTCGCGATCCTCACGGAGCCAACGGCCGAGGGGTTTGCGTGCGGAATCCTGCAGGCCATCAACGACCCCGTGGCGGCCGCACGAATCGGGTCCGCCGCGAAACAGCTGGCTGACACACGCTATACCTACGAGGCATACCTGCAGCGCACACGCGAAGCCTGCGCCGCGCTGGTCGCATAAATGGGGTCAGACCCTCTTTTTACGAAAAGCGTAAATCACTACAGCTACTCGGCGTACGCCGATCCCGCGATGGCGGCAAGCTTCGACAGCAAGCGTTTTGGCGGGCCCATCGGGCAGATCCTGCTCGCCGATCAGGAACGAGTGCTCGCGGCATTCCTCGGGGACGTGTCAAACCGCCGGGTTCTGGATATGGCCACCGGTACCGGAAGAGCCGCGCTGGCGCTGGCGCGCCGAGGTGCACGGGTAACCGGCGTCGATGCATCTGCCGAAATGCTAAACGTCGCGCGCGCCCGCGCAGCCGACGCGGCGCTCGCCATAGAATTCGCCGAAGGCGATGCGCACGCGCTGGCCTACCCGGATAGCGCCTTCGACGCGGTCGTGTGCCTCCGAATGTTGATGCACGTCCCCGACTGGCGAACGGCACTCTCGGAGTTGTGCCGGGTCAGCGGGAACCAGCTCGTCTTCGATTATCCCGCGCTCGGTAGCACCGCTGCGGTCCAGGCGGTGTGGCGCAGGGCGGCGCTCTCTTTGGGGCGGCACGTCGAGGCCTACCGCGTCTTCCGCCACAGGGACATCGCGCGCGAGCTCAAACGCCACGGCTTTCGAGTCACGGCCGTCCACAAACAGTTCGTTTTTCCTATCGCGCTTCACAAAGCTGTAGGGTCGGCGGCCGTGACGCGCGGCATCGAAGGGATGCTTGCACGGGTGGGAATGCTGCGGCTGGCCGGCTCGCCCGTCACCATCGCAGCCAAGCGGTGCGCGTCCTAGTCACCGGAGCGACCGGGTTCACGGGCGGCCATCTGGCACGTGCCCTTGCACGCCGAGGGCATGCCGTCCGGGCACTCGTGCGCCGCGCCGAGCAAACTCGCGATCTGGAATCCTCTGGCATCCAACCCGTGATGGGTACCCTCGAGGATCGTGCGGCGCTTGCGCGCGCCGTAGACGACGTCGAAGTGGTCTATCACATCGCCGCCGTATACCGGCAGGCCGGCATTTCGACGGCCACCTACCGCGCGGTCAACGCAACGGCTGTTGGCGATCTGATCGATGCCGCCGCTGCTGCCGGCGTTCGGCGGGTTGTCCACTGCAGCACGGTTGGCGTGCATGGCGACATCGAGCATCCACCCGCCAACGAAGACGCGCCGCTGCGGCCCGGCGACGTTTATCAAGTGACGAAAGTCGAAGGCGAGCGCGTCGCTCGCGATGCGTCGACGCGTACGGGGATGCCGCTCACGATTGCACGTCCGTCGGGCATCTACGGCCCAGGCGATCGCCGGCTGCTGAAGTTGTTCCGGGGCATCGCGCGGCGCCGATTTGTGATGCTGGGCTCGGGGAACATCTTTTATCATCTGACCTACATCGATGACCTCGTCGAAGGCCTCCGGCTATGCGGCGAGATGGCGTCTGCCGCAAACCGGACGTACATCCTGGCGGGCGAAGAGGTTACGACCCTCAATGAGTTGATGGCATTGATCGCGGCTGAAGCGGGCGTGGCCCCTCCGGCATTGAAGCTGCCCGTGTGGCCGTTCTGGATCGCCGGCGCGGCATGCGAAGCCGTGTGCGTGCCGCTCCGAATCGAGCCGCCGATTTATCGAAGACGGGTGGACTTCTTCACCAAGAGCCGCGCATTCGATATCAGCAGGGCGCGCGCCGAGATCGGCTACGCCCCGCAGATTCCACTCGCCGAGGGCATCCGTCGAACGCTGGCGTGGTACAAAGAACGCGGGTGGCTGTGAGTCCAATTCCGCGCGTCCAGGATGAGCTGTCCCGGCCCGGCGTCTCGGCTCGACACAAATACTCGGCCTTGATCGTCGGCAAACCCGGCTGGAGCGCACTTATCGGGTACGACGCCGTGGTACTCCTGTCGCAATCTGTGCCCGGTGCGCTCGGGTTGGCGCTGAGAAAAGCGCTATATCCGCTGTTGCTGGGCGCATGCGGACGGAATGTCGTGTTCGGGCAGAACGTCGTGCTTCGGCATCCGCACAAAATCCGCATCGGCGACAACGTCGTCATCGACGACAACTGCCTCATCGATGCCAAAGGTGAATCGAACGCCGGGATTCGGATTGACAGCGGCGCCTTCGTCGGGAGAAACACGATTCTGTCGTGCAAGAACGGCGACATCGAACTGGGCGAGGGCGCCAATATCGGATTCAACTGCGAAATTTTTTCGGCGAGCCGCGTGCGCGTCGGCCGCGACACGCTGATCGCCGCGTACTGCTACCTGATCGGCGGTGACCACGATTTCAGCGACGGCTCGCGGCCCGTGCTCGCGCAGACGCGTAAGTCAGCCGGCATCGTGGTCGGCGACGGCGCCTGGCTCGGAGCGGGCGCCAAGGTGCTCGACGGCGTCCATGTGGGTGCGCACGCCGTCATCGGCGCCGGCGCCGTGGTGCGCGAATCGGTGCCCGATCGCGCCACTGCTGTCGGCGTACCCGCAAGGGTCATAGGCACCCGAGCATGATTCGGGTCCTGCAAGTCTGCGATCACCTCGGATGGGAAGGATCGCGGATGCACGGCGTGAAGCGGCTGTTTGCCTGGATGATTCCGCGCTTCGATCGCGAGCGATTCGAGGTCTCTCTCGTCAGCCTGCGCAAGAAGGACCTCTCGGAAGAGACGCTCGACGCGCTGGGCATCGACATCACGTACCTGCACAGGTCGAAATTCGATCCCGCAACACTGCCCGCGCTCTTGAAGATCATCGACCAGAAGAAGATCGATGTGCTGCACCTTCACGGGTACGGCGCCACCACGTTCGGCCGGATGGCGGCCGCCATGCGTGGGATACCGGCGATTCTGCACGAGCACGCGAACCTGACCGACACGCCGTGGTTTCAGAAGATCGCGGACCGTGTGCTCGAGCGCTACACCGATATCGCGATCGCCGTCTCGAAGAGCACGGCCGATTTCGTGGTGAACGCGCGGCTGGTTCAGCGCGAGAAGGTCAAAGTCGTGTACCTCGGCGCGCCGCACGAGGAATTCAGCCGCCCGCCATCGCCCGGTGGCGTCCTCGCTTCGCGTCGTGAGTTGGGCATGCGCCCCGAAGACTTCGCGGTTGGCACCGTCACGCGGCTTCACGAATCGAAGGGAAACTCGTATCTCATCGACGCGGCGCGACTCGTCATCGACCGGCAGCCGCACGCGAAATTCTTTCTTGTAGGGGAGGGCCCGCTGCGCGATTCATTGGAAAACCAGTCTCGCCAGCTCGGTCTGGGCGATCGTTTCGTGTTCGTCGGCTTCGCCAGAGATGTGGCGGGCGTCCTTAGCGCCTTCGATCTCAGCGTATTTCCGTCGCTGTGGGAAGGCACCCCGCTGACCGCCTTCGAAGCGCTGGCATCGGCAAAGCCGATCGTCGCGACCGATGCCGATGGGCTGCTGGATATCCTTACCGACGGGCATGACGCGCGGATCGTGCCGAAACGCGACGCTCGCGCCCTTGCCGATGCGATCGTCGATCTCATGGAGCGGCCTGAGGAGCGCCAGCGCCTGGCGGCCGCTGCGCGTGTCACGGCTCAGCGCTACGACATCACCGCGTTCGTACGGAAAATGGAGCAGTTGTATGTGATTTTGTGCGATCGATCGCGCGCAACGCGGCGCGGCAGGCGACGGCAGCCCTTGCCCCCGGATTTCTCATTTCTGGATGAAGGCGCGAGCGGCGCGGGGTTACGGGGCCCAGCAAGCGAGCGCCATGGAGCGGGGCGGGGGGCCCCCGCGATTCATCAATGAGGGTGGTTGTCGTCACATCCGCGCCGCTGTTCGTCGAAGGCGGACATCTCGTCATCGCACGGGCGCTCGTTCAGGCGCTGCGCGACGAAGGACACGATGCCTCGATGCTGTTGACGCCGCAGAACCGTTTCGGGCGGCAGGGCGCGGCCTACGCGGCAACCTGGTTCACGGACGTAGGGATGGGCGGCGGGAATAAGGCCGTTGACCGGGTCATCTCGTTGCGCTATCCGAGTTACGCCGTCCGGCATCCCAACCACGTCGTGTGGCTGAATCATACGATGCGCGAGTACCTACGATCAGTGGGAGTCGTTCAGCGCGACCCTGAGCTGGAAGGCCCGCCTCAAGGAAGGCGTACGCCGGAAAGTGATTCATGCTGCCGACCGCTACCTGCTCACGAAGAACGTGCGGAAGGTGTACGCGCAATCGCGCACCATTGCGGCGAGGCTTCAGCGATGGGGCGCGATCGAATCGGAGGTCCTGTATCCGCCACCTCCGCCGCGCCCCTACCGCTGCGAGGGCTACGGCGACTATATTTTCGCCGTGTCGCGGCTCGCGCCGCTGAAACGTCTGTCGCTCCTCCTCGAGGCCCTGGCGACACCCGGGGCCGGGGAGATTCGCGCCCTCATTGCGGGCGAAGGCGAAGAGCACGGCGCGCTCGCGCAGGCGATCGCCGCCAAGGGGTTGTCGTCGCGCGTCACGCTGCTCGGCCGGATCGACGATAGCGAGATGCTGGACCACTTCGCGCGCTGCCGCGCGGTGTGCTTTCCTCCCTATGACGAAGACTACGGATTCGTCACTGCCGAATCCTTTGCCTCACGCAAGGCGGTTGTAACCTGCAGCGACAGCGGGGGGCCGGCGGAGCTCGTCGTGCACGACGTGAACGGGAAAGTGTGCGCTCCGCGCGCCGAATCGCTGGCGGCAGCTTTGCGCGAGCTGATGGATGATCGTTCCGCGGCCGAACGGCTGGGAAACGCGGGCTTCGTCAAAGCGTCCGAGATGACATGGCACAGGGCGGTCGCGCAACTGCTGACGACATGACGACAAAGCCCGGCATCATCGCCTCGGTACTGCTTGGCACCCTGCTTCTTGCGTGTGCCGTGTCGATCGATTTTCCGAATGCGAACGGGAATCGCTTCAAGGGTGACGAGTCGACGTACTACATGCTCGGGCACAGCCTGGCGCGAGACTTCGACTTCCAGTACGAGCGCAAGGATCTGATTCGCGTCTGGGAGGAGTTTTCAGGACCCGAAGGCGTATTTCTCAAGACCGGCAAGGATGTCGAGATACGCGGCTCGAGTGCGTTCCCGTTCTTTCGATGGTCGAAGAGAGAAGATCCCGAGCGTGACAAACGGCTGTATTTTTCGAAGTCGTATATCTATCCGCTGATTGCCGCCCCGTTCATCGTCTTCTTCGGCACAAACGGTTTTCTCGTGCTGCACGCGTTCCTCCTTGCGTTCGATCTGCTGGTGGTCTATCTCTTCGTGCTGGCGGCCACTAAATCGAATTGGGCTGCCGTGCCCATGTCGATGGCATTTCTCGGAGCATCAGTCGTGCCCGTGTATTTCGTATGGCTCATGCCGGAGCTGCTGAACTTCTCGCTGGTGCTCTACGCCGTGTTTTTCTGGGCCTACAAAGAAGTCGCCGGCGAAGCATCTATTGCACCCGTCGCACCCGTTGCATCCATTCTTGCCGGGCCAGCGTCCGACTACCTCGCCGCTTTCCTCATCGGCCTCGCGACGTTCTCGAAGCCGCCGCACGTCGTCGTGCTGGTGCCGGCGATTCTGCTCGCCGCGCACAGGCGCCAATGGACTCGCGCCGCCGGCATTCTGGTCATCTGTGCCGCGGTGACCGCCGCGCTGTTCGCGCTGAACGTGGCCATCACGGGCGAGTTCAATTATCAGGGCGGCGATCGAAAGACGTTCTACTCGTTCACCGGCTATCCCTTCGCAAACACCTGGGAAACGTTCGACACGATCGGTCCGGTGCGCGGGCGCGAGGACTTGATGGTCGGCGATGTGCTGGTGAATACGCATTCAATCAACGTGCTTCGCCACAACCTCTGGTACTTCCTTGCGGGACGGAATGCGGGGCTCCTCCCGTACTTCTTGCCAGGGATGCTCGCCATCGTGCTTTTCTTGTTCTCGAAGCAGAAACATCTCTGGCAATGGCTCGCGCTGGGCACGCTGGCCGTCGTCGGCGTCATGCACGTATTCGTGTGGCCGTTCACCTGGAACGGCGGCGGCGGGCCGGTCGGCAGCCGCTACTTTCTTCCGTTTTATGCGCTGTTCCTGGTGCTGATTCCGGCGACAGCGGGATTAGGCGCAGCGATGACGGCGGCTATCGTCGGCGCGCTCTTTACAGCGCAGCTCGTGCTGAATCCTTTCTATGTGTCCCTCCAGCCTGGGGAGCACACCAAATCCGGGGCCCTGCGGATGCTGCCGATCGAGTTGACGCTGCTTCACGACTTACCTGTGGCGCAGAATCGCGAGCGGATGCGGCGGCCGGTGGGTCCGCCAGAACCGGCGCCTCACGTGTTGGCGTACTTCGTTGATGACAATGCCTATCCGCCTGAGGAGACCGCTTCCAAGTCGGACGACTGGTGGTTCTGGGTCAAGGGCAACTCCACGTCAGAGGTCGTGCTGCGCGCTCCGATCGCAAGCCTCGGCAACAACGATTGGGTGACAAAAGCGCTCAGCCGTGTGACGCTCGAAGTGCGCAATGGCGGCGCTGACAACCGCGTGACCGTCGCCACGGGCAGCGAGTCACAGACATTCGCCATGATGCCCGGCGAGTTGAGGGTCGTGACGCTGGCGGTTCCCGCAGGCGTGCCGTTCCGGCGTGAGGTTCAGCCGACGAGCTACCTGTACAACCTGTCAGTCACCACAACAGCCGGCTTCGTTCCGTTTCTCGAGTTACCGTGCGCGGCCCCAGGCAAGTGCCCGAGCAGCGATCCACGATTCCTCGGCGCGATGATTCACGTCGTCCCGGAGTACACTGACGCAGACATCACCCGGGGCTGGGTGCCGCCCGGCGGCGTCCAGGTTCCGAAAGAGGGAGACGCGAGTGGGGTACTCGACACACCTTGAAGCCAAGGTGGCGAGAAAAGTCACCAGGGCCATACACGACTTCAACCTGATCGAGGACGGCGACCGCGTCATGGTCGGCCTCTCGGGCGGCAAGGATAGTTGGGCGCTAATCCAGATTCTGGACGTCCTGCGCAAACGTGCGCCCATCAACTTTTCGATCATCGGCGTCAATATCGACTCGGGCTACGAAGACTTTCAGCACGGCACCATCAAGGGCACCTGCGAAGCGCACGGTTGGGAATGCCACGTCGAGCACACGAACATCGGCGACGTGATGGACGATCTCCTGGCTGCCAACAGCACGCCGTGCTCGCTGTGCGCGCGGCTGCGCCGCGGCGCGCTCTATCGCCTCGCCGACAACGTCGGCGCGACGAAAATCGCCTTGGGCCATCACGCCGACGACTTCATCGAAACGCTGCTCCTGAACCTGTTCTTCGAGGGCAGTCTCAAGGCGATGCCTGCGAGGCTGGTATCTGACGATCGCGCCCACGTTGTCATACGCCCGCTCGTGTATGTGAGCGAGGCCGACTGCCGCGACTACACATCGTCCGTGAAGCTGCCGGTCATCGGCTGCTGCTGCCCGGCGTGCGGGGATCTCAGCCTGCAGCGCCAGCGCATCAAGCAGTTGCTGATGGATCTCGAGCGCGAGAACGTCGGCGTGAAAAATTCGATGCTCAAGGCATTGTCGAACGTGTCGCCTCGCCACCTGCTCGACACGCGGTTGAATCCTCCGGCCGAAATCGTCGAAGATCAGGACACCCCCCAGCTGCTGCAGATTCGCATCGGCACGTGATCGCGCGCCGCATTACTCACACATGCGCGCCGTCGTTCAACGAGTCACCTCCGCATGCGTCCGGGTCGACGGGCGCGTGATCGGCGAGATTGGCCGAGGACTGCTTGTATTTGCCGGCATAGAGAAGGGCGACGGCGCAGTTGACCTCGCTTATGTGGCGGGCAAGGTCAGCGACCTCCGCATCTTCGAGGATGGGGCCGGCAAGATGAACCTCTCGATTGGAGAGGCGGGGGGCGCCGTGCTGGTCGTATCGCAGTTCACGTTGTGCGGTGACTGCCGCCGAGGCAGAAGACCGTCATTCGACGATGCCGAGTCTCCGGCGGCTGCGAAGGTGATATACGAAGGACTCATCGACGCGCTGCGCGCCTGCAATGTGAGGGTGGAAACAGGGGAATTCCAAGCCGACATGGCAGTCGAACTGATCAACGACGGCCCTGTGACAATACTTCTGGACAGCCGGCGCCGCTGGTGACCCGGAGGATGTGAGCGATGATGAAAACTAGAATCTGGAATTTGCGATCTGTAATCTTTGCCGTTTGCGCCACGATGAGCGCGACGGCGCATGCGCAGCAGCGGCCCCTCGTTACGGAGGATCCTGAAACGATCGGTGCGGGGCATGTCCTCCTTGAGGGAGGATTCTCGCTGAATTCGGAGCAGTCCAATTTCGTAAACGGTCTCAGAGGCGATATCTCGCGCTTCGCTTCAGTCGGCGCCAGCATCGGTATCGGCGCCGCCGCCGAGGTGCAGATCGACGGCGGAATTTTTCAGCGCCTCACCGTGACCGAGCGCCTTCCAAACGCTCCACTCGAAACGATCACGCTCCTTCTCCCGGGTGACAGCGCATCGAGCATGGAGGACGTCTTCGTCGCCACGAAAGTTCGGCTCGTATCTGAGACCGAATCCCGTCCGGCCCTTGGCATCCGGTTCGGTACCAAGCTGCCGATCGCGGCTCCGGACAAGGGAGTCGGCCTTGGCACGACCGACTTCTTCGCCTCGTTTCTCATCGCCAAAACTGTGCGGTCGGTGCGTACCGTCGGCAATGCCGGCTTGCTCGTTCTCAGTAACCCTGTCACACCTGGCGATTCAGCAAACGCGCTGGGATATGGCTTCTCAATCGCGCGTGCGTTGACGAACGCGTTCGAAATCGTAGGCGAGGTGAACGGACGACTGTCGTCGTTCGAAGAAATCGTGCCGGGCAGTCCGAGCAGCCGTGCTGTGCTCCGCGTCGCTGGCCGGTACACCTATGCGCTGCTGAGGCTCGATTTCGGCATTCTCGCGGGCCTCACCAATAGCGACCCGAACTTCGGCATATCAGCCGGCGTGACATATGTGATTACGCGTTAGGTAAAAATGGGGTCTGACCCCCTTTTTACGTTTGACGTAATTCTTGCAGGACTACGATGGGCGCCGATAGCCGGGGCCGCGAACGAACCGGCCAGGCGTTGCACCCGTGTGTTCACCCGCGCTGAGCACCTGAACCCCGTTGACGAACACGTGCTTCATGCCCGTGCTGTACCTGATGCGGCTTGTCGAACGTCGCGTGATCCTGAATCGTGTTGGGATCGAACACGACGACATCCGCGTAGTGACCGATTTTCAGTGCTCCACGCCTGTCGAGCTTCAAGTTGGCAGCCGGCAGCGATGTGAGACGACGGATCGCCTCCGCGATCGACATCACCTTCTCGTCGCGCACATAGCGCCCCAGCAACCGCGCGACGTTCCCATAGGCACGCGGATGCGGATTTGACTTCAGGAACACGCCTTCCGGAGCCAGCGACTCCGCGTCGGAATCGAAGCTCACCCAAGGCAGCCTCAACTGCTTCCGAATGTTGTCTTCCGACATGAGGAAATACACCGTACCCACGCGACTGTCGTCTTCGATGACGAGATCCATCGCGGTCTCTTCCGGTGTTTTGCCTCGCATGTTCGCCACTTCAGCCAACGTCTTGCCGGTGAGCGGCTTCAACGCATCCTGTTTGAACGCCACGAGCAGGACGCGCTCGGGGGAGCCTGCCGCGAGATAGAGACTCTCCCAGGCATTCGTCGGCGTGGTCATCTCGCGCCTGACGCGCTCGCGGATAGCCGGATCCTTGAGACGGCGGATCCATTCGCGCAAGCCGCCTTCCTGTACCCACGGCGGCATCGCGGCGTCGAGCCCGGTCGCGCCGGCGGGGTAGTTGTACATGTCGGCGGTGATCTGAAGCCCCTGGGCGCGCGCAGCTTCCACTCGCGCAATGACCTGATCCATCTTCGGCCAGTTGTGTTCGCCTGCTGCCTTCAGGTGATAAATTTCCGCCGGGACTTTCGCCTCCCGTGCAATTCGAATCAGCTCGTCAACAGCCTCGAGTAATGCGTTGCCCTCGCTGCGGATATGCGAGATGTACATCCCTCCATATCTGGCGGCCTCCTGTGCCAGCGCGATCAGTTCGTCGGTCTTCGCGTAGAACGCCGGAGCGTAGATCAGAGAGGACCCGACACCGAGGGCGCCTTCTTCCATCGCGGCACGCACGAGTTTCCGCATGCGGTCGAGCTCATCGGATGTCGGCGCGCGGTCGGCGTACCACAGCTCGTGGATACGGACCGTCGTCGCACCGACGAACGACGCGACATTCGTCGAAATGCCTTTCTTTTCAAGAAACGACAGGTACTCTCCGAGTGTCGTCCAGGAAATGTCGTACTTGATATCGCCCTGGAGCTCGGTCATGAGCTTCTTCATCGACGGACTCAAAGGGCCCATCGAATCGCCTTCGCCCATCACCTCCAACGTGACCCCCTGCCGGATGTCGCTCTGCGACCGGGGATCCTGTATCAGGGATTCGGTGGCCCAACTCAACATGTTGATGAAGCCAGGCGCCACAGCCAGGCCATTCGCATCGATGTCGACTTCTGCGATCGTCCTGCTCAGATCTCCAAGGGCTGCGATTTGATCGCCGCGAATGCCTACATCCACCCGCGCACCAGGTCCGCCCGAGCCGTCGTACACCATCCCACCACGAATGACGACGTCGTAACGCGGAGCCTTGCACCCAGCCGCACCACACAACAGAACGAAAAGACAACCGCTCGAGATCACGCGATACATGCCGAATCCCTTCATGACACCTCGTAAAAAGCCTTGAGAGCTTCACATTCGCGCCGCTTCCGTTCCTCGGACCAGCCGGTTGTCATCTGCATGTGGTTGACGATATCGGCCACAATCGGGTCGCCCGGATAGCCCGCGGCGCCCAGGCCTGTCCTGCGGATGACGACATCCGAGAGTGTATGCGCCATTTCTTCACGGATCGCGTGCGTGACAGGATCGTCATGATCTCGATCGTTCAAACCGGCGCCCGGAAGAACTGTCTCGGCTGTCCGGCATTCCACCGGCTTCCGCTCGAGCTTTCGCAGCACAAGATCGACGGTGCGCTCGGCGACAGCCCGGGCGGTTGTGTACTTTACGCCCACGATCGAAATGAGCTCCTGTGTGCCGCCCTCGCCCCCATGATCGATGATCCGGGAGTGAGCAAGCAGCGACATCCGGCCGTTCGCCGCAGCGGCAGGGACGATGCCGCGATGCACGAGCGTGACTTCATCCAGCCTGAGCCCAAGGGCTGGGAAAGTCTCATTGATGTCGGTGAGGAACACATTGACCTCTTCACGGCTGGCGCTCTGATCATCCGGCCGTCTCTGATCTGGTGACTCGCTGGTGCCGATAAGCGTGCGGCCGCGCCACGGAAGCATGACCAGCGCCCGCCCGGCGCGCGTGGCTCCTACGACCGCGGCCTTGCGGCCGGGCCGCGACGTGACCAGGTTCATCGCCTTGAGCAGCGGCCATCGGGACCGCGTGCCGGTACTAACCAACACCGTCGAGGCCCATGGCCCTGCGGCATTCACCAATATCCGGGCACGAACATCGAAGGTCTGGCCTGTCAGCGCGTCACGCGCGTGAATCCCGGCAAGTTTGCCGCCGAGTCTGAGAGTGGAGGTGGCTTCGACGTAGTTCGCAAGCTGAGCGCCATGTGCTGCCGCGCCAAGAGCGAAGGCCAGTGTGAGACGATCGCTGACCGTCTGATAATCGTACCAGACCGCGGCCGACGGCACGTTCCGGATCGCGCCGTCAAATAATTCTCGACACTCGGCTCCGGCGATGATGCGCCCTGCCGGCAGCCGCCGTGACAGGATCGACACCTTCGTTGCGATCGCGGCCGATCAGCGCATCCAGTGCCAGCGCAGTTCGCATCGCGATCGGATTGCGCGTGAGCGAAGGACCAGTCGGCATGGCGAACGCCTGCGGCGCGATCCAGCGCGGAGCGATGCGCGCAAAGGCGCGCCGCTCGCGGATCGACTCCCGCATGCGTCGAACATCGGCTGATTGCAGATAACGCAGCCCGCCGTGGATGGTCTTGAGATGATTGAATGACGTGGCGGCCCCGAAATCGCCGCGATCAATGAGCGCGACCGACAAGCCGCGCTGCGCGGCGTCGTAGGCGATCGTCAGGCCGTAGATCCCGCCGCCCACCACGAGCACGTCGAATTCGCGTTCGGCCAGCCGCGCGAGATCTCGAATCACGCGTGGATATCTTATAGTAGGCACCGGTGGCCACACGTCCGGATCATCCGACCCAGCGCGCCGTTCGCGCCTATTGGGACACACATATTCACGACCTCGACATCACGACGCACCCGCCGGGATCTGCCGGCTTCTTCGCCGATCTCGAGCAGTATCATTTCGAAAAGCTGCATCATCTGCCGCGGCTCGTGCCGTTCGACCAGTATCGCGATCGCCGCGTCCTCGAGATCGGCTGCGGCGCCGGTACCGATTTGATTCGTTTCGCGAGACACGGCGCGAAGGTCACGGGAGCGGACCTCGCTCCGTCATCGATCGCACTTGCGGCGCGGAATTTCAAGCTCGAGCGGCTGCCGGCACGCCTCGTCGTTGCCGACGGCGAGGCGCTGCCATTTTCCGGGTGTGCCTTCGATCTCGTGTACGCGCACGGCGTCGTGCAGTACACGACCGACGACCGCGCTCTCGTCCGGGAATGTCGCCGCGTCTTACGGCCCGGCGGCATGGCGATCTTTCAGGTGTACAACCGGCTGTCGTGGCTCAATGCCTTGTCGCAAGTCACCAAGGTGGAGCTCGAGCACGTCGATGCGCCGATGCTGAAGAAATATTCGATCGGCGAGTTTCGGGATCTGCTCAAGGATTTTCCGGCAGTCCGCATCGTGCCCGAACGCTTTCCCGTGAAAACGCGCCTGCACGGCGGACTCAAGGGCGCGCTGTACAACACCTGCTTCGTCGGCCTGTTCAATGCGTTGCCGCGATCGCTGACAAAACGCTTCGGCTGGCATCTGCTGGCATTCTGTGAGGTCTAGTTGATGCCGACACTGATCCCGTTCGTAAAAGGGCAGGCGTTTGGGAATGACTTCCTGCTCGTGCCCGAAGCCGATATCGAAGGCCGCGATCTTCCCGGACTCGCACGGGCGATGTGCCAACGGCACGAAGGAATCGGAGCGGACGGGCTGATGCTCTACACGTTCGGACGGTCAGCCGTACGCATGCGTCTGTTCAACGCTGACGGAAGCGCGTCTGAAGTATCGGGCAATGGCATCCGCTGCCTTGCTGCCCTTGCCGTACGTGAGAATCCAGGTCTGTCGCGGGTGGTCATCGACACGCCCGCCGGCGAAAAAGTACTCGAACTGCAGAGTCGAGAGGATGACGCGCTGACCTTTCGCGCGTCGATGGGATTGCCGCAAGACATCCGCCCCATCGAATTTCAGGCGGCCGGCGAGCGCATTCAAGCCGTTGCCCTCTCGGTTGGGAATCCTCAATGCGTGCTGCTCGACGATCCGCTCCTCGAATCGCGACTTCGCACACTGGGGCCGGCCATCGAACACCATCCGAAGTTTCCCGACCGCACGAATGTGTCGTTCGCAAGAGTGGAAGCGCCCAATCGAATCCGCATCCTGATCTGGGAGCGCGGAGTAGGGCCGACGCAAGCCTCGGGCACCGGCGCCTGTGGCGCCGCCGTCGCGGCAGCCTCGTACGGCGGGGCATCGCGCGATGTTGAAGTCATCTCGCCGGGCGGAAGGCAGCGCGTCGAATGGCGTGAAGACGGGCTGTATTTGACCGGGTGGGCGAAGCTGGTCTTCGAAGGGCGGTGGATACTCGCGAAAACAGAAGATTAGAAGGTCAGGAGATCAGAAGAATTCTTTGAAGATCTTCTGGCCTTCTGATCTTCTGGTCCTCTGTTATCGTCGTGACTTGCCGCGGGCCTTCATGGCGGTGTCGATTTCTGCCATTGCTGACTGCAGTTTCGCGGCAGATTCCGCAAGCTGTTCCTGACTCACCGTGTAATTGCCTTCCTGGATGCTCGTGCCCGCTTTTTGCAAAGACGCTTCCGCAGTAGTGATGGCCGTACGCGCGGCGGCGGTCGTACGCCTGGGGACGCGAGCGGCGTCGGCGGCTTTCAACTGTTGTTCGGCTCGATCGAGCAACGCTGTTACTTCGCTGAGTCTCCGCTCGGATGCGCTGCGCAGCACGGCCTGCTGGCTGGCCCCTTCCTTTGCGGCCCTTTGCGCGCGATCGCGGCTGTCCAGTGCATAGTTCAGAGCCAGCCGGTAGTCGCGCTGACCGACAGCGTCCTGCGCGCTCTTGAGTGCTTTGACCGCAGCCTCGTACTGATCGGCGGCAAAACGGTCGGCGCCTGCGGCCCGTGCGGCGTCGATCGCCCCTTGGGCCTGATCCATTTCGCGGGTAGGAGGCGTGGCGCACGCGATAGAAAGAGAAAGGGAACCGAGGAGCACCGCGATCGGCACCCACGATGAGCGACGCAACATTCACCCGGAAGTATATCTTGGAGCGCCGGACGAACAGCGCCTGCCGCCTGAAATGAAGACGCTGTCGGTACACGACCGCCCTCGCGAAAAACTGCTCCGTCTCGGAGCCGCGGGACTTGGCGACAACGAGCTGGTGGCCATCGTGGTCGGGAGCGGGTCGCGGCGGGTCAATTCCCTCGCGCTCGCCAACGATGATTCTCGAAACAACCGGCGGGCTGCACGGGATGCCGCGGACCTCGGTCGATGAGCTGAGAAGACTCGACGGTATGGGGTGTGCGAAGGCAGCACAGGTGCTCGCCGCCGTCGAGCTGGGGCGGCGAACGCTGCTACGCTGTCCGCCGGCACGCCTTCAATTCGTCAATCCACGCGACGCAGCAGCGTACCTCCTGCCGCAGTTCGGGGCCCGTCCCGTCGAGCAGTTCGGATTGATGATGCTCGACACGAAACACCGACTCATCCGCACCTCGGTCGTCTCGGTGGGCACGCTCGATTCGAGCCCCGCGCACCCGCGAGAAATATTCCGCGAGGCTGCCGCCGCGTGTGCCGCCGCGATCGTGCTGTTCCACAATCATCCCTCCGGCGACCCGACGCCAAGCCGCGACGATGTGGAGTTGACGCGGCGGCTCGTTCAGGCCGGGGAGATCATGGGCATCGACGTCATCGATCACGTCATCCTCGCAGACACGCGCTACTTCAGCTTCCGGGAAGCAGGTAAACTATGACGCTTGCGCTCTGATAGCGGAGAGGGCAGAGAGTAGAGGGCACCGGATAGCAATGTCCCGGATTCTGTATTTTGACTGCTTCAACGGCGCGTCGGGCGACATGGTGCTGGGCGCGCTGCTCGATGCCGGCCTGCCGCTCGAGGAGCTGCGGCACGCGCTCGGCAGCCTTGCCATCGACGGCGCGGAGGTCTCCGCGACGCGCGTCCTGCGCGCCGGCGTTTCCGCCACGAAGTTCGTCGTGGAAGAACACGGCCAGAACGCGCACGAACACGCTCGCCAGCCATCCGAGCACGGTCACGACCACGGCCATAGCGATGACCACGTGCACTCACACGATCGCGAACATCAGCACGTCCATGCACCGACGGCCGTCGCGCATTCCCATTCACACCGCAGCCTGGCGGAGATCAACTCGCTCATCGACCGTTCGGCCCTCTCGGGACCCGCGAAGGAGCGCGCCAAGGAGCTTTTCCACCGCCTTGGCGAAGCCGAAGCGGTTATCCATCAGATTCCACTCGAGAAGATTCATCTGCACGAGGTCGGCGCGCTCGACTCGATCATCGACATCGTCGGCGCTGTCTTCGCGATCGAGTGGTTCCATGCCGATCGCATCGTCAGCTCGGCCCTGAATGTCGGCGGCGGGATGGTGCATTCGGCTCACGGCCATTTTCCCGTGCCCGCGCCGGCAACTGTAAAGCTGCTCGCGAGGGCGCCCGTATACTCGTCTGGCGTCCAGAGCGAACTGGTGACGCCGACCGGCGCATTGCTCGTGACGAGCTACGCGACCGCGTACGGTCCAGTGCCGTCAATGACCATCGATCGCGTGGGCTATGGCGCAGGCGACCGCGACCTCCCGGGCACGCCCAATGTGCTCCGTGTTCTTGTGGGCGAGAGCGCCGATCAGCCCCACACCGAGCGCATCGTCGTGCTGCAAAGCGAGATCGACGACATGAACCCGCAGCTGTTTGGCCCGTTGATGGAGCGCTTATATGCAGCCGGCGCGTTGGAGGTGTACTTTGCGTCGGTGCAGATGAAGAAAAACCGGCCGGGCACTCTGTTGACGATCCTTGCTCGACCCGACCAACGCGAAGAACTCTCTGCGATTGTCTTTCGCGAGACGACGACGATCGGCGTGCGTTATCACGACGTCATGCGCCAGCGTCTCGAACGCGAGATGGTGGCCGTCGACACGCCGCTCGGCAATGTCCGGTTCAAGGTGGCGCGCCTCGGCGGCACAATCGTCAATGCCTCGCCCGAATTCGAGGATTGCTTACGGATCGCCTCCGAGCGCCGCGTACCTGTAAAAGACGTACAGTCAGCCGCGAACAAGGCCTACCTCGATCTCCCAAGGGATTCGGGATTCGGGACTCGGGATTAGGGTTTAGGACATCCAAGTGGCCCACTTCTATCTCACGACGCCGATTTACTACGTCAATGCCGAACCGCACCTGGGCCATGCATACACGACCGTCGTCGGCGACGCGATTGTCCGCACCCGACGATTGCTCGGTGACGAGGTGTTCTTTCTGACTGGTACTGACGAGCACGGGCAGAAGGTCGAGCGCGCGGCAAAAGCGAAGGACATGACGCCGCAGGCGTTTACCGACGCCATCTCGGCCTCCTTCAAGCAATTGTTCGAGCACTTGAGTATCTCGAACGACGACTTCATTCGAACAACCGAGCCGCGGCACATCAAAGCCGCCCAGGCCATTTGGCGACGGGTTCAGGAGCGCGGGTTTCTTTACAAGGCGCAATACGAGGGATGGTATTGCACGGTCGACGAAGCCTTCGTTCCCGAAACCCAGCTCGTTGATGGCCGCTGCCCGGATTGCGGCGGCGCCGTCGATCGCGTCAGTGAGGAGAGCTACTTCTTCAAGCTATCGCACTTCGAAAAGCCCCTTCTCGAGCTGTACGAACGCGACCCCGAATTCATCACCCCCGACATCCGCCGTAATGAAGTGCTCTCTTTTGTCAAAGCCGGTCTGAAGGATCTGAGCGTGAGCCGGACGTCGTTCAAGTGGGGCGTGCCGGTGCCTGACGATCCCAGGCACGTGATGTACGTCTGGTTCGACGCGCTCACGAACTACATCACCGCGGTGGGCTTTCCGGACGACACGGCAAGGTTCGACAGGTTCTGGCCTGCCGACGTGCACATGATGGGGAAGGAGATCGTCCGTTTTCACGCCGTGTACTGGCCCGCATTCCTGATGGCCGCGGGTCTACCGCTTCCCAGGCGAATCGTCGGCCACGGCTGGTGGCTGATGAACGACGCCAAGATGTCGAAGTCGCTAGGCAACGTCGTGCGGCCGCAGGCGTACACGAAGGTGTTCGGAGTCGACGCCTTTCGGTATTTCTGCCTGCGGGAGATGACGCTCGGTCACGACGCCAACTACACCGACTCGGCCTTTCTTACGCGTTATAACGCCGACCTGGCCAATGACCTGGGAAATCTGGTGAGTCGGGCGACGACTATGGTGCATCGGTACTGCGGCGGGGTCGTGCCCGAGGCGAGTGCGGCCGCAGAGGATTCGGCGCTTACGCGGCAGCTTCGCGAGTTGATTCCATCGGTGCAGTCTCGCATGGGCGAGTCATTCCAGTTTTCGATGGCGCTCCGCGATATCTGGGATGTGATCTCAGCAACGAACCGGTACATCGCCTCGAGAGAGCCCTGGTCGCTAGCGAAAGATGACTCAAAGAGGGACGAGCTGAACGGCGTGCTTTACCAGAGCGCCGATGTGCTGCGCGTCGTTGCCGGACTGATCGAGCCGGTCATGCCGAACACATCGCCGCGGATACGAAAGATGCTGGGCATCACGCCGCAGTCGTGGCATCAGCTCCAGCACGAACGGCTCCGTCCGGGCACGCGGCTCGGTGAGACGGAACCTTTATTTCCACGAATCGAGAAAACTGTCGAGGAACTTCGCCAAATGGCCGATCAGCAGACACCGGCGCCGGCTCCGAATCCGGAACCCGGAACCGGAACCGACAACCCGAACCCCAGCATTCAGCACCGAGAACCCGGAACCGCCAGCGACAGAATCTCCATCGACACATTCATGAACGTCGAACTGCGCACCGCGAAAGTGATTGCCGCGGAAGCCGTTCCGAAATCGAAAAAGCTGATCAAGCTACAGGTCGATCTCGGAACAGAGCGGCGAACCATCCTCGCGGGCATCGCGGAGGCATATCAGCCGGAGTCGCTGGTCGGCAGAACCATCGTCATCGTCGCGAACCTGAAGCCGGCGAAGCTGATGGGGATTGAATCGAACGGCATGGTGCTCGCCGCCAGTCCTGAGGGTGGAAAGCCGGTTCTCGTTACTGTTGAGGCCGAACCGGGCTGGCGCGTGCGGTGATTCTTGGCTGAGGTACTCTATAGACCTCGCCCATACCCCGCGCGCCGAGCGGGCAGATGACTTCACACGCGCCGACTCGAACGCCGGGCGCAAGGCTCATCTCTGAAGGCTTCCATTAAGCGTATCACTCGCATGCGGCGCGACCAGTGAGCCCGAGAGGCTCAATTGACATGGCTATATGGCCCATGGCTATATTGCGGATATGAAGACGATCGCAGCCGGAAAATTCAAAGACGTCTGCCTCAAGACACTGGACGACGTCGACAGGACGAATACGCCGGTCATCATCACTAAACGCGGGAGGCCCGTGGCGAAGCTCGTTGCCGTTCGACCTCAAGTGTCCCGGCGCGGTCTCGCCGGAAGCGTGCTACGCGAACACGGAGAGCCGTTCGGCACTGGCGAAAAGTGGGATGCGGATTCGTTCTTGATACGCATGCGTGGATCTGGTGGGTCACCAAAGATCGGCGACTCTCGCAAAAGGCAAGGGTTGCGATCACCCACGGTCAAAACGGGAACACGCTCTGGCTTTCGCTGATCTCGATATGGGAGCTCGCCAAAAAAGTAGAAAAGGCGCAGCTCGTGCTCGACCGCCCGCTCGATCAATGGCTTGATCAGGCAACGGCTCAGCCGGGCCTGTACCTTGCGGAACTCACACGTCCGATATTGGTCGAAAGCTGCCGTTTGCCGCCGCCGTTCCCGGGAGATCCGGCGGACCAGGTCATCGTTGCCACCGCCCGCCAGCACGAAGCCGCGCTGGTGACCAAAGATCGCGCGATCCGGTTGTATCTTCCAGTCCGGTCGATCTGGTAAGCGTACAATCCCGCGTCAAACGACCCCCGGTTCTATTGGTCCGTGGTCGATTGCGGTGATACCCTGAGACAATGCCTTGCAGGGCGTGGACGATCGTTGCACTCGCGGCGGCCTTTGGCGTCGCGGTCGTTTCAGCGCAAACCACGAGCATCTGGGTGTCTCGCGACCATCCGGCGATTCAATACTCGACGCGATCGACACGCGACGCCATCGTCACGCTGAACGAGTCCCTCGAGAAGGGCAGTGTCACGCTCGAGTTCGATTCGCTGCCGCGCGGCTATCTCGCATCGGTACTCAAAGCGCTCGATATTCCCGTCTCATCGCAGACGCTCGTCTTCTCCGAGAACAGCCTGCAGCGCAGCCATATAAGCAAAGACACGCCGCGCGCTGTCTACTTCAACGATACGGTTGCCGTTAGCTGGGCGAAAGGCGCGGATACCATTGAGTCGATTGCCTTCGATCGCGCGCAGGGCATCCAGTTCTACTCCTTGCGCCAACAGCGCCAAGCGCAGCCGCAATTCGCCCGCCGGCGCGATTGTCTCCAGTGCCATCTTCTTCCCGAGACTCACGGTGTGCCAGGTGTGCTCACGATGAGCGTGCTGCCGCTCTCGGACAACAAGAACGAATATGCGCAGGGATGGGCCGTGGATCACCGCACGCCCATCGAGGATCGATGGGGCGGCTGGTATGTCACGGGCGCCCAGGTTCCTGTGAAGCATCTTGGCAATGTGCCCGTGTTGCACGTTCCACGTTCGTACGTGCGGGCAGCGGCAGCGCCGAAGCTGGGGACCGGTGGCGAGGCCTTCGATGCGGCGGCGTACCTCACACCGCACAGCGACGTCGTGGCGCTGATGGTGCTGAATCATCAGACCCACATGACGAACCTGCTGACGCGATTGGGCTGGCAGGCACGCATTGCCGCGCACGACGGACCCAAAGCTGGCGCGCTTTCGGCACAGATGCGTGACACGGCTTTCGAGCTCGTCGATTATCTGTTGTTCGTGGACGAGGCGCCAATGCCGTCGCCGGTAAAGGGCGCGTCCGCCTTTACGACAGACTTTCCCTCAAAGGGCCCGCGCGACAAAAAAGGGCGTTCGCTGCGCGACCTGGATCTCACGCGGCGTCTGCTTCGCTACCCCTGCAGCTACATGATTTACAACGAAGGGTTCGACGCGCTGCCCTCCGCGGCAAAAGCGCTCGTCTACGAGCGCATGTGGGGAATCTTGTCAGGTGCGGTCAAAGACGCGGATTACTCGAAACTCTCGCCCGAGGACCGCCAAGCCATCATAGAAATCCTGCGCGACACCAAGACCGACCTTCCTGATTTCTTCAAGGCAGCGCAAAAACCCTGAGCGTCTCCCCAATCCCCAATCCCTAGCCCCTAATCCCTAATCCCAGCTAGGATCCGTTTGGTGATCGATTCCCACTGTCACTTAGCAGACGATGCGTTTGTGGCAGACCGACAGGCGGTGATCGAGCGCGCCGAGGCCGCCGGGTTGACGCATGCGCTCTGCATTCTTGCGGCGGAGAACTCGACTGAGGTCCAAAGGGCGCACGAGCTGGCGCGACTGTGGCCCGCGTTGCGATTCGGCATCGGTCTTCACCCGCATCAGGCTGGGCAGTTTAGCGGACGCGAAGCTGAAGTCGTCTCAGTTGTGCGCGCGGTTATCGCGTCGATTCCCGAAGTCAGGGCGCTGGGAGAAATCGGGCTCGATTACCATTACGACTTCGCCCCGAGACCCGTTCAGCACGAGGTTTTCCGGCTGCAAATTCGTCTCGCGCGCGAGCTCGATTTGCCCATCATCGTTCACACGCGCGAAGCCGAGGATGACACGCTGGCCATCCTGCGCGAGGAAACCGGCGGATCCGTGAGCGGTGTGATGCACTGTTTCACCGGCACGCCGCGGCTCGCCGAAGAGGCGCTCGCCCTTGGCATGCACATCTCTTTCGCGGGCATTGTGACGTTTCCCAAAGGCGCCAACGTCCGCGAGGTCGCCGCGATTGTCCCGGCCGATCGCCTGCTCTGCGAAACCGACAGCCCTTACCTGGCTCCAATACCGCACCGCGGGAAACGCAACGAACCTGCGTGGGTTGCACGGGTTGCCGAAGCGCTCGCCACACTGCGACGAGTGCCCTTGCAGGAGCTGCAGCAGCAGACGAGCGCCAATTTCCAGACGCTCTTTCGACCGTAAACTCAAGCACTGCAGGCGTCTATTCGTTGACACCCCTCATTGATTATGGTGAGATCATCGGGTTTTGAAGAACGCTGACGCCGTCGAGCAGCACCCGTCGTATGCCACCCTCGTGCAGATGTTCGAGCCGATCCGGGAAGACCTGGAGAAGGTCGAGACAGAGTTCTACCGGCACGTCGAGTCCCAGGTAGACCTCATCCCCAAGATTGGGCGGTACATCCAGAACGGCGGGGGCAAGCGGATACGGCCTGCCGTCCTGCTGATGGCGGCGCGCCTGACCGGCTACACAGGCGACCTCGCAGTCCTCTACGCCGCTGTCGTCGAGTTCATCCACACCGCGACCCTCGTCCATGACGACATCATCGACGATTCGCAATGGCGGCGCGGTCAGCCGTCGGTGCATTCCCGGTGGGGCAGCGACGTTACGGTCCTTCTCGGCGATTATCTGTACATCAAGTCGATGGGCCTGGCGCTGACGCCGGACCGGCTCGATATCGTGCGGCAGCTCTGCGACGTCACCCTGCGGATGATCGAAGGCGAGCTCTACCAGCTTTCGAAAAAAGGCGAGGTGATGATCAGCGAGCAGGAGCACCTCGACATCATCCGGCGAAAGACCGCATATCTGTTCGGCGGCTGCGCGCGGATCGGCGGCATTCTCGGCAACGCAACGCCTGAGCAGGAACGTGCGCTCGAGCAGTACGGCATCAGCCTGGGCATGTCATTTCAGCTGATCGACGACCTGCTTGATTTTGCCGGCGACGAAGTTGCGCTGGGAAAGCCGGTCGGCGGCGACCTCCGCGAGGGCAAGGTCACGCTGCCGGTGATCCGGCTGTTGCAGCGCGGCGACGCCGCGACCGCAGCGATGATTCACGACGTGGTGCGCGAGCGCTCGGTGACACCCGAGCTGTGGCGCGACATCTGTCGCCTGCTCCACGAGACGCGCTCGGTCGAGTACGCGATGGACAGAGCGCAGGAACAGGCGACCCTCGCCAAGAAGCAGCTGTATCTCTTCCCGCCATCCGACGCGCGCGACGCGCTGATGGCGCTGCCCGATTACATCCTCGCAAGAGACCGATAAATGTGGATCCCGCGAGCCGCATAGACGACCTTCGACGGCAGATTCGTCATCACGAAGACCGCTACTACATCGACTCCACTCCAGAAATTAGCGACGCTGAGTTCGATGAGCTCATGCGCGAGCTCCAGCGTCTCGAGCGCGAGCACCCTGATCTCGTCACGCTTGATTCCCCGACGCGGCGCGTAGGCGGACGCACAGCCGAAGGGTTCGCGTCGGTCCGGCATGCGGAGCCGATGCTCAGTCTGGATAACGCGTACAACGAAGACGAGCTGAGAGCGTTCGACGAGCGGCTTCGCCGAGGCCTCGACAACGCACGTGCTCTCGACAACGTACTAACGTACGTAGTGCTGGCCTTCAGGCCAGCAACGTTGAGGATGCCGTGCCGTACGTCGCCGAGCTGAAGATCGACGGGCTCAGCATCGCGCTCCAGTACCGCGACGGCGCCCTCGTGCGGGCAGCCACGCGCGGAGACGGCACGACGGGCGAGGACGTCACGCTGAACGTCAAAACGATCAAAGACGTTCCACACACGCTCGCCGGCGGCCCGAAGGGGACCGTCGAAATTCGCGGCGAGATTTACCTGCCTCGCAAAGAGTTCGAGCGAACCAACAAGGAGCGCGAAGACGCCGGCGCGCCACGGTTCGCCAATCCGCGCAATGCCGCATCGGGAGCGATTCGCCAGATCGATCCCGAGCAGGTCCGCAAGCGGGGGCTCCGCGCGTATTTTTATCAGCTCGTCAGCAGAAACGGCATGCCTGGCGCTCACCGGGAGCTTCTCGAAACCCTCGAGCTATGGGGGCTGCCGGTCGAGCCGCACTGGAAGGCACTGAGAGGCATCGACAAGGTTGCCGCCTACTGCGCCGAATGGGGTCGAAAGCGGTCGTCCGGCAGCCGCGCCCTTGCGTTCGATACGGACGGCGTCGTTATCAAATTGGATGACATCTCCCTTCGCGCCCGGTTGGGCACGACGTCGAAGTTTCCACGATGGGCGATCGCCTACAAGTTTCCTCCGGAGCAGGCTGAGACGACCTTGACGAAGATCGACATCAACGTCGGACGTACCGGCGCGGTGACGCCGTTCGCGGTGCTCGAACCCGTGTTCATCGCAGGTACGACCGTGTCGATGGCCACGCTCCACAACGCGAACGAGGTCGCGCGCAAGGACATTCGCGACGGCGATCTCGTGATCGTGGAGAAGGCAGGAGACATCATTCCGCAGGTTGTTCGCGTCGTCGACCTCGAGCGCAAGGACCGCGCCGGGCGTTGGCAGATGCCCACACGCTGTCCACGATGCCAGAGCGAGCTCGTCCGGGGAGACGACGAAGCCGTCTGGCGATGTGCGAATACCTCGTGTCCCGCTAAACTGCAGCGCGGGCTCGAGCATTTTGCGGCGCGCCATGCCATGAACATCGAAGGGCTCGGCGAATCGCGCATCGCGCAGCTTATCGCCGAAGGGCTCCTGGCGAGCTATGCCGACGTCTACACACTGACGCAGGAGCAGCTCGAACGCGTCGATCGGATGGCCGAGAAGTCTGCCGCCAATCTCATCGCGCAGATCGAGCGCAGCAAGACACGCGATTTCTGGCGGCTGGTCTACGGCCTTGGCATTCGCCATGTAGGGGAGCGAGGCGCGCAGGCGCTTGCCGGCGCGTTTGGCACGATGGACGCGCTGATGACCGCGTCGAAAGAGCAGCTTCAAGCCGTGTCCGACATCGGACCCGTCGTCGCCGCCGCCGTTCGGGAGTACCTCGATCAGCCGCAGAATCAGGCGCTGATCCAACAGCTCGCCGCGGCGGGGCTCAACATGCAAGCGCCGATTACAGCCTCGTCTGCGCCCGGCCCGCTGAGTGGCAAGACATTCGTCCTGACGGGTACGCTCCCGACGCTGTCCCGTGAGGCCGCGACGGAAGCGATACAGCTGCGCGGCGGAAAAGTCACCGGGTCGGTCAGTAAGAAGACCGACTACGTCGTGGCCGGAACAGATCCCGGGAGCAAGCTTGCAAAAGCCGAGGCACTCGGAGTTTCCGTGCTCGACGAAGCGGCGCTCCGCAAGCTAGTCAGCTTATAATTCTCGGAGTGTTCCGACCCTTTGTCCTCGTCACGCTGGCGTTGACGGCGGTAATGGCGTTTTTGCTCGGCGCCACCTCAGGCAGCCTGCGGGCGCCGGTGCTTCCCGACACGCCTCCGGCGCAGATGGACGCCGCCGCGCCCTCCGCGAACCTACCTATTCCTCACGCGGAACCCGCCGCGGCAACGCCCGCGGTCAGCCGTTCCGCGGCACACACAACGGGGCTTGTGACCTTCGCGGACGTCGCCGAAAGCCTCAACCCGGCTGTTGTCAACATCGAGGCCACCACCCGCGGCGGAAACCGTCGGCGGCGCGGTTCCGAACCGAGCTTGTTCGACGACACCAACCCCGCACCGCAAAACCCCAACGCAGTCCGCCCACAATCGGGCAGCGGATTCGTCATCGAGTCGGACGGACAGATACTGACCAACTATCACGTGATCCAGAGCGCCGAACGGATCATGGTGAAGTTTTCCGACGGCCGCAGTCTGCACGCGCGCGTCCTGGGCATCGATCCTGACACCGATATCGCGTTGATAAAGGTCGACGCGAAGAACCTTCCCGTCGCGCCGATGGGAGACTCGGAAACGCTGCGGGTGGGCGAGTGGGTGTGTGCCATCGGCAATCCACTCGCGTACGAGCACACGGTCACGGTCGGGGTTGTCAGCTACCTGGGGCGCAAGTTGTTCGACAGCAGCCTCGACAATTACATTCAGACCGACGCCGCGATCAACTTCGGCAACAGCGGCGGACCGCTCATCAACGGCCAGGGCGAAGTCGTCGGCATCAACTCGGCCATCAGCCAGCGGGCGAGCAACATCGGCTTCGCGGTGCCGATCAACGAAGCGCGATCGATTCTCTCGCAGCTTCGCACCGAAGGGCGGGTGTCTCGCGGCTACATGGGAGTCAGACTGTCCGATGTCGACCCGGACCTTCAGCGCTCCCTGCGGCTTGCCTCGACGCACGGAGCGCTTGTCCAGGACGTCACCGTCGGGTCTCCCGGACATCGCGCGGGTCTGCGTCCCTACGACCTCATTACCGGCATCGACGACAAGCGCGTGGCGAACAACAACGAGATCGTCCGCGAAGTCGCGCGGCGCAGCCCGGGAACACTGGCCCGATTGCACGTCATGCGCGACGGCCGCAGCCAGACGGTTACCATGCGGCTCGGCGAGCGTCCAACACGGCAGGCGGAGCGCACGCTCGACGAAACGAATCCCGTACGGCCTTCGAGCAACGCCGTCGTCCCGCTGGGCTTGAACGTGCGCGATCTCGACAGCGATACATCGCGCCGGCTGCGCTTGCCCAGCGGCGTAAACGGGGTGGTCGTGACCCGCGTCGATCCGTTGAGTTCTGCCTACGACGCCGGGATTCAGCGTGACTACATCGTGCTCGAGATCAACCGGCGCCCCATCAGTTCGGCCGACGTCTACAATCGCCTCGCGCGCGCCGCGAGTCCCGGCGACGTACTAGCCGTCTACGTATACATTCCCGCAACGGATCAGCGATCGATTCGCGCGGTCCGGGTCGACACCCGCTGACGTGAAATCACGAATCCTGGTCATCGACGATGAGGCGGGCATCCGCGACTCGATGCGGCGGACGCTCGAGTATCAGGGCTACCAGTTCATCGGCGCTGCAACCGGCCAGGAGGGGCTTGCGCTGATCGAGCGCGATCCACCGGATCTGGTATTCCTCGACATCAAGATGCCGGGCATGGACGGGCTCGAGGTGCTCGAACGCATCAAGACCTCCAACCCTGCCGTTCCTGTCGTGATGGTGTCGGGACATGGCACGGCGCAGAATGCCTTCGAGGCGCGCGACAAAGGCGCCTCGGGTTTCATTGAGAAGCCGTTTTCCGAACCCGTCCTGCTGGAGCGGATCGAGAGAGAGCTTTCGGGACATCGCACGGAGACAGCGTATCGCGCGTTGCGCCAGGAAATCGACTCGAAGTACCAGATGGTCGGTAACAGCACGGCGCTTCGGAAAGTGGAAGAAGCCATCCGCAAGGCCGCTCCCACGCATGCGACCGTCCTGCTGCAAGGGGAAAGCGGCGTCGGCAAGGAGCTCGTCGCCCGGACGATTCACCGCCTCAGCCCTCGCAGCCGCGAGCGCTTCGTGCAGGTCAATTGCGCGGCGATTCCCGAAGAGCTCATCGAGTCGGAACTGTTCGGCCACGAGAAGGGCTCATTTACCGGCGCCACAGAGCGGCAGGTGGGGAAATTCGAACAGGCCGACCGCGGCACGATCTTCCTCGACGAAGTGGGGGATATGAGTTTGAAGACGCAGGCCAAAGCGCTACGCGTACTTCAGGAGGGTGAGGTCGAGCGCCTGGGCTCGGCGAAGACGGTCAATGTGGATGTGCGCGTCATCGCCGCGACGAACAAGAACCTCGAGGCCGAAATCGAAAAGGGCAACTTCCGCGAGGACCTGTACTTCCGGCTGGCGGTCATTCCAATTTACGTGCCGCCCCTCCGCGAGCGTCCAGAAGACGTTCCGCTACTGGTGAAACATTTCGTCCATCAGCTGGGCCGCGAGAATAACCGGCGGCCCAAGCAGATCACGCCCTCAGCCATGGACGTGCTCAAGCGGTATCGATGGCGCGGCAACATCCGCGAACTGCGAAACACAGTCGAACGTCTCATCATCATGACGGAGGGAGACACGATCGACGCGCCGGACCTTCCCGAGTCGCTGCGATCGGACAAAGGCCTGCCGCGGCCCTCCGCCGGACTGAGCCCCGCAGCCGCTGTCGGCTCCGGCGCGGGTTCGGACGCGGGTACACTGCGCGAGTTCAAGGAATCCGCCGAGCGCGCGTGGCTCGTTGAAAAGCTGCGCGAGAATGGGTGGAACATCTCGAAGACCGCCGAAGTGATTGGCACGCCCCGCAGCAACCTCTACAAGAAGCTCGAGCAGTACGCGATCCGTCAGGAGACGGACGGATAACTCCGTCACTAGGGATTGCGGACTAGGGACTACGCAGGGATTAGGGATTAGCAGCCATCGCCCCATGCTCTACGTGATTCGAAGCGCTGAGCGATGGCCGTCGTACCGGTTTACAGCCCGCACAAGAGCCAGGAAACGGGCAGGCCCGGGTCAAACCCGGGCGTGTTCGGCAAGTTCCGCCGCGTATCGAGGAGGATGAGCGCGACCATTCTGACCACAGCGGCCCGGTTCTCCGGGCAAGAGTCTCGCCACGCGGAATTTCGAGCGGTCTCTGGTTCGACTCGCGTATTGAGACCCGGCTAATCCCAAATCCCTAATCCCAAGTCCCTAATCCCAAGTCGAGTCCCTGATCTCAAGTCCCTAATCCCAGGTGGGTTAGAATGTAATGTCGCAGTGGGCCAGACGATCGCTTGCCGCAAGGCGAGAGGAAAGTCCGAACTCCGCAGGGCAGTGCGCCGGGTAACGCCCGGTCAGGGTAACCTGAAGGACTAGTGGCACAGAAAACATACCGCCAGCGTCATTCCGGTTGACCATGCGGAGTGGCGCGGCTCACGACTGGGCCGCGCCACTCCCACCAAGTGCACCGGGTATGGTCGACCGGGATGACGTGGGTAAGGGTGAAAAGGTGCGGTAAGAGCGCACCGCGTCTGTCGTAAGGCAGATGGCAGGCAAAACCCCGCACGGAGCAAGACCAAATAGGGAGGCGATGTCTCGCGGTGGCCCGCAAGGGCGATCGCGGATGAGAGAACGGCCCGTTCGAAGCTTCCGGGTAGGTCGCTTGAGCCCGTCAGCAATGCCGGGCCTAGAGGAATGATCGTCCCGCCGACGCCCGCGCAAGCGGGCGGAAGCGGACAGAATTCGGCTTACGGCCGGCTGCGGCACTTTTCACTTTCTACTTTGCACTTTCAACTTTCCACTTTTTACTTTCCACTATCAACCGCATGTCCTCATACCTCGTCACCGGCGGTGCAGGCTTTATCGGTTCACACCTTACAGAAGAGCTCTTACGCCGCGGTGAACGCGTCCGTGTCGCCGACAGCCTGATTACCGGCCACCGCAACAACCTCGCCCATCTGTCTGGCGTCGAGTTCCTCCAGGGCGATGTCGCCGATCTCGCGGTTGCCACGCGCGCCGTGCAAGGCGTCGATTACGTCCTGCATCAGGCGGCGATACCTTCGGTGCCGCGGTCGGTCGAGGACCCCATTACATCGAACCGCGCGAATATCGACGCCACTCTCTGCATTCTGGTCGCGGCCCGCGATGCCGGCGTCAAGCGCGTGGTGTATGCGGGCTCCTCGTCGGCCTACGGCAACACGCCGACGTTGCCGAAGAGCGAGGACATGCCGCCCCATCCGCTGTCTCCGTACGCACTGCAGAAGCTCGTCGGCGAACAATACATGCAGATGTTCACCTCGCTCTACGGACTCGAAACGGTCACGATCCGGTATTTCAACGTCTTCGGACCTCGTCAGGACCCCTCGTCACCGTATTCCGGTGTGATCTCTGTCTTCGCGAAGGCGCTTCTGGAGAACAAGGCACCGACGATTCACGGCGATGGCGAGCAGACGCGCGACTTCACCTACGTGGCGAACGTCGTGGACGGAGTGCTGCGCGCGGTGAACGCGCCAGGGGCATCGGGTCAAGTGGTGAACATCGCGACGGGCACGCGCATTTCTTTGAATCAGTTGTTTGCGTCGATGCGAGATGCCATGGGGAGCCGACTGGAACCGTCGTATGGCCCGGCCAGGCAGGGCGACGTGAAGGATTCGCTCGCCGACATCACCCGCGCTCGCACGCTCCTCGGTTACGAGCCCTCGGTGTCGCTGGAGGAGGGGTTGAAGAACACGATCGAGTGGTACCGCAGCGCGGCTAATTAATCCACTTCAGGTCGCGCGTCATCACGCCGAAGATGCGGCGGTCGCCGCGAACCTTCCAGGGCGGATCGATCCGGAGCACCAGCCACTCGCCTCCGGCCGGCGTCGTGTTCGATGGAGGAATCGAATACGTCAAGTCATGCCATTCCCGATCGCTGAGCACCCTTTTGTCGATCACCTTACCGCGCAACTCCACCGTGATGGTCTGCGGCTTGTCTGCATTCGAGCGCACTTTCAATTCGACGCCCTTCGCGGCCGGGGGCGGGTGCAGAAACGCGAGCGGCGTACTCCACCGGAAAATCTGGCCGGGGGAGCCACGCTCCGGCTTGTAAAATCCGCGCGAGCGTCCTTCTGGAGTCGCGGTGGGCGCATAAATCGGCTCTTCCGTCTTCCACGCGCTACCTTCGGTGACGCGGCCATTGACGGTGAACACGTCCATGTAAGGAAGGAAATCGGCCTGCCAGTCCGAGGAACTCCACACGTACGACGCAAACTGGCGCGGGCGCGGCGCGTGCTCGTCCAGCTTCAACGCTGAGACGCCGGGAAATGGATTTTTCAAACCGAGCGTGTCGACAATCGTCGCCGGCACGTCGCTAATCGTGCTCGGCGCTTGCGAGGCTCGGAGCGGTCCGGTGCTGTGGGGCTGCTTCACCACCAGCAGCGCCAGCGAACTGCCCGACATTTCAGACAACGGGCCGCCGAAGATGTCGCGGTCGCCCGGAAACCCTTCAGGCGGTAGCGCTACGCCGTGATCTGACGACACCACGATGAGGCTGCTGTCGTAAAGACCGAGCTCGCGCAGCCTGCTGAGCAGCTCGCCAACACGCCGCACCGCACAGCGCGACTGACCCGTGTAGTTCGGCCGACGCAGCGATTGCGCGCCGATGTACTCACAATTGGCATCCACCGACACTGGCCAATGCGGAATTGCGACGTGGATGTACTTGTAGGTCGGATCGTCGTGCGTGACGCGCATTTTCGACGTGTAGTCCGCCAGAAACGCCGCGCCATTCACCGGGCCGTACCGACGGCCGCGTGTGCCCACCGCGTCGCCGAACCTGTTCTGCAGACGCCAGGCCTGGTTGTTATAGATCCACGGCTTCAGGACGTGCGGTGCATGGCGGAACAACGCGAGGTCCGCGAGCTGCCATCCAGCAAACTGCACGTACGCCTCGTAGGTGACATACGGCGTGGGCAGCTTGTAATACGTCGTCGCCGCGGCCCTGTCGTACAGCAATCCGGACACCGCATCGACGCGATAGCCCTGCGACTTCAGCGTGCCGAAGAGCGACGCCTTTCTGAATGATTGTGCGATGAAGCGGCGTATCGGCTCCTGGTTGCGATACACCGATCCCGTCAGCATCGCCGGAATGCTGACGACCGTGGTCGGGAACGCGCCCATGTGGTTTCTGAAGAAGGTGAATCCGGAAAACTGGCGGTCCATCTCCGCACGGTCGGCCTCGACGATGTCCTCGAAGGCGTCGGATTGAAAGCCATCGAGCACGAAGTGAAAAACGTTTTGCTTCGTCGAAAGCTCAAAAATCGCACCGGGCGCCCCTTGCCATTTTGCGCGCTGATCGGGATCGGCCTGTGCCGCGGTGTACGCGAGCAGCACCGCCTGCAGCGCGATCAGAATGCGGCTGGCGAACACAGCCGTCGAAAACAGCGTTCGCGCCAGGATCAGCGCCGCGACCGGCACTCCGAGCCACAGTACCAGTTCGTAACGTTTCCGCCAGTCGTTGCCGCTCCAGTCGATCTCCTGCCCGTTGAGCACGCCGTAGTCGCCGACCATTAAGTTTCCCTGCGCCCAGACCGTCACGCCCAGCGCCACAAGCAGCACGACATAGTGCGCAAAGAACCTGGCCGGCAGCAGTACGCCAATCAGCGCGAGCGTAGCGGCTGTGGCGGCGATCCATGGAGCCACGTGCGCCAACAGGCTCCAGAACGGCGCGCTGAATTCCGCCGCATTGCCGGCGTAGATCGTGTGGGGGCCGAACAACAGAAGTTGCAGCGGTAAAAGAAGCGAGGGAAACACAAGGGTGAGCAAGCGCCGTCGGCGCGAGTCGATCATCGTGAGGAATGAGGTTCCCGGGATTATATCCGTGGCAACGGCGGTTGTCATTCCCGCCGCCCTCAAAACCGCATACGTCGGCGTGCTGTTGCGATGCGTGGCGAAACCGTGTCCGCTCAAGAACTTTCCACGACGCGTCTCGCGTGAGCTCGACGGCGCGAGCATTGCCACACGACCATGCGGCTCCGACATCCCCGGCGCGTTAACCGGTGCCTGACCACCACCGGTTCGTCGTGTCAACAACCGTCGGAGCCACCTTCACTACCTGCCGAAGGGCCAAAGACCGCGAGGTACAGGTCGTGGGGGTGCCACGACACATTACATCGCCGAACGGTCAAAGACCGCGAGGTACAGGTCGTGGGGGTGGCCCACGACACATTACACCGCCGAGCGGTCAAAGACCGCGAGGTACAGGTCGTGGGGGTGGGGCCCCACGACACATTAACGAAGGAGGACAGACATGAAACGCTCAGCGCTCGCGCTCGTCGTCGCTCTCACCTGCATCGCATCGCCGCTTTTCGCACAGCGCGCCACAAAACCGCCGGTTGCCGCAACGGTGGTTTCCACCGAGACCATCAACCTGAACACCGCCACTGTGGCGCAGATTGCCACGCTTCCCGGCATCGGCGCGAAGACAGCAGACCTTGTCGTGCAGTACCGCACGAAGAACGGCCCGTTCAAGAAAATCGAGGAAATCATGAACGTGCGCGGCATCGGCGAGAAGAGTTTCCTGAAGATCAAGGATCGCCTCACAGTGGCGGCGGTGCAGAAGTAGAAAGTAGAAAGTAGAAAGTCGAAAGTGGAAAGTAAGGGCTACTCGCTGCTCGAGGTGCTGATGGCGATCACCGTCATGGTGATCGTCAGCGGCGCGGCGATCCCGCTGGCGCAGTCCAGCGTCGATCGCACGCGGGCAGCGGCGGCGGCCCACTACGTGGCCGGGCGCATGGCGACGGCTCGCTTCGAGGCGGTCAGGCGCTCGGCCTACGTAGCCATCCAGTTTGTCCAGCAGCCAGAGGGCTATCGGCTCCGCAGCTACGTCGACGGCAACCGCAACGGAGTACTCGCTCGCGATATCGCACGCAACATCGATCTCCCTATCAGCGCCGTCGAACAGCTCGAATATCACTTCAGCGGCATCGAATTCGGTATTCATCCGAACGTCACGGGCATCGATCCGGGCCCATTCAACACTGCCGATCCAATTCAAATCGGCAGTTCGACGCTGCTCAGCTTCAGCCCTGCTGGAGCGTCGACGCCAGGGACGCTGTTTCTGCGTGGCCGTCGCGGCAACCAGTTTGCTGTCCGGGTACTGGGCGCCACCGCGCGGACGCGCATTCTCGAGTTCAACTTCGCCGCTGGCACATGGCTGTCCCGGTAAGGCACGAACGGCGCGCGGCGCTACGGGTGGGCGCGTTTACTGCCCAAGGCATGGAGCGAGCGCGCCTGCGTCCCGGTCGTCTCGCACACGTCATCGATCTCTCGGCGAGTGGCGCGCTCATCGAAACCGACTGGCGTCTTTTGCCCGGAATTCGGGTGGAGATGCAGCTTGGCGAGCCGGCGCCTCTCTTTCGCGTTGCCGGCCGCATCCTGCGATGTCATGTCGCCCTGATCGATCGCGAGGGCATCCGTTATCGGGGAGCTCTGATGTTTGACGAGCAGCTTCCCCTCTGGGAAGTAGCGACCCAGTGGCCGAAGCCGCTGACGTGGTGCACCCAAGGCACGGCGCAGGACGAGAACGAAATACCCCGACCGTCATCTCGTCATGGACAGATTGGTGATTGAAGGATTGAGCTGATGTCGATGAATACACGAAAAACCCCAATCACCCAGCCACCAATCCCCCAATCACCACATGGCATACCTCTTGTTTTCGCTCCGCGCATGCGACGAGACGGCGCGGCTTCGTTGATCGGATCGAGTGCGGTTATGCAGGCGGTACGCGAGCGCATCGAGCGCGTGGCAGCCACGGACTTCGTCGCGCTCATCGACGGCGAAAGCGGCACGGGCAAGGAGTTGGTCGCCCGGCAGATTCACGAGATGAGCGTGCGCCGCCGCGGGCCGTTCGTGCCGGTGAATTGCGCGGCCCTTGTCGAGACGCTGCTCGAAGCGGAGCTTTTCGGCATCGAGGACAGGACTGCCACCGGTGTACGCGGGCGCCGCGGCAAGTTCGAGTGCGCCGACGGCGGAACGTTGTTTCTCGACGAGGTGGCCGACCTGTCGCTTTCGGCGCAAGCCAAGCTCCTGCGTGCGCTCCAGGACTTCGCCGTCGAAAGGGTCGGCGGCCACGGCCTCCATCACGTGAATACGCGGGTCGTGGCGGCGACCAACAAGAAACTATCCGGGCTCGTCGAGGCCCGCCTCTTCCGCGCCGATCTCTTTTACCGGTTGGCCGGCATCGAAATCCAGGTGCCGCCGTTGCGAGACCGGCGCGAAGACATTCTCGAGCTCGCGTCGTATTTTCTCGACCGTCACGGAGAAGCGCGCCGTCTCACGCTCTCGAGGGCGGCAGCCGACGCGCTGCTGACCTACGACTGGCCCGGAAACGTGCGCGAGCTCGAACGCATGATGGAGCGCACTGTTGCGTTGGCACCTCGCGCCACGATCGAAGTAGGCGATCTGCCAATCCGCATATGCCACGCGTTCGGTGATGTGTTGCTCCCATCAGTGCTGCGCAACGACACGCTGCGTGCCTGGGGCAGCCGATACGTCAGGCTCGTTCTCGAGCGGAGCGGACGCAACAAGCGGAAAGCATGCCGCGCTCTTGGCATCAGTTATCACACGCTGCAGGCATATTTACGCTATGCCCACAGGCTTCAGGTGAGCAGCGCGCAGGAAACCTCGCCCGAGTATTCGGCCGAGAGCTAGCTGGACGCAACCGGCACAACTGGACTGGCGGAAGCGGGGCACGGCAGTTGTCGTGCGGGGTCATGCGCACGTCCGTTTCGTACCGCGGTCACGCCAATGGCGCGCCGCGGGCCACCCGAGCGATGCGACGGTGGTGGAGGTGGGTATGTCTCGATCCACACGGCTATTGGTTCTTCTTATCGCGATGGGGATGGTCCCCGCACTCGCCGCGGGGCAGGGAAAGGGCCAGGAGGGACAACGCAGGGGCAACTATCGGGCGCACGATCGCGCGACGAACACCAGTTTTGCAGCGACGACCGATGCGGCAGGCAATGCGGTGCTGACGCTCCGTGGCGGCGACTTCACGCTCGAAAAGGTGATCGCCCACACCGGCGACGCGACGCTGCGGCTCTCGCAGGGGAAGGACATGGTGTCAATCGCCATCAGCCAGGACGGGTTTCAGGTCGCGAGGGGGCAAAAGACGCTACGCGTCGATCCGCGCTCCGACTCGCCGGACAAAACGGATAGCGTCCGGTCAATCCTGATCGGCTCGCAGGCCGTCCGCTCGTTCAAGCGTCTGGTATCGGCACTGGAACAGCGAGACGAGACCGAAGACGACGGTCCGTTGGCCCTCAGCGCGATGGTTGATGGCGCCATCGTCCAGCTACTCGACGGCGACCCGGATGCGTCGCGACGGCTCGCGAAACGGATCACGCGAAAGCAGCGAGCGGGGGTTCGGGTTGCCAAAGCCGGGCCCACCCTCATGGTCGATTGCATCGGCCTCTATCAGGTCGCACTGATGTCGGCGTACAACCAGTTCGAGGGTTGCGCGATCGAATCGAAGGAATATTCGTGGTGGAGCCGGGACATTGTCTATCAGATGTGCTCTTGGGAGTGGGCGATTCGATCTCAGCAGTACATCTGGCAATTCATTGGGTGCTTCGCGTTTCCATGGTGACATTCATGCTGAAGCTACTGCTTGGCGTTCTCATTGAGGTGTTTATCGCCGTGTCGCTCGCGGGCGCGCTGCTGGCGCTCCTGATACCGGCTCTCAGCCTGACGCAGGCAGTAGGGAAGGGCGACTTGCCGGTTATCCTTGCCGTTGTCGGAGTGCTGCTTGCCTCGGTGGCTGTCGCGCTGTTCCGGCCCGGTAGCGCGATTCACCGATACGTCAAACGCTGAGTCGAGCTGTGCGATCTGACGGGCCTGTCTCCCGTCAGATCGCATTGGGGAGCAGCTCACGGAAAACTCAGTGGTCACTTGCCAATCGGGCAGGGCAGGTGCTGCGGCTCGATGAGGTCGGGTAACGGCGCCGCGCTGAGCTGCTGCGTCACCGTCCTCAATTCGCGAATGTTGCCGGGCCAGGCGTATTCGATCAGGCGGCGGCGGGCAGCGCTCGACAGCCGGGGCGCCTCGGTCCTCGCGTGCAACGACAAGTAGTGTCGAAACATCAGAGGGATGTCCTCGCGCCTCTCCCGAAGCGGCGGAATGGTGAAGTGAATCACATTCAGCCGATAGAACAAATCGTCGCGGAACAGGCCGGTCTGGACCAGCCTGAACAGGTGAGCGGTTGTGGCCGTCATGAGCCGCGCGTGTCTCTTGACGGTTGTCGATCGATCCATGAATTCCAGCAACTGTGACTGGGCGGTCGCCGTCATCTTTTCGATGTCTTGAATGAGCAAAGTGCCGTCGTCCGGTGCTTGAAGAAAGACGCCGCCCACTGCGACTGTCGCACCCATGCCGGCAGGCGGAGTCTCGCTGAGCACATCCGCGGCGTCGATGGCGACAAACGGAGCGCGCCGACGCTGGCTCAACTGATGGATCATATTGGCCGCGAACCGCTTACCGACCCCGCTTTCGCCGGTCAGCATGACGCTGGCGTCAGTCATGCTCGCGCACCGCATTTCCTCTTCGAGCCTGCGCATCGCGCCATTGGCCCAGACCAAATTCGTTGTTCGAGGATCCATGCTCGCGGACAAAGCAAGTTACGCGCCCCACGAGCCCGTGCAAGTTTTGTTCTGTAAGTTGTTGATGGAGATGTACTTATTTTCAGTAGAGCAAAATGCTTAACATATGCCTCGTGCCGAAATGACGAAAATTCGGCAAATGACGACACCCTGACGATTCGACGGAACTGATGGACGAACACGCGCTTACGGTGCCGGCGCTTCTCGAGGAAGCGCAGCGGCTGCAACAGGAACTACGCGAAGAGCGCGACCGGCTCCGGCTGCTTCTCGACGTGAACAATCTGCTCGTCTCGCGCCTCGACTATCCGGAGCTGCTCCGCACGCTGTCGGAATCGATGCAACGCGTCGTCAAGCACGACTCGGCGAGCGTGGCCCTCATCGATCGAGCAACTGGCCAACTGAAGCTTCAGGCGCTGGCATACACAACCGGCGGCGTGATCGAGCCCGACATTGACCTCACGCTGGACAATTCGGCGGCCGGCGTCACGTTTCGAACCGGTGTCGCGCGCGTCTTCCGCAAAGAAGACCTCGATCGGTTCTTCAAGGATGGGCCGCCGCTGTTGCCTCCGACTCTGCAGTCGTTGTGTTGCATTCCCCTGGTGACGCGTCGGGGCACGCTTGGGACGCTCAATGTCGCGAGCGTCGATCCAGATGCATTCCCCGTACAAGAGCTCGACTTACTGAAACAGATCTCGAAGCAGGTCGCGATCGCGATGGAAAACGCTCTGGCGTACCAGGAAATCATGGGCCTGAAAGACCATCTCGCCGAGGAGAAGGAATACCTCGAAGCGGAGATACAGCTGGGCCATGACTTCCGCGGCATCATCGGCGAGAGCTCGGCGCTGAAGAGCGTGCTGCAGGCTGTCGAAACCGTGGCGCCGACCGATGCGACGGTCCTGATTCGTGGCGAGACCGGGACAGGGAAGGAGATGCTGGCGCGCGCCATCCATAACCTGAGTTCTCGCCGCGATCGGACGTTCGTGCGCCTCAACCTGGCGGCGCTTCCTGCATCGCTGATCGAGAGCGAGCTCTTCGGCTACGAACGGGGCGCGTTCACCGGCGCCACCAACAGCAAGATCGGCCGGCTGGAGCTCGCGAACGGAGGCACGCTGTTTCTGGACGAAGCCGGGGACATTCCGCCTGAGATTCAACCCAAGATGCTGCGTGCGCTGCAGGAGAAGGAGTTCGAGCGCCTGGGAAGCACCCGAACACAGCGGGTTGACGTGCGACTAATCGCGGCCACCAATCGCGATCTCGAGCAGATGATCGCCGACGGCCTGTTCCGGAGCGATTTGTACTACCGGCTGAATGTGTTTCCCATGCACGTACCTCCGTTGCGCGAGAGGCCGGACGATATCCCGTCGCTCGTACACCATTTCGTCGATAAGTTCTCCCGTCCGCTGAAGCGCCGCATCACGATCATTCCGAACGCGGCCATGGAGGCGCTGAAGCGCTCGTACTGGCCTGGCAACATTCGGGAACTGGAGAACCTGATCGAGCGCGCGGTCATACTTTCATCGGGGCCAGAGCTCAGAGTGCCGCTCGCCGATCTCAGACCTGCGCTAACCCGCGCGGTGAGCGCCCCAAAAACGCCGGCCGAGCAATTGCTCGAGATCGAGCGAAAGCAGATTCTCACGGCGCTGCGCGAGTCCGGCGGCGTCATCGCCGGCTCGACCGGAGCGGCCGCCAGGCTGGGTATCAAGCGGACGACGCTGCAGTCCCGCATGCAGAAGCTCGGAATCATCCGTCCGTCGTTCTAGCGCTCTTTCGTGCGCCTGCGCGCTTGACCCGAAAGTGTCAGCATAGTACCTTGACCTTTCGTCCAGCAAAGGACGCCTGCCGCGCCGGCGCAGCGTCAGCTGCGTAGGCGGGCGCGCCTCAATGAATCAGTCTTCCACCGACCAGCTCAAAAAAACGCCCTTGAATGCACGGCATCGTGCCCATGGCGCCCGGATGGTGCCATTTGGTGGATGGGATATGCCCGTGGAGTACTCGGGCATCGTCAATGAGCACCTGGCAGTGCGAACGAAGGCGGGCCTGTTCGACGTCAGCCACATGGGCGAAATCGAGCTGGCAGGGACGGACGCCCTCGCGGGCGTGCAGATAATTTCGTCGAACGACGCGGCAAAGTTGAGCATCGGGCAGGCGCAGGTACTCGGCGCTGACGACGCCGTCAGGTACCTTCGTCGACGACCTCATCGTGTATCGCCTTGCCACCGAGCACTACCTCCTGGTGGTCAACGCGGGCAACATCGACAAGGCCTACAAATGGATTGCGGAGCACGCTCGCCCGGTTGGCGACGTCGCGGTCGTCAACTCGAGCTCGCGGTATGCGTTGCTCGCAGTGCAGGGGCCCGAAGCATTGGGTATCGTCCAGGCGCTCACGAGCGTCGACCTGGCAGGCATTAAGTATTACTGGTTTGCCCACGGCGAAGTGGCAGGAGTACGCAGCATCATCTCCCGCACCGGCTATACGGGCGAGGACGGCTTCGAGCTGTTCATTCCTCCTGCCTCTGCTGAGCGCGTCTGGAATGCGATCCTCGACGCCGGCGCCGGAGCGAAAATCGTCCCCGTCGGCCTTGGCGCGCGCGATACGCTTCGCCTCGAGGCGGGTATGCATCTGTCGGGACAGGACATCGACGAGACGACGACCGTCCTCGAGGCGGATCTAGGCTGGATCGTCGGCTGGAAAAAAAGTGACTTCATAGGCAAGTCTGCGCTCGAGCAGCAGAAAAGCGCCGGGCCTGCGCGCAAGCTGGTCGGGTTTGAAATGACCGCTCCCGGAATCGCGCGACATGGCTACACTGCGCACACCTTGAGCGGCCAAGGCATCGTAACCAGCGGCACACAGACCCCTTTTCTCAAGAAGGCGATAGGCCTGGCGTATCTGCCAATCGACGCGACAGCAGCGGGGACTGAGTTCGACGTCGACATTCGCGGCCGCCGCGTACCTGCGCGGGTGGTCTCGCGGCAGTTCTACAAACGTTCCCGGAGCTGACAAACATGTACCCTTCCGACCGACGCTATACGAAAGATCATGAGTGGATCATCGCGACGGGCAGCCTCGGACGCGTCGGCGTTACCGACTTCGCACAGAAACAGCTCGGCGACGTGGTGTTTGTGGAGCTTCCCGAAGTGGGTCGCTCCGTTTCACAAGGACAGACAGCTGGCACCATCGAGTCCGTGAAAGCGGTGTCCGACCTGTACAGCCCGGCTACGGGAAAGGTGGTTGCCGTCAATCCAGATGTGACGTCGAAGCCCGAGCTCGTCAACAAAGACCCCCACGGTGCCTGGCTTTACGACATAGAGCTGAGCAACCCGGCCGAAGTCGAAAACCTGCTTGATAATGATCAGTACGCAGAACTGGTGAAATAGCGCGCAAAACATGCCAATCGATTCTCCTGATACGTTCGAACAACGTCATATCGGACCGGATGAGAAGCAGCGCGCCGACATGCTGCGTGTCATTGGCGTCCGCTCGCTCGACGCTTTGATTGATGCGGCGCTGCCGGCAAGCATTCGCCTACGCAAGCCTCTGGCGCTGCCGCCCGCCGAGACCGAGCACGAGTACCTCGACAGGCTGCGGACTGTGGCCGCGAAAAACCAGCGGTTCCGCTCGTTCATCGGAATGGGGTACTACGGCACGATCACGCCGAGCGTGATTCTTCGAAACCTCTTCGAAAATCCGTCGTGGTACACGCCGTACACCCCTTACCAGGCGGAGATTGCCCAGGGCAGACTCGAATCGCTTCTCAATTTCCAGACGATGGTTCGCGACCTGACGTCGATGGATATCGCGACCGCGTCGCTTCTCGACGAGGCAACGGCGGCGGGCGAAGCGATGACGCTGCTGCATCGCGTGCAGGCGCGCCAGGCGGCCGGAGCACGCAACGCGTTCTGGGTGTCGGAGCGGACGTATCCGCAGGTGCTCGACGTTCTCAAGGGGCGGGCCGAACCGCTGGGCATCAACATCATCCTGGGCGATCCAGCGTCGGCCTACTTCAGCGGCGATGTGTTTGGCGCCTATGTGCAATCACCCGACGACAACGGCTTGCTCGTCGAGATGCGCTCGTTCATCGAGCGCGCGCACGAACAGCACGTGCTCGTCGCGGTCGGCAGCGATCTGCTGGCGCTCACCGTCTCGACTGCCCCAGGCGAAATGGGCGCTGACGTGGTCGTCGGCAGCGCTCAGCGGTTTGGCGTGCCGATGGGATATGGCGGACCTCACGCGGCATTTCTCGCGACGCGCGAAGCGTTCGTCAGGCAGGCGCCGGGCCGGATCATCGGCGTATCCGTTGACGCGCACGGAAGCCTGGCCTACCGCATGGCGCTTCAAACGCGCGAACAGCACATCAGGCGCGAGAAGGCGACCTCGAACATCTGTACCGCGCAGGCGCTGCTGGCAAATATCGCCGCGATGTACGGCGTCTACCACGGGCCTGACGGGCTCACCGCGATTGCGCAGCGCACGCACGCTCTGGCGACCACGCTCGAGACCGCCGCAAAAGCTCTCGGTTATCGCCAGCAGAACGACGTCTACTTCGATACGCTCCGCATCCAGGTGCCGGACGGTATCGGCGAGACAACGGTAGGCATCAAGGCCATTGCCGAACGCGCACGATTGAATTTCCGGTACTTCGACAGCCTGCACATCGGCATCGCCCTCGACGAGACGACGACGCTTGGCGACGTGCAAGCGATCGCGGGAGTCCTCGCAGAAGCGGCAGGAAGACCGGTGCCCCGCATCACCGACGCCGAGAGGCCGCGCGATTTGCCGGCCGGGCTCGTACGAAAGTCCGCGTTCATGACGCACCCGGTGTTTTCGGCGCATCGCTCGGAAACCAAAATGATGCGGTATCTGAAGAACCTCGAGCGCAAGGATGTCGGTCTCGATCGGTCCATGATTCCGCTTGGTTCGTGCACGATGAAATTGAACGCGGCGTCCGAGATGATCCCGGTCACATGGCCGGAGTTTTCCGCGATTCATCCCTTTGCCCCGCTGGACCAGGTCCAAGGCTACGCCCAGGTCATCAGCGAGCTCGAAAAGGCGCTGGCCGAAATCACAGGGTTCGCCGCGGTGTCGCTGCAGCCCAACTCCGGCGCGCAAGGAGAGTTCGCCGGCCTGATGGCTATTCGCGCATATCACCGTTCGCGCGGCGACGCGAAGCGAACTGTCGTGCTGATTCCAGCATCCGCGCATGGGACGAATCCCGCCAGCGCGGTGATGGCGGGACTCAAAGTCGTCGTCGTCGCAACCGACGCGAACGGCAACATTGATGTCGCCGATCTCACGGCGAAGGCGGCACAACACGGCGATGCGCTGGCGGCGCTGATGGTGACCTATCCATCGACTCATGGCGTGTTCGAGGACGCCATACGCGACATCTGCGCCGTCATTCATAAGAATGGCGGCCAGGTCTATATGGACGGCGCGAACATGAACGCGCAGGTCGGGCTCACGAGTCCTGCGGCGATAGGCGCAGACGTCTGCCACTTGAACCTGCATAAGACCTTTGCGATTCCGCACGGCGGCGGGGGACCGGGCATGGGGCCAATCGGTGTGGCGGCACACCTCGCGCCGTTCCTGCCGAGCCATCCCGTCATCCGCGCTGGCGGCTCGGAGGCGATTCACGCGGTCTCGGCTGCGCCCTGGGGCTCGGCGAGCATCCTGCTGATCTCCTATGGTTACATCCGCATGCTGGGGGCGGAGGGGATGACCAACGCCACCAGGCATGCCATCCTCAACGCGAACTACATCAAGAAGCGCCTCGAGTCGCATTACGACGTGTTGTACACGAGGCCGAACGGAACGATCGCGCACGAGATGATCTTCGACCTGCGCAGATTCAAAGCGTCTGCCGTGGAAGAGCTCGACGTGGCGAAGCGCCTGATGGATTACGGATTCCACGCACCGACGGTGTCCTTTCCGGTCGCCGGCACATTGATGATCGAGCCCACCGAAAGTGAGTCGCAGGAAGAGCTCGACCGCTTCTGCGATGCGATGATCGCGATCCGGCACGAGATTCAGGCCGTTGTCGACGGGAACGTGGATCCGGCAGACAACGTGCTGAAGAACGCGCCGCACACCGCAGAAGCCGTGGCGACGAGCCACTGGACTCACCCATATACGCGCGAGCAGGCGGCATTTCCGCTGCCGTTCGTCAAGGCCGACAAGTTCTGGCCGCCGGTGGGCCGCATCGACAATGTCCATGGCGATCGCAACCTGATCTGCACCTGCCCTGATGTCGCCGAGTACGTGAACACGTAGATGCGGGTGCTGAATGCCGCCCAGATGCGGGACGCCGATCGTCAGACCATCGACGAAATCGGCATTCCGTCGATGGTGCTGATGGAGAACGCCGGGCGGCAGGTTGTGGCGGCGCTTGAAGCGGCTTACGACGATCTCTCCGACAAACAGATAGCCGTGCTCTGCGGGCCAGGCAACAACGGCGGCGATGGGTTCGTCGTCGCGCGCACGCTGTACCAGCGCGGCGTTGATGTGTCGGTGTTCGTCATCGCGACCATGGCGGCCATCAAGGGCGACGCGCGGCTGAACCTCGAGATTCTCGGCCGCCTCGGCCTGACCGTCGTCGAGATATCTGACGAGCACGCCTGGGACCTGCACTTCTCGGAAATTTCACAGTGCGACCTGATTATCGATGCGATCTTCGGTACCGGTCTCAAGTCGCCGCTCGCCGGCATGCTCGAAACAGTCGCTGCCGACGTCAATGCTTCGAGCATTCCGGTGGTTGCAGTCGATCTCCCTACCGGTTTGTCGGCTGACCACGCCGAACCGATCGGCGAATGTATTCGCGCCGCCATGACGGTGACGCTCGCCGCGCCTAAGCTTCCGCTTGTGCTTCCGCCAGGCGAGGCGCTCGCGGGCACCATCGTCGTCGCTGACATCGGCATTCCGCCCGAGGTGCTCGACAATCTCGCGGGGCCGCGCCTCGAGCTGCTGACGCGCGAGCGCATGCGCGAGATCCTCCAGCCTCGGGAGTCGGACTCGCACAAAGGCGACTATGGACATGTCCTGGTGATCGCGGGATCGCGCGGCAAGACCGGCGCCGCACATCTTGCCGCCGTCGGCGCGCTCCGTTCGGGCGCCGGTCTCGTCAGCATCGCGACGCCTCGGAGCGCGCAGCCGATCGTTGCGGCGATGGGGGCCGAGTACATGACGGTACCACTCGACGACACCGCCGATGGCACTGTCGCGGGGGGCGCCTTCGAACGTGTGCTCGAGCTCGAGCAGGACGTCATCGCGGTCGGGCCGGGCCTCGGCGCAGGACCCGACGTCACGCTCTTCGTACAAGAGCTGGTCGAAAGGAGTGAGAGCCCTCTTGTGCTCGATGCCGATGCGCTGAACGCGCTCGCATCCGATCCCGATCGTCTGCAACGCGGCGGCGAAGGGTCACGGTCGATCGTTATCACGCCGCACCCGGGCGAAATGGCGCGTCTGGCGAATACGTCCGTGGACGAAGTGCAGGCGAGCAGGCTTGACGTCGCTCGTGACTTTGCGACGCAACATCAGATTTACGTCGTGCTGAAGGGCTATCGGACCCTGATCGCGACGCCGGAAGGCAAAGTGTTCATCAACCCGCTAGGCAATCCCGGAATGGCAACCGGAGGCACCGGCGACGTCCTGACTGGCGTGTTGGCGGCGTGGCTGGCGCAATTGCTCGATGCGGAAGCGGCGTGCAAGATTGCGGTGTATCTCCACTCCCTCGCGGGCGACTTGACGGAGGCGGACGAGGGGGAGGTCGCGATGACGGCCGGCGATCTCGCTGCGCATCTCGGCGACGCCGTGCTCGAGCTGACCGCGCGACGCCGCGTAAAGCCATCCGATGGCCAGTCCTGACATTTTCACGACAAGCTCCGAACAGGAAACCGTCGAGCTCGGACAGACAGTTGCGGCCACCGTGACGCCAGGGACGTTCGTGTTGTTGCACGGCGACCTCGGCGCCGGAAAAACGGCTTTCGTGCGCGGCTTGGCAGCCGGCCTCGGCGCGGATCCGGACAACGTTTCGAGCCCGACGTTCGTGCTGATTCAGCACTACAAAGGGCGCACACCTCTGGTGCACGTGGATCTCTATCGCCTTGAAAACGGCGCCGCGGTGGAGGACCTGGGGCTTGAAGAGATGGCGAGTGGGGCAGTAGTGGCGATCGAATGGGCGGAGCGGCTTCCGCGGCGGCTCGAGGACAGTGTGACCGTAAAAATCGAAGACCTCGGCGACGATAGCCGCCGAATCACGATCGAACGCGGAAATCTTGAACAGAAGATCAAAAGATCATGAGGACACAGAGAATTCGTCAAGACACTTCTGATCTGATCTTCTGGTCTTCTGTTATTCCGAGCGATAATTCGGCGCTTCCTTTGTAATCGTCACGTCGTGGACGTGGCTTTCACGGAAGCCTGCCTGCGTAATCTTGATAAGACGCGCTTCCTTCTGAAGCGCCGGAATGCCGGCGCAGCCGCAATAGCCCATGCCGGCACGGAGACCGCCCACGAGCTGGTGAATCATCGAGGCGACGCTGCCCTTATGGGCCACGCGTCCTTCGATGCCTTCCGGTACCAGCTTCTCCTGGGCGCCCTTGTCCGACTCGAGCTCGAACTCATCCTGAAAATACCGGTCGCGGCTACCGCGGCGCATGGCGCCAATCGATCCCATCCCGCGATATTCCTTGAAGCTCCGGCCCTGATACAGGATGAGCTCACCAGGGCTCTCGTCGGTCCCCGCGAACAGGTTGCCGATCATGACCGAGCTGGCGCCGACCGCAATGGCCTTCGTGATGTCGCCCGAGAAGCGGATGCCGCCGTCGGCAATCACCGGAACATTGCGCGTCGCGGCGGCGCGCGAACACTCCATCACAGCCGTGATCATGGGCACGCCGATGCCGGCGATGACCCGCGTCGTGCAGATCGACCCGGCGCCGATGCCGACCTTGACGGCATCCACCCCTCGCTCGATGAGTGCCTCTGTCGCCTCGGCGGTCGCGACATTGCCGGCAATCAGGTCGATGCCGGGATGTTCGCGGCGGATGCGCGCCACCATGTCGAGCACACCCTGTGAATGGCCATGTGCTGTATCGATGACGATCACGTCAACGTGAGCGCCTACCAGCGCGGCAGCGCGTTCCGGTGTATCGCGAGCGATCCCCACAGCTGCGCCCACGCGCAGGCGGCCAAGGGCGTCCTTGCTGGCGTTTGGATACTTGATCTGCTTCTGGATGTCCTTGACGGTGATCAGGCCCTTGAGCTTAAAGTCGCGATCGACGACGAGCAGCTTCTCGACCTTGTGACGGTGCAGGATTTCGCGCGCGGCATCCAGCGTCGTGCCCACAGGCACCGTGATGAGGTTCTCGCGCGTCATGACGGCAGAAATCGGCCGATCGACGTTGGCCTCGAATCGGAGATCGCGATTCGTCAGGATGCCCACGAGCCGCCCCTCTTTCGCGCCCCCTTCAGTGATGGGCACGCCTGAGATGCGATATTTCTGCATCAGCTCGAGCGCTTCGTAGATGCGATGCTCCGGCGACAGCGTGATCGGATTCACGATCATGCCGCTTTCGGATCGCTTCACGCGGTCGACTTCAGACGCCTGCTCCTCGATCGAGAGGTTCTTGTGGATGACGCCGATGCCGCCATGCTGCGCCATCGCGATCGCGAGCCCGGACTCGGTCACGGTGTCCATCGCGGCGCTGGCGATCGGCACGTTCAAGTGGATGTTGCGGGTAAACCGGCTCGTGACGTCGACCTGGCTCGGTACGACAGTTGAGTGGCGCGGAACCAGAAGCACATCGTCAAACGTCAAGGCAGTCGGGAGGTCGGTGATCAGATCGACCACTCCCAGCTGAAGAATTGACGAGGCATTTCTCGTCTCCATCGGTTCCTTTCCCGGCCTGAAGGCCGGCTCTACGTCACGCCGCTACACCGTGGCACTTCTTGTACTTCTTGCCGCTCCCGCACGGGCACGGATCGTTGCGTCCGACCTTCGGCTCATCTCGGCGGACCGTGTGTATGGGCGCATCGTCGCCGCCGACACGGGGGGCGGCAGGGCGCAACGGGAAGCCGGATGGTGGCACCGCCGCGCGAGGCGCGGGGGGGAACGTACCGCCGGGCTTCACCTTCGGCTCATTCAGCGTCATCGGCATCGGTGCGCGGCGCTGGGGGCCGGGCGGGGCCTCATCGCCGACGACTGTGAACTGACCCATCCACAACCGGTTCACCATGTCCTCGTCGACGCGGCGCTTCATGTCCTGAAACAGCTCGAAGCTTTCTTTCTTGTATTCGACCAGCGGATCCTTCTGCCCGTATCCTCGCAGCCCGATGCCTTCTTTGAGGTGATCGAGGCTGTAGAGGTGGTCCTTCCACTGGCGATCGACCGTCTCGAGCATGACGAAGCGCTCGACCTGCCGCATCATGTCGGCGCCAACGCCGGCCTCCTTGGCGTCGTACTTCTTGACGATGCGCTCCCAGAATGCCGCGCGGATCTCCTCGGCACTCTTATCAGTGAGATCGAGGTTGGCGTAGTCGCCCGCATCAAGGCCGAACACGCGTGACATGTCCATCTTGAGCGCGTCGAGGTCCCACTCCTCGGCGTCCACGTCCTTGCCCGCATACGCCTCGATGGCATCGTCGAGAATGTCCTGGGCGAGCATCTGCAGATACGCGCGGGTATCCACGTGGTCGAATGTCTCGGGGTCTTCCTCATCCTGAACGCGAACTTTGCCCTCGAGCAGCTCACGGCGGAGCGCGTAGATGTTCTCGCGCTGCTTGTTCATGACGTCGTCGTACTCGAGGAGGTGTTTTCTGGTTCCGAAGTTCTGCGCCTCGACCTGTTTCTGCGCTCGTTCGATGGCTTTGGTCACCATGCCGTGTTCGATCGGCACGCCCTCTTCCATTCCAAGGCGCTGCATGAGCCCGGCGATGCGATCGGATCCGAAGATGCGCATCAGATCGTCTTCGAGCGACATGTAGAACCGCGACGACCCCGGGTCTCCCTGCCGTCCGGCGCGGCCTCGTAGCTGGTTGTCGATGCGCCGCGCCTCGTGACGCTCGGTGCCGACGATGTGGAGGCCGCCGACGTCGACGACTTCGTTGTGCTCGGCGTCGGTCTCGCGTTTGAAGTGGTTGAACACCCGGTCCCAATCGGCGCGCGGCGCCTTGTAGAAACCGTCGAGATGGTAGAAGTGCACGAATTCGTCGTCGTCGGTGAAGCGCTCTTCGCCCTTCGGGAGCCGCTCGGCTTTCTGCTCGCCCAACAACTGCTGCCGCGCCATGAACTCGGGGTTGCCTCCCAGCAGAATGTCCGTACCGCGGCCGGCCATGTTGGTCGCAATCGTGACCGCGCCCTTGCGCCCCGCTTGGGCGACGAACTCGGCTTCCTGCGCGTGATACTTCGCGTTCAGCACCACATGCTTGATGCCGCGGCGCTTGAGCTTTGACGATAGCTTCTCTGACTTCTCAATCGAAACCGTGCCGACGAGCACGGGGCGGCCGGCGTCCTGCTTCGCGAGGATATCGTTGACGATCGCTTCGGACTTCTCCTCGCCCGTGCGATAGATCGAGTCCGGCTCCTCGACGCGCCTCAGCGTCTTGTTCGGCGGAATGACGATGACGTCGAGCTTGTAAATCTTCGCAAACTCTTCCGCTTCGGTTTCTGCCGTGCCGGTCATCCCCGACAGCTTCTTGTACTTGCGGAAGTAGTTCTGAAAGGTAATTGTCGCGAGCGTCTGGTTCTCGCGTTCGATCTTCACCTTTTCCTTCGCCTCTACAGCCTGGTGCAGACCGTCGCTCCAGCGGCGCCCGGACATGAGTCGGCCGGTGAACTCGTCCACGATGACGACCTGGCCGTCCTTGACCATGTAATCGACGTCCAGCTTGAAGATCGCGTGCGCGCGAAGCGCCTGTTCGACATGGTGCTTGATGTGCGCATTCTCCATGTCGTACAGGTGGCCGCCGTTCAGGCGGTGCGAGAGGTACTTCTCGGCCGCCTGCATGCCGCTTTCGGTCAAGGTGACCGTCTTGTGCTTTTCGTCGACGATGTAGTCGCCGGTCGCTTCGAGTGCCTCGCGCTCCTCGGCTTTCGTATCGCCCTTGGTCTTTGCGCCGGCCTTCAGGCGCGGGATGATGCGGTCGACCTCGTAGTAGAGGTCGGTCGACGCCTCGGCCGGCCCCGAAATGATCAGCGGCGTTCGCGCCTCGTCGATGAGGATACTGTCGACTTCGTCCACGATGGCGAAATGGTGGCCGCGCTGGACGTACTGCGACAGCTCGAACTTCATGTTGTCGCGGAGGTAGTCGAATCCGAACTCGTTGTTCGTTCCGTAGGTGATATCCGCTGCGTAGGCCTTCTGCCGTTCGGCGTCGTTCAGATCGTGCTGGATGACCCCGACCGACATGCCGAGGAAGCGATGGATCTTGCCCATCCACTCGGAGTCGCGGCGGGCGAGGTAGTCGTTCGTGGTGACCACGTGGACACCCTTGCCTTCGAGCGCGTTCAAATACGCGGGAAGGGTCGCGACCAGCGTTTTTCCTTCGCCGGTCTTCATCTCGGCAATCGCGCCGCTGTGGAGCACTGCGCCGCCCATGAGCTGCACGTCGAAGTGCCGCATGTTCAGTGCCCGCCGTCCGGCCTCCCGGACGACCGCGAATGCCTCCGCCTGCAGGTCGGCGAGCGTCTCGCCTTTGGCCACCCGGTCGCGGAATTCGGGGGTCTTGGCACGAAGCTGCTCATCCGAGAGCGCCTGTATGGCGGGCTCGAACGCATTAACCTGGTCGACGAGCGGACGCAACCGTTTCAGTTCGCGCTCGTTTTGGGTTCCGATGACTTTTGCGAGGAGAGTACCCAGCATGGGGAATGTCTGTCCGAGGGTATTCCGACAATTCTAACACTATTTTGAGCACCCGACTGGCGGGGGACACTCGTGAAAGGCAGCAGAGGCAGAGCGTCTGCCTGCTCGGACTATCTCGGCGCTTGGTGATTCGTCGCCTCCCGGGCCTTGCCGGTCAGCAGCTGCAGCGGGTTGATTAATTTCCCGTTGGCGAGAACTTCGTAGTGGAGATGCGGCCCAGTCGCCCGGCCCGTCGCACCAACGTACCCGACGACGTCACCACGCTTGACCGTCGCGCCGTGCCAGACCGCGAACTTGGAGAGGTGGCCATACCGCGTCACCAGGCCGAATCCGTGGTCAACGACGACGAGGTTGCCGTAGTCGCCGCTGGGTGCCGCGAGTTCGACCTTACCGGCTGCCGTCGCAAAGATCGGTGTTCCTCTGTCGGCAGAGATGTCCAGCCCCGGATGAAAATCTCGATCGCCTGTGAAAGGATCCGCGCGCATGCCGTAACCGGCGGAGAGCCACCCGTGTACAGGCCAGATAGACGGCGTCGCGTTCATCAGCGACTCGCGTTTTTCGACGTTCCGGCGCACGGCGCTGAGATGCCCTTCGAGGCTGCCGAGCACGTTGCGCAGCATCGTGAAGGTCTGATCGAGCGACGAGACCGAGGCGGTGCTCAACCCCGGTGTCAGCATTGCGCTCGCACCCTCGACGGAGGTGCCGCCAACGGCACGGTTTTTCACGTTCGATGGAAGCTTTTCCATGGCACGCGCCGATACTGGATCGAGCCGCGCTCGAAGGCCGAGCTCACTGATCGCCGACTGCAGCGATTCGATCTGAGCGGCCAGCGCGCCGGTCGCCTCGCGATAGCTCGAGTTTTCCTGGAGGAGCGTCGAGTTGGAGGCGCGCAGGTGATTCACTTCGGTCGTCGCGCTTAACCTGAGACCAAGCCCCACAAGAACGGGGAAGGTGAGCACTGCGACGAACGTGAGGGCGAACGGTCGCAGGCGAATCGTAAGCCGCCGCACCGTGCCGGTTTGGCGGTCAGCAAACACAATCGTGTAGCGTTTCGGCATCAGATACGTATCCGCTCGATGTCGGCCGAGGCCGCGTTGCTATTAGGGGGAGCGCCTCGCGAAGTCTTGCCAGCCGAAGCTCGTCGTCGGACAACCGAGCGCCGGTTGGTGCAAACCGAAAGGCCTGAGGACTTTAACACAGGATATCGAGGAGAACGTACCGGAAGTTTATGGTGGGCGAAGACCAGGCGAAGCCTCGCTGAATCTGTACTGAAGCGCCTCGGCCACATGCTCGATCGCAATTGACGGGGCGCCCGCGAGATCCGCGATTGTCCGGCTGACGCGGACTACACGGTCACAGCCGCGAGCGCTCAGACAGAACTTGTGAATCGCCGCCTCGAGCACGTGTATCGTCTCCTCGTCCAGGCGGCAATGTTGAGCCATTTCGCCGCCTTCCATTTGCCTGTTGAGCCGTTGGTTGCCCTCGCCGAATCTTTCGCGCTGTCGCTTTCGAGCCTCGACGACCCGTGAACGGACAACCGAGGACGGGTCGCCATTGTTGCGCACAGCATCCCGCACACTCGATCCAATCGCCGGTACCTCCACGACAAGGTCGATGCGATCGCGAAGCGGCCCGGAAATGCGACTCGCATACCGCTGGACCTGTGGATCTGAGCAGCGGCATGCACGTCGCCGATCGCCCAGGAAACCACAGGGGCATGGGTTCATCGCCGCAACGAGCATGAATCGAGCGGGGAAGGCAGACGTGCGCGCCGCCCGCGCGACGATGACGCGTCCCTCCTCGAGCGGCTGACGAAGCGCCTCGAGCACGCGGCGGTCGAACTCAGGCAATTCATCGAGAAACAGCACACCATTGTGGGCAAGACTGATTTCGCCGGGACGAGGAATCGACCCTCCACCAACCATGGCGACCTCGGAGATCGTGTGATGCGGCGCACGGAACGGGCGGTAGTGCATGAGGGCTGTGCCCGGCGGAAGCGTCCCCGCGACAGAATGCACGGAGGTGCAGTCAAGCGCCTCGTCGAATTCGAGCGGAGGAAGAATGCCCGCCAACCGCCGCGCCATCATGGTTTTGCCACCACCGGGTGCGCCGATCAGGAGAACGTTGTGGCCGCCCGCGGCGGCGATTTCCAGCGCGCGCTTCGCCATGCTTTGACCGATCACGTCCGCGAAGTCTGGTTCGGGATCGCCTTGCGAGGCAGCCGACGGGTGTGTCATCGCACCAACCTTTAGGTCGGCGTCTGTCGCGGTGCCGCCTCGTAGGCCAGCCCCTGCGTTCAACGCGTCGACAGCCTCCACCAGCGAATCCACCGGCAGCACTTTCAGGCCCTCGACGACGTACGCTTCCGGGGCATTGGCGCGCGGAAGCAGAATCGCGACTTTGCCCTCTCGCCGGGCGGCGACCGCAACCGGAAGTACGCCGCGAATCGGCTGGATGGCTCCGTCCAGGGACAGCTCACCGAGCAGCACGACTCCGTCTACGAGCCGTGCCTCGATGATGCCACTGGCGGCGAGCACTCCAAGAGCGATCGGCAGGTCGTAGGACGCCCCGGCTTTGCGTATGTCGGCTGGTGCCAGGTTGACCGTGATGCGGTGCCCCGGAAACTCGAATCCCGAATTGCGAATGGCGGTGCGCACCCGATCCCGACTCTCGCGGACGCTGGCATCTGGCAGACCGACCATCGTGAAGACGGGCAGGCCGAACGACACATCGACCTCGACGATAACGGCCAGCGCCTCGACGCCGACGACGGCTGCACTCCGAAGACTGGCGAGCATGCCGACCGGGGCTGCAAAGAGCCGTCCGCAGGGACTACGGAAACAATCTGAAAACCCGATGGTTATGAATGCGGTTTTCTCGACGCTTCAATAGCTGCCACTTAGCGATCGTGGAAACGACGCAACATTCGCGATCCGGTCACTTGGATAGCGACTCTTCAGCTGAGCGAGATACCGTGAGCGTCTTGGCGTCGTTGTGGTCAGACAGAAGGAAAACTAGTTCGCCGCGCGGCTGGCAAAAATCGTCAGGCGATCGCCGATCCTGATCTGATTGCCGCGGATGACGCGTGTATTCCACGATTTCAGCGAGGCGATCGTCGTGTTGTACAGCTTTGCGATGGAGGAGAGGGTATCGCCGCGCTTGACGCGGTGAACGATGCGCTGCGGTTCGGAGCTGTCAGACGCGGGTGACGCGGCCGCCGGCTTCGGGGCGGGCGCCGCGGGCCGGGAGTCGGCGACAACCGTTTCGTCTGGTGCGGGATTCTCGGGCCGTGCGGCGAGCAGCGTAGTCGGTGCCCTCGGAATGATGAGCTGCTGGCCGGGCTGCACGCGTGAGCGTAGCGTCAGTGAATTCGCCTCGGCCAAATCCGCCTGCCGCACTTTCAGCTTCCGCGATATCGACAGAAGCGTTTCACCTTGTTTCACGGAATGCCACTGAAATGCGTTGAGGCTCTCCGGCGGCGCCTCGGCCAGGCGCGCACGGAACGCATCGCCGGTCCCGACCGGCAACTTGATTTCGTAGTTCGGCGACCGCACCGGCGTGGTCCAACGGCGCAGCTCCGGGTTGAGCGTCTCGATGTCGTCGATCGGCGCATTCGTCCACTCGGCAACGAGCCGCAGATCGATCGGATCGCTCACCTGCACCTTCTCGTACACGAGCGCCATCTCCGGTTCAACGTTGAATCCGTACTGCGCCGGGTTCTTGGCGATGACGATCGCCGCGAGAATCATCGGCACGTACTCGCGTGTCTCGCGCGGCAGATAGCGCGTCGTCGTGGTCAGCGCCCAGAAGTCATCTTTGCCCGACCGCCGAATGGCGCGCTGCACACGGCCCGGTCCGCCGTTGTACGACGCCATGGCGAGATGCCAGTCGTTGTCGAACATCTTCCCGAGCGTCTTCAGATATTGCGCGGCCGCCTTGGTCGCTTTCTCTGGATCGGAGCGCTCGTCGACGTACCAGTTCAGCGTCAGTCCGTGCTCCTGACCCGTGTAACTCATGAACTGCCACATGCCTTGCGCCTTCACCCGTGAGCGCGCGGTGTTCTTGAACGCGCTTTCAATCAGCGGAATGTACGCGAGGTCGAGCGGCAAGCCCTGCTCGCGGAACTCCGCCTGAATCATCGGAAGATATTTCACGCCGCGCTGCAAGCCTTCGCTGATGAAATCGCGCAGGTTTCCCTGAAACAACTCGATGTAGGACAGGACCTTGCGGTTCAGCGGAATGTCGACGTCATGGCTGGTGTGACTGAGATCGCTGGCGACTGCCGTCTCGGTGGCCGTGGTCGGCGCCGGCGGATCGAACGTGGAAATCGCGAGCAGCTTGTCGATAGATGCCGGCTCGGTCTTTTTCTCCACGAATCCGTCGCCCTGCGAGAGCGCCGTGATCTCGTGCGCGCTGATGCGCTCGACGAGTTGATCGAAGTGGATGCGGACGCGTCCCTCCGTCCGCGCGCCATTGGGCGACTTCAGAAGCACTTCTATGGCGAGATCGAAGGATGTCCGCGCCTGCGCGAGATGCCCAAGACTGAGCTCTCGCTCACCGGCGGCAAAATGGCGCTGCGACTCGGCAATCAGATCGGCAATCGGATCCTGGACGCGGGCAGTGCCGGCGGACGAACTTCCACAATGGGCGGGGGAGGTGGGGTGACCTTGACCTGGACAGACTTCGCCCCCCTGCCGCAACCGGTAATCGATACGCTGACGCCGATAGCAGCTGCCACGCGCAGCAGTGTCCGGTAAGTCATTATCTCTCTTACAGTTTCGTCCCGGGCCTGACCGAACGACAGAGACGACCGCACACCGAGTGGGAACCTGACTGGGGAAGTCGACGGAGCGTAACACGCCGTTTGCTGGATGGTCAACCGTTAAGTCCAACCACGTCACCAATAGCAAGAATGTAAGGGGGTCGAGAACCGTGATCAGCGAGCGTCGATAAAGACGTGCTTTTCCTCACCCAGGTCGCGCGCCGCCGGCGTCACAATCGTCCGGCTGTCGAGCACGATTTTCGCCCCTGTCCGGAGGGCCTGACGGACGTCCTCTTCGCAGACGAACTCGGCGGGCCCGGACTTACCGGGGTCTGACCCCCGTACTGTACCGGGCTCAGAGGTCGCCGGTACGACCCGAGAGGTGCCCGCTGCTCCTGTACGGGGGTCAGACCCCGAAATTCCCCGTGAGGCCAGGAATTGGTCGATCCGCTGTCCGAGGACCGAGGGGTCCAGCCCCGCGCTTGGCGGCCGGCCCGCGGGAGTTCCCTGGGGCTCGGCGGACATCGCCCTGCCGGTCGACGCTATGCTGCCCTTGGCGGGCTGGGTCTCGTACGCCAGACGCTTGACGTTCAGCAAGTGCTTCGGCGAGATGTTGTCGGAAGTGATGTTGCCACCCCATCCGCCACACCCCAGCGTCATTGCTGGATCGAGACCGGTGGTCATCCCAACAGACCCATGCGTCGTCGGCGTGTTGACGACAATTCGGAATGCCGGCTTCTTGAGGCCGAACTCCAGAATGATTTGATCGTTGCGGGAATGGATCGACATCGTGTGACCCATGCCACCGTAGCGCAGAATTTCCTTGCAGCGCTCGCAGCCCTCGCGCCAGTCCTGTACGACGTACCACGACAGCAGGGGACAGAGCTTTTCGATAGAGAGCGGATAATCGCGTCCGACGCCGGCAAGCGGCGCTACCAACACGCGCGTCGAAGGCGGCACGCTGATTCCCGCCTTTTCCGCGATGAGGGTTGCCGGCCTGCCGACGAGCGCGGGATTCGGCAAACGCTGCGGCGAGACCAATACTTTCGTGACGGCGTCAATCTCAGCCGCATTCAGAAAGTACGCGCCCTGCCGCACGAGCTCCCGCTTCAGCTCCTCTGCGATCGCCATATCGGCCACGACCGAATTCGGCGATGAGCAGAGAAGTCCGTTGTCGAACGTCTTGCCGATGACGATGTCTGACGCCGCCTTCGTGATGTCGGCCGAGCCTTCGACGTAACACGGCGCGTTGCCCGGGCCCACACCATAGGCGGGCTTGCCGGAGCTGTACGCCGCGCGCACCAGGCCCATGCCGCCCGTAGCGAGTATCACGGCCACGTCGCGGCTCTTCATCAGTTCCTGTGTGCCTTCGAGCGTGACGGTTGTCATCCAGTTGATGCTGCCCTCTGGTGCGCCGGCGCCCCGCGCGGCTTCATTCATGATCTCGGCGACGCGCGTGATGCAGCGCACAGCGGATGGATGCGGGCTGATGACGATGGCGCATCGCGCCTTCAGCGCGATCAGGATCTTGTAGATGGCGGTCGAGGTGGGATTGGTCGACGGCACAATCGCCGCAACCACGCCAAACGGCTCGGCAATCTCCACGACTTTCCGGTCTTCGAGGCGCCGCAGCACGCCCACGGTCCGCATCGGCCGGATGAATCGGTAGACCCGATCGGCCGAGAACTGATTCTTCTGGATCTTGTCCGCGACCACGCCGTAGCCTGTCTCCTCGACCGCGAGCTTCGCCAGGGCCTCGCACTGTGGAGCGACCGCTGCCGCCATCGCATCCACAATCGCGTCGATGCGCTCCTGCGAGAGCTCGGCGATTTCCATCTGCGCCAGCCGCGCACGGCGCGCAAGCGTGCGGGCTTCCGCCATCGAAGCCAGATCGCGATCGGATGCCTTTGAGGAGGGAACTGGTTGAGGACTCGCCATGTCCCGCGCCTGTTAGATTTTGGGCAGAATTTTTTCGACTTCGCCGTGCGGGCGCGGAATGACGTGAACAGAGACGAGCTCTCCAACGCGGCGCGCGGCGGCAGCGCCGGCATCGGTAGCGGCTTTCACGGCTCCAACATCGCCGCGCACCATCACCGTGACGTAACCGGCGCCGATATATTCCTTCCCGATCAGCACAACGTTGGCGGCCTTCACCATTGCGTCTGCCGCCTCCACCGAACCGATGAGTCCCTTGGTTTCGACCATTCCAAGCGCTTCTAAGGACATGTGAGCGCGACTCTAACAGATTAGGCACGGTGCGGCAACGGAGTTACAATGTTGACTCCTCTCGGGTTGAACCGACATAACCGACTCTTTTTTTTGACGATGAAGAAATCAGTTTTTGGAAAGGCCTGCCTTGCCGTCGCACTTCTCGGCCTGGCAGGCGCGATTGCGTGCCGCCGGGAAGAGCCCGAGCCGCCGCCCGTCGCGACGCCATCATTTTCGGTGAGTCAGACACGCGTGCCCCTGGGCAGCCCCGTCGAAGTGACCTACAAATTCGTGATGGAGAAGAGCGCACCGCCGATTCCTGAAGACTTCAGGGTCTTCGTGCATTTTCTCGACGCCGACAACGAGCGGATGTGGACCGACGATCACGACCCTCCAGTCCCGACGACGCAATGGAAGCCCGGTCAGACGATCGAATACACGAGGACGATGTTCGTGCCCGTCTATCCCTATCAGGGAAAGACCACGGTTCTGATGGGCCTTTATTCGATCGCCTCTGATTCGCGTCTACCGCTCGGCGGCAAGAATCACGGCGAGCGCTCCTACGTCGTCGGTGAGATGGACCTGCTCCCTCGCACGGCGGGCATCTTCGTGATGTTCAAGGACGGCTGGCATCCAGCGGAAACGCCGCCCGACAATGCCGCGGTCGAGTGGCAGTGGTCCCGAAAAGATGCCACCCTGTCGGTGCGGAATCCGAAAAAGGACGTGACGTTGTACTTACATCTGGATCATCCGGGACTCTTCGCGGAGACTCAGCAGGTGACCGTGACGCTCGGCGATCAGACGATCGATTCGTTCGCGCTCGAGCCGAAGAAAGAGGTGATTCGCAAGCCTACTATCACCGCGGCCCAGCTCGGAACCGCCGACGTTGTCGATCTGAAGATTTCTGTCGATAAGTCCTATATACCTGCCGCAATTACCAACGGCGCCAATCGAGATCCGCGCGAACTTGGCGTGCGCGTCTTTCACGCCTACGTGCAGCCGGTAAGCTGATGAAGTATCTCTTCTCCTTGCTGGCGCTGACGATCGCGACACCCGCCTCCGCGGAGCTGATCTTTTTCTCCGAACAGCGATCGATGTCGGTTGCGAGCCATCGCTTCGAAGGCGATCGCGTCATCGTGGCGCTGCGTGGTGGTGGAGAGATGGCGTTCGACCGGTCGCTCATCATGAAGATCGCTCCGGATGAAGTGTCCTACGCGTCAGGCGCCGACAAGGCCGCAGGCGAAACGCATGGAGCCATTGTGGCGAGCACCGGGAGCCTGGCATTGGTCGGCACGACCGACTACGACCCGCTGATTGAGCGGGCGGCAACACGGCATGAAGTCGATGCACGGATCGTCAGGGCCGTCATCCAGGTCGAATCGGCCTTCCAGCCGCGCGCGCGATCGTCGAAGGGCGCGATGGGGCTGATGCAGCTGATGCCGAAAACGGCCCGTCAGTACCAGGCGCGTAACCCGTACGATCCCGCCAGCAACATCGACGCAGGTACAGAGTACCTCAGGCAACTGCTGAACGAGTTCGAGCTGCCGCTCGCGCTCGCCGCCTACAACGCCGGCGAAGGCGCCGTACGCCGCTTCGGCGGCATTCCTCCGTTTTCCGAAACCCAGGCGTATGTCGCGAAGGTGCTGGGGCTGCTCGGACGCATGGGAATCTGAAATCTAGAATCTAGGAACTGGAATCTGGATCAAGGATTTTCGTTTCCAGATTTCAGATTTTAGATCTCATGATCACCCAAGTGCTATAATTTCAGCCACTTAGCATGGAATTTCGCTGTAGGCTCGTGACCGCGGCGGGAGAAATCATCGAAGGGACCTATGCCGCCGACAACGAAGCGCGCCTGCGCCACGACTTCGAAACGCAGGGTCTGCACGTCCTCGCGCTCCGACAGCGGAGCGCGCTCGCCGGCATCGCCCTCGCCCCTAAGCGGCGAAAGATCGCCCATCACGAATTTCTCGTCTTCAACCAGGAATTTGCGACGCTGCTGAAGGCCGGAATGCCGCTCGTGCAGTCTATAGATTTACTGCGGCACCAGATCGTCAACACCGTTTTCCGGCGAGTGCTCGACGACGTGTACGAGAAGGTGCGCGGAGGCGTAGCTTTGTCCGATGCGTTCGGTGAGCACGGCGACCTGTTCCCGCGCGTATATACCGCGTCGCTCCTCGCCGGCGAACGCAGCGGCAACCTGGACGCGATTCTGCGGCGGTATGTCGCCTACGAAAAAGTGATCGACACGGTCCGGCGCAGGACGATCTCGGCGCTGATCTATCCGGTGATCCTCATCGTGCTTGCGATCGCCCTGGTCGCCATCATCGTGCTGCGCGTCGTCCCCTCGTTCAGCGATTTCTACGCGAGCTTCGACGCCGAGCTGCCGTTCTCGACGCGCGTCATCCTCGGCATCTCGAACTTCGCGCGGCAGCAATATCTTCTGGTCACAGCGGTCGCCGTGATGGCCAGCGCGGCGGTGACCGCATGGATTCGGCGGCCGGGCCAGCGGGCGCGCTTCGATCACGCCGTGCTGGCGATTCCCTTCATCGGCGATACGGCTCGCAAATTCGTGACCGCGCAGATGGCGCGAACACTGGCGACGCTGCTCGGCGGCGGCATACCCCTCGTAAATTCGCTCGAGGTGACCGCGCGTTCGGTCAGCAATTACCACATGGCAAAGGAGCTCGACGTGGTGACTCAGCGCGTTCGCGAAGGCGAAGGGCTGGCCGCCTCCCTGACGGCTCGCAAAGTCGTACCGGACGTCGCGCTGAAGATGATCGAAGTGGGGGAGTCGACGGGGGCGTTACAGGACATGCTGAGCAGCCTCGCCGATTTCTACGACGAAGAGGTTGAAACGTCGGTAAGCAGGTTCGTGACACTGATTGAGCCGGCGCTGCTGGTGCTGATGGGGTTGGTCATCGCGGTGCTGGTGCTGGCGCTATATATGCCGTTGTTCCAGTTGAGCAATGTGGTGAACCAGTAGGCCGACCCGAAGGTCGGCACTACGCCTGATTAGCCGCAGCATCAGACAGCACGTAGTGTCGACCTTCAGGCCGGCCGGGGCACCAGACAGCACGTAGTGACGACTTCAGGCCGGCCCGGGCACCAGACAGACAGTACGTCGTGCTGACCTTCAGGTCAGCCGTGGCCGATAAATGGATATCTATGCCTGACCAGCACATAGCCGTCTCTGCAGAGGAGCGCCGAGCCGAATACGAGTCGGCACAGCGTCTCGCGCGGCGGTATCGGCTCGAATTCGTCGACATGGATCACTTCCCGATCGATCAGGATTTGTTCCGATCGATTCCGGCGGATCTCATGCTGCGGTACTCGTTTGTCCCGTTCAAGCGCCAGGGCAAGGCGCTCGTAATCGTGGTCCCGGATCCGACCGACCTGCCCATGCTCGACGAGTTGTCGCAATTGCTCGGCACGCCAATCACGGTCACGGTCGGCGCGCGCTCGGCGATCGGTTCCATCCTCAAAAAGAGCGAGAGCTCGCAGCGCGTGCTCGAAGAGGCGACCGAGAGCTTCCAGATTCAGCTGCTCAAAGACGACGACAATCTCGACGAGAACCTCACGGTCGAGCGCCTCACCAGCGACATCAGCCCCGTCATCAAGCTGGTCGATTCGACGATCTTCACGGCCATTCAGCGGCGCGCCAGCGATATTCACATCGAAACCGGCGACGACGCGGTACACGTGAAGTACCGCATCGACGGCGTGTTGCAGCCCGCGATGCGGCCGATTGCAAAACAGTTTCACAGTCCGATCATCTCGCGCATCAAGGTCATGGCCGAGCTCGATATCGCCGAGAAGCGCGTGCCCCAGGACGGCCGCTTCAAGCTGAAGGTGCCGGGCAAAACGATCGACTTCCGCGTGTCGATCATGCCGAGCGTGAACGGAGAGGACGCGGTCATCCGTATTCTCGACAAGGAGTCCATCAGCGAGCAGTTCCGCGAGCTCCGTCTCGACATCCTCGGATTCCCCGAGACCGAACTGAAGCGGTTCCGGAAATACATCGCCGAGCCGTACGGGATGGTGCTCGTGACCGGGCCGACGGGCAGCGGCAAGACCACGACACTCTATGCGGCGTTGTCGGAAATCAAGTCGATCGAGGACAAGATCATCACGATTGAAGATCCCGTCGAGTATCAGCTGCGAGGAATCACGCAGATTCCGATCAATGAAAAGAAGGGACTGACCTTCGCTCGTGGCTTGCGCTCGATCCTGCGGCACGACCCCGACAAGATCATGGTGGGTGAGATCCGCGACCCCGAAACAGCGCAGATCGCGATCCAGTCCGCGCTCACGGGGCATCTGGTCTTCACGACCGTGCACGCCAACAACGTCATCGACGTGCTTGGCCGCTTCCTCAACATGGGAGTCGAGCCGTATCAGTTCGTGTCGGCGCTCAACTGCGTGCTCGCGCAGCGTCTGGTCCGCATCATCTGCGCGCACTGCAAGCGGCCGGCGACAGTAACCCGCGCGATGCTCGAAGAGTCTGCGATGAACCCGGCGCTGGCCGACACGCATACGTTCTACGAGGGTGCGGGATGCATCGAATGCGGCGGAACCGGATTCAAGGGCCGCATGGCGATCTGCGAGTTGCTCGACCTGACCGATTCGATCCGTGAGATGATCCTCGAGCGCCGCCCCGCCTCAGAGATCAAGAAAAGGGCCCACGAAGAGGGCATGCAGTTCCTGCGCGAATCGGCCGTGGAGAAGGTACTGGAGGGCTCCACGACGCTTCGCGAGATCAACAAGGTTACATTTGTCGAATAGCTCATTTCTCTCGCCGGCCCTGCCCACTGTCGCGGTCGAGATCGCGCGGCACAGGGTGTCGGCGGCGGCCGTCGCGTCCCGTGGTGCGGCGCTTTCGGTCGCGGCCCATGCCATCGAGCCGCTGCCGCCGGGCGCGGTCGTCCCGACGCTGAACGCGGCAAACATCGTCGATCGGAAAGCAGTGGCCGACGCGCTGCGGCAGGTGTTCGAGCGCATCGGCGCGCGCCCGAAAAGGGTGGCGCTCGCCATTCCCGACAGCGTCGCGAAAGTCTCTCTCCTGCGCTTCGAGAAGGTGCCGGCGCGCCCGCGCGATCTCGAAGAGTTGATCACGTGGCAGGTACGTAAGGCGGCGCCGTTTCGGATCGAGGACGCGCAGATCAGCTTCATACCAGGCCGCAAAGCGCCGGACGGCGCCACTGAATTCGTCGTCGTCGTGGCGCGGAAGGATATCGTGCGCGAATACGAGGCGGCGTGCGAAGACGCAGGCGCGCAGGCGGGCATCGTCGATCTCACGACCTTCAACGTCATCAATGCCGTGCTCGCCGGCCCGCAGCATCCGATAGACGACTGGCTGCTGGTCCATGTCACGCCCGAAGACGCGACGATGGCGATTCTCCGGGGAGACGCGCTCGTGTTCTTCCGCAACCGTATCGCCGATGGGGAAGCCGGGCTTGCCGATCTGGTACACCAGACGGCGATGTACTACGAGGATCGTCTCAGCGGTTCCGGCTTCGGCCGTGTCGTGCTCTCAGGGGGCGGCTCGCCGGCAGGAGAAGGCACGCAGGACGCCGATTATTTGCGCCGCGCGCTCGAGGATCGGCTGGGCACCAGAGTCGACGCCGTCAATCCGCAGAATGCGGCGACATTCATGGGCCGCGTCTCAGCGAGTACGGAGTTGCTGGAGACGCTGGCGCCGCTGGTCGGCTTGCTGGCTCGGGATCGGGCGGCCTGAGATGCTCCGCGCCAACCTCTCCACGCGTCCTTTCTATAACGAGCGCAGCGTCCATGGCGTGCTCTTCATTGCCGCGCTGATCGTCGCAGCGCTCACCATCTTTAACCTGACGCAGATCGTGCTGCTGACCCGGCGCCAATCGTCGCTCAGCGGCGAGGCGAGCGCAGCGGAGACGCGTGCGAGCGAACTGCGAGCCCAGGCGCTGCGAACCCGCCAGGCGGTGAACGCCAAGGAGCTCGATTCGATTTCGGAGGCCGCCCGCGAAGCGAACACGATCATCGGCCAGCGGCTGTTCTCGTGGACCGACGTGCTGAGCCGCCTCGAGAAGACGCTGCCGGACAACGTTCGGATCACATCGCTGCGTCCCAGCGTGGCGCGTGACGGCACGATTACCGTGACGATGGCCGTCGCGGCAGAAACCGTGGACGACATCGAACAGTTCATGGCCAACCTCGAAGCGACGACGGCGTTCAGCGAGGTCAATCCGCTCGACGACGAGCCGATGGAAGGCGGTGGCGTGCGCGCCAGTCTCGAAGGGAAATATGCGCCTGTCCCCTAGACGCGTATTCGACGAAAAGCGCCGGTTCGTCATCCCGATCGTCGCCGGGCTGGCGCTGAACATCCTGGTGCTCGCCGGAATCGTGTACCCAATGGGCGTACGCGTACGGAGCACTGAAGCCCGCGCTGCCGCGGCCGCGCAACAGCTGCAGAGCGCGGAACGCGAAAACGCCGACGCCCGGGGCATCGCCGAGCGCCGCGATCGCACGGACAGAGCGTTGAAGGCGTTTTACAAAGACGTACTGCCGTCGAGTCACGCACAGGCACGACAGGCGACGTTCCTCCGATTGACGCAGCTCGCCGAGCAGCACAACCTCGAACCTGCACGACGCAGCACCGATCCCAGGCAGGAAAGAGAGTCGTCACTGGCGCGCGTACAGACTTCGATGACGCTGCAGGGCGACTATCAGGACATCCGGCGCTTCATCTATCAGGTCGAGTCCGGCGGCGATTTCATCGTCATCGACAGCATTTCCTTGCAGCAGGGGACAGAGGCCAACTCGCCGTTGACGCTGGCGCTTTCGCTGTCGACGTACTATCGCCCGGAGCCCGATGCACCCTAAACGTCAGCGCGAGATCGCGCTCGCCATCGCGGCGATGCTCCTGATCGCCGTCGCTGTCTGGACGGTGCGGCGCAGCACGATGCCTCCCGCGGCGGCGGCGCCAGGCGGCGTGACCGGAAGCAGCACGCAGCCGCAGTCGAAGCACCCCATTTCCGCGATCGACCTCGAGGCGCTCGAGGCCAAGCGGCCGGAACCGGAGGAGAGCGACAGAAACCCATTTCGATTCAAGCCGAAGCCTGCACCTCCGCCACCGGCGGCGGCCGTCAGGCAACAACAGGAGCAGGCGGCGGGCGGGCCGTCCGAGCCACCGCCGCCTCCGCGGATTCCGTTGAAGTACATCGGCGAGATGGCCGATCCGAAAAAGACGGGAGGGCGCGTGGCCATCTTGAGTGACGCTCGCGGCGTGTACTACGGTCGCGAGGGCGACATCGTCGAAGGCCGCTATCGGATCATAAAGATCGGCGTAGAATCAATCGAGCTTGCGTATCTCGACGGGCGCGGGCGTCAAACGATCAGACAAACAGGACAATAACACGCGACATGAGACGATTAACGGAGGTCTCCGCGCTCGTTCTGGCCATCGCGCTGCTCAGCGGCTGCGCGGCCGGCCAGGCGTTCGGCAAAGGCGAGGACTTCGCGCGCGTCGGCGATTGGGACGCGGCCGTGCCGTACTATCGGACCGCGGTGCAGGCCGATCCGGAGCGCGCCGAGTATCGCATCGCGCTCGAGCGCGCCATGCTGAACGCGTCCCGTGTCCATTTTGACAACGCACGCGCGCTGGAAGCGAAAGACCAGCTAGACGCTGCGCTGGTCGAATACCGGCGCACGGTCGAGTTCGATCCGGGCAATACGCAAGCCCTCGACAGAGTCGTGCAGCTCGAGAAGACCCTACGGGACCGCGCGGAGGCGTCGAGGCCAAAACCGGCGATCGCCTTGTTGAGGGAACAGGCCCGCCAGGTGTCGCCAACTCCACTGCTGAATCCGGCCTCGCGAGCGCCGCTCGACATCCGATTTACGCAGGCCAGCCTGCGCGACGTGCTCACATTCATCAGCAACGCCACAGGCATCAACGTCATTTACGACGCCAGCTTCAACGATCGCCCCGTGACAGTGCAGTTGACCGGTTCGATCGAGCAGGCGCTCACCACGCTGCTGTCGTCGAATGGCTTGTTCTACTCGGTGCTCGACGAACGCACGATCGTCGTTGCGCAGGATTCGGCGCCGAACCGGCTGAAGTACGAACGGCAGGTGGCGCTCACGATTCCGCTGTCGTATGCCGACGCGACCGAGCTGGCCGCGATGCTCACGGCGATTACGCGGACCACAACGGGGGTCACGATCCCGCCTGTCATTGTCCCGAACAAAACGAATAATTCGATCACGATTCGAGCGACCGAGCCGGTTGTGGCCGTCATTCGCGAGCTGGTGTTCACCAACGACAAGCCACGCGCGGAAATCACGCTCGACGTCGAGATTCTCGAGGTGAGCCGCTCGCGCACCAAGGAGCTGGGGCTCAACCTCTCGCTGAACCAGATTGGCGGGATTTTCTCACCAGAGAAGCTGCCGCCGGCAACCGGTACGACCGATGGGCAGCCCTTCAACCTGAACACGATAACGCAGGGCATCAGCACAAACGATTTCTATCTCACGGTGCCGCAGGCGATCGTGAAGTTCCTGCAGACGGACGTCAACACTCGATTTCTCGCGCAGACGCAATTACGTGGATCCGAAGGTGCGCAGCTTTCGCTGAAGGTGGGCGCCGACGAACCGTATCTGACGACGTCCTATTCCCCAATCGCCGCGGGCGGCGCGAACGTCAACCCCCTGTCGTCGTATCAGTTCCGCACCGTCGGCATCAGCGTCCAGGCGACACCCCGGCTCATCACGGATGAGGGGGACATTCTGATGGACCTGGTGATGTCGAACGACACGCTCGGACCACCACGCCTTGTCGGCGGGCTCGCAGCGCCATCGTTTCCGACGCGAAGCGTTACGACGAAACTGCGGCTGCGCGACGGCGAGTCGCACCTGCTCGCGGGCCTTTTGCAGGACGACGAGCGTCGCCAGATGACCGGTTTCCCCGGGGTCATGAACGTCCCGGTGCTGAGAAGCATTTTCGGGGCGAGTGACGACGTCATAGCGCAGACCGACATCGTCATGCTGCTGACGCCGCGGATCATTCGCACGCACGAGTACACAGCGCGCGATTTGAGCCCGATATATGTAGGCACCAATCAGAATTTCGGCCTCACCGGACCTCCACCGCTGATCGCGCCACCCCCGGCCGAGCCGGAGCCCGCGCCTGCTCCAGGAGCCGCCGCGCCCGCGCCAGCAGTACCTCCGCAGGGCCTGCCGGTTCCCACTGCGCCAACCGGCGGCACGCCAGGCCAGGTCACGCCGCCCGCACCTCAGCCGCAGAGCCAGGCTGCGCCGCTCGCCGAACCGCAACCGCAGCGCGATCTCACGGCGCCGCCGGTCACCACGCTGGCGCCGCCCGCGCAGATTTCAGTGACCGCGCCGGCCGGTGAGGTGCGTGTTGCCGCCGGTCCGTACATGGTGCCGATTTACGTCAGCAATGTGTCGAGAGCCTCGACCGTCACCCTGACCGTCACGTATAACCCGGCCGTCCTTCGAATGAGAACGGTGCAGGAAGGCAGCTTCCTGCGGCAAGCGGGAGCGAACGTCGTCTTCACGCCGAACACGGACGCCGCCACGGGTCGCGTCGATCTTGCGTTTGTCCGGCCCGGCGACAAGGTAGGCGCCTCCGGGTCTGGTCTGCTGGCCGCGCTGCAGTTCGATGCGGTCGGCACCGGCACGTCGCAGCTGACGATTAGCGGCGTTCTCGCGAACCCGACAGGCGGAGCCATTTCCGCCCAATTCGTCCCCGCGACGGTTGTCGTACCGATAGAGATGTGGGTTCGGTACGGACGCTGAGAGGGCACGCCGGCTACACGTTCGTCGAGATCGCCATCGTCACGGCGATTGTCGGAATCCTTGCGTCGGCTGCGCTGCCGCTTGCGCGAGTGACCATGCAGCGCAATCGCGAGATCGAGTTGCGCCGCAGCCTGCGCGAAATCCGGACGGCGATCGACAAATACAAGGACGCGACCGACCAAAATCTGATTTCGCCGAACGACATCGACAACGACGCAGAAGGGTATCCGCCCACACTCGACACGCTCGTGCAGGGCGTGACGCCCGCGAACGATACGACCGGCCGAAAGCTGCGGTTTCTGCGCCGTATCCCGTACGACCCCATGACGCGATCGACCGACTGGGGCCTGCGCTCGTCGCGCGACACACCCGACTCCAAATCGTGGGGAGGGCAGAACGTTTTCGATGTGTATACCAAGTTCGATGGCAAGGCGCTCGATGGGACCAGCTATCGTGACGACTGGTAAGGGCTGCCGCCTCGCTTGTGCCGCCTCGCGGGCAGCAGGACAGCGCGGCTTCACGCTCATCGAGCTGCTCATCGTCATGACGCTCATCGTCGTGCTCGCCGGCATCGGCATGTCGACGTACTCGGCGAGCGTGACACGCGCGAAAGAAGCTGTATTGCGCGAGAATCTTTTCCGGATGCGGGATTCGATCGATCAGTTCTATGCCGATAAAGGCAGTTACCCTCCCGACCTTCCATCGCTGGTGACGGGCGGATACTTGAGGCAGATTCCGAAGGACCCCTTCACTGAATCAGCCGATACATGGCAGGTCGTGATGTCAGAGCCAGATGCGGCAACTCCGAATGCTACCCCCGGTGTCTACGACGTCAAGAGTGGCGCGCAGGGCGTCGCGCTCGACGGCACACCCTACTCGGACTGGCAGTAGCGCAGAACTAGAAATGCGGCGCGCTCGTCGCTGACGAGCAGCAGCGGCCCGAACGTCGGCTCGCCGAAGCGTCCCCGCTTAACCCACTCCGACGCAGCCTGACGAATCACGGTGATACGTGCAAATACGCGACTCTACCGCACTTGAACGGTCGTACTGCCCGACACTGTCGTATCTGTGGGCGTTCTGGCTATAACTCGAATTGTCTTGTTCCCAGTCGAAATGAAAGTGTGCGTCGCGGAGTTGATGGACGTAGTCTGTGGACTTCCCTCACCAACACCAAAGGTCCAAGTGTAGCTGGCAACGGTTGTTCCGGTCGGACTGACGTTCGCTGTAAAGGTGAACGTTTTCGGATCCGTCGGGCTAGGTGTCGCGGTAATGCTGACGATAATCGGCTGCACGATGATAACCGTCGACGCCGTCACGGAGGTCCCTGTCGAATCCACCACGGTGACAGTAGGCCGGTACGAACCGCTGTCCCCATACACGTGTTGAATGGAGATGGTTCCCGAGATCGATCCGAGATCGTCGGACGATCCGTCTCCGTAATCCAACGTCACCCCCTGAATCGGGGAGCCCCCGCTGGCGGCTGGGGTTACCGTCAGTGACAATGTCGTCACCGCTCCTTCAGTAGGTGTCGTGCCCCCCGGAACCGTAATCGTCACGGTCGGGCGCACAGCGACTGTGATTGCAACCGGCGCAGAAGTCGTGCTGCCGGCTGTGGCCGTTACGCTCGCAGCCTGATTCGTCGTCAACGTCGTGCGCGCGGTTCCCGATGCATCACTGTTCACAACGACGGAGCTGAACGTGCCTGCCGTCGTGCTAAAACTCACAGGCACTCCGGAAAGGGGATTCCCCGATGCGTCGAACACAGCCGCGGAGATCGTCGTCGTTCCTCCGGCGGCGGACACCGATGCAGGGTTCGCGGTAACGCTCACACGCCCTGAGGCACCGGCGCCGACAGAGAGCTCGAGCGCCTCGGACGCCGAACCACCGGAAAGGGCCTTAATCGTTGCCGTTCCAGACTGGCCGTTGCCGAGGAACTGCACCGTTGCGACGCCATTTTGCGTCCGCGCTTCCACTGGCAACAGTGTTCCGAGATTCGTCGTAAACAAGACAGTTGTGCCGTCGTGAACGGGCGTACCGCTCGGTTCAATGACGATGGCGTGGATCTGGGTGGTCCCATTTGCCTGCACGAGCGTGCTCGCGCTCGACAACGTGATGGTCGATTCCTGTGGCGCAAGCAGCGGCACCTTGTCGCACGCGACGGCAAGCACGGCCGCGAAGCCGCACAGCATTGCCACGCGAAGATTCATTGATCGGGCGAGCCCTGCTATGATGGAAAGCATCCGGGAGGAAATGTCTAACTACAATAGTCGCATGAATTTAGCGCCTAAGGCAAGGAGCCGCTTAGTTGCGATTGCGCAATCAGGCTACGCGATGGCCGCGCTTCTGGTGGCCATGTCGGTCATGGCTATCGTGCTGAGTGCGGCCATGCCAGTCTGGTCGCAGATGATTCGGCGAGACAAGGAAGAAGAGCTCATCTTCCGCGGTAACCAATACGCCCGAGCCATCGATCAGTATCAGCGGAAGTTCGCGAGCGCCTCACCCGCGAGCCTCGACGTGCTGATCGAGCAGCGGCTGCTTCGAAAGAAATTCAGAGATCCCCTGTCTCCAAACAAAGACGGCGAGTTTCAAATGTTGTATCTGCAAAACCAGGCAACGATGGGAACTCAAGGACAGGGACAAGGACAGGGACAAGGACAGGGACAGGGACAGCAGGGACGAGGACAAGGACAGGGCCGGGGTCAGGGGCAAGGATCGCGAGGCGCCGGTGTCCAGAGTGGCGCTCCGATTGGCGGCTCGGTCGGGCCGTCGCCGAGCGGCCGCGGTGCCATTGTCGGCGTCGCCAGCAAGAACACTGGCCAGTCCATCAGGACCTATAAAGGCAAAGACCATTACAACGAGTGGCAGTTCATCGGAATGGAAGTATCGACGCAGGGAGTTTCCGGCGGACCTCCAGGACAGCGCGGCAGTGGGCCCCAGAGGGGAGGTCAGGGCGGCCGCGACGGCATGCAAAGACAAGGCGGCGGGCGAGACGGTGGCACCACCATCACAACACGCGACGGCACCTTCACAATTCCAGGCGGGCCTGCGCGCGGTTCCCCCTCACGCGAGGGCCGTTAGGTACTGCATCGTGCAGCGCCGGACGGATCTGCTGGATGGCCTCGTTCTCACGCGTCGGATTCACACGGTTCGTGAGAAACACTACATACAGATCCCGCTCCGGATCGATCCATAACGAGGTTCCTGTGAATCCTGTGTGACCGAACGCGGACGGCGATATCTTCGTTCCGCAGGAAGACGTCGGCAACATCGTGTCCCATCCAAGAGCGCGCGATCCGCTAGCAGCCGAATAACGAGCGACGAACAATCGAACTGTGTCTGCGCGCGCCAGTCGCGCGTCACGCCCGGCGAGCGCAGCCGAGCACCGCTCGCGCAAAGTCTCCGACTCCTGTTGCAGAGCCGAACAGTCCGGCGTGCCCTGCCGCGCCACCAAGCGCCCAGCAGTTTTCGTCGTGCACCTCGCCGACGAGCCGCCGTCCTCGCCACCCATCGTTCTCTGTCGGCGCGGTCGACGAGCGCAGCACGGCGGGGGGATTGAACATGAGCGGCTCTGACGTCAGCGACGCCAGCATCTCCGCCGCTTGCGAGGCGAAAGCGCGTTCACCCGCGTCTTCCACGATGAAGCCGAGCAGCATGAATCCCAGGTCGCTGTAGATGGACTGTGAGTCGGGGCGATACTCGAGCGGCAGCGACGCAATGGCGTGCTGAAATTCCTGGCGCCCGGTGTAGTCGCGGAAAAACGGAAGCCACGCGCTCAGGCCGGAACTGTGGGTGAGGAGCGCGCGTACAGGTCACATCCTCGCGATCGTTCCCGCGCCACTCTCGAATCCACCTGCGTATTGGATGGTCCAGCGCGAGTACGCCGCGCTCGACGAGGCGCATTACGAGAGTCGTCGTCGCAATCACTTTCGTCAGCGACGCCAGATCGAAGATCGTGCCCCGCTGGGTTGGTTCTGATTCGGATTCGTTGTCGAGCCTGCCGAATGCCTGGCTCCACAACAGGCCGCCCGCTGTGCCGACCTCGACGACGGCAGCCGGAAACGCGCGCTCGTCCACGCCGCGCTGCACAACCTCGGCCGCGCCGGCGAATCCGCTCACGGCGCAAATGCCCCCTCGGCTACCGCGTCGACGTATTTGCCGTCGAGGTTGTCGTAAGAAAACAACACGATACCCTCAGCGCCGAGCTGTCTGGCCACGCGGATATTCTCGATTGTCGCCGATGCGGACAGCTGGAAGGCGCCAATGCCGGCCCAGACCGACCGCGTGCCCGCAAGATGTTCGACGTTGGCAATCTGCGTGCGAAAGAGCGCCGGATCGGTGGTGTATGCCATCGGGCAGATGGCGTCGAGCAGACCGGCCTCGAGCCAGCCGCCCCAGTTTTGAAAACGCCGATTGGCGGCATCGTTCGCATCGGGAAACACCGCGGCAGTCAACATCGCGCGCGAGCGCCGCGATTTCACCGTGGCGCGGATTTTCGTCAGCAGCGCGGTCAGCCGCGCACGGCGAAATTCCTGCCAGCCCTGCGGGAACATTTCCGTATAGAACAGGGGGCGTCCGCGCGCCCGCGATGCATAGTCGCGCCGCTCGGCCGCACTGACCCGTGACGTGATCTCCGCACGGAACTCGTCAAGCGCTTCGGCGCTGTAGTCGAACTCGTCGTTGGGATACCGGATGTAATCGAGGTGGATTCCGTCGACGTCGTAACGCGATGCGATGTCGCCAATCACTTTCGTGGCGTGTTCAATCGCGCCTTTGTGAATAGGGGAGATGAAGATGCCTTCCACACGGTCGCTGCGTGCACGCGCGTACTCCGACAATGTGCGCAGGTATTGCGGGTCGCGCGGCGAGATCTCCGAAAGGTATTCAGCGAGCGGGCGCGGAACCATCAGCCACTCCGGATGCAGATACACGACGTGTTTGCGATTCGACGGCGGCTCCGCTTCGGAGATCAGATTGACGTTGACCCACGCATGCACCTTTAATCCCGCGCGGTGCGCGTGCTCGAGCATGAGCGCGAGCGGATCGAATGTCGAAGGCTGCTTGGCCAGAACCGGCGGGCGCGGCTCATAGCGGCTGTCGTAGTAGGCATCTCCCCGTCCGCGCACCTGCACGATGAGCGTGTTGAATTTCCCGGCTTTCGCCATGTCCACCGCGGCCAGAATGCCGGCGGGCGTGGCCAGGCTGCCGCGCTGGACCCACAACGCACGGATTTCCAACACCGATGGCTGAGCGAGGAGAGAACCGCAGGCAAGCGCAACGATTGTCACAATCCGGACAGCCACCCCAACGCAGCTGCTGCCTTGGGGGTCGCGGTCACGGCCGGGCACTACGTGCCGTCCCCGGCACGATCGAGGTGCAACAACTCGCGGAGACGCGGTTCGATGTCTTCGCCAATCGCTTCGCGTACCGAATCGTGTGCCTTACGCAGGCGCGCCATTGCCTGCGTATAGCCCCCTTTGGTCTTCTGCATCACGATCGCAGCTTTGACGTTCCACTTCGCTTTTTGCAGCAGCTTGTCGGCCTCGTCGCTGTCGAGCCCCGTTACCATCGAGATGATGCGGCGCGCGCGCTCGCGCGCCTTTTCTGAAGTGGTGTGAAGGTCGACCATCAGGTTGCCGTAGGTCTTGCCGATACGCACCATCGCGGCGGTGGTCAGCATGTTGAGGACGAGCTTGGTGGCGGTGCCGGCCTTGAGCCGCGTCGAACCGGCAATGACTTCGGGACCAACAGCCGGAGCGATGGTCAGATCGACGAACGTCTGGAGCTCGGTTCGCGGATCACACGTCACGAAGATGATCTTCGAGTTCGCCTTGCGGGCGCGGGTCAGGCCGCCACGGACATACGGGGTCATGCCGCTCGCCGATACGCCGACGACGACATCCTTCTTGGTCGGCTTGAGCCGCTGGAGTGCGCGCGCACCGTCCTCATAACTGTCCTCGGCGCCTTCCTTCGTATGGAGGAACGCGGTCTTGCCTCCGGCCATCACCGCCTGGATTGAATCAGGGTTGGTCCCGAACGTCGTCGGCATTTCCGCCGACTCAACCACGCCCAGCCGTCCGCTGGTGCCGGCGCCGACGAAGATGACGCGCCCGCCTTTACGCAGCGCTTCGACGATGATGTCGGCGCCGATGGCGATGCGCGGCTTCTCGCGCTGAACCGCCGCGATCACCTTGCGATCGTCGTTCAGCATCAGCTCGATGATGTCTGCGGCCGACGCTTTATCGATGCCGAGCGTCGCGGGATTGATGGCTTCGGTCGGGAGCTGCTGATATTTCGAACGATGGGACATCGGGTATGAAGAAACCTTAGCGCAACGAAGGGCCGGATGCTACTCTCACGCTTCGACAGTGTCAACCGCCCACGATCTCGTCGATGCGTATCTCACGCACCTGCGCATCGAGCGGCGCCTCGCCGATCACACCCTCGAAAGCTACGGGCGCGATCTCCAACGGCTTGGAGAATTCGCCGCCGCGCTCGAGAAACCGCTTCAGCGCCTGGACCGGCACGACCTCGAAGGTTTCGTCGACGGGCTCATGAATGAAGGCTTGTCGCCGCGCTCCGTCGCGCGAACCGTCGCGGCCGTGCGAGGTTTCTACCGCTTCGCCGTCCTCGCGCAGCATCTCGACGCAAATCCGGCTGACGACCTCCAGGCGCCACGGGCGTGGCCGGCGCTGCCGAAGTTTCTGTCCGTCGACGAGGTCGACCGGCTCATCAAGCAGCCCGACGTCTCGACGTCTCGAGGCCTCAGAGATCGCGCATTGATCGAGGTCTTATATGCCACCGGGCTGCGGGTCTCCGAGCTCGTTCACCTGAGGGCGAGCGATCTCAACCTCGAAGCCGGATACCTGTCGACGATAGGGAAGGGGAATAAGCAGCGGATCGTACCGATCGGCGATCAGGCCGCCGAATGGCTGTCGAGATACATCCGCGAAGGACGTCCTGCGTTGATCCGTCAGCGCGCGTCGCCGTGGCTGTTCGTCAACGCCAAGCAGGGAGGCAGCCTGTCCCGGGTGGGTTTCTGGAAAATTCTCAAGGGCTACGGCCGCGCCGCCGGATTGTCTCGCACGCTCAGCCCGCACGTGCTGCGCCATTCGTTCGCGACGCACCTGCTCGAGCATGGCGCCGATCTGCGATCGATCCAGATGATGCTGGGTCACGCCGATCTCTCGACCACTCAGATATATACACACGTTCTCGAAGCGCGGCTTCGAGCGGTTTATGACCGTTTTCACCCTCGTGCATGATAGAATTTACGGTCTCATCAGCACCAATTTCCATATTAAGGAGCGCAACGTAATGAGCCGTGACGGCCGCCATCTGTTTACCTCGGAGTCTGTAACCGAAGGACATCCCGACAAGATTGCCGATCAGATATCCGATTCGATCCTCGACGCCATCCTGGCGCAGGATTCGAAAAGCCGCGTCGCCTGCGAAACGCTGGTGACGACGGGTCTCGTTGTCCTCGCCGGCGAAATTACGACCAACGCGATTGTCGACTTTCAGGAAGTCGCGCGCGCCGCGATTCGCGACGTCGGATATACCCGAGCCAAGTTTGGATTCGACGCTGACACGTGCGCCGTGCTCTCGTCGCTGCACAAGCAGTCGCCCGACATCAGCATGGGCGTCGACACCGGCGGTGCCGGCGACCAGGGCCTCATGTTCGGTTACGCGTGCAACGAAACCGAAGAGCTCATGCCGCTGCCGATCATGCTCGCGCATAAGCTCGTCAAGGGTCTCTCGTGCACCCGCCGGGACGGCGTCCTCGATTACCTCCGGCCTGACGGGAAATCGCAGGTGACAGTCGAATACGACGGCCGCAAGCCGGTGCGTGTCGACGCGGTCGTCATCTCGAGCCAGCACCGCGAGGATGTCACCAACGAACAGATGCGCGCCGATATCGTCGACAAGATTATCAATCGCGTCGTGCCCGCCAGCCTGATGGACGAGAACACCAAGATTTACGTCAACCCGACGGGCCGTTTCGTGGTCGGCGGGCCTCACGGCGATGCGGGCCTCACCGGACGCAAGATCATCGTCGACACCTACGGCGGCGCAGCCCCTCATGGCGGCGGCGCATTCTCGGGCAAAGATCCCACCAAGGTGGATCGCTCGGCGTGCTACATGGCGCGCTACATCGCGAAGAATCTCGTTGCGGCCGGCTTCGGCGAGAAGATTCAGGTACAGCTCGCGTATGCGATTGGCGTCGCCGATCCGGTCTCAGTGATGGTCGACACCTACGGCACCGGCAAGATCACCGACACGAAGATGACCGAGCTCGTGCGTGAGCATTTCAAGCTCACGCCGAAGGGCATCATCGAGGATCTCGACCTGCGCCGGCCCATCTATAGAAAGACCGCGGCGTTCGGACACTTCGGGCGCACCGAGGACGGCTTCACATGGGAGAAGACCGACCGCGCGGACGCGCTTCGTAAGGCGGCGGGACTGTAGGAGTCGACAGTCATCAGTCGTCAGTCGTCAGTCGTTAGTCGGTTGTTAATGGCGGCGGCCGTTCTGGCCGCCGCTTTTCTTTTCGCCGCCTTTCCGCTCCCCTCACAACCGCTCGCGTTGCCGCCCGATTCATCAAGGCCGACGGCTCGCGGTTCGTTTCACATTCACACGAACCGGTCCGACGGCTCCGGATCTTTCGACGACGTGGCAGCAGCTGCGGCGCGCTCCGGCTTGAACTTCATCATCGTGACGGATCATGGAGACGGCACGCGCAAGCCCGATGCGCCGCAGTATCGTGCGGGTGTGCTGGTGATCGATGCCGTCGAGCTGAGCACGGAAGCCGGCCACTACATCGCGATCGGGCTCGCGCAGGCGCCCTATCCGTTGCGCGGAGAAGCGCGCGACGTCGTCGCCGACGTCCGGCGGCTCGGTGGGTTCGGGGTAGTGGCGCATCCGGACTCGTCGAAGCCCTCACTGCGCTGGCGCGACTGGGACGCCGACTTCGACGCCATGGAATGGCTCAATGCCGACACCGAATGGCGCGACGAGCAGCGTGGACTCTTAGTCCGCGCATTCATGCGGTATCCGTTCCGGCCGGCCGAAACGCTCGCGTCGCTGCTCGATCGACCGGACGCGACGCTGACGCGATGGGATGCGTTGACCGAGCGGCGCCCCGTTGTGGCGCTGGCAGGGGCAGACGCACACGCGCGCGCCGGTTGGATGGACGACGATGCCAATGGGTACCAGGGATGGTTTCTCAAGATGCCGTCGTACGAGGCGTCCTTCCGCACGTTCGCGATGCGCGTGACGCTCGAACGGCCGCTCGGCACTGACGCGAGTTCTGATGCCCGACTGGTTGTCGACGCCCTCAGAAGAGGCGCAGTGTATACGACTGTCGATGCGATCGCGTCGCCAGCCACACTGGAATTTTCCGCCATCTCCCGCACGTTGACGGCACGGACCAACGCGACATCCGGCGGCACAATCGTTCTGCGCAGGGACGGCCGCATCCTGGCGCAGCAACCCCTGCCTGCGCTCACGATCGAAGCACCTGGGGAGGGCACCTATAGGGTCGAAGTGTACTTAGACGCAGCGCCAGGGAATCCGCCGATTCCGTGGATCGTGAGCAACCCTGTCTATTTGCGATCGGACGGGTGGGGATCGCCGTCACCGCTGGTCCTGCAGCCTCCGACGATTACGCGAGGTATGCAGGGGGGTCCGTGGCACACAGAGAAGGACGACGGCTCGACTGCTCAGGTCAGGCAGGACAACTATCCAACGGGACCGGTGGAGCTCACGTTCCATCTCGCCGGTGGCGCCCGCACCGGCCAATACACGGCGCTCGGGATAGGAGTGGGGAAGGCGCTGACCGACCGCCGGCAGCTGGCCTTTACCGCGCGAGCGTCGCGGCCGATGCGTATATCGGTTCAGGCCCGTCAACCGCAATCGGGCGATCGTTGGCAGCGATCGATCTACCTTGATTCAGAATCGCGCGACGTTATCATCTCGTTCGACGAAATGATGCCGGTCGGCTCCGGACCGCCTTTCGATCCCGCACTCGCCGACACGCTGCTGTTCGTCGTCGACACGACCAACACTGCGCCGGGGACGGAGGGGACGTTCACGATCGAAAATCTGCGCGTGGAGAGGTGACATGCCGACCAAGAAATGCCGACACGGAGTCACGGAGATACGCATCGACTTCGGGCACCATGCGCGCGAAGTCGATGCCCATTTCTGTGCCTCTGTGTCAAGAGCAGAAAATTACGTGCGCACCGTGAGCAGCATGTACATCGCCGCACAACCAAAGATGATGTTCGGCGCCCATGCGGCGAGCGCGGGAGCCATCAATCCACCGGCGCCGATTGCGCCGAAGACGCTGATGGCCGTCCAGTAGAGAATCGCAAGGACAATGCCGGCGCCGATGCCGTACATCGCGCCGCGCTTGCCGGTCGTCACCGCAAACGGCACGGCGATCAGCGCCATGATGATCGTCACGAACGGAAACGCAAGCTTGCGGTGCAGCGCGACGACGTAAGGAACCACGTTGAATCCGCCCGCGCGGAGCGACCCGACGTGTTCGCTGAGCTGGCGATAAGACATGTACTGCGCGTCGGGTCGCTCGCTGGCGAAGTATCCAGGGCCTTCCATCGCAATTGGCTTGTTCGTGAACTCCGCGAATTTGTACTTTGGCGCAAAGTCGCGCTCCCAGCCTTTCGTACCCTCCCAGATCACCTGACCCTTTGCTTCTCGATCGCCCTTGAACATCGCGTACGAGAAATATTTGCGGCGCACGAGCTTCGAGGGATCCTTGCCAAATTCGTAGATCGAGAGGCCGTTCAATCGATTCTGGCCGGGCTCGAAATACAGGTATTGGTAGACATTGCCGTTGTTCGCCGTCACCCAGCGTCGATTCAGATCGGTCGCCGTCGGGAACCGTCCGCGAATGGTGTTGCTGATGGCGTCGGCGCGGCGGTTCGATACCGAAAGCACACCTTCTTCCAGGCCGAGGAGAATCGCGCTGCCGATGATCGCGAGAATCAGAAGGGGAGCGGCTGAGCGGTACAAGCTGATGCCGCACGCTTTCATCACCACCAACTCGGTGTTCTTGGTGAGCGCGCCGATGGTCACCAGCGCGCCCATCAATACAGCAAGCGGGACGAGGTAGTACGCAAATTGCGGCGATGCCCACCACAGATACGTCATCACGTCGAGGGCCGTTGTCCGACCCTTGAACAAGTGATCCGACAAATCGATGAAGCTGGCGATGTAGAAGAGCGCAAGCAGTCCCGATCCGGCTAGCACCGAAACCCGCAGCCCCTGCTTCAGCACGTACCAGTCGAGAATGCTCAGCCGCGGAAACGCGATGTGCGGGATCTTGAGGACCACGACCACGCGCGCGCCTTTCGCGGGCGATGCAGCACCATCCTGGCCCGCCGAGCTCCGCCCCCGCCGGCGGACGAACGGCAAGGCAAGCTTCATCGACGCTTGCTCGGGCGCGCGCAGTTTTCTCACGATCAGCACGAGCCCCCACAGCCCGACGACGATGTTCGGCACCCACATCGCCAGCCATGCAAACCAATGGGGCAGTATGCCGGCTTTGGCGATCGCTTCCGACGTGTACATCAGCACCCAGTAGACGAAGACCACGGCGATGCCGAGCACGAAAGCGGCGAGTCGGCCGTCGCGGCGATGGCTGACTCCCATGCCGAGCGCGATCAACATGAACGCGAGGCACGCCGCCGGAATCGAGTACTTCTTCTGCCACGCCATAATCTGGTTGTGCGGATAGATGTTCTGCTTGCGCAGCTCCGTCATTTCCGATCGCAGCTCAGCGATGGTCATTTCCGTGTAACCCTTCATCGGACCGGTGCGTGGGAACACACTCTCCGGATCGATAACGAGGGTCGTCTGCGCGAACGTGCCTTGCTCGTATTTCGCGGGCTCGTCGAGATTGACGGAGTGGTGCGAGCCGTCGTACAGGACCATCTGCACCGAGCGCTTCGACTCGTCGAGCAGCAGCCGGCCTCGCTTCGCCAGATAGGTCTTGGGCTGCGTCGGCGTGCTGCTCTCGGAGACCAGGACGTCAGTCCAGCCCACCCCCGGCGTCACCTCGCGAACGTAGATGACGAGGTTCGGGAACTCCGTGTAGAACACGCGCGGCTTGATCTTCGTTTCGCCCCGCGTCATGAGCAGCTTGAAGGTAATCTCCCGGAACGCTTGATTTGCGAACGGCAGCGCGACGATCATGACGTAGGTCGTTGCCGCCGTCGCAACGAGGCCGAACAGCAGCAGCGGACGGAGGAGGCGGCCAATGCTGACGCCGCAGGCTTCCATGGCCACGATCTCGCGATCGCCGGACAACCGGCCCAGCGTGATCAATAGGCCGACGAGCAGGGCCATCGGAATGGTAATGCCCAGCGCCTGCGGCACGAGCGTCGCCAGCACCCGAATGACGACGTCCCACGACGCGCCTTCCGCAATCAGCGCTTCGCCGTGCTGCAGAATCGGGGGAATTTCGAGCGCAAAGGTGAGCAGCAGCAACGAGAGCGCGAACGGAACCATGAGCTCGCGCAGCACATAACGGTCGAGAATCCTCAGCATTCGGGTTCTTCAGCGAAGATATCACAGGGCCTCACGAGCCGATGGGTCTCCACGACAAACCATGACTAACGTTGCCATCCTCTGGCACATGCACCAGCCGTACTACGAAGACCTCGCCACGGGCGAGCATGTCCTCCCGTGGGTGCGGATGCACGGTCTGAAGGACTACTACGGGATGGCCGCGTTGCTGCGAGAGTTTCCGAAGATGAAGCTCACGTTCAACCTGGTTCCCTCGCTGCTCGTGCAACTCGAGGCGTTCGCTGAGGAGCGCGCGCGAGACTGGCACCTCGAGCTCGGCATGAAGCCGGCGCACGAGCTGAGCGATCACGAGCGGACGGTCGCGCTCGCCGAGTTCTTCCACGCCCCACGCGGGCGGATGATCGATCGATATCCGCGCTACGCCGAGCTCCTGCAGAAGAGGGAGTCCGGTGGGACATACACGAACCAGGATTTTCTCGACCTGCAGGTGTGGCACAAGCTGGCGTGGGTCGATCCGTACTACCTGGACGCCGACGCACGCGTGCGCCGGCTCGTGCAGAAGCAGGGCGGTTTCAGCGAGACCGACAAAGCCGAGCTGCGCCAGGTCGAGCTCGAGATCCTTCGCCGGGTCATTCCCGAGTATCGCGACGCCGCAGAGCGCGGGCAGGTGGAATTGTCGACCTCGCCGTTCTATCACCCGATTCTGCCGCTGTTGTGCGACACGGATATCTATCTCAACACGCACCCGGCCTCTGGTGTGCCACGCCCGGCATTTCGGCATCCGGACGATGCCTCGGAGCAGCTCCAGCGCGCCAGGCAGTGTCATCAACGGCTGTTTGGACGCGACCCCGCCGGCGTGTGGCCGTCGGAAGGGTCGGTTTCGGACGAGGCGGCCACGCTTGCCGCGCGGGCTGGCTTTCGTTGGATGGCGACCGACGAAGCGATCCTCGGCCGCAGCATTGGCCGCGATTTCCGCCGAGATGCGCAAGGGCGCCTCGAAGATCCCGGGCCGTTGTACCGGGCCTACACCCTGCACACCGGGGGCACGGACCAGATCGCGTGCCTGTTCCGCGATCACTCGCTGTCGGATTTAATTGGATTCGTGTACGCGGGATGGCAGCCGGAAGTGGCGGCCGCGGACTTCGTCAATCGGCTCATCGATGCCGGCCGGCGGTTTTCAGCGTCGACAGGCGGGGAAGACGCGACGATCTCCGTCATCCTGGACGGCGAAAATGCGTGGGAGCACTTCGAGGAAGGCGGCCGGCCGTTCCTCCGAGGCCTGTACCGGATGCTGTCGACGCATCACGAATTGCGTCCGGTCACGATGAGCGAGGCCGCCGCGCGCCCCAGCCGCACGCTGAGCACGATTTTCCCTGGCTCGTGGATCGACGGCAACTTCTTCATCTGGATCGGGCACGGCGACGACCTCCGCGCGTGGCGACAGCTCCGCGATGCCAGACAGATGTTCGGCCGTGTCGCGCCGGCTGCGAACCCAGCAGACCGGGAGCAGGCGTTCAAGGAGTTGCTGATTGCCGAGGGCAGCGACTGGTTCTGGTGGTACGGCGACGACCATTCGTCCGACCACGACCTCGAGTTCGACGAGCTGTTCCGCCGCCACCTGCGGAACGTGTATCAAATGCTGAGTCAGCCGATCCCGGAGGAGCTCTTTGCCACCAACATCACCACGGGCCATGTGCCCGTCCCGGTCACTTCGCCGGCGGGGCTTCTGAGTCCCGTTCTCGACGGCCGGGCGAGCAGCTACTTCGAATGGCTGGCAGCCGGCAGGGTCGAAACGGATGCGCCTTCCGGCACGATGACTGGAGGCGAACATCGCCATCCGGAAGTGCGAACGCTCCTCTTCGGGTTCGACCTTCGCCACCTGTATCTCCGGCTCGATCTCGGGGGGCCGGCGGGGCAGAGGCTAAACCAGGGACTTCGGTGCGCGGTGAGCTTTACGACGCCGGCCGACTACCGCCTCGTGGTTCTGGGGACCGCGCTTGGGGCCAGCATAGAGCTTCAGGAACGCGGGATACATGGAGCGTGGACGCCTGTTGCCGGCGCCCGCCCGAAGGTCGCCGCCGGCGAGATTCTCGAAGCGGCGATCCCCTTCGCCGACCTCGGGCTTCGGCCGAACACGCCGTTTGCCTTTTTCGTCACGGTCCACAGCGGCTCGATCGAGCTGGAACGACATCCCGCCCACCGGCCCATTTCGAGCATCGTCCCTGAGGCGACGTTTGAAGACGTGAACTGGAAAGCCTAATCCCGACCTCTGGCCTGGGCACCCAAGCTTCAGAAGACCGCGCGGAATTTCCACAGGGCGCTTTTCCGCGCTATTTTGCCTGAGTCTTATAATGGATGTTATGTTAACCAAAGGCTCGGACTGAACTGGCCGACACTCAAAGAGCCTTTGGTTTGACATAACATCCCTGGGCTTTGTCGGGTAACTCTGGAAGCGTTTTGGGGGTTAAGGCATTTCAGTAAAGGCTCGGACTGACGCTTCAACAGCCCTGTGGTGAGACATAGCGTCCGGGGTTTGTCGGGGTAACCTTGCAGCGTTTGGGGTTCAGGTATTTCAGTAAAGGCTCGGCACTGACGCTCAACACTGCATCCGCGGGCTTTGTCGGGTAACTCTGGAGCGTTTGTTCAGCAAAGCTTCCGACTGACGCTTCAACAGCGGCTACACATACACATCCGGGGGCTTGTCGGATGCATTCTAGTAAGGGCACGACCTGACGATTCAGCCTGGTACCATCCGCGCGTTTGTTGGCACTCAAGAAGCGTTTGATCAGGCATAACCGCAGCTCCGTCGTGCGCTCAGAGCCTCACGGCTGGTTTGAGCGCTGTGGACGCTTAGAACTTTGGGCTCTAGGCTCTGGGCTCTGGGCTCTGAGCTCTGGGCTCCGGGCTCTGGACCATCTCGTCGCAGCTCTTTCAGAATCGTCTCCAGACCCTCGATTACTTTCCTACGCGCGACGTTGCCATTGCGGCAACTCAATTTCAAAATTTGAAGGCCTTGCTCTCGCTTGTAGCTCTGAGGCGTCGGCATTCGAACGAGGCCGTTCCGGCTTCGCGAGCACTGCGAATCTCGGCTTGGTGCCGCCATGGCTCGCAATCTTGACGTGTAGCCCGGTCATTTCCTGCGGTGTGGTTGTGCTCAACCGGTCTATAGGCAGCCTTATTAGCCGAATGTCGGCCGGCCGACAAAGGCTCTTGATTTCCCCGGGGGTTGTCTTCGGCTGCAGCGACCATGCATGCGTCCCACGCAGCGTTCAAATGCGCCCCTCTGGGCTCTGGGCTTTGGGCTTTGGGCTTTGGGCTTTGGGCTTTGGGCTTTGGGGCCAGAATCGCCTCCCGTGCCTTCGAGGAATCAACCTGAAATTGAAACCTCTATTTGGGGGTTCATAGCGATGGACGTCGAGGGCCTGGTTTGGCTTCGCCAGATCCTGGCGAAGCCTCACTCGTCGCCCGCCCTGGCTCGCATTTCAGCTCGGTCTGCGGTGTCGACTGCCCAACTACCTATAGCAGCGATGATTTAAACGAAATGTCGGCCGGCCGACAAGGCTCCTTGATTTCCTTCGGTAAGCGCGGCGCCTTTCGTTGGAGATGACATTCCGAGCTTTTGCCCGGCAGGAGCGACAATTACCACGCTCGCCCACGATGTTCATTCGAGCGCCCAACGGGCGCGTTCAAATGCCGCCTTGGGGAACAACGACTCCCGCTGTGGGCTCTGGGCTCTGGCTTCTGGGCTCTGAAGTGTCGACCTAAGCTGTCCTATTCGTCCCTGAGTTCTTTGAGAATCGCTTCCAGCGCCTCGATCACTTCCTGCCGCGGAACATTGGCTTTGCGGAATTTCAAGTTCAAATTAAAGGCCTTGTCTTGCGGTTTGTAGCTGAAGATGTAGGCCTTCGGGCGGCCCGGCTTCGGCTTCGCGAGATCTTGTCGAACCTCAGCTCGTGTCGCTCCGCCCTGGCTTGCAATCTTCTCGATCAGCGCCGTCATTTTCTGCGGTGTTGGCTGTCTAACTATTTGTAACAACAACGACTTAGAGGAAATGTCGGCCAGCCGACACAGGTTCTTGATTTCGTCCGGCATCGCATTGAGCGCCAGGGATTCCGTAATGGACGTCCTGGATTTGCCGAGCTTCCGCGCCAGCGCTTCGTGCGTATAGGCGCTCTTGTGGGCCAGCTGGTGCAGCGCCTCGGCCTCTTCAAACGGCGTGAGATCCTTGCGCTGAATGTTTTCAACCAGCGCAAGCTCGATCACCTCGCTGTCGTCGACGTCGCGGATGACGACTGGCAGCTCCCGCAGGCCCACTTGAACAGCCGCCTGATACCGCCGCTCGCCGGCGATGATCTGAAACCGGTCGCCCCGTGTCCGGACGATCAATGGCTCGATGACACCCTTCTCGGCCACGGACGCCATCAACTCGGAGAGGTCGCCCATGACTTGCCTGGGCTGGTTGGGATTCGGATCGATGCGGTCGATGGGAATCTGTCGCCCAATCGGGGCGCCGGCGGACGCAGCCAGGGTCTCTACGTAATGCTCGTCATGACGCATCCGAACGGTTTCGGGAAGCCCACGCTTAGGCACGGTCAATGACCTCCTCGCAGAGACTGTAGTACTCGGTCGCGCCCGTCGAGTCCGGCGCGTAGGTGAAGATCGACTCCTTGTAGGCTGGGCTTTCCTCGAGACGGACGCTCTTCGTGATGACAGTCTTGAAAACTTTCCCACCGAACACCTTCTTGATTTGCATCCGGATGTCCTTGGCCAGCGACGTGCGCTTGTCATGCATCGTGATGACCACTCCAAGAATTTGCAGCGAGGGGTTTGGGCGCTGCCGGACTTTCTCAATCGTCTCGAGTAAATCGTCCGTGCCCTCGAGCGCGAAGTACGACGACTGAATCGGAATCAGCAAGTGGGTCGCCGCGACCAGGGCATTGACCGTGAGCAAGCCGAGAGTTGGCGGACAGTCGATCACAATGTTCGGATACTGTTTCAGCACTGGCTCGAGCTTGTCCTTGAGACGGAAGTGGGCGTCGATTTCGCCGATGAGTTTCGACTCGAGCTTCGCCAACGCAATCCGTGACGGCGCGATCGAAAGGTTCGCCACCGGCGACGGGACGATGACGTCCGACATCTTCACCACTTGGTCCGCGATGGCGTCGTACACGCTCCGCTGCACCTGACCGATATCGAGGAACGACATCGTGCTGTTGGCTTGGGGGTCGAGGTCGATAAGGAGCGTCGCCTTGCCACGCAGGGCAAGCCCTGCAGCCAAATTGATCGCGGTGGTGGTTTTTCCCACACCGCCTTTCTGATTGGCGATGGCAACAATCATTGCAACGCGAAAGTCATTCTAGGGATGGTGCTGGACGAAAGCAAGACAAAGCTATACCCGGCGGCCGATCGCGACTCCTCCACTACATCTTGTATTTCCCAAGCTCGTCCGGATCGAGATTTTCAAGCCATTTCTGCAGCCGCTCGGTGTCCGGTTTGTCCCCCCCAGGGTCGAATGGCTTCGCGTTGTCTATGACCGACTCCTCAACGAAAATAGGCGCGCGAGCGCGCAAGGCGAGCGCAATCGCATCGCTCGGGCGCGAGTCGATAGCCACCGTCTCTCCGTTCACTTCCAGATAAATCAACGCGAAGAACGTGTTGTCCTTCAGGTCCGATACCACAATCTTCCGGATGCTGCCCTTCAGATCGGTGATGACGTTCTTGAGCAGGTCATGGGTCATCGGCCGCGGCGTGCTCACGTTTTCGATTTGCAGTGCAATGGCATTCGCTTCGTAGATGCCGACCCAGATTGGAAGCACTTTCTGCCCCTCCGAATCGCGCAGCAGGATGATCGGCATGTTCGTGACGGGATCCACCATCAGCCCCTTGATTGTCATTTCGATTTGCATGGCCTTATGGCTACCCTAGGCCTCGATACAGGCCGTGTCAAGTTGAAGTGCGTTCCCCGCGAGACTATAGGCGCCGGCGCGCACGATGCGAACGGGAACCGTGCGCCCGAGCCACTCGCGCGGGCCCGGAACGTTCACGACGGTGTTGCCGAACGTGCGGCCCGACAGCTCCCACTCGCGTCGACGACTCACCGAATCGATCAACACGTCGACGGTCGAGCCGACTTCCGCTTCGTGCAGCTCCAGCTGAATCTCGCGTTGCAACGCCTGCAGTGCCACGATCCGCCGCGTCTTCTCCTGCTCGCTCACATCCTCCGGCTGCCGCTTCTGCGCCAGCGTATTCGGCCGAGGGGAGTACTTGAAGGAGTACATGCTTTCGTAACGAACCGCGCGCGTCAGGCTCATGGTGTCGTCGAAATCGGCCTCGGTCTCTCCTGGAAATCCCACGATCATGTCGGTGGTGAGCGTGATGCCCGGAACGATATCGCGGAGCCGCGCAACCAGCTCCAAATAGCTCTCGCGCGTGTATCGGCGGCGCATCGCCTCGAGAACCCGCGTCGACCCCGACTGCACCGGCAGATGGAAGTGCTTGCAGACCTTCGGCAGATCGCGGACAGCTTCAATTAAACGCATCGGCACGTGCCGCGGATGCGGGCTTGCAAACCGGATGCGCTCGACGCCAGGCACTTGGTGCACGGCCTCCAGGAGCGCCGCGAAATCGCACGCCGCGTCGTCCGGAGCCTGATAATGATTGACGATCTGCCCGAGCAGTTGAATCTCCTGGTGTCCTTCGTGGGCAGCACGAACCACTTCGTCAAGAATGTCGCGGCGCGGGCGCATGCGCTCGTGCCCGCGTGTGTACGGGACCACGCAAAACGAACAGAACTCGTTGCACCCTTCGATGATGGTGACGTACGCCTTGACCGGATCGTGGCGCCGTGCCAGGCCGAGCGGAAATGATACGTCCTCGTACGCATTGACGTCGATGAGCGGCGCCGACTGTTCGTCGCTATCCGCAACCAGAGCTTGTCCGACCAGTGCCGGCAACTGTTTCAGGCTCTGTGTGCCGACGATAACGTCGATTAGATTCGAGCGCTTGGCCAGCGCGAGGCCCTCCTGCTGAGCCACGCAGCCGGTGACGGCGACAACCGGCATGCGACCGGTCTCGTTGCTCGCCTGGCGGATCTCGCCGAGACGCGTGTAGAGCTTCTCTTCGGCGCGCTCGCGCACGCTGCAGGTATTGATGACCACCACATCGGCATCGCGCGGCTCGCTGGTCGCGTCATAGCCAGCCTGTTCCAGCAACCCCGCGATCCGTTCGGAGTCATGGACGTTCATCTGGCAGCCGTAGGTTTCGATGAAATATTTCATGCTTAGTCGCGGGCGCCCCTTCACCACGCTCCAGCCGCTCCGCTTGCGGGCCCTTCGTCCGCGCCGCTATGCGGCTAAAGACGTTTCGCTTTCGCCTCCGACGCTTTCGCTTTTGATGTAGCTTCGCTTTCGCCTAATAACTCCCGGGCGGCCGCGCGTGCCGCGTCGGTCGGCGCCGCTCCTCCAATCATACGCGCGAGCTCTTCGACGCGTTGGCTTTCGTCAAGGCGGACGACTTCGGTGTGCGTGCGGCCGTTGACGACGCGCTTCGAGATGTGGAAGTGCGTGTGGCCGGCAGCGGCAATTTGCGGAAGGTGTGTGATACAGAGCACCTGGAAGGACGCGCCGATGGCGCGCAGCTTCTTCCCCACTACGTCGGCGACCCGGCCACCGATACCCGCATCGATTTCATCGAAGATCAGCGTCTTGCCCGGCGCGCCAGCCGCCGCCAGCGTTCGAATCGCCAGCATGATGCGCGAGAGCTCTCCTCCGCTCGCAATGCGCGCGAGCGGCCGCAAGTCCTCGCCCACGTTGGCGGAGATATAGCATTCGGCGACGTCCACGCCGGTTTCGGCCCATGCAGACTCGGGGGCCGCCGCATCGAACCGGAAATCGAACTGCGTACGCCCCATGGCAAGCTCTGCAAGGAGCGACTGGATGCGAATGGCGAACTGCTTCGCCGCCTCGCGGCGTTTCAGCGACAGTGCACGAGCGTCATCCAGAAAGCGTTCGCGCGCCGCCCGAGTCTCGTTTTCGATCCCGACTCGCCGTTCGTCGGCGTGTTCAAGCGCGTCGAGCTGATTGGAGAGCGCTTCCCTTTTCGCAATCACGTCGGAGAGAGTCGGGCCGTACTTGCGTTTGAGCCTGTCGACGAGCGCCAGACGATCCTCAACCTGCTGCAGGCGTTCGGGCGACGCATCGATATGCTCGCCGTAGGCGCGCAGCATCTGCGCCAGCTCCTCCAGTTGCGATTTGATCGCGTCCCGCGCTTCGACGTGCGGGCGAAACGCCGGATCGACGTCGGCGAGATCGACGACTCGCTTCCAGACAATCCCGAGCTGCGCCAGCGCGGCCGCATCGCCGTCATACAGCGCGGCGTACGCATCGGCGCAGAGCCGCTGCAACTTGTCGGCGCTGCTCAGCACTCGGCGCGTCGTTTCGAGTTCCTCGTCCTCGCCGGCGCGAAGCTTCGCGCTCGCGATTTCTCCCATCTGAAATGTGAGCAGATCGAGCCGCGCGGCTTTTTCGCGCTCATCCATGTGAAACGCGTCCAGCCCCGACTGGAGCTTTTTCCATGCGCGGAACGTGGCGCCTACGCCGGTGCGTGCTGCCACAAGGCCCGCGAACTCATCGAGCATGAGGAGATGGCTCTGCGGATCGAGCAGCGTCTGATGTTCGTGCTGCCCGTGTAGTTCGACGAGCGGCGCGGCCGCATCGCTGAGAGCCGCGGCGGTGACGAGCGTGTCGTTGAGAAACGCGCGGCTGCGTCCCTGCGCGTTAATGTCGCGTCGAACGATCAGCTTGTCCGTGTCTTCGGGGTCTGACCCCCGCGCTGGTACGGGGGTCAGACCCCCGGCATCGAATTCGGCTTGCACGCTGGCCATCGTCTCGCCTGTGCGGATCAAATCCGCTGATGCGCGGCCGCCCATCAGGAGACCGACGGCCTCGACGAGCATCGATTTGCCCGCGCCTGTTTCGCCCGTCAGAATATTCAGACCCGGCTCGAATTCGACTTGGACCGCATCGATGACGGCGAGGTGCTCAATGCGCAGGAAACGAAGCATCGCTGCAGGCTTGCCTCGCCGTAGCGCGCAGTGCGAAGGCGGGGAACTCCAATGCTACCATATGTTTGACAGCCGTTTGGGCACGTGGTACTCTGACCACTCCGCGCTGTCCCAGCGGCGCATTATTGCCCGGAGGCTTGTTTGCGCACGCTCGGACACCTGCTCGCTATGCAGGTCGAAGGCGCCACTGCTCCAGGAACTGCGCTCAGTGGTGGCTTTCTCGACCTCATCAAAGACTCGTCGCCCATTTCTCAGTTCGTTCTGGTCGTGCTGGTGATCTTCTCGATCGTCTCGTGGGGAATCATTCTCTACAAGCTCTGGACGTTCAACCGGATTCAGGCGCAGAGCTCGCGCTTCCTCGAGATCTTCAGGCGCAGCACGAAGTTTTCCGAAGTGCAGGCCGTCTGCCAATCACTGAACGACAGCCCGCTCGTGGGAATTTTCCTCGCCGGCTACGCGGAGCTGAATCTGCAACTCCGGCAGTCCGGAGGCAGTGCCAATCCTGCGACCTCAGCAGCGGCGCCGCGCCCCGTGCTGAAGTCGCTGGTGTCGGTCGATCGCGCGCTCATGCGCGCGTCGAACGTCGAAACGAACAAGCTCGAGAAACACATCACGTTTCTCGCGACGACGGCGGCGGTGACGCCGTTCATCGGATTGTTCGGCACCGTCCTCGGCATCATCGCGGCGTTTCAGGGCATCGGCGCACAGGGATCGACGAGCCTCGACGTCGTCGCGCCGGGCATTGCAGATGCTTTGATCGCCACGGCCGCGGGCCTGGCCGCGGCCATCCCGGCGGTGTATTTCTACAATCTCTTATCGCAGCGGGTAAAAGCGCTCGCGTCGGAGATGGATGATTTCTCGCTCGAGTTCCTGAACATCGTCGAGCGCAATTTCACCTAAATGCCGAAAGTTCAATCGTTCGACCACGAAAAAGGCGGGCATTCGCGGCGCGGCCGCAGAACCTCGACGTCACTGGCGGAAATCAACGTCGTGCCTCTGGTCGACGTCATGCTCGTGCTGCTGATCATCTTCATGGTGACGGCACCGATGATGCAACGTGGGCTGGAGATTCAACTGCCTGTCGCGAAAAGAGGTTCGCCGATCACCGCGGAACCTGTGTACGTCACGGTGCCGCTGTCGTATCGTAAGGATAGGCGTGTGGCGATTGGCCCGTTGGGAAAAGAGGAGATGGTGCCGATCACCGTACTCGGCGAGCGGGCGCGCCAGGCGCTCGTGTCGCGCCAGACAAAACAGGTGTTTCTGCGCATGGATGCCGGCGTGAACGCCCAGGAGTTTCTCAACGTGTTCGACGTCTTGAAAGCTGGCGGCGTCGAATCGATCGGCATCGTCGCCTTGGACGCCCCCGGGGCAGTGCGGTGACATGGATGGAACGCAGCACTCAGCAGATCGGGACTTCAACAACCCCGAGCCCGATACGGCGAGGTGGCAGGTCGTGGGGGTGGGGTCCCCACGACAACTAAACTAATGGAAGCCATCGTCAGCGACATTCTGCAGAGGCGCAAGCGCGAGCCCGACGGGCTCAAGAAGACGGCCGCGATCTCGCTCGGCGTGCACGTGGCGGCAGTGGCGCTTATCCTGGTGATTCCGAGCGTGATGCCACGGGCGGCGCAGCCTCCCCGCGTGGTGATGAACATCAGCCTCGGCGGAGCGCCTGGGCCGAACGCCGGTGGGATGCAGATGATCGGTGGACGGCCCATTCAGGCCGCGCTGCCGTCAAACGAGCCGCAGATCGCGAAAACCACGCTGCCGCCGGTGGCGGCGACGCCCCCGAAGATGGCTTTGCCGGATCCGAAGCAGAAGCCACGGACGCCACCGAAGCCCGCTCCACCGTCTAAGGATCCGAAAGGCACAGCGGTCGGGCGCGGCTTCGAGACACAGCTGGGCACGGCAAAGGTCGAGACGGGCGCCAAGGGCCAGGGGTTTGGCCTCTCCACCGGTGGCACTCGCGGCGACGGCGGCGTCAAACTCGGCGTCGACGGATTCTGCTGCCCCGAGTACATCGTGGACATGCGGGACCGGATCATCAAGAACTGGAATCAGAATCAACGTGCAGCAGGCGTCGTGGTCATGAAATACATGATCCAGCGGAATGGGCTCATCACCGATGTCGAGATCGGAACGTCCAGCGGAAATCCGGTTCTGGATCTCGCCGCGCAACGCGCGCTGATCAACACGCGCACGCTCGCGCCGCTGCCCGCCGGATTTTCCGGTCAGCGGCTGCCGGTGGAACTCGAGTTTGAATACATCAGATAAGGGCAACCATGAAGCATAGGGTTCGGAACTTCTGCGCGGCGGCGGCCGGCGTCGGCGCAATGGCGATTCTCGCCGCGCAGGCGCCGCCGGAGTCACAACAGCCGCCGGCGCCAGCAGCGGAAATCGGCATTCGGACGACTATCCGGGGTGAACCCGGGGCCCCTCCGCATTACGCTGTTCCTGATTTCGTCGCTCTCTCCACCGACAAGGAAACGGTCGATGCGGCCAAGCTGATACCGCAGGTGCTGTGGGACGACCTGTCCTTCGAACGCGAGTTCGACATGATTCCGCGCGACACCTACCGCACGATCGAGACGATTCCGGCGACCGACACGATCGCCTACGATCGCTGGCGCGAACTCGGCGCCGACGGCGTCATTAAAGGCTCCGTGCGGCGCACCGGCAACACGTTCCAGGTCGAGATGCGCCTGTTCAACGTACACGCGCGCGAGATCGCCCTCGGACGCGTGTACGACAACGTGGCGCTCAGGAACCCGCGCGCCGCCGCCCACACCATCTCGGACGACATCCATCAGACGCAGGCCAATCTCCGCGGCGTCGCGCGGACGAAGCTGACGTTTATTTCCGATCGGGACAACGAACGGGTGGTCGACACGGTCGAGACGCGCAACGGGAAAGAGGTCTATGTCGCCGACTATGACGGTGCGAACCAGATGCGCGTGACGGCGAATCGCAGACTGAACATCACGCCGTCGTGGTCGCCCGACGGCCGGAGCATCGCGTACTCGTCGTACACCCGCGTCCAGCCGCAGATTATCGTGTCGAACGTCTACCAGGGCACGCGCGAAACTCTCACCGACGAAAAGACCGGCGCATACATGCCGGTGTTCTCGCCGGACGGCAGCCGCATCGCCTTCATGTCCCAGCGCGACGGCAACCCGGAAATCTACGTGATGAACCGAAACGGATCGGGCGTCCGACGGCTCACGAACAACAGCGCGGCGGACTCGACGCCGACGTGGTCGCCGAGTGGAACCCAGGTGGCGTTCACGTCGGACCGATCCGGCTCGCCGCAGATCTGGGTGATGGACGGCGAGGGTCTCAACCTTCGGCGCATCACCGTCGGTGAATCGTGGGCCGACCGCGCGACATGGTCGCCGGCGCCCTTCAACGAGATCGCGTACGCAGCCCGCTCGGGCCCGGGTTTCGACGTCAGAATCTACGACGTGGCGACGGGCCAGACCAAGACGATCACCGACGGCGCTGGCACCAACGAGAGCCCGGCGTTCTCGCCCAACGGCCGGCACATCGCTTTTTCCTCATCGCGGCTCGGCAAGACGCAGATTTTCACGATGGCGCGCGACGGCAGGGGCCTGCGGCAGGTGACGCGGACGGGCAACAATACATTCCCGAACTGGTCAAACTAGAACGGCGCGGCTGGTTCCGCGCCCACATTGGACACGATGGACATGGTGGCAACCACACTTATGAAACTGAGATCATTGCTTGGCATCTGCCTGGTGTTGCTGATGGGCGCGGCGGCGTGCGGAAAGACTCAACCGCCAGTTGCGCGGCCGACACCGCCCGCTCCCCCGCCGCCGCCGGCGACGGCGCCGCTCCCGCCCCAACCGCCTGCTCCCGCGCGCGAGCCGATGCCGGCTCAGCCGCTCCCGAGCGATGACGTGTCGGGCCGGTCGTTGGACGACTTGAATCGCGACTCACCGCTGCAGCCGGTCTTTTTCGACTACGACAGCTCGGACGTCAACGACGCCAGCCGCACGACGCTGCAGGCCAACGCCGCGGTGCTGAAAAAATATCCGACGTGGGTGGTGACGATCGAAGGTCACTGCGATGAGCGCGGCACGGCAGAGTACAATCTGGCTCTTGGCGAACGGCGCGCCGTTGCGGCGCGGACCTATCTCATCTCGCTCGGGCTCGACGCGAACCGTCTGCGCACGGTGAGCTATGGGAGCGAGTTCCCGTTCGATCCGGCGCACCAGGAAACTGCGTGGAGCCGCAACCGCCGCGCGCATTTCGTGATCACCGCGAAGTAAGAGGGCATGATGCCATGACGATACGAATCACCACGACACGTAATGCTGTCGCGCTGCTGGCACTCGCGTACGTGGTGCTCACACCCGCGCGGCCGGCCGCAGCCGATCGCGAGCATCAACAGCTGATGGCGGACCTGCGCATGCTGCAGGAGCAGACGCAGCAGTTGCAGGCGCTGATGAACGACCTCGGCGAAGCGCTGAAGGCCGTCAGCTCGCGCATCGAGGAACAGACGTCGCTCGAGCGAAAGGCCTTTGCGGACGGCAAGGTTCAGATGGACACCATGTCTGGCGACATCCGTGTCGTCCGTGAAAAAGTCGACGAGACGAACGTGCGCCTCGGAACGATCACGCAGGAACTCGAGTCGCTCCGCCAAGCGATTCCCGAGCCAGGAGCGATTCCGCCCGCGCCGTTCAACACCGACGCCACTACCGGCGCAATGCCCGCGGGCACGCCGCCAGCGGGTGCTCCGCCCGCCGTCGCCGCGACGCCGCCCCTCTCCGCAGCCGGCGTCCAGCCTCAGCGGCTGTTCGACGGTGCATGGGGCGATTACACCGCCGGCAACTACTCGCTCGCGATCCAGGGGTTCGACATGTACCTGCGCTCGTTCCCGAAGAGCACGCGCGCCCACGAAGCACAGCTGTATATCGCAGAGGCGCTCGCCTGGGAAAAGAAAGACATGGAGGCGGTCGTCGCCTACGATCGGGTCATCAGCACCTATCCGGGATCAGGCTCCATTCCGATGGCGTACTACAAGCGCGGCCGGGCACTCGAGAACCTCGCTGACAACGCGCGCGCACGAGAATCGTACGAGACCCTGATCAAACAATTTCCCGACGCGCCGGAAACGAGCCTCGCGAAGCAGCGGCTCGATCGGTTGAAGTAGGTGTGAAGGTGAACGGTGAACGGGAACGAATGTGAACGGGAGCGAATAACGATGGGCAGTGTGAACAAGGTCATTCTCGTCGGCAATCTCGGGCGCGACGCCGAGCTGCGCTACACGCCCGGGGGCGCCGCGGTGGCGACGTTGAACCTCGCGACGACCGAAGTCTTCAAGGATCGCGAGGGCCAGAAGAAGGAAGACACGCAATGGCACCGCGTCATTCTGTGGGGCAAGACAGCCGAGACGCTGCAGGACTACCTGACGAAGGGCAAGCAGATATACGTCGAAGGCAAGCTGCAGACGCGCAAGTGGAAAGACAAAGAGGGCAACGACAAATACACGACCGAGATTCGAGGCGATCGTGTGGTACTCCTAAGCGGCGGAGGCCGTGGCGACGGCGCCGGCCGCGGTGAAGGGGGCGGCGGACGCTCGACCCCGGCCGACGACTTCGGCCACCCCGAGCCGGGCGGATCTGTGGAACTGACGGACGACGATATTCCCTTCTAGCATTTGAAGATTGGCAGCGTTGATAAATCGGAAGAGTGCGCGTCACCGTTCGATCCCGGCGGCGGCGAACACCGCCTGGCCGTCGGAGCTGCCGAGATAACGCACAAAAGCCCTCGCAACGTCCGCATTGACTCGAGCGGTCATCGGGACGCCAACGTATAACGTATAGTTCTGCACTTCCGCGGGCAACGGGCCGACGAGCCGCAGGCCCTTGTCGCGGTACAGCCGAAGCTCGGTGAGCTGGCCGAAGCTCACCTCGTTGCCCTTGCTCCTCAGCACGTGCTCGATGGCTGACGCGCCATCGTCATAGCGAGCGATCCTGCCCTTCACCTGCTCGTAGAGGCCCATCTTCTTGAGGAGCGCCTCGAAATACACTCCGCTGGAACCGCGAGTGAATACCACCGATTCTGCAGCCAGCACTGAGCGCTTGAGTGCCTCGACATTCGAGATGTCCGGCACGGACGCGCCGGCGCGCACCGCTACACCCATCCCCACCCGTCCAAGCGTGACGCGCTCGTTCTCAATCTTGCCGGCCTTGGCGAACTCGTCGAGGACGGCGGGCGGAGCGATCACGACATCCCACATCTCTCCCGCCGAGATTCGCGTGCGTATCTGCGGCGCCGGAGCAAATGAGATTTTTACGGCGTGCCCGGTTCGTTTCTCAAACGCCACCGAGGCGGATCTCAACCCTGGTTCGACGGCGCCCGCGCTGAGAACGGTAATTTCGGCCGCGGCCGTCGCTTGCACAAGCAGCACGCTCGCCACGAGCACCAAGATGGCCATTCGTTTCATCATGCGATATGACCCTTCTAGCATTGAAGGTTGGCAGATAGATCCGACAACATTCTCGCAATCTTCCGCCTGCCAATCTACCAATAGCGGATTATTTGTGGATTCGCCCGTACCTGTCCTCCAGCCGCACGACGTCGTCCAGTTCCGGCGTGGACACCTCGAAGATGTCGCTGTCTTCGACGGCCGTCATGCGGTGGATCGTGTGCGGCGTGATGTGAACGCTCTCGCCCGGAAGCATCTCGCGCTTCACCAGCTCCTCGCCCTCCTGAATTTCGAAGAGCAGCTTCCCCGTCCACAGAAAAATCGTCTCGTCCTTTATGTTGTGGTACTGCAGGCTGAGCGCGTGCCCGGCCTTCACGTGCAGCACTTTTCCCACATACCGTTCGGTAATCGCCCAGTGCAGCTCGTGCCCCCAGGGCTTGTCGACTTTAGTAACGCTCAAGCATCCTCCGATGTGTGAGAGCGTCGGAGAGGTACTGGTCGATCTCCGGCGCGGTGTCGAGTGTCAATGCGCGCGCGGCGATGGCGCGCAGCTCGCGGGCATCCATGTCCAGAATGGCTCGCCGCGCGACGGGAATCGCCGCCGGCGTCATGCTGAATTGCGTTAGTCCCATTCCGACGAGCAACGCCAGCACCGCCGGGTCCGACGCCATTTCCCCGCACACCGACAGCGGTACCTTCCGTCTGGCTGCACACCTCCGGATATGGCGAATGAGTCTAAGTATCGCAGGATGCAGCGGCTCGTAGAGATGCGACACGCGCTCATCGGTGCGATCGACGGCAAGACAGCACTGAATCAGGTCGTTCGTGCCGATGGTCAGGAAGTCGCATTCTGCCGCGAGCAGATCCGCCGTGAATGCGGCCGAAGGCACCTCGATCATGACGCCGACACGGAGAGGCCCGGCCGCCGCTCCCCTCGCCTCAATCTCCTGACGCGCCTCGGCCAGAACGGTGCGTGCCTCTCGCAGCTCTTCGATCCCCGACACAAATGGAAACATCACGCGCAGGTCGCCGTGCGCTGCCGCGCGCACCAGCGCGCGCAGCTGCGACTGGACAAGGTCGCGGCGTTTCAGCGTGAGGCGAATCGACCGGAGCCCGAGACGGCTGCGCGGCACCTCGTATCCAGCGGCCCAAAGCGTGTCGCGTCGATGCTCTCCGCTGACCAGCTGATCTTCATCGATGTCGAACGTCCTGACCGTCACCGGCGCGGGTCGAACATCTTCGAGGAGCTGACGATATATCTCGTACTGCATCTCCTCGGTCAGCTCGTCCGCGGGACGTCCGGCGAGGAGCAATTCCGATCGGAACAAGCCGATCCCTTCGGCCCCTTGCGCGATGGCGAATGCCGCATCGCCGAGCAGGTCCACGTTGGCCTCGACGCGGATGTCGACGCCGTCGGCGGTCCTGAGCGACCGAGCCGTGTGATCGTGAAATGGCGGCCCCGTGCGCCGGCGCTGCACGGATGCCGCCCTTACCTTTTGAACGACGTCGAGCGGTGGTTCGATCGACACAGCCCCTTCGTCGCCATCGACAAGAATCATTGTGCCCGGCGAGATACGCGCTGTCGCATCGTGCAGGCCGACGATGGCGGGGACGTGCAGCGACCTCGCGAGAATCGCGGTGTGATAGGTGCGGCTACCGGCGTCGGTGATGAATGCCTCGAATTTTGTCCAATCGAGCTGCGCCGCGATTGACGGAGGCAGCTCGTCAGCAACCAACACGCAAGGCGCGTCGCACACGCCGAGAACGTCGCGAAATCCTGCCCCGCCAGGCGTCAGGTTCATGCGAAGGCGGCCGACGACGTCCGCGAGATCGCCTTTGCGCTCCCGCAGGTACGGGTCTTCGACGCCGTCGAAGACCGATCCGAGGTGATCGAACACCTGCTGCAGCGCCCACTCCGCATTGATGCGCTGTTCGCCGACAATCGAGGCCGCCCGAGGCAGGAGCATCGGATCGTCGACCATCAGCCGCTGCGCTTCGAACAGCGTCCGCAGGTCGCGGCCGGGCAGACGTAATTGAATGCGATCGAGCTGCGCGGCCGACCGCTGGCGCGCATGCTCCAGCCGGGCAATCTCGGCGCCGATCTGAGAGGCGGCGATCGAAAACCGGAGCACCTGCGCCCGCTGAATGAGCACAACGGCGCGGCCCGCTCCGGCTCCGCCCGACACGCCGATGCCGCTTAGACGCTGCACCTGTCCTCGCCGAATCCAGACTCGATGAACGCGCAGAGCGCATCCAACGCCGCCTCCTCGTCCTCGCCGTCGGTCGACAGAGTCAACACCGAACCCGTGGCTGCCGCAAGAAGAAGAATTCCCATGATGCTCTTGCCGTCCATCGTCTGTGAGCCGCGGGTCACTTCCACGCGCGACTGGAATAGCGACGCGAGATGAACGAACCGCGCCGCGGCCCGCGCGTGCAGTCCGAGTTTATTCGCAACCGTCACCGACCGGGAGAGCATCGCTGAATTCGCACGCATCGCGCCCGTTGCACCCGATGTTACACACCCGTTTTCACTTCGGCGTGCAACAGATCCGACGCCACCCAGATGGCGTTTCTGCCGACTTCCCGCATTTCGCGGGCGACTCCCAACAGATCGGATGAGGATTGCAGGTGCGCCAGCTTGATGAGCATCGGCAGGTTGACGCCGGTGATGATCTCCACACGATTCGCCTCGAGAAACGTGAGGCCCAGGTTCGACGGTGTGCCTCCGAACATATCGGTGAGAATCAGCACGCCGTCCGGACTCTGAAGGCGCGCGATCGCGCCTGAAATCGCCTCTCGCGCGACCGTCGGGTCGTCGTGCGAGCCTATCGAGACAGCGACGAACTGCGGGAGGTCTCCGGCGATCGTATGGGTCGCGCTGACCAGCTCGTGCGCGAGCTGCCCGTGGGTAACGACAATGACGCCAATCATCTGCTCGGCTCCAGGCTTTAGACTCCGGGCGTTCGGCTTTGGCCGGGCCTAAAGTCCAAAGCCCAAGGCCACGCGTCGGTTCTATTCATGCATGATGTCCCGATGATGCACCCGTACCCGCGCGCCGGGAACACCGCCGAGCGTCTTGCGGAGCGCCTCCGCAATCATCACCGACCGATGCCGGCCGCCGGTACATCCAATCCCGATGGTCAAATAGCTCTTTCCTTCGGCCACGTACTGGGGAATCAGAAACTTCATCAGATCATTCAGTCGTGTCAGCAGCTCGCCGGTAGCCCGGTTGTCCTCCATGAACTTGACGACCACCCGATCGCGGCCGGTCTTCGGGCGCAGCCGGGGCACGAAATGCGGGTTCGGCAGAAAACGCACGTCGAACACGAGATCGGCGTCCATTGGGATACCGTGTTTGAAGCCGAAGCTCACGACAGTGATCGCTAATCTGCCGGCCTGGCCTTTTCCGTCGCCAGACGAGAACGCGAACGTCTTGAACGCCTGCCGCAGCTGATGGACCGTCAAGTCTGACGTATCGATAATGTGATCGGCCATCGACCGGATGCTGTTCATCCGCCTGCGCTCGATCTTGATGCCCTCCGACGCCGAAGAGTCGGGCGCGAGGGGGTGCGGGCGCCGGGTTTCACTGAAGCGGCGCACCAACGTTGCATGTGTGGCCTCGAGGAAAATGAGCGCGGGATTCAGTCCTTTCATCGCGCGCAGCTTCCGGTACGCTTTCGCGAACTCCGCGAGAAAGTTCTTTTCCCTGATGTCCACCACGATTGCGACGCGGGCGATACCTTCGCGCCGGACGAGAGCAGCGAGTGTCGGGATGAGCGTCGTCGGAATGTTGTCGACACAGAAGTAGCCGAGATCCTCGAGCGCCCGAATCGCCTGCGATTTCCCCGAGCCCGAGAGGCCGGTGAGTACAATGAACCGCGCCTGACGGGCCGACGGCAGCGCCGAGGACCGCCTCGGGCTCAACGATCCTCCCCCGTGCACGGGCTAGGATGCAGCGATCGAGGCCGCCGCTATCGGCGAGAATTTCGAGATCGAGACCGAGCGTTTCGGGACGGCTTTGCAGGATTTTACCGACCGTTACGCCACCGCGCATCGCATGCTCGTGGGGGTCGCCGGTCCGGTTCGTGCAGCGCTCATGCCCGCTTCCGCGACCGCGGCGCCCGGACTCGCGCCGCTGGCGGAGAGGTGCGAACCGAGACGGCGGACCGCTTTCTCTCCTGCCACTTTCCTTTGACCGTCTCGGCCTGCTGCAGCACTTTCTTGACCGCAGCAGTCAACGACGTGCCCCACGCGTCGGTTGTGCCCAGGCCTTTCAGCGTGTGGTCCTGGCGCGCATGGACGACGACTTCGGCTTCGAGACGGTTTTTCTCGCGGGACAGGACAACTTGCACGGATACGAGCGCTTCGGCGAACCTCCGCTCCAACTTTGCCAGTCTTGCCTCGACGAGCCGCCTGAGATTCGGTGTGATAGAGACTTGCCGGCCGGTCAGCAATAGACGCATGGAAGCACTGGTACAGCACCTTGCGCTGGTTGGAAGTGGGAATCTTCAGCTCCTCGCGATACTTCGCGATCGTGCGCCGCGCCAGTACGAGGCCCTCGTGCTGCAGGATGCTGACGATCTTCGAATCGCTCAGCGGCTTGCGCGGGTCTTCGGCCTCGATGATCTTCCGGATGCGCTGCTTGATCGTGACCGACGACACGCTCTCGCCGTAGGAGCTGCTGATACCGCTGTGGAAGAAGTACTTCATCTCGAACACGCCTTGCGGCGTGTGCATGTACTTGTTCGTGACGACGCGGCTGACCGTCGACTCGTGCATGCCGATATCGCTGGCCACATCGCGGAGGACGAGCGGCTTGAGGTACTCGATGCCGTGATCGAGGAAGTCACGCTGGAAGTTGATAATGCTCGTCGCGACCTTGTGAATCGTCTTCTGGCGCTGCTCAACCGACTTGATGAGCCACAACGCCGAGCGGAACTTGTCCTTCACGTACGCACGCGTCTCGGTTGTGTTGTCGGCGTTCTTGTCCAGTAGACGGCGATACACCGGGCTGATCCGCAGCTGCGGCAGGCCTTCCTCGTTCAGCACGGCGACGTACTGATCCTCGACCTTGACGACGTACACGTCAGGAATGACGTAGTGCGATTGCGACGGGTTGTACCGGCTTCCCGGCTTGGGATCGAGGTGCCGGATGATCTCGACGTGCTCCTTCAGATCTTCGATCGACATGCCGAGCCGCTTTGCGATCTCGGGCACTTGATGGTTTTGCAACAGCCGCAGGTGCTCGGTGACGATCTTCTCCGTCGGCGTCCCCTCGAGCCCGATGTGACGCAGCTGCAACAACAGACATTCCTGCAGGTCGCGCGCGGCAACGCCGATGGGGTCGAAGCCCTGGACGATCTTCAGCGTGCGCTCGACCGCCTCGACGGGCCACGGTCCCATGGCGGCGATCTCGTCGAGCGAGGCCACGAGCATCCCGTCGTCGTTCAGGTTGCCGACGATAGCAGACCCAATCTCGCGCACCTGCTCGTCATCTGGCAGCAGGGAGAGCTGCCACAGCATGTGATCGGACAGCGATGACGAGGTCGCCAGCGTGTTTTCGATCGGCGGAAGCTCTTTGACCTCTTGCGGCGTGTGGGGCCGGTAGCCGTCATCGAGATAGTCCCCGAAGAAATACTCGTAGTCGCTGTCGTCCCAGGAATCGCCTTTTTCCTTGGTCTCGGCCTCGGCTTTCTCGACCTGAGCGGCGGCTTCGGTCGGTTGGAGGTCTTCCGTCGGGACCTCTTCGAGCATCGGATTCTCGACGACCTCCTGGTTCAGCAGGTCTGCCAGCTCGAGGGTCGACATCGGCAGCAGCTTGATCGCCTGTTGCAGCGACGGCGTCAGAATGAGTTTCTGAACGAGCTTCGTATGAAGTTTCTGCTGAATCGCCATATGCCCCGTTATCGCCGGAAACTGTCCTCCTGAACAGATCCCATCTTAAGTCAGTTTTTCGTTCTCAGTCGAGACGGAACTCCGTGCCGAGATAAATACGCCGCACTTCTTCATCGGCCGCCAGTGCCTCCGGCGTCCCGCTGTGAAAGATGCCCCCGTCATGCACGATATAGGCGCGATCCGTTATGCGCAACGTCTCGCGAACGTTGTGGTCGGTGATCAGCACACCGATGCCGCGATCTTTCAAGTGAAAAATGATCTTCTGAATATCGGTGATCGCGATCGGATCAATCCCGGCAAACGGCTCGTCGAGGAGCAGAAACTTGGGCGAGATGACGAGCGCTCGCGTGATTTCGGCGCGCCGCCGCTCGCCTCCCGACAAGGTATAGGCCGGCGATGAGCCGAGCGACGTCAGGTTGAGCTCGGCGAGCAATTCTTTGCACCGCGCGCGGCGACCCGCCGCGTCGAGATCCAACGTCTCGAGGATGGCCATGATGTTCTGCTCGACGGTGAGTCCGCGGAAGATCGACGGCTCCTGCGGCAGGTATCCGATGCCCTTCCGGGCCCGCGCGTACATGGGGAAATCGGTGACATCCTCGCCATTGAAGATGACACGCCCGGAATCGGGTGACGTCAGTCCTACCGTCATGTAAAACGTCGTCGTTTTGCCGGCACCGTTGGGGCCGAGGAGACCGACCACCTCTCCCGACTGCACGTCGAGGCTGACGCCGCGGACAACCGTACGTCCGCCATACGATTTTGTGAGCTCTTCCGTGCGAAGGGTCGCCATTCAGCGTTTCGGGGGTGGGGGGCAGGCGTTGTCGGCCGCAGTCTGCGTCCTGGAATCGTCTCGGCCTTTAAGCAGGAGACTATCAGCGCCTCTGGAGAAGGTCAAAGCACTGCCGTCGCTGCGCCGGCAGGTTCCGTCCTCGGCGCGCTTGAACATCCGCACCAGCTTGCCTTTGCCGACGACGTTGTACTCTTCCTTGGCTGCATCGTAGGTGAGCCGATCGCCGAGGGTGATGCGGTCGACTTCGGTCAGCTTGACATCGACCTCTGATTCGAGCCGCTCGATGTCCTGGCCGTTCGCCCCGAGCGTGAGCACGATCGTCTCGCCGGTCAGGTCTCCCTGCGGGCCGATCATGTGCGCCTTGGTCGTGTAGGTCACCTTGCGCACTGCATCTTCGTACTGCATCTGCTGCGCATACGCGATCGACCGCGTCGCCACCCGCTCCTTTGTTGCGGGATCGATGTCCTGGACGACCATCTGGGAGATCACCGAGCCTTGCGCGAGAAGATTACCGCTCTTGCCGTCGATGGACACCTTGTCGCCCTTAATCTGCGTCTCGCTCTTCTCGCCCTGCACGAGCATGGCGGTGCCCGTCAACTCGATCGATCCGTTCTCGCCACCCGCATAAACGAGCTCGCGGCTGACGCCGTTGACAGGCTGATCCTGCCTCATGAGCCCGGGAGTGCGCGGGGCGTCCTTCGCACCCGGCTTCGCGGGAAACATGATCGACTGCACCCGCCTCGATTCCCCGTACGCTTTCATCTTCGAGCCTTCGACGTTCATGTCGATGTTGGTCGCGTCGACCTGTATCTGTTCGTTGACAACACGCGGGACTGGCTCGCCGGCCGCGCCGGTGAGTACCACCTGGCCCGTCTCCATGTTGTAGCGCATCGTCGACGCCGCGGCCTGCGTCGTTCCTTCGCGCAGCCGTGCCGAGCCGATGAAGGTCGCTTCCTGTATCTGACCCAGACCGCCCTTGAGCGACGTGTCAAGCGTGCGCGACGTCACTGTCCGCTTCACCGGCGGATTGCCGCCCGTCTCGAGATACTCGACGCCCTCCGCAAACGACGCAGCGGTCAGACCTTTTCCCGGCTCTCCGCTTGCCACGAGCGCGTTCGACGTCACCTTCTTGGCAAGTTGTCCTTTGGCCGACGACAGATCGAATACGACGTGATCCCGCGCATTCAGCGACGTGAGCGTCGCGCCGTCCGGCGCCATCCCGATTTCGATGTTGTCGGCGTGGAGAACGCTTTCCGTTGAGTCCTTCTCGGCTGCAATCCGCAGCGCGCCGCCGCCGCTGATGGTCGCGCTCTGCAGGAAATCGGTGTTCTCGTAGTACGTCAGGTTGATGACATCGCCCGACATCAACTTCAGGCCGCCCGGCTCCGCGTTCGGCGTCTCGATGCTCGATCCGCCCTGCAACTCGAGGCCCGTGAGATGCGCATCGTCGTCGCTGAGATCGCCGAGTGCTGTCTGCGCGTCGATGATCTGGCTTCCCTTGACGATATGGACGGCTCTTTCAAAACTGATGAACTTGTCGGTGCGTGCGAGCACTGCTGCGCCGGCGGAGATGTCCGTCACGTCGCCGCCCTGCTTTTCTGGTGCGAGCTTCACCCTGGCTTGATCGGATAGACCCATGAGGTCGCGCGTTTCGTCGTACGTGAAATCGACGCCGCTGCCGCTGATACGGCCGACCTTGAATACCACCGGACCAGGCCCGCGCACCATGCCCTCGCCCTGGTTGTACGTGGCGCTTCCGGCCTTCGCTTCGAGGCCGTCGCTCGACGTCAGCACCACGTTCCCCTTCATGTCGAGGTTGGTCTGGTTCTCGCCGACCCTCGCTTCGTCGCCGGTCGCCACGAAGGTCTTACCCTGGCGAACCGAAGTCACCTTGACGTTGACCAGCCGCGTGCTGCCATCCGGATAGGCGTACTGCTTCTCGGCTTCGACGCGGACCGTTTCGCGGTCGCCCTTGACCTGTACGACGAAGGCGCCGCTGCTCTCGATCGTCGCCGCGGGGTCGCCGCGCTCCAGCGGTTTGGGAGGAGGCGGCTCTTCACGCCTCCGTGTCGTGAGAAAGACGATGGCGACCACGGCGACGGCAAGGGCGAGCACGAACAGGCGCGCGCGCTTCTGCCAGAGCATGTCTAGCCTCGGCCTTCGACGATCTCAGCGCGTCCCGAGCTCGTCGCTCTCACGTCGCTGACCGAGAGCTCCAGGTACTCATTGCCTTGGTATCTATTGTGTTCGAGCGAAAACGCGACGTCCAGCGACGCCCGGTTCTCACCGATGAACTGCTCGCGCTCGACCGCGCGCCACGCGATCGCCCGGAAGATGCGTCCGTTCTGCTTCAACGCCATTTTCAAGTGCCTGTCTTTCAACCGTCTCGGGCCGTCGACCACTTCTACACCGCGGGCCTCGAACAGCGGGCGTGGATTGCCGGTGCCGAATGGCGCGAGCATCGCCATCTCGCCGGCGAAATCGGCGTTAATGTCGCGAAAACCCAGACACCCGTCGATCCGCAGCCGTGGCTTCAAATCGTCCGGTCCAAGAAGGCCATCGGCGTATTCCGCGATCGTTTCTCGGAACGCCGCGATGCCGGCCGATGGCAGCGTCAACCCGGCGGCCTGCTTGTGGCCGCCGAAGCGGCTCAGATGCGCGGCACTATGCTCGAGCGCCGCGAGCACGTTGAATCCGCGGATGCTGCGGCACGATCCATGCGCCATATCGCCCTCCATCGATATGACGATGGCTGGACGGTGGAAGCTGTCGACGAGCTTCGAGGCGACGATTCCGATCACCCCGCGGTGCCACCCTTCGCCGGCCACCACCAGAATGCTCCGGGCGCCGACCGCCGGATCCGTCTCGACGACCTTCCTGGCGCTCGAAAGGATCCCGGCTTCCTCTTCCTGCCGTCGGACGTTCTCGCCATCGAGCTGCCTGGCCAGCTCCTGCGCCTCCGCGGCCATCGTCTCGTCGGCCGCCAACAGGAGACGGGCGGCGATATCCGGGCTCGCCATCCTGCCGGCCGCATTCATCCGCGGCGCGATTTGAAACGCCACGTGGCCGCTGTCGATAGGCTTGCCGGTCAATCCCGCCACCTCGATCAGCGCGCGCAGGCCGACCTTGTGCGGTCCCTGCGACAACAGGTCGAGGCCAAGCTTCGCGATGACGCGGTTCTCGCCCACGAGCGGGACGACGTCTGCCAGCGTCCCGATGGCGGCGACCTTGATAAAGGCCGGCAGGAGCCGCTCGCGATCGCGTTTGCGACACAGGGCCTGCACAAGCTTCAGCGCGACGCCGACGCCCGCGAGATTCTTGTCGGGATAGTCGCAATCGCGGCGCCGCGGGTTGATGACGGCAACCGCGACCGGCAGCTCGGTGTCGGGCTCGTGGTGATCCGTGATGATGAGGTCGATGCGCAGCTCGCGCGCGCGTTTCGCCGCTTCGATTGCGCGAATGCCGCAGTCGACCGAGATGACCAGCGTGACGCCATCGGCCTGCAGACGGTCGAAGATTTCAGGCTGCAGGCCGTAACCGTCCTTGATGCGATCCGGCAGAAAGTGGATGACGTTCGCGCCGAACATCTCGAGCGCGCGCCGCAGGATCACCGTCGACGTGATGCCGTCGCAATCGTAATCGCCGTGGATCGCGATGCGTTCTTTCCGATCGATGGCGGCGAGAATCCGCTCCACCGCGGCCGCCATGTCCGCAAGCTTGAACGGATCGTGCAGATGATCGAGCGACGGCCGGAGGAATCGCTGCGCGCTCTCGAGCTGATCGATGCCGCGAATCGCCAGCAGCCGCGCGATCGCCGGGCTGATCTTCAACTCGCGCGCGAGCACAGCCGCGGCGTCGTCATTGCAGGTGAGGCGTTCCCAGAGGAAAGGAGTGGGCATGAGTCTATGTCTCACCGCCACGACGCGGCGACGCAGCGCAGAGAAAGAGAAACCTTGAACAAGACGGCTACGATCATTCTGGACAAAGCCATCGTCGTTCACACAAGACTCGGGCCAGGTCTTCTGGAAAGTGTTTATCGTGCTTGCCTGACCCATGAACTACGCACTGCTGGCCAGAAGGTCGTTGTAGAGCACCTCGTTCCGATTGTGTATGACGGAATCGAACTGGACGGCTACCGGCTCGATATGCTCGTGAATGACGGTGTAATTGTTGAGATAAAGACGGTTGAGAGGCTCTTACCGGTGCACCAGGCGCAGCTGCTCTCATATCTCAAGCTCCTGGACAAACGCCTGGGACTCTTGATCAACTTCAAGGTTGCGCAGGTCATGCAGGGCGTGAAGCGAATTGTGAATGACTTTTGATCCGTTGCGCCGTGGCGCCGCCGCGGTGAGACGTAGAAGAATCCGCAACGTCACGCGCTTTCGTCGTCGGTAAAATCTGCGCCCAGCCTGCCCATGTCGCGGAACTTGTCGTAGCGGCGCGCGAGGCGTGCGTCGACGTCTGGAGCGCTCGCGGATTCCAGCGCGGCGCGTAGAGGACCATCGAGCAGGGCTGCGGCCTCGTCGAGGCTCGTATGAGCGCCGCCGATCGGTTCGCGGACGATCTCGTCGATGATCCCTTTCGCCAGCAGGTCGCCAGCGGTCAGCTTCAGCGCGGTGGCCGCCTCGACCTTCTTGCCCGAATCGCGCCACAAAATGGCGGCGCAGCCTTCGGGAGGAATCACGCTGTAGATGGCATACTCCTGCATCAAAATGCGGTCGCCAATCGCGATGCCGAGCGCGCCGCCGCTGCCGCCCTCACCGGTCACGATCACCACCACGGGCACCTCGAGCACCGACATCTCGCGCAGGTTGAAGGCAATCGCCTCGGCCACGCCCCGCTCTTCCGATTCGATGCCCGGGTAGGCCGCCGGCGTATCGACAAACACCACGACCGGCCGGCGGAACTTCTCGGCCGTGCGCATCAGCCTGATGGCCTTGCGATAGCCCTCGGGTCGCGCGTAGCCGAAGTTGCGATAGATCTTCTGCTTCGTGTCGCCGCCTTTATGGTGGCCGACCACCATGACCGGCTCGCCCTTGTAGCACGCCGTACCTGCGACGATCGCGTGGTCGTCAGCGAAGCGGCGGTCGCCGTGGAGCTCAACGAAGTCGGTGAACAGCCGCGCCACGTAGTCGAGCATGTCGGGACGGCTCGGATGCCGCGAGACGAGGACGCGCTGCCACGGCGTCAGCTTGCCGTAAATCTCAGCCCTCGCGGCGCGCAGTTTCCCATTGACGCGCTCCAGCTCGCGCTCGCGCGCATCGGTGCGCGGCAACGCCGACAGGGCATCGACCTCCTTCAGCAACGGAGCGAGCGATTCTTCAAACTCGAGAGTCTCAGTAGGCATCGTGTTTGTTATCTCGACGCGGAGACGGTGAGACGCAAAGACTATTTTGAAACAGCAATTCTTTGTGTCTTGGCGTCTTTGCGTTGGGACTACCGAAGTACAACCGTCCCGGCCCCGCAGATTCGTTCGACTTCCGTCGCCAGCTGGTCGGACGGCCGCACGCGAACAGCTGCGGCCAGCGGCGCGCGCAGCCTCAGCGGCGGCTGCTGATCACGGAGCTCGAGCTCCAGCACAACCCGCCGATCGCCTTGATGGCGCGCGAAGAGATCCGCGAGCGCCTCGAACGTCTGGCGGCCGTGCGGCGGCGAGGTCAGTTTGATGGACAGCTCGCGCGACATCTTCTGCCGCATGATCTCAATCGGCATCACTTCGTTTGCCGTCATGCGGATGCTCTCGTCGTCGAGCTCGACCTTTCCTTTGACGACGACCATCGCGCCGGCTTCGAGCGCCGACGCGCATTTGCCAAACGCTTCCGGAAACACCACCACTTCGACGCTGCCGTGCGGATCCTCGAGCATGATCACCGCCATGCGATCGCCCTTGCGCGTCTTCAGCTGACGAATCGACGCGATGATGCCGCCAATCGTGACGTCGACACCTTTTTCGCGCCGATAGCCGTTCGGTCCTCGATCATTCGCACTCGCCGCACCAGTAGCACCCATTGCACCCACCGCCCCTGTTGCACCCGGCGCCCCCATCGCACCCACCTCCGCCGTCGTCTTCGCGCCGAAGCCTTTCAATTCGACCGCCACGCGATCGATCGGATGCCCACTGAAATAGAGTCCAAGCGCCTCCTTTTCGTTGGCGAGCTGCTGCACCTCGGTCCACGGCTCGACATTGACCGGCCCCATCGGCACCTCGTCGGCGCCACTCTCGTCCTGCGACGCGCCGCCGAAGAGTTGCGCCTGGCCGAGCGCGCGATCACGCTGCCGTCGCGCGCCAGACTCGCAGGCGGCGTCGATCGTCGCCATCAGACGGGCGCGCAGCTCCCCGAGAGACTTTTCCTTTCCTGTGGCGAAGCCATCGAATGCACCCGCCTTCACCAGGCTCTCGAGCACGCGCTTGTTGACCAGCCGCAGATCGAGCTCGTCGCAGAGCGAATGCAGCGACGCGATCTTCCCTTGTGCGGCGCGCACGCCGAGGATCGACGCGATCGCGCCCTCTCCGACGTTCTTCACCGCCGTCAACCCGAAGCGCACGCCCTCAGGCGTCACCGTGAACGCCAGCTGGCTCTTGTTGATATCAGGCGGAAGAACTGGAATACCGCGGTCCCGGCACTCCTGCAGATACACCGCGAGCTTGTCGGTGTTCTGCGCTTCGATCGTCAGGAGCGCCGCGGCGAAGTGCCACGGGTAATTCGCCTTGAGATACGCCGTCTGGTAGGCCAGCAGCGCGTACGCCGTCGAGTGCGACTTATTGAAGCCGTACCCGGCGAAGTACTCCATCAGCTCGAAAATCTTCGCGGCTTTCTTTTCGTTGATGCCCTTGACCGTCGCGCCCGCCATGAACGCTTCGCGCTGCTTCGCCATGACTTTGGGATCTTTCTTTCCCATGGCTTTGCGCAGCATGTCGGCCTGCCCCATCGTGAAACCGGCGAGCGACTGCGCGATGCGCATCACCTGTTCCTGGTAGGCGATTACGCCATACGTGTCGGCCAGGATCGGCTCGAGCTCCTTGACTTCGTAGCTCACCTTGACTCGGCCGTGCTTGCGGGCGATGAAGTCGTCCACCATGCCGCTGCGCAGCGGACCGGGCCGATAGAGCGCGTTCAGCGCGATGAGATCGTCGAGGCGCTGCGGCTTGGCCTTGCGCAGGATCTCGCGCATCCCCGAACTCTCGAACTGGAAGATGCCGTACGCGGCCCCTTCCCCAAACAACTGATAGGTCTTCGCGTCGTCCAGCGGAATGGCGTCGAGATCGACCACCGTGCCGGTCGTCGCTCTGATCTCCTCGACAGCGTCGTTCAGCAGCGTCAAGGTGCTCAGCCCCAGAAAGTCCATCTTGAGGAGGCCGATGCGCTCGATCTCCTTCATCGCCCACTGGGTCGTGATTTCGTCGTTCTTGCCTTTGTAGAGGGGCGCGAACTCGGAGATCGCCCTGGGCGCAATCACCACGCCTGCAGCATGGACCGACGCGTGCCGCGTCATCCCTTCGAGGCGCCGCGCGACGGCGATGAGCTCTTTGACCCGCTCGTCCTGCTCGTTCAGCTGCTTCAGCTGCGGCACTTCGTCGAGCGCCTTCTCGAGCGTCATGTCAAGCGCGGGCGGAATCAGCTTCGCGACGCGATCGACGTCGGCGAACGGAATGTCGAGCGAGCGGCCGACGTCCCGCACCACCGCGCGCGCCTTCATCGTGCCGAACGTGATGATCTGCGCGACGTTTTCGCGGCCGTATTTCTGCGTGACGTACTCGATAACCTCTCCACGGCGCCGCTCGCAGAAGTCGATGTCGATATCGGGCAGCGAGACGCGCTCCGGGTTGAGAAAGCGCTCGAAGATGAGGTCATAGTCGAGCGGATCGACATCGGTAATGCGCAGGCAGTACGCGACCAGGCTGCCGGCGGCGGAACCGCGCCCTGGCCCCACGGGAATGCTCTTCTCGCGCGCGTAGCGGATGAAGTCCCAGACGATGAGGAAGTAGCCGGGATATTCCATCCGCTTGATCATCTCGATCTCGTAGGACAGACGATTCTCGTAGTCCTCGATCGGATGGCGCAGCGCACCTGACATGTGCAGCGCGTTCAAGCGGACCAGCCGCTGTGCGAACCCCTCGCGCACGACGTGCTCGAAGTAGTCGTTGAGCGTATAGGGCGCTGGCACCGCGAAGTTCGGCAGATAGTTCTTGTCCCTCGCGATGTCGACGTGGCACCGCTCGGCGATGCGCATCGTGTTCGCCAGCGCGTCGGGCAGCTCGCCGAAGACCTTCTGCATTTCCTCCGCGGTCTTCAGGTAGAACTGATCGCCGTGATACCGCAGTCGATCGCGATCGTTGACCGTCTTGCCGGTGCCGATACACAAGAGGATGTCGTGCGGCCGGTGATCGCCGTGCGTGAGATAGTGGACGTCGTTCGTGGCGACCAGCGGCATGTTCAGCTCGCGCGCGATCGGCGCGAGCCCTTTGTTGACGACCAGCTGCTCCTCGATGCCCTGATACTGCATCTCGAGGAAGAAGTTGCCGTCCCCCAGGATGTCGCGGAACTGCGCCGCCGCCTCGAGCGCCTTTCGCTCGCGCCCTGTCCGGATCTCAGTCGCGACCTCACCTTTCAGGCAGCTGCTCAGCCCGATCAGCCCGTTCGCGTGTTGCGCGAGGAGATCCTTGTCGATGCGGGGCTTGTAATAGAACCCCTCGGTATAGCCCGCGGACACGAGCTTGATGAGGTTGTGGTACCCCTCGTTCGTCTCGGCCAACAAAACGAGGTGGTTTGCCGTCTCACCTATATTGCCGCTCTTCGTCGTCCGGCTCCCTGGCGCCACGTACACCTCGCACCCGAGAATCGGCTTCACGCCGCGCTGCTTGGCGTGATCGTGGAAGATGACCGACGAAAACATATTGCCGTGCTCGGTGACCGCCAGCGCCGGCATATTCAGCCGTGCAGCCTGATCGAGCAGCTCGTCGATCCGGCACGCGCCGTCGAGCAGCGAAAACTCGGTGTGACAATGAAGGTGAACGAAGTTTTGATCAGCCACTGGGTCTGGGACCTGTCCCGCCGACCAGCATCCGCTAAAGCTACGGCGGTCCGCCGAAGCCTCGGCGAAGGCGGAAGCGCGGCGCGAAGGCGGAAGCCTGAGGACGGTTGATTACACGCTATTATAACGGGGTGCCCTTCAGTCGCACCACCATATCTTGTGTGGCGATGGCATTTTTCGCCTGCACGATCATCCCGCGCGCGGCGACGGCGGCAATAACGTTTCCACTCGAGCCGAAATGGAGCGCGGTCGTACCCGCTCCGCCTGCGTATCCGCCAGCTTTCGATAACGATCGGGCGTACGTGCCTCTGCAAACGAATCAGCTCGTCGCGCTGATGATTAAGGACGGCAGCACAGCGTGGTCGGTCGAATGCCCGATGAGTGCGCCTCCGGCCGCCGGCGCTGGTTTCGTATACGCCGGCAGCGACGGACTTGTCGAAGCACGAGCGGAAGCTGACGGCCGCGCAGCATGGCGCCGTCCCGTCCCCGGCCGTGTCATCTCACTGCATTGGGACGCCGGATGGTTATTCACCCAGACGGAGCAGGGCCCGTTCCTGTCGATTCGCGCCGTCGACGGAGAAATCCTCTGGCAGAAGGATTTTGGATCGCCGCTAAGCGCGCCTCCTGCTGCCGCCGGGGACCGCGTGTATCTTGCCCTCAAAGACGGCCGCATCGTCGCGCTGACAATCCACAACGGCGATGAAATCTGGACTCACAAGCTTACCGAGTCGGCCGCCGGCATCCTCCCGGTCGGCGATCGCGTCTTCATCGGCGCCCGGGATAATCAGTTTTATTCCCTCAGCGCTGCCGACGCCGACGCCGATTGGCGCTGGCGCACCGGCGCCGATCTGCTTGGGTTGCCGGTGCTCGACGCCAAACGCGTGTACTTCATCGCGCTCGACAACATCCTGCGTGGGCACGATCGCAACAACGGATCGATGATGTGGAAACAGGTGCTTCCCGTGAGGCCATTCACCGGGCCATTGTTGAGTGGGGAAACGCTGATCGTGTCGGGCGTCGCGGCGGAACTGTTCGCCTATAACACGCGCGATGGAAAGCCTTCCGGCACGTTCGCCTTGAAAGGCGCCGAGAACGAAGAGATGCTGCTTGCGGCGCCGCCGCATCTGACGACGCACGACCTGCTGATTCTGGTCACCAAGGGCGGGCAGGTCCGCGCGGTCGGAGCCGGCGGAGCGCCGGCCGAAGCGCCGGCAGTGCCCAGCCCGCCTCCCGCTGACGCCCCGGATCCGGGCAACGTCGACCCGACAACTCTTCCTCCGGCGCCGTGAAAACGGTTTCTGTGGCGCGCCCGCTTCGCCGCATCTTTCTGACCGGCCTGGTGTGCGCGGCGCTGGCCGCGGCAACAGGTATTGCTATCGAGCGTACGCGTCTGGGTCCCGATGTTCCGGCCGAGGCAATCGCGCGTGTCGAACGGTCCGCCCGCGCAGAAATCGAGGGGGTTGCATCGGCGCTGAACGACATCACGGCGTCCGTTGCGCGCGAGCCCGCGTTGTTCGACACCGCCGCCGCCGACCCCGCCGGCGCACGGCCTCTGCTCGACCGCGCCGATCAGGCACTGCAGGCCCGCACGGCAGGGGTCTTCGCGGTCACCGCGTATCGTCCAAGCGGCACGCCGCTCGCCTGGAGCGGAGTGCCATCCGAAATCGGCATCGACCGGATAGCGGGGCCCGAGACGTTTTATGTCGAGCACGGGCCGCTCGGTCTTCGACTGATCTATATCAAGCCGGTCCTCGACCCCGTCAGCGGCCATCGCCTCGGTGTGGTTGCTTCGGAGCGGCTCATCTCTTCGTCGCGCGGTATCCGCACAGTGACACCGGAAGAAGGCGTCCTCTCGCTGCCCACGCTGGTTCCCGTGACGGTGAGGCCGTCTGATGCCGGCGCGAGCGAGGACGGGTTCGTGATCCAGTCGCCGCTCGGTCAGCCTCTTCTCGCCGCACGTGTGACAGCCGAGGCGATTCACGAGACGCGAGCGCGGTGGCGCAGCGATGTCTCGGCGCTCGTGCTCGCGATTCTCGCGCTCACGCTCATCATCGCCGTACCGCCCTTACTCCGATGGCGCGCAGCTTTTCCCGAACTAAAAGAACACCTGAACGCCGCCGGCGTCATTTTGGCGATACTCATCACCGCGAGGGTCGTCCTGTGGTTCGCGTCCACGGTACGATGGACCGACCAGGTATTCAACACCACCGTGCTCGGACCGGGTCTTCGCGCGTTGCTTCGAACGCCCGTGGATTTTCTGCTGACGATGGCGGCAGCCGCCGCGGTGGTCGCGCTGGCGTTCGACCTTGTCGACCGTCTGCGACGAACCGTTCGACGTCGTCTTCCGCCACCAGACAAGCGCCGTGAGTGGGCGCTGTTCGCCGCCACTCAGCTCGGCGCGGGGACGGTCGTCGCCTTGCTGCTCGTCGGCTATGAAGTGCTGCTCGGCAATGCGATTTCGGCGACATCTGTCGATGCGCTGCATTTCTCGCTGCACCCTCTGGCTCTCGCGCGCCTCGCCTTCGCGGTGGGGCTTGTACTTGCACAATCGGTCGTCTTCTGGTCCGGCATCGTAGCCATTGTGTTGATGACGCTGCCATGGCGAATTCCGCACAATGGCGGCGTCGCGGTCGCGGGATTCGCATTGCAGGCGCTTCCCGTTCTTGCGATTTCGATTTTTCCGCGCGGGATCGGCGCGGCACCGTCGACGATTCCCGCGTTGCCAACTGCGTTCGCCGGGCTCGCGTGCCTGTCCCTGGCATGGGCCATGGTGTGGGCGCGACCCCGTTACCGCCACGCGTCGCAGGCGCTGCGCCTCTTCACCGGCGCACTCGTATTGCTGATACCGGCGTTTGTGCTGTATCCGTCGGTGCATCATTTTGCCGACCGCGGCCTGCGGCGCCTGATTGAAGAAGAGTATGCACGCCAGGCCAAAGATCAGCGTCCAGAGCTGCACGCCAAGCTTCAGACGGTGCTGCAGCAGATCGACGCGCTCGAGATACCCCATCTCGTGGTGCCTTCGCGCACGCAGCCCGGCGCGGCGAACCCGGCGTTTGACCTGTGGGCGAAAACGAATCTGGCAACGGAGCGCCTGGCCTCATCGCTCGAGCTTTATGATGCCGCCGGTCGACTCGAAGGGCGACGGTTCGCGCTCAACCTGCCGGACTACGTCTCGACGGCGCAGACCTGGCGCGAGCCAAGTTGCGACTGGGAGATCTTCGAGGAAGCGTCGCTGTTCGGATCCGAGGAGCGCCGCCTGTTCCACGCCGGTCGCGGCATCTGCGCGGCGAACTCGGATACGCCGACCGGCGGGTCGATTGTCGTGAACGTGATGCTCGACTACGAGACGCTGCCGTTTATCGCTCCTCGCAACCCCTACAACGAGTTGATCCGTCCCGCCGACACCCTTCCGCCGGAAGGCGCCGCCGGCCGCTCGGTGCAATTCGTGGTGTACGGGTGGGGGCGCGGGTCGCTCTATTCGTCGAACGCGCGCACGTTTCCGCTCGACGACACGTTACTCGGGGTGATCGCGCAGTCGCGGCGACCGTTCTGGACGACGATGAGCGACGGGGAGAGAGACTACTCGGCGTATATCCAGAACGACCGCGCGGGCATCTACGTCATCGGGTTCCCTGTCGTCACGCGCGTGGATCATCTGATCAATCTCGCAGAGTTGACGACGCTCGTTGGGCTCACCTATGTCGTACTGCTGACGCTCGCATGGGCGGTATCGGCGCTGGGAGGAACGGCCGCCGCATCAGGACGTGCGCTCCTGCGTGAGATACGCGCCAGCTTCTATCGAAAGCTGTTTCTCGCGTTTCTCGCTGCTTCGGTCCTGCCGGTCATGGTTCTTGCGCTTGCCACGCGGACGTTTTTCGAGCTGCAGCTCGAATCCAGCGTGCAGTCCGATGCGGTCCGCGTCGCCGCTGTCGCGCAGCGGGTCATCGAGGAATACGTCGCGCTTCAGGAGCGGGACGCGGGCGCGTCGCCGAGCGATGACATCATGGTATGGCTCAGCCGCGCGATCGACCAGGACGTGAACATCTATCGTGGCCCCGCGCTTCGGGCGACGAGCGAGCGCGACTTGTTCGACTCGGGTCTCTTGCCCGAACGGACACCAGGTCACGTGTATCGCGCGATCGAGATCGACCGCCTTGCCAGCCACGTCGGGCAGGAGATCATCGGAGCGGTGCCGCACGTCCTCGCGGCAGCGCCGGTTCGCCTCGAGGAAGGGCGCGCAATTCTCACGGTGCCGCTCGCGCTGCGTCAGCAGGAAGTCGATCGTCAGATCGATACCCTCGACCGCCGCGTGCTGCTCGCCGCTGTGTTGTTCGCGCTGCTCGGCGCGGGGATCGGCTACTACATGGCGGAGCGCATCGGCGATCCGGTAAGCCGGTTGACGCGCGCGACACGCCGCATCGCCAGAGGCGACTTCAGCGCGCGGGTCGCGGAGACATCCTCTGACGAGCTGCGCAGGCTCGTCGCCGACTTCAATCGCATGGCGGGCGACCTCGAGCGCCAGCGCAACGAACTGCAGCGCACGCATCGCCTCGAAGCGTGGGCCGAAATGGCGCGCCAGGTCGCTCACGAGATCAAGAATCCGCTCACGCCGATTCAGCTGTCGTCCGAGCACCTGATGCGGGTAAACAAGGACAAGGGGGAGCCGCTGACGCCGGTGCTCGAGGAGTGCGTCACGTCCATCCTTTCGCAGGTGAAGCTGCTGCGGCAGATCTCGGCCGAGTTCTCGAGCTTCGCCTCGCGCCCCACTCCGCACCCGACACCGACCTCGTTGGCCGAGCTGATCCCGTCGGTCGTGGAGCCCTACATCACAGGGCTCGCCGGTCGGGTGACGATTGAGGTCGACGTCGCCGCGTCGCTGCCGATGGTCGTCGTCGATCGCGTGTTGCTGGCGCGCGCGATTACCAACATGATGGAGAACGCATTGCACGCGATGCCCGGCGGGGGCACGCTGACGATCAAGGCAGAAGCGCGGCCGGCGTACGTGCGATTGTCGGTCGCGGACACCGGCACCGGCATGGATCCCGAAGCGCTCCGCCGCATATTCGAGCCCTACTTCTCGACGAAGGCGACGGGAACGGGACTCGGACTGACGATTGCGAAGCGGAATGTCGAATTGAACGGCGGACGGATACACGTGGAGTCTGCGCTGGGAAGAGGGACGACGGTGACGATAGAGCTTCCGGTCGGTGAAAGCAGTAGCGAAAAAGGCACAACGAAAATCGAATAGAGCGCGTCACGCGCTATTTCGCTTTTCGTTATTCGTTTTTCGCTTTTCTTTCTTCGCCCATCGCCATCGGGTACACGTTAGGCGCAGCCAGTTGCGGCGTCTCCGCCTTTCCATGGTGCCACTTGGCCATCAGCATTTCGAAAAAGGCCGACAACATGTACCCATAGGACAGCGTCACGAGCGCGAGCGCGGGATGCGCGGACACGAACGCGATCAGCAGCGCAATCACCAGGAGCACCGTGTACGACCGCCGCGCCTGCAGATCGAACGTCTTGAAGCTGCGGAATTTGACCGTGCTCACCATCAAAAAGGCAGGCACGAGAACCACCGCGAGCACGGGAATCGCTCCGACCGGTTCCTGGAAGCCTGATGGGTACGCAAAGATCATCGAGGCGGGAACGGTCGCGGCCGCCGGACTCGGCATGCCGACGAAGTACCGCTTGTCCACCGATCCGGCCTGGATGTTGAACCGGGCGAGCCGCATGGCCGCGGCTGTGACGTAGACGAACCCGGCCGCCCATCCCCAGTTACCCAGCGACGTCAGGCCCCACGAAAACGTCAGAATCGCGGGCGCAATGCCGAACGACACGATATCGGCGAGCGAATCGAATTGCAGCCCGAACTCGCTGGTCGTCCCGGTAAGGCGTGCGATGCGGCCGTCGAGCGTGTCGAGCACCATCGCGATGCCGACAAACGGCGCCGCAATCGCGTATTCGCCACGCATCGCGTAAATGACGCATGCGTATCCACAGAACAGGTTGCCCAGCGTCATCAGACTGGGCAGCAGATACACGCCTCGCCGCAACCGCCGCTGTTGAACGTCGGTGCGCCGCCGATGAGGACCTAACATGATGTTGAGTCTATCGGATCAGGACCGCAATAACAGTAACTCCGCCGATGACTGTATCGCCCACCTTCGCGTTGAGCTGTGCGTTGGGCGGCAGAAACACGTCCATGCGCGAGCCGAACTTCATGATTCCGAACCGCTCGCCGGCCTTCACCTCGGCGCCCGGCTGCACACGGCAGACGACGCGCCGCGCGAGGATGCCGACGATCTGCCGAAAGACGACCGGCAGGCCGCCGTGATCAACCCACACCTCGCTCCGTTCGTTCGCCGCCGCGGCATCTGTGTGATATGCGGGCAGGAACCGGCCCTTGCGAAAGGCGACTTTCGTGACTCGGCCGGAAACCGGGCTGCGGTTGACGTGCACATCGGTCGGAGAAAGGAAAATGCTGACTTGCGTCCAATCGCCGGGCGGCGCGGCCCTGGGATCGGCTGGTCCGGCGACCAGCACACGGCCATCGGCCGGCGACAGCACCAGGTTCGCGTCCTGCGGCGAGACGCGGTCGGGATCGCGGAAGAAATACAGGAAAAACGCGGCGAGGATCAAGAGTGGCACGGCGCCGAGGGAGCCAACGGTCGCAGCCGCCGCTACCGCAAGAACTGCCGTGCCACCGATGAACGGATAACCTGCGCGATCGATCGTCACGCGACGATCTTAATCCCGAATCAATTAGTGCGAGATGGCGGACGCCGACGCAAACGGACCAGACGCCTCGCCGCGGTGACGGCGCAGAATATCTTCCATCCTGTCTTTGAGTTGGAGCTTGCGTTTCTTGAGAGTGACTTCTTCGACTTGCTCGGGCTCGCTCAGGTAAGGCTTGCCAGAAAGCTGGTGGAGGCGATCGTCGAGTTCGTGATGCTGGGTTGCGAGTTGACGGAACTCCTCGTCAGTCTTGAGGAGAAGCTCCTTCAACTCCTGGACATTTGCCGTTTGCATGCCCGGCCTCCTTATTGAGAGGAAGAGTTGGGTTCATCAGAATCGAACCGTAGCACAAAGCGCACGGCCCGTTCAAGACATCATCGTAACGTTTTCAGTGCTCCTCTCCATAGGATAAGCGCATCTTCCGGCGGGCTCACATAATAATTCGGGCGCGTGGCAGCCACCTCGAACCCGAGGCGCTCGTAGAGGCGCCGGGCAGGGGCATTCGAGCGGCGCACTTCCAGCGTCGCGCGGTCGGCTCCGCGGCTGGCGCCGGACTGGATGACGTGTTCGAGGAGCGCGGTCCCCACTCCCCGCCCACGAAAATCCCCCCGAACCGCGAGATTGTTGATGTGGACCTCGTCCAGGACGAGCCAAAACGAACAAAACGCGACAACTCCCTCTTCGGGTAGGCGCAGGACATACAAGAAAGATACGTCCGGATTCTGCAGCTCACGGACATACATCTCGCGCGTCCATGGATTGCTGAAAGACGCCCGCTCTATAGCGACGATCGCATCCAGATCGCGTGTCGATAGAGTGCGTTCGATAGTCCACGTCATTCCGAAGTTGTGCCGACCCGAAGGGCGGTCTTGCCGTCGCGGACCAGCTCTGCGTCGGACCGCCTCACGTAGATTGGCCGGATCGCGTCGGGCGTCGACGCGCCGCGTCCTCGCAGGGCCGCTTCGGCCAGCGCCGCGATGGTGGGAGCGAGCGCCGGCGGCTCGATGAGGCGCGCCTCCGAGTCGGCATCGAGAATCAACGACTGATAGAGAAGTGCGCCGTCGCCTGCGTACACCACCGGTCGCCTGCTCTGGTGCGCCCATCGTCCAAGTATGTCGGCCGGCTTGTCGGCCAGCGCGGGCTCGACCAGAGCGCCATTTCTGTACAGCGCCGAATAGACCTGGCCGCGTTGAGCATCCATCCAAATGGCCACTTCGATGACAGGCCCGACGGCGGCGGCAGAGCTGAGCGCTGACGGCTGAGAGCGGACCGCGTCATGTATCGCATCGAGTGCGGAGATCCCGACGAGCGACTTACGGTTGGCCAGCGCAAGGCCTTGCATAGTCGCGATCCCGATGCGCATTCCGGTGAACGATCCCGGCCCCGCCGCGACGGCGAACAGCTCCACATCTGCGATGCGCAGACCATGCGCGTCCAGCAGACGCACGAGATCGCCTGGCAATCGCACGCCATGTGTCACAGCGGCATCACCGGCGAAAAGCGCCAGCGTGGCGCCGTCACGCGCGATCGCAACGCTGCCCTGCCGGGTAGTCGTGTCGAGAGCAAGCACCAGCATGTAAAATTCAATTCTACATGCCTACCCCCTCCCCCGCAGGGCACGCCACGAACGTCACGCCGGCGATGCGGCAGTATCTCGACGCGAAACAGCAGTATCGCGACGCGATTCTGTTTTTCCGCATGGGGGACTTCTACGAGATGTTCTATGAGGACGCGCTGGTCGCAGCCCGCGCGCTCGATCTGACACTGACATCCCGCTCGAGAGACGGCCAGGGCACGTCGATTCCCATGTGCGGTGTTCCGCATCATGCCCTGGACACGTACCTCGCGCGCCTGGTGAAGAAAGGCTTCCGCGTCGCCATCTGCGATCAGGTCGAGGATCCGAAAAAAGCCAAGGGCATCGTCAAACGCGAAATCGTGCGCGTGGTGTCTCCGGGTACGCTGACCGACTCGCAGCACCTCGATGAGCGCGCACCTGCTTTTCTCCTGTCGCTGTTTTTGGGGTCTGACCCCGTACAGTGCGGGGGTCAGACCCCATAGTTGGCGTGGCGCTCCTGGACGTGACGACGGGTGAGTTTTCATGCGCCGAATACGCCGGCAAGGCCGGACTGCAGGCACTTGCTGACGAAGTGATGGTGCTGAGGCCGCGTGAGATTGTCGCCGCTGTCGATCTCGACCTGACCCATGTCCTGCTCGACGGGGTGGGTGATCGGTTGCCGGTCACCCGCGTCGAATCGTGGACGTTCGAGCACGAATCCGCACGACGCACGCTGCTCGATCAGTTCCGGACGACTGGCCTCGAGGGATTCGGTCTCGACGGCCGCCCGTCGGCCGTGTCGGCCGCAGGAGGCCTTCTCTCGTACCTGCGCGACACGCAGAAAGCCGACCTCGCACACGTCCGCAGCATCGCGTACAAGACGTCGGCCGATTGCCTTCTGATCGACGCCGTCACGCTGAAGCATCTCGAAATTGTCGAGTCGATGGACGGCGGCTCCGAGGGCACCCTGCTTCACGAGATCGACCGCACGATTACTGCCATGGCTGGACGGCTGCTGCGTGCCTGGCTTCTGCGGCCGCTCGTCTCGCTCGATCGAATTCGTGATCGTCTCGACGCCGTCGAGGAGTTCGCATTTCGCAGCACCGACCGGGGCAAGTTTCGGGAAGCCTTGAAAAGTGTCCAGGACCTCGAGCGTCTTGTCGCGCGCGCTGCGCTCGGCAATGCCGGACCGCGCGATCTGGTCGGCCTGAAGCAGTCGATTGCGGTCGTACCGCGTGTCCGTCTGCTCCTCGACGGATTCGAAGCGCCGCTGACGCGTTCGCTCGTGAGCGCGCTGGACGATCTCATCGACGTGCGCGACGACATCGACCGCAGCCTCATCGACGATCCCGGTGCGCTGGTTCGCGACGGCGGGTACATCCGCGACGGCTTCGACGCCGAAATCGACGACCTGCGTCATATCAGCCGTTCTGGCAAACAGGTGATCGCCGAACTGGAAGAACGCGAACGCGCTCGGACCGGCATCAACTCGCTGAAGGTCCGTTACAACCGCGTCTTCGGGTACTACATCGAGATTTCGAAATCGAATCTGCACGCGGTGCCCGCGGACTACCTCCGGAAGCAGACGATCGCCGGCGGCGAGCGCTTCATCACGCCCGCACTGAAGGAATACGAAGAGAAGGTCCTCGGCGCCGACGAGCGTATTCTCGAACGGGAGATGGCGCTGTGCGAACAGCTGCGCGCGCGCGTGGCGGCCGAATCGACCCGCATTCAGGAAACCGCGCGCGCCCTGGCGTCGCTCGACACCGTCGGCGGCCTCGCGGAGACCGCCGCCCTCTCGAACTACATCAAGCCCCACGTTCACGACAGCGACGAACTGTCTGTCGTCGACGGGCGCCACCCCGTCGTCGAACGGCGGTGCAATGGCGCGTTTGTGCCGAACGACACAGCGCTGGACGGCACGTCAACCCAGCTCGTGATTCTCACGGGCCCGAACATGGGCGGCAAATCGACGTACCTGCGGCAGACAGCGCTCATCTGTCTGATGGCCCAGGCGGGTTCGTTCGTCCCAGCGACACGGGCCAAAATCGGCATAGTCGACCGAATCTACGCGCGCGTGGGCGCCTCGGACAACATCACGCGCGGGCAGTCGACATTCATGGTCGAGATGCAGGAGACGGCCAACATTCTCCACGGCGCGACGTCGAAAAGCCTGGTGGTGCTCGATGAAATTGGACGCGGCACGGCAACCTTTGACGGCCTCAGCATCGCGTGGGCGGTGGCGGAGTATCTCGCGACGAACCAGCGCGGCCGGCCTAAGACGCTTTTCGCCACCCACTATCACGAACTGACGGATCTCGCGGACGCTCTGCCAGGGATTGTCAACGCCCACGTCGCGGCGCGCGAGTGGCAGGAGGGCATCGTCTTTCTACATAAGATCGTGCCTGGACGATCGGATCGCAGCTATGGGATTCAGGTCGCCCGTCTCGCGGGCATGCCCGCGCCTGTCATCAAACGGGCGCGGGCAATTCTCGAAGCGCTCGAGCACGACGAACTGACGCGCGGTGGACGGCCGTCTATCAGCGGCACGCCATCGGAACCGCAGCAACAGCTGGGGCTGTTTCAAATGGCATCGAAGGATCCGGCCGCCGAGAAGCTTGCGCAACGCCTGCGCGATGCCGACCCGAATAACATGACGCCCCTGCAAGCGTTAGCGCTGTTGGCAGACCTGAAGAAAGAGCTGGAGTGAGATTTCTTCTTCCGGCGCTGCTGTTGCTGACGGCAGCCTGCTCTCAGCCGGCGCCCGAACCCGGCATCATCACAGTCGCTATCCCGGTCTCCCCCAACAACCTGGACCCGCGATACGGAACCGATGAGAACTCCGCGCGGGCGCAGGAACTGATCTTCAATGACCTCCTGCGCTGGGACGATCAGACACGGCTCGCGCCCGGCCTCGCCGTTTCGTGGGACACGACGGATCACCAAACATATCGGATCCGGCTGCGCGAGGGCGTTCGCTTCCACGACGGCCATGAGCTGACATCTGCGGATGTCGTGTTCACGTTCACGAGCATGCTCGATCCAGCCTTCGCCTCGCCATGGCGCGGCGCGCTTCGCGATCTCGCCTCGGTCGTGCCGATCGATCGGTACACCGTCGACTTCGTGCTGAAGCAGCCATCCGGCTCGTTCCTTCCCAATCTCGTGTTCAAGATCGTGCCCGCCGGCGCGGGACGTGAGCTTCGAGATCGCCCCGTCGGCACCGGCCCGTACGAGTTCGTCTCCTACACCGTCGACGACCGACTCGAAATGCGGGCGTTTCGGGAATACTTCGATGGCCTCCCGCGCAACCGCGGCATCGTCATGAAGATTGTGCCGGACGACATCATGCGCGGGCTGGAACTGCGCAAGGCGACCTCCGATCTCGTCGTCAACGATCTCCCGCCTGACATGGTGTACCAGCTCGAACGCGACGGGCTCGCGCTGACCAGATCTCCTGGCGTCGACTACCAATACATCGGCTTCAACCTCCGTGACCCCATCTTGAAGGACGTCCGCGTGCGGCAGGCGATCGGTTACGCGATCGATCGACAGGCCATCGTTGATTACCTGCGCCGCGGTCTCGCAACGGTGGCCGACAGCATGCTGCCGCCCGCCAACTGGGCGCACGACCCTGCTGTCGTCGTGTTCGACTATGACCCCGAGCGCGCGAAAGCGCTCCTCGACGAAGCGGGTTACCTCGATCCCGACGGAAGTGGCCCGCGCCCACGTCTGTCGCTCGCCTACAAAACGACGAGCCTGGAGTACCCACGCCTCCAGGCGGCGGTGATCCAGCAGAACCTGCGTGACGTCGGCATCGACGTGGATGTGCGCTCGTACGAATTCGCGACACTGTATGCGGACATCCTCAAGGGGAATTTCCAGATGTATGCGATGCAGTGGGTCGGCGGCGCACTGGCCGATCCGGATATTCTGCGCCGCGTCTTTCACTCTCAGCACGTGCCGCCCGCCGGCCTCAACCGGGGACACTTCAGTGACCCCGAAGTCGATCGCCTGATCGACAACGCGTCGAATGCCACCGATTACGAGGAGCGGCGCGAGCTGTACGGAAAAGTGCAGCAGCGGATCGCCGAAGCCGCGCCGTACATCAGTCTGTGGCATCGGACCAACTTTGCTTTGTCGCAACCGCCGCTCCACGGCGTTCACCTCTCTCCACAGGGCGACTTCACCTTCCTGCGAAACGTCTCGCGGTAGAATCTTCTACGCATGAAAAAGCGCTCCCGCTTCCTGCAGGTGCCGGTCGAGCCCTTCACCGTCGATCCAGAGGCGAAGGCAGACGAGCTTCTCGAAAAGATGGAGCGCATTTCGTTCCAGGGGCGCTCCCTCGGCGTCGCACACCGTGTCTGGCAGAAGATGCTCGAGGACGACGTCACGATCTTCATGGGGATGGCCGGCGCCCTCAGCGCGGGCGGTCTCCGCATGATCGTGGCGTACTTGATCGAGCACCGGTATATCGACTGCCTGGTATCGACGGGCGCCAACCTCTATCACGACCTGCACGAGACGCGCGGGCGCCACCATTATCTCGGCTCGGCCCGGGTAAACGATGCCGCGCTCGCCGACGATCGCATCGATCGCGTCTACGACACCTACGCCAGCGAGGAAGAGTTCTGCGACAACGATGTGTGGATCGGCGATTTCGTCGCGACCCTCGATCAGCGGCCGTACACGTCGCGGGAGTTCCTCAATCGCCTTGGCGCCCATCTCTGGAGCGAAACGCAACAGGACGGCATTCTCACGGCGGCATACCGCGCGGCTGTGCCGATCTTCTGCCCCGCGATTGCCGACTCGTCAATCGGCATGGGCCTCTCGCAAGGCCGCCACAAGCGGCCGGGATCGGGACACATCGATGTCATCGGCGACATCATCGAGTCGGCCAACCTCGTCATCCGCAGGCCTCGAACGGCCACAATCGTGTTGGGTGGAGGTACGCCGAAGAATTTCATCAATCAGGCGAGTGTGCAGGCGGAGTTCTTCAGTGCGGCGGTCGGTGGCCACAGGTATGCCCTCCAAATCGTGACGGACGTGCCACATTTCGGCGGGGCCTCGGGCTCGACGCTGGAGGAAGCGCAAAGCTGGGGCAAGCTTGCGACCGACGCGGCCCAGGTGACGGTCCACGCAGACGCGACGATCGCGCTGCCAATTCTCGCGACAGCGATGGCGCGCAGCTCGTCCGCGCTCGCCGCCAAGCGCAGCCGGCCCAATATCGATCCCGGCCAGCGCGAGATGCTGATCGACGGCAAATCGGTGTCGCGTGAGGCGTTCCAGGAGACGGAATGAGCAAGGGTCCGGTGCAATACGACTACATCGAGCCGCTGGCGTTTGGGGGCACGCTGCCCCACCAGCCAACCTTTGAAAATGCAAAGGCGGTCATCCTCCCAGTCCCTCTCGAAAGCACCACTTCTTACGTGCCGGGCACGAGGAACGGGCCGCGAGAAATTCTCGTCGCGTCCTCGCATCTCGAGTTGTGGGACGAAGAGACGAACACCGACATCCATCCGATCGGCATCTACACGTTGCCCGAGATGGAGCTGCCCTTCGACAACATGGAGGACATCATGTCCGAGATCGGCCGCGTCGCTGCGGCGATCCTGGAACACGATAAGTTTCCGATTGTCCTGGGCGGAGAGCACTCGATTACGTCGCCCGTCGTCGGTGCCGTCGCGGCAAAATATCCGGGAGTGTCGGTGTTGCAGATTGACGCACACGCGGATCTTCGCGACATCTATATGGGCACGCGGTTCAACCATGCGTGCGCGATGCGCCGCGTCCTCGAACACGCTCCGTGCACCCAGGTCGGCATCCGCAGCCTGTCGACCGACGAGGCGAAGGCCGCCCCGACGCTGCGGACAACGATTTTCTATGACGTCAACATGCGCCAGGACAAGAACTGGATTGCGAACGTCGTGGCGTCGCTGTCCGACAGGGTGTACATCACCATCGACGTGGACGGCATGGACCCTGCCATCATGCCCGCGACCGGCACGCCCGAACCGGGGGGATTGAGCTGGTATGAAGTGCTGTCGCTGTTGCGCGCCGTCATGACTCAGCGCACCGTTGTGGGGTGCGACATCGTCGAGCTCTCACCGCTCCCCGGTGTCGCCGCGCCGAACTTTCTCTGCGCGAAGCTGATTTACAAGATCCTGACGTATCAGTTCGCGAAAACACGAACAGATTAAGAGGAATCTTTTCAAAATATTCTCCTAGCCTCCTAATCTCCTGTACATGAATTCTACGTGAGCTCGGCCAACATCCGCTTCGCCTCTTCGACATACGGCGAACCCGGAAAATCGGCAATGACCTTGTCGAGCGTCTGCTTGGCTTCGGCCTTCTTGCCCGCTGCGGCCTGCACGCGTCCCAATTCCATCAGCAGCGCGTCACGCGGAATCGTATCGTCCGTCGTGTTGTTCACGAGCGCCTGCGCCGCGGTGATGGCCTCGTCGTACTTTTTTGCCTGAGCATTGGCCTCGACGACACCGAGGCGAGCCACTCGTCCGTAGAAGCTGTTGGCACCCGCACGGTCGGCAGTCTCCTGAAAGCGCGTGGCGGCCTCGGCATGACGCCCGAGCATGGCCAGGGCGGATGCGGCGTAGTAGCGCGAGGCGACGCCGGCATCGGTCGACGGATAGGTGTTGTAAACCTCCGCGAACTTCACCAGCGCGGCTTCGGCACGCGCTTGCACGGTGACATAGCTGGTGACTCCGGGCTTGGCGTCGGCCTTTGTCTCCTCCACGGGCGACTGCATGATGACGATGGCATCTCCGAGCAGGGTTTGCGCCCGATTCTCGCTGCGCGTCATCCACGCCCAGTATCCAAGTCCGGCGACAAGCACGAGCAGGACGGCCCCCGCGCCCATCATGACCGTGCTGCGATGCTCCTGCAGGCGCCCGGTCGCGTCCCCGAGCATATGAGACAGTTCGTTTTCCTTGAGACGATGGCGCTCTGAACCCTTCATAGGGAGGGATTATATATCCCCTATAGAGAGGATGTTCCGGGTCCTCGTACGCAGGTAGGATTAGCGAGTGACCGAACATCGCCTGCTGGCGGTCGGCCGAATGCGGCTTCGGACATGGCCGGTCGTAGCCGTCTCGCTCCTCGGGCTTCTCGTGCTTATCCTCGTCTCGATTCTGGCCGCGCAGCGAAAAGCCGATATCGCCTACGCGCATCTCGACAGTCTCAATACGCGCTATCGCGACGTCGAGACGCGTCTGCGGCGGATGCGCTCGGGAGTGCACCTGTCGGGCATTCTCGCGCGTGATTACCTGCTCGACACCTCCACGCCGGCGTCGGAGTATCGCTCGAGGCTCGTGGCCTATCACCGCGAAAGCGAAGAACTGATCGAACAACTCGAGCCTCTGCTGCGCGAAACGGATCCGGGGCCGTATCAGGAACTGCGGCGCCAGCTCGACGAATACTGGCGTGCATACGCGCCGTTGTTCGACGGCACGACCCACATCGATCGCTACAGCTTTCTGCGCCGCGAGATTGTGCCGCGCCGCGATGAGGTGCTGCGAATCTCCGCCGACATCGAGTCGATCAATTCCCGCACCCTTCAATCGCAGCAGGAGGCGGCGGCCGACCGCCAGCGGGAGCTGCATCAGTACTTGAGCGCAACGCTGGCTGCCAGCCTCGCATTGGGCCTGGCCGTGGCGCTGATTACCGTCATCCGGATCCGCGTACTCGAAGGTCGCGCCGAGGAGCAGCACGGCCGCACACAGCAGGCGGAACAGGAGCTGAGGCGCCTCTCGAATCAGCTAGTGCGGACGCAGGAGGAAGAGCGGAAGAGTCTTTCGCGCGAGCTGCACGACGAGCTCGGGCAGATGCTGACCGGGCTGCGCATGGAGCTCGGCCGCGCCGAGCGCGCGCAGGCCATCGGCAGTCCCGTATTTCCGCAAACGGTCGCCGAGAGCAAGGCGCTTGTCGATCGAATGATGCGGATGGTCCGTGATCTGGCGATGGGCCTTCGCCCCAGCATGCTCGACGATCTCGGACTGGAGCCGGCGCTGGCGTTCCAGGCGCGCGAGTTTTCGCGGCGCTACAACGTACCGGTCGATCTTTCCGTTGACGGCGATCTGGAGCGGCTGCCCGATCCGCAGCGTACGTGCGTGTATCGCGTGGTGCAGGAGGCGCTCACCAACTGCGCGAAGCATTCCGCCGCAACCGAGATCCAGGTAAACGTCGTCCGTGGACGGACCCGGCTCGACGTGTCCGTAAGAGATAACGGCATCGGCATGGCGGCGGTGACCAGCCACAACGGGCTCGGCCTGACGGGCATCAAGGAGCGCGTCAAGGACATCAACGGCGCCGCCACGATTGAGACCAGGCCGGGGGGCGGCACCGTTGTGCACATCACGCTGCCCGTGCCCGCCACGGAAAGCAGCAAGGAGGACGTCGTTGCGAATAGTGCTCGGTGACGATCACGGCATCGTGCGGCGCGGATTAAAGGCGCTGCTGGACACGGAAGACGATATCGAAGTGGTTGGCGAAGCAGGCGACGGACTCGAGGCGCTGCGCCTGTGCGAGACCCATCGTCCCGACGTGGCGATTCTCGATATCGCGATGCCGCGGCTCAACGGCATCGACGTGGCAGAGCGCGCGATCAAGCATCAGCCACAGCTGAAGGTCGTGTTTCTGAGCATGTACGCCGACGAGTCGTACGTGCTGCGCGCACTTTCTGCGGGCGCGCGCGGGTACCTGCTGAAGGAGTCGACCGAACAGGATCTGCTGCCGGCGCTGCGCACGATCAGTCAGGGCCGCCCGTACTTCAGCCCGACGATCTCGGCCATGCTGCTCTCCGATTACATGCGGCATCTCCAACAGCGCGGACAGGAAGACTCCTATCGGCTCCTGACCGATCGCGAGAAAGAAGTGCTGCAACTGCTCGCCGAAGGACGGACCAACAAAGAAGTCGCGAGCATCCTCGAGGTGGGCGTGTCCACGATCGAGACGCATCGCGCGAACCTGATGCAGAAGCTGGGACTGCACAACACGGCTGAAATTGTGTTGTACGCCGTGCGGAAGAGCCTCGTTTCCTAAGTCGACCGCCGGTCGCCGAGCGACGATGGACGAAGAAGTCCTTCGAGCTCTTCCGCGTGCCCTGTGCGGGTGCGCGCCGCGTCCGCTGTAATCAGGCCGGTGTGCACGAGGTGCGCGAGTGCCTCCTCGAGCGTAACCGAGCCGCTACGCTTGGTCATCGTGATCTCCTGATGGAGATGCTGAAGCGCATTCTTCCGGATGTGTTGACGCGCACCGTAGCCGATCATCAGCAGTTCTACGGCCGGCACACGGCCTCCTCCCACCCTGGGCAGCAGCGTCTGAGTCAACACTGCACCCAGCGCCATCGAGAGGTCTTGACGAATCGTCGGCTGACGCTCCGGGGGAAAAGAATCGGCGACCCGTGCCACGGTCGATGTCACATCTGTCGTGTGGAGCGTCGAGAATACCAGATGGCCGGTCTCGCCCGCCGTCAACGCAATCTTCATGGTTTCCGGATCGCGCATTTCGCCAATCACGATGACGTCTGGCGCCTGACGCAGCGCGGCACGCAGCGCCGTCGGAAAGTCCGGCGCGTCGACGCCGATTTCGACCTGCTCGACGACGCTCTTCTGGTGCGCGTGTTCGTACTCAATCGGATCCTCAATCGTCACGATGTGCCTGGCATCGCGTCGGTTGATCTCGTTGACGAGCGCCGCGACGGTTGTCGTCTTGCCGGAGCCGGTTGCCCCACCCACCAGTACGAGGCCGTGATGCAACCGGGTTATCCGGTCGACTTGTGGCGGCAGACCCAAATCGGCAAGCAGCGGCGGCACAGCGGGCAGCGCGCGAATCGTCGCCGCGGCGCGGCCCCGCTCGCGGTGCAGATTGACGCGAAATCGTCCAACACCCGCTCGCCGGAGCGAGACATCCGCCGACCCGGCAGTTCTGTAACGCTCGAGAGCTTGCGGGTGAAGGATGGGCAGCAGGGCCGCCTCAATGTCTTCTCCGGCGGGAGGCGGCTCAGGCAGTGGCGTCACGACTCCATTCAGCCGAATCGCCGGTGCGAATCCCGCGACGAGAAATAGATCAGCCGCACCGCGCGACACCATAATCCGCAGCCAGCGTTCGAGTGTATCGGCCGTATCCATCCCGGCAGCACTTTAGCAGCACAAGCGGGTCGAGAGCCACGCTCCTCCCGTTCCTCGGACATTCGAACGGGCGCCGCCGCACAGATTCCGGACTTTGTTAGACTCAGTTCGCCTATGACGATCCCGTCCCTCGCCACTCGGGTTGCAAGTCAGTCGATTGCCGCCTACCTACGGCACGTCCCTGTGGCGAGAGGAAAAACACGTCTTTTTCAAACTGCCGCGCGCTATGGACTGGTCGCGCAAATTCGAAATGGTCTATGGCTCCGAACGTCCGGCCTTACGGAAGCCGAGCATCAATTCGTACTCGGCCAGCCGAAAGAACCCGAGACCGTCACGCTGCTCGAATCGCTTGTCACGCCGGATATGACCTGCGTAGACGTTGGAGCGAACATAGGATATTTCACGGTACTGCTGGCACGCACCGCGCAAATCGTGCACGCGATTGAACCAACATTAGATCTCGTTACCCGCATCCGTGAGAATGCCGCGCTCAATGGGTTGAGCAACGTGGTCGTCCATCATGCGGCGATCGGCGAACACATCGGCTCGGCCGACCTCCACATTTCCAGCGAGGATCCTGAAGCCAACAGCCTGCATGGGTCTGGCCCTACCGTGCGCGTGCCACTGACGACACTCGACGCGCTCGCGCTGCCGCGTGTGGACCTGTTGAAGCTTGATTGCGAGGGCTCAGAACTTGCCGCTCTGCGCGGGGCCGTGAGAACTATCAACCGAGATCGGCCGCTCATACTGTGCGAGTGCAATACCGGGGCACTCGGCGACACTGGGCACACAGTACGCAGCCTAACCGATGCCCTGCACACCTTCGGCTACACGATCTACCAAGTCGAACAACTACGTGCTGATGTCTGGAATCTGCTCGCCAGCCCGAGGACGCACAATTTGCCGTTGTTTGGGTAGTCACTCCCAATCAGCAGGCACATGACGCAACCAGCTCGCGAAGCGAGTTGGTTTGCGCCCGGCAGGTCTCGTCCACGTTGGCGAGCCCGAAGGGCGGAGCCGCGTGGCTGATAACTGGCGGACGCAGCCAACTCGCAAAGCGGGTTGGTTTGCGCCCGGCAGGTCTCGAACCTGCGACCCCCGGTTTAGGAAACCGGTGCTCTATCCTGCTGAGCTACGGGCGCGCATGGGTAAGCACTTGATTCTAACTAAATCGCGGTTCTGGCACCTGCCCGAACATTTTTGCACCGAGCGACGTTAGCGACGGCGAGATCGAAATTGAGACGTGCATTCCTATACCGAAGGGCATTCGCGGCGGCTATCGAGCGATCCCGCATGATGACAATTCAAACGTAGAACTACGGTTTGAATTGTGCCGTGCGAGATGGTCGCATAGGCCGGCATGCGAAGCCATCAGTACGAGTCGCTTGCTTGTTCCTTCGCCGCCGCGGCGAAGGAGACAAGAAGTGGCTCGATAGCGACCGTAATCCGCCGCGAGTCGGTCGATCCATTGGCGGCAAGCCAGGATTCTATCGGCGGCGTTAGCAACGGCCAAGAACTCCATCGCAAGTTCCTGACTCACTTGCTCCCGTTCGGCTTTCGTCGCATCGATTTGGAGGTGCTTCGCAAAGGTGCGCTCATGCTGCGGTTGAGGACCGGTCATCAATTCAGCGACGTGCGTCATCAATTCCAAACAGTGATCCTTTCGGATGACTCGGATAGTTCGCAAAATGTCGCTCCAATCGCGTAGAGACACGGGCTTCTTCTCTCAAAATAAAACCGCGTGTTGAGAGACAAGCGACAAGGATCGGCGCCCGCTCGGTGCAGTTGTTCCGACAACGTGAAGCATCCTGCGTGCCGGTCGCCGCGGCCTTCGATTGACCTGGAAATCGGCGCATTACGGCGCATCTCGGCGAAGCACAGCGGCGTGGGCCAAAGAGTTCGATCGGAGCCGGATGTTTTGTCTCGCGGTGCTCAGAGAATATCGCCTCTCTAGAAAGTAAATAGCGAGGCGGAGCATTCTGTGCGGTCCGGTGTCTAAACCGCTCGGAGGGAGCTGCGTGATGATCCCAGCCACATTCGTCCTCGCGGCCGCGATGGCCCAGGTGCCTAATACCGCAACCGACTGTGCCACGGCGATGGCGCGCAGCATGACCGGCGCGACGGTCCAGGTCTGCCTCGCGGAGGCCGAGTTGAGCAGGGCCGAAGCGGCTCCCAGGGAGACAGCTGAGTGGCGGCGCCATCTCGAAGCGGCCGCGGCGTTGTACACACGCGCCCTGGCGCTGCCAGCGGACGCTGCGGTGAAGGCGAGCGTCGTCGAACGTCTGCTCGTTCTGTTCGACGCGCCAATGTTGAATCAGGAGACTGAAATGCTAGCGGCCTATCGCGAGCTCATAGGCCTGCATCCGCTCGAAGCACTCCCCCTCCTCCGCCTCGCGAAGTACCAGGAGGCGCGCGGCTCTGCAGACGCCGCCGAAGAGACACTCCTCGCGGCGAGACGGCTTGCCCCGGCCGATATCGAACCCGTGAGAACGCTCGCGCAGTTCTATTCGCGTCGAGCCGGAGCCATGCATGCGGGGGTCGCGAAGCAGGATGATCGCGAGGAAACGCCGCCGGGCGTTCCCGACAAGAACGGCGTGTATCGCGTCGGCGGCGACATCACGCCGCCGCGGCGCTTAGGCAATGCCGCCTATCCGCCCGATGCACTCGCCGCGGGCGTCGACGGCACGGTCGTCGCCGAAATTCTCGTCAACGACGCGGGCATCGTCTCCGACGCCCGCGTGCTGAAATCAGTTCCGCCTTTGGATGAAGCCGCGCTGAACGCCGTTCGGGAGTGGCGCTACGATCCCACCATCGTCGACGGCAAGGCCGTGCCTGTCAGAATGACCGTCACGGTGAGCTTCACCCGCCGCTAGCCGTTCTTCCGCTTTGCGGCCCAGCGCTTCTTCGCCGCCGCCCGCATCTTGGCGCGCGTTGCCGCCGACATCCTCCGTTTCTTGCGGCCCATCATGGCTTCAGCAGGGCTGCCCGCCGGGACCTGCGCGCGCAACGCCTGGGCGACCGCGCGACGCTTGAATTGACGCCGCTTCGTGCCGGCTAACTCATCGATTAAATCTGTGGCTTTCCCTCGTACGAGATGAAGCGCCTCGAGCATCGTATTACGTTGGTTCAACCATTTCCTGGCGTGCGCCTCGGTGGTGCCGAACAGACGGCCGACTTCGGCGGCGATTTCTTCCAGACTGACAGCTGCTTTCTTAGCCACACGGACCTCCAAATCGTCAATATCTTACTCGTTCAATGTGCGCCGGACACGATATAGCCGCGGTTCCGAAAGCTCTCGGCAAGCGTCAGTTCTTCTCTATCTTCCGGCCCGGTGTCCGGCGTAGGCCTTCGGCTGTCACCCTTCGGATTCTTCAGGTAGACGACATTGACGGAGTGTGATCGGCCACGCCGGACGTAGAATAGCGCACGACGCATGGATGCCATCGCCCAGACCTTTCTCGACAAGTCGCGCCGTTTGATGACATCAGACTACGTGCCGAAGATCGAGCGCTGTCTCGATGAGCTTGCTGATGACGACATCTGGTGGCGGCCGAACGAAGCATCGAATAGCATTGGCAATCTCGTTCTGCACCTGTGCGGCAACGTCACCATGTGGATTCTGGGTGGCGTCGGCCGGCTGCCGTTTGAGCGCGATCGCCAGCAGGAATTCGACGAGCGAAGAAGCATCCCCGCCGCAGAATTGCGGAGCCGGCTGCGCGATGTCGTTCAGCATGCGGATGCGGTGATCGGGGCCGTGGGTTCGGATGAGCTATTGAGCCGGCGCCAGATTCAAGGATATGACGTCACGGTCCTCGAGGCGATTTATCACGTGGTCGAGCACTTCGGTATGCACACGGGCCAGATCATCATGCTCAGTAAAGCGCGCGTGAATCATCAGCTTAACCTCTGGGGCCCTCCTTAGCCCTAGACTTGATTTCGTACACTTGCACATCCTCTTCAACACGAACTAGGCCACCGAGCCGCGCCTCCCCGGCATGCTCGTGCACGTCTTCTGAAGGCTGTATAACAAGGACGCCACCCTCCATTTCGCGTTCGATCATGTCAATTTCGGTTTCGCGACCGCTTGATAGCGGCTCAAGTCGTCGAATCATATAAACCCTTTCGTATTGTTTTTGCTGCAAGCGGTACGCCACTAATCCGCAAAAGGCAGGCGATCTGCAGACTCTGTTTGCCGATCAATCGCCGTACAGAGATTGCGGACGCTTACGCCAAGCAGCCTGACGGGCCGTTGTCCTGCAGCCGTCCTTTCCAGCAACTGTAACGCTCTTGTCGACAGATCTTCCGCATCCCGACTCGCTGCGGCTGAATGACTGCGGGTCACAGTGGTGAAATCCGAGTAGCGGACTTTTATCGTGACCGTGCGCGCCAACAGCGCCCGCCGCTCGAGCCAGGTGACGGCGTGCCGCGCCATCTCCGCGATCTCTTTACGGATCGTTTCGATGTCGCGCAGATCTTCTGGATACGTGTTCTCTGAACCGGATGATTTTGTTTCTCGATGTGCCACGACCGGTCGGTCGTCGATGCCGTTGGCAAGCTGCTTCAACCACTCGGCCATGCTGCCCACGGCCTGGCGCAGCGCATGGTCGTCGAACGTGCGCACGTCGATCAGCCGATGAATTCCCCGCGCGCGCAGCTTCTCCGCGGTAACGGGACCAACGCCCCACAACGCGTCGACCGGCAGGCGCTGCAGGAAGGGCTCGACGCGATCCGGAGGAATGACAGTCAGCCCGTCCGGCTTTTTCCATCCCGACGCAATCTTCGCCAGAAACTTGTTTGGCGCAACTCCCGCGGAGGCAGTTAACCCTGTCGTGTCGCGGATCCGTTCCTTGAGCCGCTTCGCGACCGTCGTCGCCAGCGGCTCGTTCCAACTGTTTTCGGTGACGTCGAGATACGCTTCATCAAGCGACAACGGCTCTACAAGTGGCGTCACTTCTCTGTAGAGGTTGAAAATCGACGTCGAGGCAGCTTTATATCGCGAGAAATCCGGCGGTACGATGACGAGGGTTGGGCACAGCTTCACGGCCTTGGCCATCGACATCGCCGACCGCACGCCGAACGCGCGCGCCTCATAGCTGGCAGCAGCAACGACTCCACGCCGGTGCGGCAGACCGCCGACAGCCAACGGCTTACCGAGGAGCGACGGATTGTCCCGCTGCTCAACGGACGCGTAGAACGCGTCCATATCAATGTGCAGGATACGGCGCATCGTTCAGTGGAGCCGGGCTAATCTTACCGGTTTATCTTCTCTTGAGAGCTGAACGCTATTCGTGTCTCGACGAAGACAGTGACGATCCTGCGCTTACCGAAGGGTCCGCGAATGCGGCAAGTGCCTTGGCCGTCTTGATGTACTCCTCGTAGCGCTGTTGATAGCGCTCGAGCTTCTGCTGCTCGACCGCAGCGAGGCGGGTGCGCAAGAGGGGCGAGAGCTGTCCTTGGGCGCGGTCGACTTCGTCCTGAACCTGCGCGGCTTTCAGCGAGTACTCGGCGTCGTGAGCGCGCTCCCACGCAAGCCAGTCTGCTGTCCACCTCGCGTGAGCCGCATTCAGCTGCTGGCGCGAGAAGGGAAACGCTCCGCCTGCAGCCGCGTCCAGATCCTTGAACGCGTCAGGAAATAGCGTCCGCCCGGCTTGTGCCAGAGGATGCCAGGCAACGAGCTGCTTCGGGTCCTGCTGTGCAGCCGCGGCCGCGAAGGTCGCAAAAAGCTGCCGAACGGCCGCGTCGCGACGCTCCCGGCGCAGCTCGTCACCGATGCGCCAGATTGCAAACACGAGCGCTGCGCCGACGGCGAGCGTGATCATGCGGAGTATTTGAGAACGCTGTACACAGTCTCGTTCGGGACCTTCAACCGGCCGTTGAGGAACTCCAACTCGACCAGAAACGCGAGCGCCTGCACGTCGCCTCCAAGCTTGCGCACCAGCGCCGTCGTCGCCGCCGCCGTTCCGCCCGTTGCGAGCACATCGTCGACGATCAACACTCGCTGTCCGCGCTCGACGGCGTCCGCGTGGATCTCGAGGCAGTCGGTCCCGTACTCGAGATCGTAAGTTTCCTGCACCGTCGTGGACGGCAGCTTGCCTTTCTTTCGAACCGGCGCGAACCCGGCACCGAGCCGATCAGCGACCGCTCCGCCGAGAATGAAGCCCCGGCTCTCGACGCCGACGACGAGGTCGATCTTGCGGTCGTCAAACGGTCGTGCGAGCGCCTCGATCGTCGTTTTGAAACCCTCACGATCGCGCAGCAGCGTGGTGATGTCGTAGAACAGGATGCCGGCTTTCGGAAAGTCGGGAACGCTGCGAATCTTTGACTTCAGTGCATCCATAATTTGTTATCCCGTCAGGCGAAACCCGGAGAAGCGGCCCGACGGATCAAGCGCGATCGTATCGACATCATCAACGCGGGCGCCCGCCGGCCCTCGCCGCACAGCCATCTCGAACCGCTGCAACGCCTCGACGTCGCCCTCCGCGACGATCTCGACGCTGCCGTCGTGTTGATTGCGCACGTACCCCTGAATGCCTTCGCGCTGCGCGGCGTTCTCCACGAAAAATCGGAACCCGACGCGTTGCACGCGGCCTTTTACGATGTACCGCCGCCCCACGAGCACGGCGAATTATAGCGTGGAGAAAGAAAAAGGGCGCCGGCATGGCCGACGCCCTTTCGATTGACGACTGAGACTGACGACTACCGACTCTTAATTGTGATTTCCCTCGGGCTTCGCAACCGCCCCGAGTCCCTTGTACGAGAACTTCTGCACGCGCGCACCCGTGTACGTTTCGACCGTGTAGAGGTTCCCCTTCGAGTCGAGCGAGACGTTGTGTGTCGCGTAGAACTGGCCGGGATAACGGCCGCCGTTACCGATGTGGTTCAGCACCTGCATCGGATCGCGAAGCAGCTGCCACACGCGATGGTTCGCGCCGTCAGCGACGTACATCAGCCGCTGCTGCGGATCCTTGGAGAACGCGATGTCGAAGGTGACGCCGTCGCCGAGCGTCCGCTTGGCGATCTGCGCTTCCTTGATGTACGTGCCGTCCTTCTTGAACACCTGGATGCGGTCGTTCACGCGGTCGCACACGTAAACGAGGCCGTCGTTCGCGAGCGACGCGCAGTGCACCGTCTGCCAGTTGGTCGACAGTGGCTTCGCAGGGTCGTAGGTTACGTTCGGATCGTCTGTTGGCGGCTTGCCGTAGGCGCCCCACATGCGCTTGAACGTCCCCTTGTCGGCGTCATAGACGATGACGCGGCGATTGCCATAGCCGTCGGCGACATAGACCTCGTTGGCGGCCATGTCGACTTCAACTTCGGCCGGGCGGCTCAGGTTTGCGGTGTCCTTGTTGCCCTTGCTCGCGCCGTTCTTGCCGATCTGCAGCAGGAACTTGCCGTCCTTGGAAAACTTCAACACCGTGTCGCCGCCGTTGCCGGCAAGCCACACGTTGTCTTTGCCGTCGATGGTGACGCCGTGCATGGATGGCGGCCACTCGAAGCCCGTTCCGGGACCGCCCCAGTGATTGACGAGATTGCCCTCCGCATCGAACTCGAGCACGGGAGGCGCTGCTGCGCAGCAGAACTCAGAAATCGGCTTCGTCATGTCTGACGCGCTGTAACCGGTCACGGTGTTCCCAGCGCTCGGCGCGGCAAAGCCAGGACCTGCTGCTGGTGCGGCACCCGCCCGGCCGCCGCCGCCGCGAGGCGCGGGCGGCGTGAACGCCATCTGGCTCGCGAACTTCTGGTCGAGCGATGCCTGGCCGCGATGCACGACGAAGACGTGATCGCGGGCGTCGATCGCGAGGCCGACGGTCGATCCAAGCACCCAGTTGTTCGGGAGCGGTTTTGGCCACATGCGATCGACTTCATAGATGCCGGCGCGATTCGCGCTGCCATTTTCCTGCGCGCGCGCCACCGTCTGTAATGTGTACTGGGCGACCGCCAGCACGACAATGACTGCCGCGATGGTGGCGCCGACGTAGAAGTTCCGCGTTCTTTTCATAGTGCCTCCTGGAAGGCTTCTCAGGTTGGAAATGTGGGGCTAGATTACCTTCGCGCCCGGTCAAAGGCAAACAAATTGGCGATCTCCCGTGTTTTGCCCGGCTTGTCGCCGTGTTGATACAAGTCCACGAGCGTTCGCGCCGCCAGAAACGACGCTGTCATGCCGTTGCCGCCGTAGCCGAGGGCGAACAAGTGCCCCGGATACCGTGAGTGCTCGCCGACGTAGGGGAGCCCGTCTGGCGTCTCCGCAAACAGCCCTTCCCAGGCATATTCCGCCGCTTCCTCGGCGAGTTCAGGGTAGATCCTGGCAAGATAGGTCCGTAACCGCCCTTCCGCGGCCGCCATACGTCGGCCCGCTCCCTTTGGCGACCGGTGAAGTGTATCTTCACCGCCAACCAGCAATCGCCCGTCTCCGCTCCATCGCACGTAGTGATATGGACGATCGGTGTCCCAAGCCATCACCCGCCGCCTTCGTGGGCGCGGTAACCGCCTTGTGGCCAGTACGTAGGTGTCCTTCATCCTGAAGCGCCCGACCAGCCCGCGAAATTCCGGCGTGGCGTAACCGGTCGCCACGACGATGCGCGCAGCCGAGATCGTGCCGCCGGCTGTCCGCACCTCGATCCCTGATCGTGACGCCATAACACTGCGTACGTGCGATCGCTCGAAAACGCTCGCGCCGCGGCGGGCGGCGGCCGCCAGGAATCCTTCGCATGCGCGCACCGGGTTTACCTGTGCATTGCCCGAAGCGGCGATGGCTGCCTGCGCTCTTATGCCGGTCATGCGGTAGAGCGCCGCGGCCGTGAGCCAGCGTCCCGGAAGCCCGGCCGCTTTCCGCGCATCGAACTCCTTTCGAAGCGCTTTCACTTTGTCCGGATCGAGCGTGAAATACACCGAATCACATTTGCAGAGGCCGGCGTCGAGCTTCAGCGCACTGATTGTTTTTGCGAGGTCGCGCGTGGCTTTGCCGAGCGATTTCCAGATCTCGCGCGCTGCCGCTCGTCCGAAACGCGACGCGAGATCGGTGAAATCGCGATCGGGCTCCTGCATCAGGAGAGCCGTGCTTGCGCTGGTGCTGCCGCGTGCAACCGTGCCCGACTCGAGAAGCACCACGCGTACGCCCGCGTCGGCAAACAGGTACGCGCAGATCGCACCAGTGATGCCGCCGCCGACAATGACAATGTCCGTTTCAAGATGACCGCGATGGCGAGGATATTTTCGCTTTGCCCCGCCGTGGCCGAGCCACAGCGGACGACCGTATCGAAGACGACGCACTGAAACCTATTCTGATAGGCTCTATTCGTTTTTCGTTTTTCGGTTATTTGCCTCTGTAAACCACCCGCCAGATTTTGCCCTTGACGCTTTCGGTGATGTACAGAGTGCCGTCAGGGCCCATGTAGGTTCCGTTCGGCCGCGCAGCTGCCAGATCGGGACTCTTCATGGGCTCCATCCCCTTGAAGCCGTCGGCGAATACTTCGTGCGCGCCGGTGTTCTTGCCCTTCGCGACCGGCTGGAAAAGAATGTTGTAGCCCGCCATCGGAAACGGCGCGCGGTTCCAGGAACCATGCGAGGTCATAAACGCGCCTCCCCGGTACTTCGCGGGGAACTGCGTTCCCGTGTAGAACATCAAATCGACCGGCGCGTAATGCGCCGGAAATCCGGCAAAGATGTCCTTGAACTGGGAGCATCGCCCCACCGTTTTGCCGTCGCCGCCGTACTCAGGCGCAAGAATCATCTTGTTGAGTCGCGAGTCGTGATAGCAGTAGGGCCATCCGAAGACGTCTCCCTGCGCGATCTGAAGCATCGGCTCGCTCGGACCGAATGCGTTGTCTTCCGACGTATAGCCTTTCTCCGGAAACAACGTGTCAAGCGAATCGCGGCTGTTCATCGCGACATACAAATGTCCATCGTGCCACGCCACCGCGACCGGCTGGCGCATGCCCGAAGCAAAACGCGCTTCCTTGGTGAACTTCTGTCCCACGACATCCGCCTTGAAGCGCCAGACGCCGCCGCGATCGTCGAGTTGCGGGCACGGATCGATACCGGGCGCACCCGGGCGCCGATCGGGAATCTGGCACGCGTTGGAGGGGAGACCGATGTTGACGTACACATTTCCCGCATCGTCGAACGCGATGTCTTTCTCTGCGTGCCCGCCGCCTACGGGGAAATCATCGACGATAATCTCCGCCGGACCCGCAGGCTTCAACTCACCCGGCGTCAGCTTGAAGCGGCCGATGTGCGTGGTCGCGGCGTAGTACAGGTAGCCGTTTCGCAGCTCGAGACCGGTGCCACCTACTGTCCCAAATTTCTCGCTGACCACATCGGCTTTGCCGTCACCGTTCGTATCGCGCAGTCCGACGATGCCGCCGGCTGAAAAAGGTTCGTTCGGACTCGGCCTGGCGCCGCGGCGGAGGATGACGTAGATATCTCCGTTGTCGTTCACGACGATGTGACGGCCTTCGCCGATGCCCCCTTCGTGCACGACGAGCGCGCAAAATCCCGGCGGGAGCGTCAGGCCGCCGTTATTCGCATCGCACGACGGCAGCCCCGCCTTCGCAGCGGGCTTCGGCGCGGCAGTCCCCTGTCCACGCAGCGGGACTGACGGGGCCGCACAGACGCATGTGATCACAAGCGCGAGAAAGAAGCGTTTCATGGCCGCAAATTGTACCGGTTACTCAATGAAGGCGCAATGAATGCGCGTCAGCAGCCGTAATCCGAACCGTTTCCTTCAACACCTGAACCAGCGAGAGTTTGCCCGTTTCATCGCGCCGTACAGGGGACTGAAACCGATACACGCGCGGAGGAACGTCCTTCGTGATGATGAAGGTCGCGTCCCTGGTTACGAGCAGGGACGTCTGCGTCGTGCGGGCCATCTGGGTACGTGGCGTGAAAGTGGAAAGTGAAAATAAGGCCGGTCGTTGTCTTTTCACTTTTTACTTTTCACTTTCTACTTTCTATTTTCGCACGTACTTCTTGATCCCCTTCTGCCCCACCTCTGCGCCGTATACGTTGCCCTGCGCGTCAGCCGCGACACCCTCGGGCCCGCTCGTCCCGGAGAGCGAGCCTTCGTCGACGTTCGGATTGTCGTCGGGGATAAACGCGGTGACTTTGCCGTCGCGCGCGCTTCCGATGCGGATGCCGCGCTTCCATTCGCCGTGTTTGCGCGACTTGTTCGATTCGGAATCGGCGACGTAAATCACGTCGTTCTTGTCGATATATACACCGCTCGGCCGGCTGAACTGGTGCCATTCGTCGAGCACCGTGCCGTTCTGATCGAAGATCTGAATCCGGTTGTTGGCGCGGTCCGCGACGAACAGCCGGCCTTTCGAGTCCATGGCCAGCGCGTGCGGCGCATCGAGCTGCCCACGGCCGGCTCCGCGCGTGCCCCATTCCTTGATGAACTTTCCGGTCCTGTCGTACTTCACGATTCGCGCGTTGGTCTCGCCGCCGTGGCCGTCGGCCACGAAGATGTCGCCGTTTGGCGCCGTAATGACGTCAGACGGCTGATTGAAGTGCATCGGGTCCGTCCCAGTCATCCCGGGCATACCAAGACGCAGCAGCACCTTCCCGTCGGGACTGAACTTCACGATGTGATGGCCGCCGGCAACGGGCGGAGCGCCTGCACGCCCGGCGCCGGGTGGCAATCCGTCGACGACCCAGACGCTACCCTGAGCATCAATGTGAATGCCGTGCGGAAAGACGAACATGCCCTCGCCGAAGCTCGTCACCAGCTTGCCTGATGGATCGAACTTCATCACAACGGGCAGATTCGATCCGACGCACGAATTTGCGCCGCAGCGGTCGACGATCCAAATCGACTTGCCGTCGATGTCAGGCTCGACCGTGCTGATCGATCCCCATGCGCGTCCGTTCGGCAGCTGAAACGGATTCCCGACGGTCTTGTATGGGTTCGGTGCGTCGTTGGTTGGCGCGGCGGGGGCTTGCGCGAGCAGAGACGGCACGGCCAGAAGCGCAACGAAAAGTATGTGTCTCATGGGCGGAGTATATATTCAATACTGGACTTTGGGGATTAGGGATTAGGGATTAGGAGTTGGAATGGAGCCATCGAGGCGAGCCCCGGGTACTGCTTGCGATTGTGGTTGTCGTTAATACCTTTACAGGTAGTGTCCGCCTCAAGGCAGACCAACAGGCGCAGCCGAACCCGCGGCAGCAGCCGGGGGCGCAGGTCACGATGTTTGCTCCCGAGCAGCATGACCTTTACGACGGGCTCTACGTCCTGTCCGGAAGTCGCGTCTACATGGTAGGAGGCCTAAACGACTCGTCAGGCTTCGATCATCTCGGCAACGACGCAGCGAATGTGAAGCCGGTCGCCGGTACTGTCGAGATCGACGTCGACGAGTTGAAAAACACCGGCACGTTCGAAGTCCGCCTCAGGATTCCCGAGGGCGATCTCGTGCTCGCGATGGATCGCTTCCACGAGTTCAGTCCCTGCCAGCACGGCGGTATCGCGGCATTCCTGCACGAGCACGGGACTGATTCAGGCTGCGGCGACAACAACTGGCCGAAGGCGTTCGGCTATCTGGCGGGATGGGGATACGGCCACGCCACGCTCAACGGCAAGCCTCTGTACGACAACTATGAAATGCATTTCATGGTGACGCAGGGCATCCGCGATCGGAAGACGTTGAAAGTGAACTACCCTATGCCCGGCAAGAAATTGCCTGGCGGCGAGGTCAACCCGGCCACGCAGCAGATCGATTTTTATATCCGAAGCCCACAGACGAATCCGAAGAACACGCCGAACCGGGAAGTGTTCGCGCATTTCTTCGCGATGGAAGTGACGTGGAAGTGACGGCAGTCACGGCCGACCTGAAGGTCGGCACTACGAAATGGCACAGAAGGAACATGACACAGGACGACAACCCACCCGCGACGACGAAATTCACCTCAGTACGTAGTGCTGGCCTTTAGGCCGGCTACTCCGCCCTTAGTCCAGTTTCTCCGAGCAAATCCGCGCGGGGCATGCCCCAATTCGGCACGTTCGACGGACACCCTCGGCGCGGCACCAGATCCATTCGCGAGAAATTCTGGCCGATGCGCTCGGCGAACCGCAGATCGTAAATCGATCCGTCCTCGACGACCGGCGCGCGGCCGAACCGCAGCCACGCACGCGCCCAGCAGTCGTCTTCAGCAAGCCTGCGGAGACGCGTCAGCGACTGCGAGCGCGTGTCTCGCAACGCAAACCGTCCGTCGCCGAGGATCCGGCTCTCCCGCGAGCCCGCGAGCCGATGCGATCCGCACGCCGTCGGTGCCGTCCACACCGGAGCCAGCGACAGCGTTCCTCGCCACAGCACAAATTCTGCGTCCGTCTCGCGAAGCTCGACGACGATTACAGACCAGCAGACGGGCGACCCAGGATTCGGCGTGAGGATGACGTCGGTCACCGGCCCTCGCAGCACCGGGTCCAGCGCGTGAACGGCGGCCCGCCGCGCCACCTGAGAAGCCCGGATGAAGCTGCCGATAATCACGACGCAGATGGCCAGTCCCCATGCAGCCCTCGCGCGAGGCGACAGACCGGCCGCCGCGCGCGCAAAGATGCCGCCGGCAACGGCAAGCAATACCACCGACTCGAGCGGAATAGCGCCAATCCGCGCCGCAACGGCAAGCAACAGCGCCATCGGGAGCGCGACAGCGAGACGTGCGGTACCGCTCCGGCCATTCCATGCGGCCGCAATCCCGAGGAGCAGCCATAGCCACGGTTCCAGGATAAAGACGGCGTCGCCGAAGTACCACGTGTTGTCGACCGGGTAAAAAGGATGGACACCGTAGCTGTTGAGCGCATCGAGCACGAGATGGCTCGCAAGCGCGATGGCGATGAGCAGCCCGAACCGGAGCCGGCCCGAAAAGCGCATCTTGCGAACCGGCGGAGAGAACCAGTACGCCAGGAGCAGCGCGACCGCTAACCCGGCGAGGCCGAGCACGGTATGGGTATGGCCTCTATGGTGCAGCAGATAACCAAGCGGCGACGGAGTGATAGCCGCGTAGGCCAAGTCGATGTCGGGTAGATTCGCCGCGATGATGCCGGCGCCGACAAACAGTGACCGCTGCGTCTTCGATGTCCGGCCGATCGAAAGATCCGCGAGCGCGACACCCACAAGGGAATGAGTGATGTTGTCCACGGGGGCTGGGGGCTGATGGTTAGGGTCGGGATTAGGGATTGGGATTAGGGATCAGGGATTAGTGGTGGACGGTTGCGAGAAAGCGCAATCGCACGTAGTGCGCGGTCCAATTGCCTGCCGAGTCGCAGATTTCCTCGCGCAGCAGATTCTCCACGTCCGCGATGAACGCCTCCCGCTCGGCCGTTGCAATCCCGTCGAGTGTCGCGCGCTCGAATGTTTCGAGCCACCCGCGCATGCCGGTCGGCAGCGGTGTCGGGCGCGGAATGAGATCGATCTGGGTCACGCTGAATCCATGCGACTCGAGACGGGTTGAGTATTCCGCGGGTGTGGCGTAGTACCGGTGAATGTTCGTCTTCCATCCTCGGCGCGCGAGGACGCTTCGTATGGCGACCTGGATGGCGGCGATGTTGCCGTGGCCGCCGAACTCGGCCACGAATCGCCCTCCCGCCTTCAACGCCCGATACACGCCCGCCAGCATCGCGTCGTGGTCCCGCACCCAGTGGAGCGCAGCGTTCGAGAACACGGCGTCGAATTCGCCGTCAAACGGCAGGCGCACCGCATCCATCACGCGCGCATCGAGGCCGCGCGCCCTGGCGCCCGCCACCATTTCCTCTGACACGTCCACCCCGACGACCGACGCGCCCGCCGCGGCAATCCGCTCCGTCAGGGAGCCCTCTCCGCAGCCGAGGTCGAGAATCCGCTCGCCGGACCGCGGGTTCAGCAACTCCAGTACGGCAGCGCCGAGCGCCGGCACATAGGCAGCGTTTTTCCGATACGTCTCGCTCGTCCAGCGATTCACACTTGTGTGCAATTGTATCCGGCTCGACCGTTCCGAACTGCGGTACGCTACCTGCGCACTCGGAAAGCGACCTCAATGCCCGCCTCGCTCGAACACATCCACGCCGGAACCCCCATGGGTGCGACGCTTGTGGCCAACGGCGCCACCTTTCGCGTATGGGCACCTCATGCGCGCTCGGTGCACGCAATGGGCGACTTCAACGATCATCGCCGGGACGATGCCAGCCTGCTCACGCGCGACGAACAAGGGCATTGGCGCGGATTCATTCCCGGCGCGCGCGATCGCGACCGGTACATGTTTTACGTGGTCGGTGACGGCAGCGAAGGGCCGAAACGCGATCCGTACGCGCGAGAGCTCGAGGCGCCGTTTCCCAGCGAATGCATCATCCGGTGTGCGGACTTCCCCTGGCACGAGAGCGGGTTCGTCACACCCGCTTTTCAGGATCTGGTCATCTATCAGCTGCATGTCGGCGCGTTCTTCACGCCGAACCTGCCAGCCAAGGGCGGCACCTTTCTGGACGTCGCCCGCAAGATTCCCTATCTTGCGGCGCTGGGGGTCACGGCGATCCAGCTGATGCCGATTCAGGAATTTCAGACCGAGTTCAGCCTCGGATACAACGGCACCGATTACTTCTCACCCGAGATGGATTTCGCTGTCGACGACGCCGCGTTGCCGTCATATACGGAGGCGGTCAACCACTTGCTCGATGACAGGGGCGTTACACGCTACCGGGTCGAAGACCTCAGGGGCGAGATGAACCAGCTGAAGGCGCTCGTCGATCTGGCGCACCTTCACGGGCTCGCCGTCATTCTCGATCTCGTCTACAACCACGCGGGGGGTGATTTCGGCGACGAGAGCCTGTATTTTTTCGATCGGCAAGCAGCCGGGGCGGGCCACATCAACTCTCTTTACTTCACCGACAAGGGGCATGCAGGCGGCCTCGTGTTCGACTTCGGCAAGCCTGAAGTGCGCGACTTCCTCATCCAGAACGCGAAGTTTCTGCTCGACGAGTATCGCGTCGACGGCTTCCGCTACGACCAGGTCAGCGTCATCGACCACGACGGCGCGCCGCACGGCTGGCGTTTCTGCCAGGACCTCACCTCCACAATCCGCGCGCATCGTCCAGGCGCTTTCGACAAGGCGGAGTACTGGAACGTGAACCCTTACATCGTGAAGCCGCCGCCAGAGGGCGCGGGATTCGATTCGTCCCTGACCGACGGCCTCCGAATCGCCATTCGCCGCGTCATTGGCGAGGCGCGCGCCCCGGACGAACGCCCCCTCGACATGGCCGGTCTTGGGCGCAGCCTCTGGCCCGACGGGTTCGTTGAACATTGGCAATTCGTCCAGGGCCCAGAAAACCACGACATCGTCTACGTCGATCGTGAGGATCGAATCGCGCGACTCGGCGATCCGGGCAATCCGCGCTCGTGGTACGGCCGCAGCCGCGCCCGGGTCGCAGCCGCGATCAGCCTGACCGCCCCGGGCGTTCCCATGCTCTTCATGGGACAGGAGTTTCTCGAAGACAAGCAGTGGTCGGACAACATCGAGTTCCATTCCAACCTGCTGCTGCACTGGGCCGGGCTGGATGCCGCCGACAAGCAGATGCTCGATCACCTGCGCTTCATGCGTGAGCTGATCCATCTGCGCTGGCGCCACCCTGGACTGCGCGGTCAGGGCTTCCGCGTTGTGCACACAAACGACCTGGATCGTGTGCTTGCATTTCAGCGCTGGAGAGAAGGCACTGGTGACGACGTCATCGTCGTCGTGCACCTGTCGCCGTTCAACAGATTCGACTACCGTATCGGGTTTCCTGACGGGGGCGAATGGCGGGAGATCTTCAACAGCGACGTGTACGAGCAGTGGGTCAATCCGAACGTTGCCGGAAATGGTGGACGAGTCTCCGCAGATGCCACGCCTCTTCACGGCTTCGCGCACTCAGCCGCGCTGACGCTCCCGGCAAACAGCGTGCTCGTGTTCGCGCGGTAAACTGACCCCGACTACAGCTCCGTGGGTGCAGCCGCTTCCTCAGCGCGGACAGCTTTCACCGCCTCAGGTGAGGATACGGTGGGCGAAACTGCCGCAGCCAGCGCGCGGTCCAAGGGCCGGCGCTTCTCCACCGCGTGAAGCTGCACCTCGTCGGTGAGATCGATCCGCAACGGAGTGATCGAGATCCACTCCTGCTCGACAGCCCAGCGATCGGTCCCTTCCTCGGCGGGGCCAAGCGGCTTCACCGTAAACCAGAACAGATCGCGGCCCTGCGGATCTGTGGTGGGTACGATGCGGCCGTCGTACTGTCGGACGGACACATTAGTCCACAGCAGGCCTCGAGGCTCGCGCGGCACATTGACGTTGACGAGCGACAGCGACGGCTCGGCGATCACGATTTCAAGTACGCGGCGAATCCACGGTTTCACAGACTGGAAATCCTGGTCGATTCCCGCCGGCACGCTCAGTGCCACACCGCGCAATCCGAGCAGTACCGCCTGCTTCGCCGCGGCGAGCGTGCCCGAATGCCAGATCGCATTCCCCAGATTGAATCCGAGGTTGAGCCCTGACAACACGAAATCGACGCTCTCCCAATGATGCGTTCCCAGCGCCACGCAATCAGCGGGTGTCCCATTGACGCGGTACGCAGTCAGGTTGCCAATACGTGTCGATCTATACGACAGCGGATATGTCGCAGTAATCGCGTGGCTGGCAGACGATCGCTCGACGTCGGGGGCCACGACTCTGACGACCCCAAACTCCGATGCAACGTCGGCCAGCGCAGCTATTCCCGGGCTATAGATTCCATCGTCGTTCGACACCAGAATTCGCACGTATCACGACGTGCAAATACACAGCCAGATGCGGCCTCGATCTTGAATTCAGTGTCGGCGTGAATGTCTGGATCCTTTGCAACGAGGCCGCCGGCGTGGGATATGAGGGAGACGAACTCTGCGCGCTGATCGAGGAGGCAGGTCACACAATTCTGGGTGTCGTCAAACAGTACGATGAGAGCACACCCCTGCCCAATCGGCGTGTGGAACTCGTTGTTGCGGCGGGCGGTGACGGAACCGTCGCGACGGCGGCGGGTATCGCCCTGAGAACGTCATCACCGCTCGCCATTCTCCCGCTGGGCACCGCCAACAACATCGCCTCGAGCCTCGACATCAGAGCGCCAGCGTCAACGCTCGTCGCATCGTGGAAAACCGCGCGCCGCGTGCCATTTGATCTTGGCCGTGCACAGGCGGCGTCGAAAGAGTGGCTTGTGGTCGAAGGCGTAGGCGGCGGACTTGTGCCGGCCGGCATCGCACGAGCGCAGGCGGAGCTCGAAGAACGGCCGAAGATGCCGCCATCACATGAGGTCGAGGCAGCCCTTCGCATATTCCGCGACACGCTTCTCAACCTCGCGCCGAGACCCTGGACGCTTGCGATCGACGGACAACGCATCTCTGATGAGTTCCTGCTCGTCGAAGTGCTGAACATCCGATCCATCGGGCCGAACCTCATTTTCGCGCCAGACGCCACACCTTCAGACGGCTACTTCGACGTCGTGCTGGTGCAGGAATCCCAACGCCAAGAGCTCCTCGTGTATCTCCAGGAGCGCGCCGCCGGTCGAACGACCCGGCTCGCGCTGCCAAGTCATCGTGCCCGGCATGTTGTGATCGGAAGCTGCCTGGAGCTGCATGTCGATGACGAACGCATCGATACCTGCGATCTGGGAACGATGTCGGTCCGCATCGAGCCGGCCGCAATCGATGTGCTGTTGTGAGTCGCACTACGCTCAGCCTTCCTCAATCAATTTGTCGACGAGGCGAGACAGGCGCCGCCAACGCTCAATCTGCCATGGCAGCGCTTTCGTGCCCGCGGCCGTAATCGCGTAGTACTTCGCCCGCCGGTGTGTGTCGGTAAACTGCCAGCTTCCCTTGATCCAGCCCTTCCTTGCGAGGCGGACGAGCGCGGGGTACAGCGTTCCCTGATTCAGCGTGAGCGGATGGTCGGCTACCTGCTCGAGCCTGGCGGCCAGCCTGTAGGAGTGCTGCGGGCCCATGCTCCAGAGCGCGCGCAGCACGATGAGGTCGAGCGTGCCCTGCAGCAGCTCCACGGGCGGGCGCGGTTTGCGCTTTTTCGCCATCACTAGACATCCAAGTGAGCCAACGTATTTTGGAGCTCCTTCACTTGGACGTCAAGTGGGCGCTGCGGGTCAGCCAGGCGCCAGCCCAACCGAACCGCCGGACGCAGCCCGCGAGCGGGGTTTTTGAAGGGTGTCGTTCCAGAGCAGCAGGCCGTTCCGGCAGCATGTTGACTTCCCCCCTCCCCCGCCACGGGAGCCAGCCTCGGCGGCACGTCGGGTCGCTTCGGCGATAAATTGCTTGCGCGCCGCCGCAGTCTCCTATACACAGGAGGAATGAAAACACACTTCTTTGCGGTTATCGCGGCGTTGGCTGTTTGTGGAGGCGTACTAATGGCGGATACGGCGGCAGACCAGAAGGCTGTTCAGGCCACGCTCGACGCGATGGCCAAAGCCACGATTGCGAAGGACGTCGCCACGCTCGAGAAGATTTACGGCGACGACGTGACCTACGCGCACTCGTCGGCGCTGACGGAAAACAAAGCGGCAGTGCTGAAAAACATTCAGGGGCCCGGCGTCGCCGAGTTCATGAAATTCAGCGAAACGACGATTCGCGTGTACGGCGACACAGCGCTCGCCAAGGGCGTCGTCGATTTCCGCAACGGCGCGCCTGGAAAGATGCTCGACAACCATCTGAATATCCTGTGGGTCCTGGTCAGACGCCCGCAGGGTCCGCACGGCTGGCAGATTGTGGCGCGACAGACCACACGGATCGGGCCGTCTTCCGGCACGCCGGTTCCGGCAAAGTAGCTCGTAAAAGAAAAGAAGGCCCGAAGCTCAGCTTCAGGCCTTCTTCATTCATTGTGGGCGCCGGAATCAACCGCCGCGCTATGCCATGCGAAAATGCATGGAGTCCTCTTTCGCAAACCATTCGGCCAATGTCGGAGCATTCGCATCCTTCTGCGACACGATCGGATCGGAGACCGGCCACGCAATACCCAATGCCGGATCGTTCCAACGAATGGACCCCTCCGTCAGGCGGTTATAGATGCCGGTACATTTGTATTGAATTTCCACGCCATCGGTCAGGGCACAGAAGCCGCGCGCGAACCCTGCGGGCGCCCAGACCTGCTTCGCGTCCTCGGCGGATAGTTCGATGCCAAACGACTGGCCGGCTGTCGGAGAATCTCTCCGGATGTCGACGGCCATGAGAAAGGCGCGACCGTGAGCGACCCTCATGAGCTTGCCGATGGGCGGATCCCACTGAAAATGCAACCCGCGAAGAACGTGTCTTGCCGAGCGGGACAGGTTGTCCTGAACAAATTCCGTCGGCAATCCGAGCTCCCGGAAATGGTCGGCGCGGAAGGTCTCCATAAAAAACCCGCGCTCGTCGTGAAAACGTTCCTGCGCCAACACGACCACGGAACCTAAGTGAACGGATTCGATTGACAGCGCCATCCCGGCGGCACCTCGCAGACGATCAGTAGAGCAACGCGAATCGTATTTCAGTAAGTACGGTAGTCAAAAGCTGGTTGTAGCCGCCTACTGGCCGGCAGCTACCAGCTTTTTCTGTGCCTCGCGGAAATGGGAAGACCGCTGGGGCACGAGCGCGTAACTCGCCCGAGCGTGCTCCATGTCGTTGACCCGCTTCTCGTAAATCTCGCCCGCCCGCCAAGCGGCATCGCGCTGGTTGTTCGGAAACCGTACTGCCAGGTCGTGCAGCGCACCGGCGGCCAGAGCGAACTGACGGAGATCCTCGTACATCTCGGCCAGTTCGTAGAAGGATGCCTCGGCAAGCTCGGCGCCAGGATATTCCTCGACGAGCCGGCGATGCGACACAAGCGCGGCGGGCACCGAAGCGCCGAGCCGCTCGTCGCGTGTCCGGCGGTTCGAGCGCTCCTCCAGCGCGGCCTTCCTGGCGAGTGCCCGAACTGCCCACGGGCTGCCGGCATGGCCATCCACGACCTCGGAGAGCAGACCAAGCGCGGCGGCGTCGCGATCGTTACGTCGCGATCGAAGGACGAGCTCGGCCAACAGATACGTGCCTTGTGCCGCCGCGGCGCTCGAGGGGTGCTTCGTGCGCAGCTCGACGTAAGCAGCCATAGCATCCTCTGAGCGGCCCTGCACTTCATGGATATTGCCCATCAGCAATTGGGCTTCAGCCACGCTCGGACTGGCAGGCGTCTGCGCGATCACGGCTTTTGCGTCGACCAATGCCTGATCGAACAGCTTGGCGTCGAACTTCGCGCGCGCCACTCGAACTGCCTCGGCGCTCGGATCCGCCGCGCGGATTGGGGCCGCGGCCGGCGGCGCGGGCGCTGTCGTGAGTTTCGGCGGCGCGACGCCACGGCCATCGACAACAGGCGGCGCAGCAGGCCGGGCTGGGATGGGAGCCGACGCTGGCGGGGCCGCAACGCTCACAGCCACCGTGGCCGGATCTGAGGAACTCGCGATAGGTGCGGAGGCGCCTGCCACGGGAGGTGTCGAGGCGGCTGCCGCCGGAGCTGTCTCTGGTTGCAACCCGGCTTGTGTGTCAGGTGTGCGCGCCATGAAAAAGATCAGCGCCCCGATGACGCAACACACGCCGGTGGCCGAGGCGATGAGCAGCCACGTGTGACGCCCTTTTCGAGCGATGGAACCCGACGCAGCTGATGTTGGCTGGGGTAAGGGCGCCGGCGACGAGCCGCTGGCCATTTGAGGCACTTGTACCGATGACCACGAGACAGCCCCCGACTCGCGTTCGCGTTTGGCTCGCTGCAGATCGGCGCGCATGTCTGCGGCCGTCTGGTATCTCAGGCGCCGGTCCTTTTCTAGGGCTTTAGCGATGATCCGCTCCAGCGCCGCCGGGACATTCACGTTCAACTCTACGGGTGCTTTCGGCTCGCGGTTGAGAATCGCGTCGAAGATGACCGCAGACGTGTTGCCGTCGAATGTGCGATGGCCGGTAGCCATTTCATACAGCGCGACGCCGAACGAGAAGAGGTCCGTCCGAGGGTCGAGGATCTCGCCGCGCGCCTGTTCGGGCGACATGTAGGCAATCGTTCCCAACGCGATCCCTGGGCTCGTCGTCAGCGCTTCGGTGGGAGCTTGTACGGACACGGTCTGTGTCCGCAGATGGTGACCCTCCGCGGGAATCAACTTTGCCAGCCCGAAATCGAGAATCTTGGCCAGGCCGCGCGACGTCACGAAGATGTTGGGCGGCTTGATGTCGCGATGAAAAATTCCGTGCGAATGCGCGGCATCGAGTCCATCGGCAATCTGAATTGCCAGGTCGAACAGGACCCCGATGTCGAGAGGGCGGCCGCCGATTCGCTCGTCGAGCGTCTGGCCCTCCAGGAATTCCATCGCGATGAACTGCGATCCGCCATGTTCGCCGATTTCATAAATCGTGCAGATGCTCGGATGATTCAGCGCTGATGCTGTCCGCGCTTCGCGAACAAACCGATCGATCGCCTCCGCTTCGTTTGTGAGATCGGGCGCGAGAAACTTCAGCGCAACGAAACGGGAGAGCTTCAGGTCTTCGGCTTTGTAGACCACACCCATGCCGCCGGCGCCGAGGGAGCGATCTACCCGATAGTGTGAAACGGTTTGTCCAAGCATAAAATACGGAATGTACGGATGTATTACACCCGAGTCAACGCGTCTGATGATACGCGTTCTGAGAACCGAGTCGGCTCTCACCGATTTGCGAACATTTTCGTATCTTTCGAACTCGAGTAGCAACTGGTAGCGACTCGAAAGCACCAGCGGGCGTCCTCAGCCAGGAACGGCAATCGACCGGCCGAAGTGCGCATCATATTCAGCGAGCGCCTTCGGGAATACCGGCCGAGTCGTTGTGGCCTCAACTACGCGCGCGAGTTGATACCGTGGACCTCAGGTACCACCTTCCCAGCGAACGACAGGTACGGCGGAGCCCACGAGGATCAACGGCTTGGATCTGCCAGCCGCCCTGTTACGGTCATCTGCGCCTTGACCACCATGCTTGCGGCAATCATCACGAGCGCAATCGCGAAGGCCTTGACAGCCAAAAGGCTACGCTCGGGCTTCATGCCAGGTCCCCCGGTTCGTCCAGGGCAGCCCAGTTGCCCGGCTCAATTTCACGGTCACCGACTGCCAGCGGCGGGACGCCGTTCTTGACCGCATCCAGCATAGCCGTCACGAACGTGTCGATTTCCTCAGTGGTGGTGTATACGTTCGGTGTGACACGTAATCCCTCATAGTCGAACACCTGATTCGGGTACGTTCCACCGACAACGGCGTTGATGACGATCCGATACTTGTCCATCAGGAACCGGGAAAGAGCCGGCGCGGCGATTCCATCGATGCCGACCATCGCCACGCCCCAAGTCTCGGCTGGTTCTCCCAGATTGGACAGAATCTTAATCCGTGGTTCGCTCTTGAGGGCGTTCGCCCAGCGCAGCGTCAGGTAACGCAACCGTGCCGCCTTCCGCTCGGCGCCGATCGCCTGATGAAACGCGAGGGCCTCTCCCAGAGCCGCACGAAGCGCCCACGGGTGCGTGCCTATAGCCTCGAACTTTCGGATGTCGTTGGTTTGACGGTCGGGTGCAGCCTGAAGGGGCCAGAATTTCGGAATCATGTCGCGCCGAACATAGAGACAACCGTTTCCTATGGGCGCGAGCAGCCATTTGTGCAAGCTTGTCCCGTACGCATCACACTCCAGATCTCGCAGTTTGAACGGGAAGTGGGCCAGGGCGTGGCCCCCATCGACGATTGTGACGATGCCCCTCGACCGCGCCAGCTTCGCGAGTCGCTGGACCGGGAAAAGCTGCCCAGACAGATTCGTGATGTGGCAGAAATGGAGGACTTTCGTTTGCGCGGTAATGGCCTTTTCGAAGAGCTGATACAGTTGATCCTGAGTGGCGGGAACGGGAAACTGCAAACGCGTGACCTTAATCTTTTCTCGCCGCACGCGCTGGTCCCACGTCGTCAGCATGCGCGGATAATCCTGCTCCGTCGTGATGACTTCGTCTCCGGCCACAAGATCGAGACCGTTCTGCACGATCTGCATTGATTCACTGGCACCTCGCGTCAGCGCAAGTTCGTCCTCGTCACATCCAAACTCGGCGGCCATGCGCCTGCGGATCGTCTGAATATTCCGGGCGACCATGCCCTGATAGGTGTATGGCAGCAAGTTGATGATGTCCATGTAACGCCACGCGGCCTCCAGGACGACGCGCGGGCACGGACATGTAAACCCGTTGTTCAGGTTGATCAACGTGCGGTCCAACTTGAAAGCGGATTGAATCTCTCTCCAGTAGAACTCGTCCCGCGCGACCTCATCCGTCGACTTCCCGGCGACTGCCTGGGTTGCGGTCTGAAACGCGTCCAGCCGTCTCAGCTGCCGCGACGAATCCGTTGCAATCGGCGCGATGCCAAGAGCGCTGCCGACCCCAAGAAACTCACGCCGGCTCCACATATCCAACGCCATGTAACCTCCCAGATCCGTTTCTCAGAACGTGAATCGAAAAGTGAGCTGTGAAAAGCGCGAGTAGTTCGCTTGTGTTGTCACCTGCCCGAAATTAGCGTTGCCCACGCTTGCGCTCGCGAGTCGGCTGTACCAGGGCGTGTTCAGGAGATTCAATACCTCCAGACGCACGGTTGCGCGTGCAGTGCGACCCATCCGAAAGTCTTTGTTCATCGCGAGATCGATGCTATTACGAGCCGGCGAGCGAACACCGGGCAAGATGCGAGGTGCATTCCCCAATGTGAATGCTGGCGCGAGAGAAAATGCGGCCGGATCAAGATACAAGTTGTCTCTCGGATCCGCTTCAAGCCGATCGGTGATGTCGCCCGCCCTCTGAATCGACGCACCCGAGACGAGATTGGGCCGCTGGCCCGAGCCATTCAAGTTTGTGGTGTTTGGTGCCTGCGTGACCGGAATCGGAAAACCGCTCTGTATAAGGCCGACGGCCGAGATTGACCAGCCGCCAATCACATAGTCGAGAAAGCCCCCGTTGCTAAGATAAGGTCGACCGACACCAAACGGCAGTTGCAAAATAGGCGCGACCACTAATTTGTGCGGCATGTCACTGAGGCTCAACCCGTAGTCGACGTCTGGGTTGAACTTCGCCGAACCCGGCAAATAGTTGTAGTTGTCGACGATCCCTGGCGCGGCCGAGAACGCGAAGTAGTTGCCAGACCCTTGCTGCCCCATTTGGTTGTCATCGAGGCGGCTATACGTGTAATTGAAGTTGCCGCCCCACCAACTCGCACCTGACACGCGCTTGCGCAATTGGAGAACAAGCGCGTGGTATTCCGTACGGGCGCCAGGAATCGTCACGTTGACGGCATTCAAGCCGTATTGCGGAAACGGCACCAGCAAGGAGTTGAGCTGGACGTTCGCCTGTGTGGCCAGCGTCCCTGCTCCCGCAACGCCGAAGAATGGGTTCGGAACGAGCGAGGTCAGTCGTGAACCCAGGGAAAGATATTCCGTTGGCAATTGATTGATATTGACATTAAAGCCATAACTTTGATTGTCCCCGCGTGATCCCACATAGCCCGCAGTTACGCTCATGTTGCCAGGCAACTCGTGCTGCACATCAGCGGACCATTGCTGCACTCGCGGCGAGCCCCCTTGAGGATCGAAATAGCCCACGCTCTGACTCATCCCCGAAAGCAGCCCAAGCGTGTTCTCGGTGGGTTGCAGGAATCCATTGGGAAACGGATTGTCAAGCGTGGTGATTGGAATGTTGGTGTTCTGAGTCAACGTCGTCGTCTGCGAGTAACCGACGGGACGAGTCGCACTATGGTTCCAGGGCGCCCAATAGACGCCGTATCCTCCTCGAATGACGGTGTCTCTATTCAGTGAGAAGACGACACCTGCACGCGGTGACAGCTTGACGGTTGGCGGATCACCCTGGTGCCTGGGTGCGCCATCTACGCCTGCGTAAATGACGCCGCCCCTTACCTGTCGGGCTGCCGGCTGCAGCGGGTCAAGGCCGGCGGGAATGGTTACGTTCAGCGGGCTCACCACGTCAGGGTCGAAGTCCACAATCAGCTGGTCGTCCTTCTCGGCGAGACCAGTCTCATGTTCGAGTCGCACACCGTAGTTCACCGTCAGCCGTGAGCTCACGCGGAAATCATCCTGCACGTAGCCGCTGAAGTAATCGATGTAGTTGTCGACAATCGAGTTGACAGCCGCCGAGCCGCTCGAGGGATATCCGAGGAGAAGATCGGCGATCGCGTTGCGGGAGAGTGCCGAAGGAGACGTCGCGTTCGAACCGGTAAACTGTCCGCTGAACGTGAAATTTCCAGACGACGCACCGAAAGACTGCGACCACACCCCGAGGCGGCGATAGTCTGCGCCAAGCTTGATACTGTGCCTGGCAGCGAGCTTCGTAAGCGTTCCATTGATGCCGGAGGAGTAGAAGCGGCTTTTTCCCCCTCCACTGCCGACGGTCGCCAGATACCCCGTTGGGTTGATGGTCGGAAATTTCTCCTGACCTGCGGGAATCGCATCAAGGAAAGTCCGGTTGAATCCGAGGGTCTCAGGATCAAAGGGAAACCTCACCGGCGTCTGATCTTCGAACGTGTTGTAACCGCCGCGCAGCGTCAAGACGGTCGAGTCGTTGACGACGTAGGTGTTGTTCAGCACAGCGATGTTGATTGGCCGGTTGTTCTGCGCGCCACCGGTGTAGGGACCTGCAAACCACGTCACCCCGGGTTCTTCCGTGTACTGCCGCATGTAAATGCCCGTGAGGGAGACCCGAGGGCTGAAATTCCGTTGAATCTTGGTGCTGATCTGATACCCGTTATTGTTGGGCGTGCTTTGGGTCACGTAGTTGGGTCGCCCATCATCTACCTCTGGATTCACATTTGGCAGCGGTAAGGTAGACACAATGTTTGCACCCACCGGATTGATCCGGTTCGCCGGCGCCCACTGACCGGTCGCCGGGTTATAGCGCTGATTGATGTTGTTACCGGGAAAGGCGAGGCGGTTGCCATTCGCGTCGGTCGTCAGCGGGTCGTAAATGACAATTTGCCGGCCGGCCGCGTCGGTAAGTTTCGAGAAATCACCACCCCGTTGGGCCGCCGTTGGAAGATGCCAGTTGCCGTTCTGCGTGAGGCCATCGCGGTAGCCTTCGGCGGCGAACCAAAAAAAGGTTTTGTCGTCCAGGAGTGGCCCGCCGACGGAGCCGCCGTAGTTGTGCCAGAACTGGTCCGGCTTCGGAAGTTCCTGAATTTCCAGAAAGAAGTTATTACCGATCAAAGCGTTGGGTCGCATGAGACCGAAGGCTGAGCCGTGCAGTGTGCCGGTGCCGGACCGCGCAGTCGCGTTGAACACGCCACCACCCGTGCGGCCCATTTCGCTGTCATATGTGTGAACTTGAACCTTGACATCCTCGAGCATTTCAATACTTGGCATCGCCGACGGACGATTTTGAATATCGGTGATCGGGAATCCGTCGAGCAAGTAGTTGTTGCCAACCGAGGCCCCGCCGCCAAGAGCCGTTCTCGCTACCTCTGTCTGATCCTGCATGCGGTTCATATGCGGATTGCCGCTGCTCACGACCGTGGGGACCGTATTGCTGACGAGGTAGGCGTTTCGGCTGATCGACGGCAGCATGTCGAGCGTCGTCCTGTCCAAGACCTCGCCGGTCGAAGCGTTTGAGGTCTCAATCAAGGCGGCCTCCCCGGTTACCGTGACGGTCTCCGCCATCGCGCCCACTTCAAGTTGCATGTCGAGGGTCAGGAACTGCTGCGTACTAATGCGGACGTCTGTACGCTCGAATGTCTTGAATCCGGAAACCGAGACCTTGACGGTGTACAGCCCGGGATCAACCGCAGGAAAGGAGTACTGACCCACATCATTTGCCGCGGTCTCGCGGATGACGCCGCTTCCCTGCATCGTGAGCGTGACAGTGGCTCCTGGAATGATCCCTTGAGCGTCTGAAACCGTGCCTCGCAACCCACCTTGAAAGGTCTGGGCTACGCCTTCGACACTGCCCAGCATCACGAAGGTCAGAACGAGACTACTAAATCCATTGACTCTCATATGCCACCTACTGACAGACGTGCGTCGACGCGCCGAGGGTCTTATCCTCAACCGGACATTTTCGTCGATAGAGGATTGCTACAGTGCCGCCAGCGGCCAGTCCTGTCAAGGGGCCAATCTCGGATTCCTGCATCCGTTGTGCACGACTCCGTTCAGCGCGAGCCACTGCGGACTATTCGGTACTCGGACGATCCCGAATTCAGATTCCAGCTCGACGCCCTCGCGGGACCCAACGCGATGGTTGCAGCGGTCGGTATCGCCGGCTTGCTTACCGCCGGACATCCGAAAAATCGAGATCCTGTGTGATCAGGAAAGGCTGGGTGGCTTGCGCGGCGCTCCACGTCCGCGTCGGCTCGACCGGTCAGTTACTCTCCGCGAACGGTATGCGCCGGGCACTCACGCCGGTCTCCTTCTTGTGCGCCTCTTGCGTCCCGATCGCAACGCGTTGTTTGAGCGCGATTCGACAGTGTTCCAGACGGAGAACGTCGAAAAGTGGACTGGACAGCAAAAGCATCGCCGCGGCGATGTGCTTAGCAGCGTAGTTGCCGCTTGTAGGTACGCTCGAACTCGCGGACGAAGTCATCCTGTGACGGGAAGTCGGTCACCTTTCGATTCCAGATCCGCTCGGCTTCCGTGAACACGCGCTTCCGAAGCTGGGGACTCGCCGCGTCGATCCTCTGCAGGCTCGGCGACAGCGCACGCATCGCGCGCGCCTGAAGCTTCGGATCGCCGGTGAGCAGCTCGTGCACGAGATTCACGACGAAGACCTCCTCGAGTGCGCTCGGGAGGTCTCCCACTTGCTGACAATGCGCAGCCGCCGCGTTGTACAAGCCGTGATGCGCAGCCACGAATCCCTCCACCGTCTGGCCCTCGGGTTGAAAGTTGGATAGGGCGAGACTGATGCTGCGGAGGTGATAAAGCGGGGGATCGCCGTTAATGAAGTAGCCAAGATACGGCGCCGCGTCCGCCGCGTTCTTCAGAAACAAGACAGCTTGACCGTCTTTCACGAGGCTCGGGATACCGGCCTTCTCGAACGAAATCATGAACGACGATCGCTTGTCACGCGCCTGAGCCGGGGCGGCCGACAGCTTTTTCAGCAGAGAGATGAGACGCTGAGGGCCGTCGGCGAGCTGCTGCGCGTCGATCTCGAGGACTACCATTTCGCGACTGAACATGGATACCTCCAGTCACCGTGGCCGGAAACCCGGAGTATACGCTTGGGCAGTGTGTGCATAATAGGCCCGATGCCGGTCGTCTTTGTTCACGGTGTGAACACCCGCAAGAGCGAGCCCGGGTACGACGCGCGTGTACTTATGACCGAGCGGTTCCTGCGCGATCACCTCGCTGGGGTCTCTCTCGGCGGAACGACCGTAAAGACGTGGTCGGTTATGTTCCCCTACTGGGGCGACCTCGCCACCAAGTTTGCCTGGAACATGGCCTCACTGCCGAGCGGCGTCGTGAACGCGCTGGGCGGCGGCATCGACGACAACCTGCGCCCGCTCGTCGCTGTGATCGAAGACGGACTGGCCGACGCGAAAGCCGCGGGTCAGCAACCGTTGCTGACTCTCGCGACCAAACGCGGTCTTCCCGCGGCGATGGACGTCGTATCCGACCTGCTGCTCGAAAGCGCGCCTGCCGCGCAGGCGGCGTCTCTCGTTGACTTTCTGGTTGCCGCGCAACGTTATGCCGATGCGAATCCGCGACCGGCGTGGCTCTCGACGCTCGCGACCGACGAGCAGTTTTTGAACAAGCTCGCGACCGAAGCCACCCCGGCATCCGCGAACGTGCAGGCACTGGGTGGCGGCGGGGCCGTGCTCGGCACACTCGCCGCTGCCGGCGCAAAGTTCAAGGCGGCGGTCAAATCGGCCGCTGGCACGATGCTCGATCGATCCGGAGACTTCGCATCGACGAAGCTCCTCGCCTGGCAGCGGAAATCGCTCAACGCTAACCTCGGGCGATTCTTCGGCGACGTCTTCATCTATCTCGATACCCGAGGCGACACCTCCAAGCCGGGCGCGATTCCGTCCCTGATCCTTGGCGCGATCGACAAGGCTCGCGCGGACGCTCCCGCCGGAGAACCACTCGTTATCGTTGCCCACAGTCTTGGCGGCGTCATCACGTTCGATCTGCTGTCGTCCTACCGTCCGGATCTGACCGTCGATTTACTCGTAACCGTCGGATCGCAGGTGTCGCACTTCGAAGAGATCAAGCGATTCAAGAGCAGCGATCCCGCCGTTGGTGCGCCGAACCGAGCGTCCACGCCGCCCAATATCCTGCGGTGGATCAACGTGTTCGATGAAGTCGACATCTTCGCGTACGCCTGCGAGAAGGTCTTCGATCGTGTGGTCGACTTCTCGTACGACACGAAAACGTACGTGGTGAAGTCCCACGGCGCGTACTTCGAACAGGACCGCTTCTACGCGCGCCTTCGCGCGCGGGTCGACCAGCTGCCATGAGCCTCATCTGGCCCGCCGCGGAAGGGGACGTAGTCACCGGCCAGGCGCGGTTGCACGCGCTCATCATCGGCGTCGGCGACTACCCGCACCTGAACGGCGGCGCCGGGACACTCGCGGTCGATCCGCTTCAGCTGAGCCAGATCACGACCCCGCGGTTCACGGCGCCGAAGATTGCCGCCTGGCTGCGCGACTCGTACCGGAATCCGGCCTGTCCACTCGGCTCGCTCGAGGTCGTGCTGTCACCGTCCGCCGCCGCGCTCACCGCGGCCGGCGCGCCGAATGCCGAGACCGCGACGATGGGCCATATCGTCGACGCGTGTACGAGATGGTTCAGTCGCTGCAACGCGCACGCCGACAACATCGCGTTCTTTTACTTCTGCGGGCATGGCCTCTCGAAGGACGAACAGTTTCTACTCGCCGAAGACTTCGGAAACCCGGTGCTGCTCGATCGATGGAAGAACTGCGTGGATTTCGACGGGCTTCGGCTCGGCATGCGGCGGTGCCAGGCGCAGACACAGCTGTTTTTCATCGACGCCTGCCGCGAAACACCGTTCGGCATGCTATCGCAGCTCGCGATCAAGGGAGACCCGATCATCACGGGCGCGACGTTCGCCGACACCGTGAACTGCACGGCGGCGTTCTATGCCACCGGCCAGGGCCGTCAGGCTTTCGGGCCTGATGGCGACGTGACGTACTTCGGCCAAGCCCTGCTGGCCTGCCTGAACGGCGTGGCCGCGCAGAAGAAAGGCACCAAGTGGGTGGTGAACACTTATCAGCTTGGCAGCGCCCTCGGCCAGGCGATGGCCGTGCTCGCGCGGCGGCATCGCCTGCCGCTGACCTGCAACCCCGATGCAACGGGACTCGCCCGGATCCACGAACCTCCAGGCGGCCGGGTGATGACGGTGCTCGAATGCACGTCCGAAGCGGCGAATAACGTCGCGGAGATCCGGCTCGAAAACGGTGTGCAGAGTTTCCACTCGCCGCCGGGAAATGCGAAACCCCTGATTGAAGATGTGGAAGCCGGCACGTGGAAGATCACCGTCACGTTCCCAGGGGCGGAATTCTCATCCACCGGACCCGACACGTACCAGTTGACGCCGCCCGTGTTCGACGATCTGGGAGTGCCATGACCACGCTTCGCATTCGCTTTGGCGACGACATGCCAGCGGCAACGGTCGAGGTCATCGCGCCGGACCTCGAAGTCCTCGACCGGATCATGATGAGCGCGGGGCGTTCGCGCACGATCGATGTGGACTCCCCCGCCACATTTTTGCGCGTGAATCTGCCGTCAGGTCAGGCGGTCACCGTGGAAGATCCCGGCAACTTCGATCGTGTCATCACGTTGCGCGGACTCAAGGCTCGAGGACGGCTGACCGGGACGGAGGCCATTTCAGGATTCTCGGCGCCGCCGTTCGACCCTGGCATGAATCCCGAGGAATTCGAGCCGGAAGAGATCACGACGGCCGCGAGCGTGCGGCGCTACCACCAGGTTCGATCGACGAGCGATCCGTCGCTGGGAGAACTGGTGGAAGACGTGTCACTCGGTCCGTACGGGACGGCGCGGCTGCAGCAGACCTCGGGTATCTCGATTCGCGGCGCCGCCGTCGGCCGCGGCCGCGAGGCGCACTGGGATCCCAACGGCGTCACCGTGACGCCGCCTCTGTCACTGTCCGTGGCGCAGACGTCGGGCGAACGGCTCGAACTGCGCGTGCCCGGCGATGTCCGCCGGATTTGGGCGCGCGCGGACGTGGTTCGCGATCAGAGCAGCATTGCATTGAGCGTCAGGTTATCGACCGCCGAACCGGCGGCCGACGCCATCGTCGGCTATATGCACCGCGGCGACCTCGCGTCTGCCGAAGTCATGGCCGAATGGGTCGAGGAATCGCGCGACCTGCTGCGGGGGAAGATGGAGAACCCGTATGCGGCCTGTGTTGGCGCTTATCTGCTGCTGAGGCTTGGCCGCTTCGACGAGATGAGGGACTGGGCAAGGAATCTGGCAAATGCCTTTAGCGCCATACCTGACGGCCCCGTCATCTGGGCCACGCAGCTCCAGCGGGAATCGCCCGCGTCAGTTGCTGAAATTCGGACGTACCTGCTCCGCGCCGTTGACGCGGGTCTGCCCGTCTTCTCGGAAGGCCTCAGGCTGCTCATGGACGGATTGAGGCTGCTCGGACCGGACGGTCGGCACGCGCGAGAACTCGTACAGGAGAAGGCGGGCGCGGTGTTGTGGTCCTCTCCGCTCACGGCCTCGATCCACGCCGCACCGGACTACGTGCGAGGCAAGGTCCGTCCGGTCGACTACGACATTGCGCTAGCGGCGAAAGCGTAGAAGTCCAGACACGAAGCCAGATGCCCGCGAACGAACCGGACCTGTTCTTGCCGATCGTCGCGGCCGCTTCGCGAGGCGCTGCCGGTTTTCTGGATTGGACCACTGGGCTGCTCCGTCTGAACGCCGCGAGCGCCGCGTGGGACCGCGTGTCCAAATCACCCGATCTACGAACTCTGCCAGCCCGCGATCGGCTGCTCGTAGAAACTGTCACCCATGAAACCATTCACTTCCTGCAGATCGTCACCACCGGCTACTTGTATCGCTTTGCAGTCAAGTTGTTCGACCTGATTCGCGACTGCCTGCCGAAGCCCGTCCGCGCCATCGCCGACATTCCGATTGCACCGTCGCGCATGCAGGCGGCTCGAATCACTGACCATATCGCCGCCCTGGATCGCACAGACGCCGATGGCTGCTCGGTACGTAGCCTGGCGGAGTGCCAGGCGATGCTGGCGCAGCTCCGGACGCATTGGACGGGCCTCACGCATGACGGATTCCTGGAGCGCACCGATTACATGCCAGAGGTCTACCGCCGTGCGTATCGGCTGGCGACGGTTTTCCTTGGCAAGGACGCGTTCGACAGCTATCCATTTCTCTCTTCTATGGCGCTCTGCTGTGACGATCCAGTGCGTGCGTTTCGCGTGCTGTGCTGCGCGACGCAGGACGCGAGCATGTCCGCGCCGCCGGCCGAGGACGTCCAAGCGTATGTCGAGCTGGTCAACATGCTCCACCATCGGGGCCAGCTGCGCTTGCTCGGCACGGCAGCAGAAATGGTCAACGACCTCGGCAACCACCCGGTATACACCCCAGCGGTGCACGCGCTAAATGAGGTCTCCGGCCAGGGCGTGTTGCAGTACATGGCCGCGCCACATCTCGTCGACACGGCCATCGCTACGGCCGTGGCTCGACCAGCCGTGTACAACCCGGACGCCGAAGGCCAGCTGTTCGTGCGCGTGCCTGAGAACTGGCGACCCGATCTCGATCGAGCCGCGAAAGACAAAGAAGCGGAGTTCCTCGTGTTCCTGATGGGGATTTCGACACGCCTCCTTCAGAACATTGCGACCGCGCGCACGGGGTGAGACCAGTGCAGAACGTCTACGTCGAACGCTTCATTGGATCCGTCCGGCGTGAGTGCCTCGATCGCGTGATCGTATTGACGGCGGACGGCTTGCGACGCGTGCTATACGAGTACGTCGCCTCTCCACGCCCGTACACGAGTAGCCGGCCAACTTAGCGGTAAATCGCTCGTCGAAAAAGCAAAAAGGCCAGGCGGGCCTACGCTAGTCGGGCGTCGGCAGCGTGATGACAAACGTTGATCCAAGGCGCGACGAAGCGGCGAGCCTGACATCGCCGCCGTGCACGTGCCCAATCCAACGTGCCAACGCCAGTCCAAGGCCGGCGCCGCCGTCGCTCACGCCGTCGTGCGTGCGCGCCGTGTCGACGCGATAGAAGCGCTCGAAAATCCTGGCCTGCGCCTCGGCGGCGATTCCTGGCCCTTGATCGCTCACCGAGATGGCATACGCGTCGCCCGCGCGGTCGAGCGCGACTCGCACGGTGCCGTTGGCGGGCGAATAGCGAATGGCGTTGTCGAGCACGTTAACGATGAGGCGGCGGATCAGCTCTTCGTCTCCCGTAAACGCAGCGGACTCGAGGCACTCCACCGTGATAGATACGTCTCTCGTTGCCGCCACCACGCGCGCGGCCCGAACAACCTCGTCAACGACCTCATCGAGATACATCGGCGTCGTGCGCACGGGATAGTTGCCAGCGTCGGCGCGCGTCAACGTGAACATGTCGTCGACGATCCGCGATAGCCGAATCGTCTCCTGTTCGACGATCTCGAGTGTTTCGCGGTACTCATTTTCGGCGCGTGTCGGCTGCTGCAGGGCAACCCTGGCGGCAGTACGCGCGATGTTGACCGGCGTGCGCAGCTCGTGCGAGGCATCTGCCATGAATTGACGTTGCTGTTCGACCGACGTTTCGAGGCGTGCCAGCAGCTCGTTGAATGTGCCGGCGAGCAACCCGAGCTCATCGCGCGGATTTGCCACGGGCAACCGCGCATTCAGGCTCTCGACGCCGATTTTCCGTGCCCGGTCCGCCATCGCAACCACCGGCGACAGGCTGCGCCCCGCGAGGAACCAGCCGCCAATGCCCGCGATCACGAGGGAGAGCGGCACAAGATACGCCAGGATGCCTCGAAGCGATTCGAGCTCCTCGTCGGTCGGCTCGAGGGAGCTGCCAACGACAATGACATATTCGACGCCCGGTGGAATCGTCACGCGCCGAAGAGCGAGCCGATGCCGATCGTCGAGGTCGTCGGCCTCGACGATCGTAACGAGGCTCGCCTCACCGTCTACGGGAATCTCGCCGATGGGCGGCAGCGGCACCACGATGTCGTCTTCACGTCCGGCCTCGCCCAACAGTCGTCCACGCCCGTCGTAAATGGCCACGAGCTGCTGACGCGACGCCAGCTCGGCCGCCGTGCTTCGCGCCGCGTCGTCCACGCCCTGTCCTTCGGCGAGATCATTCGCGAGCGACGTGAACGCAATCTGGACGACCGCCTGCAGACTGTCGTCGATACGTACGTACAGCGCGCGGGCGAGCAGCACGTACACCATTACCAGCACGACGAGAAGAATGGCGGCCAGCAGGCTCACGTACCAGAGCGTGAGACGCGCGCGGACGGTATCAAGCAATCGTGATCGTCCGGGTCTGCGGTGAGGGTATAGCCGGTGCCGCGGCGCGTCTTAATGAGCTTCACGGACTGGCCGTCGTCGATTTTCCTTCGGAGCCGCTGGATGTAGACCTCGATGAGGTTGGACATTGGATCGAAGCTATCGTCCCAGACGTGTTCTGCGATGTCAGCTCGACCGACAACGTGCGTCCGCCGGCGCATCAGGAACTCCAGCAGCGCATACTCCTTCGTCGTCAGCTGAATCAGACGTCCGCCACGCGTGACGCGCCGGGCGCGCGTATCCACGACAAGGTCGTCGAGGGACATCTGCAATGGTTCGAGGACGGGACCGCGCCTGAGCAGCGCGCGCACCCGTGCCAGTAGCTCCGGAAAATGATAGGGCTTCGACAGATAGTCATCGGCGCCTGCGTCAAGTCCCTCGACACGATCGTCGAGCCCGCCTCGCGCGGTCAGCATCAAGATCGGCACGGGCGTGGTATCGGCCCGCAGCCGACGACAGAGATCGAGTCCATTGATGCGCGGGAGAAGGACGTCAAGGATCACGAGGTCGTAGTCGGTCTGTCCCACCTGCTCGAGCGCATCGTGGCCGTCGACGGCGATATCCACCGCATACGCGTGCTCGCGAAGGCCCTTCGCCAGGACGTTCGCCGCGGCGGGCTCGTCCTCAACGACCAGGATTCTCATCGGCGCATCAATTTCCGAGGGCCGTCACCTTCAGACCCTGGGCGATCTTTTCCTTGATCTTAGTCGTGTACCGGGCTGTCTGTTCAGCCGTGTATCCGCCGCTGCGAAACGCGTCGTTCCATTGCCGATCCGACAGCTTCGACAGCCGCTCGCACGTCCAGCGAAGCTGTTGCGGCGTCACGGTCGAGATGACGTCGCGGTAGATGCCCTTGTAATCGAACTCGACATCGCCGTCGTCAATGCGCCTGATAAACCCCTGCGCCTCGAACCCTGGCAGATCGTTTCTGGTGCCCTGGCCGAAGCCCCGCAGCCTGAACCACTTGAGCACAGAGGGATACGTGAACTTGCCGAGCGAAGCGCCAAGGTCGCGCACTATGAACCAGCGCGTCACCCCATTCACAGGCTCGTCGAGCTGGTAAATCTTGTTGTTGGACGTCTTCCAGTCCCAGCTCGTGAGGAGGAGGTTCGCGACGATCAGGCCCCCGAACTCCGGCGTGCCGACAAATGGATTTTCGTGCCACGGCCAATCGCCGACGACCTTATGGCCCGGCACGTCTGGCCGGAACCGGCCGCCCTCCTGTGTACCGGCGCGCGTGCCTTTCAGCGACCAACTCTCCAGATAGTAAGTCGGCGGCTGATGGAATCCGATTCCCCATAAGATACGCGAGGTTACAACTTCGGATTGAGCTTCCGGGCCGGTCTTGACGCTCCACTCCACGCCGCTGTCGTCACGTACGTCGAAGCCGGGACTCCATCCGGTCGTGTCTTCGGCGACGTACGTGAATGTCTGTTCACGCGGCGCCCCTCCTTTTCCGCCGGGACCGTGGAACAGATCGCGCGGTTCGAGAGGCGCCTGCCATAATTCGGAGATGACGGCCGGCGCGGCGGGCGTCAGTTGCACCTGACGCACGTGACGCGCGCATGCCGCAACGGTGACCGCGGTGATCGCCGCCGCGAACACGACGATGGAGCGCGGGCGCGATGTCATTTGGCGCATGACAGCACCGCCAGCGTTCCAGGCTGTGATTTACCGCCGCCTTCGCCAGCGACATAAATCGTATTGCTCAACGGCCCGAAGGCGACCGCTTCACCCTGCGGCTCGCCGAGGGACTTCAAGTCCACGCGCCGGGCTACCTTAAAGTCGCCCTTGAGAAACTCGGCCGCGCGATAGAACGTCAGCGCCCCGCGCGTGCGTAGGACGACCCATTCGCCGTCGGAAGAAATCGCGCCGTCGGTGATTCGCGCGTCCTGAGCCGACTCGCCGTTGGACAGCGGCGCGCCGACGCGCTCGAGCCGCAGGGTCGTGCCGGCACGCAACTCGCGAGGGAAACGATAGAGGGCGATGTGACCGGTCTCCCCCTTTGTCACGATGTAGAGCGTGCCGTCGGTCGCGGCGAGCAGCGCTTCCGCGTCGTGCGCCCCATCGGGATAGGACGCCCGAAAGACGCCGTCGACCTGGGCGGAGCCGCCGGCCTTCGCAGGCTCGGGCACGCGATAGATGACAATCTCACTACGCTTGCCGTTGTTGTCACCGATATCACCGATGTACAAACACGTGCCCTTTTCGCAAGCACCCGACGCCAAAGCCTCCCAGTCCTCGAGGGCTGCTCCTGCGATCGACACGCGGCCCGTCACCGTCCCTTTTGCGTCGAGTGCGACAATCTCCGGTTTTCCCGAGTCGTTGTGCGCCCAAAGCCGTCCAGGCGTTACGCGGCTCGCTATGAGACCGCTCGCCTCCGGCAGGTCGGCAAGCGGCATCATCGAGCCGGCGGGTTTGCAGGCCGGAGCCGAGTTTGCCTGGGACGCTGTCCAGCCCGTTGCCGGCATGCCCGCTGCTATGCCGGCGCAAATGACCATCACACATCGCTTCAGCATCGTCACATTCTCCCCTGTCGCCACGATAGCCAACGTATATGAATGGCAGATAAATGTGAGCAGGTCGGCTGGCGCGCACATTGCTTCAATGGAAATCATGCGTAATGTCATCCTCGCCCTTATGCTGCTGCCCATCGCAGCCGCAGCTCAGACGGCGGGCACGCCGCCACGCGCGCTCCCGGCAAGCGCGACAACACAACTCGTACAAAGCCTCGACGCCGCGAAGCAGCACGCATCCCATGTCTGGCGTGACACGCCAGCGATGAATAAGGACGGGACGGTGAACGCGTATGTCGAGATTCCGCGCGGCGAACTTCGGAAGTGGGAGTTCGACATGAAGGCCAACGCGCGCGCGATCGATCGGGTGATGCCACACGAAATTGGCGGTTACCCTGTGAACTACGGCTTCGTGCCGCAGACGGTGTCGTATGACGGCGACCCTTTCGACGTCTTGGTGCTTGGCCCGGCGCTTCCCGGCGGCGAACTCGCGGTCGGCGTCATCGTCGGCGTGATGTTCATGGAAGATGAGAAGGGTCTGGACTCGAAAGTCGTGACGTCGGCGGTGGACGACAGCGGCCGGCCTCGCTACTCGCTCTCGTCGGCAGATCGCAAGCGAATCGGCGGCTATTTCGCGCGATACAAGCAGCACGAGCCCGGCAAGTTCTCGAAAGTGCCCGGATGGGGATCGCCGGCCGACGGCCTGGCGCATGTGCAGACCGCGCACGCGTTTTTTCGCGAGTGCGCAAAGGTCGTCGATCGATGCGTACTACCGTAGCTTGCCGGAGGCATAACCTCCGTGCCCGGGGCTGCGGGAGTCCTCGCTACTGCTGTTTCCACCCGAACGCGTTCATCATGACGTCAAACAGGTCTGTGTTGGCGAGGTAGCCCCGCACGCGATCGGCGCCAGGGCCCTGCGCGGCGGCGAGCACTTCCTCGCCGGTGTGGCCGTTGTCCATCCGAACGGCCGGAATCCTGATGTCGCGGCGCTTTTCCTCGATCCTCTTCGCGTCGGCTTCGTCGAAGCCTTCGAGAAGCGGCACGCCTGCCTGGCCGCCACGCACGCGGATGTCGAACGAGTGATCCGCGGTGAAAAGCAGCAGCGTGTCACCACCGGCGGCTTGTGCCGTGTGCTCGATGACACGATCGAGTGCCACCATCCGATCGAGACCCCGACGCAGCGAATCCGTGTGGGTGTCCCACTCGACCATCAGGAAATAGCCTTTCGGATTCCTCGACAGCATTCGCCGAGCGAGTTGCACGGCCTCAGCCAGATCGAAGTCCGCCGAATCGAGGAGCACAATCGCCCGCGTTAAGTTGGGTGCCACGTCTGTGAGTGACGGCAGCAGCGGACGTCCTCGCTCGCCTGCCAGCACGTCGATATTGACACCGGCCGCGGCGAGCGCCTTGGTGATGGCCGGGCGCCCCGCACCGATCATCACATCGACGCCGTCGCCCATGCGCGGCTTGAATACCTGCTGGAAGATCGCGGCCATTTGCGTGCGATCGTTCGCCTTGGCGTAAAGCGACGCGGGCGTTGCCCCGGTCACAGCATCGTTGGTGATAATCCCCGTCGAGAGTCCGCGTTCTTCCGCATGCTCCAGGATGGTCTTCAGCGGCTCCCCGTCGCGGACACCGCGCTGGGCCGATGCCGACTGCGCGACCACGCTGTTGTTCGTCCTGGTTCCGGTCACGATCGCAGTCATTCCCGCGGCCGAGTCGGTCACGTATCCCGAAGCGCTCGACGTGTCCGACAGAGCGATATTCGGCATTCGCTGCACGAACAACCTGCGCGCCGCGCCGTAACCGTGAAGGCTCGCGGCATGGATGGTTGGAATGCCGCCCGCGTCGGCCAGGAACAGAATCACGTTCTTGGCGCGGCTCTGCGCGGCCACCACCAAGGGGACAATGAGCAGCAGGACGATAGCAAGTCTGGGCATGGGGGACCCCGCAGGTGATGTTGTTGACGGTGCCAGGTAATTATACGGTGAGGGTTCACGCAGCGTCGTCCCGTCTCCCACGCGGCGATAACACGCCTCTCCTTCACTCGACCTCGAGAATTGCCTCTACTTCGACCGGCGCCAAGATCACTGGGCGATTGCAGTAACTAAGTGTTCGAAGCCGCCGTCCGTATTTATCTGCCGTTCATCCAGGCTTGATAGGCTCGACTCACGAAGGGCATTGCTGCCCCCGAAGAGGGAGGACCCGATGACGAAGCTCACAAGAATGATTCTCCTCCTGGTCGTCATGTTGGTGACCGGAGGTATCGCATCTGTGTGGGTGCAGGACACGTTCGCCGCGCAGAGCAACGAAGCGTCGCTTCCTGAGGATGTCGGCGACCTGTCGAACGCCACGACGGTTGAGGTGAAGGACAGCACCGGAACAGTGGTTCTGAGAGGGCACTTCGTCGATTCGCCCGAAGACGACGACGATGTTGAGCGAAAAGCGACGCTCACGGGAACCACTGCCAAGGCCACGGGCGAGGCGGAGATTGAGGTGTCCCGGAATAATAATCGCCTCGATCAGGAGGTCGAGGTGTCTGTCTCTAACCTCACTCCTGATGCGACATACACGGTTTTCGTCGATGCGAAACAGTTGGGAACATTTCGGACGAATAAGAACGGAAAAGCAGAAATGGAGCTGACGACAGCGTCAGTGAGTTAGAAGGGATGAGAAGCCGCTTTCGCAACTATGCGGCTTCTCCGCTTGAACGAGATACGTGAGAGACAAGGCGAGGGACCCATTCGGAACGAACGCGCTCGTCCAGGCGATCAACCGTCTTATGGAGCGGCGCCTGCGCGCGAACTACCTTCAGCACCGCGGTGGACTGGAGGTTTCGCCCTCCTGAAGCTCCATGTCGAAGCTGCCTCGATCGTCAGTCGTGAACGCGCCAATAATCTGATCGTCGACGACCACCGTGAACATCTCGCGAGCTGGCAAACCCATTACGTCCACTTCGAGCTCGGCACGCCGATGCTCGCGTGTGGGCGCTGGGATCTCGATCTCGACCTCGCCGATAACGGTTCGCCCTCGCCGATCCATCAGCGCGGCGTCCTTCTCGGTGTTACCCAGCAGGTCGACGCGCGACCGAAACTCCCCCGACAGCACAGTGAGGCCGCGGCGGTCGCGAATCTCCACGATGTGGGCCTCCGACACATCACCTAATGTCATGGCCGATGGCGTTCTATTCGCGCCGGTCAGGGTCGGCATCACGATTCCGCCCGTTACCACAAGGCCGCAGAAGAGCATCAGCCGTCCCAGCAGTTGTCGACCCGCGTCGCGGTCAAGGGTGGAGGTCAACGGGGCTGGGCCTGCGCCCTTGTGCAGATCTCCGGTCATATGGATGCCTGTCTCTCCGTCTATCTCGTCGTCCATTTCAAGCTGGGAAGAGGCTACCAGCTCAAGATGACTCTGCGATTAACGCGCCGCGCCCTGCGACCGACGTGAGCGAGATGCCGAGATCTACGCGTTCTGGTCCTGCGGGTGAGAGCGCGCCGTCTTCGATGGCCATACGAGCGACGCCGCAACCGCCGCCGCCAGCACGAGCGCGATCACGCCCAAGGACACACCAATGGGGACCTTGTACACATCGGCCACCAGCATCTTTGCGCCGACAAACACGAGCACGCCTGAGAGTCCGACCCTGAGATAGTGGAAGCGATGGATGACGCGGGCGAGCAGAAAATACAGCGCACGGAGGCCAAGAATCGCGAAGACGTTCGAGCTATAGACGATGAATGGGTCCTGCGTGACCGCGAAGATGGCCGGTATGGAATCCACCGCAAAAATCAGATCGGTCGTTTCAACGAGGGCCAATACGACGAAGAGGGGGGTCGCGGCGAGCCGCAGCGCTCCGCCAATTTCTTCACGCACAAAGAAGCTCTGTCCGTGGTAGGTGGCAGTCACTGGCAGCAGCCGACGTACGATCCGGATCGCCACGTTCGATTCCAGATCGATATCGTGGTCGATCTGGGTTGCCATGCGAATCCCGGTAAAGACCAGGAACGCTCCAAACAGGTACATCACCCAGTGAAATTGCTGTATGAGATAGGCCCCTGCGACGATCATCACGCCGCGCATCACCAGAGCGCCGAGAATTCCCCAGAACAGCACGCGATGCTGATAGCGCAGCGGGACGCGAAAGAAGCCGAAAATCAGGACGAACACGAAGACGTTGTCGACGGAAAGCGCCTTTTCGATCAGGTAACCGGCGAAGTACTCCAATCCGGCCTCGCGTCCCATGAGCGCATACACGCCGGCACCGAACAGCAGCGCGAGCGCCACCCACACAACGGTCCACGTTGCCGCCTCTGCCGACGTGACTTCATGCGCCTCCTTGTGGAAAACGAACAAATCGACCGCCAACATCGCCAGGACGAATCCGTTGAACCCGACCCACAACCAAAACTGATCCACCATCGATCTGCTCCCGTTCCGCGTGTGTCTTTTCGCTGACTTGCACGCAGATGTAGCGGCGGTGCCACGTTGCATCGCCGAACAAAGAAAAGGCGAGACCCTCGCACCGGGGCTGTTCGCCGCTCGTGCGAAGGTCTCGCCTGTTCCTCGGGAACTCGACCGAACCGTGCGCGCGTCCGCGCAGTCTTGACGATTCGGCCGCGCGGGCAGAACCCGCGTGGCTACTCCCCTTCTCTACTTAATGCTAGACGCTCTTGCTGATCTGTCAACCCGCGCCGCCATCTCATATCGGCGGGCTGGTCTACGCATTATCTCATTGACGGTGGTTATCTCCAAAAGGAGTCGCGAGTCATAACTCGCGGGGTACGCCAGCCCGAGCAGTCGAAGGGGTCAATCGTCCGCTCATCGGGTGATCGGGGACCTCGTGAAATTCTCTCTATTTCGAGCGGAATCATTCGGCAACACAAGCTCCGCGCGGGATGCCCAGATGACTTTCGATTTCTCGATCTTCATACCCTCGATCTGGTCCCACTGGAGGGACAGGATCTCACCGCGGCGCCGCTACTGCCTCTCCTTCGTCGCCTGAGCGCGTTTCATCGTCGTTTTCCTCCGCGCTCCCATCTCCGACCCGTCTTTTTCGTAGCGTTTCCGTCTCGACGGAAAAGCGCGCCTTTCCTCGATTGGAATGTTCTTCCACGTTGCAGGGCATCGAAACAGGCGAGGAGACAATGAACGTCATACAGACACACAATCTGCAATCGAAATCATTCATGTTCCGCTCTCGCTTCGTCGCGCCGGCGGGCAGTCGCAGCTTGGAGATCACCCATTCGCACGACAACTACGCCTTTCTGATCGAATCGTTCTCGCCGGCCACTGGTGGCGGCGGCCCAACGGCGTGGCCTGGTTGCTTGGGGATGTTCTAGTTCTTCTGAAACGCCACGTCCACGTGCGTCCCTGGGATGGTGCCGAACAGGGCATCCGTCACACGGAACACGTGCATCAGCGCACGTTTGATGGGACGGTAGCTTGGGCTCAGATGTTGGAACCAATAGGCCGCCCGATCGTCGATGCGTGGTTGGAGGATGCGTGCCGTCGGGCCGAGATCGCGCTGCAACGAGCGTTCGGTGCCGCCACGAATCCCGGCTCGGAGGTACTCACCCCACGTGCCTTTGTGCGGGTATTTGCCGAAGCGCGAGCCAAGCGCGTGCGTCAGGCTATCGGGCAGGTAGTTGAGCCCGGGCAGGCCGGTGGTGTGATGTTCGATCGGGAACCAGCGATGCGGCGTGCCGCTGATGAACAGGATTCCGCCTGGTTTCAGGGCATTCCACAAGAGCGGCATCGTCACGCGCCGCTCATGCGGCAGCAGATGTTCGTAGACGGCCGACAGCATCACGTAGTCGAAGGTGCCAATGTCGGACGGCAATTGATCGCCTGCAGGCGACACGAGAAAGCGGAGATTGGTGAGCCCGGCGTCGTTGCGGAGATGGGTCGCGATGCGGACCCGCTCGCGATTGAGTTCGACGCCGACGATCTCTGTCTCCGGGAGCAAGCGGGCGATCGCCAAGCTGGACGCACCTACACCGCAGCCGAAATCGAGCAGGCGCTTCCCGCGGCACTGCGACAGATCCACATATGCGGTCAGTTGACGAATCAGCGCCTTGGCGACGTCGCCGTCTGGGTCGAGGCGACTGAGTGCGTCTTCGAGCCACTCGCCCGCGTGGGCGGCCAACAGGGCACGCGTGTCCGGGGCGCAGGTGGCAGGCATGGAAAAAGACGCTACCACAGGCGGATCGACGCCGCAACGCTACAGTTGGTGGCTCGGCCCTGCCCGGCAATAAGACAGGGCGGGTTGTTCTCATGAGGCGCTTTGACGATGGCGGCGCGGTTGCGAAGAATGGCCAAGATGAATCGGCAACGGTTTCGCTTAACTTTTGAGTGCTTTCAGCAGGCGTTCCAAGGATTGTTGATAGGCGTCATGATTCTTCCAATCGCTAAAATCAGGCACGAAATATTCGCGGATTCGCTTGGCCGAATCATCGCCAATGTCAGCGTCAAATTGCTCCCAGTCACGGATGAGCGTGAATGGCACAAGCGTAATCGGAAACAAGACATTGCGCCCAACGGCGATTTCCTTCTGACGCGCCTTCGAGATTTCCGTACCGACCCAGCGGCTGCTCATGCTCTCGTGAGACAAGATCAGCAACAGGCGGTCGTAGATTCTGATGGCCTCGTCGACCTGATCATGAATCCGCTTACCGCCGAGCATGTCGTGCGCGGCGAACCAGCAGCGCACGCCATGATTTTGCAGGTCAGCATGCAGGCGATCCGCGAAGTCCTGATTGGCGGTGGAGTAAGAAATAAAGCACGAGTAGAACTGAATTGGACCGGACTCCAGCAAGGATGGCACGTGGTCGATTAATCGGTCGGACAGGCCGCAGCCGCGCAGAAACTGGCGAGGCAGCGACGACACCGACTTGAGCAGTGTGCGATGGTCAATGACGCTTGGCCCCAAGTGCCGGCAGGAATCGAGCCCGACGGCATTGGTGAAGTCGACATCTGCGAGGACCGTCTCAAACATTTTCGCTGCATTGAGGATCGAATCTCTCAGGTTCGCCCGGGTCAGGTTCGCGCGGATGAGACGCGTCGATTAGGTTTGCGCCAGTCAGTTGCGCGCGGCCTAGGTGCGTGCCGTCCAGGGGCGCGGCCGTCAGGTCCGCGTCGGTCAGATCCGCATCGCTCAGGTGCGCGCCCGTCAGGTCCGCCTCACTCAGGTTCGCGCCGCTCAGCTTCGAGCCTCTCAGGTTCGCTTCGCGCAGGTCCACGCGGAGCACGTCTGCGCGGATCTGGTGCGCGACAATCTCGCGATTCTCGGCCCTCCACTCGTTCCATTTGGCCACGTCTTTTCGGAGAAGCGCGACGTGCTGCTCATTCGCCACAGGCGAGAGAGTTTAGTCCACGAAAGCGACGATTCGTGCGTCCGCTGCTAGGAAAGAAGCGGTTGCTTAGAGCGATTGTCGACATGACGGATACCATCATCGCCAAGTTCTGTACTCGACCAGGGCCTAAAGGGCGGGTCTAAATCCGGGGGCGTCTGCAGCTCTGGCGCCCGCGGCATGATCGTTCATGTGACTTGGGGCAATGAGTGCCTCCTTCGGGTGTTACGGCTTCCGGCCGGCGTTGCCTACGCGTAATCAGCGCCCTCTTGTTTGATTCCCGAGCGGTTCCATTCCTATCGGGCTCGCCGATGCTGGGCTGCATAACTCGCTACAGCGCAACAAGGCAGGACCTGTCCACCTAGGCGCAATACGCGCCGCGCTGGGCCGGGGAGGTGTTATGCAGATCGGTCTAATCCGCCATCGTCGGAGGACGTGAAGTTGAACAAGTCCCCTGCGACGAAGAATTTCTGTGACATTTCCTGCGAAGCCGCTTTGGCATTATGCTGCGAACCTTGCGGGGTCAGCCGAGACTTGCCGGTCGGCCTACTACTAGTCGGGCGGACAAATTGATCGGGGCGATTCGTTCGAACTACCTTGTCTACGCCCCGCAAGATCCATTGATGTCAATCGCTCGAGTCCGACTCTTTACAATCTCAATGCTACAGGCGTTCCGTTGAATGCGCTTTTCGAAAAATTGGACCGTGGACTCACCGGGATTCGTCTCTACGGAATCGCGCCGCCGAAGCTAGCGTCGGACGCCGAGCGGCTGCGTGAGATCGCGGCTCAACAGGTAGCCCGACTTCGTATGCTCGCGCCTGAAGGCTTGGTCGTCTATGACATCCAGGACGAGCCGGGACGCAGTGGCCAAGCACGCCCGTTCCCGTTCCTACCCACCGTCGACCCTGAGGTGTACGCGTACGACGCGCTTGCCGAGCTCGCGATTCCGAAGATTGTGTACCGGTGCGTGGGCGCGCATCCGCGAGAAGTGTTCTCGAGTTGGATCGACACGGTGCGGGCAGCGGCCGGCCGGCGCCTCAGCGTCTTCGTCGGCGCACCACGTGGTCGGTCCGGCAGCCCGCGGTTGCCACTCGCCGAGGCGTATGCGCTCGCGCGCGCTGCTCCCAACCTGGTCCTCGGCGGAATCGCCATAGCGGAGAGGCACGTCGCGAAAGAGGATGAGCACGAGCGGATGATCGCCAAGCAGGACCACGGCTGCCGCTTCTTCATCACGCAATCGGTGTACGATGCCGCTTCCACAAAGTCATTACTCTCCGACTACGCCCTGTCATTGCAGGCGTGCGGACGCTCGCCCGCCCCTGTAGCGCTCACGTTCTCGCCGTGCGGTTCGGTGCGCACGCTCGAATTCATGAAGTGGCTCGGCATCTCGTTCCCGCGATGGCTCGAGAACGAGCTGCGCCATTCTGCGGACACGCTGGAGCGCTCTATCGACCTGTGCGAGAGCGTATTCACCGACGTGCAGGACTACGCGCGTGAAAAGCAGTTGCCAATCGGCATCAACGTCGAGAGCGTCTCCATTCGAAAGTCGGAGATCGACGCGTCAGTGGAACTCTATCGGCGATTGAGCTCGCGACTCGGGTAAAGGTAACTATTCGGACGGATCGATCTGCTCTTTCAAGCGACGACTGACGCGACCGAGGAAGCCGTGGTCAACGCGATGCTCGTGGCACAAACGATGACGGGCGAGGACGGTATCCGCGCCTTTGGCTTGCCTGGCGATCGCGTCGTTGAGGTGTTGAGGAAATACAACCGAGATGAGGTGGCGCAAGCGGAGCGTCGCGGGCTAACGTGCCGTTGGAGCGCGCCGCTGAAAAGCGACCGCTCAACCGCAGATCGTTAGGTCCTCATAAACGATGTGTTTAGCATTGCTTGCACCGAGACAGGTTGGCATCTGCGCTCAACTCCTATCGGAGCGCCTCGAGCCTACGTAGCCAGATGGCGATCTGGTCCAATTGACGAACGTTTGGCTCACCAGCCTCTGCTCGTGACCCGCGAAGGTTCCCCGGCGAAGCGTCGTAAGTGGCCCTCGTACGGTCTGTCACAGCGGGCAACGTTCCGGACGGTGCGTTCGTCTAAGAGCCGATTATGGTCTTCCCTCACCTCCTCCAGGATCTCCGTTACTCCTTTCGAAGCATGCGCCGCAACACCGGCTTCGCCATCTTTGCCATCCTGATCGCCGGGCTTGGTGTTGGCGCCAGCGCCACCGTCTTCAGCGTGGTCAACACGCTGCTCCTGCGGCCACTCCCCTTCGAGAAGCCCTCCGAGCTGGTGTGGATTGCCAATCGCGACCTCCCCGACCTCTCCGGCCAGACGACGCAGGTGGGGTACTTGCTGGACCTGCGAGAGAGAGCCCAGACCCTGTCCGCCGTTGCCGGCTACTTCGCCTTCTACGGCGTGGGTGACAATCTCCTGAGCGGCCGAGGCGAGCCCGAGCGGCTGAGCGGCGTGCCCGTGTCGGAGAATTTTTTCGACGTGCTCGGCGTGAAGCCCCTGCTGGGCCGCGCGTTCACTGCCCAGGAGAGCGCATGGAACGGCCCGAAGGTCGTGATGCTCGGCTACGCTCTGTGGGAGCGCCGCTTCAACCGCGATCCCACGATCGTCGGCACGTCGCTCGTCATCAACGACACGGCGCACACGGTGGTGGGCGTGCTCCCGGCGTCGTTCGACTTCGCGACCATCTTCGCGCCGGGCAGCCGCTTCGACCTCTACTTTCCATTCGCGCTCAGCCCCGAGACCAATCGCTGGGGCAACACGATGGCGATGATTGGCCGGCTGAAGCCCGGTGCGACGGCGGCCAATGCGCACGCCGAAGTCCGCGTGCTTGCGCAGCTGATGAGGCGTGAGCATCCGGAGCGCAACGGCTTCGAGGGCATCGTCAAGCCGTTGTCCCAGCACGTCAGCGGCAACATTCGGCCTTCCGTCCTGGTGCTCGCCGGCGCTGTGGGGATGGTCATGCTGATCGTCTGCGCCAACCTGTCGAACCTACTGCTCGCACGCACGGCGGCACGACAGAAGGAAATCGCGATCCGAACGGCGCTCGGCGCCGGTCGGAAGCGACTGCTCGCTCAGATGCTCACTGAAGGCCTCGTCCTCTCGTCCGGAGGCGCCGTCCTCGGTCTCGCGCTCGCGGTCGCCAGCACGCGACTGCTGACCCAGCTCGATGCGGTTAGCATCCCGCTGTTGCGCGACGTGCATACTGACGTGGCCGCACTCGTGTTCACCATAGGTGTCACGCTCATTACGGGCGTCGTCTTCGGCCTGGCGCCGGCGCTGCAGGCGTCGGGGGCCGATATGACGGGCGCGCTGAAGGACGCGAGCCGCGGATCTACCGAGGGCCAAAAACGGGCCCTCGTACGCAACGCGCTGGTGGTGTCGGAGATAGCATTCGCCTGCGTCCTGCTGGTCGGCGCCGGCCTCTTGATCCGCAGTCTCGTTAGCGTGCTGGAAGTCGAGATGGGCTTCGACCCGGCGCGCACGGCCACGATCCGGGTCGATCCCGACAGCCGAGTCACGCAGGCTCAGCGCCTCGCGCATATGGACGAGGTCATGCGGCGTGTCGGCCAGGCACCGGGCATCGGTCACGCGGCCATCACCGACACACTGCCCTTCGGGCGCAACCGCACCTGGGGCGCGGGGGCCAAAGGGGTGACTTACGAGCGCGGCAAGTACCCGCTGGCGTTCGTGCGGCTGGTCAGCGAAGGCTACCCCGCAGCCATGGGCATCCCGTTCCTGGCCGGGCGCGACTTCTCGGCAAGCGACACGACCGGCACAGAACCAGTGATGCTGGTCAACAAGACCCTCGCGGAGGCGCTCTGGCCGGGTGAGGATCCGATTGGCAGGTACGTTGCCGGGCCGTGCGCCAAGGAACGCCGTGTGGTCGGCGTTGTCAGCGACGTGCGGCATCTGTCGCTGGAGCAGCCGTCGGGTAACGAGATGTACATTCCGGCGCGCCAGTGTGACGACATGGCCGGATCGTACCTGGTCGTGCGCTCGACTCTACCGCCCGCTCAGGTGGCGACGACGCTGCGCGCCGCGCTCATCCCGATTGCGCGCCAACCTTGCCAGCAACGACTTCCGCACGCTCCAGCAGATCGTGGATCGGTCGGTTTCGCCGCGGCGCTTTACGGTGCTTCTGCTGGGGGGCTTTGCCGTGTTCGCGCTGATCCTGGCATCCCTCGGCATCTATGCGCTGATCTCGTACTCCGTCGCCCAGCGCACACAGGAGATCGGGATTCGCATGGCGCTCGGGGCCTCGGCGCGCGACGTGCAGGCGCGCATCATCGGGCAGACGCTTCGCCTGGCGCTGATTGGCCTCGTGATTGGCGCCGGCGCTTCCCTGCTGCTAGCCCGCAGCGCTTCGGGGCTGCTCTTCGGCGTGACCGCGGGCGATCCGCAGACGTTCGTCGGCATGATCGGCATTCTGGCGACCGTCGCTCTCGTGGCTGGCTACCTGCCGGCACGGCGTGCGTCCCGCATCGACCCAATGGTGGCGCTCCGCGCGGAATGATTGGTTGCACCCGTCCGGTCGCTACGGAGGTCAGCATGCTCGTCTGGATAGCGGTTGGACTTGGAGGGGCCTTCGGCGCTATGGCGCGTCACGGCGTCAATGGACTCGTACATCAACACTGGCCGCTTCTTCGCTTCCGGCTGGCGACCGTCGTCGTCAATATCCTCGGTTGCTGTCTTTTCGGTCTGCTCGCCGGCGCTGTTGCGTCGGGACGATTGCCCATGTCGGTGTATTGGCGAGAGTTCGCCGACGTCGTACGCGAAACACCAGGCCGGCCACCAGGCCGGCACCCGGCGTTCTCGGTAACGTGGCCATGAACGGCATCACACACGCCGTGGCAGGCCAGTGCACCAACAACTATCCATGCACTCGGCTTGAATCCCACGACCGCCGCAATCGCGAACAAGCCGGTCATCACGATAGACTCCACGATCTCGGCGATTGCAAAGCGACCTGTTTATAGCAATATTGCTATAATACAATTCGTGCACTATCCAGCTGTCCTCGGCCGCCCTAAGCTGTTTCTCGCGCTTCAAGAGTACCGACCGCGGCAAGGCGATCGCCGATCTGATTGCCGGGGTCACCGTCGGTCTTGTGGCGTTGCCGCTGGCATTGGCCTTCGCCATCTCATCAGGATTGACACCACAGGCGGGCATCTACACGGCCGTAGTCGCCGGAGGACTCATTTCTCTGTTGGGTGGTTCGCGTCTTCAGATCGGCGGCCCGACGGGAGCGTTTGTCGTCATCGTTGCCGGAATCGTCGCAAAACATGGCGTCGACGGCCTTTTCGTGTGCACGCTGATGGCCGGTGGAATGCTTGTCGTGCTGGGTGCGACTGGGATGGGGTCAGCCGTGAAATTCATTCCCCGTCCTGTCGTGGTTGGGTTCACGAATGGTATTGCGGTGCTCATCGCGAGTACGCAGATTCGGGATTTCTTCGGTCTCACCATCGATACCGTTCCAACTGAGTTCCTACCCCGTCTGCAAGTCTTGGCGTCTCGCTTTTGGACGTGGTCGCCGTTCGCAACGGCGCTCGCCGTCGGGGCGATCGCGATCATCTTGGTCGCGAATCGCGTGTCGAGGCGCATCCCGGGAGCCATCGTCGCCTTGTGCATCGGGACCGTCGTCGTCGTCGCATTCGGGTTACCTGTCGAGACGATTGGCACAAGGTTCGGAGGCATTCCCTCGGGCCTGCCGACGGTACATCTCCCCAAGTTCCGCTTCGAGTTAGTTGGTGGCTTGCTCGTGCCGGCCATGACAGTGGCCCTGTTGGGCGCGATCGAGTCGCTGATGTCCGCGATGGTGGCAGATCGGATGAGTGGCGACCGGCATAATTCCAACGTGGAGCTTGTCGCCCAGGGCGTGGCGAACATTGCATCGCCACTTTTTGGAGGCCTGCCGGCGACGGGGGCCATCGCCCGAACGGCGACCAACATTCGAGCCGGCGCGCAGACTCCGGTTGCCGGAATCGTTCACGCGCTCACGCTCGCAATCATTGTGATCGTCGCGGCGCCCCTTGCGAGCTACGTTCCGCTGGCGGTGCTGGCGGCCATCCTGCTGGTCGTCGCGTACAACATGGGCGACTGGGGAGAGATCCCTGAGCTGCTCCGCTTGACGAAGACAGACGTGATGGTGTGGATAGTGACCTTTGCGCTGACGGTATTCGCGGATCTCACGCAGGCCGTCGGCGTGGGCATGGTGTGCGCGGCATTGCTGTTTATCAAGCGGGTGGCAGACACGACGACCGTCACCGCTGTGACTGACGACTACGTGGAGGCCGGCCACGTGCACGCCCTCCAGAACCAAACGATTCCGCCATACGTGAGAATCTACCGGATTCACGGCCCATTTCTATTCGGAGCCACCGATAAGCTGCGCGCAGTCCTGGATGATATTCAGACGCTTCCGCCGATCGTCATCTTGCGGCTTCGCAACATGACCGCGCTCGACGCGACTGGCCTGCGCGCATTCGAGGAGCTCGCGCAAGCCCTTCATTCATCCGGTCGCTCTCTTCTCTTATGCGGTGCACGTCATCAGCCGGCACGGCTTATCGCACGCGCTGATTTCCATCGCCACATCGGCGACGCAAATATCTGCGACAACGTGACCGAAGCGCTGCGCCGGGCGCGCGACATCCATAGTTCCCACGACGAGACGTCAACCCAACCGGCAGCCTGAGCCCGAAACCATGACCCCAGCGGCAGGACAACTGCAAAAGCTCAAGGCCGAGTTCTTCCGGGCCCTCGCCCATCCGATTCGTATCCGGTTGCTCGAAGTGCTGGTGTCCACACCAGAGCGTAGCGTGCACGACCTGCAGCGAACGCTGGGAATCGGTCAGCCAATCGTGTCGCAGCAATTGGCGCGTCTGCGAGCCAGTGGGATCGTCATCGCCAAGAAGAGCGGGGCGGCGACGCGATACTCAGTGACCGACCCACTGTTGAAGGACCTCCTGCAAGTCGCGAAGCGAATCTTGAATGGGCGACTCGTTGATCTACAATCCATGCTGCGCGAGCTTGAGCGCGACGAAACCACGCCTGTCCGCCGACGCTCATCGGCCTCCGGGTAACGACTCTGGCGCTCAACACTAGCCACGGCCGCGGCCACTGTTGCGCAACATCAGCAGCTTCACGCCAGCCCGCTGATTTTCAATCCTGTGAACTCCCGGGACGCACTCTCTGATCTAATCCTTCGCGCTCGCTGCTTCCGTTTGAATTGTCGTTGGAGTCGAGACTGGGCACTCATGATTCCAGCGCTCGCGGCGACCGGCGTACTGACGCTGGTGGCTGGATGGGGAATCGTCACACTGCTCCGGCGGTGAACGGATCAGCGAGTTCGAATGGACCGTTCACTCCGGTTGTGTGCGTCATCGATCCGCGGCCAAAAAGCTACTCGTGTTGTCACGGTGCCTTGCAGAGCGATGCCTCGATCTGGCGCGGAAACAACGCGTTCAGCAGGAACAGCAGGCGGAACGACGAGGGTGCAACGATCGTCCTGGAGCCTTTCTCAATTGCTGAGACGATGAGCGAGGCCACATGCTGAGAGGACAACACGGCCAGGCGTACGGCCTGGTGTGGAAGGCGCTCTTTGCTGCCGGGGTTGTGCTCCCAGTATGGCGTGTCCACGGTCCCAAACATTGCGAGAGTCACGGTAATCCCTGACCGGTACAGGTCGGCCCGCAACGAATCGGTGAAGCCTTCCATCGCTGCGCGCGCCGCTGAATACGCAACCGCGCCTGGCCACGCAAGCCGCGCCGCCACTGAAGTCACGTTGACGATGTGCCCGCTTCGTCGCTCCAACATGCCGGAGAGCAGATCGCGAGTGATGTTGAAAGCCGCCAGATACGGCACGGTCATCATCGTGGCCGCCTCGTCGGCTGTAGTCTGAAGTAGTGGCAGCCAGCGTCCGGCGCCCGCGTTGTTGATCAGAATATCGGGAGTGCCGTGAGTTGAAACCAATTCGTTAGCGACAGAAGCAATTGCCACTGGATCTGCGAGGTCGAGGACGTAGCTATCTGCGTGTCCACCCGCGTTTCGAATCTGCCGTACGACGGCGTTGAGCCGGTCCGCATTCCGAGCCAACAGGATGACATGGCTCCCACGCGTAGCCAGCGCGCGTGCAGCAGCTTCACCGATCCCGCTGGAGCCGCCGGTGACCACAGAGAGTGAACCATTGATGTCGGTCATAAGTCGATGTGTCAGGCGGCCGCGATCGCGAGATGCGCCGCCGCTCATGTGGAACGTTCGCGGTAGTCTACGCCAAACCGCGCCGGCTCTGTGCCCCATCTGCGGCGCGCCTGCCAGTGCGGGACCACGCACACCGAAAATGTCGCACTCCACGGGAACCTCCTCACCAGTCATCGGCAACAGAAGCGATAATGATTTGCTCTTCGTTCAGGTATGCCACTGGTAGTTGGCGTTTACCGAGGCGCAATGAGCGCTCAACAGGACGCGGCGACGCGCAGGAGCTTCGGCAGGAAGATACCCTAGGTTTCTCTGAATCGGCCAATCACTGATCTGGCGTGCGCCACTCATCGAAGATGGAGGCCGATTAGTTCACCACCTGACGCTGGGCAACAAGAACTTTCGAAGAGGATGAGGCCATCGATTCGTAGTAGCCCACGAATCGATTGGTCTCTTCCGACTTGTACGCCTTGAGATTCTCCGCCCAGCGGAACCCGATCACCTGGAATCGCAGCTCGGCGTCGATTTGAAACGGGCCAGTTGCCTCGTTGACATCGATCGCGTAGCGCACACGATCGCCGCTGTCTCCAAAGTCGGCATCCTGGGCTGCTGCGCCGATGACAGCAATCCGTGGATCGGCGATGGATTTGTCGAATCCTCGTGGTACCAATCGATTGTCTTTGAGATAGCGTACAGCCATGAGCAGCGCTGTCGTCGGGCGACCGCCGGCATCGCCCATGACCGACTCATAAATTTGCACCTGGTCGCGCGCGCGTATCTCAGAGTAGTGCGGCTCGACGGCGTGTGCGTCGGCATCGTTGTCGTTTCCGGCGATGGAGCCATTCGGCGCGATCGCTCCCGATTCGAACACGATGCGCCCGGCCCGATCGCGCACGGCAACGCGCAACCACGCGCGGCGCGATGGATAACCTGTCGGCAGCTTGTGCCCGGTCAGGTTCCGCACCTGCACATCTGCAATCAACTGCGTACCCGAACGCTCGGCCCGTTCGATCGACAGTTGAGCCGTGGATGTCTGAAGGTTGGCGACGGTCGCGCCGAGCGCCGCGTCGAACTCAGCCGGGGTCGCGACCACTCCCAATTCATCACGATACCGGTTGAGCAAACGCTGCATGAAGAAATTGCCGCCGACGAAGGTGTGGCGCGCGAATCCTTTGCGCGGGGCGCCAAGCACCGACGCAATCGGCGTGTCATGCTCGACCACCGGCATGTGGCACGACTGGCAACTGCGTTGCTCCCCGTTGTACGCGCTGTGCTTCCACTCCAGGAAGGGGACCTGCTCGGGCAGCTCGCCAATGACGTCTCCCCCGGGGCCAAGGGCCTTCGTCATGAGCGTGTGGCATGTCGCGCACAGTTCGGACTGCCGCACGTGCAGGGCTTCGGTCGGCTCGAACCCTGTCGCCGATCTCATGATGGTTGTCATCCCACGCTCGATCTTGAAGGGGCCGAACATCGGCCTGGGCTGTCGGGCGGCCTGGGACGAGGCCGTGGCGGCCGAAGGCGAAACCACGTAGCCGCCGGTGAAACTTGCGGGTGTGCCGAGATTCTGGTCGGTAATCTGATGGCAGATCGAGCAGGCGACGCCGTCGTGTGCAAGACGATCGGATCGATCGTCCTTGTCCGCCACGGGCAGGTGATTGAACACCCCACCTTTACTCCCACCGATCCGCGCCTCGGTGCGCGACATCGGCATGTGACAGGTTGCGCACTCGTCCTGAATCTCCGCGGCTGCGGCCGGATGGTCGATCATTTCTCTCCGGACACCGGCCTGCCAGTACGGATCGCGTGACGAATTGGCCATCATCGACGCACGCCAGCTCGCACCGATCGACACGTCTTCTCCTGCGGGCGTGCGCAAGCCATTGTGACAGGCCACACACTGATCCGAAGTCGCGAAGATCTCTGTATGCGGATTCCGCTGCGCGTAGATCGCAGACATAGCCAACGCAGCAACGGACGCGACGATCAGGATGCGCATTACCATCCCGACAGGAGTCCTCCGTCGAACCAGTCCCACAGCACATACATGAGGACGCTCGTCCGACGTTCCGGCCGCTGCGAGATGGGCGTGCGCACGCCGATATTGAGCAGCACGTGCTGCCGTGTGCTCAGACTCACCTGCACCTGCGGCAGCACGTCCCACTCCGCTTCGCTGCCCTCTTCGAGCTCGCGCGCACCGAGGATTTCCACCATGGGCGACCATGCACGCCCCCAGCGGTTCTGCATGAAGCTCTTGCCGACGGCGAGCCGCCAGAAGGTCTCCTTCGCGGCTAATTCCGCGTCGGCCGGTACCTCGATGCCCGTGTGTGCGTGAAGAAATCCGTCGCGGGGCAATACCTGGCTGAGGGTGCCAAATGCCTCGAACATCGCCACCCCTTTGCCGAATCCTCTCGCGGTGCTTCCGGTAGGCAGCGTGAACTCCCCGCCCGCCGACAGAATCGAACCGCGCGGCAGGCTGTCGTACACCACATGTTTATAGGCAGCGCCGATGTCCTCCACGCCGACCTGCCACGCGTTCGTCCCCGATTTGTGCAGGTCGAGCGGCAGGAACAGCTCGTATTGCCCTCGGCGGCCGACACGATGCTCGTAGAGAAACTGGTTGCCGAGCGACCGCTCATGCGACGGCACGATGGTCGTAGTGAGAACCGCTTCGTTTTCGGGAAACGCCTTCTCGGTGACGAACGGCCTCGGAAGGTTCAAGTCGCCACGCGGCCACCCTCGCTCGCCGCAGAGCGTGCGAATGTGCTCGATCACGCGTCCGATCTGTCCCTCGGTGAGCTCGTCGCCAAACGCCGGCATCATGCGATCGAAGGCGCGCGCAGGTCCGCCCTGATGGACGATGGATAGCCAATCGAGATCAGCCTCAGCCGTCGTCAGGCTGCAGTCCGTGAAATCCGGCGGATCGACGTCGAAGCCGCGGATCGCGATCGGCTGGCCCCGTCCGTCGGTTCCATGACACGCCGCGCACGCCGCCTCGTAGAGCTCCTGCCCACTCAGCGCAGAGCGGTCGACAGATTGCGCATCAAGATGCGCGTGGAACAGAAGAAACCCGACGATTGCAGCCACGGCGACCATCGGGTCGCAACGGTAGCATGCAGGTTTTGAAAGCAGAAACCTGAGAACTGATCTCAATTGGCTTCAAGCCGGCTTATAGTGTGGAGGCAGTCCCGCACTCACGCGCGGTAGGACGCGGTTCTCGAGGATACGATGTCAAATAACTCGCCGACGATCGCTTCCGCCGAGGTGTTACATCTTCATTCCCTTATCACGACTACCGACCAAGGTATCGCCAGTCGTGTATTGGCAAGGATGGACGGCGGCAACGTCACGTTGTTTGCGTTCGATGCAGGCCAGGAGCTCAGCGAGCACACGGCACCGTTCGATGCGTTCGTGCTCGTGCTTGAAGGCGCCCTCACTCTTACGATCGGTGGCGCGCCCGTCCGTGCGATCCCAGGAACCATCGTGCGGATGCCCGCCAACATCCCACATGCCGTCGACGCCCGTGAGCCAGCTCGAATGTTGCTGATCATGCTCCGCGAAACAAGATGAAGTAACCGCGGTCCCTATGAACCTGCTCTATCTGTCGGTGCGCACGTCTACGCACGCGCGCTACGCGTGCCTGAACTGCGAGGGCGATGGCGTCCCCAAAGGGATCGCAACAAAGTGGCGTAAATCTCGGGAATTGCGGCGTGAAAGGGAGAAATCGTATCGCGATGGCTCAGTTCTGGTCTGTTTCCCGCGGGCCTGCTTACTGCCCTCTTCTCTTCCCGAAATCCTGTCTAAATCCTGTTTATCGAGGGCCACGAGCCCCATCTCCGCCCACGTCCACCAACGTCCAAAAACAGGAATGGCCGACCCTCCCGAAGGAAAACCGGCCATTTCATGCGAACTATTGGTCGGGGCGAGAGGATTTGAACCTCCGACCCCTCGGTCCCGAACCGAACGCGTTCCGTCGGAGTGTCCAATGATTTCCGCGTTTCAGCGAACCGGGTAGCGTCAGGGTAGCTATCCACAGCCGTCTTACGGCATGCCTTCGCCGACAACGGCCGGCCATCGACCCTGGCGCATCGGCGCTACAATGATCTCGGCCATGAACTATCAGGATCGCATCGTCCGTGACCCGCAGATCGTCGGCGGCGAACCCGTTCTCAAGGGCACACGCGTCACGCTGAAGACTGTACTCGGCAGCCTCGCCGAAGGTGCGACGACGGCGGAGATTCTCGCCGACTTCCCAACATTGTCCGAGGACGACGTCCGGGCGGCCATTGCCTTCGCCGCCGCCTCCGCCCAGGAGGATCTGCCGCTCGTCGAAACGCCGATCAAGCGTTGAAGATCAAGCTCGACGAGAATCTACCGGACCGCCTCGTATCCGCCCTCACGGTGCTTGGCCACGACGTCGACAGGGTTCGCGCCGAGCGACTCGTTGGTCGTGCGGACCCGGACGTATGGAACGCTGCGCAGGCTGCCAGGCGCTTCCTGATCACGCAGGATCTCGACTTCTCAGACATGCGGCGCTACGCGCCGGGGACCCATGCAGGTCTACTTCTGGTGCGCCTGATGCGTCCGGGGCGCAACGCCTTGTTCGAGCGCGTGTCAGATGTGTTCCACTCCGAAAAAGTCGAAGACTGGCCGGGATGTCTCGTGGTGGCGACCGAACGAAAGGTCCGTATCAGACGGCCGGCGCGACCAACTGAACGCTGATAATCCAGTCGGCTCGAGAGATCGCGATTCTCGTCAGCTGTTCGTCACGGACGACTTCCACGCACAACGCGGAGGGCGTGGGTCGACATCGCCGCTGTTCGGCGCGAGCTTAATGATCGCAGGATCCCGTCGAGCACCGAGTCCAGTTCCGTGGCGAGGTCCTCGGCGAGATAACGCAGCACGAGATAGCCATTCTCTTGCAGCAGTTGGTCCTTGCGACGATCGCGCCGGTACGCGATCGGATCAGCAAGATGGAGCGCCCCGTCAACTTCGACAACAACCCTCGCATCGGCACAGAGCAGATCGACTTCCATTGTCCCGGACCCGTCGAACGGCACCGCAAGATCGGCATTCAGTCGGAATCGTCCACGCGTCTCGGACAAGGTTTCCAGCCGTCGATACAGGAATGCCTCGGATGCGCTTCGTGCTCGGTTGACGCCTTCAGCGTCTGGCGGAATCGGACCGGCAGCGGCAACAAACAGATTGGCCAGCGGCGCGTCGACGCCGTCGCGAACCAGTCGCCGCACGCTCGCGGCATAATCACGCTTCCACAGTGGATCGGCAGGCAAAACTACGTCTGCTGGCCAGCCCGGAATGGCGCTGGCCGGAAGGACGATTGTGTAGCCGATGGCCTCGTAGCCGCGGCAACGCCGATCGAACATTCTGGCCAGCATCGGCACGTTCAGATCGGCGTAGTCATAAACGCGAACCTCTCGCTTGCCGTCGTAGAGGCGGTGCAGCCGGCCGACGTACTGCGCGATCGTACCCCGCCACGAAATGGGCAGCGTCAGAAATAACGTGTCGAGGCGCGGATCGTCGAACCCTTCCCCAATGTACTTGCCGGTCGCCAGGATCACGCGGCCTTCGCTCGGGGCAATCGCAGCCAGTCGCTCGACCGCCGCCTGCCGCTGCTTCTTCCCCAAGCCGGCCCGTAGCGCGATCACGTGAAGCACTTTCCCGTCAAGTTGGCTCTCGAACCGGTCGAGGTGTTCGTTGCGTTCCGTCAAAACCAGCGGCGATCGGCCCTCATCTACGGCCTGAACGATCTCCTCGCAGATGCTGCGATTCCGCGTCTCGTCGTCCACTAACTGCTGATACAGGCCCTGGAATTCGACTCGTTTGCCGATGGTTGTGTCGCCGACGGCCTGAAACGCCGTCGGACGTACAACGACGGTGTGCTCGAAAGGTCTCCTCGCGGCCTGCGCTTTCGCGTCGACGCGGTGCCGGACAGGTCCGCACTGCATGAAGATGATCGGATGGTGTCCGTCCTTACGCGTGACGGTTGCAGACAGACCCAGGACGAACCGCGCCTTCGCACGGCGGATGACCTGTTCGAAGCTGTGCGCCGATACGTGGTGGCATTCGTCCACAATCACGTGTCCGTAGTTGGCAACGCAATCGTCCACGACACCTTTGCGGACGAGACTCTGAATTACAGCTACATCGATGAACCCGGTCGCTTTATGTCGTCCACCACCAATTCGGCCGATCGACCCGGGCGACAGGTCGAGGAACGCCGCGAGCCGGTCGACCCATTGATCGAGTAGTTGCCGGCGATGGACGAGCACCAGTGTGTTAACACTGCGCTGTGCAATGAGCCATGCGGCCACAACCGTCTTGCCAAACGCGGTGGTGGCGGCAAGAACCCCGGTCTCATGTTTTAGCATCGCAGCGGCGGCGAACTGTTGTTCGGGTCTTAGCTGGCCGTGGAACGTTGCCTGGACTGGCCGCCCGCTGTAGCGTTCGTCGCGAACGTCCGGTTGAATTTTCAAGTCGCGCAGAACCTGACGGACATCCTCGAGACAACCGCGTGGAACGCCGATGTGATGCGGGTGGTCCTCGGCACAAGCGATGACGCGCGGCTTGTCATAGGTCGACAGTCGCATCGCTTGTGCCTTATAGAACTCGGGGTTCTGAAATGCAGCGACACGCAGCAAGCGGTTGCGAAGCCCCGGAGCCAACCCGCTCTTCTCAATGTAGATCTCGCTTCCGAGGACAAGTTCGAGCGACCCAGGCAGCTCACCCACCACCGGCGAGTCTTTCCTGTGACGTGACGGCGGTACACTCCATGGGGTTCGTTCGTCGTACTCCTCTGGCGGAAGCCTCACACCGAGGATGCGCCCTCGTCGATCTGCTTCGCTAACAACCTGTTCGAGCTGCGCGCGTTGAATGGGCCGAATCGTCGAGAGAAAGGCCCATTGATCTTGATATGGGATGTCCTGGTCGTCGAGAAACAAACTATTGCCAGTGCCACGTGCGTTTTTCTGCAGCGGCAACGCGATCAGATTTCCGAAGCCACCGTGCGGCAGCGTGTCCTGATTTGGGAACAGGCGGTCGTAGGAATCGAAGCCGAGATCCGGCCGGCGCTCCATCGTTTCGGTGAGGATGTACGAGCCGAGCTTCCGTGCCAGCGTGGCTGGTACGGCTTCGTCGAAAAACAGCCACACGTGTCCGCCTTCGCCAGACCGAGACCGCTCCAACGCGGCTGACAACCCCATGGCGCGGCACGTTTCCCGGAACGCGACAGAGTCTTCGAGCCAAGTCCGTTTGTCGAAGTCGACGGCCAGGAAAAAGCATCTCTCATCAAGGAGCATTGGATAGACGCCGGCGACGAACGTCTGGCCGACGTCGTCGCGGCCCGAGAGATGCCATCGGATCACCTCATCGGTCACCGGCAGGAACCGACGATTGGGACACTCAGCGCACTTGATGCGGGGCTTGTCGCAGATGCCACGCACCCATTCGTTGCCGCAGGCCGGTGCGTATCCGGACCTGCCGGTCTTCCGGCTCTCGAATCGACGCGGGTAGACGTCCTCGCGGCCACGGAAGAGTGACCGGAACAGTGCAATCTTCTGCTCCGGCGCGGAGAGCTGATGGACGAGAGGCTGTCGATGCTCCACTGAATCCGCTCGCTTGGGTTCGGAGCGATGATGTCATCGTCGCGACGCGGCGATCAACCGACGACTGTCGACGTCCGCGCACGAGCGTCAGTCCATGACCGTCGGGTAGCGTCAGGGTAGCGCTTTTCTCGAGAAGTGTGCGGGCAAGGACGCCCGGCTGGGCAGTGAGCCGAGAAAGTCCGGACGATTTCGAGGGTCGACCGGATTTGAGGTGTTGATCACTCGGTTCAAGAGCCGGAAAAACCGAGTGACCTACCAGACTGAATTCTGCGTTTTTCTTAGGAATTGGTCGGGGCGAGAGGATTTGAACCTCCGACCCCTCGGTCCCGAACCGAGGAAGAATCTGCTCAGTCACCCAATAAAATTCCACGCAGCGAAGACGAGCATGCCCACAGCATGCCCTTATTTGGCTGCGCGACGAAGTAATGAGGGGCGGCTAAGTCACCCCGCTGATTCGCCTAGTCTGCACCGCCAGCGGCCTGCCACCCCGGGTTCGCGTGTAAATCGAGCTAGGCTGTGGGTGAATGTACGTCTCGCACGGCGTTCGGCTTTCAGCCGGTCGCGCGTCGCGTACGTCGCCCGGCTTCTCCTGGCGCGATGATCCATCCACGTCAAGCTGCCAAGCCACTGGATTTTGAGCGGATTCCGTTGAACCTTGGTCAGCTCGATCTTCGCGAGCGTACCTTCCAACGCGGCCGCTGTCGTTTCTGAATCTTGCGTCCCTTTCACCGTGTCTCCAGAACCCCGCGATGCCGACGAATTGTAGTCAGATCAACGGCTTTCGGGCGAGGCTGCCCGCGCGTTCTTTTTTGACGCCACCCCACCGTGGCCCTCCCTCACGACTCACACCGGTTCTTCGTCGGCGATGCGCTCGGTCGGATTCATTTCCTAGAGCTCGTCGGCACCAGCCCTCACGACCGGGGCTGATCGATCGCAACGGGACAAAGGAGAGCCCGACGCGCGTCACCGTCATAATGCGCCGCGGCGCCTGCGAGCGCCACATGGGGCTCACTGCGCACCACCCTCGGGGCCGGCGCGATTGGCTTCGCGCGACTTGTCGAGCGTGGTGAACGTTTTCCCCAACATTCCTACGCTACAATACGGCCACTTTGAGCTTTGATGGCGACGTGTTTATCAGTTATGCGCACCTCGACGACGTTGAACTGATCGAAGGACGTCAGGGTTGGGTGACCAACCTCCACCGCACCTTGTGCATTCGGTTGGGGCAACTGCAGGGTAGGGAATCCCGCGTGTGGTGGGATCCGAAGCTTCAGGGCAACGACGTCTTCGAATCGACGCTAGTCGAGCGTCTGCGGCAGGTCGCGGCGTTCGTGGCTGTCGTCTCCCCTCGCTACGTGAGGTCGGAATGGGCACGGCGGGAACTCGCGGCGTTCTGCGAAGCCGCCGACAGCCAGGGTAGCATTCGCGAGGCACGCATCTTCAAGGTGCTGAAGACGCCGGTCCCACTCGAACAGCAGCCGGCAGAGTTGCAGTCGATCCTGGGCTATGAGTTTTTCAAGGTCGATCCAGAGACGGGGAGAGCGCGCGAGCTCAACGAGATTTTCGGGCCGGAGGCGCAACGGGATTTTTGGCTCAAGCTCGACGATCTGGCGCACGACATCTGCCTGCTGCTGCGGAAGGCGGAGCCCGCACTCGCACAGCAGCGCCAAACCGAGCAGGCGGCGCCACCACCGAAGGACACGCGCGCGCGTCGAATCTTCTTGTGCTATAGGCGGGGCGACAGCGGCACGATCGTCGGTCGCATCTACGATCGTCTCGAGCGAGATTTCGGCAAGAACAACATTTTCAAAGACGTCGACAGTATTCCGTTCGGCGTAGATTTTGTCGAGCGTCTCGACCAGGAGGTCGAAAAATGCCACGTCCTGTTTGCTGTGATCGGCCAACATTGGCTCACCAGCGGGCCGCGCGGCGCGGCACAGTTGGACGACCCGAATGATTTCGTCCGCATTGAAATTGCATCCGCTCTCCGGCGAACCATCCCGGTTGTACCCGTTCTGGTCGATGGCGCTCGGATGCCGCTCGAAAATCAACTGCCTGACGAGATCAAAGCGCTCGCCCGCCGACAAGGCACCGAGGTTCGGCACGATCCGGATTTTCACGGCGACATGACGCGGCTGCTCTCTCGCATCGGCTGACGTCACGATTCTGCGGGTCGCAACACCTCTCTGCGTCTCCCCGGCTGGGCTCGACCGTACTGCTCCGCCCAGCCAACTGCGGCAGCCTGTCACTGGCCTTCTGCGCCTGTGTGTCTCGAATCCCCAACTCTCTTGCTGAATCCAGGACTGAGGCAACGTTGCATAGTGCCTGATGTCTGACCTACGCTGTTCTCGCGTATGAAGGACCTCCTGCGCATTCTGCTTCAACTGGCCGTAATGACCGCGAAGCTGTGTGGCCCACGTAGGGTGCGAGGGCTGATCGCGGAGAATCTCCTACTCAAACAGCAACTGATCGTGCTCCGCCGTGCGCGCCAGCGGGCTCCGAACCTGACGCTGAGCGACCGGCTGTTCTGCGGATTCGGGTCGCTTTTCATCAGTTCAGGACGAATCCGAAAAGTCGCCATCGGCGTACGCCTGTCGGGCGAATTCGCAATTGTGCGGCAATCAACGAACGCCGTTGCTGTGACCGGTGTGAATCTCAATCACCGCGTTCGCAGGCACTGAGCACCAGGCGGCACTCGTCCGCCACACAGCGCCAGGTTCGGAAGACTGTCGCTGCGCCATCCAACAGGTCACGCGGCGATGGGTGTCTGATATAGCCCACGGCAATGCAGTTGCCATCCATACGAACTGACATTCGCGCATCCACCGCCTGGGTCGGTGCTCGGGTCGGGTGTGCGTCCGCCTAGCCCTGCATGCGTGCGGTGACGGTTGTAGTCCTCCCATCCGTCGGCGGGTGGTGTCGCTCACTGAAACGGGTCTTCCGGGACGAGCAGCGTGACCCGCTTCCGGTGGTTGACATATGCGACGCAGGCGCCTTGATTTTCGAATGGGGACGGATGGTTGAATGTCGCCCAACCGTCATGCCTGCATTCTTCGACCGTACTCGGCGGGCCGCACCGGTGCTCGTTGTTCGGGATGTTGACGCCGATGGGCCTGTCTGGCGGGCCGACGAACATGTTGTACTCGACCGCATCCTCGGTCCCCAGGTTGTAGGCGCGATGGACGCGGCCTTCGGAGGTTTCGAACGCGTCTCCCTTCGAGTACTGTCGCACATCTCCGCACCCATCCTCGATGGTGATCGTGCCCTGCGTGACGACGTTGTAGACGTACCCAGGATGGTAGTGCCAGGCACCGGTAGTTTCGCCGACAGGCGTCCTGAGGACTCGGGCGGTCAGCTGAGCTGGCCCGCCGCGCAATCCGATGTACTCGCTGAAGGCGTCTTGCCTGAACATGACGACGGCGGCGTAGGCGACCGCGCCGCCGAGCGCAACGATTGCCAGACCTATCGAGACGATGCGCATTGCTCGTGAGCGACTTGCGTTCATGCTGCTGCTCCTATGGGCCAGATGGACTCGTTCGCGCGGCCGCCCCGGCGCTTCGCCTGCTTCGACCCGGTATTTGCGCCTTCGAAGTGCCGGGGCTACACTGTGCGCATCCGGCCGCCGTGAACCGCCTTCTGGTCGGACGAGTGTGGCGCCACCGGGGCAGTGAAATCGTTCGGAGTCCGTGAATTCCTCATTCCTTTTTTCTTCCGCCGTCTTGCGCTGTGCCTGACCGGTCAAGCGAGGTCTATGAGTTCGGCGAGTTCGAGCTCGATGTCGGCCAACGCACGCTCGAGCGCCGTCCGAGCGGCGAACGCATCGTCATCGCCGAGAAGGCGTTCCGGACGCTCGTTCATCTCGTCCGAAACGGCGGCGCGCTCGTCACGAGGGAAGGGATCTTGGCGACGGTGTGGCCTGGCGTCCTCGTCGAGGACGGGAATATCGGCAAGGCGATCCACGCCATTCGGCGTGCCCTTGGCGACCGCGGCGGTAAACGCACCTATGTCGAGACGGTGCCTAAGCATGGCTACCGCTTCATTACTGAAGTCACCAGCATCGGACAGGCTGCGGGCGAACCGCCAGCCACGCCGTCGCTGCAGGCGGCACCCCAAGGCCGGTCGCCCGCATACGACCTGTACATCCGAGGAAAGGTAAAATCGGGCGGCGAGAACATCGACGATACCAATGAGGCGATCGCGCTTCTCGAGGCGGCGGTCCGCCTCGACACGTCGTGCGCCGGCGCGTACGCGCAGCTTGCGCGTGCGTACAACACTCATTCGTTCAAATTCACATCGCAGAACGAAGGCAAGCGCCTTCGCGAGAACGCCGACGTCGCGCTGGCGAAGGCGCTGGATCTCGCGCCGAACCTTGCGGAGGCGCACTTCGCTCGAGGCGTCATTCTCTGGACAAAGGCGAAGGGCTTTCCGCACGAGCAAGCCATCAGAGCGTTCCAGAAAGCCCTGGAACTGGATCCTGATGCGGACGAGACACACCATCAGGTGTCGATGGTGTATTCCCACGTAGGGTTGCTGGATGAAGCCCAGAGGCACGTCGCTCGCGCGATTCACTTGAACCCGAACAACACGATGGCTCGTTTCCGCGTCAGCGTTTACGCCTTGTGGCAGTGCAGATTCGAAGATGCACTCGCTGTGCTGAAAACGGTGCCTGGGGATGTCAGCCCATTCCTGGTCGATCGCGTCAGGGCCGAGGTGTATGTGCAGCTCGGACGGCCGGACAAGGCCCGACCGATCGTCGACGATTATCTCGCCAGGCATCCGGCCGATGAGGGCGGAAGCTTGACCGGCGTTAAAGCGCTGCTGCTGGCAAAGGCGGGAGAGAAACGAGAAGCCACGCGGGCGATCGAGCGCGCGATCGAACTCGGCAGGGACTTCGGCCATTTTCATCACACCGCGTACAACATCGCCGCCACGTATGCTGCGCTTCTCGAGTACCAGGAAGCCGTCAATTGGCTCGAAGCCGCTGCAGATGATGGTTTTCCTTGCTACGTATGTTTCGCGCGGGATCCGAACCTCGACATCTTACGAGGGTTCCCTCCGTTCGCCCAGTTGATGTCACAGCTGCAGAACCAGTGGGCGAACCTCAAGCGGTTGCTGTGTGCGTGAGCGTTGCGGAAGATTTGAGGGCCTGCGATCCACGCGCAGGTTTTGTCAACACAACGATGAGAAGTCGCCGCCCGGCACGTTTACCAACGACGAGCGCATCCGGCAGGCCGACCCGAGTCGATGTGACGATGGAGTGACTGCAGGAGTATCCCGAGCCGTCGGAGTCGTTTGCGGCACCTGTCCCTGGCGAATTCCCAATGTTGCTGCAAACGTGCCTGAACGAACATGCAGTGCGGTGATTCGACCCGGGTCCTTATTCCACAAGTGCCACACGGTCCGGAGCCACACGACAACGTTCGGCTGCCCAGCACCAGGCAACATTGGACCTGCCTCGCTCCCGACAGGCGATACGCGTTACGCCGCGATGGGCGTTTGATACAGTCCACGACAGTGCGGCTGCCATCGGTACTCGGAGAGACGCACTCGTGCGCCGCTCGCGTCCGCGCGGGGTTCTGGTGTACGTCCCTCCAGGCCCGCATGTGTTCGATGACCGTTGTAATAATGCTGAAAATCGAGGAGCTTTATTTCCAGATCTGCGGTCGTCCAGAAGAGCACGCGGTCGAGACACTCGCGCCGGATGGTGCCTATCAGACGTTCGACAAATGGATGCGACAACGGCACGTACGGCACGGTCTTGATTGCCTTGACGTCGAGGATCCGCAGATTTGCCTCCCATTGGTGGAACCGATACAGCGGATCGTGGTCATCGAACTCGACGCTACACGACGTGTGACGAAGTACGTGGGGTGTGGCCTCAGAGTCACTCGGTTGAACATCAGGTCCAGCCGAGTCGGGTTGCGGCCGATAGCGAACCGCGAGAATCCGCCGGACGACATCCTTATTAAGGGGAATGCCGAAGACCAAGGTGATTTGCTGAGCGATCCGAGGACACCCCCACGCCGGATTTCGCTGTTTCATGGCGACGACCGCGTCCATCACTTCTTGGGTCGGTCCCTTCGGGCCCGGCTTCTTCAGTACCTTGAACGAGAACAGTTTGACGATATTTGCGCATGGTCAGCGCTCGATGGAGGCGCAAGAGCGTTGAGGGTTTAAGGACGATCGCGGAACGCATCAGCCGGCGCGGGCGCATGAGGAGTACACACAGGCCGGCGATCGTGCGATCAGAAAGACAGAGAGTAGGCGCCCGTTTCCGGGAACGACGTAGGATCAGCAGTTGGTGCTTGACGAGCACGGATTCGGCGACCACGGAACGCGCGCCGCCAGGCCCGACGAGTCGGGCAATTGTCGCCAGCAGATGTAGAACAAGTACGGCCAGATCGCGCACGGCGCAATCCTAGCAAGATCCAGAAATCCCCCGGACATGCACGCGATTTAGCAATTCGCCACGGACAGCGTCACCATCGCTATCGTACGTGCACCCGGAGGCGTTCCGATCGGATTCTCCGGACCGTAGTGAACGTGCCGGTCCGGCCTCTACCCTCGACGCTGAGTGAAATGACCGCACCGCTCGAAGCACCTCAGTCTCATCGGGGAGACCACGACTGCGTAGCTCCAGAGTAGCCCCGCCGCGAACAGCAAACTGGTGTTCGAAGCGATACGCAGCAGGATTGATGTTGTCACCGTTCTACGCCTCCGCGGCAGTGACGGTCTGATCAATAGCTTCGTGCTCGGTCAGTGGTAGCCACGCGCGAGCAAGAACCTCGCTCCGGCCGCGAAGGCCTTCGGGCCGGAAACGACCCATCCGAAGGTTCGGGACAGTCGATCGACCGTGTTGAACGTGAAACAGACCGCGAGCGCGTCTTCGATCTGCTCACGAGATACGCCAGCAGCCAGCACGGCGTGCATGTCGTCTGCATCCACCGCATGCTCCCGCGTCAGCCTGCGCAGCATACGCAACGTCGCCCGCAACGGCTCATCAATTGGTGCTGTCTGGACATCGGTGAGCACGGCCGAGACCTTCGCTTCATTTTGATAGGCCAGTGCCGCGACGGCGGCGTGCGTTTTCGTGCACACCTCGCACTCGTTCATCTGCGACACGCATGCGCCCATCAGCTCGCGGTCACCAACCGACCATGCAGAAGGCGCGCGCATGGCCTCCTGCGTAAGCACCCGCATCGGCGTGCCATAGAAATCGGGACGATAACGATTCAGCTTGACGGCGTCCGGGACGGGAAGGCACGTGGTCGCGCGAATGAACGCAAACAACACCTTCCTCCCGAAACCGTGGCCGCTATCAAAGATGGCGAGGCGCATACTCGCTCCTTTCTACCGCCGCCGTCAGGGCCGTCAGCGCCGTCTTGTACTGCCGCGTGGCCTGGCCGATCGCGGCACAGACCACGAGTTCGAATATCTCGTCCTCGCTGACGCCCGATCCCTTTACCGCGGCAATATCCGTGTCAGTGACCTTGTAGGCGTGCTTGGCAACTTTATCGATCAACGTGCGCAGCGGTTCGGCGAGCTCCGTGTTATCGAATGCGGAGCGGCGCTGACCGGGCGACGCTCTGCCGTACCCCTCTATGATTCGCGTGACCATCGCTTTGTGCATCCGGGTGATATCCGACATGACTTTGCCCTCGTAAGCTCTCGTCGTACGGGTCTTAGGTCGCACGCACCGTCGGAAACGTTTCACCGGCCAGCGCGGCGTAGCCCCTGCAGGATGCTGTTCCAACCACCGTCCCTAGACGGTGGGCGGTCTACCGGTGAAGATGCCGTTCTTCCCACATGGCGGCACCAGTGATGTACTGGCCGTGGAAGCCGAATGGGATGTGGTGTGGCACGACGGCCCGCCCAAGTTCCTCAAATGTCTCGGCATCCAGAGCGAGCAGGAACGACGTTCCACTCTTCCCATCAAAGACGACTGCGAGGATCACACCTTCGTCTTCGCGCGACGCCCCAGGGGCCGCGACGAACACAGGCTCGCCGGGATATGAATCCTCTTCGAACCACGTCCGCGATCCGCCGTTGTGAACATCGACCTTGACCAGTTCGTCGATAAAGTTGTGTCGCCGCCGCGTTCCCGCACCATAGATGTATTGATACTCGCGGGCACTGTTGCGCCCGTAATTGATGCGAGGCAACTCGAGGTTCTGCGACGACAGGACTTCATAACCGCAATCGCGTTGCTGTCGAGCGAGATGGTAGCGCCGCACTCCGGGCATCGGTATGTCGACTGCGCTTCGGATGTTCTTCAGATAGAACGATTCGATGATGCCCGGATCAGGATATGCGCTGATGTCGAGCACAATGTCGTCTCCCCGCTCGAATGCGTTGACATGATGAAACGCGAAAAACGCCTCCGCTTGATGTGTTTTAACGACTCGGCCGTCGTCCTTGCTCACGACCCAGAACCGTGTTCCACGTTCGGGCTCCCATCGGAAGTTCTCGATGAACGGCCTGCCGGCGAGAAGCAGCCGGAGCGGATTCACCACCAGTGGGAACTCCGCCAGAACAACGTAGCGCTCGGTCACGGCGAACGTATGCATGTAGGCCGGACGATCGACGGAGAATGAGCCGATGAGTCGCGTCGCCCCGGCATCGTCGCCCGCGACGATGTCGTAACGGCTCTGTCGGCCCATTCTTGTCCAGTAGTTCAGGGAGAGCCGGCGACTGAAATCGAGATGGGGGTGCGCCGTCGTGAGTTGTCCGGCGGATTCGGCGCCGGAATCGAGAACGCCGGTTGAGCGAAGGGTATCTGAATCGAACGTGATGGGGAGCGACGTTTCTGCGAGCGCCACACAGCGGTCGGCCAGAACGCTGATGTTCACATTGGCGTTATCGACGGCGGCCGGGGAGAACATGGCCATGACTCTCCCGAAAATCGTTCGACACGGGTCTGTCGCGAATGCACGCCGCGTGATCCGCCCGTGTTCCACCGCCTCGAGAAAGTCGCCCGTTTCGAGAAACCGATTCGCATAACTGACGCGGCCATGCCGAAACGAGAACTTGTGCAGCATGGCGAGTCCATCGAACCAGTGCTTGTAGCTCTCGTTTCCCACTTCAAACTGCCCCGGCCCGTTCCGGATCAGCGTCCCTGTCAGCCATGCGGGGAACTGCCCCGTCACCGGCAAATCCTCGAGACGGACTTCCAGCCCGAGCGACGAAAAGCCCTGCGCGTACGATGGTCGCTCACCGGTCCCTTCCGAGGTTCCAACCCCGCGCCTTACAAATGTGCCGCGTACGCCTGATGAAGCCATTTGCTGGACCTCGGAATCCATTTCGTCAGCGCCCCCATCGACGTCTGCCCAATGAGCCAGGCCTCGCAATGACCTGGCAGCGCCGGACCCGCTGCTCCGTCCTGACGGCGACGCTGCCGCGCTGAAGATGCTCGGAACGTGAACCCGGCTGCCGCCGATCTCGATGGTCAAGAACTGATGAATGGTCAGCGGCTCCTGATCCCCCGCAAACCACGCGGTACTCAGAAGTAGAACGAGGAAAGCGCCCGCCGCCCAGAAGAGCCACGCCTTGGTGCGTGGGCTTGGCCGACCGACCGTTTTCACTGGCCTTCCCGTTGCGGGCGTTGTGATCATCCATGGAACAGCTCGAGCTACAGGAGGCTTTCATTACAGATCTGACGATTCACTGTTCGCTTTCACATTCTTTCGTTTTCCGCTACGTCGCGTTGGTGGTTGCGCTGTAAATACACGTCCTCACAATCGCAAGCGGCCGTTCACAGTGCCGTGCGAGGCCGTCCCCCCCCCGGAAGGCTCCGGCGGCCCCCCCTTGCCCTGCGAGGGTGACCCCCCCCTGCCGCCGCGGCGGAGCCCCGTGGGAGGGGACGACGCGTGCTCCTGTCTACTGATGATCCAACTGAGTTATTCCGGTCGACGTCTGTCGGCGTGGTGGGCGCTCGGCCTGGGCGCCCGGCAATCCGCTGGCGAGAAGAACTGCGATGACGCCGGCACGAAGGTCCATTGTTCCTCGCGTCGAACAGCAGACTGGCAGCTACAGACGATCATCGAACCAGACGCAAACGAGCCGCTATCAGATTCTTTCGAAGGGTTTCGTTCCTGCACAGGCGCCTTCGCCATCAACGCGACGTGGATAGGATCCTGATGACCGGAGTTCGTTGACGAGCTGGCAATGCGCGAAGAAAGATGATGGCCGGCATCATCCGAAGGTCTCGGCGGTATCGGGCGAGCAACACGCTCACGAGGCGAGGGACGGCCGTGATTCCGTTGATGAAGGGAGATGCCTCGTCCACCACTCACGAGCGCGTGCATCCGTCCATGCCTGCCGGAGCACGACGGTCTCGAGTCGCTCGAGGAGTTCGCGGGGCGATTTCGGTCGACGTTCGCGATCCTTGGCGAGGCAGGAAAGCACCAGTGTGTCCAGGTCTGGGGGGATCGGCAGTTCCGTTCTCGCCGACGGGGGCTCTGGGGGCGCCTGCGCATGAGCGAGCAACAGCTTCATTGGCGTATCGGCCTTGAATACCAGCTCGCCCGTCAGCAGCCAGTAGAGGACACAGCCTGCGGAGTAGATGTCGGCGCGCGCATCTATGTCGACGCCGCCCAATGCCTGCTCTGGAGCGATGAATGCCGGCGTGCCCTGAATCATGTTCGCCACCGTGAGGGCCGTCTCGGTGTCGCACGTTTCGTGCGCGGCCTTTGCGATACCGAAATCGAGAACCTTCACGAAATCGTGATCCTCGCCGTAGCGGCACAGAAAGACGTTCGCGGGTTTGATGTCGCGATGCACCAGCCCATAAGAGTGGGCTTCCGACATCGAATGACACATCTGCCGAAGCACGTGGACGACGCGCTCGGCCGGCATTGGACCGAAGCGTCTGACCAACGCCTCGGCGTCGAGCCCCTCGAGGAGTTCCATCACGTAATAAAATGCGCCATCATCGGCGACACCGAAGTCGAACAGCGTGACCGTATGAGGGGATCGGAGTCGAGCGATTACTTGGGCTTCCCGCTCAAACCGTCGCCGCGCGTCGTCAGAGATCCCGGATTGGGATGCCCGAATCAGCTTGATCGCCGCAGGGCGCGCCAGCAGCCGGTGGCGCGCCTTCCACACCTCGCCCATGCCGCCCTCGCCGAGTCTATCGACCAAACGATAGCTCCCCAGCTTGCGGGCGCGGCTGACCTCCGTGCCGAGCGAATAGACGACCCGCGCGTTGACGTAGGACATGATCACCACGAGGATGTACGGGAAACCGAATGCGAAAAAGATCGTCCGCCCGTCCTGCGGGGCCGCCGCCGGGGGAAATACTGACAGCGACAAACCTACCATCGCCGGCACAGACGACACCGCAGCAAGCGCGGCAAGCACCGCGTAGCGTGGCGGGGTCGGGAACACGACGTTGAAGCTCAACGTCCAGGCAGCCACCCAGGACAATCCGATCCACGGTGAACTGACAACGCGGCCTAACGGCTGCAGGAACTCGGCAGCGGCGATGCCGTAACCGCCAACGATCTCGAAGATCAGCGAGATAGCTATGACGATGCGGGAATGAAGTCGAGCCATTCGGAGAACGACCACGACCGACAGCGCCACGGTAATCGAAATCACTCCCGGCGCCCAGTCGATCGGGCGCGCGAACAGCACCTGCCGATCGAACAGAAGCTGCTGAAAGAAATCCGCCATGAAGAATGTGAACGCGTACACCAGCCCGAGCGCCTGCAAACGCGTTGCGTATGGTTCATCAGATCCGCAGGGAGAGTCATCGTCGGTCGTCCCGTAGTGGACGGTCGCGGCCACGCGAGAACATCGCGCCCAGCGTCGCTGCTCCGATCGGCGCGATCTCCACGAATATTCCGGATCTTCACAGGTGAGTTCTCGTCATTTGACGTGGCAAGGGCCTGCTAACCGGCAGCCGCCTCTGATCCCGGACCACGGTTCTGCTCGGCCATTCGAGCAACGGTGCGTCGCCGGTTCTCTCGGCGGTTGCCTCCAGACTTACGGGCCTGTAGATCCCCGTGATCAGACGAACGGTCAGCGCATGCCACGGCAAAATCAGCTCGACGCGAGCGGCCCATGCGCCTTGGCGACACGGAGGACGGTGAACACCCAGACGAAGTAGCCGACGAACCAGAGTCGATTGAAGAGACCTACCCCAGGTGTCCAGAGGGAAGGTCGCCGGTCCGGCGGCCATGATCGTCATGATCGAGACGTCCAGGGCGACCAGGCTCGCAAACGAGAGGGCTGCCGCCGGACAAGGGACCACCTGGCGCGAACCCCTGCAAGCCATCGCAGCGTGCCGAGATATCGGTGCACGTGCCAGGACGGCCGTCCACGGTGGCGAAAATCGTCCGCGTGGACGATCGCGACGTCGCCAAGCACACGTACCGACGACGTCATGCGCCTCTACGCGCAGCGTGTACGGCTTCGCGGCCACCGTCCCCGGATGTCCACGTCGCGCGGACGAGTGTTTGGCTGGCGCCCTCTCGAATCCAGTCGCCGACTGAGAGTCCATCGACGCGCTTCTGCGCCGTAAATCACGAGTAACCGTCCGCGATTCGTGATTCAGGTTGGCTACCATTTGACGGGCGCGCGTGTCGTAGGAGCCCAGGCTCGTGCCGCGGAGGCCGGTTCCATCGGTGCACTCCTCGCGGATGACACAGCCCTCCAGTTCCGATGTCACGCGGGCACCGGCGTTTTTTGCGTGCGTGCCGTGCTCGAATTCCACGTGCCGAGAAGCTGCAGATGTGTCCGCGCCAAGGTTGGTCGATCAGCTGATCGCCGCCAATAGTCGACCGCTGAAGGTCAGCCGAGGCGTAGGAGGATCTTCCATCCTTGCGGCTGAGACCGCTGTCACAATCTTTCACTCTGGGGTTTTGCATCGACGAGCGTGCCGGAGCCAGCACCAACGAACGACGGCAAGCGGTCAGGCCGCACCAGCGCCGCCGATCGCCAACCGCCAGACGTCAGGCGGCGGAATTGCGACGGCTGCAGCCGAAGCTCCGTCTGAATGCGAAGGGCAACTGGCTGTGGTGAGAATCCGAGGTCCAGCGCCTGCACGGTGAGAGCGAAACGCCTTCATAGCGGCGGAACACGTCGATCAGGTACGGGCACGGCGCCGGCGGCCGCCGCCACTTGAGACAGCTGAATCGGGGTCGTGAACTTCGCGTCCAGAAACTCAGACGCCGGTTCGGTGCCGAAGCGACACGCAGTGGCTCGAGCCGAAGCGCATGGCGAAGCACGCCGAGCGACTCTTCGTCGCAAAATCGTCGCGCAGCTCTAGCGTGGATCCCTCTCACACGCGGGCCGGGCTTCCGAGTGCGTTGAAGATCGGTGACGATCCAGTAGCGGCCACAGCCCAAAAACTTTACTGGGTCGCTTGAACTCGAACCGGTCCGGGGAGGACGGGGACTCCCGCTGATCGAACGGGAGCGGCCAGGTGCAGGCGTGGCTCGTGGGAAGGGACCGTTTACGACTACGCAAGAACGTCCAACGTTCAAATGGGCTCGAACCTATGACCAGTTAGTCTTTCCCGCAATTCGTTCTGATCTATCACCCCTAACCTCCATTCGAGAACGTCCTACGCGCCCGAACTCGCGATTGCATGGCGTCATTATCTTCTCATACCGGAAGGTGTCGGCAGCAGCCTCTTGTGGCGTCGGAGGTATCGATGTAAACAGCGCGCCGATCGTCAATCGGATGGAACGATGCGACCCCTAAACTGAATCGGCAGCAGCTGAACGGATGGGTCGTGCGCCAGTGAGCCACGTTTTACGTAGAAGCTGCCGGCGCCACTGTCAGGATCGAATGCGTAGAGTCGATAGAACAAGTATGTTGCAGGATGCTTCTTGGAGAATTCCAATTCGTTTGCCGAGATGAAGAAATCCGTATCAGCCCCACCACGCGTCGTTTTACCTCAATGAAGCGGTCCGCTCCGCCGGACCATACAGGATCGGCTAGCAATCGCCGAAGTTGTGCGAGCCGAACGGCTAATGTTCCGCAGCGCGTCAACGTTGAAGAAGTACGTCTAACGGAGAGCGAGTGTTGACTGACGATGAAGGTTCGCCAGGCGGCCAGGGTACCGTTGAATTTCTTGTGATCTCTGCTCCCGCCAGCCACCGTGACCGCATCGCGGTCAGCCGGCCGTGAGCCTGTTCATTCAAGCAAGCGACCCTTCACCGGCATGCTCTCCCTGTCATGAATCAATGGACGCAATTCCTCCGGAATGCTCGGAACGGGGACTTGTGACAGTCTCTGGGAGCCATCGGCGTCCATGGAAGTGATGAAATTCACCAGGAGTCGCGGATCGGCGTTGGGATAATCCTTGCGCTGATGCGCTCCACGGCTTTCGCGACGCTCGAGGGCACATCGAAGGGTCGCCTCCGCTGCGTCGACAGCGCCGCGTAGATCGAGCGCCAACGCCAAGTCCGTGTACCCTTCCGAACTCGGACGAACGTCCACTTTGGCAGTTGCGGCCCGAACGTCAGCGAGACGCTCCAGACCTCGTGTCAACCGTGTCTCGTCGCGTACCACGCCGCAGTTCTCCCACATATTGTTGCGGAGTTCACGCTGAATCGGGCGCGCCAGTTGATCTCCCTCCCGGGTGATCTCGTTCAACTCATCGTGCGCCTGTCTGATCGTCTGCGGATCACGGAGCTGTGCGGGAATCACCTGTGAGTACGCTGCCGCGGCGTCTCCGGCCCGGCGGCCGAAGACCAACGTCTCAACCAGCGAGTTGCCGCCCAGTCGGTTCGCCCCATGTACGCCGCTGGTGACTTCTCCGGCGCCGTATAGTCCCTCGACGACGGTCGCATGGGTGTCCGGTTCCACCACGAGACCACCCATCGAGTAGTGAGCGGTGGGAGCGACCTCCATAGGATCGCGCGAAATGTCGAGCATCTGCGACTCCATGAACTGCCGGTACATGCGCGGCAGTTTCTTCAGGATGTCGTCTTTGCTTCGGTGGCTGATGTCCAGAAAGACGCCGCCGTGTGGGCCAGCCCGCCCTTCGCTGATCTCGGTATAGTTGGCGAGCGCCACGCGGTCGCGCGCAGAGAGCTCCATGCGCTCAGCGTCATAGCGCTCCATGAATCGCTCGCGTTGATTGTTGTAGAGCCGGCCCCCTTCTCCGCGCACCGCTTCGGTCACGAGGGTGCCCACCATTTCTTCCGGCGCGAGCATCCCAGTGGGATGAAACTGCACCATCTCCATGTCCGCAGCGTGGCACCGGCGCGTAGCGCTAGCGCAGATCCGTCACCGGTATTTTCATCTCGACGCGACGAGCTCCGCCGCCAGAGTCGGGTATGTCCGCCGGCCGCGAGAATCACCGCGTCGGCCAGATAGATCGTTCGCTCCCCGGATTGCAGGTCGAATGCCAAGGCGCCGAAGCACACACCGTTGCGGACCAACAGCCGCGAGACGTATCGATTTTCGTGAATCTCAATTCCCAGTGCGCTCACCTTATCGGCGAGCGTAAACAGCATCGCCCGTCCCGTGAAGTCGCCCGCATAACACGTCCGGCGGTACCGGTGCGCGCCGAAGAAGCGCTGGTCCAGTCGACCGTCGGGCAGACATGCGAAGGGGCAACCCCATTCGCCAAGCTCGAGGACCGCTGCTGGTGCTTCTCGGGTCAAAATCTCGACAGCGCGAGGATTGGCCAGATAGTGACCCTCGATGACCGTGTCGGCAAAATGGTGCTGCCAGCGATCTGCAGGGTCGACCGTCCCGAGCGCGGCGTTGATGCCGCCCGCCGCCAAGACGGTGTGGGCGTCCTTGCGCTGGCGCTTGCCGACGATCACGACTTCTCGGCCGGCGGTGTGGACAGCGATGGCGGCGCGCAATCCCGCGGCACCGGCTCCGACGACCAGTACGTTCGAGACCCGAGTTCGAGATGTTTCGCCGCTCACGAGTAGCCACCCCTCGGCGTGAACGTCCCGATCGATAGGCGCGATACACAACCTGCTCGCGGCCGTGTGGCCTCGACGTCGACTTCAGGAATCAGCCGCATCCCGCGCTGTTACCTGAAGTTCTCGTAGGCCCACCGACTGATGGTCGGAGTGTTCATGCTGATCGCACCGATCGTGCAACTGCGTGGACGTTCCGTTTGTTAGCCGTAGCTCCTTTCCGCTACCGCAGAAAGGTCCATTCACATTGCTTGCACTCGAATATTGCTGCGCGATCACTGCGCCGCTCTCGGGTCGGCAGCTGGAGCCCGGTCGTGAGTTCGCCCCAGCATGCCTTAGTCGCTCTTGATCGCCGAGATTGCCCCGTGCAGCTTCGCGAGGCTGCCGGCCACGTAGTCGCCGGGCACCGTGCGAAACGCGATGTTGAGCCGGTTAAAGCCATTGATTGACACGATCGCCAGGCTCAGGTGCACCAGCTCGTCGTCTGAAAACTGCTCCCGCACGCGGTCGTACACGTCGTCCGGGACATGAGTCTCGGAAACGAGCGTGAGCGCTTCGGTCCACTCCAGCGCGGCGCGCTCGCGCGTCGAGTAGTACGGCGTCTCGCGCCACGCCTCGAGGCCGTAGAGCCGCTGTTCGGTCTCGCCTTTCGCGCGCGCATCCTTGCTGTGCATGTCCAGACAATAGGAGCAACCATTGATTTGCGACGCGCGCATCCGGACGAGGTCGAGCAGTCCGTGATCGAAGCCTGCCTGATGAACCTGCTTTTCGAGGCCGAGCATGACCTGAATGACGCGAGGGTTCACGCGTATGGGATCGATTCGAGCTTTCATGATGCCTTTCGCCTCCACCAATCAAGACGAATTAGCGATCAATCCTGTGACATCCGACGCGGGGCACGCCGCTGTCCCAACGGCCCTCCGCCATTCATACAGAGAGTGACCGCACCTCATCACTGTCGAAGGTGTCCCTGTTCGCGTGGATCATCCCGTCGCGTCCACGTAACCACTGCGTGTTCGACCGGTCCCCGTTGTGCCCTCCAGGCACCGTATAGATGCGCTCATCGGGATGTGCGGCATTACTTTGTACCCGCGCGGGAACTTGAACCGAGAGACGTAGCGGCCGGCCTCCGTTGCGACCGTGTGCGCCAGCGATGAATTAGCCGATCGACGAGCGCATAGGGAGCAAGGCCGATAATCAAACTCGCGACTCGAAAGTAGGAAGTCATCGCTGTCGGTTCTGGGCCCGCGATCGCGACCTGAGCGATTGTGAACGCGAGCCACACGACGTACATCGGAACGATGAGCACGCGAAGGACTTGCTCCGCCAGGTTCGGTAGGCCGCCAAACGTCTCGTGCACCAGAAAGACCGCCAACACAATCAGACCGAGCAACGAGCAGACATGGTTTCGAACGCGAGGCCACATGCAACTGACTGACACGACGACTTCCTTTTCGTTGAAGTTAGGTTCAGCCGCGAGCCCAGAAATACCGTCGTGAGCGGCTGATTAGGACGCATGTAGCGCGCAATCGCGAATCAAACACAATTTGATCAGTTCCAGCAACGACAGATGAACGGTGTCCCCACGAACGCGAAGAAATCTCCGTGCTTCTCGAGGACCCAGCGACGTCAGCGCCTTGACGGAAGCAGCAGACCCGCAACCATCGCTGCTGGACCGCCGCAGACGATGCAACAGGTTGTCTTGTCGGTTCGCACGCCTGCCTTCCTTCTGAGACGGAGCGATTGGTTCGAATAAGGTCAGGGACCTTTGAATCGGCTTGGTGCAGAACGGTCGAGGTGTTTTGGTGAACGCAGACTCCAGGAGGCCATGGTGAGGATGCCGAAAATGATTGGCCCGATGAGCGTTTCCGAGCCGTCCCGCGCTGCCAGATGTGAGAGGGCTGCGCCTGTGTAGTTGAAGACCAAGCCGGCATAGGCCCATTCCTTAAGTCGCGGAACACCCGGTGCGAGAAGGGTCAGACCGGCAAGCACATAAGTGAGGCCCAGGATCGTCATGAAATAGTCGGGATAGCCCAAGTGCCGTATGACGCCCAGGAAAGGTTCGAGCCGGAGGGCCCCCATGATGCCTCCCACGATGCATTGAAGGGCAAGTACGGACGTAACTCCCCAGTACCAGGCGTGTCGCCGATCTGTTGCCGGCGCCGCGGAGTTGCTCTTCAGAGTAGTTTGATCGCCCATCTCACCAGTCACACTGAGTTGGCGCATCCATGCGAATGACATGAGGTGACTCTCCTGCCTCTCTACGGCGAAGACGGACGAGAGTCCCGGCGCAGCGGCCAAGACCCGCGTTTCGACGAGCGAGTTGCTCCCAGCCTGTTCGCTCCGTGCACACCACTTGTGATTTCGTGGTTATCAGCTGTAACGCGGCAGGTCAGCCGCCAAGCGGCGTGGACAGAATGATTTGGCCCGACGCGACCGCTCCGATGAGCATCGCGAAAACACACTGATCCGGCGTTCTTCATAACCCCGCCCGTCGGCGAGCATCCATGCGTGAGGTCATGCGTCCTCTTCCCTACAGCGAAGACGGATGCGAGTCCGGATTGTGACAGCGCCTGAAGCCGGCGGCCCGGTACGTTAGCGTAAGCTGCCCGACCTCACCGAAGGTCCAACCCCTAGGAATTCGTAAAACTCAGCGGATCTAAACTGGCGCCCGTTGTCCTTCGGGAATCAGCGTCACGCAATTCTGGCCGGCCACCATCTTCTGTGGTCCTCGCGCGCGCGCTGGAAGATCTTCGGCGATCGATAAGTATCAATGGCCAACGCGGCCAGCGCCTTCGCGGCAACCAATCCTGCTCGGGATCAGACTGCGCGAGGTTGAGGGCCGACACGAATTGCCGTGAGCAGGATGAGCTTCTTCATGGGTGTGTATGTAAATTCCAATGGCCAAACAGTCCCTTACAAGAGAGCATCTGCTTGCCCGCGTGCCGCCCTACTGTGTGTGCTGGTAATTCTCCGAAGCCGGAGAAGCTGTTTGTGGTGGTGCCGTCCATGCACCAGGTGAAGCTTTCTCCACTGTGGCACCGTCAGCGGACCCATAATCGGATGGTCGAGCAGTTTTGCATGGCGCCCGAAGCGCGTTTCACACTCGACGAGGATTGCATCCATCGCAGCGAGCTTTGCGCCAAGCTCGTTTCGCACCTTCTCCGGCGGAACGCCCCTCGGCTGGGCCACTGCGGGACTCTTGCGGCCCGCGGGCATGTGGCCCAGTCCTATCACCACGAACGTCAGCGCGCGATGCGCCACGGATGCTCTCGTCGCGAGCGGTTTGCCGCCTGTCAGGACTCTTTCGAAGCCTTTGATTGTTCCGGTATACGTCAAGTACAGGTGTTCTAACACTTGTGAGGCGCACCACTTCCCAGGGAGGTGCCAGCTCAATTGTTGGCTGGACATGCCGTTCACCGCTGACTCCAGATCTCTCTTCAACTGTTCCAGGTGGGAATTCATGGTGCTCTACCCGAGACCATCGATGAAACCCGTGCGCCAACTCAGATAGCGAGGGCGCCAGTCGAGCACCGTTTTCGCCTTCTCATTCGAACAGCCCCTGCTCTCGGTCATCACCACAACCCCCTGATGTCCGATCGCCATCCTCGCCAGCCAGGTGGGGACGCGCCGCGGCGGTCGCGCACCAATCGCGTTCGCCAGAAATGGCAGCCACTCGCGGACCGGCGCGGGCTCGTCGTCGGCGACGTTATAGATCCCCGTCGCGCCGCGCTGAAGCGCTGCCAACGTCGCGGCCGCTGCATCAGCGATGTGTGTGAACGACCAGATCCCGGCGCCGTTGCCGACGATCGGCAATTGCCGCCGTCGAATTGCATCGAGGAGCGCGCTGCCCCGGCCGAGAGATGTTGCCGGACCGTAGAACCAGCCGTAACGCAGAGCGGTCGTGTCCATATGGTCTGCGGCCTCGAGGGCGGCTTCCAGGTAGCGAATCGCGTCCAACGTCCGGCGAAACGCAGCCGGAGGATCAGGGTCCAGTGGGTCGGCCTCCGTCTTGACGGGTCCGCCATTCCTCTCGTACGTCCAACCCGCAAAGCTCTGGGCGACAACTCGCTGCACGCCCGCCGCATGGGCGGCCGCGAGAAGGTTGTCGGTGCCTTCCGTTCGCAGCCGATTCGTCAAGGCAAACTCGCGGTCGAATCGTCGGAGGTTCAGATTCGGAGGAATCGCCGTCAACTGGTGCACAAGCGCGTCCGGTCGCGCCCGCATCACGGCGCGGAGAGTCGCCTGTCGGTCTAGAGCGTCCAGAATCTCCGGTTGCACCCCGTGAGCTCTGAGATGCTCCGCTTTCTCGGGCGACCGCGTCGTCCCAATGACCACGTGCCCGGCTTCGCGCAGCAGCGGAATGAGTTGCTTTCCTACGACTCCGGTGGCGCCCGCGAGGAATATTCGCATGTGAATTTGACCAATCGCCCACTGATCGTACCTCCACGAGGTCCGCGTGCACTGGGCCACTTTCGTCCATTGAGATGTGCCGCGATCGCTTACCGTCTAAATACGCACTGGTCACTAATGACCGGAACACGGCTGCGTAGGCAGCTTTGTAGTGACGCTTGGACAGCTCGGTGTTCTCCACTTCCGCCGGCGTGCGGTTCTTGAATTTGCGGAGACGACGAGGGCCATGTCACGAATCGTGGACCATGGGCTGCGCAACCCGCAAGATCTTGGCCGCGTTCGAAGGGCTGCCGCGAACAAGACGGCGCCAAGCACGAACCACAGATGCCCATCCGGAGGCGAACACTCCGGCGAGGCCCTACCCTCGCCACGCAATCGCGCCAAGTCCGGCGACCGCTCGCAGGCCCATGACGACGGCCGCTACAACGCTGACCACGTGTGCCGCGGACCGCCTCTGGGCGGACAAATCCAGGAACAGATGGACGGCAGGCAGGTCGAAGTAGAACATTTCTGCGTGCCTGAGACGACCGTCCTCGATCCTGTAGAACGAGAGCACCGGCGTGTCGATGGTGTCTCCTGCCGCGTTCCTGCCGCGCTGATGCCAACGCACGACCAGCACGTTCCTGGCAGCCGCCACGACCTGCGGCGACATCGCTCGTTCGACCGCGGTTGGCTGCAGCGGGGCCCAAGTCTCTAACCAGTCAGGTCCCGTCGCCGACGCCGCAACCGTACCTCCATACGGTAACGAGGGCGGCCAACTAAACTCGCAATCTGGATGAAGGCAAGCCGCGAACCGCTCCCGGTCCCGGCGTTCGATCGCCTCGAAGAGATGTTGGATGAGGTCCACGTGCTGATCAGTTTGGTTCATATCAAGGAGACGCACGGGTCAGCCGCGTGTGACACGGACTCGCTCTGAATTCGCGTCCAAGTCCGCGACATGAGGCCGCCATTTTGACTCCGAATCCCAAGAAAATCGCCCGGTGAGTCGATCCAAGAACGCTACGACTCCAGGTTCTCTTAATGCCCGCATCAAAGGCCGAGACAGAAGGACCAGGAAGGCAAGCCACAAGCTGCCGAACGCGGCGTGAATCAGCGGCAGGAGCATTGTCCACGACACTGGCTCTGTTCCCGCGAGCATGAACTGCGGCAAGAAGGACACAAAAAAGATCCACCTTTGGATTCAACAGAATTCGTAAGCAGATCACGCCGAAACCAGTGTTCGGGTGCGGCTTTTCCTTCTTATAGAACGGCTGATTTCTGTGGTCACAACCCACTGGATGGGCCGTCTATGAGTGCATGAGCCAGCAATGGCCCTCAACTGTTCGCCCGGTCCAACGGTGACTGACTCCTGTCGTGTGTGCGTGGGCGCCATCATCTTTGATAACCGGCGTCGTGCGTTTGTCATGCGACGAGCCGCTACGGCGGGCGTGGCGCCCGGCGCTTGGGACATCGTTGGCGGCCACGTGAACGACGGAGAATCCGATACCGAGGCGCTCGCGCGCGAAGTACGAGAGGAGACAGGTTGGGTCTGTACGAGTCGTTCGGGAGCAGATCGCCGAGTGGAGCTGGACCGATGGAGGGATTACGAGGCGCGAGCGCGACTACGTTGTCGAGGTCGACGGGAACCTTGCGGCACCGCAGCTTGATCGCCGAGAGCACGACGCGTGGATGTGGGTGGACCAAACGTCGTTGGAGATCCTGATCGAACCGACGACGAGAGACACACGGCTTCGTGACGTCGTCCGGCGCAGCATGGATCGCCTGCCACATCACGACTCAACGTAGGAGCTAGGTGAACACAAGAATTGCCGCTTCACGAATGCCTTGGGATCGATCTTTCTGATTCTTGATGTCAACGGCTTCTCGGAAACTGGCCGAGTCGCCCTCGTGAACGTGATGCCCTTTGGGGTGTTGTCCTACACGCGTACAGACTGAAGGATCACGGCCGCGAACCAGAAACTTCAAGACACGCGGCCAGCCGCCGAATCTGGATCAAGAAAGGTCTTGAACCCCAATCCCGCCAGTTTGCTGGGATTCAACACCCGATACATCGCGGCAATCCGGTCCCCTTCCAGGTGAAGAATCGTCGCGAACAGAAGCTTGCCGTCGGCCATGGTGAATACCGCCGGCTCTCCGTTGAGCCAAACTACGTCATGTTCTTGCGGCAGCGAGGTTCGGCGCACGAGTTCGGCACGGGTCGCTCGCTCGAAGCCCACCAGAAGCTGCGCGACGCGCTCGGCCCCGTGCTGTGTCTCTGGAACAGAGGGCACGCGCCCTCCACCGTCCGCCGCAAGGAGCGCGTCGTCAGTCAACAGCGCCAGCACGCCGTCCCGATCCTCGGCACGCAGGGCCTCGACGAAGCGGCGAGCCAAACGTTCCCGGACGTCTGGTGCGACTTGCGGACGTCGCGGCGGACGTCGCATATGCTGCTTTGCCCGATGTACGAGCTGGCGGCACGCGGCTTCTGTCTTGTCGAGCGTGCGAGCGATCTCGGCGTAATCAGTGTCGAACACTTCACGCAATAGGAAGGCGGCTCGCTCTTCCGGGGTAAGTCGTTCCAGCATAAGCAGGAACCCAAGGGAGAGGTCGTCCGCGAGCTCCGCGTCGCGATCTGGTGGCGGCGTTGCGACAGGTGCGGGAAGCCAACCGCCTCGATATGCGGCGCGCTCGGACTCCGCCCGTCGGAGGCGGTCGATCGCAATCCGGGTTGCCACAGAGACGAGCCAAGCCTCATTCGAACGAAGAGCTTCGGTCGTTTGCTGCCACCGCAGAAACGCTTCCTGAACCACTTCCTCCGCATCGGCGACCACACCAAGCATGCGATACGCGATCCCGAAGAGCCGCGGACGGAGGGACTCGAATGCAGCCAACCTCTTCTTGGCCATATCTCCTTAGACGGTTGAGGAGCCTGTCTGTGACGGCTCATTCGAGCTTGTCACCACAACGGCCGTTAGCCGTCTCTACTGGGTATGAACGTCGCACTATGGGTCGCGCAAATTACTTTGGCGGCAGTTTTCCTGTACTCGGCCATAACCAAAGGACTCTGGTCGAGAGAACGGCTGCTCAACGCGGGTCAAACCGGTGTCGCGCGGATTCCGATGCCGCTGCTTCGGTTCGTCGCGGGTGCTGAGTTCCTGGCTGTTCTCGGGCTCTTAGGTCCGGGACTCGCTGACGTGTGGCCGGAGGCGACGCCACTCTCGGCGATGGGTCTGGCGATCGTAATGGTTGGCGCGGCAGTCGTCCACCTGACACAGAACGAGGCCAAAACGGCGACGGTGAACTTTGGACTGCTGCTCCTGGCGCTCTTCGTGTACTTCGGACGAATGGGTTAATCTTGACCCGCTACACCACAACTTTCATCCGCCTTTTCATGTCTCACGCTCGCCGCTGGTTCTCAAGAGCGCCGCCGCTTACCTGTTTCCATTACAGGGCCCGGGCGTGAGAACGAGTCTTCGTAACTGGGCAACGCTTCGTTCTCCTCACACGCGCGCATCGTTTCGGGGTCGCCAACTTCGATCACGCGCTACGCTCATCGTTGAGGGCCGTGCGCCGATACGACACGCGCCGCCGTGAACACCCAGACGAAAAAGCCGACGAACCATCCGCGGTTGAACAGGCCCACCCAGGTATCCAGAGGAAAGGTCGCCGGTCCCGCAGCCATGATGTTGATCATCTGACGTCCAAGGCAACTAGACCCACACACGAGAGTGCCGCAGCCAAGGCGAGGGACACCTTAGCTCGATGCCCGGCACGCCACGCGAGCCACGCCAGCAGCGCCGCGCCAATCGGCTGCGCCGGCATGCCGATCATCCCGGTAAACCCGTGAAGCTGGCCCTCGAACGTCATCTACGAGAGGAGTAACCACGCGATACCGCGGTCGATCCATCTATGTAAAGCAGACCCCTAAACGCCCATGTTGCCCATCGCTTGCACGTTGAGTGACCCGGACCTCGCGAGGCGACGCGCCGAACTGCTCGCAGGTGTCCTGCGAGAAGCGCGAGCGGTCGAACCCCTCGACGCCGGATATCGATGGCGGTTCGCGTCCGCGTCGCAGATTTTTACTCGTCTCGCGCCCGTCATCGACGCCGAACGCCATTGCTGTCGCTTTCTCACGTTCGACATTCACGCAGATCCGGATCTGGGCGAGATCGTTCTCGACGTGACAGGACCGGAAGGCGCGAAAACCTTTTGTCGGACTGGGTCGCGTGACAAGTATTGTTGCCTTTGTCGGCGCGGCTTTCTTTCGAGATCCCTGGCTGCTTCACGTTCTGGATGTAGCTTCGGAACGACCGCTCGCCGGGGTATGCGGCGCTCGGCGTCGTCAGTCTGATTCTGTTCGCGCTGGTGCTGACGCGGGTTGACGCAGCCTTCGCCGGACCGGACGCGCGTTCGCAGCATACGGCGGTATCCACATCGCTGCGTCGCTCGTCTGGCTTCGGTTCGTTGAAGGGGTTCGGCCGGATCGATCGGACCTCGCGGGAGGCGCGCTCTCCGTTACCCAATGTGACGATTCAGGACGCCATCAAGTATCTGTGCCTGGATGTTGCTATGAAGCATCAGCAATCAGTGAAGGTCGGTAAGTATCCCGCGGACGAAATCAATGATGACAACACAGTCAGCGCGACGCCGATTGACAAGGTCAACGAACATGGCTTCTATCCCTTGACCGGAGGGTTCCGAGCTGTCGTGTCTGAAAATTTTGAATCTGTCATCAATGCATAGAAGTGCTTCCGACCGACCAAGTCGTGCCGGTCCCCTCAAGATGGCGTCATTCTCCAATAGCAAATGGTCCGAAGAAGTCCGGCAGGTCACCTCGCCGAGGCGGCACGTCATATCGAACGCGGCGGGCCGCGGGACTGCCTGACGCTAGCGATTTCGCGCTACTGGTCGAAGGACGGCATCGAGCAGCCCGGCATGATCGGGAGATTTTCGACCCTGGCTCATCCGGGAAGCGGTCCAAAGTTAGTGTTTCGTGGGGCAACTGCAGGACCGGACCCACGCAGCTGGCCTCCAACGCCCGCCGTCTGTCGGGCTACCCTCTCGAAAACGGTTCTACCAGATTTTGAGACATGAGACGCATCGTGCGTCGTGGCCGCGGGGTTACTTGGGCGGCGGAATCGCCGGGGTGTTCGGGTTCGCGTTCCGCAGCGTTTCTAGGGACAGGCCGCACTCGTCCGTCGGCCCCGAAGGAGCGCTCGCGTCATGTCCAACACTCTCGCCAATCTGCAATCGGCCACCGGCGCCTACGTCGACGAACCACGCGGCCTCATCTGGGTCGTCCAGGCTGACGGCACAATCGCCTCTGTTCCCATCGCTGGCGGAGGCCTGACTATCGCCCAGGTCGCGTCCTCACCTCCCGTGGCTATTGGGGGGAATGGCCGTGTGCTTGTCATCGCGCACGAGAACGGCTTGATTTCGACATTGGACCCAAACGATCCCACCGCGCCCCTCGAGGTCGTCAGCCGCTCGCGTGACACGTACGACCAGATCGCAGTGACCGCATCCCCGAAGCCGACAGCGATCGTCGTTACCCGTAACCGCGTCACGCGAGGACCTGTCCTGCCAGGCTCGGGGCGCGGCGGCTCTCTAACTTCGATCAAGCTGGCCACCGGGGTGTCGACGGTCCTCCAAGTCGACGGTGTCAGCGGTATCGCCGTCGAGCGCGGTGCCGCCTTCGTGGCGCGGCGCACCATGGGCTCGCGTGGCGAGGTCGCGCAGCTCAAGGGCTCGCTGATTGCTCCGATCGCTACTGGACTGCCGGACGTTGGACGACTGGATTCGGCCAACGGCGGAGACCTCCTTCTCGTCACTCACCCACGCGCAAGACGGCTGAGTGTCATCCGTCCAGCCGCCGGCACAGTCGAAACGATATCGACGGCGTCGATTCCGGGAGAAATCGTGGAGGCCCACGGGCTGTCGGGCCAGCGATTCGTTCTCCTCACCACCGAAGCGCTCGTCCTGCTCCCGAGTCTGGCGGCACTGCAGCGCGATCCACAGATCAATCCCATCACGGCGCCCATCTTCGTCGGCTCGTGGGTCGAACTTGGCTTCGATCTCGGCGACTCCGGCCTCGGCGCAACCGATATCCGCTTCGAGGTGCCCGACGGACCGGACGCCGGCATCGTGTCCTACACGCGCCCGAATGATGCCCCTGACCCGGTGCCTTTGCTCATCACCGGCGGACTGGTCGGTCCGCACAAGGTGGTGATGGTAGAGATCGCAACCGGAACGGCACTCGCGAGCGCGGAATTCGAGATCACCGATCATTGGGCGGACCAGGACACCGGACCTGGCGGCTTCTACACGACCGACGCCTCGTTCGACGGCGCGAGTGGATGGGGCGGCGGGACGAATTCGCCGCAGAATCTGAACGTGCTGCCGCACGTCGGCACCTGGCGCACGATGGTCCTGATGGTGGACACCAGTTCCGGCATGTGGCCAGCCGATGCGCCGACAATGACCGCGAACCGGACGGCGATCCTCGGACACGTGACCAACGGCATTGCCTTCGGCGGCGACACTCGCTCGGCACGGCAGTACTACGAGGAGAACTCGCAGTTCGCGCCCGCGTCCGGGGGCTCACCGGCGCGCGGCCTGACGTTGACCGCACTAAACAATCAGGCGTTCGGGCCGGTCAACCTGCCGAACGCATGGACCGACTACTTCGAGCAAAAAAAGGATGGGGATGGCAATGTGGTCGACGACCGCTGGTCCTCGTCCGGCGGCACTGTCCAGACGATCATCAGCAGAGCGATCGCCGACAGCGTCGCCACGACGGCGGACTTCAGCAACATTGACGCCTTGATTATGGTCGTGCGATCGCCGGACGCTACCGGCGGCCGGCCTGCGCGCTTCGTCTGGCCACACGCCAACTCGGCGCGCGAGTTCCTCTGCGGCACAAACGCCATGACCGACCGGCGCAGCTTCGGTTACGTGTTCGTGCCGCTGGACTTCGACGTCCACGATGGTCGACAGATGCACTCGACCCTCTCGCACGAGCTCGGACACACGCTTGGCCTGCCGGACCTGTACGACTTTCCCGAGTATTCAAACGACATCACCAACCGGCTCACTGGCGACTGGGACATGATGGCCGGCTCGCGGAACTCATTGCCGCACTTCACCATCTCGAACAAGATGCGCATGGGATGGATTCAACCTGGCCACCTCCAGCTCTATAACTTCCAAGGCTCGAGTGCGGTCGCCCAGAACATCACGTTGCATGCAAGCGAGCTGGGTGATCCACCATCCGGTCGGGTAAAGGGAGTCGAAATCCGGCTCGGCGACGGCTGGAACTACTACGTCGAGTACCGCGCTGAACAGGGACCGCAGGTCACCGACGACCTGCCGACCGATCGGCGCGTGGTGGTTACCGATGTCACGTCGGACACTTTCACGGCGCCAATCGCGCGGCCGCCGATCGTTTTCGTGCGCAACGACCTCGACGGCGATGGCCCGCTGCTCGGCACGGGCGCTGACCTTGAAGAAAGGGATCCCGGCACCCAGATGGACCTCAAGGTGGAGGTCGTCTCCACGGCTGCCGACAGCGGCGTGGTGCGCATCAGCTACGGCTCAAACGGCAAGCCGGAACCCGGCATTCGTCCGTGGACCGGCGGACCCGACTGGCAGAGCCCCGACATCGAGGTCCGCAACGACAAGGCGACCGCCGATCCGGCGCACTACTTCAACACCCCCTGGCTTGGGCACGACAACACCCTCGTCGCTAAGGTTCGTAACGCCGGCGATCTCCTGGCCAAAGGAGTGGTGGTGGATTTCTTCGTCACCGAGTACTCGTCGGGTGACGGACCGTGGGTGCCGCTTGGCTTCGACGCGCGCGATGTGGCCCCTGGCGCGGTCGTCGAATTCACCGCCGGCTGGAATCCCCCGGTCGACGCCCACTATTGCGTCATCGTACGAATTCGGCTGTACCAAGATCCCGGCAACCTGGCCGTCGTCGACCAGAACATCTATAACAACGAGGCGCGGAGCAATTACACGCAGTTCGTCTCGGCGTCGGCGTCGCCTTCGACGCGCGTCGGGACCACAGTGTTAGTAGCGAACCCATTCAGCGACTCGGCGCGCGTTTTCGCGGACGTGAAGAAGACGCACCCGCAGCACCGCGTGTTCATCGACCATCAATGGTTACGTGTCGACGGCAAAGGGCGGCGGCCGATCCAGGTGTGGGACGAGGCGCTATGGGGCACTCCGGAATGGGATCGAGTGCAGGTCGATTCGCACGGGAAGCGTCTACCGACGCTGCTGTGGGAGAGGCCCAACCGTCTAAGCATAGCCGGATGGGCGGAGCGCCCCTTCGAAGCAGATTGCGGCGCTCTGACGCTCACTGGCGGTGTCGGCATGCGCGTCTCGGCCGGACGCGCAACGGCCATCCGTATCCGCTCCGCGAAGCGAAACTACGTGACCGGACAGGTGGTGTTCGTCGACAACGGGACTGGCGTCACGACTGGTGGCACTGTGCTGATCGAGGTGCGTGAATCGACGGGGCGGTACTTCACGCTGGCAACAGAAGTCGGCCAGGATGGCGTCTTCGGGCGCGACTTCAACAACCCATTCGCCGAGAAGACGAAGAGCGTCGAAGCGCACTACCTCGGCGCCTACTCCGCGGCACCGTGCAGCACTGGAGCGATTCCCGTCTAGCCGCGCCGACACCACCAGGGCAGGCCTGGATCGGCGATATGAGTGTGACTCCGATCGCCGATTCTGGGCCTGCCGCTGACCGCGAGTACTTCGATGCTGATACAGCCGTGGCCTGTCAGTTGCGTCACACGTCGAGTCACATTCTGGTTCACGAACGGGTTGCTCGCGATAGAGGTCGGGCACTAGGTCCCTTCTGTCGGGAAGTTTCACGCGTTGTCTTCATGTCGGGAGGCATTCATGAGTGTGCAGAGGAGGCGACAGACATCACTGCTCATAGCGGTCTGGCTTACATGCGCTGGATACCCAAGTAATGCGCAGGCCCAACAGACTTCACCGGATGCGAGCGATATCGTGAATATCACCCTCGAAGAGGCGACGATGGGGAGACCTACGCGGTAGCGGGCTGGCTCGCAACGCCGAGCGCCTGGGACCGCTTCGATGTCGCGTGGCGCGCGATGCTGGCAACCATCAGGATGCCGGATGGTTCGCCCTGCAAGGCGTTCCCGTAATGTCCCAAAGTTTGGCCGAGCGATGCGTCTAGCCGCACCAACTGTCAGGCCGCCCGCCCGTAGTAATTCAGCAAGCCACCGAGCCGCGGACGCCGCTTGATCATGCCCTCGCGTTTCCTCGCCGCACACTCATCGATAAGACGATTCTCGAGTCCTTGGTGATTCCGCTCGCGATGGTAGTGATCGACAAACTCCGTGAGGGCGCGTCTGAAATGGTGCTCGCCCAAGGGCACCATCCGATTGAGGCACTCGTGCTTGATCGATCGCACGAGTCGAGTAGCGGAGGGGAATCTCACCCCTCCGCCCTCACAGAACCGGACGTGAGACTCTCGCCTCATCCGGCTCCTACAATCCAGCCTCCGGCTTCAGGCCGAGCTGCCACAGGACGAAGAGCGTGGAGTCCCGTCGCGCGATGCGGCCGAGCCAATGCACGGACGCACGCTCCCGACGTCGAAACCGTTTGTATTTCCGTCGCACCCACGCAGCGAGGGCCCCATTGAGATGGCGAAGGACTTGAACACACTTCGACCGATAGAAGCGGCCGTAGTAGTTCATCCAGCCACGTATCACAGGGTTGACGAGCTGCGCGAGGTCTTCCAGGCTCTGGTTGTTCCTGGTGGCGGCCAAACGCCATCGGCGAATGGTGGTCCGAATCGCTGTGGCGGCCTTCGCACTGATGGCCGGGAGGAAGCCAATGAAGCATTCCTTCCTGCGATTCTTGGCCAGACGAGGTTGGAAGGTGTACCCGAGGAAATCGAACGTCACGTTCGCGTAGTCCCCAGGCCGGCCATCTCTCTTGCAGTAGACAATCCGAGTCTTCATGGGATGAAGCTCCAGACGGCACTGCTCAAAGCGTCCACGGATAGCATCCAGCACCGCCCGCGCTTCCTGCTCCGTCCGACAATGGACGATGGCATCGTCCGCGTACCGCTCGAATCGGACGCCCGGGAAGTGCCGCTGCATCCAGATATCGAACGCGTAGTGCAGAAAGAGATTGGCGAGCAGCGGACTGATCACGCCCCCGTGTGGCGTGCCACGCGTCCGTTGTTCCAGGGTGCCATCCGGCCGTTGCACCGGCGCCCGTAACCAGCGCGCGATGTACAACCGGACCCACGGAATGTCGGTGTGGTGGGCCACGGCGCGTTCCACCAGTTCATGATCCAGACTGTCGAAAAAGTTCTTGATGTCCAAATCAATCACCCAGGCGGTCGCCCAGCATCGCTGCCTCGCCATCCCCACAGCGTCGAGTGCCGACTTGCCGGGTCGATAGCCATAGGAGTCCGGATGGAACACGGGTTCCACCAACGGCTCCAGGACCATTTTCGCGACCGTCTGACACACTCGGTCCGCCACCGTGGGAATGCCCAAGGGGCGCGTGCCGCCGTTATCCTTCTCAATCTCGACGAGGCGTACGGGTGGCGGAAAATACGAGCCCGACGATATGCGATTCCAGACCTTATAGAGGTTGCTCTTCAGGTCTTGCTCGAATATCGCTAGCGACTCGCCATCCACGCCCGCAGCCCCCCGATTCGCTTTCACCCGTTGATCCGCGTCCCACACGAGTTGCTTCGGAATGTTGTAAGGCTTCGCCTCAGGCATGGGCTCCTCCCATTGCTGGTTGACCTACACCCGCGGCCAGATTGTCGGGCTCCTTCGCTCCGCCCGCATTACCAGGCTTCTCTGCTACAACGAGCCCATCCGCCCCTTCGCCTCGCATCGGTCCTCGATTCCTCATGGGTCCACCACTTGGAGGTCTCCCTTCGCATCGAGGCGACAGGTTCCCACGTTCCGCACAAGAGCCTGTCCTGGGCTCACGCCGTCTTCATGCCGGTCACCACTCGGGCCGTCAGCAGGCACCGTCCGAGCTGCGTCCCAGGCCAAGCGATGGAGCCTGGTTTCGGTGACGTCCATACGCTTTCGACACGTCATCAACGGTTCACTTGCGTTCGTCTTCCCAGGACACACCTGACGGGTACGTCCCGCCTTTTCCGTCACGCTCACGACCCCGGCCATTGGACCGGCGCCGCTTCCGGTGGTTTGGACTCTGACCCTGCAGTCCGAGTCCGAGGGGCCGACCCTCATCTCTTGTGCAGCAAAGCTGCAGTGAGGTAACTGCGGTTACATCGCGGTCTCCTCTCTGCGCCTTCGTGGCGCACACCGCCCAGCATAGGCGTTCGCATTGGGCGCCTGAAACGGCGTCCGCACCACGTGCACGCCGGCATCGTCCAGCAGCTGTCGCACGTCCTCGCTCCACTTGCGGTCACGATCGCAAATCAGCACGCGATGGGCGCTCAACAGACCGTCCGTCGCGGTCAGCGTACGACTCACCTGTCGCATGAACAGGCCATCGGGATGGGGTGTGGATCCCACGATCTGCACGCGCCGTGATGCGAGGTCGATCACAAACAGGGTGTAGTACGTCGTCAACCCGCGCCACGTCCAGACTTCCGTCGTAAAGAAATCCGCCGCCGCCACGGCGCCCCAGTGCGCGCTTGAGAAACGTCTGCCACGACGTCGGGCGTCCCGGCACAGGCGCGAGACCGTGGGCCTTCAGAATCCGAGCAATGGTCGAGCGGCCCACGCGATGTCCCACATTCTTGAGCGCGCCCTGAATGCGTGTGTAGCCCCAAGTGGGATTCTCGTCCGCCATCCGCACCACCAAGCGGCGTATCTCGGCGAGGACACCGTGTCGGTTGTAGCGGTTGTGCGAGTACGTCCACTTCCGCACGATGAGCTGCCGATGCCACCGCAAGATCGTGTCCGGCGTGACGACGCTCGCGATCTGACGCAAGACCCGCCGACCCAGCCGATGCCCACGGACCGCCAGCCGGCGTCGATCGTGATCGGTGAACTGGAGACGCTGTCCACGCAGCTGGCGTCGAAGGATCCGATTTTCCTCCATCAGATACGCGACCGCTTGGCGTTCCTGGCGATCCAGCCAGCCAGTCACGACAGCCAACACCATCTGGAGAACGGACGCATCGACCACGGCCGGAGTCTATATCATGAGCCGCAAGTCCTACGGATTCCGTCGATCCAGTCATGGGACATTACGGGCGGCCGGACGGGTACTTGTGCAGCAGGCTCGCGATCAACTTTGGTGCGGCAACCCTTCTGCGAGCGCCCGCTTCTGAATCGCCTCCAAGTCTTTGCTCGGAGAGTCGAATATTCAGTCGACCACCTTGCGGAACGTGGCCTTGGCGTAGCGCGTTCGCGCGCGCTTGCCGCCACGAGCAGATTTCCATTCCCCACGCTCGACGGAGTCGAGCCAGTTTTTTCGCCAGCGTCCATCTTATCGTCGGACTCCTCACCTGCACTCGGGGGTGGCGGATGAGTTGCTCCTGCACGATGTGCACGAAGCCGTTCCGTTGTTTCCAAGAGTTCTCATGATGCCCTTACTTCTTCAGCAGCTTGAATGCATGCGTCCAGCTGTTGCTCAGGAATCCGGGAATGCACCAGAGGATGCACAACGGCTCGATGGCGCGCGCGCCTTCAACGCCTCCCATATCCGCCACGTCGAACCCGAATTGATCGAGGATAGCCTTCACATCGCGCTTCGCACCGTCATGATTGCCGCAGATGAACATCGTCGGCCTGACGCCGTTGAAGTCTGCGTTGACCATGAACGCGTTGCCGATGCAACTGAATGACTTCACAAAATGAGCCTCGGCGCCGAGCGCCTGAAGCCTCTCCATGAGCGATTCGTTTTGCGAGGTGAAGTACCTGTAAGACTCCGTTCACTGGAGTCGCATCGGCGATCGGATTCATGGTGTCGATGACGGTCTTGCCTTTGAGATTAGCGATGCCGGCCAGCTTCAACGCGGCCTCGGCCGCTGTCCCCTTGGTCGCTAGGACGACGATCTCGCCAAACTTCGCTGCGTCCTCAAACGTGCCGATCTTCGCCTTGCCGTTCGTCTTGGACTTCAGTTCCTCGCGTTTGCTTGCTGTGTTGGTCCCGATCATGACGTCGTAGCCGTGCTTGACGAAACCGTTGGCAAGCGTTTGACCGACTATGCCTGATCCGACGATGCCGACCTTAGTACTCATGAAGGACTCCATTGGACGGATGCAGACTAGCATTGCCTCCGGCGACACGGGATCGTATTCGCACCAAGCGAGAACGCGACTACCACTTTCATCGGGCGTCGTTAGGGGACGGGCGCGCGCCCTTCCAGGCAAGTATGCTGCCGCCCGCCGCAGACTTCCTCAGTGTCCGGGTGCGGCTTCTTCCCGAACTTTTTCGGGTTCGGTCTTCCGTTTACGCAGGGACTCCGTCCCCACGATTGTCCCTGCGAGGCGAAGACAGGGCTTCCAGAGCCCACAGCAGCCAACTCGTTCGATCTGAACTTATAAAAAGCGAAGGATTTGCGAGGAGAATCAAAGATGTCCGAGGGGCGGATTTCCGTTTAGCAGACCGCTGCGTTCAGACGGCCTGGCGGGACGAGCGAGTTGCGGAAGCGCTCAGTTGCATCTGAACCGTCGGCTGACCAAATCGCGTAAGTGATCGAGCGACATTCCGATGTCTGACACAATTTCCACGACTACGCCGGATCGGCAGGCCCGTAAACCGATGATTTCAAATCGCAATAGCGGACGCCAAAGATTTGAAGGAGCGTTTTGCGCTAGACTGTCCCAGACCGTCTGCAAATGATTGATTCTAAACGGAGAGATGTCAGAGTGGTCGATTGAGCACGCTTGGAAAGCGATATTGGCGAGCGTCACTCAGCGATACCAAAACACCTCGGCGCGCAACTGCATCAAGAACTTACCGCCAAGGGATGCTCCTTGATGTGACGCCGTAAACTCCGGTGTTCATCATCAGTCTTGAGTCCACCTTACACAGTTCTTACACAGTTTGCGTTTCACTTAGCGTCGGTCTTCGAAAGATCGAGGACCCGCACGCCTGCCGGAATCGTCGTCGCAGCGAAGGGCCAACCGAGGCAATTCCCGTCCCGTCGAGGACCATAATCTGATCCACCCGTGCCGACGCCAGGTCGGCTAGTGGGCAAAAAAGCCGGCAGCTGCGAAAGATTCCCCGGCCTTACGCGTCGAGATGCGCACGCACCGTCGTGTTTGCCGCGATGTGGAATAGGCACACGGTTTGCCTTCGCGGACGTCGACCGACGAATCCCGTCGATCTCACGGCAACCGAAAGCTGCGCTCCTCAGCTCGCCGCTCGGACCTCGCGTTACCGTTCGTGGTCCCACAGCTGCGTCAAGGACCGCATCGATCCCCCGGCGCGCGTGGCGTCGAGATGGCGGACGAGACCATGCTCACACGACGAAACTTTGTACGTCTCAGTGGCGCCTCGACGCTCGCGCTGTTCTTCACCGACCGGCTTGGTGTCACGCGACAACTGTTCGCCCAGATTCCCGACACTCTGGATCCAGCGACGGTGGCTAAGTTCGCTACGCCCATGCTGATTCCGCCGGTGATGCCGCGCGCGGGAAGGATCACGCTCGCGGGCGGAAAGAACGCGGACTACTACGAGATCTCTGTGAAGCAGTTCACCCAGCAGATTCTGCCGGAGGGACTGCCCGCGACGACCGTCTGGGGATACGGTGCCGTGGCGTCCGAGAGCCAGCGAGGCCTCCTGGTGCACAACGCACCCTCGTTGACGATCGAAGCGAAGTGGAACAGGCCTGTTCGCGTGAAGTGGATTAACGACTTGCGGGATCCTGGCGGCGACTTCGTCCCCCACCTGCTGCCGGTCGATCCGACGCTCCATTGGGCTAACCCTCCGGGCGGCGAGTCAGGTCGCGATCACCGGCCGACGTTCGACGCGACGCCCGGACCGTATACTCGGTCCGGTACCGATCGTGACGCACGTGCATGGTGCGGTCGGCGTTGCCGACGACAGCGACGGCTACGCCGAGGCCTGGTACCTTCCCGCAGCGGGCAACATTCCAGCGGGCTACGCGACGGCCGGCACGTGGTTTCAGTTCTTCGCGGCCAAGGCGGCAACGAGCTACGGCGTTACCTGGGAACCAGGCTCCGCCGTGTTCCAATACCCGAACAAGAACCGCGCCTCGACGATCTGGTACCACGACCACACGCTGGGCATGACGCGGCTGAATGTCTATGCCGGCCCGGCCGGCTTCTATCTCATTCGCGGGGGGCCCGCAGGCGACGACGAAGTGCTGGACAGCGGCACAGGCGCACGCGCCATGCTCCCGGGCCCGGCGCCCAGGGAGAACGACAAGTTTCCGCCGAACAAGACCTACTACGAGATCCCGATCGCCATCCAGGACCGCTCGTTCAACAGCGACGGTTCGCTGTTCTATCCGGACACGCGCGCCTTCTTCGATGAGATCGCAGGCCCGTACAGGCCGTTCACTGACATTTCACCGTTCTGGAACCCGGAGTTCTTCGGCAACGCGATTATGGTGAATGGCAACACGTGGCCGTTCCAGAGCGTTGAGCAGCGACGCTATCGCTTCAGGCTCTTGAACGGGTGCAACTCGCGCTTCCTGATCCTCGATTTCAGTTCTATCCCGGGAGTCGAGGTCTGGCAGATCGGCAACGAAGGGGGCTTCCTGACCGCTCCGGTCAACGTCACGGCCGCCGGAAACCGTCTGCTGATGTCTCCCGCCGAACGGGCAGACATCATCGTCGACTTCACATACGTCCCGCTCGGCGACCATGTGCTCGGCAACGTCGGGCCGGACGAGCCATTCGGCGGCGGCGTCCCTGGAATTGATTTCGACGTCGCGGATCCGGCCACCACCGGCCAGGTCTTACAGTTCCGAGTTGTGCCAATTACGGCTCTTGATCCGACGACGCCACCAGAGTACTTGGTGCTGCCGCCGGTCCCGCCGCTACCGGTAGAAACCGTCACCCGGCGTTTGGCGCTCATCGAGGAGATGTCGAGGTTCTTCGACGACGCGCCGGCCGAAGCCGAGCTCGGCACGATTGACTGGGATTCGGGCGCAGACGTCGGCACCTGGCGACACTTCGAATGGATGAGGCCCGTCACCGAGAACCCGGCAACTGGGGCGACTGAGGTCTGGGAGCTGTTTAACGTCACTGCCGACGCTCACCCGATTCACATCCACGAGGTCGTCTTCGAGGTCGTGAACCGGCAGGACATCGTGGTGTTCGAGAACCAGAAACAGGTGCAAATCAACCCCGCCTCACCGCCGACGCCGCCGGAGCCCGGGGAGACTGGCTTCAAGGACACCGTGATTGCCTATCCGGGACAAGTGACTCGCGTGCGGGCGCAGTTCAATACGGCCGGTCAGTTCGTCTGGCATTGCCACATCGTCGAGCACGAGGACAATGAAATGATGCGGCCGTACCGCATAGGCCCCTTACAACCAGGCCAGCCGATGTAGCTGCAAATGTCGGCCAGTGATCGAGTGGGCCTTCTTCGCATTGAGACGGATGTGAGAGAGTGCTCGAGCATTCGCCGTGTCCGAAGGCGATCGCCGCGCGGACTCTTGACTTCGTGTTGGCCGTACCGGCCAACCGCAACTGATCACAGGAGACGAGGAGGTCTTACACAATTTCTGCCGACGTCCGCCGTCAAATCTCGGCGCATCTGCCTTTGTGTGTAAAGGGACGGGCGACCTGCTCTCGACTATCAAACGGCTGTGTGACGACCGAGGTTGACGCTGCCCCTGATCCTGACTCAACAAGATCGCCGTAAGTGATCGAACCACATTAAGAGGTCTGACACAGTCTCCGCGCCAATCGATTTAGGAGCGTCCGCAAATCGCTGATTACAAACCGCATCGCGGAACGCTAGGTTTTGAAGGAGCGTTTTGCGATAATCAGATCCAGATCGCCCGCAAATCGTTGATTCTAAACGGAGAGATGTCAGAGTGGTCGATTGAGCACGCTTGGAAAGCGTATTCAACGGCGACTTTCTTGCCAATTCCCATCATCATTCGCGGGATCGTCTGTTGGTCACTTTCGATCCGGCGATCATCGGCTGGCTAGTCCATAGATCGATCCTTGGCTGTTTAGCGCGAGGATCGCGGCAACCCTACCATGTTCGCCAACAGCATGGCATCGTGTGTCGACGATGCGCCGTGCCCACGAAGTACACCCCGCGCTCGCTTTCGAGCTGACTCTCCGCGAACGCCGCAACCGCCTTGGCCTGTCGCAACGACAAATGGCCGTGCGGCTCGTGTCGATCTCGAGACGTGCCGCGTTCTGGATTCGGCGCGACTCTCGGCCGCGCCGCCTTTATGAATTCGATCTCGAGAGTGGTCGTGACCGGTCGTACATGCCAGCTACTACGCTTCCCATTGCTAGCCCAATTGATCACGCCATCGAACGTTCAACCTGAGTATTAAAGCGCATAAGGACCGGACTCATCGTCGGCCGCGAGGACTCTTTTCCCGAAGCGCACCGTACAAAGAAATGGCCGGCATCCGACCGGCCCTTTTTAAATCCGCTGCGCTGAGGAGCCCGCTCTCAGTGGGCTCGTTCTCAGCCTAACAACAGCCTAACGATTGGCTCCCGATCACCCCCGATCTTGACCGACCACGCCGATCAAGAATCGCCAATGTTTTCGGGAAAAGTTGGTCGGGGCGAGAGGATTTGAACCTCCGACCCCTCGGTCCCGAACCGAGTCACGAACCCGCAAATATGCCAGTAAACAAGTGAATTACAGCGGCTGGAATGCCTTCAGCATGCCCATCGTGAGCGGCCCTCAACAGACTTTTGGTGTCGCCTCAGCCACCGAGAAGATCCAGGAAAACGCGCGGCGTCACGATGCGGATGCCCTGAAACTCCTTGATCGTCAGAAGATGTGGATCGCCCGTCACGATCATCGTCGCGCTACCTTCGATTGCCGCGGCAAAGTACTTGTCATCGTCCGCGTCTACGCTGACGCCCCCGAGCTCATAGTCACCAGCGACGAACTGAGCCAGTAGAATCACATCTTCGAACCAGAGTTCTGGATCCACGGCAGCATGGATGTACTTGCGGACCCTCGGGTAAGCGAACGCCCGGACCGTCTCTTCAACGATTGCTGGGGAGAGCACGATCTCAAACGCGTTCTCCAGAAACCGCATGATGATCCGGCCCGGAGGTCCCTGCGGTCGGATGAGCGCGCTGACGTAGACGTTGGCATCGAGGACAACGCGGCGCACGCCTACTTTTTGCCGCGTCGCGGTTTGCGGACCTGCTTTCGAGCGAATCGCTGGGCCTCGAGTGCGAGATCCGACGCCTCGCGCTCCGTCAGCGGGCCGGCCCGCTGCTCTTCCATGAAGTCAAGCGCCTGCCGCCGGGCGAAGCGCCGCATCTGCTCGATCCGCTCGATCGGCACGAGCGCGGCCAGCGCCTTGCCCTTGCGTTCGATGACGAATTCGTCGCGTCTGAGGGCGACACGATTGAGCATGTCGCCGATGCGTTGGCGAACATCGCTGGTGGATACTTTTTCAGTCATGCAAGCAACTCTAGCAACCATTCTAGTTGCTCTAGTTGCGGGACGCAACCGTTACTATCTGGCGTCCAACCAGCGCGACGGCGCGGACAGCTCAAGTCCCTGCATCAGGTGCAAACCGCTTCATCTATCACACGCACATGGACGAGGTGCGACAGCAGCAGGCCGGCCTGTCGGGTGCACTGCTCGTCGTCGATTCTCCCGCTGCCTACGATTCGACTGGACCGCTTCAGCCGCGATCAAGAAGACACGGCCGGTCTGTTCAAGCGTCTCACTTTCGCCGGCGTCACATCGTCACGCTCGCAGACGGCGACATCACACACTTGCACATCGGCTTCAAGGGGACGATGAACGCCTGTTCTTGAAGACCTCGCCGAGAAGACACACCGCGGATTGCGCGGTCGAATCGAAGATGGCAAGTCTGCCGGCGGCCTCTGCTACGGCTACATTCAGGAAGCCACTTGCTGCCCTCTGCGCGAGGTCGAATCGCTGCTCGCTCAGGCGAGTGCGGCCCCGTCCTCGTACGCTCCCCGCCCCTCTCGGCCCAGGTAATTGGTATCCGTAAGGGCTTGGCGACCTGCCCACCACAAGTGGGCAAGTCCGCATCCAGCTGATTCGAAACGCCTTGCTGGCTAGCCACAACAGCCGAGCACGGAGAACTGGCTTTTTCTGTGAGCAGATGAAGCGCGATGCCAGCTTTCGCCGAGGGTTCCCGCCTTCTTCAACGAGGGCGGGAATCAGCCCCCCTCGGGTGAAAGCGAGGCGACATGGCGACGGTCACACGCACTCTGATGGCGGCGATGATGATGGTGGCCGGTTCGACTCAGCTGGTGAGTGCCCAGGATGCGCAGCTCAACTTACGCGTGCGCAACGATGCAAAGGTGCCGACCGACGTGCTGGCAAGCGCGCAGCTGAGCGTGATGGCCATCTACGCCAACGCGGGCATCCAGGTGAGCCTGGTGGAGAAGGACGCCGATTTTCTGGTGGTGCTGCTCTCGGCCCAGACGGCCCACCGGATGCACCAAATCCCCGACACACTAGGGTTTGCGATGGGCACCGAGACAGGCGGTCGAATCGCCTATGTGCTGCACCACCGCGTGACGGGCATCGCGCGGGGCTACCGCGCACCGGTCTCGGTCGTACTTGGTAGCGCCATTGCTCATGAGTTGGGACACCTGTTGATGGTGAACGCGCATGCTGCCGCAGGAATCATGCGCGGTACATGGAACCAGGCGGATTTCAGGAAGGCGTCACACAGAAATCTGCTCTTCACCCCGGCACAGGGTGCGAAAATGCGCCTGCGGCTGTCGGGTGTGGCTCAGCAGTCGGCGCTGGCGAGGTAACGCGAGGGCTCGTGGTTAGGCTGAGGCTAGGCTAAGATGCACGACATTCCCAAGAACCCGGAAGTGACTCGACTGCTGGTTGCCTGGGGAGAAGGCAACGCGGCTGCCTTCGAACAGCTCGCGCCTTTGGTGTACGACGAGCTGAGGCGAATTGCAGGCCACTTCATGAGGGGCGAACGGGTAGGGCATACCCTCCAGGCCACAGCCCTGGTGAACGAAGCATACGTGCGCCTCATCGACATTAAGAAGGTCACCTGGCAGAGTCGCGCCCACTTCTACGGAATGTCCGCACGGTTCATGCGCCGCATTCTGGTGGATTTCGCTCGGTCGAAGCAGTATCAGAAGCGCGGGGCCGGGGCGCAGCAGGTCTCGTTCGACGAGGGGTTGCTCGTGTCCGATCCTGGACGCGACCTCGTCATGCTTGACGATGCCCTGGAGGCGCTGGCACAGTTCGACAAGAGAAAAAGCCAAGTCGTCGAGATGCGATATTTTGGCGGACTCACCGTGGAGGAAACGGCGGAGGCGCTGAAGGTATCCCCCGAAACGGTCATGCGCGACTGGAAGCTGGCGAAAGCCTGGTTACTGCGGGCGTTGGCCGGCGAGAGCAGCCCTGCGGACACGCCCAAGCGGATCAGCGACACGTAGGGATCCGCGCGTACCCGCGCGATGATTGACGTAGAATCAGGCGTTCAGAATACTGAGAGGGCAAGTCGTGCGCGAACACTGGCAGCGAGTCGAAGAGCTCTATCACTCGGCGCTCGCGTTATCCGCCACTCAGCGCCCAGCGTTTCTGCACGAGGCGTGCGGGGGCGACGATGTCCTTTACCGTGATGTCGAATCGCTGCTCGTGCATTCGAGCGCCGCAAGCGGTTTTCTCGACGCGCCAGCGATCGAGGTGGCGGCGAACCTGGTGGACGACCACGGCTCTTTGATCGGCCGCCAGCTGGGCGTCTATCGGGTTCCCGGCTTGCCCCCGATCCTCCCCGGCACTCGCCTGGGTCCGTATCAGATCGAGACCGTCCTCGGCGCGGGCGGCATGGGTTGCGTGTTCCGCGCGCGCGACACCCGGCTGCGTCGACCCGTGGCGATCAAAGTTTGCTTGGAAGCGTTTAGCGCACGATTCGAGCGCGAAGCGCGATCCATTGCCGCCTTAAACCATCCGCACGTCTGCACGCTCTACGATATCGGCCCGAACTACCTGGTCATGGAATTGGTCGAGGGCGAGACCCTGGCCAGCGTGCTCGCAAGAGGGGCGCGGTCCGTAGACGACGCCCTCCGTGACGGCACCCAGATTGCCGACGCCCTGGCGGCCGCGCACGCGCGCGGCATCGTCCATCGCGATCTGAAACCCGGCAACGTGATGATCACGCCGGCAGGGGTCAAGGTGCTCGACTTTGGCTTGGCGAAGCGCACCACACCCGCCGACGCCGATGACGAGACCATGGCGCCCACTGCCTTCGATGCCGGGACCGAAGTGGGTCAGATCATGGGCACGGTGGCCTACATGTCGCCGGAACAAGCGGAGGGGAAGCCGGTCGATGCGCGATCCGATGTCTTTGCACTGGGCGTGGTGCTGTACGAAATGCTGTGCGGCAAACGTCCGTTTGGAGGCGAGACAACGCTCGCCGCACTGGCGTCGACCCTCCAATCGGTGCCCGACGCGCCCCGAAGTCTGCGGAAGGAGATCCCTGCAGGCGCCGAGCGCATCGTTCTGCGCTGCCTGGAGAAGAAGCCCGAGGCCCGCTATGACTCGGCGCGCGAGCTCCATCGAGATCTGGTCGCGCTCCGTGCTGCCAAGACTCAGCGGCGCGAGGGGCATGCGTGCCGCGCTCATCGCGGTTGGGCTCACGGTAGCAGTGGGGGCAGGCGTGTGGGGCGTCCGCTCGTATGTGGCTACGTCGCGAGTCGCGTGGGTGGAACGGGAAGCCGTGCCCGAGATCACCCGCTTGATTAACGAGAACCGCCGGCTGGCGGCGCTGACGCTCTTTCGGCAGGCTGAGTCCTACGCGCCTGCCTCGCCCGCGCTGTTTACGCTCGCAGAGGGAGTGGTGACCACTCGGGTGACATTCCGAACGACGCCGGCGGGCGCGCGCATCTACATTGCCGACTACATGGACGCCACTGCTGACGCTGTGGCGCCGGGTCAACTTCTCGGTGCGACACCGTTCGACGCCGAGCTTCCCCGCTCGGGTTACTACCGCGTACGGGCTGCGCAAGAAGGATTCGCGCCCGTGGAGCGGGCATACATCCCGGCGGCTTCCACACTGCTCGAGCTGACGCTGCACGCTGAACGCGAGGCGCCGCCCGGCATGGTGTGGGTGCCGGTGGGCGCGCCGACGGCGCCGGCCCCGGCAGCGGCGCTTCCTGCTTATTGGATGGACAGGTACGAAGTCTCCAACCGAGCGTTCAAGACGTTCGCCGACGCGGGGGGATACTCGACCCAAAAGTACTGGAAACACGCGTTCATGAAGGACGGGCGCGAGATCCCGTGGCAGACCGCCATGGAGGAATTTCGCGACGCCACCAGACGGACGGGTCCTGCCGGCTGGCAGCTGGGAACCTACCCGGAAGGCGCCGGCGACCTGCCCGTTGGCGGGCTGAGCTGGTACGAGGCGGCGGCATACGCCGAGTTCACGGGCAAAAGTCTTCCAACGGTGTACGAATGGTTTGCCGCGGCCGGTGCTGCCGGCGGCGTCTCCGATATTCTCCCGTTGAGCAACTTCGGCGGCCGGGGACCTGCCCCCATGGGAACCTATCGGGGAATGTCCCGCTTCGGAAGCTACGACATGGCGGGCAACCTGAAGGAATGGGTCGCGAACGCCCGCGACGACCGGCGCTATGTGCTCGGCGGCGCCTGGAACGAGCCGGCATACGTGTTCAGCCGCTTCGATGCCAAACCGCCTCTTTCGCGCGAGCTCACGGTTGGATTCCGCCTGGTCCGGCGCGTCACTCCTCCGCCTCAGGAAACGTTCGGGCCGGGTACCTTCGGCCCGAGCAACGCCAAGCGCAGTCCGCCGGTCGACGATCAGGCGTTTGAGATCTTCCGGCGCCTCCACGCCTACGACAAGACCGAGCTCGACCCGAAGGTGGAACGCGTCGTCGAGTCGCCGTACTGGCGCAGGGAAACGGTCACGTTTCGGGCCGCCTACGGCGCCGAACGGGTCATCGCGCATCTGTTTCTGCCCACGAACGCCACGCCGCCGTTTCAGATCGTGGCATTCTTCGGTCACACCGGCATCCTGACGACGAAAAGCATCGACGATCTCCAGCTGCCGTACGAGTTCATCGTCCGCTCTGGACGAGCGTTGATGATTCCCGCGTATAGCGGTTCGCTCGAGCGCGGTCCCTCCGTGAACTTCCCGCCCGTCAGTCAGGCGCGAGATCGAGCGGTGAAATGGTCCATGGACTTAGCCCGGTCCATCGACTACCTGGAAACGAGACCCGAGTTCGACACCAGCAAGTTGGGCTTCTATGGGCTGAGCCTCGGCGCGACAGAGGGTGCTCGGCTGATCGCGGTAGATCCTCGTTTCAAGGCCGCCGTGCTGGCATCGGGCGGTCTTCGCGACCGCGACTTACCGGAAGTCAATGGCTGGAACTTTGCGCCCCGTGTGCGCACGCCGGTGCTGATGCTGAACGGCCGCGACGATTTCATTCATCCGATGGCGACCCACCAGCAGCCGCTCTTCGACGCGCTCGGGACGCAGAAACCCGACAAGGTGTTCAGGCAGTACAGCGGCGGTCATGAAAACCTCCTGACTCGCCCCGATCTCATCGGAGAGATTCTGGATTGGTTCGACAAGTACCTCGGACCCGTGGCCCTGCGCACTGCGCGTTAGTTGGTTCGACAGGTCAGAACGGTCGGGCTCGCGCGCTGTCCGACCTCGAGGCCACCACACAGTACGACGGCTCGCCGATGCTGTAGTAATGCTCGTGATCTTCTACCTCGTCGGGTCGACTGATGCTCGCGGCTGAGCGGGTACCCAGTTCGAATCAGGCTCAGCTTTACCTCACGTAAGTCAAGTCAACACACCGCTCAGAACTCGTATACTGGGCCGCAAAGGCTCTGGCCCCATGAGACGCGCGGCAGTGACCAGTCTGGCGGCGCTCGTGTCCCATGCGGAGTGTTGCTGTTCGTGCCACGTCTCCGGGACGCGCGGCTTACACTCGGTGCAGTTCTTGCCCGCTTCGATCCTCGACCATCAGCATGCCTTCAGCATGCCTTTTTCTGCATCACGAGCTCACGCGCGACTGACCAGTCGAACAGAATGAAGGAAATCTCGAGGTTTTCGCATTCAGAACCCGCGGTAGGCGCAATTTCAAGAGCGGGCCTCCTCGCATGGAACCGAGTGCGCCACTAGACTTAACGAAACAGACCGTGCAGCAAAAAGCCCGATTTCTCGGGCTTTTCTTGCGGAGTATTTGGTCGGGGCGAGAGGATTTGAACCTCCGACCCCTCGGTCCCGAACCGAGCCAAGTAATCCCGAATTGCTCAGCAAAACGAGCCCCTCGGCTTTTTGCCTAACGATGGCCTAACGATTTCCTCCAAGCATCACCGGCCATCGCCGGTCATCGACGGCGTTGGCCGTACGGGATTTCTCCGCGCGCACGCCGCCAGGGCTGGCTCCTCTAGGCGCAGCTATCGTCGCCGGTAGCGCGCAAGACGTTGCTTGACAGCTCACTAAACACCTAGGCCACTACTCAGGACCAATCCTCCTTGGCATCCCTCGGGTGCCGGTTTGCGCGGATCAGAATTGTGAGTTATCGATGCTCGCGATCGTCCTTCGGTGGACACGCGGGTGCTGATATGAGGGAATTTCGGCTAGCGCCGCGGAATCAACTCGCCACTTGCAACATGATTTTCCCGCGCCTGTGTGGAGCACCAGCGAGCATTTCGTGAGCTGTGCGCACGTCGGCCAACGGCAGGACGGACCGGACCTGTGGGAGGACTTTGCCACTTTCGAGTTGACCGAAATTGTGCTGACCCGCGGCGTGGTGACGTCTGCGTAGAAGAATGCTAAGAGGATATGGGCCGCTGTCGACTGAGTGTCAGGCCGTTGGAGCGGCTCGCATCGCAAGTTTCGAGGCCATTGTTACCAACGCGGGGAGAGATTCCGCGTTCATTTTGCGCATGACCTGGCCTCGGTGTGCCTTCACCGTGATCTCGCTGATGCCGAGCTCGCCACCAATTTGTTTATTCAGCAGCCCGGATACAACCAACGTCATGACCTGACGCTCGCGTGGGCTAAGTGAAGCGTGACAGTTCCGAAGCGTTCGCATCGCCTCCTCACGATCAAGGGTGGTGCGGCTCCGCTCGATGGCATGGTGGACGGCGCCCACGAGCACGTCACCGTCCAATGGCTTCGTCAGGAACTCCATTGCTCCCGCCTTCATGGCCCGCACCGTTATCGGCACATCGCCGTAGCCAGAGATGAAGATGATGGGCATGTCAATCCGGTCAGGAGCGACGCGTTTCTGCAGCTCGAGACCATTAAGGTCCGGAAGACTCACGTCGAGTATGAGGCAGCTCGGGGCAACGACCAGTGGGCGGCGCAGGAACTCCTGCGCGGATGCGAAGGTTTCTGGTCGCCACCCTGCCGCCTCGATCAGTAACTCCAGTGACTTGCGCACCGAGACATCGTCGTCAACGACGAATACGATTGGCGTGGCGTGCAACATCACAACACCTCGGCGCATTGTCGTGCGATTAATCGTCACTGCGCTATCACATCTTTCTGTTACAGACGACGGAGTATCGATCTGACAGACTTTTGGCATGGCCATGACTGACCACACTTGCCGCTTCGTCATAGCGGCAGTCGACGATGATCAAAGGATCCTCGACTCGCTTGAAATTCTGCTGGAATCTGCGGACTATGACGTGCGCCTGTTTTCTTCAGCTACAGCGCTGCTGGAGAGTGATGGTCTGCGGGAGATTGACTGCTTGATCTCGGACATCGGTATGCCCGTCATGGACGGTTTCCAACTGGTACGTGGAATTCAGGCGGCACGGCCCGGGTTGCCGGTCATCCTGGTCACCGGTCGCCCCGATCTGTTGAATCGGGCGCCGGTCGACTGGCCATGTCACTATCGTGTGTTCAAGAAGCCGTTCAACGGGCAGGAACTTCTCACGGCCGTCGGCGATGCTCTGCGGAGCCCCCACCTGCCCACGGCAGGGCCGTAACGAGTCGGAAGATCGGATTGGCGCGCCGTGGTTCCAATTTACTTTGCACGGCTGAGCGGTATCTCGAGCCTCCCAGCCATTCTCACCAAGTCGGCCAGCGACGCGGCCTCCATCTTCTTCATGATCTTCCCCCGATGGATTTGGATGGTGATCTCGCTGATGCCGAGCTCGGCCGCGGCCTGCTTATTGAGAAGCCCAGACACGACCAGCGGCAGGACCTCGCGCTCTCGGGGCGTCAGACACGACAGGCGCCGACGCAGTTCAGCCAGCTCGGTTCTGTCGCGCCTGGCGATCCGGTCCTGCGTGATGGCGGCACGGATCGCGCGTATCAGGTCCGATTCGTTGAGCGGTTTGGTCAGGAAGTCGACCGCACCCGCCTTAATCGCACGCACGGATTTGGGAATGTCGCCGTGTCCCGTGATGAATACGATTTGGGGGTGCGGGTGCCCAGTCAGGCTTTGCAGGTCGAGTCCATTGGCGTCCGGAAGTTCCACGTCCAGAACGAGACAAGTCGGTACGTCCGGTTTCGGATATGCGAGGTACTCAGCAGCCGAACCAAACGCGACCACCTGCAAGTCGAACGTCGACAGGAGATCCGCCACGGCGTCGCAAATCCCGCGGTCATCGTCCACGACAAAGACGATATGGTCTAGCGGCTTCACTGGCGAGAGGATGCGCCACTCACGGGCAGAAGTCCATCAGACGTTGGTGGCATACTTTCGGCGGTGACGCTTTCGGCGCTTCACGAAGTCTTCGGGCGAAGCAGAGCTTGCCGTATATGATCCGAGGCCAGGAGGCAGCATTGGCGACTCCACCAGATCGATTCGTCGAGCCCATTGAAGCGTCGCTGATGCATGGGATCGGTCCCAGTGCCGCTGAGGACCAGCATTTCGTCCTCTCGAGCCTGCCTCCAAGTCCCGGGCAGAAACGCCTCGCTCTCGGTATCGTGCTCGGCCTAATGATCGCTCTTTACCTCGTTACCGGACCATTCGGTGGCATGCAGTTGGGAGTTATCCATTCATTCGTCGCGGTTTACACCACCGCGATGTTCGTGACCGATTCGATTACTGCGATACTCCTGTACGCCCAGTTTTCCATTCTGCGATCCCGAGCCATTCTCGTCATCGCGAGTGGATACCTCTTTTCTGCGTTTCTGATCGTCCCGTATGTCCTCGCGTTTCCAGGGGTGTTGGCGCCAAATGGCGTAGTCGGCGGCTTGCAGACCACCGCACACCTGTACCTTCTATGGCATTGCGGGTTCCCATTATTTGTAATTGGCTATGCCTTGTTGAAGGATGAGGACCGCAGCAGACGGTTTTCGCAAGGGGAGGTCAGTTCAGCGATCTTCCGGAGCGTCGCCTTGACTGCCGCGGCCGCTGCCGCAGCAATGCTCGTGTGCATAAAGAGCGAAGTCGGCGACGCAGTGCTGCCGCGCATCATGCTCGACGAGTATCGCTTCGTTCCGGAGTGGCCCTATGTGGTCGGCGCGCCCATCGCTGCGCTGTGCACTATCGCGCTCGTCGTGCTCTGGTTTCGGCGCCGTTCGATCCTCGATCTCTTCTTAATGGTCGTATTGTGCGCCTACTTGATCGAGATACCGCCCCATTACTATCCGGTTGCGGGTCGCTTCAGCACCGGGTGGTATGCGGTGCGCGTCACCAGCTTGCTATCGAGCAGTATCGTCCTGGTTGTTTTGCTGTACGAGATCACGGCGCTGTACGGAGCGCTCCTCCGCGCTGTGCTTCGTCAGCGTCGCGAACGGGAGGCGCGCCTGATGACGGGCGACGCCGTTGCGGCCTCGATTGCTCACGAGGTGAAGCAGCCGTTGACCGCGATGATCACCAGCGCCGACGCGGGCTTTCGCTTTCTTGATCGTTCGACACCGAATCTCGATAGAGCCAAAGAGGCGTTCAAACGCATCTCCACAGATGGCCACCGTGCGGGAGTGGTGGTCGAAAGCATTCGCGCGAACTTCAAGACTGATGACCGGACAAGGACCTCGCTCGATGTGAATCAACTCATCGAGGAAGCGCTTATCCTGGAACGTGGCGATCTGCAGAAGCACCGAATACTGGTCCAAGCCGAGACAGCTGAGCACCTGCCGGAGGTGCGAGGAAATCGAAGTCAGCTACAGCAGGTGTTGATCAACTTGATCACAAATGCCATTGACTCCATGGCCGCCAAGGACAATCTAAGGATGCTCTGCGTCAAATCTGAGGCATACGAACGCGACGGGGTGATGATATCGGTTGCGGACAGCGGGGCAGGAATCAGCACGCAACACATCGATCGGATTTTCAACCCGCTTTTCACGACTAAATCCGACGGCATGGGCATGGGGCTGTCAATCTGCCGCGCGATCATCGAGGCCCATGAAGGCCGGCTATGGGTTTCCCCGAACACTCCGCACGGCACGGTTTTTCAATTTACGCTGCGCGGAGATGGCGCAGGGTTCGGCTCAGCCACTAGCCTGTAAACTATTTATTCGAATCCCACCAAACGCACTTCCGATCAACGACTTCCCGCAACAATGCTGGATGTCGGCGTACCCTCGGCTGACGCGAACCGACACGAAAGTGCCGACCGTTCCAATGTCCAATAGATCCGCGTGCATCGTTCTGACGTAATCGCATCGTGTTCTCCGAATGGCATCCGCAACGACGGGATGCTCCACTGCTTGGACAATGGTATTAGCACCCGGAGCCACAGAGACCACTCACACAGCGGCTCTGAGCGCACGCTCGAGTGCATCGACATCCCAGGACTCATCGTGGCGGACGCCGTTGATAAAAAATGTCGGCGTGCCGTTCACGCCGCTCTTGATGCCGCTCAGGAAGTCCTCCCGCACGCGCGCTGCGTGCGCGTGCGAAACGAACTCGTTCATGAATCGCTCTTCATCCAACCCGAGATCGACGGCGTACTGTATGAGGTGCCGATCCTCGAGCGAACGCTGGTGTTCAAAAATGGCGTCGTGCATTTCCCAGAACTTGCCTTGGGCCCCCGCCGTCTCGGCCGCTTCCGCGGCGTGCTGCGCATGTGGATGAAGCTCGGCCAGCGGAAAGTTGCGAAAAACAAATCTCAACTGAGGCCCCATCCGCTTTTGGATCTCTTTGACGATCGGATACGCCTTTCCGCAGTACGGACACTGGTAATCGCCGTACTCAACCAAAGTGACAACCGCATAGGGTGCTCCCTGGGAGTGGTCGCGATCGGTTACTGGACTCGTCAGTCTGGCGACGTGTTCGCGGACGGCCATTTGGACTCTCCTTGTAGAACAAGATGGTCTAAGGCGCGCAGGATACCGTCGGCGCCAGGGTTGACACCGACCGGAGACACATAACTCCAATGAATCGTTCCATTGCCATCGATTACGAACAGCGCGCGCTCGCTTGTGCCGTCGTGATAGCGGTAAACGCCGTACTGCCGTGCGACATGCCCTTTCGGCTCGAAATCCGACAGCAACGGGAAATGCAGCTTGCGATCCTGTGCGAACGCGAGATGGCACCAGATGCCGTCGACCGAGATGCCAATTAATTCGGCCTTGAAGCGACGAAACTCGCTGAGAATTTCGTTGTACAGCGCCATTTGATCGCCGCACACCGGACTCCAGTCGGCAGGATAGAACGCCAGCACAACTGGTTGCCCGCGAAATTCCTCGAGTGACACCATCTGATCTGGCGTGGAAGGAAGCGAGAAGTCGGGTGCCTGTACCCCTGCGGCAAGTGCGGATTTCACGCTAGTTTCCTTTCTGGTGATCTGATTTATTAGTTCGACGCCGCCGATTCAAGTCCATATCGCCGCAGGCGCCCATAGAGTTGTTCTCGCGTCAATCCCAGGCGGCGTGCCGTTTTTGCTTTGTTCCAATCCGTTTCGCGCAAGATGCGCTCGATCGTCCCTCGCTCGAGCGGCCTTCGTGGCCGTGCCGATCCGAACCTTCGATTCTTCGGGCCGAGCGATACGTGCTGGCACTCGATATCACCGTCAGTCAGGATCGCTGCTCGCTCGAGCACATTGCGGAGCTCCCGGACATTTCCGGGCCAATCGTGTGCGAGCAACATGTCATGCGCATCATCGAGCAGCCGCGGCGTTGGACGACCCATCGAACGCGCAAACTCGGCGAGGAACTTTTCCGCGAGCACGCGGATGTCGCTGACGCGTTCACGCAGTGGCGGCAGGTAGATGTCGAAGACCTGCAGGCGGTACAAGAGATCCTGCCGAAAGGCGCCGCATTGGACGGCGTCATCGAGATCTCGATTGCTCGCGGCGATGATGCGGACGTCGGCCTTCAGCAGTTGCGTCCCGCCGAGCCGGCGATATTCTCGCTCCTGGACGAATCGCAGAAACTTCCCCTGTGCGGTCGGGGTCATCTCGCTCACTTCATCGAGAAACAGCACCCCGCGCGCAGCCATTTCGATGTGTCCGGCTTTCGACTGTTGCGCGCCGGTGAATGCGCCTCGTTCGTAGCCAAACAGCTCGGACTCAAGCAGCTGTTCAGGAAGCGCCGCGCAGTTGAGCGCGACGAACGGACTGTCTTTTCGAGGAGACGCCTGGTGAATGAGCCGGGCGATCACTTCCTTGCCAGTCCCCGACCCTCCTTGAAGAAAAACGGTGGCTTCGACAATCGCGACCCGCAGTGCCGCCACGAGCACGTCTTGCCACTTGGGAGAAGTTCCGATGGCGCCGGATTGCATCATGGCTTTCCTCGGATGATTGGACCACGGCTCGGAAAACGGAACTATTAGACGAAGGTCTTAGCGATACCAAAGTCTCATGCGGTAGTACAAGTTCAGTCCCTCTTGTGTTGGTCGTGAATCGCGAGCAGCCTGGGACTGCCCTCCACCCGCTCTTCGGGATCGGCGAGGACGCCACGGTCACCGGATTGGGCGCGAGGGGTGGGAGTCTGTGTTTCACAAACGATCAACGTCGACGACCGCGTCGGCGAACGACCCTCAGGCCTTCGCCGCTTCCATCATCCAGGCGGCCGCTCTTCGATCGGCGCCGTTCTCAACATCAGATAGTGCTTCTTCTCACGACAATTATCGTCTCATCGTCCAGAGGGTCTCCGTTCCCGCGAAAGGTACGCAGCGCCGATGTGAGTTGAGTGCCGAGGGATTCGGCGGTGCTGGAGTCGAGCATGCGCACCATATTCAGAAGGCCGTCGCGACCGAGCTCATTTCCGGTTGCGCTCATGGCTTCGGAGACGCCGTCGCTATAGAGAACTATCACGTCCCCTGGGTGTTGTTTGACAATTAGCCGGTCGTAACATGCATCGGCGAACAGCCCGAGCGGCACGTCGGCGGCTCGTCCGCGTTGGCTTGCGTACTGTGTCTCAACCCAGCTCCATTCGTTGCGTGAGGCGCGATACCAAAGAGGAGGGGGATGCCCAGCGTTTGTCACGACGACCGACCCCCGACGACCATCCCACCCCACGGCCACCATCGTCGCATAGTGCGCCGCGCCAAATTCTTCTCGAACGGCCTGATTGAGACCGCGCATCAGCGCGATCTGTTCGACGTCGCTAAGATACCGCAGCATGAGGTCTCGCAGCTTTTCCCCGAAGATGGCTACCGCTTGACCATGACCGCTGACATCGGCAAGTGCAATTCGCGAAACGATGCAGTCCTGGCACACGGATACGTAATGGACGTCGCCGCCCGCGCGATCCGGCCCAGCTGGCACCGAATGCACCCATGCGGTCAAGCCTGGCAATTCGAGCAGGCTCGCGGCCGTGTCGTTACCCGCCCAGATTTCTGCACACGCGAGGTGCCGCGGGATTGATTGCGCCGGATTCTCGGTGTCTTCAGACGTGCCATCAATGGTCATTGCATACCGGTCGATTTCAATGCTGGCTTGGCAACGTTAAGCGGCATTTTCTCGTGGCTGTTCTGGCGGACGGCGTCCAGTGCGCTCACTGCCGAGATTTCTTGCCGTGGGAATGGTCATCTTTCGAGCTCCATTTCGTCATGTCAGCCGCTTGACGGTACTTGGCGTCGCTTGGCGATCAGCCAAACGTGAACGCAAACACCTCCACTCCCGGATCGAGAAATTCAATCTCGAACTGTCGATCGTTGATGGGTCGTGGTTTTCGGATCAGCTGATACAGCCGCTGTTGAGTAATCGTGCCGGTACCTTCGTCATCCACGTCAACCCCGTGACCTCCCGCCGGGGGTTGTCCATCGACGAGCACACGAAATCGGATTGAATGTCCTGTAACCGCCGGCCCCATGACGAGATGGAGATCGCGGGCGTGAAACACACTAGTGATCCGCCCGTTGGCCTGGTTCAAGACGATGGACTGTTTAGCCATCGTCCAATCACCTGAAAGCGCCCACTGATTGAGCTTCAATCGGCTCGGTGCAGCATAGACGCGCCTCTTCTCTAACACTCCACCGCCCGGAGAGACGAAATTTTGGGTCCGCTCATAGCCGACGTAATTTTCCGCAGACTTCAAGCTGTCCCAATCGGCGGCAGCTTCAGCACCGCGCGCATCGATGGCAACCCGTTCACGATCGATGCTGCCGTTCCCCGCGGCCGCGAGTAATTGTCGAATAACCATCTCTGATTCTTCGTATTCACCTTCGCCAAAGTGATGATGGCGAATTCGCCCGTTCACATCGACGAAATAGAGCGCCGGCCAATATTGGTTGCTGAATGCACGCCATATCGCATGGTCGCTATCGATGGCGACGGGATAAGAAATGTTCATGTCCTTGATGGCCAAGCGAACGTTCTCGACATTTTTTTCAAACGGGAACTCAGGCGAGTGGACGCCTAGCACCACTAATCCCTGCTTTTCGTACCGTAGGGCCCAGGCGCGCAAATAAGGAAGGGACCGAAGCCAGTTGATGCAGGTATATGTCCAGAAGTTGACGAGTACGACTTTTCCTCGAAGGCCATCCGTCGTTAATGGCGGCGTATTGAGCCACTCCGTCGGGCTGCCCAGCGGTGGCATTCGGCCCTCATTTGCCAATTGAGCCGAGGCGGCTGTCATCTGCTGCACCACAGTGCCGACGATGCCGAGCCCCGCGGCGCCGATCGTTAGAGCCGCGGCGCCGAATAACTGCCGACGATTATGGTTCATCTCTTTGGACATTAGGCTCTCTCCTTCGTCGCACTCAGGTTCGCTACTTCACAGGGCGCCCTGAGCAGCACGGCCAGTGAATCGGGGTATCTTCCGCATCACCTGTCCGCAATGCGCCTTCACCGTAATCTCGCGCGTGCCAAGTTCCGTGCGGCTTGATCATTTCGCTCTCTCTGTTTCTCTGGGTCGAGTGCACAGCAAATACTTACGCATGCATCGCGCAGCGGTAATCGTCGGCGATCCACTCAATCGATGCGAAGACTCTGCTCCATCGAGTAGCACTGGTCCCAGATGTACACGTCATAGGCAGCGAGCTTCGTCGACCACTTGGGTGTCAGCTGATTCACACAGCTGAGCGCGACTCGATCGATGTAATTGTCGAAGACCGACCACGGATTACTGCTGCGGTCCGTGGCAGTCAATCCGACACCCGGAGCCGTGGTCTTCAGGGCGGTCTGTGCGGCACCCTTGAGATCCTCGATGAATGCGAGTTGGGTCGTGACATCCGCGCGAGTGCCCGTGCGGGCAACATGCCCGGCGACGAGCGTGTCGAAATCCCACTTGCTGACCTCTTTTACCTGCTCGAAGTACGCAGGAATGTCTTGCGCGAGTGCAAACCGGCGCCACGGCATCCAACCTGGAAAGATGACATCGACGACCATCAGAGTCCGCTGCGTCGGCGCGTAGATGAAGATGTTGCCTGGCACGTGCGCATTACCGTGATACGACAACTCGAGCACTTGGCTTCCGACCGACAACCGATACTTGTCGTCGAATGTGACGGTGGCGAGAGGTCGATTGGGATCGTTGTCTCGGGTGAGCAAGCGATTCGTTTCTGCGTGGGCGATGATCACCGGGCGGCCGCCAAGACTCTTCACCCCCCCGATGTGGTCGCTGTGGACATGGCTGTAGACGACGTGTGTGATCGGCTTGTCGGTCACCTCTGCGATCGCCGCCCCGATGTGCGCGGCGTACGACGGTGGTGCATCGATCACCACGACCCCGTCTTCATACGTCATGAACATTGATTGGTATCCGCCATCTGTCACCATGTAGAGGCCGTCTCCGAGCTTGTGGGTCCGGTAGCCCTTCGCAGGATCGACAGCCGGCCCCTTGGCGAACTCCGGAACGTCGACGTACTTGTCGACTCGTACACCGATGGGCGCGATCGCCGGCATGTTGGCGTACGGTACACCCGGCGTCCCCGGACGAGCCCGATTGCGCGCCGCGAGCGACTCGCCACCCCAGAGAACGGCTGCGACCAATGCGACCAGGCTGGTGGAAGCAATCGCCGTCAACAGTGGGAGGCGACTGCGCAGGACGACATTCCAGACGTTCATTTGGATGCTCCTTTCTGCCCGCTTCGGATAACCGTCAGACTGTTTTCGACCTCGAAAACTGCGGCCACCTCGCGCGCGCGCACTTCTGCAATCTGGCGATCCGCCGCGCTCTCGACAATTCCCAGCAGCATGGTTCGGCCATTCTTGACGATGATGTGGATCGCGTAGGGCCCCACCGGCTGCATGCCCGGGAAGTGCCGCTCATCCCGCAGTTCTTGCAGCACGCCGAACTCGCCGCCCGGTGCGTACCGTGACAGGAAGTCATCAGTGTAGATTCGATAGAACGTTGCCCATCGAATTCGGTCATCGTTCTGCGATGCGGGGAGCACCTCGATTTTATTGGCGACTTCATCAACGCCGCTCGCACGCTTCGTGGCGGCTTCCGCGTCCATTTTCAGACGTCCCTCGAAGCTGTAGCCGGCGAGGTAGACAGTGCCGCGATCCACGCGGAAGACCATGAAGTCGAAGACGCCGTAATATGGAAGACGCTCGAGCATCTTTCTCACTGATCGCACGGTCTCCTCGGGCGCGATACTCTGCGCGGTGGTACTCGTTGCACCCCCAATCGCTCCGAGCATCCAAAGCGTGACAAAACTCTTGCGCAGCACGTGGTTGTAAGCGTTCATGTTCATCCTCCTAATCTCTCGTCCTCCGATCTCATTCGTCGGACATCGTGATTGGAGCATTTGCGGAAGCTCAGATCTATTGGACGATCGTGTTGGTCGATACCTAGGTAGGTGCTGTTGGCGAAGACTGATGGATTCCGCGCTCACCCGGTCTGGTTCATGACGGCCGATTGGAAGCGACTCCTCCGGTGTTCGTCCAAGAGTCGTTGGATGCGGCATATAAAGCTCGACAAGGCGCGCCATCTGGCGGACGCAGGACTCGCACGAGCCGACGCTCTTTGCGTCAGCTCGTGTAAGCCATTCTCATCCGTACGAACTCGCCAAATAGACGTGGTTGATCGCTGCGATGGAGGGACGTCGGTTTCAGGTCGCGCTCGTGATGAAGTACTCGGCCAGCGGGGTGCCGGCGTATTTCGCGCCCATGATCCGGGCGAAGAGCAGCACCGAGCTACGGGGACGATGGTTCACCACGAGGTGCTGCGCCTTCCCGGCGGCATTTCGGGCGACCGTTACCACAACGCGGGTGGGCTCGCCCTGGATCTGACAGGTGTACTCCTCGAGGAAGCCATGTTCACCGTAGTTGCCGGCGAATTGGAACTCCTGGTCCTCATATAGCTCGCGTGCGTCGAGCACGAGCTTTCGCACAGCCTCCGCCCCGTGCATGATGCCCTGCAGTCGCCGCACCCTCCCCGGTGGCGTCGTCGGCCAAGTTGTCCAGCCACCAGGGGTAGTACTGAGTGCGCTTGCGAGAGGGATTGCTGCTTCCCGTGGATCTCACGTCGTCCTCCTTTCGTATCCGGCACTGCTCCGGATGCTATGCGTGAAGCATGCGGCCGCTTTCCGGCACGATCAATTGCACCTTGGTATCCCCGCGGTGACCCTGAACTGACATGCAGGCATCCACAGATAGCTCAGCAGGTCAAACCGGAAGCGCTGACTTCTGGGAATCGAATCACCAACGCTAGATCGTGAGCTCCGAACTGATACGAAGGTGTCGTCGATACGTTCGTCTGATAGATGCAAGGTCGCGAGTCTGGTTACATGTGCTCAAGGAGGATTTCACATGAAGCCATTCAAGCGACTCGCTCACTACGTTTCATTTCAAAACGGAATCATCATTGCGGCCACGATGATGGTTCTCGCAGCCTCATCAACGCCTAAGGGCCGCATGGTAATTGCCGCGCTGTCAGCGACGGTCATCAGCGCATCGTGGTCACCGGTGGCTGCTGCCGAAAACAACGCCACGGCCATTCTGCCGTTCCGCGTGAAAGTACCCGACAGTGACCTCGACGACCTTCGCCGACGACTCGCGGCGACCCGCTGGCCCGACAAGGAGACGGCCGCAGATCAGTGGCAGGGCGTGCAGCTGGCGAAGCTCCAGGAACTCGTTGGTTATTGGGGCACGGAATATGACTGGCGCAAGGCGGAAGCAAAGCTCAATGCCTTGCCGCAGTTCATGACGAACATCGATGGAGTCGACATTCACTTCATCCACGTGCGCTCTCGGCACCCGAATGCGATGCCGCTGATCATTACGCACGGGTGGCCGGGTTCGGTGTTCGAGCAAATCAAGCTCATTGGCCCGCTAACGGATCCCACGAAGTACGGCGGCCGCGCCGAAGATGCATTCGACGTCGTGATTCCGTCACTGCCCGGCTTCGGCTTCTCGGGCCGGCCGACGGAGGCCGGTTGGGGCCTCGAGCGCATCGGCGGTGCGTGGGCCATCCTCATGAACCGCCTGGGGTACACGCACTACGTCGCCCAGGGCGGGGATTGGGGAGCGGGTGTGGTCGAGGCGATGGGGCGACAGGCGCCAGCGGGGCTGCTGGGGATCCATACCAACTTCCCTGCCGCCATTACCAACGAGGTAGGTGCCGTGCTCGGAGGCGGCCCCGCGCCGGCAGGATTCACCGAGAAGGAAGGCGCTGCTGTCGCCGACCTCGGAAGCTACGTCCAAAAGGGCGGCTTGGCGTACCTGACGATGATGAGTGCGCGGCCGCAGGCTGTCGGCTACGGCTTGACGGACTCCCCGGCTGGCTTAGCCGGATGGATGCTCGTGCACCCGGGTTTCGACAAGTGGACGTACGGCAAGGACCCGAAACAGTCGCCGACCAGAGACGACGTACTGGACAACTTCAGTCTGTACTGGCTCACGAACACCGCAGCCTCATCAGCTCGGATCTACTGGGAGAACCGTGACCAACAGTTGGTGAGTGCGGCGTCGCAGAAGACCGATCAGATCTCGGTCCCTGTGGCGATCACGGTTTTTCCGGACGAAGTCTTTCGGGCGCAAGAACGATGGGCGCGCAGCGCCTTCCGCAACCTGATCTACTTCCATGAGGCTGATCGGGGCGGCCACTTCGCAATGTGGGAGCACCCGGACTTGTTTGCCGGCGAACTGCGTGCCGCATTCCGATCACTCCGTGCCCCGCAGTAAGGACCAGCACCTTGTTGTGTAACTAGTGGATCGCGGCGGCGTTTACATCGCCGGGAATGCCGCCGCTCTTATAGAAAAGGGGAGTAATCAAATGAAGCAACCACACGTCGCGAAATTGATCGTCCTTTCGGCGATCGTCTTCGTCGTTACTGTGGCGCTAGCGGCACAGGCGCCGGACCGATTCACTCTGAAAACCGCCAACAGCATCGCGTTTTCGGAATTCAGAGACTACGAGGCGTGGCAGTTGATTGCGACCAGCCAGCCGGATGACGGCGGCGGATGCGGGACGTCGAAGGTCGGGTGCACCAAGGCCATCTTCGGCAACTCCGCCATGATCCAAGCGTACCGCGACGGCATTCCGGCGAATGGCCAAGCCGTTCCAGACGGCGCTGCGATGGCCAAGGTCGAATGGCTAAAGGACCACAAGGCGTCGCCGTATGGAGTGACAGTGCCAGGGACTCAAACAGAGGTGTCATTCATGGTGAAGGATGCAAAGCGGTTTCCTGACACAAACGGATGGGGGTACGCCACATTCGAATACGAGGCGTCGCCCGGCACGTTCAAACCAGTCAAGCCATCGACCGCGTCAAACGCACGGTCTTTGTGCCACGGGTGCCACACGGCTGGAGCAAAGGCGCGCGACTTCGTTTTCACGAATTATGCGAAACGGTAAGGACAACCAAAATGAAGCCTCAACACATCGCATCAGTCGTATCGTTCTCTTCGTGTATCTTCCTTGTGTGCATGACGCTCGCTGCGCAGGAGAACTCCACCGTCATGTCGCCTAACGGCATTGCATTTTCGGAATTCAAAGGCTACGAAGGGTGGCAAGTGATCGCGCCAAGCCAGCCGGTTGACGGCGTCAAGGCGATTCTCGGGAATCCCCTGATGATCAAGGCGTACAACGAAGGATTCCCCGCCAACCACCAGACGATTCCTGACGGCGCGATGATGGCAAAGATCGCGTGGTCGATGAAAAGCAATCCCTTGTTACCAGGGGCGGCGATGGTGCCAGACACGCTTAAGAAAGTGCAGTTCATGATTAAAGACGCCAAGCGGTTCCGGGACACGGATGGGTGGGGCTACGGCGATTTCGCCTATGACGCGCCGTCGGCCACGTTCAAGGCGATTGGTAACGGCCCGTCGTTTGCGAAAGCGGCGTGTCACCAGTGTCATACCCGTGTGGCAGCGCGCGACTTCGTTTTTACCAGCTACGCCCAGAGATAGGCTTTTGAAGTCTTAGTACCCAGATCGATCACGGTCGCCGGCGTTCTCCTGCCAAGCAGCAGCGATAACAATGGCGGCCGCGCAAGTTAGAGCGGCACGGCGGGTTTCGCTACGCCATTCGAATCCGCGGGGTGACGCACCTGAATAATTTGAGTGAACTGGATTCAGCACAACCGACAGCGACAACAACGAAATCTTTCCGCACGGTCCCGAAGATCAACTCACTCACCCGCGATGGCCAACGCACGATCGAGCGGTTCGACGCTTGCAGGAGGACTGAAAATCACCGATGCCTTCCAGGATGAGGAGGGCGCTCATCGATATCGGGGCGGGGGTTCTGCGAAGAAAGCCTTTCTAGAGAGTGACGAGCCTCCCATGCTCCAGGCCGAGGTAACACTACAGACTCGAGCACGGCTTCTACCTGTGTCGCATCGACAACCCCGCTCGTCAGCGTCCGTCTATTAGTAACAACTAACTCGAGCGGAACCCACCCTTTCTGCAGCCACCGTACATAAGAGTGGCCGGTATTCGCCGGCCACTTCATACGCTCTTGGTCTCAGCTCCGGTTTGGGAGTGGATTAGCCTAACAACAGCCTAACGATTTACCGCTATAACAGTGGTTCTGCGGCCGGGAGAGTGGATGAAGCGCGATTTGAGGCGTTGACCCCTCGGATGAAACCGAGTGGTCTGACCGCCTGAATTCGGCGAGTTTTCTTAGGAAAGTGGTCGGGGCGAGAGGATTTGAACCTCCGACCCCTCGGTCCCGAACCGAGTCACGAACCCGCCAATTTGCCGGTAAACAAGTGAGTTACACCGGACGGAATGCCTTCAGCATGCCCATCCTGCGCGCGCCCAAACAGGATTTTGCAGTCGCCTTAGCCACGGAGAAGATCCAGAAACACTCGTGGGGTCACCATGCGGATGCCCTGGACTTCGCCGGGTGCGTCGAGCTTCTCCTCCGAAGGAATTTCAATTGCTGCCGGGTACCAGGCGAATCACGCGCCCAGGCGTAGACGCCGACAGCGGTAGCCCAGTGCCCGAGCCGGTTGGGTTCTGCAGCGCAGCATAAAAATACCCATCCGGCCCCTGGACGATGTCGCGCACGCGGCCGAACTGACCGAAGATCACTTCTTCTGCGGCGATCGTGTTGTTGGCAACCTGAAACCGAAGCAGCCTATGCCCCACCATGCCCGCAACAAAGAGGCTGGTGTTCTTCCATCCCGGGTATCGGTTGCCGGTATAGAACGCGAGCGCGGACGGCCCAATCGAGGGTGTGTAGTAGGTCAGCGGTTCTTCCATTCCGGATTGAGACCGCCTCGTGATGCCGTTCTGCAGCCCCTTCGACACCACACCCCACCCGTAGTTTTTTCCGGGCTCAATGATATTGATCTCGTCACCGCCGCTCGGGCCGTGTTCGGACTCCCACATCACTCCGGTGACGGGATCCCACGCCATGCCCTGCGGATTGCGATGGCCGTAGCTCCAGATCGTCGGCAGTGCGCCCGGGGTCGTCACAAACGGATTGTCTTCCGGCACCGACCCGTCGTCATTGATGCGGTGGATCTTCCCGATGGGGTTCGACAGATCCTGGGAATTCTGCATGACGCCCCGATCGCCGATGGTGTAGAAGAGATGCCCCTCACGATCGAACAGGAACCGCAGGCCAAAATGTGTTCCAGACGGCGTGTACAGCTCCGGTGCCCCGCGAAAGATGACCTGCGCATCAGACCATTCGTTTCGCTTGTTGAGCTTGCCGCGGATGATGACCGTCATCGACGGAATCTGCGGCCCGCGGCCGCGACCAGGCTCCACGGCGGGAGTTGGGGGCACCGCGGATGGCGGCGGGGGCACGAAACCTGGACGCACTTCCGAATACGCGAGATAAATCCAGCCGTTTCTCGCATAGTTCGGGTGCACTTCGACGTCAAACATGCCGCCGTCCTGCTGCACGTGTGTTTTGGGCGTGCCCTTCACTGGCTCGGACAGCGCGCCCTTGTCAATGATCCGAAGATTGCCAGGACGTTCGGTGACCAATAACCGTCCGTCTGGCAGAAATGCGAGCCCCCATGGCGTTTCCAGGCCGTCGGCGACGAGCTCCGCTTTGACGGTCTGCTTCTGCGTCTTCAGAATCACTCCCGCGGGATTCACGACGAACGCAGGTTTGGGAGCGAGGTTCCCGGTCTCCGCGCGGATATGGTGAATCAACTGGCCGAGCTGCTCTTCGGTCAGGTCATCGAACGCGGGCATCCCAGCGGTCGGCAATCCGGCTCTGATAATGCGCACGAGGCGATCGTCGTCCAGACGTGCGAGCATTTTCGGATCGAACAGGCTGGCGGCGCGTCCACCCGCCAGGTCGTTGCCGTGGCAGCCGGCGCATTTCTCTGTGAAGAAGGCTGCAGCGATCGCCCCGGGACCACCCGCGCGGCCCGCGCCCGATGCCGGAGCGGCCGGCGGCGCCTGAGCGCGCATCAACACACCGCTCATCGCGAACGACAACAACGCTCCGAACGCTCCAAGCCGCGCACACGAACGAATCATGGCTCGCATATCGGTCCTCGCATCCGTCCTGCGCGCATGCTACCTGGGGCCGTAGTGTGGCAAGGGTCGTCCCAACTCGAGCGCACCTAAGTCGGGCGCCTTTCCACTGAAGCCCTCGGTAATCCCCGCCAGGGATGTGCCTCGATCGATCGCCGCCGATTCAGGTCTTAGTCGGAAATCGAAATCCTCCGCCTTGTAGACTCGCTGCACCGTCGTACGATCCTGCGCGTCGAGTTTCGGCACATTCACAAAGATGTCGTAGTCGACGAGCACGCTGTGGCGATCCTGGTTGGTCGCCTGGCTGTAGGCCGCCAGCGTTGAAAACTGGCGCTGTTCCAGCCCCGAGGCGGCCCCGCCTCCGCGGCCGCCACCCCGAGCCGGCAAGCCCCCGCGGCCCTCACCGGGAGCCGCCGGTGTGCCAGCGCGGCCCGCGGCCGCCTGCGCACCCGCTCCAGGTGCCCCCCCACCGCCCCCGGCCGTAAGCCCCGCAAAATCGGCCGCGACCGTGAAGGGCGGCGAGTTCCATTGAAATGAGGTCACGGCTCCGGGGTTGGGACGGAAGCCGTTGTAATCGGACGAGGTGTAGTTTGTATAGGTGTTCACGCTGAAGATCGCAGGGCCTGAGTTCTGACCCAGAAACAGATTGTTCCTCCAGTGTGTGTTCGACGTACCGTTGGCCGATGTCTCCGACAGGATCGTGTTGTTGTAAAGGAGCACGCCCGCCGCCCCACCAGTGAGACGGGATGACCCTCCAGGCAAGTGATAGGCAACATTCCGAATCCAGTACACAGGACCGCCGACCGCCGGTTGATTGCAAAACGCGTGTGAAGCGGAGTTGATCATCATGTTGCGCATGACGCGGATGTTATGCATGCTGCCGTCGGTCTCGAACGGGTTGTCGTGAAAGTTCGTCATGTAGTTGTTATAGAAGTCGATCGAAACCGGCCGTCGGTCGAAGTACTCCCTTGGCGGGTACTTCGGGCCCTCGCTGGCGGACGAACCGTCAGGGTTTCCGTAGACCTCGACGTTGACGCCGTCATGGAAGTTCGCGACGTAGTTGTACGCCACGACATGTCCCGGCCCGTAGAGCTTGATGGCCACATACGACGCCATGGGTGGCGGAAACTTCTGCCCCGCGACGCCGTTGAATGGCGCCCAGAACTCTCCCGACCACCCGATGACGTGATCCGGATCGTTGCGTCCGATGAACGTGCTGTCGGCGATGTAGAAGTTGCTCGAGCCCGAGTAGTTCGTGAAGATTCCCGAACCGACCTGCTCGAACCGCGTACGCTTGACGGTGAGTCCCTTCGAGCCCAACAAAAACTGCGTGCCCGCAAGAATGCCGTATTCGGCGTTCCGGATCGTGACGCCCTCGAAATACGTGTAATCCGCAGCCCGCACGTCGAACATCGCAAAGTTGCCGTTGCCGTCGAAAATCACTTCGCCATCGCCGGCGCCTTTAATCACGATCGGCATGTCCGGCGTGCCATCGGCGACGAGGTAATACGTGCCGTCGAGCGGCTGCGTGCGGTTGACCAGCGGGTTGTTCGTATATTCGTGCCGGTTGTACTTGTAGAGCCCGGCATGGACCAGGATTGTGTCGCCCGGCTTGACGCGCGGACGTCCGGCGGTGGCCCAATCGGTTCCGGCGCAGGTCAAGTAGTATGCGCACATGAGGCCTTCAAAGGCCGGACTCAGGGTGTTTCCGGAATATCCCGGCGGATAAACGTGAAACACCCGGCCGTTGGCGTGTGGCATCGGTTCGGGCCGTGTGCGTACTGTCACGTTTTTCGCCGGTTCGCCGGAGACGCCGTCCGGATCGCTAAGTGTCAATCGAACCTCATACGCGGCGTTCGGCTCGAGATCGACAATGCTGCCTGCGAACATGTTCGGCGAGATGACGTCCATCCGATCGTTCCCTGAGATTCGCTCACCCTGCAAGCGCAGCAACGGAAGGCCGGTGCTCCATTGGGCGGCTCCTTGCTTGCGGTAGGCAAGAGCCACTGATGCATTGCGGTTGTCATCACCCTCGATGAACCATTCGAAGCCGAGATTGATCAGCGTCGGTGGATCAACGATGAACTCACCGGTTGTGGTGCGATTGTTGGGCGACTGGGCCGCAACCACGGCATCCCGGCGGATGCCGGCAGTATTCCAGCCCAAGGCGCACAACAGACCTACGAGGGCCACTCGTAAAATCTTCATCGACATGTACCTCTGAAGGAGTCCGAGACAAGTTCACAGAGAATTGCGCTCCCGTTTGGGCGATGACAAGGGCGTTCGCGCCCGGGTGGATGCGTGATCCTTCGACTGCGAAAATGTGTAGCTGGCGTGGTGGGCGAAGCTGCCAGCGAGTCATCTTTCCCGAGTAATTCTACGCGTTTTCGGCCGCGTGTCACCACAGGGTCACGATTTCACCGCGTGCTCTATGCTCGACGCCGAAGGGGGACGGACGACGATCCTTGCGCTCGCGGCGCTGCTCGACCGCATCGGACCTGCAGCAATCCTGGTGCATTCACAGTCGGGCGCGTACGGAATTGGGGCAGCCATCGCGGCGCCGCGATCTTGTGAAGGCTGTTGTCTCGATCAAGCCGAGGACCTGCATGCTGACGGACGCGGACTTACAACGCGTGTTCAAACGTGTTCCACTCTTGACGATGTTCGGCGACTTCCTTGGAACCGATGTGGGCGATTGGCCGGGACGCATGGCCGAATGTGTGGATACGGTGAATCGGATCAAGGCAGCGCGCGGGACAGCAGAAAACATTCACTTGCCCGCTTCCGGCATACACGGCAACAGTCACATGCTGATGATGGATACGAACAACCGGCAGATCGCCGACATCATCCTGGCCTGGCTTGGTCGCGCCGCGCGCGCCTCGTGACAACCATCAGGAGGCACGGCGTTCTCTCGGGATAGGTGGTAGAGGCGCCGGCGGATCAGCATGCCTTCAGCATGCCTTTTCTGCACCCTGAGCTAGCGCGCGACTGACCAGTCGAAACAGGCTGAAGAAAAATCTCGAAGATTTTGGATTCAGAACCCGCGAAAGGCGCAATTTCAAGGATCAGGCTCTCAGGTGGAACCGAGTGCGCTACCAGACTGAACGAAACCAGCCGTACAGCAAAAAGTTGGTCGGGGCGAGAGGATTTGAACCTCCGACCCCTCGGTCCCGAACCGAGCAATGAAGTCCCGAGTTTCCGAGTAATTCGCGTCGTCCTGTCCTTGGGCCTAACGACAGCCTAACGAGCGCGAATGGGTCCATACTGCCCTCTTTGGCTGGTAACGGCGCTGGCATGTGCCGTAGCAACGTGAGCGAAACGCGCCCGCCATGTGCAGCGGTCTCCTGAACCGTTACACGTTTGTGTTCGGGGGGCCGAGTGTGGGCTGTTGCATAGGCTGCGGAACGGCAGCGCGTCGATGAGGTTGGTCTCGTGACTGAGGATTTGCAGCTCCCCAATCGGGTTTGCGTCCTTTTCTCTGCTCCCCCGTCTGTAGAAGCAAAGGCGACGGGAGAAGCAAAGTTGCAGACATCCACATCCGACCAGATTCGCGCGATTGTCCGACAGGCATATGGAGCCGTCGCGACACAGAAACAGCAGAGCGGTTGTTGCGGCGGCGGGACTACCTGCTGCGGCCCGACCGGCTCTTCCTCCACACAACTCGGCTATACCGACGCCGACCTCGCGGCCGTGCCTGACGGTACCGATCTGGGGCTGGGCTGCGGCAATCCTCAGGCAATCGCTGGCCTCAGACCTGGCGAGCGTGTCCTCGACCTCGGGAGTGGCGCCGGATTCGACGCCTTTCTCGCCGCTCGACAGGTCGGCCCGACCGGACATGTCATTGGTGTGGACATGACGCCGGAGATGATCGATCGCGCCAAGGCAAACGCCGCCAAGACTGGTCTGGCGCACGTGGACTTCCGCTTGGGCGAGATCGAACACCTGCCAGTAGAAGACGCGTCCGTCGACGTCATCATGTCCAACTGCGTGATCAACCTCGCACCGGACAAGCCCAGGGTGTTCCGTGAAGCGTTCCGTGTGCTGGCGCCCGGAGGGCGCTTGGCCATATCCGACGTCGTGGCTATCGGCGACATAACGGAAGCGATCGCCGCGGATCCTAACGCCTATACGGGCTGCGTCGCCGGCGCCGTGTCTGTTGCAGAACTCGAGCGGATGATCGCTGCCGCTGGATTCAAGGACGTTCGTGTCGCTGTCCAGGTACAGAGTCGCACTCTCATCGAAGAGTGGCGCCCGGGGGGTGGCGTTGAGCAGTTCGTGGCGTCGGCCCTGATCGAAGCCGTCAAACTTGCGTGATCCGACGCGGTGCGTATCGCGAGAGGTCTTACCAACGGAGGCACACATCATGAACGTCATTGAACCCAGCCAGTCGGCGGTGAACGCCGAACAGACGCGTGCCGAAGCGTGCTGCGATAGCGTCCTCCTCAGCACCTGCTGCCCGCCGGAGGCCAAGCCAGCCTGTTGCGGACAGTCGTCCCAAGCCGCCACGTGCAGTTGTCAGGCGGCCGTCTCCACGAAGCGATAGGATCGAGGCACGATGGCTGCGGTTTCCGATCTGCCGTGGGAGGAGTTGCACGGCAACCTACGGGCGTTCATCAGCCGCCGCGTGCGGAATCAGGCCGACGTGGACGATCTGGTGCAGCGAGTGTTGCTCCAGATCGTCAAGGGCCTCGCGTCACTCCGTGATGCGGAGCGGCTCCACGCCTGGGTGTATCGCACGGCTCGAAACATCATTGTGGACTACTACCGGTCGTCAGCCGGTCGACGCGAGGTCGCCAGCGGCGGAGCCGAGGACTTGGCGGCAGCAAGTGCGGGAACGCAGGCGAGCTCAAAGGACGATGAGCGAGCCGCTCTTCAGGAGCTGGCCGGCTGCATGACGCCGATGATCCGGCAGCTACCTCCGGCGTACCGCGAGGCAGTCACGTTGGCGGATCTGGAAGGCGTCAATCAGGCCGATGCAGCCGCGCGAGCGGGCGTGTCTATCTCCGCCATGAAGAGCCGCATCCAACGAGGCCGACAACAGCTCAAGGCCGTGCTCGAAGATTGCTGCCGCGTCCAGCTCGATCGTCGCGGAACGATCGTCGCATACGACCCACGCAAGCCCAACTCCTGCGGGCCGTGCGGAAGTTGCGACTGACGGGGCTTGGCGTCAGAAGGTCGGCGATCGGGGTGCCTGTGAAGCGCAGCCGGTTCCAGATCGGTCGCGAACTCGTCTGACAGGTCGCTTGGGGTTAACTCCCCTCACGCGAACCTACCCACTCGCTGATTGTCTCACTGGGCAATACGGCGACGCGTTGATGCCGGTCGATCCCGTAAGGTCGATTCACGGTCGTTAGGGAACCGATGGGAGGCACTTATGAACGATGCGCGCGAGACCGTGGACACGTTGGTGATCGGGGCGGGGCAAGCGGGTGTCGCCACGAGCTACTGGCTGACGAAGGCGAGCGTCGAGCACGTCGTGCTGGAGCGGCGCGATCGACTCGGCGGCGGATGGCTGGACCGCTGGGACAGCTTGTGTCTCGTCGCTCCGAACTTCAGCATTCTCCTGCCGGGCAAGCCATATGACGGACCCGACCCGGACGGATTCATGCCGCGCGACGAAGTGGTGAAGTATCTGAAGGAGTACGCCGCTTCCTTTAGCGCCCCGGTACGCCTCGGATCTGGCGTGAAGCGCCTGAGCGCGTCGAACGGCCACCTGGAAGCCACCATTGAAGGCGGCACCACGATTCGGGCGAGTAACGTTGTGCTCGCAACGGGCCCATACCAGCGACCGAAGGTGCCGGCGGCATCGGCAACGCTCTCGGCACACATTCACCAATGGCACTCGCAGGAGTACCGGCGGCCGCAGCAGCTTCCAGAGGGGGCCGTCCTGGTGGTCGGCACGGGCCAATCAGGGGCACAGATCGCCGAGGAACTGCATGACGCCGGGCGCGAGGTGCATCTTGCGGTGTCGATGTGCCCAGGGGTCCCACGTCGTTACCGAGGGCGCGACGTGATCTGGTGGCTGCTGAATTCCTTCCTGCACGGCGCTGAAGTGGGCGTGCCTTTTCCCACCGTCGCGGATCTCCCATCGCCTGCCGTGCGGTTCGCTTGCATCCCCCATGTCTCTGGAAAGAATGGGGGCCACGACATCAGCCTACGGCGGTTCGCGCGGCAGGGAGTGCACCTGTACGGACAGTTGGAATCCGCGGCAGGGACGATCGTCCGGTTCAGCGACGATCTGGAGAAGCGCCTGGCGTTTGCGGACTCCGCATTCGATGTGAAGTTCAAGCCGATGTTCGACGCGTACAACGCGGCGGCCGGCATCGACGCGCCCGCCGATGACCGCCCACCGTACGACACGTTTTCGCCGCCGACGATCACGGAGCTCGACCTCGATGCGGCGGCCATCCGCTCGATCGTCTGGGCTACCGGCTATCGCCTCGACTTCGGATGGGTGGACCTGCCCATCTTCGACGAGTGGGGGTATCCCCGGCACGTCCGGGGCGTGACGACGCACCCAGGGCTGTACACCGTCGGGCTGCCGTGGCTGTATTCGGAGCCATCCGCCGCCTTTGCCGGCGTCGGTGCGGATGCGGCCCACATCGTCGAGCACATCGTGCGGCGCGAGCAGTCGGGCCATGGACATCGAGCGGCTACTGCTTCGGCTGAAAGAAGTGACAGCCTAACGAGCGCGAATCGGGTCCATACTGCCCTCTTTGGCTGGTAACGGCGCTGGCATGTGCCGTAGCAACGTGAGCGAAACGCGCCCGCCATGTGCAGCGGTCTCCTCAACCGTTACACATTTGTGTTCGGAGTCCCGAGTGTGGGCTGTGCATAGGGCTGCGGAACGGCAGCGCGTCGATGAGGTGGGTCCGCGTGACTGAGGACTTGCAGCTCCCTATCGGGTTTGCGTCCTTTTCTCTGCTCCCCCGTCTGTAGAAGCAAAGGCGACGGGAGAAGCAAAGATGCAGACATCCACATCCGACCAGATTCGAGCGGCCGTCCGACAGGCGTATGGAGCCGTCGCGACACAGGAACAGCAGAGCGGTTGTTGCGGCGGCGGGACTAGCTGCTGCGGCCCGACGGGCTCTTCCTCCAAACAACTCGGCTATACCGACGCCGACCTCGCCGCCGTGCCTGACGGCGCCGACCTGGGTCTGGGCTGCGGCAACCCTCAGGCTATCGCTGGCCTCAGACCTGGCGAGCGCGTCCTCGACCTCGGGAGTGGCGCCGGATTCGACGCCTTCCTCGCCGCTCGACAGGTCGGTCCGACCGGACGTGTCATCGGTGTGGACATGACGCCGGAGATGATCGACCGTGCCAAGGCGAACGCGGCGAAGACCGGACTCGCGTACGTGGACTTCCGCTTGGGCGAGATCGAACACCTGCCAGTGGAAGACGCATCCGTCGACGTCATCATGTCCAACTGCGTGATCAACCTCGCACCGGACAAGCCCACGGTGTTCCGCGAAGCGTTCCGTGTGCTGGCGCCCGGAGGGCGTTTGGCGATATCCGACGTCGTGGCGATCGGCGACATACCGGCAGCGATCGCCGCGGATCCTGCCGCCTATACGGGCTGCGTCGCCGGCGCTGCGCCTGTTGCAGAACTCGAGCGGATGATCGCCGCCGCGGGATTCGAGGACGTTCGTATCGCCGTCCAGGTACAGAGCCGCACCCTCATCGAAGAGTGGCGCCCGGGGAGCGGCGCTGAGCAGTTCGTGGCGTCGGCCCTGATCGAAGCCGTCAAACTTGCGTGATCCGACGCAGTGCATACCGCGAGAAGTCATTACCAACGGAGGCACATCATGAACGTCATTGAACCCAGCCAGTCGGCGCTGAACGCCGAACAGACGCGTCCCGAAGCGTGCTGCGATAGCGTCCTCCTCAGTACCTGCTGCCCGGCGGAGGCCAAGCCAGCCTGTTGCGGACAGTCGTCTCACGCCGCCACGTGCGCTTGTCAGGCGGGCCGACTCCACGAAGCGATAGGATCGAGGGCACGATGGCTGCGGTCTCCGATCTGCCGTGGGAGGAGTTGCACGGCAACCTACGCGCGTTCATCAGCCGCCGCGTCCGGAATCAGGCCGACGTGGACGATCTGGTGCAGCGAGTGTTGCTCCAGATCGTCAAGGGCCTCGCGTCGCTCCGTGATGCGGAGCGGCTCCACGCCTGGGTGTATCGCGCGGCCCGAAACGTCATCGTGGACTACTACCGGTCGTCAGCCGGTCGACGCGAGGTCGCCAGCGGCGGAGCCGAGGACTTGGCGGCGGCAAGTGCGGAGACGCAGGCGAGCTCAAAGGACGATGAGCGAGCCGCTCTTCAGGAGCTGGCCGGCTGCATGACGCCGATGATCCGCCAGCTATCTCCGGCGTACCGGGAGGCAGTCACGTTGGCGGATCTGGAAGGCGTCAATCAGGCCGATGCAGCCGCGCGAGCGGGCGTGTCTCTCTCCGCCATGAAGAGCCGCATCCAACGAGGCAGACAACAGCTCAAGGCCGTGCTCGAAGACTGCTGTCGCGTCCAGCTCGATCGTCGCGGAACGATCGTCGCATATGACCCACGCAAGCCCAACTCCTGCGGGCCGTGCGGAAGTTGCGACTGACGGGGCTTGGCGTCAGACGGTCGGCGATCGGGGTGCCTGTGAAGCGCCGCCGGTTCCAGATCGGTCGCGAACTCGTCTGACAGGTCGCTTGGGGTTAACTCCCCTCACGCAAAACTACCCACTCGGTGATTGTCCTCACTGGGCAATACGCCCGAAGCGTTGATGCCGGTCGATCCCGTAAGGTCGATTCACGGTCGTTGGGGAACCGACGGGAGGCACTTATGAACGATGCGCGCGAGACCGTGGACACGCTGGTGATCGGGGCGGGGCAGGCGGGCGTCGCCACGAGCTACTGGCTGACGAAGGCTGGCGTCGAGCACGTCGTGCTGGAGCGGCGCGATCGACTCGGCGGCGGATGGCTGGACCGCTGGGACAGCTTGTGTCTCGTCGCTCCGAACTTCAGCATTCTTCTGCCGGGCAAGCCATATGACGGACCCGATCCGGACGGATTCATGCCGCGCGACGAAGTGGTGAACTACCTGAAGGACTACGCCGCCTCCTTTAGCGCCCCGGTACGCCTCGGATCTGGCGTGAAGCGCCTGACCGCGTCGAACGGCCACCTGGAAGCCACCATTGAAGGCGGCGCCACGATTCGGGCCAGTAACGTTGTGCTCGCAACGGGGCCATACCAGCGACCGAAGGTGCCGGCGGCGTCGGCAACGCTCTCGGCACACATTCAGCAATTGCACTCGCAGGAGTACCGGCGGCCGCAGCAGCTTCCAGAAGGCGCCGTCCTGGTGGTCGGCACGGGCCAATCAGGGGCACAGATCGCCGAGGAACTGCATGACGCCGGGCGCGACGTGCATCTTGCGGTGTCGATGTGCCCAGGGGCCCCACGTCGTTACAGAGGGCGCGACGTGATCTGGTGGCTGCTGAATTCCTTCCTGCACGGCGCCGAAGTCGGCGTGCCCTTCCCCACCGTCGCGGATCTCCCATCGCCCGCCGCGCGGTTCGGTTGCATCCCGCATGTCTCCGGAAAGAATGGGGGCCACGACATCAGCCTGCGGCAGTTCGCGCGGCAGGGAGTTCACCTGTACGGACAGTTGGAATCGGCGGCAGGGACGATCGTCCGGTTCAGCGACGACCTGGAGAAGCGCCTGGCGTTTGCGGACTCCGCATTCGATGTGAAGTTCAAGCCGATGTTCGACGCGTACAACGCGGCGGCCGGCATCGACGCCCCCGCCGATGACCGCCCGCCGTACGACACGTTTTCGCCGCCGACGATCACGGAGCTCGACCTCGATGCGGCGGGCATCCGCTCGATCGTCTGGGCTACCGGCTATCGCCTCGACTTCGGATGGGTGGACCTGCCCATCTTCGACGAGTGGGGGTATCCCCGGCACGTCAGGGGCGTGACGACGCACCCGGGGCTGTACGCCGTCGGGCTGCCGTGGCTGCATTCGGAGCCATCCGCCGCCTTTGCCGGCGTCGGTGCGGATGCCGCCCACATCGTCGAGCACATCGTGCGGCGCCAGCAGTCGGGCCATGGACATCGAGCGGCTACTTCTTCGGCTGAAAGAAGTCATGGGTGAAGACGGTACGGACGCCCGCGCAGCGCTCGGGAGTGCAACGTTCTTGCAGCGTGAGTGTGACGCTGGCCTCGGGCATGGCCTTGAGAATGCGGATCGCTCGTTTCAGGATGCTCCCGTTCCTCGTCGTGATAATGCATCTCGCGGGTGCTGCCTTCCGGCACTACAGGCCGGCTGCCTCCTTCGGCCGCGGCAGCGGCGGCGCAGACAATGTGAACTCGCGTCCGGGATAGTCACGCTTCACATGCACCACGAGTTCCTCGATGAACTGCTCGGCATATCGGGCGAGGAACCGCTGGGGATGCCATGCGATGTTCAACCACCTCCCGATCGGCGCTCTGCGGTGGACCAGGGGAAGAGCACGAACCTTCCGGGCAGAGATCTGCACGGTGGAGGGTACGAGCGCGATGCCCTTACCGGCAGCCGCCAGCGCGATCAGTGTTTGAGGGGCCGCGCTTTCCAGAAGCACCTGTGGCTTGATGCGTGCAATTTGGCAGGCGGCGTCGAACCAATCACGAGAGGCGAAGCCGCGGCCCAGCCGCAGCAGCGGTTCATCTGACAACTGCGCTACCTCGATCACGGCGCGGCCACTCAACTGGTGCCCCTTTGGTAACACCGCCAGCATGTAGACCGGGTAGAGCAACCGACAGCGAAAACGGTCTTCAACTCCCGCATTGATGACCACGTGAACGTCGCCACCGTCAAGCCGGTTGGGCAGGCGGACACCACCCTCCTCGACCAGATGGATCTCGACGCCGGGATGACGCCGTCCGTAGGCCGTCAGGAACTTCGCGAGCAGGCTCTCGATCGTCTGCGGCGTCGCACCGACTCGCAGAATGCCGGTCTGGCCCGTCTTGAGCGCACGCGCCCGCTCCGTGAGCGAATCGGCATCAGTCAAGAGCCGGCGACAGTGCCGCAGCAGGTGCTCCCCTTCCGATGTCAGTAGGAGACGGCGACCGACACGGTCGAAGAGTTGCACACCCAGATCGGCTTCCAGCGCGAGGATCTGGCGCGAAGCCGCCGGCTGACTCAGGTTCAGCTGCGCGCCTGCTCGCGCAATACCACCGGCGTCAGCGATAGCAACGAATGTACGCAGGTGGGTGAGGTTCACTTCAACTCATTCCAATTCTGCATCAATCTTAGAACGATAAATGCATTGGACAAATCAAGGCGACACATGGCAAATCTTGTCCAGGAGTTCAGAGAGGCCGAACGATCGGCCAGCGGGGCTGTGGTCGTGTCCGAACTGAACGATGACAGGGAGCGCTGGGAGGAGAACGACACGTTCAGCGAAGGAGAGCGGCGATGCAGACGATCTTAGCTGCGGTGTGTGCTGGCAGTCCAAGAGAGAGCCTCGTGAATGCCCATGTCGCGTGTTACATGCTGGCGCTCGCAGGGTGCCTGTGGCCCGAGCATCTGAACGCCCAGGCGCAGGCCGCGTCACCCCAGGAGTATCGGACCACGGCGGACCAACAAACCGTTCTCAAAAGCGATCTCGTCAGTGTGCCCGAGAAAGAAGGCACAGTCCTCCGGATCGAGCTTCCAGTTGGCTGGGTGGGCGGTTGGCATTACCACACCGGCGACGTGTTCGTGTACGTGATATCGGGCGAGTTCGTCGTAGACGTCGAAGGCCAAGGCCGAAAGCAGTTTCGCCCGGGCGAGGTGTATCACGAGGCCGTGAATACGACGATGCAGGCGCGGAATCCAAGCACCACGGAGCGGACCTCGCTCATCCTTTTCCAGATCGGCGGGAAGGGTGAACCGTTGATGCTCGTCGCGAAGCCGCCACGTCGCTGAGTCGTCTTCATCTATGTCAACAACGGCGGCTGACGCCCAGATGGTCCTAGTAGTTTCCCATCGTCCCATCAGCGGCGGTGATTTACGGACGACCCCAATTTGACCTGCGTGGCGAGCGCCGCCAGCCACGTGGACGGCGACGCGAGAGAGGGCACCATGCCGAACACGATCACACGAAGTCTAAATCTCATCACCGCAGGCTTGACGCTCGTCGGACTGGCAGTGACGACCGCCGCACGTGCCGCTGACGACGTGAGAGCCTGGAACGTCCACACATTGAACACGCTGGCCTTGAGTGGCCAGAACAACATCGTCCAGACACGATCGCTCGCGATGGTCCACGCCGCGATCCACGACGCGGTCAATGCCATCGAGCAGCGCCATAAGCCTTACGCTTTCTCGTTCTCTGCACCCTCGGCCTCGCCTGAAGCCGCCATCGCGGCTGCCGCCCACGGGGTGCTCCTGGGGGTCATCCCGAACTTCGGGACGCCCACTCAGCAGGCGACGGCACTTGCTGCAGCGAACGCCACGTACGCGTCGTCGATCGCGATGATCCCGGAAAGACCAGCAAGACAGGAGGGAATCCTTGTCGGCGCGGCCGCTGCGGCGGCGGTTCTGGCGGTCCGCGCCGGGGACGGGGCGCGCCTCGCCGAGATCCCCTACGTCCCGTTGGAGGGGCCTGGATTCTGGCAGCCAACGCCGAACCCGAACCCTCCGGATCCCGCGAGCGGCGGTCCAGGCCTCGCGCCGGCCCTGCTTCCTGGCTGGGGCAACGTGATGCCCTTCACGCTCCGCAGCGGCCGACAGTTTCGTCCGAGCGGTCCATTGCCGTTGTTCACCCGGCGGTACGCGCGCGATACAACGAGGTCCAGAGTATCGGACAGCGGCTGTCAACCACGCGCACGGCCGAGCAATCCGAGATCGCGCGCTTTTGGTACGAAGGCTCTCAGGTGGGGTGGAACAGAATCGCGAGGCTCGTCTCGGAGCCACGCATGCTCGATCTCTGGGAGCAGGCGAGGCTCTTCGCGCTCGTGAACTTCGCGATGGCGGATGGATTCATCACCGGCTTCAACACGCGGTACGTCTACAATTCTTGGCGACCGGTAACAGCCATTCGCGATGGGGATGCGGACGGCAACGACGAGACCGTTGGTGACCCGCTCTGGGAATCCTTTCTTAACACGCCTCCTTTCCCCGACTATCCGTCAACGCATAGTGTGCTCGGCGCCGCTGCCGCCACGGTGCTCGCTCATTTCTTCGGCGCTGACGACATCGCCTTCACCACGACGAGCGGGGCGCCGTTCCCAGGCATCACCCGTTCGTTCACCAGCTTCTCGCAAGCGGCGCAGGAGAACGCCGACTCGCGTGTTTATGCGGGCATCCATTTCCGCAAGTCGTGCCGGGATGGCATGAGGCTCGGTCAGAGGATCGGTGAGTTCACCGTGCGACGAGCACTCCAACCAATGAGGTGAGAGGCACAAACCTTTCACTAGCGCCAACCTCCGCAACAGTGAGACAGCGGCTGTTCTCCCGCCTCGGTCATCGTCGATTCCCTGCGCTCTGAGTCAAACTGCACCAACAGTCTTACGCCGCGGCACGATCCCCTATACGGTCATCGGCCCTCCTGGACACCAAGAGCCGCTCCGTCCGAGGGCGCGGTTGACGCGAGGGCCGACTCAGAGGCGACAAGAAACCTCGTCACCAGGTGGTTGAACTCGTCCGGACGCTCAATCGGCACCACATGCGACGATCCGTCGCCCTTGATGATCTCGAATTGCGAACCGGGAATTCTGTCGGCGACCTCGCGGCAGATCCAGGGCGGGGTGAGCAGATCCTGCTCGCCGACAATCACGAGCGTCGGCGACTTGAGATCTGTCAGCCGGTCGAGCGCGTCGTAGGAAAGGTATGCCTGCGCCTGGCGATTGTAGGCCTCTGGTCCGACTGGGTGAGGGTTGCTCGTCAACAAGCTGATGGTCTGCTGCACCGCCTCCTTGTTGCGCCGGAAGGCATTGGAGAAGAGCCACGTGAACTGCTGGCAGGCGAACACCTCGCCGGTCTTGTCAGCGGCCTTGACCCAGTTCCACGTGCGAATCGGATCGAAGTCGACTCGCGCGGGCGCCGCGCCACAACCGCTCAGCACCAATCGGTGCAGGCGACCCGCATGCCGTAGCGCGAACTCCTGGGCGATCATGCCGCCCATCGAGAGACCCAGCAGGTGAGCCCGTTTGATATCGAGCGCGTCCATCAACGCGGCCACGTCATCCGCCATGTCTGCGATGGTGTACGGGCTTGTGGCGATCGAGCTGCGGCCGGCATCCCGGTTGTCGAAGATCACCACCTGGAACATCTGGGACAGCGCAGGAACCTGCGCGAGTGTCCACAGCGTGGCGTTGTACCCGATCCCCATGACCAGCACGAGGGGAGGTCCCTCCCCGTGGACTTCGAAGTACAACTCCTGCCCGTTCGCTCGGACGTACCAGACCTTGGCATGGAACCTCTCACGAAGCGAAACGTCGCTTCAGACCAACGAATAACGGAAGGCCGGACGGCTCCAGGATTCACCGACTCGAAGGCCGTCCAACGACTAATGCGTAACGACGGGTGTTACGGTGGGAACATCCGTCGTTACAATCACCGGTAGGAGGCACCTGTGCGGCGACACCGGACACGCCTCAGAGGATGAGCATGCAAGAGGCCACCGAAGCGACGCCGCTCGAACGGGCGCGGGCCGCCGCGGCAACCGGCGATTGGCAGGACGCGTACGAGCTTCTCAGTGAAGTGGACGCGAGGACTGCGCTCGTGGGACCCGACCTCGCCCTATTGGCTGGGGCTGCGTATGCGGCAGGCCATTTCGATGTGACGATCGAGGCGTGGGAGCGGGTCCACAGAGCGAGCGTGCAGGCTGGCAATCACCTGGCCGCAGCTGGTGCCGCAGTTCGCGTCGCCATGCACCTGCTGTTCGATATGGCTCTCATGGCCCCCGTCCGGGCATGGCTCACGCGGGCGGACAGACTTCTCGAAGATCATCAGGAGGATACGTCGGTCCATGCGTGGCTCGCCGTCGTGCGCAATTACGAACGACTGCTCTCCGGCGATTTCGAGAACGCCCGACACTGGGCCCGGCGAGCCATCGAGGCGGGCACCGGTCACGACCCGGCTGCCGCGGCCATCGGACGGGTCGCGGAGGCACGCAGCCTCATCCTGCAGGGTGACGTCACGCGAGGTCTCGCGCTGCTCAACGAAGCGGCCGCGGCGGCGGTCGCCGGCGAACTCGATCCCCTCTGGACCGGACTGGTGTACTGCGAGGTGGTGTGTGCGCTCCAGGCGCTCGGGCAATACGACCTCGCGGAGGAGTGGACGACAGCGATGGAGAGGTGGCGGCACGGACAGCCGGTTGGGAGTCTCCACGGACGCTGCCGTGTCCACAGGGCGGAAATCCTCCGGCTCCGTGGGTGCTGCGCCGACGCGGAGACGCAGATCCTCATGGCATGCGAGGAACTGCGTCCGTACTTACGACGGGAGTTCGGCTGGCCGTTGACGGAGCTTGGCCGCATTCGATTCCGAAAGGGAGATATCCAGGGCGCGGAGGATGCGTTCCTCGCGGCTCACGAGGCGGGATGGATCCGCAGCCAGGCCTTGCGTTGGTGCACTTGGCACGCGGCGACACCGCGCGTGCCGCCGCGTCCATTCACGAAGGCTTGGACCGTCCGTCAACTATTCCGTCGAAGGAGTGGCCACCGAACACGGACCTGCGTCGCGTCCCACTCCTCGAGGCGCAAGTCGAGATCGCGATCGCGGCCGGCGATCTTGTGCAGGCGCGGTCGGCTGCCGAGGAGCTCGGGCGGGGTGGCGTCGCTGTTTCAGAGCAGGACGTTT